>CAVOQV010000007.1:0-666471 GCA_963698435.1 Ilumatobacteraceae bacterium | reverse complement strand
TGATCGTCGGCATCGTGGTGTCGATCGCACACCTCCTCTACCGGGTGAGCTTCCCGGGAACGGCCGTACTCGGTCGAGAGGAGTCCACCGGCGACTTCGAGGCCATGACTGCGTCGTACGGGTCCCACACCGAAACGATCGAGAACGACGCCCACGAGGTCCCAGGCATCATCGTCTTCCGATTCTCGGCGCCACTGGTCTTCTCCAACGCCGAGGCGTTCGAGGATGCGACGAAACAACTACTGATCGACGCCGGAAAGAGCGGCTCGTTGCCGACGACCGTGGTGATCGATTGCGAAGTCATACCGTTCGTCGACAGCACCGGCGCTGCTGCCCTGAGCAGCACATTCCGATACGCCAAGCGCTACGGGGTCGAGCTCGCCGTCGCCCGATTGCACGAGGGGGCCAAGCAGCTCATGGTGCTGTCCGGCGACCTCGATGAGATCGGCGAACACCGCTTCCATTCGACCGTGAGGGACGCCGTCGACGCAAGCACCACCGGGCGCTGACCCATCGAGGGTTGACCCTTCGACCTTCGACCTTCGACAGACCGGAGCCCAGACGACGGATTCTCCCCGAGAGCACCGTTTTGGCGGATGCGCCGAGCGTGCGAGACGACGAGAGTGACAGCTGGAAGCACCAAGTGTCACCCACCACCAAAGGAGCACATCATGGCTTTCTGGGATTTCTTCCTCGTCGTCTTCATCGCGATCCCGCTGTTCATCTCATGGATCTACACGGTGGTCGACATCTTCATGCGACCCGACGTCGGCGCCCTCGGCAAGTTCGGCTGGCTGCTCCTCGTCCTGTTCATCCCGATCCTCGGGATGTTGATCTACTTCATCGCTCGGCCCAACTTCATCGAGGTGTGACCATCGGCCGGCGGTGACCCGCAGCACTCCCATTCCCCACTCAACCAACAATCCACCACCAACAAGGAAGCAGAACCATGTCAGATGAAATGAACCTCATGCTGTACGTCGCGGCGTACAACGATGCTGCGTCGGCGAAGCAGGACTTCGACAGCCTCAAGGCTGCGGAGGGCGATGACCTCGAAGTCGAAGCCGCCGTCGTGATGAGTCGCGACGCCGACGGCAACGTCGACGTCCTCGAGAAGGGTGACGGCACCGTCGGCGCAGGCGCAGTGATGGGTGGCGGCGTCGGCCTGGTCGTCGGACTGTTCGCCCCGCCACTGCTCGCAGCGACCGCGATCGGCGCCGGGATCGGCGCGCTGCTCGGCCACTTCACCAAGAAGCACGAGGAAAAGGAACTCGGCGTCGAACTCGACGAGTACCTGCCGCCGGACTCGTCGGCGGTCGTGGTCGTCATCGACAACAAGTACCTCGATCGAGTCGAGAAGGCGCTCGACAACTCGAGCAAGCGCATCAACAAGGCAATCGATGCCGACGACTACGACAAGCTCCAGAAGGCGCTGGCAAAGTCGGACGACGAAATCGGCGACGCCGTCGACTCCTGACACCCCCCCGCCGGGCGGGTCGCTGCCCCCCAGCTGACCCGCCCGGCAGCACCACCTCACACACACGCACACACACCAACAGCACTGCAAGGAGACTCAATCATGGCTACCACGAGCATCTTCGACGCCAACGGCGCATCACAGTCACAGGACTTCAGTCCGGCCCCCGGGCAGATCACGACCCGGTTCGGGAACCTGGACTTCGGCGGCGGCTACCCGACCGACGACACGGTGCAGAAAGTCTACGACGAGCTCGATCTGCAGCGCGCTACCCAGCTCTTCCTGGACATGTATCCGGCCCTCTCCATGCACGGCATGCTCACCGGGGTCGTACGCGACTACGGCGCAGCCAGTTGCTCCCATGTGTCGGTGACGGCGGACCGGCTGGACTCCCAGGCGCTCTTCCTGACGGGCAACACCGAGAGCATCTACGTCATGATCGTGGTCGACACCAAGGTCGACGGGCCGACCGTCGTGGAGGTTCCGCCGGGCGTGATGGGACCGCTCGACGATCACACCTTCAAGTTCGTGCTCGACATCGGCCCGACCGGCAAGGACGAGGGCAAGGGCGGCAAGTACCTCGTGCTTCCGCCGGACTACGACGGCGACGTACCCGACGGCTACTTCGTGTTCCGTTCGCCCACCTACGTCAACTTCTCGTTCATCCGCGCCAACGCCGCGGAGGTCGGATTCGGCGACAAAGCGATGAAGTTCATTCGTGAGGGCTGCAAGGTCTATCCGCTGTCGACCGGCCCCCGGGATGGGCGCTACACGAACGTCTCCGGTGTTCCGATCAACACGCTGGTTCCCGAGGACGGTTCGGCGTTCGAGTGGATGCATCAGATCATCAACTACGAACCGGCAGACGCGTTCGGCCGAGAACTCCTCGGAAGGCTCGCGTCGGTCGGCATCGAGAACGGCAAGCCGTTCAGCCCCGACGCCCGGATGCAGAAGATCTTTGCCCAGGCCGCCGTCGAAGGCGTGGCGATGTCCCGCGTCATCGCCTTCAACTGTCGCGACGACCAGGCCGTCGTCTATCCGAAACGGCGGTGGGAGAGCCCCTACGTCACCAACAACTCGACCTTCTACCAGGACGACTACATCAACCTCGAGGCCCGCACCGTCTTCCACTTCACCGCCGACGGCATCACGCCGGCGATGGCGGCCCAGATGCCCGAGGGCAAGGGATCCCGCTATCAGACGACCTACAAGGACAGCGACGGCAACTTCTTCGACGGCAACAAGACCTACAAGGTCAACGTGCCACCCAAGGTCCCCGTGGCGCTCTTCTGGGCCGTGACCGTGTACGACCCTTGGAGCCGTTGCGAGATCCAGAGCCAGCCGTACCCGAGCATCAGTAGCCAGCAGGACCCGCCGCCGGCGACAAATGATGACGGCTCGATCGACATCTACTTCGCGACCGACGTGCCCGACGGCATTCCGAAGCAGAACGTGGTCAAGACCCTGCCTGATCAGGGCTTCTTCGTGTACTTCCGCTACTACGGCCCGCTCAACGCCTTCAACGACAAAACGTGGGTGCCCAACGACGTGAAGCTCGTCGAATAGCAGCGACGCCGAGAACGAACCAAACGAACACAACCGAGCACCAGGAGCAACGACCATGTCATCAACCGAGCCGACGGCCAACCTCTTCGAGTCTGCTGGAGCGAAGCAGACGGCGGCCGACTTCATACCGGCGTCCGACACGATCGAGACCAACTTCGGCACCCTGGAGTTCGTCGGAGGATCGTTCCCGACAGCGGAGTCGGCCGAGAAGATCTACGACGAACTCGATCTCCAGCGCGCCACGCAGGCCTACATGGACTTCTATCCGGCGCTGTCGGTCTACAGCATCGTGAAGGCACAGGTCCGCGACTTCGGGTTCAGGACCTCCTCGGACATCGGCGTGTTCGCCGACTTCATGCACCCCAGCGAGAACTACCTCACCGGCAACAACAGCACCGTCTACGCCGTTGCCTCGCTCGACCTCAGGGTCGACGGTCCGACCGTGGTGGAGATCCCCGCGGGCATGATGGGCAACGCCAACGACGGGTACTTCAAGTTCCTCACCGACTTCGGCCCGACCGGACCCGACAACGGCAAGGGCGGCAAGTACCTCTTCGTTCCCCCCGGGTACACCGGGAGACGAGCCGAGTGACCACTTCGTCGTCCACTCACCGAGCTACCGGATCTGGGCGATGATGCGCGGCTTCGACGTCGGCACCGGCGACGACGCCGTGCAGTGGTTCGAGGATCGGCTGAAGGTGTACCCGCTCGCCAGCGGACCTCGCGATCACACGGCGATCAACATCTCCGGAATGGGCGCGAACACCCTGGCTCCCGAAGACGGCTCCGTCTACGAGATGCTGAACGAGATCATCCAATACGAGCCGACCGCGCTGTTCGACGACGAGCTCCTCGGTCGACTGGCCACCCTCGGCATCGAAAAGGGCAAACCGTTCGCTCCCGACGCTCGGATGCAGGGCATCTTCGACCAGGCCGCCAAGCAAGGCGTCGCCATGTCGCGCGCCATCGTCTACGCCTCCCGCGACCCCGAGATCCGCTACTGGCCGGAGCGCCACTGGGAGAAGATGTTCGTCCGCAACACCGAGTTCATGGTCGACGGGGTCGTCGACATCGATGCGCAGACGCTCTGGCTGTATCAGGCGATCTGTGTCTCGCCGAGCCTGCTCTCCACCACACCGGGCGTCGGAACCTCCTACCTCACGGCGTTCCGCGACAAGGACGGTGACTACCTCCTCGGCGACAAGCAGTACCGGCTCCGGGTTCCGGCCAAGCCTCCCGTCAAGCGGTTCTGGGCGGTCACCGCCTACAACCCGGTCAGCCGGAGCCTGCTCGACTCCGACGGGCCGATCACCGTCGGCAGCCTCGACGACCCCGATGTCAACGACGACGGCTCCGTCGACATCTACTTCGGCGCAACCGCACCGGACGGCAAGCACACGAACTGGATCAAGACCGATCCCGCCATCGGCTTCTTCGTCGTGTTCCGCTTCTACGGGCCGACCGAGGGGTACATCGACAAGACCTGGGTACTCAACGACTTCGAACCGGTCACCTGAGCCGCGAGCGAGGAACGCTGCTCACTCGTGCAAGTAGCCGAGCGCAGTGGCTTTCTCGACCGCCTCGCGGCGGCTGCTGACGTGGAGCTTCTGATACAGGCTGACGGTGTGCTTCTTCACGGTGGCCGCCGAGACCAACAACTCGCGCGCGATCTCTTTGTTGGAGTACCGCAGCGCGAGGAGCCGGAGCACGTCCGATTCCCGTTGGGTCAGCACTTGACCGGCTCCGATGTCGATCCGGCCGCCAACTTCGCCGTCGCCGGACGCTGACGATTCGCCACCCATGCCACCGATGGCAGCGATGATTGCGGCGACGTGGGCCAGTTGGCTGCCGTGCACCTCGAGGCGGCTCAACAGCGGAACGAGGTCAGGTCCGAGATCGGCGAGCAGGCGGACCGCACCTCCCGGCTGCGAGATGCACACGGCTCGGGTCAAGCACTCGGCCGCCCGTTCGTCGTCGCCGCGAGTTGCGAGCAGCAGCGCCTGCAGTCCGTTGTATCGCACGATGCTGGGATTCATATGGCCCTGTTCGGCGAAGTCGAGGTACGACGTCAGCACGTGATCGGCCCGTTCGAGCGAAATGTCGGAACCCTCGGCGAGCAGCACCTTGACCAGCGTGACCACCGGGTCGTAGCGTATGGGGGCACGGATCATCGGAAATGGGTCGAACCGATCCGCCCACGCGGCGGCGCGGCCGACGTTGCCTTGCCGCAGGGCAAGCTCGGCCTGGAACGCGTCGACCAGTGGGACGAAATCAGCGGTCTCGACCTCCGACGCGTACAGCGAGGCGTCGTCGGCCAGACGTTGTGCCTCGTGCATGGCGCCGCCCGCAACATGGCACAACGCGAGCTGCACGGTGCCGTGGATGAGTTCGTTCGTGCGGAACTTGGTCGGCGCGTCGACCAGTTTCGTGAAGTGCTGCGCGGCGTGCTCGATCCGGCCCTGTTCGTACTCGACGAGGCCCAGGTAATAGCGGGCGTTCCCTTCGATTGCGACCGAGTTGACACGTACACCACTTTCGCAACTCGCGATCGCGTGTCGCTTCAGCGCTGGGAGATCGAGCTCGAACCAACTGATGTACACGTCTGCAGTCTCCGACGGGGACCACCTGCCCGACCCGAATCGAGGGTCTCGGCGGGCTTGCTCGATCAGATCATGCGCCCCGCGTCGGTCGCCCGACGAGTACAACGCGAAGATGAGCACGAGCACCGCCCATGCCAAGTTGCGGGGTTCGTCGACGGGCAGCAACTCGTCCGCGCGTCGCAACCGTTCGACACCTTGGTCCTCCTGGCCGGTGAGCCAGGCCGACACACCGCGCATCGCCTCGATGCACCCCATCGTGCGATTGGCGACATCCGGGCTCGGAGGATCCGCCTCGATCAGCGCCTCGGCCCGGTCGATGGTGGTCATCATGTGATCGAATTGGTTCTTTCCCGTACCGAGCGCCCACGCCTCGAGTCTCAACAGATCGAGATCGTTGTCGACCATCTCGCGGGGCAGCAACGCCAGCCACCCGAACAACGCCCGCCATCGTTCCTCCTCGATGAGTTGATAGCCCCAACCGGCCACGAGGTTGCGCGTGGTTTCGAAGTCGTCGCCGATCTTCGCCGCATGCCCGATCGCGTCGTCGAAGAGACCGTGCTCCACACACCACGCGCTCGCCTGGCGGTGGATGCGTGATTCGTCGACGGTGCTGGAGCGCTTGTCGAATTCGTGGCGCAACAGGTCCTGGAACAGATGGTGAAAGCGATACCAGACTCCGTCACGGTCGAGGGCAACGACGAACAGGTCTGCCTTGACCAGCCAGTCGACGAACTCCCTGCCACTTGCGGCGGGCCCGTCGGCGAGTTCTCCCCGATCCCCATCCGCGACCACCGCGTCGTACAGCGACGCGGAGAACCGGTCCAGGATCGACGCGACCAGGAGCGCCTGTTGAATGCCAACCGGCTGTCGCTCCAATACCTCGGCCCCGAGATAGTCTCGGACGTAGGCGAAATCGAGCGGCGATGCCCCGCGGATGGGTCCCGGCTCGCCGGTCCGATGTCGTGCGGCCTCCACGGTCAGGCGCAATCCCGCCGGCCAACCCTCTGTCTCGTCCAGAACCCTGCGCAGCGAATCGTCGTCCAGATCGACCTCCGGATAACTGTCGAAGAAGGCCCGCGCCTCGTCGTCGACGAACGCGAGATCGGCAGCTCGAAGTTCACAGAGTTGTCCCCGTCCACGCATCAGCGCGAGCGGGAGCGGAGGATCGCTCCGCGTCGCCAACACCAAGCGAAGCTGGGCGGAGGGGTGTTCGAGGAGCCGGGTCATCACGTCGTGGATCGCGTCGCTGGAGATGACGTGATAGTCGTCGAACACGATCACCAGCGGCTCATCGAGTTCGCTGAGATCGTTGAGCAGCATCCGGACCAGCGTCGCCGGAGCCGGCGACTCCGTGATGTCTCCGGCCTCGCTCAAGCCGACCAGGGCGTTCGGCACGACACGCTGGACGCCCTCGACGAAATGCGCGAGAAAGACCGCAAGGTCGTTGTCACGGTCGTCGAGCGAGATCCACACCGACGCGTCGGCGACTCGGCCGATCCATTGACTCACCAAGACCGACTTGCCGAACCCAGCTGGCGCCGAGACCAGGGTCAAGGGGAATCGTTCGTGATCGAGCCGATCGACGAGCCGGCGCCGATCGACGGCAGTGACATGTGAAGGGACGACGAACTTCGTGGCGAGTAGAACCGAATCAGCGTGCGGATCCTCCATTGACGGCACCGAAGAGCTCCCTTCTGTCGATGGCGACCTGCGGCGAGATTAGTTCACGATGCGCGGACCGCTTCACGATGCGCAGACCGCTCATGTCGAGCCAGGTCTTCGACGGAGGTCTGCAGCGATGGCGAACGACGCCGCCCACGCAGGAATCGCCCTCGCGGGCTACTCCATGACCGCAGCGATTCGGGCGGCCGCCCGACGGATCAGATCGAGGTCGACGGCCGCCGACCGGGCCAGGACGCCGCTCGCGTGGCACAACGCCTCACGTACCCCGTTCTCGCGTTCCTCTTTGGCAACCACGATGAGTGCGGCCGGCGCTTGGTCCACATGTGAACCGAGCGCCATCAGATTGTGACGCCCGAGCGAGCGAGCGACCTCCCCGGCGACAACGCAGAGCGTCGCCCGCTGCACCACCAGGCTGCGCGGGGGATCCGCGGCCACCGACGGGAGCAGCGCTGCAGCCAATCCGGCCGCAAGGCTCCACGACGCTCGTTCGTCAGCATCACGTCGGCCTCCATCGCGGTCGCTCGAGTAGAAGCGGGTTTCACCCGACGCTTTGCGTCCGATGATGACGGCTTCCAACCCGAGTGCCGCACCGAACTGGTCGCTCAGGCGTCGAATGCTCGCGTAGTCGCCGTCCGCCTGCGAAAGATCGGCGTAGGTCGCGGTGATGAACAGCCGATCGTCCGCCACGATGTCCTCCTTCCGACGACAAACAGTGCTGAGGGAATCCGGTGCACTGTCGACTTTCCGATCCTGCACCCCCGCTCGCCGAGTCGGAAGCACCAAGACGGCGCATCGCGGGAGTAGCTGGTCGTGGAACAGCGGCTGGTGACGCCCGTTGAACGTCCCACGGGATGCTCCTCCGTTGCACCCTTCTGGGTCTAGCTCGCCGGGCCCAGCGGCCCGACAATCGAGTCAGGACAGCTGGGACGACCCCATGAGGAGCCGCACGATGAATCCCGACCATCGCAATGAGAACCTCCGGGGGAAGTCGTTCGCTGCGCAACCGCTGCAGGCTGCGAACTTCGAAGGTGCCGATCTCCGGGGCACCGACTTCACGATGGCCGATCTCACGAACGCAAGCTTCCGCAACGCCCGATTCGGCGTGACTCCCGTGGTCGGGGCGATCATCCTGGCGGCTGCAGTCGCGCTCTCTCTGGCATTCGGAGTGGTCGCCGGATTCGCGATCGACGCGGTCCGCGACCGACTCTACGGCGAGGGTTGGGAACGAACGTCGAGCGCAGCAGGCATCCTGATCATCCTCGTCGTCTTCGTCGTGGTGCTGTTCTGGAAGGGCCTCGATGTCGCGATCAGGACGTATCTGTGGACGTTCGCTGTCGTGCTCGGGGTGAGCCTCGTGATCCGGCTGATCTGGGGCCACGTCGACATCGCCGTCGCCGCTCGTGGCGTCGGTCTCGCACTCGTGCTCGCGCTCGCGGTCTTGTCGGGGATCGTCGCTCGAGCGGTCGGCGGCGCGCTCGGAGCATGGGGAATCGCGATCGTGGCGGTCATCGGCGGGCTCGCCGCAGGGCAAGCCAATGGAGGCTTTGCCACACTGGTCATCAGCGTGTCGATGGTCCTCATCTCCAAGCGGGCACTCAGGGGCGACGAGCGGGATCTCTCCGTGCGGAAGCTGGCGTATCGGATCGTCGACCGCTGGGGAACACGATTCGTCCGCGCCGATCTGACGGACGCTGACTTCACGGGCGCCGACGCCGGTCGATGCAACGTCGACGACGCGATCCTCGATGGCGTCGTGTGGGAACCCGGTCACGCCCCGCTCGCAGTCGGCGGCGCCTCCGGCGAGGGGTAGATCCATGACCGACTGCACCGCCACCGGAGACCGATCTGGAGGACGAGACATGGGCGATCCCGGCAAGCGGACCGACATCGCGTCGGAGACGTCACCGGCGCCGACGTCGTGGGAGGCGAACTCCACCAGGATCATCGGCGGACTGAGCCTGCTCGCGTTGGCTGTGGGCACCGTCGTGTACCGCATCCTCGAGGACTGGAGCTGGGTCGACTCGTTCTACTTCAGCGCCGTAGCGCTCACCACGGTCGGCTTCGGCGACCTGTCGCCGACGACCGATGCGTCGAAGCTCTTCACCGTGTTCTACATCTTCAGCGGGATCTCGCTGATCGGTGCGTTGCTCAACGAATTCATGAAGCGTCACGCACGGCGTGCCACCGCACGCGCCACCCGCGACGACTGACACACTGCCATCGACGCAGCTGATCGGCGGCGGTCGGACGCTCACTTCTCGTCGGTTCACCGGGCTTCCCCGCCTCGCACTCCTCAACTGATCCGCCGGCTCCGAGCAGGCGACACGATCAGGCTCTATCGACTTCCGAGGACGTCACCGAGGACGGTCCCGCCGTCGACAGTTGGTCGGATCCGGTGGCGATAGTGCCGCTGCAGCATCCGGAGGTCCTTGTGGCCGAGTTGATCGGCGACCTGCTCGATGGGCATCCCGGCGTCGGACATGAGCGAGGCAGCGGAGTGGCGCAACTCGTTCGGTGTCCATCCGTCGAGCCCGGCCTTCTTGGCAACGACGTCGAATTCTCGGCGGCATGCGGCTGGGTCTGTCGGTCGACCGGTGGGGGAGGTGAACACGAGATCCTCCTCGCCCGCCCACGTCTCGCCGATCTCGAGACGGTGGCGAGCCTGCTCCCGCCGGTGGCGGCGGAGCGAATCGAGCACTGGCTCGGGAGCGGTGAGTGACCGAACCGATTGAGTGGTCTTCGGATCGGAGATGACCGAACGGCCCGTGGCGTCTCGGCGACGTGCTCTCCAGATGTGGATCACGCCTGACTCGAAGTCGATGTCCGGCCACGACAGGCCCGCCGCCTCGCCGGGTCGGAGACCGAGGAAGAGCATGGTCGTCCACATGGCTTCGAGGGGAGTACCCGCCGCGGCGGCGAGCAGCGACTGTGCCTGGTCGAGCGTGAGCGAGCGACCCTCCTTCGCTGGTCGAGACGACACCGGGAGTTCGACGACCGAGGCGATGTTCCGAAACACGATCTCGCGTCGCACCGCCCAGCTCAGAACCTGCGACAAGGTGCCGCGTACCTTCTCCAGCGACGCTCGCGACAGACCGGCATCGGCGCGTGCCGCCAACGCCAATTCGACGCGCTCGGGAGTCAGCGTGCGGACGCGGGTGCTGCCGAGTTCGGCCCGCAGGATTCCCAACGCCCAGCGGTGTCGCATCAGTGTCGAGCCGGAGATGTCCCGGCCGGCGAGCACCTTGGAGTCCCACTCCGTGAGCAGCGCGCCGAGGGTCAGGTTCCCGTCGGCGATCGGCTTGCCGTCGTCGATTGAGCGGAGCAGGTGGCGAAGCTCCTTCTTGGCGGCCGCCTCGGTCAGGGCAGTGACGCGACGCTTGTGACCGTCGACGACGACCTGGGCGATCCAGCGCTCGACAGGTCCGTCCTTGCGCTCGACCATGACGCGATAGACGGAGCCTTCGCCGTTTCCTCGATGCTGGTTCGGCACGATGTCTCCTTCGCGCAGTGGGCAACGCAGTGGGCAACGGCAGCGTACAACGACGGACGAACTCGAATGTCGATTTTCCGAAAGTAGCTGCTAGCAGGACATATGCGGACGTTGACGGACGTCCACGGACGTCGCTGGACTCCCTTACAAGGAAGATGTCGGGGGTTCGAGTCCCTCTGCGCCCACTCGTTGTGGAAATCACAACGTTTCCCCAGGTCAGAGACCGTTTCTGTCGGTTGTGCGTGAAGCGACCTAATCGCGCTCTTTCAAACCCTCGCTCAACTTCACCGCTGCGGCGGGACTCTCCGACGGGGATCGAAGCGTGCCCCCGAGCCGGCGATCGGGGGCAGGTCACCGCCCCCGTGCGTCGAGTGTTGTGGGACAGTTGCTGCGCTCGAGCGTGCCGAACTCGGATGGTGCCGCGCGTGCTCCGAGCTCGCGAGTGTGTAGCGGCCCGGCGGCTCGACTCCGCCGGCTACGGGTTCACGAGCTCGTTCGCACGTCTGGCCCAGCGCCCGGTCAGACAACGGGGCTCGAAACGACTGGTACTGTCCGCTGATGGCCAAGATATTCCTCACTCACTCAGTCGCCGACTACGACACATGGCGAGCAGTGTTCGATCAGGACACCGCTCGGCGAGACGCATACGGCCTGACGAACGTCTCGGTGCTTCGCGACACCAGCAACCCGAACCAGATTTGGCTGGTCGCCGACGGGGAGCCGGACAAGGTTGGCGAGATGATGCAAGACCCAGGGTTGGCGTCAGAGATGGAACGGGCCGGCGTGACCGGTCCGCCCGAACTCTTCATCGCTGGTTGAGTCGGCACGTCCCAGCGCCGATCCAGCGTGAGCACCCCGAGGGATGGCTCCGTGTGTCGTGCGGGCTCGCCCACCTTCGTGCCAGGAGTTGTGGGCGGATCGTGCCAGCCTGATCCCGATCAGAGGTGCCGCTCAGGCACACCCTGATCGGAGCTCGGGCGGTGTCCGACGTGATCCTCGAAGGGACAGCTGAGGGGGTTTTGCTGATCCGGCGATCAGTGGCGCATCGGCGACAGGCCAGGCCGCACGTCATGGGACACCTCGTCCGCTCAAGATGTGCCGATCCAGAGCGGGTGCGGCGATGAAGTCGTCCTGTTGTTGCGAGCGGGTTGATGCTTGGATTGATGGCCGTGCCGTTCGCGGACGGGTCACACGTGTATCGGTGAGCGTGATTATCGAGCGGCCTGCATGGTGTTGAAGGCTTGCGACTTCGCCGGGTATCGGGCGGAGCCACGGGGCTGATTGGAGCGTCGGCGGCTACTGGACCGCCAGGTTTGAGTGTCCTCTGCCTCTGGTGGGTTCCGTCGATGTGGTGGACGTTGGAGGTGGACAAGGGGGTGAGCGATGTCAACGCCCTGCGAGCCCGCACGGCACGACCGCCCGGAATGGTCGGGATCGATGAGTCATCCCGATGCGGTCCGGTGCCTCCAGGAGGTGTCGGTTGATCTTGTCGAGCTGCTGCAAACGGGGCTCGATCCCGACATGGTCGCGCTCGGTGAGTGGACCGTGCGTGATGTCGCGGCGCATCTGGCCGGCTTGATGGGCGTCTATGAGGGGTTCGTACGCGGCGAGGTCGACGATGCCGACAGCGACGTCGAGTCGGCCGCCACCCGGATCGCTCGCGCCAACGCGCTGGCCGTCGCCGGCAGGGATGCGATGAGTTTCGACGACATCGTCGACGAGTTCGAAGCCGCCGTCCGATCACTTATCGACGAACTGGGACGTCACGATCCGGCTGAGGCGATCTCGTTGTGGCAGGCCCGACCCGGTCGGCCTGATGTCGTCGCTGGGCTCGCTGTGTCGGAGCTGCTCGTACACGGCGATGACATCGCACGTGCCGCGAGGCGACCGTGGCCCATCCCGGCCGAGGCGGCTCGCGCGGCCTGGCTTCAACTCGTCTGGGCGTCACCGTGGGCGCTCGACCCGGTCACGGCCCAGGGAGTGGACGCCTCGTGGGTCGTGCTCCTCCGAGGCGGAGGAGCACGCTGGTTCCGCATCCATGACGGGACCGCCGAGGTCGACACGTGGCACGGTCAATCCATCGACTGCACGATCCTCGCGAGACCGTCGTCGTTGCTGCTGGTGACGTACGGACGCCGACCCCTCTGGCGGGAGATCGCCAAGGGCAACTTCCTCGCCTGGGGGCGACGCCCCTGGATCGCGACGCGAGTCCCCAAGTTGTTCCCCAACGCCTGACCCCGAGACCATCGCCGGAACTCGGCGGGACGCTATCGGACGACCTGCGGTACCAGCCACTGTCGAGCGGCCGACGCGCCGCCGGGCGCCCCTAGCTCCGTCGCTACGTGCAGCTCAGAGGCTCCGGACCAGACTGGGGTACTCGACAACCGCAGCCAGTGGTGTGCGGCTTCGCCGGTTACCGCTCGGGTGGGTGGCCACTCGTTCTTGGGGAGAGGGTCGGTGCCGGTCAGGCTTCGGGTCCGAGAGTGGTGAGGGCTGCCTCGACGAAGGCGGTGAGGAGTTCTTGGCGTTCGGTGGTGTTCTGGGCACCGAGGAAGAAGATCCACGTGCTGGTCTCGTCGCCCCACACGGCGCTCGAGATGATCTCGTCGCGTTCCGCGTCCTCACCGCCGCAGAACGTCTCGAACGTCACCCAGTAGCGGGCTTCCCGCGGCCGGCGTGGTCGCGCTGAATTTCGTGTCGTTCCTGATTGTCCTCCTGGGCCCGCCGATCACTGCTCGAGTCGGCGAGCGTCGGCGATGAGCGCTCGGTAGATGACGTTGGAGAGGACAATTGACCCTTGTGCTTCCTCGCTGGCTTCGCTTGTGTCGATGGAGGAAGGGGTAGTGCGATGCGACATTCCGGTTCGGCTGACCGCGACGTTGGCAACGGCTCTATGGAGCGGCCGTCTCGTCTGGCCGGGATTCGCCCCGGCGAGAGTCTCGTGCTGTTCCCCTTGATGGCGGCGACGGCGTGGGGGCTTGTCATTGCTGTGTTCGCCTCGGTCTCGCAGCTGTTCGGCTCTGACGATGAGCGCGGCACCTGGGGGGACGTGGCCGGGGCTGTGCTGGGCAACTTCGCCATGGTCTTCGTGCTGATGTTCGCGATCTCCGCGATCATCCGCATCTCGGGTCGCCGCGGTACCGGGTCGACGCCGAAGTCGACTGACTGGGGACCGCCAACTCGCGCGGCGTGACCATCACGGCCCATCTGCAGTCCTCTGCGCCTGCACCCGATAGCGCCGATCCGTCGAGGTGCGTCGGACACTGTCGTTGGTCGCGTTCCGAGCTACTCGTTCGTCACACCCGGCCGCTGCATCACACCGGCTCTGCTGGGCACGTTGGCCCTGAGTGTGCGTTCGATCGTCGGCTGGGCGCTCGGGTGTTGTGGTGACGTTGGCCTCTGGTGGTTCGAGGCCTACTCGGTGATCGTTGCGCGTGAAGACCGGACACGGAAGGGCGGTGACTGTCATGATGCAGCACCCCACTGCTTCGACCTCGCGTCGTGTCGCGCTGCGGGCGGCATGGTTGTACGACGGCGTGTCATCGGAGTTGCGGTCGCGTCCGATGGTCCTGCTCGACGGTGACCGGATCGTCACCGTCGCCGAAGGGGTCGATCCTCCGGAGGACGCCGAGCTCATCGACCTCGAAGGCGCGACGCTGCTGCCTGGCCTGGTTGACACCCATGTCCACCTCGTCTTCGACTCGTCTGCTGATCCTGTCGCCTCGCTGCATGCGAAGGACGACGATCTCGCCCGCACTGCCATCGTGGCGGCTGCCCGAACCGCTGCGTTGGGGGGCGTCACGACAGTTCGTGATCTCGGGGATCGGGGATATCTGACGCTCGCGATTCGAGGATCGCCGGGGCTTCCCACCATCTTGTGTGCGGGACCTCCGATCACGACACCGGGTGGGCACTGCCACTTCTTGGGTGGGGTGACCGAGCGAGGCACCGACGCCGTCCGTCGAGCGGTTCGCGCTCATGCCGAGCGTGGCGTCGACGTGATCAAGGTCATGGCCAGCGGAGGGCTCATGACCGAGGGCACTCGTGAATCGCAGAGCCAGTTCACCCCTGACGAACTCTCGGCGATCATCGACGAAGCCCATCATCTCGGGCTGCCCGTCACGGCTCACGCGCACGGCACCCCGGCCATCGTCGACTCGCTCGCTGCCGGCGTCGACGGTCTGGAGCACGCAACGTTCTGGACCGACGACGGCATCGAGAGCCCCGACGACGTCATCGCCGAAATCGGGCGACGACACCTCCCGATCGGCGCGACCGCAGGCTTGGCCCCCGCACCCGACTTCGTGCTCGACGAGGCGACCTCGGCCCGTCTGCCAGCGATCATCGCGAACGTGTTCCGCCTCCGCGACGCGGGAGCGACCATCGTCCCGGGCACCGATGCGGGCATCAATCCGGCCAAGCCACACGACGTCGTTCGCTACGCCATCGAGCAGCAGGTGCTCCTCGGCATGAGCACCGACGAAGCGCTCCGCTCAGCCACCTCGACCGGTGCCACGGTGTGCGGACTCGGCGACCACAAGGGCCGCATCGCTGAAGGCTACGACGCCGATGTGCTCGCGATCGACGGCGACCCGCTCACAGACCCGGGCGCACTGCACAACATCCGTGCAGTCTTCCTCCGCGGCGAACGCTTGCGCTGAGCAACAGTCACCTCCATCGAAGGCGCCCGGTATCGGCCCGTATGCCGTGCTCGATAACCACGGCGCCGGGCAGCCCTCGCGATCTTCCTCGGGGTCGAGGGCGGACGGAGTGTCACCGCGCTAGGTTCGTCAATCGCTGGCACCGCAGCTCCCGTCGAAGGTCGTGTACGCCTCGGGGCTGCTCGAACTCGGCAGCTCCTCCACTCCGACGAAGGACTGAAATGACCGACCTCACCCTCAAGAACGGTCCGCTGCGTTTCAGCGCACTCACTGCTGGATTCGACCGGAATCCGGAGGGCGAGATCGTGGTCTGCCTGCATGGCTTCCCTGACGACGCACACTCGTTCGACGCGCAGCTTCCGGCATTGGCAGAGGCGGGATACCGAGTGGTCGCGCCCTACCTGCGTGGCTACGAGCCGTCATCCCAGCCCGACGATGGCGACTATTCGATCAGCGCTATCGCACGAGATGTCATTGCCTGGGTCGAGAGCTTTGACGTCGAGGCGGTCCACCTCATCGGACACGACTGGGGAGCAATCGCGACCTATACCGCCGGCGCCTTGGCACCCGAACGGTTCTCGTCGCTCATCACCATCGCAGTGCCGCACGCCGCCCGGTTCGACGAGGCCATCAGGAAGGTGCCGCGCCAGATGGCGCGCTCCTGGTACATGGTGTTCTTCAACATCCCCGGCATCTCGGAGTACGCAGTGCAAAGAAACGACTGGTCCCTGGTCAAGACGCTGTGGAAGCGTTGGTCACCGAGCTATGCGATGCCCGACCACCAGTGGCATCAACTCCGCTCCACCTTCGAAGCAGACGGAGTGAGGGGTGCGATGTTGGCCTACTACCGGCAGAACGCGACCCCGGCCCTGTTGCTCGGCATCAAGAAGAACGAGGTTGCTGAGCTGACCAGCGTGCCCGTGCGAACGCTCGCAATCACGGGGGTCGAAGATGGCTGCATCGACACTCGAATGTTTGATCACTGCTTCGATGACGGGGACTTCCCGGCCGGCATCGCTGTCGAACGCGTCCAGGGATCGGGCCACTTCGCCCACCAAGAACGGCCAGACGAAGTCAACCAGCTGATCCTGACATGGCTGAGCGCCAACTCACGTAACTAGCGACCTTCGCCCGCGAAACCGCAGGCCACTTGTTCGGGTGTCGAAGGGCGACACATGATCGCGCGTTTCTCATACGTGGCGTCGACGGGCGGCGTCTGCGCCGCATTTCTCAGGTTGGGTCCGGCTTTCTTGGCTGTGCGGCCAAAGCACTCGATAACACACGCTCGGAATCACGACTTGGACTACCGAGCGACCGCACACTTCGGCCCTATTGCGGTGCCCCATATTCGCGGCGCCGCGACGGCCTCAGACCCATCCTGGGTCCGGCAGCGGAGAGCGCCTCGACGAGTGAGGGAAGTCTCTGCACGTTCTGGAGCGGGTCCGCCCGATCGGACGTGCCGAACACGCGCAGCCTGGAGTGTCCGTGGATGTTGTTGATCTGAGCGGCTACTCGGCCTTGACTGCTTGGCCGTAGCGCTGGCGAGCGGCCTCACCCGAGGTTCCGACCATCGCACCGATCGAGGCCCACGAGTGTCCGTCGTGGCGGGCATCGACGACCGCGTTGCGAAGGACGCGTTCGGTCTCGGCTCGGGCCACGAAGGCTTCGCGAACAGTTCGCAGTGCAGTCGCGTCACGCAGATCGCCGGGTTCGGCGCGCTCGAATCATGCTGCGAGTTCGTCGGCGTTGTCGAGGATCTCTTGTGCTGTTCGGGGCATTGGAATCACCTGAGGTACTTCGGTCGTGCCGTCATGGCGTGGATGATGATCGGGCCGTCGATGCTTTCGATCACGCCGATCTCGAGCAGGTTGCCCGAGGTGTCGGGGCCGAACGCTGCGAGAGCTCTACCTCCGAGCTGAAGGAAGCGGAGAAGAGGGGGACTGGCGGTTGCTCTGTCAGCTTCGGCCGCTCAAGAGCACCTCGATGCTCTCATCCAGCTACTTGCAGAGGACAGTCGAAGTGAGTCTCGCATTCACTTTCTACGGCCTATCAGGCGATTGGGAGGAGCGAGAGGCGTCAGCGTGATCGAGTCCGTGCTCGATCACCCGCTTCTCGGTCAAGAGGCTGCCGAACGCCTGAGAACTGCGCGAAAGCGACACGCCGACTAGAGCCGAACTGTCGATCGGCTTGCACCCACCGTCGAGGATCAGCAAGTCCGATCGATCAGAACGACGGCCGAGCTAGCGGGTCAGACCCGTCCGCTTTCGGGCGGCCGTCGCACGGCGAAGTGGGCACACCTCGCGCTCGGTAACACGCTTGTCCGCATGTTGCCGGTGTGCGACTTTGGCCCTTCCGCCGACGGTCGGCCGCTCGTCCGGTCGCGTAGAACTCGGCTGCTTGGCAGAGGGCCTCGTCGTCCCACGCCCTCTGCTCGTTGTGGCGAGCGACACGGTGACGGTCGAGGTGGCCGGCCACGGTGGCGCGGTGGATGCCGAACTCGGCGGCGAGCTGGCTGATGGTCGCGCCGGCTTGATCCGCCGAGATGAGGTCGTCGATGTCGGTGGGGGAGAGGCGTCGCTGGGGAGGGTTTGAAGGCCGTCCCTCTAGGTCCACTCGTCGTCGAAATCACAACGTTTCCCCAGCTCAGAGGCATCCTGGCGGTCGTCGACGAACCGACCTAATGCTGCTCCTTCAAACCTTGCGTTGCCCCCGCTCCGCTGCTTGGTTGTCGGGCACCGCCGTGAGCGGTTCCGCCGGATCGCTGTTGAGGCCGGGCCAGTGTGGGGACGGGTGACGAAAGAGGGCTTCGGGTGAGACGAGTTCGGCTCCTTCGCCGGGTGGGAACGGTGTCGAGAAGAAGCCCATTCCGTAGCTGGACGGATAGCCGAGCAAGGTTCGCAGTTCGGCCGTGAAGTGCTGTGCGATGTGGGGTGGGCAGGTGAGGTACTGGTTCTCTTCCTGGCGCAGCCAGTTCAGTGTGTTGTGAAGGAGGAGGCCCTCGCGGTGGGTGTCGGTGTCGTTGCGCCCTCCACCATGGATCACCGAGCCGGAGTACACGAGCACCGAACCCGCCTCCATCTCTGCGAACGCGATCTCGTGGAGTTCGGGTTGCCTTCCTGGTTCCCATTTGTGAGAACCAGGCACGACACGGGTGGCGCCGTTCTCGATGGTGAACTCGGTGAGTGCCCAGATGGTGCTGAACTGTGTTTCGACCGAGCGAGGGACTCGGCCGCCCCACACTTCGCGGTCTTGATGGAGGCGCTGTTCGCCCTCGCCGGGCCCGATGCTGGTGAGCTGGGTGAGGTGAAGCTGGTAGCCGTCGGCGTGGGGGGCGAGGAACGCCTTGCAGGCCTCGTTGAGCTTCGGATCGAGGGCGAGTGCGTGGCTTGACGACGAGCGGGCCATCACAGCGCCCACGCGTACCGTCTTGTGGCCGACGAACTCGTCGCGGCCGCCGGGGGTCGCCTCGGCCCAGGGGCGGAGTTCGTCCCGAATGCGCTGAACCGTGTCGAGATCCGTGTAGCGCTCGATGATGACAGCTCCGACGACATCGAGTCGTTCGACGATGTCGTCGACCGTGCAGCCGCTCGGGAGTCGTTGGACTTGTGCAGCGTTAGTGGCGTTCTTCACACCCGCGATCGTACAATATCGGGTACGTTGGTACCAAGTATCGTACCGAGTCAGATTGGTGAGAGATCCAATGTCCCTGCTTCCCCACACCACAGAGCGGGTCGACGCGCCTAATGAGCGCCACGATGAGCTCCTCGACGCCATCGAGGCGCTGTTTGCCGAGCACGGGTTCCGTCGCCTGACGCTCAGCGACCTCGCAGCCCAGGTGCGTTGCTCGCGACGAGCGCTGTACGAGCTGGCCGACAATCGCAATGACCTCGTCGCGCGCGTGGTGGGCCGCTTCCTCGACCGCAACTTCGAATGCGGTGTCAACGCAATGCAGGGACACACGTCAGCCCGGTCGCAGATCGAGGCATTCGCCAGCACGGTCATCAGCGACTCGCAGCGCATCAGCGTCGCGCTTGCCGACGACATCTTCCGCACGCCCCGGACTGCCGCACTGCTCGCGGAGTACGACGAGCGGTGCGCTCGCCTCGTGCATGGCCTCATCGTCGATGGCCAGAACTCGGGCGAGTTCCGGTCGTGTCACCCTGCGCTCGCCGCGCACGGGCTGATGGCCGCGATCGCGAGAGTTCAGGACTCGACCGTCCTGGCAGATCTGGGCATGAGTTACGCAGAAGCTACCCGAGGGACTGTCGACATCTTCCTCAATGGTCTGACTCAGCGGGGTCGACAATGAACACCGAGAGCAGGCCCCGATCGCATCACCGACGCAACATCATGGCTCGGCTTCCGCCGACGGAAGCCGAGCCGCAACCACTCAGCCGGTCGAACCCGACTGTTGACGAAGGAACCCCCACTGTGAACCACACGTCCACGACCCCCATCGCCATTGCGGCCCGACCAGAAGTCCGGTTCGACTTCACCTCGACCCCGGCGATCCACCACGCCGATAACCCATACCTGAGTCATTTCTGGAACGCCCTGTCGATCATGACCCCAGCCACCGAGCGGGTGCTGATCCGGGTCGCCCGCAATGGGCGTGACGAGGTGAGCCAGGAAAGGATTCGCACCGACATCGACGCGCTGATCGCGCAAGAGGCACTCCACACCAGAGAACACCGACGCTTCAATGCCCGCCTCGATGAACTTGGCTATGCCGTGACGGAGTCGACCGCCGAGATGGACCGCATCCTGAACGACTACATCTCCCGCGTTGATGCGCCATCAGCCGTGGCGCTGATGGTTGCCGGGGAACACCTGATCTACGAGCTCTGTAGCGCGCTTGTCGACGACCCCGTCGTGACTGCGGATATGGATCACCAGGTCCGCGGGCTCCTGACCTGGCATGCCGCCGAAGAGATGGAGCACCAATCGGTCGCGTACGACGTGTATGTCTATCTCTACGGCAACGGTCTCCGGAGTCACCTGCGCCGAGTCCGGGCACTTGGTGCCGCGACCCGTCTCCTCGGCGTCGGGGGGATCCGCATCGGCCGGCGTTTGCTCGCGGCCGAGCCGGCATCCGATCGCCGAGCTCAACGTGCGGCGTTCTTCAGGTTCATGTTGCTGACGCCCGGATATGGCAGAAAGGTCGTCGCGCACTCTTTGCGATTCCTGCTTCCCGGGTTCCGTCCCTGGCACAACCCACACGACCCCCGACGTATTCAGCACGCGCTTGCTTCGATCTAACCCGCGGCGTGCACAACCGCCTGTCGAAAACGGAAGCCAGCGGCAGCGCGAAGGCGTGGTCCTCAGTGGTCAAGCCGACGGGCCCGCAGCTTGAGCCGTGAGTCGACGCCATCCGCGTCGTAGTCCGACCCGAGGGCGTACCTAGCCCGCACCCGACGACCAACACCGGGGCAGGCCCGGGCATGGTCAAGTGATCGTCAACGGCCTGCAACGAGTGCTCGGTATCGGCTGCGGCCTCAGTGGGCGGCGTGGCGTGGTGGCCAGCCGCGTCGCAGCCGGATCGGGATGCCGGCGCGGCGGAAGCGGATGGCGACGGTCTGTGCGTCGATCCCGTATCGACTCGCCACCTCCGCGAGCGACACCCCGCTCCCGTACTGCTCTGCAGCATTGCGGAGTTCGGCGTCGCTCCAGTTCGTGCGCTGGGGCTACGTTGCGACTCCCGACCCGTCCACTGTCGAACCTGGAGGGTTCCATGTACCCATCGAAAGAACTGGAAGCTGTCGTCCGGAGGTTCCTGGATGCACGGGTCGCGCTGGATATCGATGCGATGAAGGCGCTGAACTCCAAATCGGAGTTCTTGCGTCAGATCGGCAGCGACCGAGACGAGTGGGGGCAGGGCTTCGACGCCACTGTTCAGGCGTGGATCGACAATCAGTTCCAGGACTCCTGGCGAGTCGCGGAGGCGTCGCTGCTGCGGATCGAGGCCTACGAGAACGGAGAGACCGGGTGGGCTGCCGTCGAGCAGGAACGGACCCTCGTCAATGGGCAGGTCTTCGTGTTCCGAATCACCATGGTCTTCGTACTGGAGGACTATTCGTGGAAACTCATTCAGATCCACTTTTCGATCCCCGTCGCCAACGAACAGGTACTCGGTGTCAGTCTGACTCCGACCCTCACCAACCTGTTGACCGCTATCGAGCCCGACGCCGGGAGCGACGACGACCTCGACGGAACCGTCGGCACTGCGTCGTTGCTGTTCACCGACGTCGTCGGGTCCACCTCACTTTCTCAGTCGATGGGCGACCGGGCGTGGTCGGAGATCATCACCGACCACTTCTCAGCGGTAGAACGCATCGTGGTCCACAACGGAGGAGAAGTGATCAAGACGCTCGGCGATGGAGGGATGTACGTGTTCTCCGCCGGCACGTCGGCGCTTCGAGCCGCGATCGACATGCAGCATTCGGCAACCGACGGCCGAGGCCCACATCTCGACCTCCGGATCGGGATCCACACCGGTGACGTGGTGCGGTCCTCATCCGATTATCTGGGTCTCACGGTAAACAAGGCCGCTCGGGTTGCCGCCGCAGCAGATGGCGGCCAGATACTCGTGTCAGCGTCGACAGTGGACATGATCAACGACGCCGAGTTCGTGTTTGGAACGCCGATCGTTGCCGAACTCAAAGGCATTGCTGGGATGCACGAGCTGCGTCCGCTCAACTGGAAGTAGGGCCGATCTCGGTGCAGACGTCGGGTGTGCTGAACGAGCGCCGCCGTTTGATGGACAACCGGCAAGGCGAGGTGTCGATCGAGCTTGGCCAACTGCTCCGCTTCTCGCTCGGATGACCGAAATGGTGGAAGGCTTACGGGATGGCACCCACGCAGCTCTCCGATCCGCACGCCGTGACCACCGACGCCGAACTGGAAACCGCTATCGGCGCACCTGGCGAACGGGTCAAACTGAAGCTACGCACCGAGATCGACGACACGGCCCGAGAGTTCATCGAGCGCTCACCCTTCGTCGTTGTCGCCACATGTGATGTCGACGGCCGGCTCGACGCATCTCCCAAAGGAGACCCGCCAGGATTCGTCCACGTGATCGACTCCACAACGCTCGCTATCCCCGAGCGGAAGGGAAACTCGCTGGGCTTCGGCCCCCGAAACGTGCTGGCGACCGGTCGCATCGGGCTGATCTTCATGGTCCCCGGGCAGCGCGAGACCTATCGGGTCAATGGAACGGCCCACCTGACACGCGATCCCAAGCTGCTCGATCGGCTGTCCGTCATGGGCAAGCCGGCACTGATGGCGACGGTCGTCGGTGTGGAGGAGGCGTTCTTCCACTGCGGGAAGGCGATGATCCGCGCCGAGTTGTGGGCGGAACCCGATGAGTCCGAAGCCGAACGTAACCCCATCGCGGAACAGATCGGCGAACTAATGGGGGATGACGAGCTCGTGCCGATGGTTGCCGCCGACCTCGAACAGAACTACCGGGACGCGCTCTACTGAACCGCTGGGTTGCCGACGAACGCAGGCTGGTTGACGCGATTACGTGACGCGTGAGTTGGGCCGCGATGCGGCGCGTCAGCACGGGCGTCGACCAGATTACCGAGCGGACGTTATGCGTGGGTCGGCGGCGAGCATCCTGTCGGTTCTCGCGTTGGTCTGGATCTCTTGCGCTGGCGCCGAGATGCGTCGCCGACTCTGCGTTCGGGACGCTTGGCACCTGAGCACAGACGCGACTTGATCAGTTGGTAGGCATGGCGAGTTGTTCGATGAGTTCGGCCGCGTGGTCGACTGGCGGGAGCGAAGCAATCTCGGCGGCGATCTCACCAGCGCGGTCCCGGTACTCCTGGTGGTCGAGAAGCCGGCGCAGCGATCGTCGGATCTCGTCGGGAGTTCGCTCGTCCTGGCCGACGGCAAGTCCTGCGCCGAGCTTCACCAGCTGGGCTGCATTGAACCTGTTGTCTGGTGGAGCGAGCGGCAGGCTCAATACGGGAAGTCCTCGCTTGAGCGCTCCCGTCAGCGAGCCGTAGCCGCCATGAGCGACGACCACATCGGCATGCTCCAGAACGAGTCCCTGGGAGAGGAACGGAACCGTTCGAACATTTGCTGGGATCGTCATGTCGGCGGCGTTGTTGTTCATTCCGATCGTGGCGATGACTCGGACATCGAGGTCGGCGACCGCGTCGAAGACCAACTGGAAAAGTTCTGGCGTATTGAACACCGTTCCGAACGTCACGTACACCAACGGTCGCTGGTCGTCGTCGTCGAGAAGCTCCTCGATGGACTCGCCAGGCGCTGGATCAGGCTCCATCGGCTGCACGAAGTGCGTGTTCGCGGGCACACCGTGCCCGTCAAACCAGCTCGGTGCAGCACCGACGATGGTGAGCTCGCGCCCCAGCCGGTCTCCGCTCGGTTCCGGCGGCAGACCCATTGCCTCGCGGAACCAGACAAACTCGCCCGCCGCGACCTCCTGCAGCATCCCGGCTTGTGCCGGGGCGAAGTCGAACGTCGCAAGCGAAGTGTCGGTCAGCTCGGCAATCGCCCACGCATCCAGCCCAGCGGTATCGCGCAGGATCACATCCGGTTCCCATTCGTCACACAGGGTGCGAATGAACGGAGCAGCGGCAGCTGCGCGCAGGAAGAACGGGCGGAACATCGCGGCGCCGTCGGACTCGGGCACCGGGAGACGGTCGACGAGCGATGTGACGTCGGCCGGCTCGACAACGTCGGTCCGAAAGCCGAGCCCCGTCACGAACTCCTCTGGGGAGATCGCGCCAGAACCCCGCGAGTTTCCAGACAACAGGCGGTCACGAGAGCTCACGACGTAGCGAACCTCGTGTCCTCGTTCGCGTGCTGCGGCTGCGATGGGAGCAGACGGACGAATGTGACCGAAGCCCGACGTGATGGCAACCAACAGACGCATGAACATCTGTTCCTAGCAGACCGAACCAGTCGCCGAGCTGACGGCTCGTGGCCACGCATACCGCTCACCCCGCTTCCATCGCACAACGGCAGCCGGAAAGGGCCCTCGCCTCTTCGGCCATCCCGGGATTATCTCGCGTGCGGCTTGGGCCGAAGTCGAGTGGGCCATCGCTGCTGAAGGCGCTGATCGGTATCCGCGCTGAGGCCCCGGGGCGGGCGCTTCGAGCTGTGAACTATGGTCGTCGCTCTACTGAGCGCATGGGGGTGCGAGCAATGGGTGACTTTGACTATCAGGTGTCGGGAAACGCAGCGGAGAACTTCGAGCGAGTCGCGTCAGCGTTCATGATGCCGTGGGCGCAGCACCTCGTCGAACAGAGTCGTCTGACCGGAGGCGAGCGTGTTTTGGACGTTGCGTGTGGCACGGGCTTCGTCGCGAGGGTGGCTGCTGGCATTGTGGGCGCGGACCGGGTCGTTGGTGTTGACGTGAACCCGATGATGCTCGCTGTTGCGGACACGGCAACCGGAATCGAGGTCCGCGAGCGACCCGCTCACGACACCGGCCTCGATGATGGCGCTGTTGATGTGGTGTTGTGTCAGCAGGGTCTTCAGTACTTCCCGTCGCCGGCGGCTGCGGTCACCGAGGCACATCGATGTCTCAGTTCTCGCGGGCGAGCCTTGTTCTCGGTGTGGGCGCCGTTTGCGGAGAACCCGTTCATTGCCGGCCAGATCGATGCCCTGGAAGAACACCTGTCGCCCGATGCGGTCGCTGGGTTCCGCTCGACCAACATCGATGCGCTTGGCGGTGAATCGGGCGTGGCAAGTCTCTTGCACGAGGCTGGCCTGGTCGACGTTGAGGTCACCAAGCATCGCCTCGATATCGATTTGCCGCGGATGGAGGAGTTCTTCCCTGAGCTGATCTCAGCGACGCCGTGGGCGACTACGTTCGCTGAGCTATCTGATTCAGAGCAGCGTGCAGCGGTTTCGCGGATGGACGACGCCGTCAGTCAACGAGCCGATGGGAACGGCACGACGGCAACCATGACTGTCATCGTCGCCGAGGGCGCGGCGGGCTCCAATCGGTGACGACTTGCTAGGACCCCGCTCGAAATCGCGACCACGAACGCTCGCCTTCGCGCTGCAGTACCGGCGAAGTCGGTCGCCTCTTCGGGTCGACGGGGCACCGCATCATCACATGTCGACGGCAGCATCCGGTTGACGGCCGGCACCTGAGACGTCTGACGAACAGGTCCGAGCGATGTCGAATGTGGCAGGCCCCGTCCGGTTGGTGTCCCCTTGCGGACACCTTGCGACCAGTGATGATGCGGTGCCCGGTCTGGGCCGGGATGCGGCACCGCGTGTGCTGGTCGAGCAGTACGCCTCCGCCCAATGGACGACGGCACCGACATCACCAAGTCAGACAAAGGCCCCGATCAGCGCAAGGCCCCCGTCATGACGGCGTGATCACATGGCACGCTGGCTCATTCGACGCGCCGTCGAACGTCCGCCGCGGATTGTGAGAGCAGGGTGCTGTCCGATCATCGCATGAACAGTGTCGCCGAGGTCGAGCACGGGCGTACCTGTCCGTCACGTCCGTTCGACGATGAGGAGGAAATCCACCTTGCGCGTCACTCCGTAGATCTGGGCGAGGGTCGTGTTGCGGACGTTGGGGATGATCGACACGATCTCCCCGTCCAGCCCATTCAGGAACACCTCCAACTTGGCGGAATCGGTCTCCATGTCGATGTTGAACCGATGCACCTTGTAGCTCATGACGCACCTCCGACCTCGGCTGCGACGATCCCAACCGAACGGCAACCCGAACGCTGGTCTCACTCCGGCGGAGACCACCTCGGCCCTGGAGGTCACGTCCGTGTCGATCGCCGCTCACACAGCATGACATCTCGGCGCCCCTGATTGGGTCATCGTTCGACCGGTCCGATCGCGTTGTCGGTTCTGTTCGCCCCGTATGGTCGCGCCGATGGGACAGTTGAACGGTCGACGAATCGTGGTGACGGGCTCGACGCGGGGGCTCGGCCGGGCCTTCGCCGAGGCTTTGGCAGCGGACGGCGCTCGGGTCGTGGTGAACGGGACGAACGGCGACCTGGTGGACGAGGTCGTCTCGGACATCACCTTGGCGGGCGGCTCGGCAGTGGCGTGCGCGGGTTCGGTCGCCGACGACGCGGTCGCCGAACGGTTGATCGCGACCGCGGTCGAGCAGTTCGGTGGCATCGACGCTGTCGTCAACAACGCCGGCATCGTCCGCGATCGGACGTTGCTCAACATGACTCCCGACGAGTTCGACGAGGTCATCGCGGTCAATCTGCGCGGCACCTGGTCGGTGAGCCGCCATGCTGCACGGGCGATCCGCGACCAGGGCAGCGGTCTCCTGCTGCAGGTGATCTCGGGTTCCGCGTTCGTCGGGTCTGTCGGGCAGACAAATTACGCCGCATCGAAGGCCGGTGTGATGGGGATGCTGTACGCGTGGGACCTGGAGCTGCGCCGCTTCGGGATCCGCACCAACGCCCTCTGGCCGGTTGCCGAGACCGACATGACCCAGGTGGTGTTCGACGGGGTGCGACAGCGAGCCGAGTCGAAGGGCACCGCTGCGCCGTCACCGCGCGACATGGGTTTCGGGGACCCCGCAGAGATCGCTCGGGTGGTCGTGTACCTGTGCAGCGAGCGGGCCAATCACCTGCGCAGCCAGTTGGTCACCTTCAACGGCTCGAAGCTCGCGCTGTGGCAACATCCCCGCGAGACGTGGGTGCGTCGTCAGGGATCGTGGACCGACGACGAACTCGCGGCCGCGCTCGACGGCGCCGACGAGGCCGTGTACCGGCCGGACATGTGAACTCGCCGGCCTCCTACACGGACGACGTCGGGGGTCCGAGTTTCTCTGCGCCCACGCCGTCTGATGCTCGTCGAGACGTGACAACGGCAAGGACGAGACCGGTTGCAGGCACGATCATCGAGATCCACAGCGCGGCGTCGTATCCGCCCGTCACCGACTGCACGAGCGCGAAGAACGCGGGACCGATGGCGCTGCCGATCACGAGCGCGCTCATCTGAGCGCCGGCGATCTCGCCGAGGTGTCGACGCCCGAACAGGCGGGGGAGTGCTGCGGACGTGAGCGGAGCGAAGCAACCCTGCGAGATTCCCCACGCCGCGATCGCGACCACGGCGAACGCCGGCGAATCGAGCTGGGTGATCGTGGCATACATCACGAGTTGGGCGACGCTCATCGCTGCTGCGAGTTTCAACGGCGACACCACGTCGACGAGCCACCCTGCGATCAGCGTCGACGGGATGGCCACGAACGCGATCGGGACGAAGATGCGGACGATCTCGTCGTCGCTGAGCCCGATTTCCGCCCCGAAGTCGACGATGTGGAACGTCAACGCGGTCGCCGTGGAGCTGAGCGCAGCGATCGGTGCCGTCACGGCCCAGAATCGAAGGTCGCGAACCGCTTGGTCTCGGGTCAGGTCGTTGTCGGTGCCGATCACGACCGGTGCGTCGTCCTCGACCGGGTCGGCGAGACCGCCATCGATCATCAGGCCGGAGCTCTCGGGGCTCTCCCGGTAGAACAGAAGGACCACCGAGCCGATCACCAGCACGAGTCCTACGGCGAGCAGCCGCCACGCCGAGCGGAACCCACCGAGGTCGATCAGCGCCAACAGCAGCGCGGGGCTGGCGGCGAAGGCGAAGCTCACGAACGTGTTCGCCACCGAGGTGACCAATCCCCGTCGTCGGTCGAACCACTGGGCGACCATCGTGCGAGACGAGAGTGTGAGCAGCCCCTGGCCGGTGAAGCGCAGCAATCCGAAGCCGATGCTCATCACCACCATCCCGACCGCCAGGTTCATCGGCCCGACGAAGCTCAAGCCCACCAGCACCCCGGCGAGCCCGATCGTTGCGGTGAGCGCGACGATGCGGGCTCCATAACGGTCGATGGCGCGCCCGCCCCGGGGGAGCAGGAATCCGCTCGTTCCCGTGCCGATCAGGTAGGCGATCGAAAGCTGCAGGCGCGTCAGGCCCGTGCTGACCGTCAGCTGGTCGGTGAACACGCTGACGCCAGCGGTCTGGCCCGGTAGCGAGGCGATCATGCCGATCGTTCCCGCAACCACGACGACCCAGCCGTAGTAGATGCCGACGCGGATCGGGTCGAACGGCCAGCGGTCGGACAGGATGCTGCGACGGGCTGAGGTGGTTGGCGCTGCGGATGTCAACGGGTTCGCTCGGGGGTCACCCGGAGGAGCCTACGAGTGTGCGAGCCGGCCCTCGAGCACCTCGCCGAACAGCTCGAGCGCAGCCGAGGCGAACGCGATCATGTTGTCCGAGCGGTCGTCGAGGCCCGTGAGCACGTGTCGGGTGACAACCTGCGGCCCGTCGACCGCCAGCCAGCTGTGGCCGGCGGGATCACCGTACGGATTCGCCGGGCCTGCCGCACCGGCCTCGCCGAGCCCCCAGGTCGAGGAGACCTTGCGGCGCACCGACGCCGCGAGGTAGCCGGCGAATGCCTCGGTGGCGCCACGCATCCCGGCAGGAACATCGACCTCGCCGGCCATCCAGGCTCGGCTGGCAGCGAGGGTGTAGACGACGGTGCCGCCCACGTAGTACGCAGACGCGCCCGGGATCGACAGGAGCGCCGCGGAGATGAGCCCTCCGGCCGAGCCCTCGGCGACGGACACGGTCTCATCGCGATCGCGCAACAGCGAGCCGATTCGCTGCGCGGCGGTGGTGATCTCCGAAGGAAGCATTCCTTCAGCTTGGCGGAAGGCGCAGAGTGAATGCGATGGGAGGAGCTCTCCATCCGGGGTCGTCCGGCAACGATGGGTGGGCGGCGGCCTGTCAGAATGGATGACCATGCCGACTCCGGCCGCGATCGAGAACATCGATGCCGCATGGCTGGCGCACGCGCTCGGCGTCGACATCGATGCTGTCGACGTCGAGCCGATCGCGGCCGGTGAGGGTTTCATGGGGCAGCTCGCTCGTGTGCGGATCGTTTCCTCCGACCCGTCCGCCCCGTCGTCGGTGATCGTGAAGCTTCCGACCTCGGACCCCGGCGGTCGGGCGATCGGCGAGATGATGGACGTGTGGCGGCGCGAGCACTGCTTCTACCGCGATGTCGCAGGGGACCTCGAGATCCGGGTGCCACATGCCTTCGTCAACACGCTCGACCCTCCGTGTCTGGTGCTCGAAGATCTGGCTCCTGCGGTGCCGGGCGACCACCTGGTCGGTGCAACCCGCGCGCAGGCCGAACTCTCGATCGACCTGCTGGCTCGACATCACGCCGCCTGGTTCGAACATGCGTCGCTGGCCTCGTTCGACTGGCTGCCCGGCCTCGACGATCCGTCGGTGCTCGCCCTCGGGCCGATGTTCGATCTTGGCTGGCCGGGTTTCCTCGAGCGCTATGCCGGAGAACTCCCCGAACGGTGCCTGCGGTGGTGTGAGCAGTTCGTGCCGAGCATCCCGACATGGATCCAGGGACACCAGAACGATCCGGTCACCCTGATCCATGGCGACTTCCGCCTCGACAACCTGTTCTTCGACGCCGACGGTTCCGTTGCGGTGATCGACTGGCAACTGAGCATGCGGGCGCCGGGTCAAACCGACCTGGTGTACTTCTGTGCCAACAACCTGACGGTTCCGATGCGTCGCGAACTCGAGCTCGAACTGATCGAGCGGTACGTCGCAGGCCTTCATGCCGCCGGCGTCCCTGCCGATCAGGTGACCGTCGAGGGGGTGCGGCGCGGGTACGTCGAGGGGATGTTGTTCTATGCGGTTTCGTTCGGAGCGAGCCTGCTCACGATCGATCCGGCCAATGAACGCGGTGCCGCATTGTTCGACGAACTCGTCCGGCGAACCTTCGCCGCGGTCGACGACCTCGACTCCGGTACGGCGATGGGGCTCAGAGCGCCGGGGTGACGGTGTAGTTCGCGCCGCCGGTGGCGAGGAACTCGTCGCTCCACGAGGTGCCGTAGGTGTCCTGCACCTCCTGCGCCTTGTCCGAATCGGCGCCGTCGGGTGTGGACTCGAGCGTCCACGCCTGACGCTTGTACGTCCAGTTCTCGGGAAAGAGCGCATGTGCCTGTTTCCACCACACCATCGCGGCGGGGTGGTCGCCGCGACGCTCTGCGGCGATGCCGAGTTCGAAGCACGCCGCAGCGCGGCTGTGGTCGCCGGAGCGTGGCTGCGACGCTTCGATCACTTGGTCGGGCGACATGGCGTATGGGCTGTCGGCTCCCTGGTGTGCCCAATCGACGATCGCGGCCCGGTACGCGGGCCCGGTTTCGGGCATCTGTTTGAACTCGCGTAGCACCGCCTGGAGCCGTTCGGGCATCTCGTCGGTGATCTCCATCGCAGCGAAGGGACTCGGCTGGATCGATGCTCCCTCGGCCGGCCGGACCAACGTGCCGGTTTCGTCGATCCACACGGCCATCGGCACGTTCGAGATACCGAGGAGTTCGTCGACACGATGGTGGCTGTCGACGAGCGACGGATGCGTCGGCGAGGCCGCCTCGATCCACGGCCGAGCCTTGTCGGGATCGAGGTCGAGGGCGACGGTGACGATGCTGAGGCCGAGCGGTTCGAGTTCTTCGTGGAGTGCCTGCCACACGGGCAGGTCAGCGGAACAGCCTCACCACGACGCCCACGCGACGAGCAGCACCTTGCGACCGTGCATCGCCGACAGGTTGAACGGGTTGCCGTCGATGTCAGGGAGTTCGATGTCGGGAACCGTGGCGGTGGTCAGCGCTCGGCCACCGCTTTCCGGCCCGAGCGCCCACACACCGGTGGATTCGTCGGCGACGAGCGCCATGCCGAGCCGGTCGGCGACCGCGGTGACGTCGAGTCGTCCATCGGCGCCGACTGCCCCTGGGACCGGCACGCAGGCGTCGCCCTTGCACATGCCCTCGGGTTTCGCGGCCCATCCGGTCGCGGCAGCGAAGGCGTCGGCGGTCAGGTCCAGGGAGTCGAGCAGCATCGGCCCACTGTTCCAGGCGCGTCCGGCCACCGTCGAAGCGGGCGACCGGGCTGGGGTGAATCGTCTAGGGTTCGGGCAACCACATCGCACGGGGGTCGAGATGGGCAAGGTGTTGATCGTCGGGAACCGCTCGCTCGGAGGCTCCGAGTTGGCTGACCTGCTTCAGACGCGGGTGCAGGCCGGTGCCTGCACCGTGCATCTCCTGGTGCCGGTGCCGAGCCCTGTGGCAGCGGCGGTCGCCGTTGGTGGCACCGCAGCCGACATCGCCCCGACGCTCAGCCGCGACATCGACGCAGATCGACGAGCAGCGCAGGAACGGCTGGAGTTCGGGCTCGACTGGCTCGGCGGGCTCGGGGCGACCGCCACGGGGGAGTTGTCGCTGTACGCCGACACGCCGACGGAAGTGGCCAAGCTCGTCGATGCCCAGGGATTCGACGAGGTGATCGTGTCGACGTTGCCAACGAAGGTGTCTCGGTGGCTGCGCCAGGACCTCCCGTGCCGCATCGGCCGCAAGGTGACGGTTCCGGTCACCGTCGTGTCCGCCACGACCTGAACCGCCTCGCTCGCGCTGGCGCGCCGAGTGGGTGGTCGGTCCGGATTGCATTGAGCGAGCGGCTGCCTCTGCGGTGGGCTCGCTGATTGGTGGAGAATCGGTGTGGCGGGCCGTGAGACGGACAGAGGGTCAGCGGGACGTTCGGCCCTAGGTCCATGAGTCGGTAAGTAGGAGACTCATGGATACGCCGGTTCGTCGGCCAGGATCGACCCAGGAGGTCACCCATGTGCATCCGATCGTTCGTCCGAGTTGGCATTGCCGCACTCGTCGTGGTCGCTTCGGCAGCGTGCGGCACCGATGCCCCCGACGGCGCAGCCGCGTCCGGTGGAGGTTCAGCAGGCGCGACCGAGGCTGGAGCGCCGACGGCGTCAGACGGGGGGTCGGCATCTGCAATGGTCTCGCCGGGCGACATCGTCGAGTTCTTTGCCACCGAGTTCACCTTCGCTCCATCGGAGCTGATCGCGAGTGCCGGGACGTACTCCGGCAGGCTCGTCAACAACGGCACGATGGAGCACGACATCAAGTTCGCCAACGGCGAAGCCTTCGCGGCGGCTGCTGGCGAGACGGTCGAGTTCGAGTTCGTGGTGCCGGCCGAGGGGATCGCGTACTTCTGCTCGATCCCCGGGCACGCCGACGCGGGGATGGAGGGTCTGGTTCGGACCGAGGCCACTTCCGACGACGGCGGCCACGAAACCGTCAGCGGCGACCCACTCGCGGTCGAAGCGGATCCCGATGCTCCACCGTACGTGTGGCGCGATCCTCGTGCCCCGGCCCGCGGCGAAGGCGACAGCTTCACGCTCACAGTGGGCGGTGCTCCCGACGGCGGCGATCTGATCGACGTCGAAATGGTCGTCGAAGAGAAGCTCGCGACCGTGGCCGAGGGCTACGTGCAGCAGATCTGGACGTTCAACGGCACCATGCCTGGTCCGGTGATCCGAACCCGGGTCGGCGACACCGTTCGGGTCCACCTGGTCAACCCGCCGGACGCAACGGTCGCCCACTCGGTCGACTTCCATGCCTCGCAGGTGGCGTGGAACGACGAGATGCGATCCATCGCGCCCGGTGAAGAGCTGATCTACGAGTTCACCACCGACTACGCGGGCGTGTGGATGTATCACTGCGGCACCGATCCGGTGCTGCACCACATCGCCAACGGCATGTTCGGCATGGTGATCGTCGAGCCCGAGGGCGGGCTCCCGCCGATGGAGAACGAGTTCTTCATCGTCCAGCACGAGTGGTATCTCGGTCCGCAGGGCGAGGTGTCCTCGTTCGCCAAGGCCAATCAAGCAGCCCCCGCGCCCGACTTCGTGATGTTCAACGGCGTGGCGTTCCAGTACCGCGACATCCCGATCGAGATCCCGACCGGTGAAGAGGTGCGGTTGTTCGTCCTCGACGTCGGGCCGTCGATCGACTCGTCGTTCCACATCGTCGGCACCATTTTTGACGACGTGATCAAGGAAGGTGTCCAACTCCAGCGTGGCAACGAGGGGAACTGGGGCTCGCAAGCTGTCGACCTCGCCCCCGCTCAGGGTGCGGTGATCGAGTTGCAGGCGGCCGAAGACGGGCTGTACCCGATGGTCACCCACGCCTTCAACTTCCCAGGGCGAGGAGCTCTGGGTCTGCTGCAGGCCGGCGACGGCGAGCCGTGATCGCGGACGTCGGTCCCTGTTCGGGAGTGGACTGGTCAGGCAGTCTGTGGCCATGAGACTGGAGATCACCCAGCGCGCCGACCTGGCTGTGCGAGCACTCGTCGCCTTGCAGTCGTCGCCCTCGCGGCTCAAGAGCGTCGACCTCGCCGACGCCCTCGGCACGACCTCCGGGTTCATCCCGCAGGTGATGGGTCCGCTGGTCCGTGCTGGTTGGGTGAGGTCGGTGCCGGGGCCGGCTGGTGGCTACGAGCGCCGATGTGATCTCGATTCGCTCACCGTGCTCGAGGTGGTCGAGACCATCGACGGGCCGACCGACGATGGTCGCTGTGTCGTCGCCGAGCGGCTGTGCGATTCTGCCGAACCGTGCGCGCTTCACGTCGCTTGGGCTCGCGCCCGGCACGAACTGCGTGAATCGCTCGCCGGCCTGAGACTCTCGGCGGTGAGCCCGACATGAACGTTCGAACTGCGGCCCCGAGCGTGGCGCACGCCCGGCCGACCTGGCGAGCGGCAGCGATCCCGTCGGAACACGGGGGCTGGGGTCTCACGGGCGAACCCATTCTGCTCGGGTTGCTCCTTGCGTTCTCGTGGCCAGGGTTGGCGATCGGACTGGCAGCGATGCTCGCCTTTCTCGCCCGCACGCCGCTGAAGCTGGCGATGGTCGATCGTCGCCGTGACCGCGAACTGGAACGATCAGCGCTCGCCCGGCGCATCGGCGCGGCGGAACTCGTTGCCATCACCGGTCTCGGAGCAGCGGCACTGCTCGGAGCCGGTTGGCAGTGGCTCACACCGGTGGCCGTCGCGCTCCCGCTCTTCGTAGTGGAGCTCTGGTACGACGTGCGCAGTCGTGGCCGCCGCCTGGTACCGGAACTGTGTGGCGCTGTCGGGATGGGGGCGATCGCCGCAGCGATCGTCATCGCCGGCGATGGCGGCGTTCCTCTGGCGGTCGCCTCGTGGCTGATCCTGGCAGCACGATCGATCGGCGCAATCCCGTTCATTCGCACGGAGATCCTCCGACTGCACCGTGGCACGGCGACCACTCGTTCCAGTGACCTCTTCCAGCTTCTGGCGGTCGTGGTGGCGACACTCGCCGTGGTCGTCGACGTCGACGTCTTCCTCGGAGCGCTTGGCGTGCTGGTCATCGTCGGTCTGCACCTTCTCTGGGTGCGGCGCGCGACGGTGCCCCCGGCGAAGGTGCTGGGTCTTCGGCAGATGGGGCTCGGCTTCGGACTTGTGGCCGCAACGGTGATCGGAGTGGGTCTGACATGAACAACAACGTCGGAGTGGAGATGACGCTGGGCACGATCGTCACCAGGTACCCCTCGCTGGTCCGAGAACTCGAACGTCGCAAGCTCGACTACTGCTGCGGGGGAGCGGTCACCTTGGGCCAGGCATGCCGTGACGTGGGCCTCGACGCGGGGCTCGTCGCGGCCGAGCTGACGTCATCGATCGGTGACGATGGCCCGGCGCCGTGGTCGCATCTGGACGTCGCAGATCTGGTCGAACACCTCGTGGAGACCCATCACCGATACCTGTGGGACGAGCTGCCGCGGCTGCAGGCGCTGCTCGACAAGGTCGTCGGCGTGCACGGCGACCGCCACCCCGAACTCCGCGAGGTCGCTCGCTGTTTCCAGGCGATTCGAGCCGACATCGAACCGCACCTCGTGAGAGAAGAGCGGGTGCTGTTCCCGGCGATCGAGATGCTGGCGACGTCGTCGACCGCGCCGACCTTCGGGTTCGGCGCGATCGGCAACCCGATCTCTGCGATGCTGCGCGAGCACGACGAGCTCGGGTCCCTGCTGCGCAGTCTTCGGGCGGTGACGGGTGACTTCACCGTGCCCGACGACGGATGTGCGTCCTACACGGCGCTGTTCGAGGGGCTCGAACAACTCGAGGCAGACACCCACCTGCACGTCCACAAGGAGAACAACGTGCTCTTCCCCCGGGTGGTGCTCCTCGAGCAGCGACTCGACTCGTGACCACCGCACGCCGTCAGGTGCCGGCGTAGGCGTTCACGATGGGGGCGAGCTCGTCGGGACTCGCACCTGCATGATCACCGCGTCGACACCGAACTCGAACTGGCCACGTTCCTTGCCGAGCACGAAGTGCCCTCGAAGCCGAGTTCGTCTGCGCGCCGACACTCGTCGACGTGGTCGCGTGGGTTCTGAGCGCCGCCGGCCAGGGTGGAGAAGCCGAGTTCCGGGAAGCGCGGGTCATTCATGCGGAGACGGTGGGCTTGTCCGGGAGGGGCACCGGGGCGGGAGTGTTCTCGCGGATGAACACTGCGGCGCGCACCAGCGCATCGGTCGCTTCGGGCATGTACCCCGCCAGCATCGGATAGACGTGCCAGAGATCGTCACGCAGATCGAGGCGCACCTCGACACCAGCGGCTTCGTAGCGTTCGGCAAGCCGGGTCGAGTCCGACAGCAGAATCTCGTCCATGCCGGTCTGGATCAGCGTCGGCGGGTAACCGGTCGGGTCGGCGAACAGTGGGGACACTCCCGGGTCGTCGAGCGGAGTGTCGCCGGCATAGGTCGCCGCCGCTTCGGGCAGGCCCTTGCCGTCGAACATCGGGTCGTGTGCGGCCCTGGTGACCACGGACTCGCCCGACGCCGTCAGGTCGGTCCACGGCGACAGCACGTACACGGCGCCTGGCATCGGATCGCCTGTCGCCTTCAATGCGCCGAGTGTCGCCAAGGTCGCGCCGCCTCCGGCAGAGTCGCCGGCGATGGTGACCAGTGACGGGTCGACGTCGGTGATGAGCGCGCGGTAGGCGGCCACGCAGTCGTCGATCGCCGCGGGATAGACGTGCTCGGGCGCCAGCCGGTAGTCGATCACCGTGATGGTGGCAGCGGCACGCTTGGCGAGACGTGCGCACATCGCGATGTGGCTCTTCGGGGAGCCCACCACGTAGGCGCCGCCGTGGATGTAGAGGATGTGCCGGTCGGGCTGCACCGCGGTCGGCGTTGCCACGATCGCCGGGACCCCACCGACCGTCGTGTCGAGGTAGTCGACGTTGCGGGGACGAGGGATGGCGTCGAGCTTGTCCATCGTGGCGCGACGCTCCTCGATCGGCACGTCGGTGCCGATCTCGAACTTGCTGATCCGCTTGCGGAAGAAGCGGGCTCGTCGGCTCAGTGTCATCACCGCAGGGTAGGTCGCTCGGGCCGCTGCTCCCGAGTCACGATCGTCGGCCCCTCGGCCGAGTTGCTCAGCCCGAATTCCTCAGCCCGGTGGCGATCGCGTTGATCGACAGCTGGATGCCTCGAATCACCAGTTCGTCGTCGTCGCCGTCACGGAATCGCCGGAGCAGGTCGACCTGCATCACGTGCAACGGGTCGAGATAGGGATAGCGGTTGTGCAAGCTGCGTGCCAGCAGCGGGTTGTCGGCCAACGGCGACGGCGCACCCGTGATCCGGCGGTGCCAAGCGAGCGTGCGGGCATGCTCGTCGGCGATCGCACCGAAGATGTCCGAGCGCATCGTTTCGTCCTCGACCAGGACGTCGGCGTAGCGGCGGGCGATGTCGATGTCCGATTTCGCGAGCACCATGCCCATGTTGTCGATCGCTGCTCGGAAGAACGGCCAGTCGTTGTACATCGAGCCGAGCAGGGTGAGCCGGTCGTCGCCGCTCGCCGTGTCGACCTCCACGAATCGTTCGACCGCGCTTCCGACACCGAACCACGCCGGGATCATCAGACGGCATTGCGTCCAGCCGAACACCCACGGGATCGCGCGGAGGTCCTCGATCGCATTCGAGGTGGTTCGGGAGGCCGGGCGGCTCCCGACGTTGAGTGTCGCGATCTCGTTGGTTGGCGTGATCGCCCGGAAGAAGGCGACGAATCGTTCGTCGCCGTAGACGAGCGTCCGGTAGGCGTCGAACGCATGCGACGAGACCTCGCCCATCGCATCGGTGTAACGCGGGTCGACGAGGTCCTGGCTGCCGGCGTCCGCTCTCGGCACGCCATGGAGCAGCGTGGATTCGAGCGTGGCGGACACCAGCGTTTCCAGGTTGCGGCGAGCCATCGCTCGGTTCGAGTACTTGGCGGCGACGATCTCACCCTGCTCGGTCAGCCGGATTGCTCCGTCGACCGTGCCTGGCGGCAGCGCCAGGATCGCCTGGTAGGCCGGGCCGCCGCCTCGTCCGACCGTGCCACCTCGTCCGTGGAAGAAGCGGAGCGTCACGCCCGAACGTCGAGCGACATCGGCCAGCGTGGCCTGCGCCGACGAGAGGCTCCACTGTGAGCAGAGGTAGCCGCCGTCCTTGTTCGAGTCGGAGTATCCGACCATGACCTCTTGGCGGTTGCCTCGCGATCGAACGATGTCGCCGTACACCGGGTCGGTCAACATGGCGTCCAGCACTTCGGGGCAACGCTGCAGGTCGTCGATCGTTTCGAACAGTGGCACGATGTCGAGCTGGGAGGAGGCCGACTGTCCACCGTGGGCGCCGTGTGCCAAACCGACTTCCTTGAGCAGCACCGCCACCTCGAGCACGTCGCTCAGGTCGTGAGCCATCGAGATCACGTAGTGCGGCACGATCCGCCGCCCGACGCGAGCCACGGCGTCGGCAGCCGCTTCGAGAATCGCCAGTTCCGATCGGGTGCGCGCACCGAGTTCGGCGCCGGGGTGTCGCAGCAGTCTCGGGTTGCGCAGCTCGGAGGTCAACAACGCCACACGGTCGCCCTCGGCGAGGCTGACGTAGTCGTCGCAGGCTCCAGCGCTCGCGAACAGGTCGGCGAGCACCTCCTCGTGGACTGCGGAGTTCTGCCGCAGGTCGAGCCCACACAGATGCGCGCCAAAGATCTCGACGCTTCGACGTACGGGTTCGACCAGTGCCTCAGCGATCGGCCCCGCGCCGTGACCGCGCAGTGAGCCGATGACGTGATCGAGGTCGTCCACCAGTTCGGAGAGACCCGCATACGGCGTGCTGTCGCCGATCGGCGCCGGACCGGGCACGTCGACGTCCGGCTCGAGCACCTGGCGGGCAAACGCATACAGGCGCGCGTGCATCCCGCGCAGCGCTCGCCGATACGGCTCGTCGGCGCGGAAGGGCGAGTCGTCCCCGGACGCCGCGGCGAGTGTGGTCACCTCGCTGCTCGGAGCGACCAGGCGATCGGTCATCGACAGTCGACGTGAGAGGCGGTACAGCGCCGCGAGATGGTGGGCGAGTGCGGTCTCGGTCTGGCGCCCCGTTGCATAGCGGACGACGTCGGCGGTCACGAACGGGTTCCCATCTCGGTCGCCCCCGATCCACGAGCCCATTGTGATCGCTCTCGAGGTGTCGACGCGTTTACCGTCGGCGACCGCAGCGACGCCGGCGGCCAGATCGCGCGTCAGAGCCGGGATCACGTCGAACAGGCTCGTGTCGTAGTACCGGATCGCCTCGTTGATCTCGTCTTGGACGCGCAGCTTGGACAACCGCAAGAGCGCGGTCTGCCACAGCACCAGCACGCACACCGACAGTTCGTGTTCGACACGTGTCACGGCGGCGGGGTCGTCGCGCCGCAGATCGAGTTCCTCGAGCAGGTCGCTCAACTCGTCGAGCACCTCCAGCACGGTCTTGCGCCGCACCTCGGTCGGGTGTGCCGTGATCACCGGGCTGACCTGCAGCGAAGCCACCGTCGCGACGAGATCGTCGGCGCTGATGCCCGCGTCGACCACGCGCGTGAGGACAGCGTCGAGGCTGCCGGGTCGTGGTGGGTCGGCACGGTGTCGACGACGCCGTCGCCGACGTTCGAGGTGGACGTCCTCGGCGGTGTTCGCGAGCAGCGACAACCAGTCGAGCGCCCGCAGGACGAGAATCTGTTCGTCGAGCGGGTGCTGCGCAAGGGCGGAGCGAATGTCCTCGACGCCGCTGCGACCGGACCGGCGGGCGTCCACCGCGACCTGGCGGACTCGCTCGACGAGTTCATAGACGGACCGTCCGTCCGTCTGCTCGATCGCGTCGCCCAACAGGCGACCGAGCAAGCGGATGTCGTCACCGACGGCGTCGCCGCCGTCGGATGAGGCACCGGGGACGTCGGCCAGGTTCGCAGTGTCGGACACCATCTCAGTCAATCCGAACCGCGCGGGCGAGGAAACCCTGATCCCGACCTGCCCTGCGCCACACTGGCGTCATGCGCGTCGTGTTCGCCACAGCCGAGTTGTCTCCGGTGGCGACCGTCGGCGGTCTCGCGGCGGCAGCCGCCGGCCTCGGTACCGAGTTGCGCCTCCTCGGTGTCGATCTCGACCTCGTGATGCCCGACTACGGCGACGTGTCGCTGGTGGACGAGACCACGATCCGACTCGACGTCCCCGACTGGGTGGGCGCTGCGAGCGTTCGGACCGGTCATCACCCGGCGGTGGGACGGCTGCACCTGGTGTCGGTCCCCGGCATGGCGCGTCCACATCCGTATCTGCAGGCCAACGGCGAGGGCTGGCCCGACAACAGCGAACGGTTCTTCCGTTTCTCCCGTGCCGTCGCCGCCTTCGTCGAGCGCGACCCTCCCGACGTGCTGCACCTCAACGATTGGCACACCGGCCCAACGCTCGCCGGGCTCGCCGACGCACCGCCGACGGTGGTGTCGATCCACAACCTGGCGTATCAGGGTGTCACCGGAGCATCATGGCTCGATCTGATCGGGCCTCGCGCCTCCCACTACGAATGGTGGGGCGGAGTGAACCCGCTGTCGGGGGCGTTGGCGCTCGCCGATCGGATCGTGGCCGTCTCGCCGCACTACGCCACCGAGATCGTCACCCCGGAGGGTGGCTTCGGTCTCGACGGGCCGCTGCGCACCCGGGCCGACGACCTGATCGGCATCCTCAACGGGATCGACACCGTCGTGTGGGACCCGGCAAACGACGCGTTGATCGCTGCGCCGTACGACGCGGCGTCCATCGATGCCCGCGGCGTCAACCGCGCAGCGTTGCTTGAGCGTGTGGGGTTTCCCCACGACGGCGTCGCTCTCGGCGCCGTGGTGACCCGTCTGACGCATCAGAAGGGGATCGACCTCCTGGCCCCGCTGGTTCCGCTGCTCGCGCAGATCCCGATGCGCGTGGCGATCCTCGGCTCCGGTGATGCCGTTCTCTCCGCCCACCTGCATGAACTCGTGGCCCGTCATCCCGACTGCCTGGCGTTCGTGGACGGCTACGACGAATCGCTGTCGCACCTCATGTTCGCGGGGTCCGACCTGTACCTGATGCCCAGTCGGTTCGAGCCGTGCGGCCTCACCCAGATGCAGGCGATGCGCTACGGCTCGATCCCGGTCGTCACCGCCGTCGGTGGGCTCGTCGACACCGTCACCGACGCGGACCTGCACCGCGCCGGCACCGGATTCGTCGCCGGACGAACGGCGAGCGAGGATCTGCTGGCTGCCCTGTTCCGCGCCGAACGCCGCATACGCGATCGGCGCCGCCGATCGGCGATCCAACGACGCATCATGGCCATCGACTGGTCGTGGCGTGAGCCCGCCCGTCAGTACGTCGCTCTCTACCGCGAAGTGCGCAGGGAGCGTGCGCGGTGAACTCGCCGGCGAACTCGACGTGAACGGGCGGAAACTGCCCGCGCCGTCGCCTCGCTGACCTCGCCGCCTGTGTACCGTGGGAGCCGATGGCAGTCGACCCGAAGGTGCTCGTGATCGTGCTGGCCGGAGGTGAGGGCAAGCGTCTCCAGCCGCTGACGAACGACCGGGCCAAACCGGCGGTTCCGTTCGCCGGCACCTACCGACTGATCGACTTCGCGCTCTCGAACTTCGCCAACGCCGGCTATCTCAAGATCGTCGTGCTCACCCAGTACAAGAGCCACAGCCTCGACCGTCACATCTCCCAGACCTGGCGGTTCTCGGCGATGCTCGACAACTACGTCACGCCGGTGCCGGCCCAGATGCGGCGGGGCCCGTACTGGTTCCAGGGTTCCGCCGACGCGATCTATCAGAACCTCAACCTGATCTCCGACGAGTCGCCCGACATCGTCGCGGTGTTCGGTGCCGACCACATCTATCGGATGGACCCCCGCCAGATGGTCGAGGAACACCGCGAGTCCGGTGCCGGTGTCACGGTGGCGGCAATCCCGGTTCCGAAACACGAGGCGACCGACTTCGGCGTGATCGAGGTCGACGACGAGGGCAAGATCCTCGCGTTCCACGAGAAGGTCCCCGACCCGCCGACGATGCCCGGCAACGACCAGATGTGTCTTGCGAGCATGGGCAACTACGTGTTCGACACCGAGACCCTGATCGACGTCGTCACGCCCCGCGAGAACCAGTACACCGATCTCGGAAGCCATGTGATCCCGGCGCTCACCGAGGCCGGCGTCGCGCGCGTCTACGACTTCTCCGAGAACGTGATCCCCGGCCAGGACGAACGCGAGAAGGGGTACTGGCGCGACGTCGGCACGCTCGACTCGTTCTTCCACGCCAACATGGACCTGATCGCTCCGGTGCCGATCTTCAACCTCTACAACGAACGCTGGCCGGTCTACACGACGCGGCGGGCGCTACCGCCCGCCAAGGTGTCACGGGGCCGCGGCGGTGAACCGTCGTTCGTCGATGGCAGCTTGCTGTGTCAGGGCTCGATCATCTCGGGCTCGCACGTCGAGCGTTCGATCGTCGGGCCGGGTGCCTACATCGACCACGACGCCCACGTCACCGACTCGATCATCTTTCCCGACGTGCGAATCGGGGCGGGAGTGCGGCTGCATCGCTGCATCGTCGACAAGAACGTGATCGTTCCCGACTGGGCTCGCGTCGGTCTCGAACTCGACGCCGACCGTGAGCGGTTCACCGTCAGCGACGAAGGCGTGGTCGTGATCGAGAAGGGCCGCGACCTCTCGCACAGCTGAGATGTAACGATTGGTGTCTGACACCAATCGTTAGATTTCGAGGAGTTCGGCGGGTGTCCGGTCCCTCGGTCCGGCGAAGGGGAGCGGTACGTCGACGGCGTCTCGGCCGGCCGACCAGTGGGCCGCGCAGATCACGTCGAGCACCTGCCGACCCAGACGCGAGGTGGCAGGGACGGGACGCCCGGTTCGGATGTTCGTCCAGAAGCGCTTGAGTTGCGGGGCGTACCCGTAGTCGTCGACCAGCGACGGACCGTTCGCCCGGATCGGGGCACCGATCGACACGGGGTTGCCGTTGTGTTCGAGCGTGGGGGAGGGGTAGAGCTCGGCACGCAGGACCGCACTCGCGCTCGATGCTTGGAGGTCCCAGTCCGGTGCTGATCCCGGTCGCCAGCTTGCGGCGACCGTGGCGACCAGGCCGGACTCGAATCGCAGTCTGATCGTTCCGTGTTCGTGTCGGGTCCCGGCGTCGACGATGACGGCGCTCAGCGATACCGGTCGGCCGGCTCCCGACTCGGCCGCCGTGCGTAGGGTGAGCCCGACTGGATGGACCCCGAGATCGAAGAGCGCCCCGCCGCCCCAGTGAGCGTCGATGCCGTCCTCGGGTCGCCACGACGGTGGCGGCTGGGAGGCGCGAGCAGACAGATGGGTGAGCGCTCCGATGCCGTCGACACGCACGAGGAGGCCGTCGACGGTGGGCGCCGCGGCGAGGTGCTCGGAGTAGAGCACCGGCCGTCCGACCCGTTCCTCCGTCTCGATCAGCCGGTCGGCGTCAGCGAGAGTGCACGCCAGTGGTGCCTCGACCACGACGTGATACCCCGCTTCGAGGAGCGCGATCGTCGCGTCGACGTGTGCAGCAGGGGGAGTGGCGACGATGGCGATGTCGCCGTGTCCCGTGGTGAGCAACTCGTCGAACGTGGTGGCAGTGGCCTTGACGGTTCGTGCGAGCTCGGCTGCTCGCGCCGTGGTACGCGAAGCGACCGCGGCGACACGCCATTCGAGCGACTCGCACGCGGCCGCGTGGACGCCCGCAACCATGCCGGCGCCCCAGAGCACGACTTCGGGACGGCGTTGCATCTCCGGCGACGGTATCGGCGAGCGGCCAGCCTGCCGACACTGCCGCCGCCACCACCAGTATCGTCGTGGTCACTGTGCGTTTCGTCGGTTTCATTCCTCGACTGCTGCTGATCGTGGCGGCCGGTGCGCTGCTGCTCACCGCCACCGTGGTCGGCATTGCGCCGCGGGTCTGGTCGACTGCCAACGCTCACGAGGAACTCCCGGTGGTCCTGCCCGAGTTCGAGGCGCTGGCCCAACGCACGTACGTCTACGACGTCAACGGCCAGGAGATCGCGTTCTACGAACTCGAGAACTCTCAACCGATCGCCTTCGAGGACATCCCTCAGCCGGTCATCGATGCGTTCCTGGTGGTCGAGGACAAGGAGTTCTTCAGCCACGATGGGATCAACCTGCGAAGTCTCGTGCGTGCCACGCTGTCGAACTTCGCATCCGATTCGCCGCAGCAGGGTGCGTCGACGATCACGATGCAGGTGGTGAAGAACGACTTCCTCGCCGGACTCGAACGCGATGGTCGCTACAAGCTGCTGCAGATGCACTACGCGTGGATGCTGGAGAAGCAGATGTCCAAGGAGGACATCCTGGCCCGCTACCTCAACACGGTGTTCTTCGGCAACAACGCCTACGGCATCGAGGCAGCAGCCGAGACGTACTTCGGCAAGACCGCTGACGACGTGACGTTCATCGAAGCTGCGTTCCTCGCTGGTCTGGTGCGCTCGCCGTCGGGATTCGACCCGATCAACGAGCCCGAGCGCAGCCGCGCCCGTTGGTTGCAGGTGCTCGAACGCCTGGTCGACGAAGAGATCCTCACCGAGATCGAAGCGGAGCAGCTCGCCGAGGACTTCGTGCTGCCGTCGCGGGTGCAGACGATCCCCGAGCGCTCGTTCGCTCGGTCGTACTTCACCGAGGCCCTGCGCGACTACCTGCTCAACAGGTCCGACATCCTCGGCGACACCTACCAGGAGCGCTACAACCAGTTGTTCCGCGGCGGGTTGCGGATCCACACCACGCTCGATGCCACCCTGCAGGCGCTTGCGGAGCAGGCACGCGCGGTGCTGCCCGACACGCCGCAGGGTTTCGACGCATCCATCGTGTCGCTCGATTCCACGTCCGGAGCCATCCGGGCGATGGTGGGCGGTCGCGGATTCGTGCCCAACGAACGCGAGGTCAACATGGCGCTGTCGCCGCGTCAGACCGGCTCGAGCATCAAGATGTTCATCCTGGCCTCCGCCGTCCAGGCCGGTGCTCAACAGAACGACCTCATCGACGGCACCGATCCCTGCACGTTCGCCGTTCCCGACCAGCCGCCCTTCGTCGTCGACGCGGTCGGCAACGGCGTCAACACGCTGCAGTCTCACACCACCAAGTCGATCAACTGTGCGTTCGTGCGGTTGTCGCAGATCGTCGGCTTGAACCGTGTCGTCGACACGACGTACCGGATGGCGCGCTCCCCGTACCTCTACAAGGAGCAGCCGGCCAGCGAGCGCCGTCCCATCGATCCGTTCGTCAGCTTCGCAACCGGTGCGAACGAGATGTCACCGCTCGACATGGCCGCAGGTGTGCAGACCCTGGCCAACGAGGGCACGCACCACGACCCCTACTACGTCGACTTCATCGACACCGCAGCGGGTGAGCGGCTCTACACCCACCTCGACCCCGGCACCCAGGTCCTCGATCGCAATGCGGCGCTCGCAACGGTCGAGATCATGAAGGGCCCGATCTACGGGGGCGGGACGGGCCGACGGGCAGCGTTCGACGATCGTCGCCCGGCGTTCGGCAAGACCGGCACCCAGGAGGACAACACCAACGCGTGGTTCGTCGGCGGCACCAGGTCGCTGTCGACCGCCGTCTGGGTCGGCGACCCGAAGGCATACACGCCGATGCGGTCGAGCGAACAGAACCCACGGGGGATCCCCGAATTCATCGCACGCGGCTATCCCCGGGTGCAGGGTGGGCACTTCCCGGCGGAGATCTGGAAGGCGTTCATGCAGCCGGCGCACACCTTCATCGCCCCGGCGGACTGGGAACGACCCGCACCGCCCGCACGCCCCAACGCCCGGCTGTACCTTCCCGGCAACGAGTGCGTCCTGCGAGTGGTCGGCAGCGCACCGGCGCCGATCGACCCGAACGCACCGACCACGACGGTGCCACCGGTCGAGCCAGGCGCCGAGCCCGTCGAGCCCGTCGAGACGGTCCCGCCGGCGACCGTGCCGGTCTACGAGTCCGTGCAGGTGGGCACGACCATCGCCCCCGACAACCTCGATCCGCTGGCGCCGTTGCCGTCGGTGCCGGCATCGGATCAGCTGGGACCGTGCAGAGGTGGCACACTGATCCTCGATGACTGAGACGGCGGACACCGCACCGAGCGCACCAACCATTCCTGAACTGCTGCTGGCCCTCCAAGCCGTCGACACCCAGGCCGATCAGCTTGCCCACCGCCGAGAGCATTCCCCGCTGCACGACGATCTCGCCAGCGCTACGGCGGCGATGCGCGCCTGGGAACAGCAGCGGGCAACGTTGCGCGCTCGGATCGACGAGCTGGGTGCCTCGATCGAGCAGGCCGAACAGCGTGGAGCCGACCTGCTCGCTCACCGTCAACGACTCGAACAGCAGATGAAGACCGTCATCGCACCGCGTGAAGCTGAGGCGCTGATGCACGAGATGGACACGCTCAACGGGCAGATCGACGAACTGGACCTGCTCGAGATGGAGTCGCTCGAGGAGCAGGCGCTGCGAGACGACGAACTGGCAGCGCTCCTCGTTGGCGAGGAGCCGCTACGCAACCGTCAGCGTCTCGCCGACGATGCGCTCGCCGAGGAGGTCGGTGACATCGAGGGCGAACTCGCCGTGCTGACCGACCGACGGGTCGAGCTGCGCGCTCAACTGTCCGACGCGATCCTGTCGACCTACGACCGCAAGCGCGCCGCGCTCGGTGTCGCGGTCGCACCTCTGGTGGGCAAGCAGTGCCAGGGCTGCCACCTCGAGCTGTCGGCCGCCGAGATCGACACGGTGAAGGACGAGGCGGCTGCCACCGGCGTCACCGACTGTCCCGACTGCGGTCGCCTCCTCATCGTCTGACTCGAAGAACGACCACCGTGTTCTTCTGGTTCATCGGCACGTCGATCGTGACCGTCGGATTCGTCTTTCGTGACCCGCGTTTCGACTACCGCCTGCTGATCGTCGGGTCGGTGTTGCCGATCTCCGACGGGGTGTTCGGCGGTAGTCGAGCGCTCCACAGCGTGACCGTCAGCATCGCGCTGCTCGCGGGTTTGATGATTGCCACGTCGGGTCGCAAGCCGATTCGCAAGCTTCTGCTGGGGTTGCCGATCGGGATGATCTTGCACCTGGTGTTCGACGGGGCGTGGAACAACACCGAGGTCTTCTGGTGGCCGTTCTTCGGCCTGTCCTTCGATGACGACTCGTTGCCGATTGTCGATCGAGGCGGGTTGAGCCTGCTGTTCGAGGTGATCGGCCTGGCGATCTGCGTCTGGCTGTGGCGCCGCAACGGCCTCGGCGATCGCAGACGCCGCGCCGAGTTCCTGCGAAACGGTCAGCTCGACGCGGTTCCGGAACGCCTCGGCTGAGCCGAGCTGAACGGGGGCGCCTGTGGGACACTTCGACGGTGCTGATCCTCGTGCGCCACGGTCGAACGCCGGCGAATGCCGCCGGCCTGTTGCAGGGACGCCTCGATCAGGATCTCGACGACTTGGGCCGGGTCCAGGCCGCCGCGGTTGCGGCGTACGTCCGGCGGTCGTGTGAGATCGACGCAGTGGTGGCGAGCCCGTTGCGGCGGGCGCAGCAGACCGCCGAGGCGTTCGGTCTGCCCGTCGAGACCGACGAGCGCTGGATCGAGCTGTCGTACGGCGAGTACGAGGGGACCGCACACACCGAGGTGCCGTCGGAGGTGTGGCTGCGCTGGAGGGATGATGCCGACTTCACGCCGGCGGGGGGTGAATCGCTGGCGGCGCTCGACGTGCGGGTACGCGCAGCCTGCGATGAACTGGTCGAACGCGCGTCCAGCGAGAACGTCGTCGTCGTGAGCCACGTGTCGCCGATGAAGTCGGCCGTGGCCTGGGCGTTGGGGACAGGCATCGGCATCTCGTTCAACTGCCATCTCGACCAGGCCGCGGTGTGTCGGATCGTCTTCCGCGGGGACCGGCCGGTGCTCCAGACCTTCAACGAGACGGCCCCGCTCCCGAACTCGTGAACGAGGTGCGCACCTGGGGCGCACCTCGTTCACGAGAAGTGTGGATCAGCCGGCGGGACTGGGATAGTCGGGGGGAGTCTCCTCCGGCGGCGGGACCTCGTAGATCGTCACCGCCCCCTCGGGATCGAACAGCTTGTTCTCCGTCGGCCACTCGCCGGGCAGGTAGCGCTTGCCACCGTCGACGAAGGCCCACATGCCGGTGCCCTCCTTGCGGATCTCGTCGGGCCCGACTGCGGTGGGATCCCACCACACGAGGGTGGCGTCATCGATCCCGTTGTAGTCGGTGTCGGGCCAGATGCCCTTGTCGCCGTAGGTCAACAACGGCTCGGTGAGCGCCGGTGTCGTGCCACCACCGGCGAACAGCGCGTCCCGGAACGTCTCGGGTGTGAGGTTCGGGCCGACTGCTTGCAGGTTGGCCGCCAGGAACGTGTAGGGCGAAATCAGCAACGTGATCGTGTCCTTCGCTGGAGGCTCGGCACCCATGAACCACTCGTACAACCCGTAGAAGCCGGAGATCTCGGGCGTCACCGGAACCGCGGTGTCCGCTCGGATGGCCACGGCGTGAGCCCATTGCGTCTGGTCGTACGTACGACCGAAGGCCGTGAGGTCGGAGAGGGACGGTGCGGCGACGATCCACTCCGGGAAGTACTCCTGGGCGGTTGCCTCCTTCGTCAGGTCGCGCGGGGCGACGCCGTCGGCGACGAGAATCACCGTGCTGACGCCCGACGACTTCAGCTTGGCGATGATCTGTGAGGCCTGCGCCTGGATCGTGGCCGGGTTGAGCTCGTAGGGCAACGACTCGACGACGGTGGCGCCGCCTTCGGCGAGGTCGGCTTCGAATGCTGCCGCGATCGCCGGCGATTCCGGGCTCGACGAGATCCAGACGTGCCCGAACGAACGGGGTGCTGCCTGGAACGCCTCGTCGCCGGCGAACTCGGCGTTGCCGCCGACCAGCTGCTTCGAGATGAACTCGGTGGCGTGGGCTCGTGCCTGGGCGGCGCTGATCGCCAGGCTGTAGACGTTCGGGTCACGCTCCGCGTACCACTCGGGCGGCTGACCGGGAGTGCAGGCGACGCACATCACGTCACGAGCGGCGAGCTCGTCGGCGAACGCGTTGGTCAGCGCAGGGCCACCCAGCACGACGAACGGCTCGTAGTCCTCTGCGATTCGCACGGCGTCGGCACGGGCGGTGACCTCGTCGTTCGCGAGGCCGGTGCTCTCGTAGAACTCGAGTTCGATGGTGCGACCGTACAACTCGTAGAACTGCTCGAACATGCCGAGCATGTCGTTGGCCGTCTGTTGTGACTCGGCGTTGGTGTCATCGACGCTGACGGCGTCGGCCAGGTAGCTGATGATCGGGTCGTTGTCGGGGCCTTGGTACTGCACGACCTTGATCGTGTCGGCGGTGACGCCGCGGGCCGTCTCGCCGCCGTTGTCCCCCTCGAACGGCGCGTAGCATTCGGGAGCGAAGAACCACTTGATGGCCAGGTTCCCCGTCTCGGGGTCACAGCGTTCGTCCCACGCCACGTCGATGCCCTGCTCCTGGGCCTGGCTGAACGACAGCGGATACGTGATCTCACCGCCTCCACCGCCGTCGGGCTCGGTGTCCTCCGGCGTCGTTTCCTGCGGTGCCTCGGTGGCATCCGGTGCCTCGGTGGCATCCGGTGCTTCGGTCACCGCCGTGGTCGTGTCCGCCCCGGCGTCGCCGTCGTCGTCGTCACCCCCCGTGACCAGCACGATGCCGGCGACCGCAGCGATGACGAGGACGATCGCTCCGATCGGCCCCCACTTCTTGAGGTTGTTCGACGAGGAGCCCCCGCCCTCGGCCTGTGCTGGTTGCATCATCTACTCCGTTCCCCCTGATCGGGTGATCGCGGCACTGGAAGTGCCGAGGTATGACTCGATGACGTCTGGATGGGCCAGAACGTCCGCTGGCGGTCCGGTCGCGATGACCCGACCCTGTTCGAGTGCGAGCAGCCGGTCGGACACGCCGGACACGAACGGGATGTCGTGTTCGACGATGACCAGGCTCGCGCCCATCTCGTCGCGCAGCCGTCGGATCACCGGCGCCAGCGCTTCCACCTCGCGTTGGGCGATACCCGAGGTGGGTTCGTCCAACAGGATCACCGCCGGCCGGTGTGCAACGAGGCACGCCAGGTCGACGACACGTCGGGTGCCGGTGGACAGCTCCCGTACGAACTTGTCGCGATAGTCGCCGAGCCCCATCAGCTCGATGAGCTCGTCGACGCGTCTGGCCACGTGCTGCTCGGAGTCGACCACCATCGGCAGGTGGAGCGCGGCAACCAGAATGCTGCGGCTGCCGACGAACCGCTCCTGCGCGACGGCGAGCGTCTCGGCCACGGTCAACTCGGGGAACAGGCGGGCGTCCTGGAACGAACGCCCCAGTCCCATGGCGGCCCGGCCCGCAGAGCTCAACGCGGTGATGTTGCGGCCGTTCAGGACGATCTGGCCCGCGTCGAGGGGGGTGAATCCGGAGATCAGGTCGAACACGGTGGTCTTGCCCGCACCGTTCGGACCGATCACCCCGACGATCTCGCGGGGCCACACGTCGAACGAAGCATCGTTGACCGCGCGAATCCCGCCGAACGTCACCGACAACTCGGTGACCGACAGCACCGGTGCTTCGCTCCGGTCGATGACGGCCTGATCGAGAGGACCGATCGACGGATCTCCTCCTGCATCGTCGGTGTCACCGTCTGCGTGGGCGGCGGAGAGGAACACCGATCGAAGCAGGTCGGGCCGCTCGAGCAGTTCCGCTGTCGGCCCGTCGAAGCGAATCGTGCCACGCTCCATGAAGTAGGCCCGCTCGGCGACTGTCAAGGCGACGTTGACGCTCTGCTCGACCAGCACGACGGTGACCCCGTCGTCGGCCATCCGGCGCACGATCGGCAGGAGTTGGCCGACCACCACGGGAGCCAGTCCGAGCGACAGCTCGTCGATCAGCAGGACCTTCGGGCGCATCACGAAGCTCATCGCCAACGCCAGCATCTGCTGCTGTCCGCCAGACATGTTCGCGGCCGGCGAATCGAGGCGGTCAGCGAGTACGGGGAACATCGCCAGCACCTCGGCGGTGGCCGCTTCGACTCCCGCCGGGTCGCGGCGGTTGGTCCAACCGGCCAACTCCAGGTTCTCCTTGACCGTCAGCGAACCGAACACGCCCTGTCCGCCCGGCATCTGCACGATGCCGAGCGCAGCGATCTCGTTGGGTGGGGCGTGGGTGATGTCGCGTCCGTCGAGCACGATCGCCCCGCGGTCCGCTTCGACGATGCCCGAGATCGACTTCAACAGAGTCGACTTGCCGGCGCCGTTGGTGCCGAGCAGTGCCACCACCTCGCCCTCATCCAGCCGCAGGTCGATGCCGTGGAGCACGGTGCGGTTGTCGTAGCCCGCCTCGACACCCTTGAGCAGCAACAGACTCGTGTGTCCCTGGCGGCGGTCGTAGAGCACCTCGGAGCGGGCAGCGGCCGACTGCCACACCTGGGCGATGTCGGCGTCGATCACGTCGGCGACGCTGCGTAGCATCAGGCTCCCGATGATGAACATCGGAATCATGACGAGCATGCCGATCTCGATGGACCAGTTGTCGGCGATCCATCCGATCACCGGCAGGACGAAGAGCCCGGGAATGACCCACAGCGACCCGATCGCGAAGCCCGTGGCACGTGCCCGTGGCGGGATGGCCAGCGAGAGAGCGGCGAGCACACCTGGCCCGATGATGGCCAACGATGCCGAGATCACACAGTTGAGAGCGACCGCGACGTACACGTTGGGGGCGAACGCGAACCCGGCGGAGGCGAACGAGGTCAACAGCGCCACCGAGGCGACGAACCTGATCAGTCCCTTGACGTTGCCGACGAACCGTCGCGTGGCGATGCGCGCACCGATCACCAGGCCGACGAGCGCGAACGGTTCCGCAACGGCCGCTGCGACACCGCGGGCACGCTCGTCGAGGTTGAACTTCTGCTCGTAGAGCAACGCTGCCAGGGTGACGAAGCCGATCAGCGATGTCGCGAGGAACGGCAGGCTCCACCAGATGCGCTCGAGTGCCTTCACCTTGTGCGCGGTGCGCCAGCTCTCGGCGAACGACGGCGACTCCTCCTCGGTGTCGATGATGTCCTGTGACGCGCCGGTCGCTTGGCGTTCCCAGCGACCACGGACCGGTTCCTTCATCCGCAGGGCGAGCATCGCGAAGATCACCGTGGGAAACACGAAGACCAGGAACGGCACCCGCCAGTCGAAGTAGTACGCCAGCATGCCGGCGCTCAACGGGCCGACGAAGGCGCCGACGGCATTCGCGGCGCGGTGGAAGCTGTACACGCGAGAACGCGTCTCGATCGGGTAGTAGTCGGCGATCAGCGAGTTGTGTGTCGGGTCGATCACCGCTTTGCCGAGTGCCGACCCCGAGCGGGCGATCGTCAGCAGAATGAGCCCGGTGGCCAGGCCCGTCATGCCCGAGAACATCGCCCACATGAGGGCGCCGCCGACGACGAGCGGGATCCGCTTGGACTTGTCGGCGTACTGGGCGATCGGCACCTGCAGCGCCAACGCTGCGATCGACGACAGTGCGACGATCGACAGCGCGGTGGAGATGTTGATGTCGAACGAATCGCGGATCTCGGGCAGCAGGATGCCGAACGCGGTCCGATCGAGTTCGTCCACCGCGTTGAGCCCGAACAGGACGATCAGGGGGAATGCCGCCTCGCCGCCGCACAGGTCGGTCATCCACTGCTTCGGGTGGCGCACGCCATAGGCGAACCGCTTGACCAGGGGTGCGGATTGGTCGGGGGCGGTCACGTCGCGCTCCGTTCGGCGGTCGCCAGGTCGTCGTCCGGCGTGGGACCTCTCGGACCTGCGCCGTTCGAACGAGCGAACACCACGTCGCCGGTGGGGGTGTCCGGCGTCTGGACGGCGATTCGTTCGGACGTCGGTGGCATCACCGCTGCGCCCGGGTCGATTCCCCTTCGTCGCAGAACCACCCCGACATACCAATCGCGGGTCTTGATCACGAGGCTGGCCAGCCCTCCCGGGATGATCAGCAACACGATCAGCACGCCCACCGCGGACGACAGCAGCCGCCACTCGGGTGAGGTGATGAACCACTCGCTGCCCTTGAGGAACACGGCGCCGAGCACGCCGCCGAAGAGGGCGCCGAGACCACCGACGACGGCCGCAGTGAACACCTCGAGGCTGACATCTGCCCCATAGCTGGCGAGGTCGAAGCTCTGGCTGAGGTGCACGAAGAGCCCTCCAGCGATGCCAGCGACGAAGCCCGAGGTGATGAACGCCGTCAGCTTCACGGGAACCGGCGACACCGAGAACGCTTGAGCCGCCAGTTCGTTCTCGCGCAGGGCGACGATCGCCCGTCCGGTACGGCTGTGACGTACACCTCGCAGCCCCAGGTAGACCAGTGCGAGCACGACCAGCGTGTACACGTAGAAGCGAGTCGGTGTCGACACGTCGATCCGTCCGAACAGGGGGAGCCGCTCGATCCGCTCCTGCGGGACCCACCCGAAGAACTGGCGGTTGAGCAACCACGAGTTCACCGCCAACGCGAAGACCAGCGTCGTGACCGCGAGGTAGAGCCCGCGCAGCCGTAGCGCGGGCAGACCGACGACCAGGGCGGCCACCGCTCCGCCGACGCCTCCGAGCACCAGTGCCAGTGACATGTCGACGTTCCACGTGATGGTGCACTTGCCGCTCACTGCAGCGCCGATCGCCACGAACGCCATCTGGCCGAGCGAGATCTGTCCGGCCCACCCGGAGAGAACGACGAGTGAGAGGCCGATCACGGCGAACACGACGACCGCGGTGGCCTTGATGATCTGGTCGGTCCGCAACAGCAAGGGGATCAATGCGAGTCCGACGACGATCAGCGTCGCCGTGCCCCAGCGCAGGAGGCGAACGAGCGGCAGCCGGGTGACCCAGGGTTGGAGCGGGCGGACCTCGTCGGCGAGCCGCCAGGCTGCGGCCTCGTCACGGTCGGCACGCCCATGTTGGCGGCGCTGCAGCAGGAGCGCCACGAGGACCGCAGCGCCGACGATCGGTGTGACCAGCAGCGGGCTGCTCGCGTTCCAGGCGACGCCGTACTCCAACACCCCGAGCGCGACCGTGGTGGTCGCGACCGTCGGCAGGTGACGGAGGCGGCCGATCACGAGTGCTGCGAGGGCCAGCACGAGCGTCGAGAGGCTGAGCGCCGCGCCGAGCGGAACGCCGAGGATGCCGGCGCGGAGGAAGAGGGCGAGGAACGACAGGGCTGCGGCGATCGCCCACACCAGCGTGGAGAGCCACGCAACGGGGATGCCGAGCATGAGCGCCCGTTCACTGCGCTCTGCGGAGCCGCGGATGGCGGTGCCGAGTCGGGTGGTACCGAGGAAGATCGCGACGGCGATCATGGCGAGCGGGGCGACGATCAGTGCGATCAGGTCGTTGGCCGAGAGGATGAACGTGCCGATCGTGAGCTTCCAGTCGACGGGCGGCGGGATGCGCTGCGAGGCGGCGCTCTCGTCCCACATCTGTGGGACCAGCAACGCCAGAACGGCGAGCAGCTGCGTGATCCCGATCGTCGCGACGGTGAGGACGAGTCGCGATGCCCTCGCGAATCGACGGACGAAGGCCAACTCGACGATCGCGCCCAAGGCGACGGCGGCGACGAGCCCGACGCCGAACCCGAACAGGTAGGGAAGGCCGGAGAAGACGATCAGCCCGACCGCCAGCGACGTCGGTACGAATCCGAGGTCGGCCTGGGCGAAGTTGATCACCCGGTTCGCCCGGTACACGAGCGCCATGCCCATTGCGAGCAGGGCGGTGAGCAGGCCGAGGATGACGCCGCGTGCCCAGGCGCCGGCCGGCATGCCGAAGAAGATCAGCTGGACGGCGACCAGCCCGGCGGCGGGAGCGAGCTGCCAAGCGACCCGTTGAAGTTGCGTGGCTCCAAAGCCGTTGGATGACACCCCCATGTCGCCTCGCAACCTAGTCGGGGTTCCGACTGCCGTGACGGATCGGACTCGATGTCGGAATCCTCCGCGCGCGCACCCCATCGGCGTGCGATGAGCGAACCGACCGGATCCGGCGGTCTGGCTCATCGCTGCAGACCGCGTCGGTCCTGCGATGAGCGACGCGACCGCATACGCACGGTTCGCTCATCGCAGGGCTTGCTCAGTGGGGTGGCAATGGTGAGGTGGCCTGTAAGCGGGATTCTGTGGGTGCACGCACCCGGTGACCATCCATCTGTGCGGCCTACCCGAGGGTGTCCGTCGCGCCTGTCGGCGTGGCGGACGAACGGGCCGTTCGTGTCCTCTGCTCGGCCTTGCTCCGGGTGGGGTTTACCGAGCCGACGACGTCACCGTCGCCGCTGGTGCGCTCTTACCGCACCGTTTCACCCTCACCTGTGACCGATCCGCCGAAGCGAGCCGGTCCATCGGCGGTCTCTCTCTGTTGCACTTGTCCGTCAGGTCGCCCCGACCTGGCTCTCGCCAGCACCCTGCCCTGTGGAGTCCCGACTTTCCTCGGCGGTGCAGCACGCACCGCCGCGGTCACCCGGCCACCTCACCATTGCCGAACCGAGTCTACGGGGCGACACGGGTGGCGGTGTCGAGCGGCTACGGTGATACCGCGGCTGACGAAACCGCGAAGGGGCGTTGATGGGGGTCAACCAGGGGCAGGTCGAGGCCTGGAACGGCGGCGAGTCGGTGCACTACGTCGACCACGCCGACCGCTACGACCGCCAACTCCAGCCGTTCGCCGACGCGTTGATCTCCCGAGCCGACATCCAGCCGGGACACGCGGTGCTCGACATCGGATGCGGCTGCGGCGTCACGACGCTGGCGGCCGCACGCCGGGCCCGCTCGGCGACCGGGGTCGACATCTCGAATCCGCTCATCGCGATCGCCCGCGACCGGGCCCGCGAGCAGTCGGTGGACAATGTCGACTTCCTCTTGGCCGACGCGGAGACGTATTCGTTTCCCGTGGGCTCCGTCGATGTGATCATCAGCCAATTCGGCCTGATGTTCTTCGACGATCCGGTGCGGGCATTCAGCAACCTTCGACGCAGCCTCGTCCCCGGTGGTCGGATCTGTTTCGTCACCTGGCAGGGCCTGGGCGCAAACGAATGGGTCCGTGTCGTTGGCGATGCGGTGGCGCGGCATGTCGAACTCCCGACGCTCGGCGGCATGGCGGGTGGGCCAGGCATGTTCGCCCACAAGGATCCCGACGAGGTGGCAGGGTTGCTCGCCTCGGCCGGATTCACGGAGTTCGAGGTCGAGCCGATCACCCCGGACATCTTGATCGCCGGAGGCGCCACGTTCGACGACTCCGTCGCGTTCCTCCTCGGGATGGGCATCGTGCGCGGCCTCCTCGGGAGGCTGGACGACGACACCCGAGCCGAAGCGGTAGCAGCGGTGAGCGCGACGCTCGCCGGCCACGACGCGGAGGGAGCCGGGGTCTCGATCGGCGCTGCCGGGTGGTTGTACACCGCCCGCAACGCCTGATCCGGCGAATCGTGCGCGAGCCGTGCCGGTTTCCGGCACTGGGGCGCACCGATCGTTGCGAGAACGACTCAGCAGGTGGGTTCGAGTTCGTTGTAGATCAGGGCGTTCAGTGACGGTGTCTGCAGGATGAAGGTCTCGCGGACACCGTTCTCGTTGGGAGCGCCGACGACGAGTTCGATCTGACCGGTCGATCCGAATCGGCTGGTGATGGCGAACTGGAAGGGAATGCCCTGGGCGTCGCTCTGCACGCCGTTCCCGCCGATCGTCGGGCTGACGTAGCCGTCGATGCCGCGTGACGAAGCGACGATGAACGCGGCGTGGCGGGATTCGAGGGTGGCCGCCCGGATCGTCGCCGCCGACGCATCTTCGTCGGTGAGCTCGATCGTGAGCGTCTGGTGCGTGGAAGCGGCGATGTTCTCCAACGCCACGGCACTGTTGAGGATGTCGCGGATGGGGTCGTCGCTGCCCAGGATCGCGGCGACGAGCGGCTCGACCAACCGGTTCATGTACCAGGGGTTGGTGCAGTCCCAGGCCACACCGCCGACGGACTCGGTCAGTTCGCCCATCTCGTCGGCGACGGTGCGATGGTCCTCGATCAACCGTTCGACGAGGACGACCTGGTCACCTTCGAGCACGCCGGCGTCGAGGATCATCTCGTAGACCAACACGAGCGTGAGTTCCAGCGACGAAGCGGTACGCAGGAGCACGGCATCGTCGATCGGGTAGTCCGGGGGCTCGGTGATCGGCGGCGCGTACCCCACTCGTCCGGGTGCATCGTCGCCGGTGCGATCATCTCCACAGGCAGCGACCAGTGCCGCAGCCGAGAGCGTGAGTCCCCCGAGCTTGAGCGCGTCGCGGCGGCCGTAGCGCGACACGCCGTCATGGGCTGTCCGGCGGGTCATGACGTCACTCCCGAAGTCAGGTCGAGCGGTTCGGCTTCCGGTTCGAACACCTGGTTGAGACTCGAGGCGAGGTCGCCGAGATTGCTCAGCACAGTCGCCATGCGCGCCTCGACGACGAGGATCGATGCGGTGAGTTCCCTGGCGTTGACGGATTCGTAGTCCGGCATCAGCGACGTGTGGGTCGCCGTGGCGGTGTTCTCGAGGCTGTTGGCGGCCTCGGCGAACGCGTCGACGTCGCTCGTGGCGAACGTCGATTCGAATTGGTCGAAGAGCCCCTCGTTGAGCGTGTCGGCGGAGAAGCCGGCGATCCCGGCGATCTTGCCGGCGTAGGCGGCGTGGTTCTCGGCGAACACCTCGGCGATCGCAGCAACGTCGTCGGGCAGCCCGGCGCCGACCGACGCGCGGTACAGCGCCTCGGCGGTCAGCTCGAGCTGCATCGCCTGGTTCAGCAACTCCTCGTCGCTCTCGGTCGGGTTGATCGGAGCAGCGGACGCGGAGCGGGCGATGCTGAGCGTGGCAGCGCTGGCGAGGCCGGCAGCACCCAATGCGCTGATGAGGCCGCGCCGGGACGTGGCCGGTGCAGCGGTGTCGAGATCCACGGGGGAGTGTCCTTTCGGGGTCATGCGTACGACAGCCTTCCCGCTGGGAGGGCGTCGGAGCAATTCTAGGGTCCGGTGTGCGGTCATCGGGTGATCGCTCAGAACTCGAGCGCCGACAGGTCCGAGTGCCATCCGCCCGCCCGATCCAGCGCGTCGCTCCAGCGCTCGCGGCGCTGAGCGTGTGACCCAGGATCGGTGGGCTCGACGACGCGGGCCGGCTTCCAGAGCGCGTCGAGGTCGTCCATGCCGGCGAACACACCCACGCCCAGGCCCGCCATGAACGCGGCACCGATCGTTGTCGACTCGGCCATCGGAGCGACCTCGATCGGACAGTTGGCGGCATCGGCGAGGGCCTGGGCAAAGGTGGGATTCGCGCTCATTCCACCGTCGATGCGAACGGTGTGGATGTCGACGCCGCTGTCGGAGCGGGCGGCGTCGAGGAGATCGGCGCCCCGGTGTGCAATCCCCTCCAGGACAGCACGCACCACCTGCGGACGTCCCGTCCCCCGGGTGATCCCGAGCAGCGTGCCCCGAGCACCGTAATCCCACTTCGGTGTGCCGAGGCCCAGGAGCGCTGGCACGTACACCACGCCATCGGTGTCGTCGCACCGTGCCGCCACATCGTGGCTCTCCGCAGCGCTGTCGATCAGGCCGAGATCGTCGCGGAGCCACTCGACGTTGGTGCCCGCCGACAGCATGATCGCCTCGACACCCCACGTGATCTCGCCGGCTCGGGACCACAGCGGCACGGGATAGGTGCCCGCCTCGTGGCGGTGAGCGCCCGACGGCGTCCCGGTGTCCGTGCAGAGATCGAGCATGCCGCCCGTGCCGAAGGTGATCTTCGCTCGACCAGGCTGAACGCAACTCTGACCGATCAGCGACGCCTGTTGATCGCCGAGCATCGCTGCGATCGGTGGGGCGCCCTCGAGTGCAGTCGCGTGGCCGACGACGCCGACGGAGTCGACCACCGTGGGAAGTGTCGATTCGGGAACGCCGAGAACGGAGCACCGGTCGTGGGCCCACGCCGACCCGTCGACGACGCGAAGACCATTGGTGGTGGCCGATGCATTGGTCTGGTCGCTGACGTGGAGGGCGCCTTCGCTGAGTGTCCACGCGATCCAGCTGTCGATCGTGCCGACGCAGAGATCGCGGCCCTCGAGGCCGGGGGTGTTGGCCAGGATCCAGCCGGCCTTGGTCGACGACTGGTTCGGGGCGATCTGCCATCCGTGCTCGATCTTCGCCATGATGCACTCGCCGACCGTGCGCAGGTCCTGCCAGCCGAGTCCAGGGGCGACCGGCTCGCCCGATTCTCGATCCCACACGAGTGTGCTCGCCCGTTGGTTGGTGATGCCGACAGCGGACACCGGCTGCGTCGTGGTCGCCAGTGCGGTGCGGGCCGCGTCGAGCAACTTCGTGGCGAGCTCGGCGCCGTCGAACTCGACCAGTCCCGGCGCCGGCGTGGTCGGTGGGCACGCTCGGTACTCCATCGATCGCACGGCAAGGGTCTCGTCGACGATGGCTGCCCGGAGCCCGGTGGTTCCGACGTCGATGACGAGCATCGTCTTCATGTGGTGGTTCCTCACCCCTTGGTTCGCTGACGTGATGGCACGAATCCTCGCGCCTGGAGGCGGCTGCCGATGACTCCGCCCATGACTCCGGCGAGGATCACGAGCGAGAGCGTGAAGAAGACGCCGAACCAGTTGACGCTGTCTCCTCGAAGCAGGCGGATCAGCACGAACACGCTCTGGGCGCCCAGGTAGGCGACCAGGGTGGTGATCACGCTGTGCGACAGCGGCGTGCCGCGCTGTTGCACCCACGCTGCACACCCTCCGCCGACGAAGAATCCGAACATCGCCCCGAAGAAGAAGAACGCGTTCAGCCCGGACGAGTCGGAATCGACGAGCGCAGCGATCAGCGTGAGTGGGATCGCCAGGATCAGGCAGACACCGATGCCTGCTCGAATGGCTTCGAGATCCCAGCGCGACGTTGGCGAGGACGTCGTCATGGCCAGGCGACGTCGCCGAACGGGGTCGGGAGTCCGAGTTTGCCGGGATTCAGGATGCCGTTCGGGTCGAGCGATTGCTTGATGGCCGCGAGGACGCCGTGCGCGGAACCGAGTGCCTCGGCCATGAAGCGGCCGCGGTTGAGCCCGACGCCGTGGTGATGTGACAGGTTCCCGCCGCCGGCCAACACCGCTCGCTGACCGGCATCCCAGAGGGCGACGTACGTCGACTCGATCTTCTCGGGGGGCGGTGTCGCGGCGAACGTGAAGTACAGGCAGGCACCGTCCTGGTAGCTGTGCGAGAGATGGCACGTCGCAGCCCGAGCGTGCGGAACCGCCATCAGCGCGGTGCGGACCTCGTCGAAGAGCGCGTCGAGTCGCGACCACGGCGCAGCGATCTCCATCGTGTCGACGACGAACCCCTTGCGGGTGAGTCCCTGCAGGGCGGAGGTGTCGTTGCGGTGGCCCATCCACGCGTCGACCAGCCCGTCGTCGGCGCGCTGAGCGCCTGCGCCGACCGCACAGTGCTCGACGATCGACATCGTCGAGTCGACCAGGTCGACGTGGCCTTCGTCGAGGACCAACAACATGCACTGCGAGCCGTCGCCGCCCTGGCCGCGCTGGGACTCGACGGCGTCGTACAGCCGCAGTACCGCCGGTGTGGCGCCGGCCTGCAGGATGTGCCGACACCCCTCGATGCCGTCGGCGAACGAGTCGAATGCGAACGCGGCCAGCCGCTGGTGGGTGGGCACCGGGTGGGTTCGTAGCCAGACGCGGGTGATGACGCCGAGGGTGCCTTCCGATCCGACGAGCAACTGGGTCAGGTCGGGGCCGGCCGCTGCGGCTGGTGCGCCACCGGTCCGGATCACGGTGCCGTCGGCGAGGACTGCTTCGAGACCCACCACCATGTCTTCGATCTTGCCGTAGCGGGTCGAGTACTGCCCGGCGCCTCGCGATGCGACCCAGCCTCCGACGGTGGCCAGGTCGAAGCTCTGCGGGAAGTGCCCGACCGACAGCCCGTGGTCGGTTTGGAGTTCGTCTTCGAGATCTGGGCCGAACGTGCCCGGCAACACCTCGACGATGCCGGAGACGGCGTCGACGTCGGCGATGCCGCGGAGTGCCGTCGCGTCGAGGACCACGCCGCCGAAGACCGGTGCTGCTGCCCCGCACACGCCGCTTCGGCCGCCGGTGACGGTGAGCGGAAGCCGGGCGTTGTTGCACACCTGCACCACGCTGACGACCTCGTCGGTGGTCGTCGGGCGAACGACGACCTCGGCCAGTCGCGGGACCTGCCCGGCCAGGGCCCAGTGCAGAGCCAGGGGCCACCAGTCGCGACTCGCTTCGGCGACCTGGTCGAGGCCGACTCCGTCGGCTTCGACGATCTCGCAGATCGATGCGAGCGCGTGGAGCGCCTCCTCGGGAACCTCGACTGTCGCGCCGGCGAGGCGAGAGCCTGAGCCGAGCAGTTCAATCGGTGGTGTTGGCGACGTGGGCATGGTCGGCTCCTGCGTTCTCTTCGTCGGCGCACAGCCTGCGATACGCGCGCAGTTGACGTTCGGTCTCTTCGGGTGACCAGCGGAGTTCCTCGGCCATCAACCCAGCGACCGTCGGTGCTGCGGCGAGGCTGGCGCGGCGGTCGAACAGGTGGGCCCGCGTGCGGCGGGCCAGGACGTCATCGAGCGTCGTGGCCATCTCGTGGCGAACGGCATGGACGGCCTCGGCACGCAGGTAGGGCTGGCCATCCACGAGGGGCTCGCCGAGATCGGGGCGCAGAGCGACGAGCGCTCGGATCTCGTCGGCCGTCGAGCCGTAGCGGTGGGCCAGATGGTGATCGACGGTGCCCGGCTCCGCCGTCGTCCCCGATCGGTCGCCGCCGAGCAACCTCAGGCGCCGAGTTGCGGATCGTCGGGCGCGCAGCGGTGCACCGAGTCGCTTCGCGACCACGTCGACGGTGTCCTCAGCCATCTCGCGATACGTGGTGAGCTTGCCTCCGTTGACTCGCACGACGCCGGTCTCGCTCACGGCCACCTGGTGCTGGCGCGACAGGTCGGCGGTCTTGGCGCTCGCTCCGTCGTTCGCGGTGGTGGTCTTCACGAGTGGTCGGAGTCCTGCCCACACCCCGGTGATGTCGTCGGGCGTGACCCTCTCGGTGATCGTCGGGTCGAGCGCTTCGTTGAGCGCTGTGAGCATGTAGTCGATGTCGTCTGCAGTGCACTGCGGGTCGTCCAGGGGGCCGTCGTAGTCGGTGTCGGTCGTGCCGATGTAGACGTGTTCGAACGTGCCGTCGGATCGGGGGCCCCAGGGGACCAGGAACAGGCTCCGTCGATCGGAACGCACGGGGATGATCACGGCGATGTCGACGCGAATCTTGTCCCACGGCACGGTGATGTGGACGCCTTTCGCGGGACGGATCGAGTCCGGTCGCTCGGACTCGTCGAGCGAGCGCACCTCGTCGGCCCAGACGCCGGCGGCGTTGACGATGCATCGTGCCGCGACGTGCAGGCGTTCACCGTCGGCATCGAGGACGACGCCGGTTGCGGTGCCGTGCGTCGGATCGACGATCACGTCGACCACCGCACAGCGGTTGACGACGACGGCCCCGCGCTCGGCGGCGGTGCGAGCGACGGTGAGCGTCAAGCGGGCGTCGTCGGCGCCGGCGTCGAAGTAGAGGTAGCCGGCGCTCAGCTTGTCGAGATGGGTGGTGGGGAAGTGGGCCGCTGCCTGCTCGGCCGAGACCCGCCGGTGCAGCTTTCCGATACGCCACCCGCCGGTGAGGTCGTACATCCACATGGCGGAACCGAGGGCCTTGGCGACCTTCTTCGAGATGACACCGTCCTTGGTCAGGATCGGAATCATGAAGGGCAGGATCTCGACCAGGTGAGGGGCGTTCCTCATCAGCCGACGCCGCTCGCGTAGAGCTTCGTACACGAGACGGACATCGCCGTTCTGGAGATAGCGCAGGCCGCCGTGGACCATCTTCGAGCTCTTCGATGAGGTACCGCTCGCGAAGTCGTCGCGTTCGACCAGCGCGGTGCGCAGCCCGCGGGCTGCGGCATCGAGGGCGACGCCGACGCCGGTGATGCCCCCGCCGATGACGAGGACGTCGAACGGGTCGTCGTGCGTGCCGGTCCGCAGAGCGTCGAGCATCACTTCCCGTTCGAACGCCAGCCGTTCGAGTGGTGGCGCGGCTCCCGACATCGACCGGATGCTACGAGAAACCCCGTTTGCGTGACACTTCGGGTGGGGCGGCTCACCAGAATCTGAGCGCAAACGTGGTCGATGGGGTTCCTGCCAGGGGAGAAGGTCACAATCTGCACAGCTTGATGATCTGCAAGCCATGCAGATAAGGTGTCGTCTGTGAAGTCGCCCACCGAACTCGCTGACGCCTTCCGGGCGCAGGGGCTCAAGGTCACGCCGCAGCGACAGCTGTTGTTCAGCCTTCTCGAGGACGACACCTCGCATCCCACTGCCGATGGCCTGTACGCCCGTGCCAGTGCGCAGATGCCGGGCATCTCGTTGCGCACGGTGTACACCACGCTCACCGATCTCGTCGCGATGGGCGAACTGCAGGCGGTCGGCCTCGGTTCGGGAGCCACCCGCTTCGACCCCAATGTCGATGACCACCATCACGGCGTGTGCGATACCTGCGGGGCGATCATCGACCTGTACGTCAACGGCTCCGACACGCTCGTCGTCGACGGCGACGAGCAGTTCACCCCGCGCTCGGCGGCCATCGTCTTCCGTGGCACATGCGCATCGTGCGCCGCTGCTGGTTCCGCTGCGCGCCCCGATCCCAGTTCCATCCCCAACCCCAACAGAGAATCCAAGAAGGAGCACCACCATGGCTGACCTCAACGGCACCAAGACCCACGAGAACCTGAAGGAGGCGTTCGCCGGCGAGAGCCAGGCGAACCGCCGCTACCTGTGGTTCGCCCAGAAGGCCGACATCGAGGGCTACCCCGACTCGGCTGCGTTGTTCCGTTCGGTCGCCGAGGGCGAGACCGGCCACGCTCACGGCCACCTCGAGTACCTCGCCGAAGTCGGTGACCCCGCCTCGGGTGAGCCCATCGGCGACACCGAGGAGAACTTCAAGGCGTCGATCGCCGGTGAGACCTACGAGTACACCCAGATGTACCCCGGCTTCGCCAAGACCGCCCGCGACGAAGGCTTCGACGAGATCGCCGACTGGTTCGAGACGCTCGCCCGCGCCGAGAAGAGCCACGCCGGCCGCTTCACCCAGGGTCTCGAAGCCCTCAGCTGAGCCTCCGGCCCTGCCGGAACGTTCCACGGTGGAGGGGGTCGCGAGGCGGCCCCCTCCCGTGCCCCACCGCTCCTGTTTCGCGCGGACACCCATCAGGGAAGAGAATTGCTGTCATGACCACCACCTATGACCCGAAGGATCCGCTGTACTTCGACGAAGCCGACGTACGCGAGGAACTGACACGGGTCTACGACCTGTGCCACGGATGCCGTCTGTGCTTCAAGTTCTGCACGTCGTTCCCGACGCTGTTCGAGATGATCGACAAGCACGACGACCAGGACGCCGGTCGCCTCACTCCTGCAGAACAGGACCAGGTCGTCGACGAGTGCTTCCAGTGCAAGCTCTGCTACATCAACTGCCCGTACATCCCCGAGTTGCACGAGTGGAACCTCGACTTCCCACGGTTGATGCTGCGAGCGGACGCCATGCAGCAGGCCAACGGCATCAAGTCCGCTCGTGACAAGGCGACCACGCAGATGATGGGCCACACCGACCTCCTCGGCACGCTCGCCACGACCACCGGCCCGATCGCCAACAAGATCGTCAACGCCGAGCCCGGCTCGACCACCCGCAAGGTCGTGGCGAAGATCACCGGCGTCTCCTCGGTCCGTCTGCTGCCGCCGTACGCCAGGCAGCGCTTCTCCACCTGGTTCAAGAAGCGCCCGAAGATCAACCTGATCAAGCGGCAGGGCAAGGTCACGGTGTTTCCGACATGTCTCGTCGAGTACCAGGAGACCGACATCGGCAAGGACCTCGTCAAGGTCTACGAACGCAACGGTATCGAGTGCAACAACACCGCCGCCGGTTGCTGTGGCGCTCCGTGGCTCCACTCCGGCGACGTCAAGGAGTTCACCAAGGTCGCGGAGAAGAACATCGAGAAGCTGGCAGCCGAAGTCCGCTCCGGGACCGAGATCGTCGTGCCGCAGCCCACGTGCAGCTACATCATCAAGAAGGACTATCTCGACTACGTCGGCGGTCCCGATGCGGAACTCGTCGCCGAGCACACCTACGACGCGGCCGAGTACCTCATGAAGGTCCACAAGGCCGACGACACCGTGCTCGACACCGACTTCGTCGGCGAGACGGTCGAGTCGATCACCTATCACACGCCGTGTCACCTGCGTGCCCAGAACATCGGTTTCAAGAGTCGCGACCTGATGAAGCTGACCGGGGCCAAGGTCAAGCTCGTCCAGCAGTGTTCCGGCATCGACGGCATGTGGGGCTTCCGGGCCGGCAACGAGGAGATCTCGGTGCCGATCGCCAAGAAGCTCGGTGAGCAGATCGACAAGGCCGGTGGCGACGTGGTGGCCGGTGATTGTCACCTCGCCAACACCGCGATCGTCGAACAGACCGGCCGCACCCCGCAGCACCCGCTGCAGGTGATGGCCCGCGCCTACGGCATCCCCGAAGAATGACCGCTCGTGCGCGATGCGCCGGGCGCATCGTGTACGTACCGACCACAGGAGTTGTGATGTCCCCCCAGACCACCGGCCGAAAGCTCACGCTCGCCGACATCGCCGACGTTCGCGCCTACGAGCGCGAACGTGAGGAGTTCCGCTCGGCGGTGATGGAGATCAAGCGCCGCCGTCGCCTGTCGTTCGGCACGATCATCACGCTGATGTTCGAGAACCGCGACACGATGCGTCTGCAGATCCAGGAGATGGCGAGGGTCGAGAAGCTCACCACCGACGACGAGATCCAGGTCGAACTCGACACCTACAACCCGATGATCCCCGAGCCCGGCCAGCTGTGTGCCACGGTGTTCCTCGAGCTGACCGATGACGACCAGATGCGCGAATGGCTCCCCAAGCTGGTCGGCATCGAGCGCTCGTTCGCCATCGTCTTGCCCAACGGCGACCGGGTCCGTTCGATCACCGAGGAGGCCCACGCGGGCCAGCTCACGCGCGAAGCGGTCACCGCAGCGGTCCATTACATCCGATTCGAGTTCACGCCCGAGCAGGTCGAGTCGTTCGCCGGTGGCGCGGTGCGCATCGAGATCGACCACCCCGACTATCTCGAAGCCGTCGAACTGTCGGATTCGACACACGCCGAGCTCCTCCGCGACCTGCGAGAGTGATCCCTGCGGGCGACGTGCGCCCACCCCGATGAAATTTCCCCTGGCGCTCAGGCTCCGGCAGCTCTAGATTCCGGTGACTGAGGGGCAAGCCACGGGGGTCAACCGACGTGTCGGTACAGGAACTGAAATGGTGGGATCTGGGAGCATGCCGGGGGTTGGACGCGTCCGTGTTCTATCCGGACGACGACGAGGGCGCTGACGTCGCGAAATCGGTCTGTGCCGACTGTTCGGTGCAGGCGGCGTGTCTCGACTACGCGCTGTCCGTGCGCGAGAAGGCCGGCGTGTGGGGCGGAGCCACCGAACGCGATCGTCGACGCATCATCCGCCAACGCCGCCGCACCCGCTGACCCCGGTTTCGGAGCGAATCGGGTTCACGCCGTCGCTCGTGCGCCCCTACCATCGGAGCGATGTCGAGTTCAGCGTTGCCGTGGCCGTCGATCCTGTCTGAACTGATCGCCGGGAGAAGCCTGGACGAGTCCGCAGCCCGCGACGTGATGTCCACGATCCTTCGAGGGGAAGGAACCGACGCTCAGATCGCCGCGTTTCTCGTGGCGTTGCGGGCCAAGGGCGAAGACGCCGACGAATTGAACGGTCTCCTCGCCGGAGCGCTCGACGAGGCGACGTTCGTACCGCTCACCGAGGACGAACGCAGTCGATGCGTCGACATCGTCGGAACGGGTGGCGACGGGTCGCACTCGATCAACGTCTCGACGATGGCCGCGTTGGTCATCGCCGGAGCGGGGGTGCCGGTGTGCAAGCACGGCAACCGCTCCGCCTCGTCGAAATGCGGGAGCGCCGATCTCCTGGAGTTGTTGGGGGTCGTGATCGAACTGCACGCCGATGGGGTCGCCGCATGCGTGCGCGAAGCCGGCATCGGCTTCTGTTTCGCGCCCGTGTTCCACCCCGCGTTCCGGTTCGCGGGCCCGCCGCGACGCGAGATCGGTGTTCCGACGGCCTTCAACTTGTTGGGTCCGATGGCCAATCCGGGTCGCGTGCGTCGTCAGGTGATCGGGGTGGCCGATCCTCGGTTCGTCGCTCCGATGGCGCTCACCTTGCAGCGCCAGGGGCTCACACACGCGTGGGTGGTTCACGGCGATGGGCTCGACGAGTTGACCACCACGGGGCCGTCGACGGTGCTCGCACTCGCCGACGGAACGATCGACGAGTTCACGATCGATCCTGCCGGGCTCGGACTGTCGCCGGCGACCACCGACGACCTGCGCGGCGGTGAGCCGACCGAGAACGCCGCGGTCATCGAGCGGGTGCTCGGCGGCGAGTCCGGTCCGCATCGCGACATTGTCGTGCTCAATGCAGCGGCTGGCCTCGTGGTGGGCGGTCTCGTTGGCGACATCGCCGACGGGCTCGAACTCGCGAGCGCAGCGATCGACGACGGGCGGGCACGAGGCGCGCTCGACGCCCTCGTGCGCGTGTCTCGGGCCCGCGCCGAGTGACCGTCGTCCGCGTGCCGGCGTCGTCGGCCAACCTCGGTGCGGGGTTCGACGTCCTCGGGATGGCGCTGGACCTGTCTCTCGACATCGGTGTCGGTGATGCTCCCGATGGTGCGCGTCCGATCGATCGGCATCACCCGTCGGCGAAGGCGTTCGCCGATGCGGGGGGACGGGTCGACGCGCCTGAGCTGCTCTGGGTGCGTTCTTCGATCCCGATGGCGCGTGGTCTGGGCTTCAGCGGCGCTGCGCGCGTTGCGGGTGCGGCGCTCGGGGCGGTCGGGGAGTCGACCGACCCGGCCGCTGCGCTCGATGCTCGGCGTGGCTCGATCCTCGACGTCGCCGCCCGTCTCGAAGGCCACGGTGACAACGCCGCCGCGTCGATGTTCGGCGGTGTCGCCGCGTGGGTGGACGGGCGGTCGATCGCGTTGCGGGTCGGTCCGATCCTCGCTGCAGCGACCGTGATCGTGTGGATTCCGCGAACGACCACGTCGACCGAGCGATCACGCAGCGCGCTGGCCGGCTCGGTGCCCCGCACGGATGCGGTCCACAACCTCGCGCGCGTTGCACAGCTCGTCCTCGCGATCGAACACGACGACCCGTCGTTGCTCGACGGTGCCGCCGACGATCGACTCCATCAGCCGCTCCGCTTCGCCGAACTCCCGGATGCCGCCGACGCCCTTGCCGCCGGCGTGTCCGCTGGTGCCTGGTGCGGCTGGCTGTCGGGCAGTGGGCCGACGATTGCGCTCCTGGCCGATGCCACCAGCGCCCCCGCAGTGATGGCGGCGCTGCCGGAGTCCGGGCAGGTCAAATCCCTTCGGATCGCTCGACGTGGAGCGCACGTGCTGGACGTGGCCGATCGGTGATCGGCCGCTGGTGACTTCTGCCGCGACTGGGCGACTCATCGGTGGGCGTGGGCGCGAGTCAGGCGGCGCGGGTGGCGAGTGTGGCGAGGTCGGGCAGCCGATCACCGATCGGGAACCCCCAGCTGCCCGAGCAGCGAACGACGAGTCCCTCCGCTCGTCTGTCGAAGAACCGCGCCAGACACAACGCTTCGTCGATCTGCTCGCGCGACATGACCGGGGCAGCCGCAGCATCCGGCGGGGGGATCGGCAGTGCACGCCCCGGGGTTCCCGCACATGTGGCGTCGAGCAGCCGTGCGCGGTCGATGATCCACGTCGACTCGCCGACGGTCACTTCCGCACGCCCTGCCGAGCGGAGCGCCTCGACGAGCAGGTGCCGACGCACAGCGCCGAGCAACGCTCCCAGACGATCCCGTGTGGCAGCGGCCTCTTCGAATCGTTGAGCGCCGGCCAGGTCGAGCATCCGGTCGCGCAGCCGATCGACGACCAACCGAGGATCGCCGGACATCGCGCTCGCAGCGGCGTCGACCGCGGCCGCATAGGTCGCAGGGTCGGCCGTGCCAGAGCAGGGGCACAGCGCGACGCCGAGCTGGGCAGCGCTGCAGACCGGGGCGTCATGCGGTGGTGTGTATCCCCGGCCCATCCTCACCGTGCAGCGACGGAGCGGGACGGCCGTCTGGATCGCTTCGACCACGAGGAGTGCCATCGTGCGTGACGGCAGTGGTCCGAGGTGCAGGCCCTTCTGTGACGGATTCTTCACCACCGACAGGCGGGGCCATGCGCTGTCGACGTCCAGCTTGACGTAGCAGTACTTGTCGGCGCGGGTGCCGGCGCGGTTGTAGCGGGGGAGCAGTCGGCTGATCAGGCGGCTCTCGATCACCTCGGCGGTGAGGGGGTCAGGGAGGTCGAGGTGTGACACCGACTGCGTCTCGCGCAGCATCGGGCCGATCTTGCGGCGATCGTCGCTGCCGAAGTAGGACCGCACACGTTGTCGCAGGTTGGTCGCCTTGCCGACGTAGAGGATCTCGTCGCCTTGGCCACGGAACATGTAGACGCCGGGCGATCTCGGCAGGTCGGCGGTCATCTTCAGCTTGGTCGCTTGGGGATGGCCCGCGAGCTTCGACAACATCACCAGGTCGTCGAGTCCGACCACGCCGAGGCCGGCAGCACGTTCGATCAACAGGTGCAGCAGATCCGCGGTCGCGAGTGCATCGTCGAGGGCGCGGTGGCTCGGTCGGTGGTCGAGCCGGAACCGCGACGCGAGCGTTCCGAGCTTGCAGTCGGGTACCTCGTCGCGCACCAACCGCCGAGCGAGTGCAACGGTGTCGACCACGGTTCCGGCCAGGGGCGGCCGCTGCGCTCGCTGGCATGCGGCGCGGAGGAAGCCGACGTCGAAGCCGACGTTGTGGCCGACGATCACCGAGTCGCCGACGAAGTCGAGCAACGTCCCCAGCACCGCCTCGATGCGCGGCGCGCCGGCGACGAGGACGTCGGACAGGCCGGTGAGCACCGTGATCTGGGGAGGGATCGCCCGACCCGGGTTCACGAGGGTCTGGAACGTGCCGAGGCACTCGCCCCCGCGGACCTTGACGGCGCCGACCTCCGTGATCATGTCCTCGTTGCGATTGCCGCCGGTCGTCTCGAGGTCGATCACGCAGAACGTGACGTCGTGAAGCGGTGTTCCCAGGTCGTCGAACGAGCGCTGGTGCGGCAGGTCGGTGATCGAACGGATGGACACGGTGCGCATGTCAGCACGAACACACGTACTCTGTCAAGAACAGGTGTTCTGCGGTCCAGCTCGATCGGGTATCGTGCGGTCATGTCCGATCCGGCTTCGATCGAGCATCGCCACCTGCGCAGTGCGATCGAATACGCCGTCGTGATGGGCGACGAGATCACCAAGCGCAAAGCCGGAATTCCGGTGCCGAGAGAGCTGCGTGCGGTCGCCGGCAAGGCGCGCATCCCCACCGGCGCACTGGGCCGGCTGCGTCGAGCGATCGACGCCGACGAGTCGTTCCGGACGGCGATCGCTGCGGGTGCGCTGCCGGAGTTGGTCGATCCGGTCGGCATCCTGTGGCTCCAGCGGCCTGATGGGTGGCAGCAACGCGCCGACGGTCTGATCGCCGACATGGCGTCCGAGGCTGCCGACGCCGACCTGCGCACGTCGCTGCGCAGCGAGGAGAAGCGGCGGCGCGCCGCCGAGCAGGTCGCGGTTCGCCTGCGAACCGATGTGGCCGAGCGCGACGCAACGATCAGGGCGCTCGAGGCCGACCTCGACGCGCTCCGGGCCGACGTGGTCAAGGCTGAGGACGAGGCGTCGACTCTGCGGGCGGAACTCGTCGACCTGCGCATCGAGGCGCGCCACGCTCGCGACCGGGAAGCGGCCGCCAAGGCGAAGCTCGACGTCGCGCTCGGTGCATCGCCGGGCGCAGCGGTCGATGTCGTGCCAGCTGGTGATGGGGACGGCGTGGCCGGCGAGTCGCCGGGAGGCCGACGCCAGGATGTCCGCAGCGACGAACAGGCAGGTGGCGGCCGGTCGGGTGTCGACCAAGCGGCGGTGTCCGAGCTGGCGCAGCTCGCCCGTGAGCTGACCGGAAGGCTCGAATCGATGTTGCCCGCCGAACCCCCCGAGACCCGTTCGCGCTCCGACGTGCGGCGCCCGCTCCGGCTCCCCGGCGGCGTGATCGCATCGTCAGCGGAGGCTGCCGAGTACCTCCTTCGATCGGACGCGGCCGTTCTCGTCGACGGCTACAACGTCGCCAAGCTCGCCTGGCCCAGCCGGCCGCTCGAGGCGCAGCGCAGTCACCTGCTCGACGCCATGGAGAACGCGGCCCGCAGATTCGGGTCCGACCTCACTGTCGTGTTCGACGGGGCCACGGTGATGGGCGCCCACGCACCGCGACGTCGGCTCGTCCGGGTGGTGTGGTCGCCGGAGGGGGTCATCGCCGACGATGTCATCCGTGACGAGGTTCGGCGACTTCCTGCGACTCGACCCGTGGTCGTGGTGACCAACGACGCCGAGATCGTGGCCGACGTCAAGGCTCTCGGCGTCAACGTGGTGCCGAGCAACGCGATGATCGCCGTCCTCTGACCCGCGTGGGGCGTGCTGCACGCCCGTGGTCAGACTCCGACGGCGGCAGCGAGCGCGTCGATCTCCTCGACACATAGATCGCAGAGCTCCCACAGATCGGGAACGAGCTGCCAGTCGGCCACGAGTCCGAAGTCGAGCGTGTCGCAGTAGCTCTGCACGGTGATGCTGAGGCCGACGCCGTCGGCGATGGTGTTCACCGGGATGTAGTGCGACATGCGCGCGCCGCGCAGGTACAGCGGTTGACGTGGTCCCGGCACGTTGGAGATCACGAGGTTCATCGGCGGGTTCACCCGATCGGTGATGTGGAAGGCGGCCGACACCCGTGCGGCGCGCTCGGCGAGCGCCGGGGGAGCCAGTTCCGCGAGTTCCACCATCGCCTCGGCCGGGAGCAGATCGAAGTCGCCCTTCGCCTCGGCCATCGCATCGTGGACGAACGCGATCCGTTCGAGCGGATCGTCGATGTGGGTCGGGAGCTGGCAGAAGAGTCCGGAGACGCGGTTGGTCCAGACCTCGGCTTCGGCGCCGGTGCGGATCGACACGGGCACCATGCCGATCAAAGGGTCGTCCGGCAACTCGCTGCGGCGGTCGAGGTAGTTGCGCACCGCTCCGGCGCAGGAGGCCATCACCACGTCGTTGACGGTGGCACCGGCAGCGTTCTTGATCGCCTTGACTCGATCCATCGGAACCGAACGGAACGCGACGCGTCGATGCGGAGACAGTGTCGCATTGAACGACGTGCGCGGCGCCGGGCGGTCCGGCGCGTCGGGCGCCGAGTCTCGATCGGTGCGATGGCGCCGCCGGGCTCCGGTGACGACTCGGCGGGCGGCGCCGATCAGCTCCTGGGTGCCTTGGAGTCGGGATGCTTCGGCGAACTGTTGTGCCATGCGGAGTTGCAGTCGGATCGTTCGATCCGGGCGACGGGCAAGGCTGGAGAGCGAGCGCAGGAACATGTCGCGTTCGGATGGGACCGGTTCCTTCGGCGGGAGTGGACCCGGCACGGCAAGCGGTGCGTCGGGTTCGGTGTCGAGCATCATGGTGGTGAGAATCGCCCCGGCCGCGCCGTCGATCGTCGCATGGTGCACCTTGGTCAGCACGGCGAAGTCGCCGGACTGCAGACCCTCGATCACGTACAGCTCCCAGAGCGGACGCGTCCGGTCGCAGTGACGGCTGATGATCCGGGCGACCTGCTCGGCGAGTTGCCGGTCGGTTCCCGGGTGGGGTAGCGACATGTGGCGAACGTGGTAGTCGAGGTCGAAGTCGGGATCCTCGATCCAATACGGGCGGTCGATACCGAACGGCGCGCCGACCAGTCGGCGGCGGTACGGCTCCGCGATGTCCAGGTGGCTCTCGACCATCTGACGGGCTGCAATCAGCGGATCGAAGCCCTCGTCCTCGGGGCGTTCGTAGATCGCAATCGAGCTCACGTGGCCGTACGTGGTCGGCGTCTCCATGTAGAGGAACGTGGCATCGAGTCCCGTCAACTGCTTCACCAGGGCATCATCGCGCAGATCTCTGTTCGCCGAGCCCGGGCCGGGGAACCCACGGGAACTGTGCGACACCCCCTGGTCATGATGGGAGCCATGGAGAACTTCGACATCTCGATCGAGTGCGGCACCTGCGTCGCCACGGGGACCACTGCATGCGCCGACTGCATCGTCACCCACCTGCTCGCCAACGACGACGGGCCGATCGACCTCGTGACCGTGCCGGTCGACGCTCCGGTGTCGGCGCTCGAACGTGCAGTCGAGTTGTTCCGGCGTGCCGGTCTTGTCGGCGACCCGGTCGAGTGGGTGAGCCTCGCCGAGTTCGAGACGCACCTCGGCACGGCAGCCCCGGCGTGACACGCGCCGTACGCTGTGCGGCGTGCGCCGGCCGGAACCGCTTCCCTCGCTCGACGACATCCGAGCGCAGTTGGCCGGGCACGGGGTCACTCACGTCGGTGTGACGTCGGCAGACGTGCTCGTCGAGGCGCGCTCGGCACTCTTCGAACGACGTGCCGCGGGTCTGCACGCCGACATGGGATTCACCTACCGTGATCCCGAACGCTCGACCGATCCGATTCGTTCCGTGGCCGGCGCCCGCTCGGTCATCGTCGCCGCCAAGCCCTACCTCACCGACGAGGATCCGCCGCCGCCACACGACGGTGCCGGACCCCACGCTCGGGTCGGTCGGTACGCCTGGGTCGACCACTACGCGCCGCTGCGGGCGGCGCTGCGCGAGGTGAGCCGCCGGATCCGTCGGTCCGACCATCGGGCGGTCGCCTTCGCGGACGACAATTCGGTCGTCGATCGGGCGGTCGCCCACCGGGCAGGGCTCGGTTGGTACGGCAAGAACGCCAACCTGCTCCTCCCGGGTGCCGGGAGTTGGTTCGTGCTCGGCTCGATCATCACGACCGCCGAGTACGAATCGACGTCCGGACCGGCGCCCGATGGCTGTGGCACGTGCACCCGCTGCATCGACGACTGTCCGACGGGAGCGATCGTGGCGCCGGGTGTGATCGACGCGAATCGTTGCATCAGCTGGATCCTCCAGAAGCCGGGTCCGATCCCCGAGGACGATCGATCGGCGATCGGCGATCGGATCTACGGCTGCGACGACTGTCAGGACGCCTGCCCGATCTCGGTGCGCCTCGGTCGGCGCAACACCGTCGAACTCGTCGACGGTGCCGATGCATGGGTCGATGCCATCGAAGTGCTCGAGGCCGACGACGAGTGGATCGACGACCGCTACGGCCACTGGTACGTGACCGATCGCGACTTCCGGTGGGTCCGGCGCAACGCGATCGTGGTCGTCGGCAACGTGGGTGACCCGGGTGATGCGCGGGTTCGTCGGGTGATCGAGCACTACCGTGCGCACATCGATCCGATCCTTGCCGAACACGCCCGCTGGGCCGCCGACCGCCTCGACCACCGACGCCTGGCTGCGGCGAAGACGTGAAACACCTGCTGGTCACGAACGACTTCCCACCCAAGATCGGTGGCATCCAGTCGCTGCTGTGGGAGTGGTGGCGCCGACTCCCGCCGGAGTCGTTCGCCGTGCTCACCAGCCCGTATGCAGGTACCACCGAGTTCGATGCCGGTGAGCCGTACCGCATCGAACGGACCCGCGAGCCGGTGTTGTTGCCGCATCCCTGGATGGTCAAGCAGGTGAACGACCTGGCCGAGGACTTCGGTGCGGACTTCGTGGTGCTCGATCCTGCGGTGCCGCTCGGTCTCATCGGTCCCTCGCTCGACCTGCCCTACCACCTCGTCCTGCACGGTGCTGAGGTGACGGTGCCGGGTCGCCTTCCCGGCGCGAAGCAGGCGTTGGCCTACACGCTGCGCCGAGCCGACGGCATCATCGCTGCGGGCGGGTACCCCGCCGCCGAGGCCGTCCACGCGGCCGGACGAGAGCTGCCGATCACGGTGGTTCCGTGCGGGGTCGACCCACAGAAGTTCGTCCCGCTCGACGACGACCAACGGCTCGCGGCGCGAGCGCATTTCGGTTTCGATGCCGACGCGGAAGTCATCGTGAGCATCTCACGGCTGGTGCCGCGCAAGGGCTTCGACACTGCGATCCGAGCTGCGGCGCGCCTCGGCCGGGTGCGGCCGAAGCTGCGTCTGGTGATCGCCGGCGGCGGTCGGGACGAGCAGCGCCTCCGGCGTCTCGCCGACGAACTCGGTGCTCCCGTGACCTTCCTCGGCCGGATCCCCAATGCCGACCTCCCGCCGCTGTACGGGTGCGCGGACGTGTTCGCCATGCTGTGCCGAAACCGCTGGGGCGGGCTCGAACAGGAAGGGTTCGGGATCGTCTTCGTGGAAGCTGCGTCGTGCGGCGTGCCTCAGGTCGCAGGTGACTCCGGCGGCGCCGCTGAGGCGGTCGCCGACGGCGAGACCGGGTTCGTGATCCCCGACCCGGAGGACACCCAGGCCGTCGCCGACGCGTTCAACGCGTTGCTCGACGACGATGAACTGCGCCGGACGATGGGCGAGCGCTCACGGCAACGGGTGCTCGAGGAGTTCGCCTACGACGTGTTGGCGCGCCGCCTCGGCGGCAACCTTCACGTCGACTGGCCCGACGCCAGCTGAACGATCTCAACTCCCCACGGCCCGCGACGTTCGCGTGCAGATTGCGGTGGTCCGTCCCTCCCCGAATTGCAGCGCAAACGTGTGTGGCACTGGCAGACTCGGGGCGTGAACAGCGACGGCCATCGAGTGGACGAACGCGGCGCACCCCGCGGCGCCGGTGACGTGATCGTCCTCGCCGACGTGGTCGGCACCGTCGCCTTCACGATCACGGCGGTGACCGCGGCGGTGGTGTTCTCGACGGCAGCACAGTGGGTCGGAGCGATCACCGCCATGGCGCTGTTCGCCATCGGGGTGTTCGTGTTCCTCTGGTCGTTCTGGAACGCAGTGCAGCGCAGCCGTGCCGAGCAGATCGGTGTCATGCAGATGTACCTGCTGCTCGGCGACCCGACACCGGCTCGCGTGCGCCGAATCATGCTGGCGATGCTGGCGATCCAGGTCTCCGTGGCCCTCGTGACAGCGCTCGCGCGCTCGGAATCGGACGACGGCTCGCCGGGAACGTCCCTTGCGGTCGGCATTCTCGTGCCGATGTTCGGCCTCGGACTCAATGGGCTGTGGTGCGCCTTCCACGGGGTGTTCCCACCGCGGCCGGACCTCGACGACGACCCCGACACTGCCGATGTCGTCGCTTCCCGGGCCCCGATCGACCAGAATGACGACCATGGCTGAGACCGCAACCGAGATCATCACCATCGACGCCCCCCACGAGCGCGTCTGGCAGATCGCCATCGATCTCGAGAGCTACCCGATGTGGGCCCACGACATCAAGGACGTCAACATCCGGGCGACCGACGACGAGGGTCGCCCGCTCGAAGTGGAGTTCCGGGCCTCAGCGCTCGGGCGCAGCACGCACTACACGCTCAAGTACGACTACACCAACGCACCCAACGAGATGGGGTGGTCGATGCTCAGCGGTGACATCCAGCGCTCGATCGACGGAGTGTGGCGTTTCGAAGCCGACGGCGCGGATCGCACGCTCGTGCGCTACGACCTGCAGATCGATCTCGCGATCCCGCTGCCGGGCTTCGTGAAGCGTCGCGCCGAGGTCCGGATCCTCAACACGGTGCGCGAACTGAAGGTTCGCGCCGAAGCGTGATGACAGCGTGACCCTGGCTGGTCCGCCGGGCGCGTTGCCGTCGCGACGCGTCGGTATCGACGTCGGTGGCACAAAGGCGCAAGCGGTTGTCCTCGATCCGCTCGGCGAGGTCGTCGAGACGATGCAGCGCCCGACCCCCCGAGGCGATCGCAGCCTCGATGCACTGATCGACGTGCTCATCGAGTTGGCCGATGCGGTCGGTCACGAGGGCAGCGTCGGCGTGGGCGTACCCGGCCTCGTGACCCGGGCCGGCGTGCTGCGAGCTGCCCCCAACCTCGATGGTGTTGCCGACTTCGCCGTCGCCGAGCTGCTGTCGGAACGCGTCGGCTCCGACGTCCATGTCGACAACGACGCCACGTGCGCAACGGTCGCGGAATGGATGCTCGGTGCCGGGCAGGGTGCCAGGGACATGATGTTGGTCACACTCGGCACCGGCATCGGAGGCGGCGCCGTCGCCAACGGCGAGTTGCTGCGCGGCGTCAACGGTTTCGCCGGCGAGTTCGGTCACATGGTGGTCGATCCGACAGGACCGCTGTGCCCGTGCGGGCGTCGCGGTTGTTGGGAACGGTATGCGTCCGGGTCGGGCCTGGCGATGCTCGCCCGGGAGGCGGCGACCGGTCATCGGCTGCGCGACGTCGTCCGTCATGCCGGCGGCGACCCGCAGGCAGTGCGTGGCGAGCACGTCCAGGCGGCCGCCCGTGACGGCGACCCGGACGCGCTGGCGGTGATCGACGACTTCTCACGGTGGGTGGCGCTCGGGCTCGCGAACCTCACCAATGCGCTCGACCCGGAGCGGTTCGTGCTCGGCGGTGGGCTTGCAGCCGCGTCGGATCTCTACCTCGAGCCCATCCGGAGATGGTTCGGCGAATTGCTGTACCAGCCGCACCTTCGACCGGTGCCGGACATCGAGTTCGCCCGCTGGGGGCCGCTCGCGGGCGCCGTCGGAGCGGCACTCCTGCCCGAACTCGGCGCGTAGCCCCCGCGGCGCGGCCCGGACGAGGTGGTGTCAGTCGGGGATGTAGTTCGCGCGGGCCTGCTTGATCTCGCGCCACGCGGCTGCCCGGTCGCCCATGCCCTCGCTGGAGGAGTGCTTGTCGGGTTCCAAGGCCTTGTAGACGTTGAAGAAGTGTTCGATCTCCTCGACGAGCTGATGGGGGAGCCCCGACAGCTCGTTGACGTTCTCGAACCGGGGTTCGCGGGGCGGCACGCAGATCAACTTGGCGTCCTCGCCGGCCTCGTCGCGCATGTACAGCACGCCGATCGGTCGGCACTCGACGATGACACCCGGAAACACCGGATCCTCGAGCAGGACGAGTGCATCGAGCGGGTCGCCGTCGCCGGCAAGGGTGTCGGGAAGGAATCCGTAGTCGGCCGGGTAGGTCGTCGCGGTGAACAGGCGGCGGTCGAGGTAGACCTTGCCGTCCTCGTGGTCGATCTCGTACTTGTTGCGGCTTCCGCGGGGGATCTCGATCACCACGTGGATGCAGTCGGGAGCTGGTGTCTTGGGCATCGTTGCCAGCATCGCACATGCGAGCCAGATACCCTCGGAACGATGGAGTTCCGGCGCATCGAGAATCTGCCCCCCTACGTCTTTTCGATCATCAACGGCTTGAAGATCGAGGCCCGTCGGGCAGGCGCAGACGTGGTCGACCTCGGGTTCGGCAACCCTGACATCCCGTCACCACAGATCGCCGTCGACAAGCTCGCCGAGGCAGCGCGCAATCCGAAGAACCACCGGTACTCGCTCAGCCGTGGCCTGCCGAAGCTTCGTGAGGCGATCGCCGGCTACTACAAGAACAAGTGGGACGTCGATCTCGACCCCGAGCTCGAGATCACCAACACGATCGGTTCCAAGGAGGGCTTCAGTCACCTGATGTGGGTGCTGCTCGACCACGACGACGCGGCGATCGTGCCGAGCCCGAGCTACCCGATCCACATCTACGGTCCACTGTTCGCAGGCGCCGACCTGCGTCAGGTCCCCATGAAGTTCCTGGCCGACCCCGACCAGCGTGAGCACTTCGCCGACGACTTCATGGACAGCCTGCAGACCGCCTGGGACGTCGGTTGGCCCAAGCCGCGGGTGCTGGTGATCTCGTTTCCACACAATCCCACCGGCGCAACCGTCGATCTCGCCTTCATGCAGCGCGTCGTCGACTTCTGTCGCGAGCACGAGATGATCGTCGTGCACGACTTCGCCTATGCCGACGTCGGTTTCGACGGCCACCAGCCTCCGAGCATCCTGCAGGCCGAGGGAGCGAAGGAGTGTGCCGTCGAGCTGTACTCGATGACCAAGAGCTTCTCGATGGCAGGCTGGCGGAGTGCGTTCCTGCTCGGCAACGCCGAAGTGGTCCAGGCGCTGGTGAAGCTCAAGAGCTATCTGGACTACGGCATGTTCCAGCCCGTTCAGATCGCGGCGACGGTCACGATCAACGAAGCCGCCGACTTCCCCAACGAGATCCGTGCGATCTACGAATCACGGTGCGACACGCTCATCGACGGCCTCGGCCGCATCGGCTGGGACATCCCCAAGCCGGGCGGCTCCATGTTCGTCTGGGCACCGATCCCGGAGCCGTATGCCGAGATGGATTCCGTCGAGTTCTGCTCGTTGATCGTGCGCGATGCCGACGTGGCGCTCTCGCCGGGCGTCGGCTTCGGTCCCGGTGGAGAAGGCTTCGTGCGTTTCGCGCTGATCGAGAACGAGAAGCGGATCCAGCAGGCGATCCGCAACCTCAAACGCGGTCTCCCCAAGCTCGGCTGAGAGACCCCGGTGACACCCGGGCGGGACCACGCTGTAACACGATGGTCACGGGGCGGTCATCGCTGGTTGACGGGAGCGCTTGTACGGTCCGGGCCGTGATCACCATCGTCGTGCGCGTCTGGATGCCCGACCGCCCTGGTGCGCTCGGCCAGGTGGCCAGTCGGATCGGAGCGGTGCGCGGTGATGTGCTGTCGATCGAGATTCTCGAACAGGGCGGAGGCCGTGCGATCGACGAACTCACCGTTGCGCTTCCTGACGACGGCCTGATGTCGCTGTTGACCGCGGAGATCGACGCCGTCGACGGTGTCTCGGTCGAGAGCATCCGTGTCGTCGACCCCGACCGAACCGACGCGAGTCTGTCGGCGTTGGCGCTCGGTGCTGCCATCGCGGAGAGCCGACCCGAGGAACGCCTGGACGTGATGGCGGCCGGTATCCAACGCTTCGCGGAGACCGACTGGGTGATCGTGCTCCGTGACGGGGCTCCGATCATGCGGATCGGTGAGTCGCCCGACGTGAGCTGGCTGACAGCGTTCCTGGCTGGAAGCGAACACCTCGATGGTCTCGACGACTCGGCGCCCAGCGACTTGCTGTGGGGTCACATGGCCACGTCGGCGATGACGGTGGCCGCCGGCCGCGTCGGCAACCCGATCCACGAGCGCGAGCGGGTGCGGTTCTCGTTGCTGCTGCGCCTGGCCGACGCCCTCTTCGTGTCCTGACCGTCGCCAGTGGTATCGCTGGGCGCGGCCGCTACGTCACCCAGTTCCGCGATCGGTCGACGGCACGCAGCCACTGTCCGTGGAGCGCATCGGCCGACGCGCGATCGTCGACCGGGTCGAACTCGGCCTCGAGCGCCCACTGGGCGCCGACGTCGTCGACCGACGCCCACACTCCCTCGGCGAGTCCGGCGAGGTACGCAGCGCCCAGTGCCGTTGTCTCTTGATCGGTGGGCCGCCGGACGGTCACACCGAGTTGGTCGGCCTGGAACTGGCACAGCACGTCCATCGTTGATGCGCCGCCGTCGACGCGCAGCTCGACGAGCGGCGTACCGCTCGCGGTCGTCATGGCGTCGACGACGTCGCGCGTCTGATACGCCATCGACTCGACCACGGCACGGGCGATCTCGGCTCGTCCCGTTCCGCGGGTGATGCCGACGATCGTTCCGCGTGCATATGGATCCCACCAGGGCGAGCCGAGGCCAGCGAAGGCCGGCACCAGGTAGACGCCGCCGGTGTCCGCGACCGATTCCGCCAGCGGGCCGGTCTCCGCGGCATCGTCGATGATCTGCAGACCGTCGCGGAGCCACTGGATGGCGGCGCCCGTGATGAAGATCGACCCTTCGAGCGCGTAGGTGGTGGTGCCGTCGGCGAGCCTCCACGCGACCGTGGTGAGCATGCCCTCGGTCGGTGGCGGACACGTCTCGCCCACATTGAGCAGCACGAACGAGCCGGTGCCGTAAGTGTTCTTCGCCATTCCCGCGTGGACGCAGGCCTGGCCGAACAGTGCAGCTTGCTGATCGCCGGCGATGCCGCTGATCGCGATGCCGTCGGGAACCCCGCACTCAGCGGAGGTCGTGCCGATGTGTCCGCTCGACGGGACGATCTCCGGAAGCGCATCGATCGGAACCCCGATCAGGTCGCAGAGCTCGGGGTCCCAGGAACAGCTCCTGATGTCGCACAGCATCGTCCGGCTGGCGTTCGTGACGTCGGTGACGAAGCGGCGCCCTCCGGTCAGGTTCCAGACCAGCCACGAATCGATGGTGCCGATCGCGAGGTCGTCGTCGACCGGGATGTTGCGATGTTCGAGCAGCCATGCCGCCTTGGTGCCGGAGAAGTACGGATCGAGCACGAGTCCGGTTCGCTCCCGAACCAGGGGGAGGTGCCCGGCGGCGGTCAGCTCCTCGCAGCGCGACGCCGTGCGACGGTCCTGCCAGACGATCGCCGTGCCGTAGGGCTCGCCGGTCGAGCGGTTCCAGGCGAGCACGGTCTCGCGCTGGTTGGTGATGCCGATGGCGGCCACGTTCGCCCGACCGACTTCGTCGATCACCTGGCGCAGTGTGTCGGCGGCAACGTTCCAGATCTCGGCGGCATCGTGCTCGACCCAACCGGGAGACGGGTAGTGCTGCACGAATTCTCGGTAGGCGGCGACCGTCGGTCTCCCGTCCACGAACACCGCACGGCTACGAACCCCGGTGGTACCGGCATCGATCGCGATCACGCAACGCGAATCAGCTGACGAACTCATCAGCGCTTCTTCCTGCTGGACGACTTCGGGCGGTTGCCGCCGCCTGCGGTGCGACTCGTCGGCGCCGGCTTCGGGCGCGGTGCGGGGTCGTCGGCGGCGGTCGACTCGGCCGCAACGGGGGCGGCGGAGTTCTTTGCTGCGCCCCGTACGTCCTTGAGTCGGGTGCGCTGGTACCCGAACTTGGCCATCGTCGCGCCGAAGGCGAGATACAGGGGGCCGCTGATCAGCACGCCGGCGATCGCGCCGAGCACGTTGTCGCCCCGGAAGAAGATGAGGAAGACCGCGGACATGATCGCCGCGTAGATCAACCACTCACGGATCAGCCGGTTCCAGGGGACCGGTCGACTGCTGTCCCACGCCATGGCAGTGTCCTACCAGCGTGCGAGGTCGTCGTCCAACACCGGCCGAGGCGAGAACGATGATGATCCGGTCACTGGATCGGTGACGGGATCGCCGGGAACGCGGGCTGCGTCGACTCCACCAGGCCCGGGTAGTCGTACCGCGTCAGGGGTCGGTCGGTGAGTTCACCGTTGCCGAGCGGCCAGACACGCGGCTCTCCGTCGATGCGCAACTGGACCGCCTGCACGCCGCCGATGTCCGTGGCGGTGGAGACGATCTGCGCGACGGCCAGCCGGAGGCCATCTGGCGTCAGCTCGTCGAACACGTCGTTGAGGTCGACGGTGAGCACCGGGCCGACCGATCGAGCGCCGAGCAGTACGACATCGGTCGGAATTGCAGTGTCGAGTTGGGCGTCTCGTTCGGTGGCGTTCGGCCCGGCGAACAGCGACGCCAGCACCGACGCCGGCGCAGATGGCACGCCTCGTTGAACCGACCGAAGTCGTTGGGGTGCCTCGAGGTCGGTCGGCGCCAGAAGGTAGATGCGGTTGGTGCCGACCGCCTCGTCGCCGGTTGCCGGCTCGCCGAAGACGTCGGCGCGTTCGGCCGGGAGGTCGCTGGGCGCCGCCTCGGGCTGGATCGAGCAACCGGCCAAGATGGTCAGCGCGGCGATGACGACCGCGAGCGCCTGCCTCATTCGTCGAGCTCCGCGGCCATCAGTTCGATGACGAACCTGGCGCCAGGTTCGCCGTCGAGGCGGTCTTCGACCCACACGCGACCACCGTGCATTCGAACGTGCTCGTCCACCAGCGACAGGCCGAGTCCGGCGCCCTCGCTGCCGGTGCGCCTGCCGGCACCCCCGCCTCGTGCAAACCGTTCGAAGATGAGGTCGCGTTCTTCCTCAGGGACGCCGGGTCCGTGGTCCTCGACGGCGATCAGGATGTGTGACATCGGTTCGTCGTCCGGGTTGACGACGGTGATCGACACTTCCGGCGCGCCACCGCCGTAGGCGCGGGCGTTGTCGAGCAGGTTGGCGATCACGCGGGCGAGACGACGTCGGTCACCACGGATCAGGGCCAATTCGGCTCGTTCCGACACGTGCACCGGAGTCTGGGGGAGCGAACTCACCGCAACGGCTTGGCGAACGAATTCGGCGGCGAGCAGTTCCTCCATGTGCAGTCGGATGGCGCCGGCGTCGAACCGGGAGATCTCGAGCAGGTCCTCGACGAGGCCCTGGAATCGTACGACGTCGCTCGCCAGGAGATCGAGGGCGGCTTGGGAGCGTTCCGGAAGCTCGTCTCGGCGGGCCTCCATCACCTCGACCGATGCCGACAGCGTCATCAGCGGGGAACGCAGTTCGTGACTGACATCCGAGGCGAAACGGGCATCTCGCTCGACACGCTGCTGGAGTGCTGCGGCCATGTCGTTGAACGACTCGGTGAGGATCCGCAGGTCAGGATCGTCGGTGTACTCCAGGCGGGTGTCGAGCCGACCCCCGGCAATCGCGGAGGCGGCCTGTGCGGCGGTGCCCACGGGGCGGACCGCGCGTCGCGCGGCGAAGATGCCGAGCAGGATGCCCAGGCCGGTCGTGATCGCCGCAGCGAGGATCAGAGACAGCCGGACGCTCGACAGCGTCGAGTCGGCCTCGTCGAGGCTGAACGCCTCGAAGTAGGCGCCGATGCCCGGGATGTCCCAGCCGACGACGATGTTCAACTCGTCGCCGATGCGAACGATCTGACTGGCCGAGGTGCCCTCGTCGATCACCCTCGTTTCGAGCGGTGGAGGGACGTCGGCATCTCGAAACGTCGCACCTCCGCCGTTCCAACTGTCGCCGTACCAGATCAGGTAGTCCTGCACGCCGATGCGGGTGAGTGAGGCGCGTGCGGCTTCGGCGTCGGCGGGCAGTGACCGCAGGTCGCGCTCGACCCCCTGTGCGTTGCGCTGCGAGGTGTTGATCGCCGTGTCGACTCGCTCGCGTTCCACGTTCGAGCGTGTCAGCCCGTAGGTGGTCGTCGCGAGGAACACCGACAGCAGCAGGGAGCCGATCGTGAAGATCAACAGGATGCGTCGCCGCAGCCCGAGTGCCGCCGGGCGGGATCGGTTGACCAGGCGACGGAACCAGCCGCCTTCGCTCACGTCTGCAGCCGGTACCCGAGCCCGCGGACGGTGACGACGTGGCGGGGATTGGCCGGGTCGGCTTCGACCTTGGTGCGCAGCCGCCGGACGTGCACGTCGACCAGTCGTCCGTCACCGAAGTAGTCGTAGCCCCAGACCTTGTCGAGCAGCACCTCGCGGCTGAGCACCTTGCCGGGGTCTTCTGCGAGTTCGCAGAGCAGCCGGAACTCGGTCTTGGTCAGGTGGACCTCGTCGCCGCCACGCAGCACCTTGCCCTCGTCGGGTATCAACTCGAGGTCGCCGAAACTCAGGCGGGCATGTCCTTGTGCGCTCGGTCGGATCCGACGGAGCAACGCCCGGATGCGAGCGGACAACTCCTTGGGGGCGAAGGGCTTGGTGAGGTAGTCGTCGGCTCCTGCCTCGAGACCGGCCACCACGTCGTGGGTGTCGTTGCGTGCGGTCACCATCACGACGGGGACGTCGCTGGTCCTGCGAAGCGTGCGGCACAACTCGAAACCATCGATGCCTGGCAGCATGATGTCGATCAGGACGACGTCGGGATTCGATCGTGCGAACTTCTCGATCGCCTCCTCGCCGCTCTCGGCTTCGTCGACGATCCACCCTTCGTCCTCGAGGGCGAGTTTGACCGCCGACCGGATGCGTTCATCGTCCTCGACGGCCAGGATGCGTGTACCCACCTCCCCATGATGCCGCATCTCCGGGCCCGGTGGCGACCACGGCGACCAGAACCGTGCAATGTCACCTGCCCGGCGATGAGCGAACGGGCCGTATGCGGTCGCCCCACTCATCGCAGGCGAGGTGAGGTGGCGTGCGATGAGCGAACGGGCCGTATCCGGTCGTTTCGCTCATCGCGGGCGAGCCGACGTCCGTTCGATGAGCTCGAGCAGGGCGCCGTGGACGCCTGGGGCTGCCGCGACCACGGCCTCGGAATTCGCTGGGCCGCCTCGGAAGTTCGACGTGGCTGCGCCGGCCTCGGACGCGATGACCACACCGGCCGCGAGATCCCATGAGTTCAGGTGTTCCTCGAAGTACGCGTCGAGTCGGCCGCACGCGACCATGCACAGATCGAGCGCCGCCGATCCGAAACGGCGGACATCGCGGACCTGGGGGAGCAGTGCTGCGAGTCGGTCGGCTTGGCGCTGTCGTGTTGCCGGCGAGTAGTTGAAGCCGGTTCCGATCAGCGCTGTGGAGATGTCGACCGCTGCCGAGCACCGGATCGCGGTGCCATTGAGAGTCGCTCCGCCGCCGCGGGCAGCGCTGAACAGCTCGTCGGTGACCGGCACGAACACCGCGCCTGCGAGCGGGCCGTGCTCGTCGACGACCCCGACCGAGGTGCACCACGCCGGCAGGTCGTACACGAAGTTGACCGTTCCGTCGATCGGGTCGACGTGCCATTCGAGACCCGATGAACCATCGTGGCCGGCACCTTCTTCACCGATGATCGAGTCGTCGGGCCGACGTTCGCGCAGCGCCTCGACGATCAAGACCTCGGCCGCACGATCGAACTCGGTGACTGGGTCGGTGGGCGTCGACTTCGTGTCGTGCTCGACCGGCTGGCCGACACCGAGGCGTCGTCGACCATCGAGCGCCAGGGTCCCAGCACGCGTGGCCAGATCGGCAGCGAGCGCCCGGAGTTCGGCGATCGAGTCCGAACCGATGTCGCCGACGGGTGCGGGGCTCACCGTGGCGCGTGCCCTGCGCCGGTCCGGTCCTCGATCTCACGCCATTCGCCGATGGCTCGCATCACCAGCACGGCGACGATCGCCATGCCGCCGGCTGCCACCAAGGCGCCGACGAGCAGTCCCAGTCCCTTGGCCAGTCCGCAGTCGCCGTCGCACTGCAGTGCGATCAGCGAGTATCCGATCATGGCTCCGGCGAGGCCGCTGAGGAGGATCGCCGCGAACGCGCCGATCCGTACACCGACCGATGGGAGCGCCGAGAGCGATCGACCGGGTTGGGGTGCCGGCGAGGTGTTCATGGCGCGGGATCGTAACCGGCCACACTGGGGACGTGACCGGTCAGCGCCAGATCCTGCACGTGGACATGGACGCCTTCTTCGTCTCGGTCGAGCTGCGTCGTCGACCCGAACTGGTGGGGCAACCGGTCGTCGTAGGAGGCACGGGCAACCGTGGAGTGGTCGCCGCGGCCTCCTACGAAGCTCGCCGATTCGGTGTGCACTCGGCAATGCCCTCGGTGGTCGCCAAGCGTCGGTGTCCGCACGCCGTCTTCCTGCCTGGCGACCACGTCCTTTACGGCGAGGTCAGCGCCCAGGTGCGCGAGATCCTCGACCGCTACACGCCGTTGGTCGAGCCGCTGTCGCTCGACGAGGCGTTCTTGGACGTCACCGGATCGGTCCGGTTGTTCGGCCCGGCACCGGAGATCGCTGCATCGATCCGGCGAGACGTGGCCGGCGAACTCTCGCTGGGTTGCTCGGTCGGAGTCGCCCCGAACAAGTTCCTCGCCAAGTTGGCGTCCGTCGAAGCCAAGCCTCGTGCCACCCCATCGGGGATCGACCCCGGCGCCGGAGTCGTCGTGGTCGTGGCCGGGGAGGAGCGGTCGTTTCTCGATCCGCTCCCGGTCCAGCGGCTCTGGGGTGTCGGACCGGTGACGCTCGACAAGCTGCATCGCATCGGGATCCGTCGGGTCGGCGACTTCTCCGCCGTCGACGGCGATGTGTTGGCCGCCGCGTTGGGTGCCGGGCAGGCGCGCCATCTGAGGGCACTCGCGAACGGCAGCGACGACCGGCCGGTCGAACCGGAACGGGAGGCCAAGTCGATCAGCCATGAGGAGACGTACACGACGAACAAGTGCGAGCACGACGAACTCCGGCGCGAGCTCGTGCGACTCGCGGACGCAGTGGCGGCTCGATTGCGAGCAGCGAGCGTCGGAGCGCGGACGCTGACGCTCAAGCTGCGGTTCGACACAGGCTTCCAGACGATCACCCGGTCGGTGACGTGCCCGCAGGCCGTCGAGCTCGCGCCGGAGATCGTCGATCTGCTCGCTCCTCTCCTCGAAACGATCGATCCCACCCCGGGTGTTCGCCTTCTCGGGGTCGGGGGGTCCAATCTGGGCCCGAGTACCCGCCAACTCAGTCTGGACGACCTGCTCGAAGAGCGCCCCGACTGGGTTGCGGCGACCGAAGCGCTCGATCGGATCCGAGATCGATTCGGGTCGTCCGCCATCGGCCCAGCGAGCGCACTCGAGTCCGGCCGCCTCCGTGTGGTGCGCTCGGGTGAACAGCAATGGGGGCCCGATGCCGACGTGCACGGAGACGAGGCCGGACACAGCGTTGGCGAGGCCGGCATCGAATGAACAGAGAATCCCGAGCACCGCGTTGAGGATGGCCCGGAAACGTGCGATGATTGCCCCGTGCCTCTCTCCGAGGATGAGCAACGCATCTTGCGTCAGATCGAGCAGGAACTCGAGCAGGACCCGACCTTCTCCCAACGCGGGTACCGGGTCTCTCGTCGGCGCTCGATCATCCTGGCACTGGGCCTCCTGATCGGCCTCGTCATCACCATCGGCGGACTCGCCGTCAGTTTCGTGGTGGCGTTCGCTGGGTTCGTCCTGGTGCTGGTGATGGCCATCCTGCTCGAATCCGAACTCCGGCTGCTCGGCCGGGAGCGTCTCGGGCAGCTGCCGATCTCGGCGTGGCTGAGCGGGCGCCGGCCCGACGTCGACGACGACGCCAACCGCTGAGCGAGAGCGTCAGCGCCACGTCGTGAAGTATCGACGCAGCCGATCCGGCCAGTCGAGCGACTCCGAGGCGGCTCGGTCGATCTGCTTGGCCCAGTTGCGGCAGCTGCCGATCGCGCTCGCCCCGTAATTGCCCGGTGTGTCGAACCCGACGGTGCCCTCGGCTCGATAGGTGGCCTCGGTGACCGCGTCGGCGAGCGATTCCATCGGACGGGAGACAAGCGGGAAGTGGCGTGCGGTGAGCGCGGCCACCTCGCGTGGGGTGTCCGATGGCTGCAGCGGCACGCCGACGGCCGACACGGCGCGGGTGGCTCGCTGCCATGCATCCGCGAGTTGATCGTCCACCGATCGCGCTCTGCGCCGATGTCGGACGAGCCGGACGAAGCTGGGAGCGATCAGTGCGGTACCGAGCGCTGCGAAGATGATGAGCCACACCCTCGAGGCGCCGTTGTCGGACTCGGGTTCCGTCGCAGGCGCCGTCGGATCGCCCGTCGTCGGATCGGCCAAGTCGGCGATGTTCAAGCCGAAGTCGATGTTGGCGCGCTCGGAGGGAACGGCGGTCGTCGGGGTGTCGCCGCCGTTGTCGATGTCGGCGGCGCCCGCCGACGTGTCCTGCTGCGGGGGGACGCCCGTGTAGCTCTCGGCGTTCGGTGCGCCGCGTCCCGGTGTCGGCTCGAACGCGACCCATCCGATGTCGTCGAACCACACCTCGGGCCAGGCGTGCGCATTGCGTCCCAGTACCGAGAAGTCGCCCTCGCCGAGCGGAACGCCCGAGGTGAAACCGACGGCCACCCGCGTCGGGATGCCGAGGGTGCGCAGCATGGCGGCGTAGGTGCCGGCGAACTGCTCGCAGTAGCCGACGCGGTCTCGAAGGAAACTCTCGATCGCGGAGTTCCCGTGGCCGGGTCGGACCTCGAGGCTGTAGTCGAACTCGCGTTGGAACCAGGTCTGCAGCGCCAATGCCGCTTCGTAGGCGCTCGTCGTACCGGCGGTGACCTGCCGGGCGGTCGCGCCGACCACCTCGGGCAGGTCGGAGGGCAGGCTGGTGTGAATCGGGTCGGGCGACGCGGTCGATGTCGCTGCGCTCAACCGAGCCGCGTTCAGCGCCGGCGCGGCCGAGACGATGTCGATCGTGTCGCCGGCCTGCAGATCGCCTCCGACGGTGACGAGGGTCGACGTTTCGGCGACGTACTTCAGGTCGTCGGGACCGGACGCCTCGAACGGATCGGCAGCGGCCGGGACCAGCGAGCCCCCCAGTGCGCCGATCGTGATCTGCTGGCGGTTCTCGACCAACGAGTCCGCCGGAGCAGCGAGGGGGCCGTCGACCGGCAGCAGGTCGCGTTCGGGGAGCCCCCATGTGGTGCCGTCGAACTCGGGGAGTGCCGACGACCTCCAATACGACTCGATGTCGGCGCTGACCCGGAACAACTCCGTCGTCGACCGATTGGTCAATCGCGAGCGAATGTCGACGAGTGGGCTGAGCACCTGCGTGGCACCACCCCCGCCCCCGCTGGTCTCGTACAGCGGCGCGGCATCGGCGCCCGGCAAACGCGGCCCGGCCAGCCCAGCAGCGACGGCCACCACGACGCCGAACGCGATCGCGGAACCCCAACGGCGCGATGACGCGGCCGGCCCTCGGCGCAACGTGTCGGCGTGGTACGAGCGCAGCGTCGCCGTCGTCGCCACGCCGACGCCGACCAGGACGACAGCGGTCACGACCCGCAACCGTTCGTCGGCCAGGGCGCCGACGAACACGAAGAGGACGCCTCCGGGCACGAGCGTCTCGGCTCGAGCGTCTGCGCGAAATGCGAAGACGTCGGCGAGCAGCACCGCGATGGCGAGTCCGATCGCTGAGATCACGTCCCAGCCTCCGCCGTAGTCGACCGGCGCCACCGCAGTTCGGAACTCCTCGCGAACCGACGCCAGCTGATCGCCGAGGACCGTCCAGGTCTCACTCGTCGGCAACCCCCACGAGAAGGTGTCCGGGTAGTAGACGGCGAGCACCGTCCAGACGAGTGCGAGCGCCATCGCCGGGACGGCCAGCCATGCGGTCAGCCGGAGTCTGCGCAACAGCAGCCCTGCGCCGTGCCCGACCACGACGATCACTGCCATGTCGCTGAGGAACGACCATCCGGAGAACACCCGCGCGTAGCCGACGGCGACGGCCATCGAGAACGCCGCCACCATCACGCTGGCCAGGACGTCGCCGCCCAACCCCGAACGGGTGTGCGGCGTCACGACGGCACCGTCGGCTGCAGAGGTTCGACCGCTGGCTGTCCCACGAGCGACTGCCAGGCCGCCACGAACTCGTCATCCGAACGGGCTGCGACGGCCATGCTCGCTCCGTCCGGGGTGCCATTGGTGGTGACCAGGACCCTGGTGATCGTCGGGTCGGAGATCGCCTGCGCCGCACGCCAGGAGGCGGCCCGACCCGATCCCGTGATCACCACCAGCAGCACGAGGCCTTCGGCCATGTCGTTGTCCAAGTCGGCGAGCGGCGCGTCGCTCGGCTCGATCCGAGCGAGGACTCGCTGTGTGGTGTTGACGACTTCGGGGCCGCGAAGGTCGACACCTCCGGCGGTGACGAAGCGCGTGCTGAGCCCCGCTCTCATCGCACTCGAAACAAGGCTGGCGGCAGCGGTCACCCCGTGTTCGAAGCTGGCATTGCTCCCGTGGACCCCGGGAGCCGGATCGAAGACCACGGTGCAGTGGTGCAAGCCCTCGACGGTGAATTCCTTGACCATCAGATCGTCGGTGCGCGCCGACGCCCTCCAGTGGATGGTGCGCAGCTCGTCGCCGGCGGCGTACTCGCGCAACCCGTGGAAGTCGCCGGGGCCGAGTCGACGCGATGATTCGAGGAGCGCGGTGCCGAGCCGACCGCGCCCGAGCTCGGGCATGTCGATGGCCAGCGTGCGCGGCGCCACGACGATCTCGCTGATGCCCGCGACCACGGTCGTCGAGCGGGCGATGCCGAGCACGTCACTCATGATCAGGCGGAGCGGGCCGAGTTCGACGACCCCACGTGTCGCTGTCGGAACGCGATACCCGGACGACGAGACCGAGCCCGCACTCAACGCGGCGACAGGGAGACGAGCCACGTGATCCTCCGTCATCGTCCGTGCCACGGGCTCCTCCAGAACGAACGATGGCGTGGTCAACCGACCGATGTGGTGGAGCCGGACGTCGACGTGGCCGATGTCGCCCGCTACCAGCACGGCAGGATGAATCCAACGATGGGCCTCGATCGGTGGGCGACGGACCCAGACGTAGACGACCGCAGCCAAGGCTGCTGCGAGGAACCCAGCCCCGATGACGTAGAGCTCGATGATGCCGAAGACGCGCCCGATGGCGATCGCCGCGACACCAGCACCGACGACGGCGATGCCTTGGCGGGTCAGGCCCGTGCGAGCCATGGGTTCACTCGATCAGCGTGGGACCGGCACGGTGACTGCATCGAAGACCTCGCTGATCGCATCCTGCGGCGACAGTTGTGAACCGTGTTCGGACCGAACGACGACTCGATGGCTGAGCGTTGCGTGGCCGACCGCCTTGACGTCGTCGGGGGTCGCGTAGTTGCGGCCGCGAGCCGCTGCGTGGGCCCGCGCCGCGGCAGCGAGCTGCAGCGTGGCCCTGGGTGACAGGCCGAGTTCGATGCCTGGATGTCGACGGCTCGTGGCGGCGAGATCGACCAGGTACGACTTGAGCGCCGTGGCCACGTGGACCCCTCGAACGGCGGTGATCATCGCCCGGATCTCCTCGATCGAGACCACGGGTTGCAGCGATTGCATCCCGGTTGCGCCACCCTGTACGTCGAGCATCTGCATCTCGGCATCCCGTGCCGGATAGCCGATTGAGATCCGCAGCAGGAAGCGATCGAGCTGGCTCTCGGGAAGGCGATAGGTGCCGCCCTGATCGACGGGATTCTGCGTCGCGATCACCATGAACGGAGCGTCGAGCGGACGACTCGTGCCATCGGCGGTGATCTGGCGTTCCTCCATCGCCTCGAGCAGCGCGGACTGAGTCTTCGGCGAAGCGCGGTTGATCTCGTCGGCCAGCACGATGTTGGCGAACAGCGGTCCCGGCTCGAAGACGAAGGTTTCGGTCGAGCGTTGGTAGATGCTGACGCCGACCAGGTCGGTCGGCAACAGGTCGGGGGTGAACTGGATGCGCTTCCAGCTGCAGTCGATCGACGCCGCCAGGGCCTTCGCCAAGGAGGTCTTGCCGACCCCGGGCACGTCCTCGATCAGGAGATGGCCTTCGGCCAGCAGGCACATCACCGCCAGCTCGATCGTGTCGCGCTTTCCGTGCAGGACCTGGGCCACGTTGGACGTGATGGCGTCGAAGAGATCGGCGAAGCCGCGCATTGCGGTGGTGTCGGGTGGTGGCGTGGCCGACCGCCCAGCGGAGGATGCCGGCGATTGCTCGTCGTCCGCAAGATCGGTCGTCACGGCTCGAAGGGTAGACCGGAGATCGACCGAGCGACAGTCGGGGGTAGCTTCGCTGGAAATGGGTCCAACAGAGTCAACGGTGCTGGCGGTCGTGGTCGACCCGGGTCGGCTGGCGGCGGGGATCGTCGACGACCGGGGTGAGGTGCTCGTGCGCGATCGGATCGGAACTCCGACGCGCGAGGTGTGGAGAGCGCTCGAACAGCTCGTGCGGCGGGTGTTGGCAGCGCGACCCGATGACGTGGTTGCGCCCAGTGCCGTCGCGGTCAGTTGCGCTGGTCCGATCGACGAGCCAGCTGGTGCCGTGTCGCCCGAGGCGTTGCCGGCATGGTCGGGGTTTCCCCTGCGCCAGCACGTCGAGGAGCTCACCGGGCTGCCCGTCGTGCTCGACACCCTGGCTGGAGCGGCAGCCGAGGGTGAGCTCCGCTACGGCGACACCTTGACCACGACGAGCTTCTTCACGCTCGTGCTCGATCGCACGATCGAGTCAGCGTGTGTGCTCGACGGCATGCGCCTCTGCGGCGCTCACGGCAACGCCGGCTCGCTCGCGCACGTCACGGTCGATCCTGGCGGGCCGGCATGCACGTGTGGCGCCAAGGGGTGTCTGGCCGCCTTCGCCTCGGCGTCTGCCCTCGAAGCCGAGATGAACCGTGCGTTGCGTCGAGCTACCCCGTCGATCGTCGAACGCACGGGGATCATGGTCGGCCGAGCGATCGCGTCGGCGGCGGCGGCGTTCGACGTGTCCACGTTCGTGCTGACGGGCGTGGTGGTCGACACCTTCGGTGATGCGATGCTCGACGCCGTGCGACGAGAGGTTGCCGCGCGGTCTCGCCTGCCGCACCTGGCAGGCCTCGCCGTCGTCGAGCCGTCCGGCTTCGTGCAGCCGCTGACGGGGACAGCGGCACTGGTCAGAGCCAGTGGCCTCGATCGAAGCTGACGAGTAGCCTCGACGCCATGGATCCCACCTACTCCCCAGAAGCCGAGGCCTACCGCGAGAAGGTGCAGGCGTTCCTCGCCGAGAAGCTTCCGTCGAACTGGACCGGTCTGGGAGCGCTCGAGGGTGACGCCGTCGTCGAGTTCGTCACCGAGTGGCGCAAGACGCTCTACGAGGCGAACTATCTGGCGCCCGGGTGGCCGAAGGAGTACGGCGGCGCAGGACTCAGTGCGACCGAGCAGGTCATCCTCGCCGAGGAGTTCGCTCGCGCCGGCGTGCCGACCGGTGGCCCCAACGATCCGTTCAGCATCCAGATGCTGGGCAACACGCTTCTCATGTGGGGGACGGAGGAGCAGAAGTCGTACTACATCCCTCGACTGCTGTCAGGCGAGGACACGTGGTGTCAGGGGTACTCCGAGCCGAACGCCGGCTCCGACCTTGGCAACGTCGGGCTCAGGGCCGAACTCGACGGTGACGAGTGGGTGCTCAACGGTCAGAAGATCTGGACATCGGCGGGTCATCTCGCCGACCACATCTTCACCCTGGCACGGACGGACCCCGACGCCCCCAAGCACAAGGGCATCTCGTTCCTGCTCGTGCCGATGGATCAGCCCGGCATCGAGGTGCGCCCCATCAGGATGATCTCTGGTGAGAGCGAGTTCAACGAGGTCTTCTACACCGACGCTCGCTGCCCGAAGGAGAACGTCGTCGGCGGCGTCAACAACGGCTGGGCCGTTGCGATGTCGCTGCTCGGTTTCGAACGCGGCGAGGCGGCGGCAACCGGTCCGATCCGCTACCAGGCCGAATTCGATCGGCTCCTCGAGATGGCGCGAGAGCGTGGGCTCGCTGACGACCCGATCATCCGCCAGCGCCTGGCATGGTGCTACTCGAAGGTGCAGATCATGCGCTTCCTCGGTCAGCGCACCCTGACGCAGTTCCTCGCCGGCCACCATCCCGGGCCCGACGGTGCGATCTCCAAGCTCTACTGGAGCGAATACCACCGCGTTGTCACCGAGCTCGCTGTCGACATCCTCGGCGCCGATGCGCTGTACATCGAGGGGCGTCCGCCATCGTCGTCCTTCCAGACCGACGACCCGGGTGCGGCGAACACCTCCGGATCGTGGGTGAACACGTTCTTGAACGCCCGTGCCGGCACGATCTATGCCGGCTCATCGCAGATCCAGCGCAACATCATCGGTGAGATGATCCTGCAGCTCCCGAAGGAACCCAGGCCGACGTGAGCGGGTCGGTGCCTCGATGCGCCCACCTGTGACCGCCGAGGTCGTCGCCGTCGTGTTGCGGCACCCGTCGCTGTGGACGACGGCGGTGCGGCAGGGTCGTCGGCTGGTGCCGTTGCGCTGGTGGACGCGGTCGCCGTACGTCCCGCTGCCATCGAACGCCTATCTCGAGTTCCGCATGGTGACGCAGTACGGGGACGTCTCGCATCGCCCTGAGCCGGAAGATGTGCTGAACTACCTCCGATGGTGTCGCGACTGGCATCGACTCGACGACTGACGGGCGGTCGTGCGGGAGGCACGGCGTGTTGAGCGCGCTCGTCCTCAACGCCAGTTTCGAACCGCTCAGCATCGTGTCGAGCGAGCGCGCCACGTGCCTGGTGATCGCCGAGAAGGCCGATGTGCTCGAAGACGACGGCCGCGTGATCCATTCCGAGCGTCTGAGCCTGCCGTGCCCATCGGTGATCCGGCTGCGCTACATGGTCAAGGTGCCCTACGTCCGCCGTGCAGCGCTGTCGCGTCGAGCGATCTTCGCCCGGGATGACTATCGCTGCCAGTACTGCGGCGAGCGGGCCGATTCGATCGACCACGTGGTGCCGCGCTCCAAGGGCGGGCCCCACAGTTGGGAGAACGTCGCCGCGGCGTGCCGGCCGTGCAACCTCGGCAAGCGTGATCGCACCCCTGACGAGGCAGGAATGCGGCTCGCTCGACCGTGCCGGGCGCCGAGGGCGACGGCCTGGGTGGTCGTGTCCGTGAGCGGGGTTCCCGACACATGGCGACCATATCTCCCGCTCGCTTCGTGACGTCCTCCTCGCCCTTCCGGCTCGTCCGGTCGCGATCGAGCGCGGGGGACTTCCACGCCAGGTCCGTACCCGACCCCGCCGGTCGGGAGATCTGGCGCCACGACATCGAGTCGCCGGCGCTCGTGCTCGGCTCCACCCAGGACGAGTCGGTCGTCGATCTCGACGCCTGCCGGCTCGCGCGTGTCGATGTGGTTCGTCGACGAAGCGGCGGGGGAGCGGTGCTGCTGCTGCCCGGTGAGGTGACCTGGATCGACGTGATCGTGCCCGCAGGAACGCCCGGCTGGTCCGATGACGTGCACGGACCGATGGTCTGGTTGGGTCGCCACCTCGCTGCCGCGTTCACGGCGGCCACGGGTGTCGACGACCTGGTCGTCCACGACGCGGCGATGCGGTCGACGTCATGGTCGAGGCTGGTCTGCTTCGACGGGGTCGGTGCCGGCGAGGTGCTGTTGGGCGGTCGCAAACTCGTCGGGCTCAGCCAGCGCCGAACCCGTCATGCGGCACGCCTGCAGTGCTGCTGGTATTCGACGTACGACCCGTCGCGTCTGGTCGAGCTGCTCGACGCGGTGGCCCGTCCGGAGCCGGACGAGCTGGCCCCCGTTGCGACGCTGCCGGCGACGACCGCCGACGCCATCGTCGCGAACCTGGCCGCATCCCTCGCCTGAACGTCACCGGAGCCGCCGAGAGCCGGTCGTGACGAGCGAATGGCGCGCCTGCGGTCGGTTTCGCTCATCGCAAGGCGGTCGTGACCGGGGTGAGCGGCCTGGGTTCGCGCACGGGTTCGTGGGCCGATGGGGGAGCCGATGGGCGGATATGGGGACGAAATGGGGAAAGATGGTTGACAATGGGGGCTTCTGGGGGAAGAATGGGGATCGCTGGGGAGAACTCCCGCGTTCCCGGCACGGCAGGTTCGCCGCGGGGGTGGAAAGCATGAGGAACGCGGCACGTGTTTGTCGGGGTCTACGAGCGTCAGCTCGACGAACGGGGGCGGGTGGCACTTCCCTCGTCGTACCGGGGTGACCTCGGCGACCACTGCTACCTCTTCTTCGGCGACGACGGTTGTGTGAGCGTTCGCAGCGTCGAGTCGTTCGAGACAGAAGCCGCCGAGATGGTCGCCAAGGCCAAGCGCGGCGAGGTGTCCCGCAACCGCCAGCGCGCCTTCGCCTCGTCGGCGTCGCAAGCGACGATCGACAAGCAGGGCCGCGTCACGCTCGACGCTCGTCTGCGGGAGCACGCCGGTCTGGCCCCGCAGGCGGCCGTCGTCGTGCTCGGAAACATCGACCAGATCGAGATCTGGGATCCCGAGGCGCACCGCCGCAACGAGGCGGCGGGACAGTACGAGATCGCGGGCGGTGCGCGATGAGCAGCAGCGACCGCGCCGAGATGTCGGACTTCGAGCACGCCCCGGTGATGGTGGAGGAGATCACGGCGATCTTCTCGACGGTGCCGCCGGGCACTGTGGTCGACGCCACGCTCGGCGGCGGCGGCCACACCGCGGCGCTCCTCGACTCGCGAGATGACCTGGACGTGATCGGCATCGATCAGGACCACGAAGCCCTCGCCGCTGCAACGACGAGGCTGTCGGAGTACGGCGATCGCGTCCGCACCAGCCAGCGCCGGTTCGACGACTTCGATGAGGCGCTGGCCGACCACGACGTCGAGACGATCAGCGGCGCCTTGTTCGACCTCGGCGTCTCGTCGCCGCAGCTCGATCGAGGTGAGCGAGGGTTTTCGTACCGCCACGACGGTCCGCTCGACATGCGCATGGACGCCGATCAGTCGTGGTCTGCCGACGACGTCGTCAACGGATACGCCGAGTCCGATCTGGCTCGGATCATCAAGCGATACGGCGACGAGCGATTCGCCTCGCGTATTGCTCGGGCGATCTGTGCGGCGCGACCGATCCAGACGACCACCGAGCTCGCGTCCGTGGTCACCTCCGCGATTCCGGCAGCAGCGCGTCGTACCGGGGGCCACCCGGCCAAGCGGACCTTCCAGGCGATTCGGATCGAGGTGAACGACGAACTCGGCGTGTTGCCCGACGCGCTCGATCAGGCGGTCCAGGCGACCCGGCCGGGCGGCCGCATCGCGGTGCTCTCGTACCACTCGGGCGAAGACCGCATCGTCAAGCGCTCGTTCGCAGCGGCCGCAGGTGCCTGTGGCTGTCCCGATGACCTGCCCTGCGTGTGCGGAGCCATCCAGACCGTGCGCATCGTCCGGGGCGTCCCGAAACGTGCGGGTGAGGACGAGCGGCAACGGAACCGCAGGGCGGCGTCGGCACGTTTGCGTGTCGTCGAGCGCGTGCAAGCGACCAGGAAGAGTGACGGACAACCGGTGGAGGATCGATGATCGCGCTCCCACTGCTTCGCGACAGCGAGCCTCGCCGTTCCAAGGCGGCGTCGAAGCCCTCGCTGAGTGTCGTGCCGCGCCGACGCCGGTGGCCGGCGGTGTTCGCCGGACTGGCGTGGTCGCTCGTCTTCCTCGGACTGCTCGGGGCGGCGGTGTTCCATACGCAGTTGGCTGAACGTCAGCTCCGCCTCGACCGCCTCGACCGGCAGGTGAGCGTCGAGCGCGAGCGCTTCGACGAGCTGCGCTACGAACGAGCCGAACTCCGGTCGCCTGTCCGCCTCGCCGCGGCCGCATCCGAACTCGGAATGCGTCGCGGCCGAGCGAGCACCTTCGTGACGGTGACGCCGGACGCCGTCGCCCGACAGCTCGCCGCGGCGGGTCCCGTCGGCGACAGCGCTGTACGGATCGTGATCCACAACGACCCGCTCGATCAGTTCCGGGCGGTCAAGAGCGTCACCGAGGCGGCGCCGTGAAGTCCGCAACACGGTCGCACGGTGTCCCGTCCGGGACGCGAGGACACTCCACCAGTTCGTCGAGGTCACGATCCGGCAGTGGATCGCGGCCGAGAGAGCAGGCTCGGCGGCGCACGACGCCGACTCAGAGCGTGACCGCAGAGCCGGCGGCGACACGCTCGAAGGCAAAGGGTGCGACCAAGCAGCGACCACACCGCAAGCAGGCGGCGCCGCGGGCGCGCGCCAAGGTGCGAGCCAAGGTGCGAGCCACACCACCGCGCCGTGCGATGTCGAGGTTCAAGGCCGGCTCGCCGCGCCACCGTTTGATCGTTGCGTTGATGGTGATCGGATTGGTGTTGCTCGGGTTGATCGGTCGCGTCGCGTATCTGCAGACCACCGAGGCCGAGAACCTCCGCTCGGCCGCGGCCGACCAGTGGACCCGTTCGGTCACGATTCAGGCACAGCGCGGGACCGTGTTCGATCGGCATGGCGCCGAGTTGGCGATGTCGGTCCCGGCGGTCACGGTGTCGATCAATCCGAAGCTGATCGACAACGGTCCGGCCACCGTGCAGGTGCTCGACGACCTGCTCGGCCTGCCCGACGACAAGGTCGCCGAGCTGGTTGCAGAGATCGCTGCGAAGGATCGCGGGTTCGTGTTCGTGCAACGACAGGCGGACGCGGACGTCGGCGACCAGCTCGCGGCGATGAAGCTCCCGGGTGTGAACGTCGACCGGGAGAGCCGCCGCGAGATGCCCGGTGGTGACACCGGTCGCAGCGTCATTGGACGCACCAACATCGACGGAGTCGGGATCTCCGGCCTCGAGTTGCAGTACGATGATCTGCTCACCGGTACGGGCGGCGAGATGCGTCGGGAGGTCGCGCCCGGCGGACGCTCGATCCCCGGTTCGGAGACGGTCACCGAACAGCCCGTGGCCGGCGACGATCTCGTCCTCACGCTCGACCGGTCGATCCAGTACTCGACCGAGCAGGTCCTGCTGGAGCAGGTCGCCGCGATCGGCGCAAAGGGAGCGACAGCGATCGCGATGGACACCGACACCGGGGAGATCTACTCGATGGCGTCGGTACGTCGTGACGAAGAGAGCGGCGCGTTTGCGGTCACGTCCGGCAACTTCGCTGCCGTCGATGCCTACGAGCCCGGCTCGGTCGCGAAGGTCATCACGATCGCCAGTTCCCTCAGCGAGGGGTTGGTCACGCCCGAGACGTCGTACGTCGTGCCGTGGCGAAAGCAGTACTACGACGATCTGCTCAAGGACTCCCACCAGCACCCCGACGAAGTGATGTCCGTGTCGCAGATCCTGACCGAGTCGTCGAACATCGGGACGATCTTCGTGCAGCAGGAGATGGGTCGAGAGCGTCATCGCGAGTACATGGCGGCCTTCGGGCTCGGCTCGAAGACAGCGCTCGACTTCCCCGGCGAGTCACCGGGCATTCTCAAGCAACCCGAGGACCTGTGGGGCTCCGAACGCGTCACCGTGGCCTACGGTCAGGGCGTCTCGAGCACCTCCCTGCAGCTGGTCGCCGCCGTCAACACGATCGCCAATCGGGGCACGTACGTCGCGCCGAAGCTCGTCAAGGCAACGGTCGGACCCGACGGTGGAGTCGAGGAAGCCCAACCGTCCGACTCGCGCCCGGTCGTCACCGAACTCGCTGCGATCCAGACCACCGAAATGATGCGCAACGTCGTCTGCAGTGGAACTGCGACGCTCGCCCAGGTCGACGGGCTGTCGATCGCCGGCAAGACGGGCACCGCGTTCAAAGCTGCCGACAACGGCACGTACTTCGACGACGACGGGAACCGCATCTACTACGCGAGCTTCGTCGGGTTCTTCCCGGCCGAGGATCCCCAGGTGACCGTGCTGGTGTCGGTCGACGAGCCGCCTGCAGGGACCAACGACCGCTTCGGTGGAACGGCCGCCGCGCCGGTGTTCGCCGAACTGGCGCCCACGCTCATCCACGAACTGGGCATCGTGCCGACGCCGGGCGCCACAGGCTGCCAGACGTCGTGAGTTCGTCGATGGTGCCTTCTCCCGACGTGACCGGACTGGGTGACCTGCGGATGTTGATCGAACAGGGCGCCGACATCCGGTCGGTCGTGCACGACTCGCGGCAGGTCACCCCGGGCTCGTTGTACGCCTGTCTTCGCGGCGAAAACTTCGACGGCCACACGTTCGCGGCCGACGCCGTGCGTGCCGGAGCCACCGCCCTGCTCACCGATCATCCACTCGATCTGGCGAGCGGAGCGGACGGCCCGGTGCAACCGACCCCTCAGATCGTCGTCGACGACACCCGACTGCGATTGGGCCCGATCGCGGCCGAGGTGGCGGGACATCCGAGTCGAGCGCTTGCGACCGTCGGGATCACGGGAACGAACGGCAAGACGACCACGGCGGCACTCACCGCGGCGATCTTCGAGGCTGCTGGATTGCCGTGCGGCGTCGTCGGCACGCTCCACGGCACCCGGACCACCCCGGAAGCTCCTGAGCTGCAGTCGTTGTTGCAGGAGTTCGTCGCAGGTGGATCATCTGCGGCGGTCCTCGAGGTGTCGTCGCACACGCTGGCGATGCACCGCGTCGACGGCACCGAGTTCGACGCCGTGGTGTTCACCAACCTCGGCTACGACCACCTCGACCTCCACGGGTCACGGGAGGAGTACTTCCGTGCCAAGGCCAGGCTCTTCTCGCCCGAGTTCTCGCACGTCGGCGTCGTCAACGTCGACGACACCTACGGTCGGCTGATCGCGGACACCTCGGCGAGCGGGACCGAGGGCAGCGAGTTCCGCATCGTGGGATTCAGCTCAGCGGACGTCTCCGAGGTCGAGGTGACCGCAGCATCGCATCGCTACGTCTGGCGCGGACGGCGGGTCGAGGTGCCGATGGGCGGCGACTTCAATGTCTTCAACTCGCTCGCCGCGCTCACGACAGCTGTCGAACTCGGCATCGACATCGACGTGGCCATCGCTGGCGTGTCGTCCGTGCCCGCGGTTCCCGGGCGGTTCGAGATGGTCGACACCGACGAGAGCCGTCGGCGTGGGTTGACGATCGTGGTCGACTACGCGCACACTCCCGACGGTCTCGAGCGGCTGCTCGAAGCGGCGCGGCGGGTCGTCGGGGCGTCGGGCTCGCTCACCGTGGTGTTCGGGTGCGGCGGGAATCGGGATCGCGCCAAGCGGCCGTCGATGGGGGCGGTGGCCGGCCGTCACGCAGATCGTGTCGTCGTCACCTCCGACAATCCGCGCAGCGAGGATCCACGAACGATCGTCGACGAGATCGTCGAGGGAATCGAACCCGGTTCTTCGGCGGCCGTCACGACGATCGTCGATCGTCGTGAAGCGATCGGCGCTGCCATCGCGTCGGCCCGATCCGGCGACGTCGTGGTCATTGCCGGCAAGGGCCACGAGTCGACGCAGGAGTTCGCCGACCGCACGGTCGAGTTCGACGATCGGGCCGTCGTCCGTGAGGTTCTGGAGGCGCGTTCGTGATCGCGATCATCCTGGCGGCGGCGAGCTCGATGCTCATCTCGCTGTTCGGCACCCGCTACCTGATCGTCTTCTTCCGTCAGCGAGGTCAAGGGCAGCCGATTCTCGGCAAGGAGGACCACGGCCCCGAGCATCACATGCTCAAGCAGGGGACCCCGACGATGGGTGGAATCGCGATCGTTGGTGCAGCGTTGGTCGGATGGCTGATCGCCCACCTTCGTCGTGGTCTCGCCTTCTCCGATCAGACGATGATCGTCTGGATCGGTGTGTTGTTCATGGCCCTGATGGGCTTCCTCGACGACTACATCAAGGTCCGCAAGCGGCACAACCGCGGCATCTTCTGGAAGCAGAAGAACTACCTCACGATGCTGGCCAGTATCGGCATGGCGTGGTGGCTGGTGGTCGGAACCGGGATCTCCGAGACGATCAACGTGACCAGGGGAGCGGCCGGGATCGAGGTCCCCACAGCGGTGTGGGTCGTGTGGGCCGGCATGATCATCTGGGCGACCACGAACGCTGTCAATGTCACCGACGGCCTGGACGGGCTCGCCTCCGGCTCGGCGCTCATGGGCTTCGGCGCCTTCACGATCATCGCCTACTGGGCGTTCCGAAACCCGGAGATCTACACGACGGTCGTCAACCCGCTCGACATGGGCGTGTTCGCGGCAGCGTTCGCCGGCGGCTGCCTCGGATTCCTCTGGTGGAACGCAGCTCCGGCGCGAATCTTCATGGGTGACGTCGGCGCACTGGCGATCGGTTCGGCACTCGCGTTCTGTGCGTTGACGCTCAACACGACGCTGCTGATCGTCCTGATCTGCGGCATCAACGTGATGGAAGCCGGATCGGTCGCGGTACAGATGGGCGTCTTCAAGGCGTCGGGCCGGAGGAAGCGCCTGTTCCGCATGTCGCCGATCCATCACCACTTCGAGCTGATCGGCTGGCCCGAGACGACCGTGATCATCCGCTTCTGGTTGATCTCGGCGATCTGTGTCGCCTCGGCGCTCGCGATCTTCATCGCCGACTTCACGGCGCAGGTGCAGCTGTGACTCGCGCCCTCGTCTACGGGCTCGCCGTCGCGGGCGAGTCGACCGTGCGAGCCCTGTTGCGCCACGACATCGACGTGGTCGTCGCCGACGACGTCGTCGATGGGCGACGTCGCGACGTTGCCGCCGAGCTCGGCGTGGAGCTGCTCGACCGTCCCGACGTCGACCAGCTCGCCGAACTGATCGCGACCTGCGATCTCGTCAGCCCGGCGCCGGGCGTGCCCGAGACGCACGCGGTGATCGACGCGGCGCAGGCAGCAGACGTCGAGCTCGTGTCGGAGATCGAACTCGCCTACCGCTGGGAGCAGCAGCGCGCCGGCGGTCCGCGTCCGATGGTGGCGATCACCGGAACCGACGGCAAGACGACCACGACCCTGCTGGCCGTGGAGATGCTCCGAGCGGCGGGCCTGCGAACGATCGATGCCGGGAACACCTCGACCCCGCTGGTCGACGCGATCATGATGGACCTCGACGCCTTCGTCGTCGAGTGCACCAGCTTCCGTCTCGCCTGGACCCCGACGTTCCGTGCCGAGGGCGCTGCCTGGCTCAACCTGGCACCCGATCACCTCAACTGGCACCGGTCGATGGAGACCTACGAGGCCGCCAAGGCGAGGGTCTGGGTCAATCAGCGCGCCGAGGACGTCGCGGTCGGTTTCGTCGACGATCCCGTCGTGATGAACCGCCTCCGAGCCGCGCCGGCACGAACGGTGACGTTCGGAGCGACCGGCGCCGACTACCACGTCGCCGACGGCCATCTGCGCGGTCCGGGTGGCGACATCGCCGCGGTGTCCTCGATGCAGCGGAGCCTGCCCCACGACCTCACCAACGCGCTGGCCGCATCCGCGCTGGTCCTCGAGACGGGGCTCGCCGACCCGGCCGCGATCTCCACCGCACTGGCGTCGTTCACGGGCCCGCCACACCGGCTGGAACACGTCGGCACCTGGAACGAGGTGTCGTGGTACAACGACTCCAAGGCCACCACGCCACACGCGGCCGGAGCAGCCGTGCGCTCCTTCGATCATCTGGTACTGATCGCGGGCGGATACGACAAAGGTGTCGATCTGACCTCGATGGCCGCCGACGTCAGCGGCGTGGACGCGGTGATCGCGATGGGCGACACGGCGCAGCGCATCGCACGAGCGTTTGCCGCCGTACCGGTCGTCGACATCGTCGCCGACCTCGCAGAGGCGTTCGAGCGGGCCGATCGCCTCGCCGCCCCCGGGTCCACGGTGTTGCTCTCGCCGGGCTGCGCCAGCTTCGACCACTACGGCGGTTTCGAGGAACGTGGCGACCACTTCCGATCACTTGTGCTCGACCGTTTCGGCGAGCGCAGTACGCCATCTGCCACCGGCACGAACCGAGAGGGGTCAACATGACCAGCACGATCAGCGTCGGCGACCGACGTCGAGCAACGCTCGACCGCTTGCACGGAGATGCGCCGGCACCGGCGCGGGAACCTCGGGCCAGGCGCCGCCGCCCCCGTTCGATCCGCGAGTCGCGGGCCCGGTGGGCACGATCTCGGCCCGGCCCGGAAGAGCTCGGTCCGCCGACCGGGACCTTCTACGCGATCGCCGGTGTCGTCGCAGTGTTGGTGATGCTCGGACTGGTCATGGTGTTGTCTGCGTCAGCGGTCACCGAGGCCAACTTGGGGCATTCGCCGTATCGCGTGTTCGCGAAGCAGGCGATGTGGGCTGGCCTCGGACTGGTCGCGCTCGTCGCGATGGCCAAGATCTCGTACCGGCGCTGGCAGCGTCTGGTCATCCCGATCACGTTGCTGGCCGTCGCTGCGATGGCCGCGCCGTTCGCACCTGGTGTCGGTGCCAGCGTCAACGGGGCCCGATCGTGGATTCGTCTCGGCCCGTTGAGCGTTCAGCCCTCGGAGTTCTTGAAGATCGCGGTCGTGATCCTCACCGCCGATCTCCTGACCCGTCGTCGGGAGGACCTCGCGGACCGGACGTCGACGCTGTTTCCCCTCGGGGCGATCGCGGCGATCGGCGCCGGCCTCTGCCTGGTGCAGGGCGACCTGGGTGCCGCCGTCGTGCTCGGCGCGATCGTGTTCAGCGTTGCCTGGGTCGCGGGTGTTCCCGCGACCCCATTGGCGGGTATGGCCGTCGGTGCGATCGGTGCCACGTTGCTGTTCGTGGTGTCGAGCCCCCGTCGGCTCGACCGGTTCACGGCGTTCATGAACATCGCCGAGGAGAAGGATCACCTGGCATACCAGACCTACCAGGGCTACCTCAGCATGGCATCGGGTGGCCTGTCCGGATCGGGGATCGGCGGCAGCAATGCCAAGCTCGGCTACCTCCCCTACGCCCACAGCGACTTCATCTTTGCGGTGATCGCCGACGAGCTCGGCCTGATCGGCACGGTCGCCGTGATCGGTGGGTTCGTCATGCTGGTCGGCCTCGGCGTGCAGACCGCGATCGCCTCCCCCGACCGATTCGGCATGCTGCTCGCCGGTGGGATCGCGGCGTGGTTCGGTGTCCAAGCGATCGTGAACATCGGCGGCGTCGTGGGCTTCCTGCCCGTCACCGGGCTGACGCTGCCGTTCTTCTCCGCCGGCGGAAGTTCGCTGTTCGTGAGCATGACCGCCGCCGGATTGCTCCTGAGCGTGGCGCGGCGCATCAACGCTCGATGAACGACCGGGCGTACGCCGTCGTCACGGGTGGGGGCACGTCCGGCCACGTGCTCCCTGCGCTCGCCGTCGCCGACGCACTCGTGGCCGCCGGCCACGATGCAACCACCATCCGCTACGTCGGCGCCCAACGCGGTGTCGAAACCCGGTTGTTGCCGAACACGCCGTACCCCTACGAGTTCCTCGACGTCGTGGGCGCGCAGCGGCGGCTCACCAGGGCGAATCTCGGGTTCGTCCCCAAGATGGTGCGCAGCACCCGGGCGGCGATCCGGTTGCTGCGTGGGTGGCAGCCACGCGTCGTCGTGTCGGTCGGCGGGTACGCGAGCATGCCGGCGGTCTTCGCTCCGCGGCGGCTCGGGGTCCCGGTGGTCGTGGTGTCGTACGACCGGACGCCGGGACGGGCGAGCCGATTGTCGTCGCGTTCGGCAGCGGCCTGCGCCGTCGCCTTCGAGAACTCACCGCTGCCGCGTGCTGAGATGACCGGCGCTCCCGTTCGTCAGGTGATCCTCGACGTCGACCGGTCCTCCGACTCCCGACGCAGGGCGGCGCGTCGCGAGCTCGGGATCGACCCCGACCGATTCATGGTCGCGGTCATGGGCGGATCGTTGGGATCCGGCGTCCTGAACGACGCGATCGCGGCGTATCTGGTGGCCCACCGAGACGACGAACGGCTCGCCGTTCGACAGGTGACGGGGGAGCGGTTCTTCGATGCCGTCACCCCGGTCGATGGTGGCGTCCTCCATCAGGTGGTCGGGTACGAGGACGACATGGCGGCCGTCTACCAGGCCTGCGACCTGCTCATCGGCCGTGGAGGCGCCAGCACCGTGCACGAGGTGGCTGTCACCGGTACCCCTGCCGTGCTGGTGCCCTGGGCGGCGTCGGCCGACGACCACCAGACCGACAACGTGCGGTGGCTGTCCGAGGTCGGCGGGGCGGTCCTGCTCCGCGAGGACGACCTCGGCCGGCTGGGTGAGACGATCGATGCACTGCGAGCTGAGCCGGACCGGCGAGGCGAGCTGGCGGCGGCCGCCAGCGGTCGCGGCGCGATCCACCGATCAGGGGCCTTGGCAGGTTTGATCGAGCGCGTCGCAATAGCATCGTCGGCATCGTGACGTCCCCAGCGCTCGCAACCCCCACCACCTCCGCACCTCCCGGCGCACCGGAATCCCGGCAACGAGCGATCGACGCGCTGCGCGACCGGGCGGTGCCCTCGGCATCGCGCCCACATCCGCCTCTCGATCTGACGATCGCGCATCGGCTCCACGTCGTCGGCGTCGGCGGGCCGGGCATGAGCGCTGTCGCCATCGCTCTGGCAGAGATGGGCCATGTGGTGTCCGGGTCGGACCTCCGCGAGCACCCGGTTCTCGAGCGAGTCCGCACCGCAGGGGTCGACGTGCACATCGGGCACGATCGTGCGCTCGTCCACGGCGTCGACGCGGTCACCGCGTCGACGGCGATTCCGGTGCAGAACATCGAACTCGACGAGGCCCGAGCGACCGATGTCACCGTCTTGAGCAGAGCCGGGATGCTTGCCTCGATCTGCGCACGTGCGCGGTCGCTGGCCGTCGCCGGCACCCACGGGAAGACGACGACGACGTCGATGCTGATGCTGATCCTCGCTCAGGCAGGAATGCGGCCGAGCTTCATCATCGGCGGAGATGTCACCGATCTCGGCACAGGGGCACAGTGGACCCATGGCGACTGGCTGGTCGTCGAGGCCGACGAGAGCGACGGTACGCATCTCGAGCTCCCGCTCTTCGGCGCGATTCTGACCAACGTCGAGGCCGATCATCTGGACCACTACGGTTCGTTCGGCGGCATCGTCGACAGTTTCGACGCTTTCCTCGGGCAGATCGTGGGGCCCAAGGTGATCTGCGGCGACGATCCGATCGGTGCCGAACTCTCGAGGCGTCACGGTGGGTGCACGTATGGGCTCGGAGCTGAGTGCGATGTCCGAGCCGTCGACGTTCGTGCGACGTCGGGCTCGTTTCGGTTCGACCTGGTGCGCCGCTCTGACGACGGGCCGACGGAACGTCTCGGCGAGATCGTGTTGCCGCTTCGAGGGATCCACAACGTGGTCAACGCCACCGGAGCGGCGGCGATGGCACTCAGCGTCGGGGCGTCGTTCGACGACATCGCAGCCGCGCTCGCTCGCTTCGGGGGAGTGGCTCGCCGGTTCGACGTTCGCGGTGTCGACCGGGGCGCAACCCTCGTCGACGACTACGCACACCTGCCCTCGGAGATCGACGCCGTGATCCGGGCGGCACGCGACAGCGGCGACGCGTGGCGACGCGTCGTCGCCGTCTTCCAGCCGAACCGATACCACCGGATCCAGGAGATGTGGGCGGAGTACGGGCTCGCCTTCACCGGCGCCGATCTTGTCGTGCTGACCGACATCTATGCGTCGGGCACGGTGCCGATCCCAGGGGTGACGGGCAAGCTGATCGTGAATGCCGTCACCGAAGCCGATCCCACGCGTCGGGTCGTCTGGCTCCCGCGACGCGACGATCTCGTCTCGTTTCTCGCCGGCGAGCTCCGCGACGGCGATGTCTGCATCTCGATGGGGTGCGGCGACATCGCCACTCTTCCGTCAGAGGTCCTCGATGTCCGCCGACGTTGACGCCATCGAGACAGCGCTCCGCCACCTGGTCGAGCTCGGCGATGCCGTGGAGCGCGACGTCGCCCTGGGGCCCATGACGACCTACCGAGTCGGCGGATCGGCGGCGGTGTTCGTCCGCATCACCGACCGAGGTCAACTTGCTGCGGTTGCCGACGCGGCGAGCGCATCCGGACTCCCCGTGCTCGTCGTCGGCCGTGGCTCGAATCTGCTCGTGGCCGATGCCGGGTTCCCTGGGGTCGCGATCGGGCTCGGAGATCTGGATGCCACGATCGACATCGAGGGGCCCTCCGCGAGCGTGAGGGCCTCGGCGGGGGTGGCGCTTCCGGTGCTCGCCCGCAAGACGGCTGCGTCGGGTCTGAGCGGCTTCGAATGGGCGGTCGGGGTCCCTGGTTCCATCGGCGGCGCCGTGCGCATGAACGCGGGCGGCCATGGTTCCGACATGGCGGCCTCGCTGGCGGAGGTGACGATCTTCGACCTGTGCGACGGTGCCGAGCGCACGCTGGCGGTCGGCGAGCTCGGACTCGGCTTCCGGTCGAGTGCGCTCGCTGACCAGCACGTGGTGTTGGACGCCGTGTTGCAGCTGCAGCACGGCGACGTCGACGAGTCGACCCGACTGATCGGCGAGATCGTCGCCTGGCGACGGGCCAACCAACCCGGTGGGCAGAACGCCGGCTCGGTGTTCGTCAACCCCGTCCCGGGGGAGGTGAGCGCCGGTGCACTGATCGACGGCGCCGGCTTGCGCGGCCGCCGCCTCGGGACTGCCATGGTGTCCGACAAGCACGCCAACTTCATTCAGGCCGACGACGGAGGGCGAGCCGACGACGTGCTTGCGTTGATGACGTACGTACGCGAGCGGGTCGAGGCCACGAGTGGCTTCCGGCTGCGCAGTGAGATCCGGCTGGTCGGCTTCGACGAAGGTGACACCTTCTGACATGGCCTGGCGACGCAAACGCGACACCACCGACGTCGACCCGAGCACCGACCGCCAGGACCAGGCGACGCCGTCACTGCCGGCCGAACTGCTTCCGGACGAGGCACTGCTCGACGAGCTCTCCGTCGCGTTTGCCGTTGCGGACGAAGCCGACGGATCGGATTCCTCGTCGGGGTCGGTGAGCTTGGATTCCTCGTCCGCGTCGCTGAGCTTGGATTCCTCGTCGGGGTCGGTGAGTTCGGATTCCTCGTCGGGGTCGGTGAGTTCGGATTCCTCGTCGGGGTCGGTGAGTTCGGATTCCTCGTCGGGGTCGACATCCAGGGCAACGATCTCGATCGGCGGCGGCGACGACCTGCCGGACGCCGCGTTTCTCGATGACGAACTCGAGCGTGACCCGTCGGGGTCGCCGCCGGTGTTCATCGACGACGACGGCGAAAGCGATGCCGTCTCGGCCGCCGACGCGTCGACTCGCGGGATCGAACCGCGCATCCGGCAGCGTCGTATCGGTGTCAAGCGATCCAAGAACCGTCGCCGGCTCTGGTGGTTGGCCCTCGCCGTGTTCGTCGTCGTGGTGGTCATCGGCGTGCTCGCCGTCCTGGGCTCGTCGCTCTTCGCAGTGGATCGTGTCACGGTGACCGGGGCGGTCTACACCGACCAAGCTGCTCTCGACGCGGTGGTCGACGACCTCACCGGGACCGCTGTACTGCTCGTGGACACCGCAGCGGTCGAGGCGCAGATCGAAGCGATCCCCTGGGTGGAAGATGCACGGGTGACGACCTCGTTCCCTGATTCGGCCTCGATCGAGATCCGCGAACGCACACCGGTGGCGGCGATGATGGGGGCCGACGGTCGTGCGCGGGTGATCGATGCGGAAGGGCGAGTCCTCGCGCTGGTCGACGGTCAGCCGGTCGCACTCGTGTGGATTGCCGGTCCCGACACGCTCGACGCAGCTCCCGGTCAATTCGCGTCCATCGGCTACGCCTCTGCGGCGTCGCTCGTGACCAAGCTGACACCGGAGATCCGTAGCCGCGTGGAATCGATGTTGGTCACCGCCGATGGCGGCGACCTCGTGCTGGTGTTGGCCAGCGAACGGGGACCGATCGAGGTGCGCTTCGGCTCGGCCCTCGGCGAGAACGCCCAGATCGAGAAACTGGTGCGGCTCCAGCGGACGCTCGAGGACATCGACACCAAGCCGGTGACGGTGATCGACGTCTCGACGTCGGAAGTCACGGTACGGTGAGCGTCCACACTTGTGGACGCCGGACCTGACAGGATGTGTCAGGCAACGCCTGATTCCATTGTCCGCTTGCATTCCACGCTCGCTCGGCTGAAACGATCCGAAACATGAACCAACACATTTGGAGGACCCGCTGATGGTCGGCGCTCCGCAGAATTATCTCGCCGTGATCAAGGTTGTCGGCGTCGGTGGCGGCGGCGTGAACGCCGTCAACCGGATGATCGACGCCGGGCTGAAGGGCGTCGAGTTCATCGCCGTCAACACCGACGCGCAGGCACTGCTCATGAGCGACGCCGACGTCAAGCTCGACGTCGGCCGCGATCTCACGCGAGGCCTCGGCGCCGGAAGTGACCCCGAGGTGGGTCGTTCCGCTGCGGAAGCGCACCACGACGAGATCGAAGAGATGGTGCGCGGCGCCGACATGGTGTTCATCACCGCGGGCGAAGGCGGCGGCACTGGTACCGGTGCCGCGCCGGTGATCGCCGAGATCGCACGAGAGGCAGGTGCGCTCACGATCGGCGTGGTCACGCGACCGTTCTCGTTCGAAGGTCGTCGTCGCGCCGTGCAGGCTGACAACGGCGTGCAGAAGCTCAAGGAGAAGGTCGACACGCTGATCGTCATCCCGAACGATCGGCTGCTCACCGTCGCCAACGACAAGACCAGCGTGCTCAACGCGTTCAAGATGGCCGACGAGGTCCTCCTGCAGGGCGTGTCCGGCATCACCGGCCTCATCACCACGCCGGGACTGATCAACACCGACTTCGCCGACGTCAAGATGGTGCTGTCCAACGCTGGTTCGGCGCTGATGGGCATTGGCCAGGCGAGTGGCGACGAGCGTGCTGTGTCGGCTGCCAAGGCTGCGATCTCCAGTCCGTTGCTCGAATCGGCGATCGACGGGGCCCGCGGCGTCCTGCTCAACATCACGGGCCCATCGGGCATGGGGCTGTTCGAGATGAACGCTGCTGCCGAGATCATCCACGGCGTTGCCCATCAGGACGCCAACATCATCTTCGGCACTGTGATCGACGACGAGATGGGGGACGAGGTCCGCATCACCGTCATCGCCGCCGGCTTCGACCGGCTGGACGAGCCCTCCGCGTTGCGGAGCACCATGAGCGATGACGGACCACGTACCGCCGCCACGCGAATCACCGAGCTCTTCGGATCCGACGACGACGATCCGCTGGCCGACGATGGCGACGACGACGACTTCGACGTTCCCTCGTTCCTGAAGTAGCTGCGGCGAAGCGGTCGATCCGGTCGATGCAGGAGCTCCTGCGACGTGAGATCGGTGGGAGCATCGCGGTGGCTGTGGTCACCGAATGCGCCGACGGTGACGTGCACCCGGAGCGAGTCGACGCCGAGTTGCTGGAGCATCGCCAGCTGGCATGGACCGGCAGGCGATGGGTGATGCTCGACGAGGTGCACGGCATCGACGTCGTTGCGCTCGACTCCCTCGAGACCGTTCTGTGGCCGCTCGCGGGGACAGGAGACGTGCTCGTGGCTCGGCGATCCTGCGAGCCGCTGGCGGTGTGGGCGGCCGATTGTGCGCCTGTCGCACTGTTCGGTGCGGACGGGACGACTCGCGTCGTGGCGCACGGCGGCTGGAAGGGCCTTGCGGACGGGGTTCTCGATGTCGCCGTCGATGCGCTCGAGTCCTCGGGGACGAACGTGGCTGCCGCGGTGCTCGGACCGTGTATCCACTCGTGCTGCTATGAATTCGGGGCAGCGGACCTCGAACGGGTGGCCGACGGTGTCGGGGCGTCGGCGCGTGAGGTGACCGGGTCGACCCGTTGGGGAACGTGTGCCCTCGACGTGCCAGCAGCGGTCGCCTCCGGGCTGGCGCGACGACATGTCGCGCTCGACGTCGTCGGGACGTGCACCGGCTGCGATCGACGTTTTCGATCTCATCGCCGGCGCGCCGACCGAGAACGTCACACGCTCGTCGCATGGTTCGAGGACCGGTGATGGATCTCGACGAGGTGCGCGCTCGTTACGCCGGCGTTCGCGATCGCATCGACGGTGTCGAGCGGTCGTGGACACATCGCGTTGCAGTGGTCGGTGTCACGAAGGGCTTCGGACCTCATGCGGTGGAACTGGCGGCTGCCGTCGGGTGCGACGCGATCGGTGAGAACTACGCACAAGAGCTTCTCGACAAGCGTGGGACCATCGAGCAGCTGCGCCCCGAGGTGCACTTCATCGGACGTCTCCAGCGCAACAAGGTTCGCCAGCTGGTGGGTCTCGTCGACCTCTGGTGCAGCCTCGACCGAGTCTCCGTGATCGACGAGGTCGCCAAGCGTGCCCCCGGAGCGTCGGTCTTGATCCAGGTCGACACGACCGGTGACCCGGCCAAGGGAGGCTGCGACGTCGGCGAGGTCACCCAACTGGTCGAGCGGGCGCGCGAAAGGGGACTGCACGTACGGGGGCTGATGACGGTCGGGCCGACCGGTGGCGACAGCGAGGCAGCGCGGCCCGGGTTTCGTCGGGTCCGGGCACTGGTGGACCACCTCGGACTCGACCAGTGCTCGATGGGGATGTCCGGCGACCTCGAGGTTGCTGTCGCCGAGGGCAGCACGGAGGTCCGAGTAGGAACCGCACTGTTCGGAGCGCGACCGCCGCGATGAGCCGCGCCGGCCCCAGGTGGAAACCCCGTCGGCCGTCCACCTCGGATGCCGCACGCTGGGCTAGCCTGCGCCCGGCAGGAGGAATGCATGTCACTCTGGAAACGGACCATGGACTACCTGGGTCTCGGTCCCGACGATGCGTACGACGACTACGACGACTACGACGAGCCCGAGGCTCCGTCGCGTCCGAATCGTGGGACACGAGACGTCGAGACGCGCCCCGGCGCCCCGAGCGCGGGTGGGAGCCAGCGAGGCTGGGAGCCGGAGGAGGAGCCGACGGTGCGGACCGTGTCGCCGAGACCCAGTTTCCCGTCGCGTGACTTCGACGCGTCACCGTCGCGCCGGGCGGCCAACGGGCGTCCGGACGACTCCGGCGTCCAGGTCCGCCCCAGCCAGACACCGCAGCCCAACCTCCGAAGCGTTCCGGGAGGATCGATGGAACCCCATACGGTGAGGCCGCGACGGTTCGACCAGGCCCAAGAGGTCGCCGACAAGTTCAAAGATGGTCAGCCGGTCATCATGAACCTCGAAGGCACCGAGCGTGAGATCGCGCGGCGCCTGATCGATTTCGCGAGCGGGATCTGCTACGCACTCGATGGCTCGATGGAGAAGGTCGCGACCGGCGTCTATCTCCTCAAGCCGCCGACCCAGCGTCCGCAGCGTTACGACGAGTACGACGACTGACGACACAGGAGCATGTCATGGAGATGAGTCCCCAACGCGTCAGGAGCGCCGAGTTCAAGACCGTTCGCAAGGGAGCCGACCCCGACGAGGTCAAGGTGTTCCTCAACGACGTCGCGGACGAACTCGAACGCGCCCAGAACCAGTCCACCGCCATGGAGGCTCGCGCCCGCGCGGCGGTTGCTCGGCTCCAGGAGGTCTCGGAGTCGGCGGCCGCTCAACCGGCCCCGGTCGATGCCTCCGTCGAGGAGGCCGAGACGATCAGTCGCACCCTGCTGCTCGCGCAGCGAACCGCTGACACCGCCGTGGCCGAGGCGCGCGGCGAGGCCGCTCGGATCGTCGGCGCCGCGAACGACGAAGCCGCCAAGACGCTGGATTCGACTCGCGAGATGGCGGCGCAACTGCTCGACGAGGCTCGCGTCGAAGCCCGCCAAGTCGGCGAGGCCGAGCGCGATTCGATCGCCAGCGAGGTCGAGGCGCTCAAGGCGCGTCGAGACTTCCTCGAGTCCGATGTCCAACAGCTCGAGTTGTTCCTCACCGAGCAACGCAACCGCCTTCGTGAGGCGGCGACGTCGATCGTCGGCATCGTGGAGCGTGTCCCTGGAGGTCTCGGGGAAGTGCGGGCGCCTCTGTTGTCGGCGTCGGACGACGAAGAGGCCGACGAACTCGACGCGATCGAGACCTCGGACGGTGCGCCCGCAGGTGACGACGGCGCCGGTCAGGGTTCCGACGACTTTGACACAGCCGTCGACGAGATCGTGGTTGCAGCACCTGCGGACGACGAACTCGTGATCGTGCCCGACGTCGCAGAGAGCGATGGGCAGACGACTGAACCGACTGCCGACGACACGTGGGGAGACGACAGCGACGAACCCGTGCAGGCAACGTCCGAAGAATCTCCGGGCAACGACCGCGACGAGGACGACTTCCGGTTCTCCTTCGACGACGACCGCACCTGAACGACCGCGACGGACCGGATCGGGTCCAGAACCCCTGGTCCACGGTCCAGGCCTCGTCGGTAGCATCGTGGCGTGGCCTACCCAGACGTCGACCCCCGGCCGAACTTTCCCCGACTCGAAGAGGACGTTCTCGCTCGGTGGGCGAAGGACGACACCTTCCAGGCGTCGATCGACCAACGCGCGGCCGGTGAGTACGGAGCCAACGAGTTCGTGTTCTACGACGGGCCACCGTTCGCGAACGGACTGCCCCACTACGGGCACCTCCTGACCGGGTACGTGAAGGACGCGATCCCGCGCTACCAGACCATGCGTGGTCGGCGAGTCGAGCGACGATTCGGATGGGACTGTCACGGACTGCCGGCCGAGGTGAAAGCCGAGCAGGAACTCGGCATCTCGGGTCATCCGGACATCACCGCCTTCGGCATCGACAAGTTCAACGATGCGTGTCGGACCAGCGTGCTGCAGTTCACCGACGACTGGCGCGAGTACGTCACCCGTCAGGCCCGCTGGGTCGACTTCGACAACGACTACAAGACGCTCGACCTCTCGTACATGGAGAGTGTCATGTGGGCCTTCAAGACACTGTGGGACAAGGGCCTGATCTACGAGGGTTTCCGTGTGATCGCCTATTGCTGGCGCTGCGAGACGCCGCTGTCCAACACCGAGACGCGGATGGACGACGTCTACCGCGACCGTCAGGATCCGGCGCTGACCGTCGGCTTCGAGCTCGAGACCGGCGAGCGGCTGCTCGCGTGGACCACGACGCCGTGGACGCTGCCGTCGAACCTGGCGCTGGCCGTGGGGCCCGACATCGACTACGTCGTGGTCGAGCTCGACGGCATTCGGTACGTGCTCGCCGAGGCGTTGCTGGCCAGCTACGCAGCCGAGCTGGGCGAGGCGACGATCGTGGCCACGATGAAGGGAGCGGAACTGGTCGGTCGGCGCTACACGCCGCTGTTCGGCTACTTCGCAGACACCCCGAATGCCTTTCAGGTGCTCGCTGCCGACTTCGTGTCGACCGAGGACGGCACCGGAATCGTCCATCTCGCTCCGGGATTCGGCGAGGACGACCAGGTCGTCGCCAATGCCGCTGGGATCCCCACGGTGTGCCCGATGGACGAGCACGGCCGGTACACCGCCGAGGTGTCCGACTGGACCGGCACCCACGTGTTCGATGCCAACCCACTGGTCATCCGGGAGTTGAAGGACCGTGGCGTCGTCGTCCGCCACGCCACCTACGACCACCCGTATCCGCATTGCTGGCGGTGCTCGCAGCCTCTCGTCTACCGGGCGATCTCGTCGTGGTTCGTCAAGGTCACCGACATCCGCGACCGGATGGTCGAGCTGAACCAACAGATCACGTGGCAGCCCGCCCACATCAAGGACGGCAGCTTCGGCAAGTGGCTCGAGAACGCCCGCGACTGGTCGATCAGCCGGAACCGATTCTGGGGCTCGCCGATCCCGGTCTGGCAGTCCGACGACCCGACCCATCCCCGCATCGACGTGTACGGCTCGATCGCCGAACTCGAGGCCGACTTCGGCGTCACGGTCACCGACCTCCACCGTCCAGAGGTCGACCATCTCGTCCGACCGAACCCGGACGACCCGACGGGAGCGTCGATGATGCGGCGCGTCCCGGAGGTCCTCGACTGCTGGTTCGAGTCAGGATCGATGCCCTTCGCCCAGGTGCACTATCCCTTCGAGAACCAGGACTGGTTCGAACACCACTACCCGGGCGACTTCATCGTCGAGTACATCGGCCAGACGCGCGGCTGGTTCTACACGCTGCATGTCCTCGCCACGGCGCTGTTCGACCGGCCCGCGTTCGCCAACTGCGTGAGCCATGGCAACGTGCTGGGTGACGACGGACGCAAGATGTCGAAGAGCCTGAACAACTACCCGGACCCCCGGGAGATGTTCGACACCCATGGCGCGGATGCGATGCGCTGGCACCTGTTGTCGTCGGCGATCCTGCGCGGCGGCGATGGCATGGTGACCGAGGAGGGCATGCGCGACACCGTGCGTCACGTGCTCCTCCCGCTGTGGAACTCGTGGTATTTCCTCACCCTTTACGCGAACGCCGCGGACTATCAGGGCGTGGTGCGAACCGATTCGCCGAACGTGCTCGATCGGTACGTGCTCGCGAAGACGCGGGCGCTCGTGGTCGACATGACCGAGACGCTCGACGCGTATGACCTCTTCGGAGCCTGTCAACTCGTGCGCGACCACCTCGACGTGCTCACGAACTGGTACGTCCGGCGGAGCCGCGACCGCTTCTGGGCGGGTGACCACGATGCGATCGACACCATGCACACGGTGTTGTCGGTGCTCGCGAGGGTGGCCGCGCCGCTGCTGCCCCTGGTGGCCGAGGAGATCTACGGGGGGCTGCACGGGGCTGACGGAGCGACGAGCGTGCATCTCACCGACTGGCCGAGCGTCGACGAGCTCCCCGCCGACGACGACCTGGTCGACACGATGGATCTGGTCCGAGACGTCTGTTCGGCCACGTTGTCGGTGCGCAAGGCGCACCAGCGTCGCGTTCGGCTGCCGCTCAGCAGCGTGACGGTGGCGTCCGCAGACGCCGATCGCCTCGTCGACTTCGTGGACGTGATCGCCGACGAGGTCAACGTCCGAACCGTCGAGTTGACCACCGACGTCGCGTCGGTCGCGACCGAACGCCTCCAGCTGGTGCCGGCCAAGCTGGGGCCGCGCCTGGGCAAGGACGTCCAGCAGGTGATCAAGGCCCACAAGGCGGGTGACTGGACTGTCGACGGCGACGTCGTGACGGTTGGCGGGGTGGCCCTGGAACCCGGCGAGTACTCGCTCGAGCTGGTGGCGTCCGGCGACCAGGCCAGTGCCGGCCTCGGTTCCCACTCGGGTGTGATCGCACTCGACATCGAGGTGACCGACGAACTCGAGGTCGAGGGTCGCGCCCGCGATCTCGTGCGACTCGTCCAGCAAGCCCGACGCGACGCCGATCTCGACGTCTCGGATCGCATCGAACTGTCCGTCACAGCGGGCGACGACTGGATCGCCGCGATCGAGGCCCATCACGATCTGATCGCCGGCGAGACCTTGGCCGTGTCGATCGATGCCGAGCGGGCGGCCGGCGGCGAGGATGCCGAGCCGACGATCATGGTCGCCGTTTCGGGCTGACGGTCAGGCCGATCCTGACTGGCATCCGGTAGAGTCCGGCGCTCACACTGCCCAGAGGAGCGCACATGGCCGCATCGAAAAAGACGAGTTCCACCAAGGCCACTGCGAAGAAGGCCCAAGCCAAGAAGGCGCCGGCAAAGAAGACGCCGGCGAAGAAGACTGCGGCAAAGAAGACGCCGGCAAAGAAGACGCCCGCGAAGAAGACTGCGGCCAAGAAGACGCCGGCAAAGAAGACGCCCGCGAAGAAGACTGCGGCCAAGAAGACGCCGGCAAAGAAGACGCCGGCGAAGAAGACTGCGGCCAAGAAGACGCCTGCGAAGACGACCGCTGCCGCAGCGGCGCCGGCCAAGAAGACCGCGACCAAGAAGGCGCCGGCGAAGGCATCGACCGTTCAGCGGGCTGCACCAGCGGTCCGCAAGCCGAAGCAGCCGGGCGCGACCAGCTTGACCCCGTCCCTGCTCTCGAATGCGAAGTTCGAACGGGTCGACGTCCCCGCTCCTCGTGGCCACACCAAGGACGGCATCGCCTACACGAAGGACTTCGACGTCAAGTTCCTGAAGGAGCAGCGTGAAGAGCTGCTGGCTCGCCGGGCCGCGGAGCTGGCCCGGGCGACGAGGCTCGAAGACGAAGCGACCAGCATCATCGAAGACGGTGAGATGGGCGATGTGCAGTTCGACGACGAGGGAGGCGAGGGCGACACGATGGTCGTGCAGCGCGATCTCGATCGTGTGCTGTCGACGCAGGCTCGACAGACCATCCTGGAGATCGATGCGGCACTGGCACGCATCGAGCAGGGGACCTACGGCTACTCCGAGGTATCGGGCCAGCCGATCCCACGTGAACGTCTCGAAGCCATTCCGGAGACCACCGTGCTGGCAGCCGAGAAGGTCAGCGGCGTCGGCCCGCGTTGAACCATGCCCGCTGTCCGTGCGTGGCGGGCGCCCGTGGCGATCGCGCTCGCGGTCGTCGTCGTCGACCAACTGACCAAGCACTGGGCGGTGACCTCGCTCGGCACCGATCGTCAGATCGACCTCGTGTGGACCCTTCGACTGAACCTCGCGTTCAACAACGGCATGGCATTCGGCCAGGGCCAGGGTTTCGGTCCCGTGATCGGTGTGGTCGCGACGGTCGTGATCGTGTACCTGCTGGTGTCGCTGCGATCCGAGGCGAGCCTGATGAGCACGATCGGGATGGGCTTGTTGATCGGTGGGGCGGCCGGCAATCTGATCGATCGCCTGTTTCGCGGTGACGAGGGTTTCCTGCAAGGTGCGGTGGTCGACTTCATCGATCTGCAGTGGTTTCCGATCTTCAATGTTGCGGACATGGCGGTCAACGTGGGGGCAGCACTGTTGATCCTCAACAGCGTTCTGAGTGCACGAGCACACCGTCAGGACGAGACGGGTGGAGATTCCGTGGACCCGATCGAGAACACCGGAGGCACGGGATGATCACCGAATCGGTGCCGTCCGCGTTGGCAGGAGAACGACTGGACAGGATCGTCGCGTTGATCGGCGACCTGAGTCGCGCGGAGGCGGCGGCGACGATCGCGGCCGGTGGCGTCCGCGTCGACGGCACTCCTGCATCGTCGGGCAAGGTACGGCTGCAGCAGGGTCAGACCGTGGAGGTCGACCCTGGCGCGATTCCCGAGCCGCCGATGCCGACGGCTGATGCCGCGGTCGAGTTCGGTGTCGTCCACGAGGACGAGGCCGTGATCGTGGTCGACAAGCCTGCTGGCTTGGTCGTGCATCCCGGGGCAGGGAACATGGACGGCACGCTGGTGAGCGGGTTGCTGGCTCGGTATCCCGAGTTGGAGGGTGTCGGCGGCGACCCGATCCGGCCCGGGATCGTGCATCGTCTCGACGCGGGGAGCTCGGGGCTGCTCGTCGTGGCCCGGACCGACGCTGCGGCCGAGCAGCTGATCGAGCAGTTCGCCGACCACAGCGCAACACGGAGATACGACTCGGTGGTCTGGGGCGTTCCCGACGCACCGCACGGAATCATCGATGCGCCCATCGGCCGCGATCGAGGTGACCCGCTGAAGATGGCGGTCGTCGCCGGCGGCCGTCCGGCTCGGACGGACTACCGAGTGGTGGGGACCTACAGCTCGCCTGCGCTGGTGTCACGGCTGGAATGTCGCCTCGAAACGGGCCGAACCCACCAGATCCGTGTGCACCTCGCGTCGATCAACCATCCGCTCGTGGGCGATCCGACCTACAGCCAGCGCCGGCCCACCCTGGGGCTCACCCGGCCGTTCCTCCACGCCGCGGAGCTGGCCTTCGATCATCCGAGTACCGGCGAACGCGTCACGTTCACCAGCCCGCTGGCCTCCGATCTCCAAGCCTGGCTCGACGCCGCCGAGGTCTGACCCCGGCCGGCGAGGAAGTGCCAGAGACGAGCCGGGCGAGGCCGACCTCGATCGAGTCTTTCGGATTTCCGTGACCCCCGAGCCGACTACGGCCAGGGTGAGTCGCCGCGGGCCATGGCGGCGATGCCGGCGAGCGTGAAACCCTCGAGGTAGGTGCGCATGTGGTCGCCGGCCTGGTTCCAGATGCCGAGCAGGACACACTGGCCCTCGTGGTCGCAGGCGCCATCCTGGTGCGGTTGGCCGAAGTCGCCGAGCGTGATCGGGCCGTCGACGGCCGACACGATCTCGGACAGACGAATGTCGGCGGGGTCGCGGGCGAGGATGTAGCCGCCGCCGACACCGCGCTTGGACTTGACGAGGCCCGCACCCTTGAGCGCGAGCAGGATCTGCTCGAGATAGGGCTGGGGGAGCGCGGTGCGCTCGGCGATGTCGCGCACGGACGTGGGCCCCTGCTCGTCGGCGTGCAGCGCCAGCGACAGCAGGGCACGGCAGGCGTAGTCACCGCGGGTCGAGATGCGCACACGACGACGTTAGTCATTCGCCCCGGTCAGCTCAGCTTCTGAGGGTTGTGCTTGTCCTGAGGTGAAGGAACGTGGTGGACTGCACGGGTGACGACGAGCGCCGGCGCGGACGGCCCGATCATTCCGGACTACGCCGGTGGCAACGTTCGTGGCGTGGTTCCGGCGTTGCTCGGCCCGTCATCCTGGGCCAGCGGGTTGCCGACGTGGATGCCCGATCCGGTGGCGTCGGCGAGTGCGGTGGTCCTGCTGGTGCTCGACGGACTCGGATGGGACCAGTTGCAGGAGCACCGTGACCTGATGCCGACGGTGACGTCGATGGTCGGTGGGTCGATCCACACGGTGGCACCGACGACGACCGCCACGGCGCTCGCGTCGATCACCACGGGGCTCACTCCGGCCGAACACGGTCTGGTGGGGTATCGCATCGTCGTGGGCGGCGAGGTGATGAACGTCTTGCGCTGGTGCGTGGGGGATCAATCCGTGCGGCGTTCGCATCCGCCTCGGGAGGTGCAGCCGTTCGAACCGTTCCTGGGCCAGACCGTGCCGGTGGTCAGCGTGGCGGAACTCCAGACGTCGGCGTTCTCCGAGGCGCACCTCCGGGGCGGTGATCCGGTCGGGTGGCGCGCCGCGTCGTCGATCGCGGTTCAGGCCCGCGCAGAGGTGGAAGCCGGGGAACGGTTCGTGTACTGCTACTACGGCGGCATCGACAAGATCGCGCACGAGCGAGGGTTCGGTCCCTATTACGACGCCGAGCTGCGGGCGGCGGATCGGTTGGTCGCTGATCTCCTGGAATCGCTCCCGACGGGCACGGCGCTGCTCGTGACGGCCGACCATGGACAGGTTCACGTGGGTGACCGCCTGGTGACACCCTCGGCTGAACTGTTGACGTCGGTCACGCTGCAGTCGGGCGAGGGGCGGTTCCGATGGTTGCACGCCGCCAAGGGTGCCGTCGACGATGTCGCGGCCTGTGCACGCGACGAAGTCGGCCATGTCGCTTGGGTGGTCACGAAGGAGCAGACGCTCGACGAGGGTTGGTTCGGTCCGGCGATGGCGCCGTCGGTGCGGTCGCGTCTCGGCGACGTCGCGCTGGTCGCCCGTGAACCGGTGAGCTTTCACGACCCCGCCGATTCCGGGCCGTTCGAGCTGGTGTGTCGGCATGGTTCGTTGACGTCGGCTGAGGTGAACGTTCCTCTGGTCGGGGCGCTTGCCTGAGCGACTCGGCGCCTGCCGGATAGAAAGGGAGCCATGTCCGACACCCATGAGTCGCTGCAGCCCGACGAGATCTCCGACGGGTCGGTGCCCGCGAGCGTCGACGGGGGTGACGGGACCCCGCAGCCCGACGAGGAGTCGGTGACGTCACCGGCCAAGGTGATGCGGATCGGCTCGATGGTGAAGCAACTCCTCGAGGAGGTTCGTACGGCCCCACTCGACGAGGCGTCCCGCGAGCGTCTCGCAGAGATCTACGAGCGCTCGGTGGCCGAGCTGTCCGAGGCGCTGTCGCCCGATCTGCAGGCCGAGTTGCACATGCTTGCTCTGCCGTTCGACGAGGGCGAGATCCCGAGCGAGTCCGAACTTCGGATCGCGAAGGCCCAGCTGGTCGGCTGGCTCGAGGGGCTGTTCCACGGCATCCAAGCGACGCTGATGGCCCAACAGTTCGCCGCCCAACGCCAACTCCAGGAGATGCGCCAACTTCCCGGCGGTCCCCAGATCCCTCAACGCCCCCAGGAATCCGGCCAGGATCGCCCCGGCACCTACCTGTAGGGTCCCGCGGCGTCGGTGACAGCACCCGTGAGCGGGACCGAACGGAGAACGCGCTAACGTCGCCGAAACCACATCCCAGTAATTTGCAGACGAGATCCGTGCCCGATTCCTTCACCCACCTCCACGTCCATACCGAGTTCTCGATGCTGGACGGGGCGGCGCGGTTGGACGAGATGGTGGCCAAGGCGGTCGCCGACGGGATGCCGGCGATCGGGATGACCGATCACGGCAACATGTACGGCACGTTGGACTTCTACAAGGAGTGCAACAAGCAGGGCATCAAGCCGATCATCGGCACCGAGGCCTACATGGCCCACGACCATCGCAGCGAACGCCCTACCCGGCGCGGCCGTGTCGACGACTCGGGTGGCGACACCGAGGGTGGCAAGAAGCTCTACTACCACCTCACCCTGTTGGCTGAGAACCAGACCGGCTACAAGAACCTGATCCAGCTGTCGAGCCTGGCCTTCATGGAGGGCTACTACTACAAGCCCCGCATGGACTGGGAGTTGCTCGAGAAGTACTCCGACGGGCTGATCGCGACCACCGGCTGCCTCGGCGGGCACGTGCTGCAGTCGTTGCTGAACGGCGACGAGAAGGGCGCCATCGAGAAGGCCGCGAGATTGCAGGACATCTTCGGGCGCGACAACCTCTTCGTCGAACTGCAGGACCATGGTCTCCAGGCGCAACGTGAGACCAACCCCAAGCTGATCGAGATCGCGAAGAAGATCGGCGCTCCGCTGCTGGCCACAAACGACAGCCACTACACGCACCAGGAGGACCACGAGGCGCACGACGCGCTCCTGTGTGTGCAGACCGGTGCGTTGCTGTCGGACGCCAAGCGGTTCAAGTTCGAGGGCAGCGAGCACTACCTGAAGACCGCGGCAGAGATGCGATACCTGTTCCGCGAGGTGCCGTCGGCCTGCGACAACACGCTGTGGATTGCCGAACGCGCCGACCTCCAGATCGAGTTCGGCAAGCCGTTGCTCCCGAACTTTCCGGTCCCCGAAGGGTTCGACGACGCGTCCTACCTCGAACATCTCACGTGGGAGGGCGCCAAGAAACGGTGGGGTGACCAACTCCCCGACGAGGCCGTCGAGCGACTCAGCTACGAACTCAAGGTCATCAACGACATGGGGTTCGCGTCCTACTTCCTGATCACGTGGGACCTGATCAAGCACGCTCGCGACGCCAACATCCGAGTCGGTCCGGGTCGTGGATCGGCCGCCGGTTGCGCGGTGGCGTACTGCCTGTGGATCACCGACCTCGACCCGATCAAGTACGACCTGCTCTTCGAGCGGTTCCTCAACCCGAGCCGCGTGTCGATGCCCGACATCGACATGGACTTCGACTCCCGGTACCGCGATGAGATGATCCGTTACGCCGCCGAACGCTACGGACGTGATCACGTGGCGCAGATCATCACGTTCGGCACGATCAAGGCCCGCAACGCGGTTCGCGACGCCGCCCGGGTCCTCGGCTATCCCTACGGCGTCGGCGACAAGCTCGCGAAGGCGATGCCGCCGATGGTGATGGGGCGAGACACGCCCCTGAAGTACTGCTTCGAGCCGAACCCGAAGTACAGCGATGGCTACAAGGCGGCCGCTGACCTGCGGGCGATGTACGACACCGATTCGGACCTGAAACGGGTGATCGACGTCGCTCGAGGGCTGGAGGGACTCAAGCGTTCCGACGGCATCCACGCCGCCGCGGTGGTGATCACGAAGGACCCGGTCACCGACTACGTCCCGATCCAGCGCAAGCCCGAGTCGGGGCAGGATCCAGCGGACGCCCCGGTCGTCACCCAGTACGAGATGCATGGCGTCGAGGACCTCGGTCTGCTGAAGATGGACTTCCTGGGGTTGCGCAACCTCGACGTGATCACCGACGCAGAGGCGATGATCCGGGCGCAGCGCGATCCCGACTTCGTGGTCGACGACATCGACCTCGACGACCAGGCCACCTTCGACCTCCTGTCGAAGGGAGAGACGATTGGGGTGTTCCAGCTCGAATCTCCGCCCATGCGCCAACTGCTCAAGGCCATGGCGCCGAACAGCTTCGAGGACGTGTCCGCTGTGCTGGCGCTCTACCGGCCGGGACCGATGAGCGTCAACATGCACTACGACTACGCCGACCGCAAGAACGAGCGTAAGCCGGTCGAGTACTTCCACGAGGACGCGAAGGAGGTGCTCGGCGACACCTACGGCCTGATGATCTATCAGGAGAGCGTGATGCGCGTTGCGCAGAAGTTCGCGGGCTACTCCCTCGCCGAAGCGGACAACCTTCGCAAGGCGATGGGGAAGAAGGTCCGAGAGGTGATGGCCGAGGCCCGCGATGGTTTCGAGTCGGGTGTCGTGCGCACCGGCTACGAGCCGGCCCTCGGGAAGGAGTTGTTCGACATCATCGAGAAGTTCGCCGACTATGCCTTCAACAAGAGCCACACGTTCGGCTACGGACTCGTCACCTATCAGACGGCGTATCTGAAGGCGCACTATCCGGTCGAGTACCTCGCCTGCCTGCTCACCAGCGTCAAGAACAACCTCGACAAGGCAGCGACCTATCTCAGCGACTGCCGGTCGATGGGCATCAAGGTGCTGCCACCCGACGTCAACCGGTCCATGATCAACTTCGGTGCGCTCGCCCCGGACGAACTGCCGCCCGGGGTCACGTTGGCGGTCGGCAGCCCCGGCGCGATCACCTTCGGACTGTCGGCGGTACGCAACGTCGGTGAGGCGCTCGTCGAACTGCTGATCGCCGAACGCGAGGAGAACGGTCAGTTCACCAGCTTCCACGACTTCGTCGAGCGGGTGCCCGAACCGGTCCTGAACAAGCGCACGATCGAGTCGCTGATCAAGGGCGGCGCATTCGACAACCTCGGTCACACCCGGCGCGGACTCCTCACCGTGTTCGAGCACATCATCGACACCACCGTCAAGCGCCGCCGCGAGCGCGAGAAGGGTGTGATGAGTCTCTTCGGTGACTGGGGCGACGGCGACGGAGACGCCGACGGGGCTTCGGGTGACGGCTTCGACGAGCGCACCGAGATCCCCGATCTCGCCTTCGACAAGACCGAACAACTGCGCTACGAAAAGGAGATGCTCGGGTTGTACGTGTCCGACCATCCGCTGTTCGGCGTGGAGGCGGCGCTGCGCCGCAAGGTCGAACAGTCGGTGCTCGACCTCCAGACGATGGAGGACGGTGCCAACGTCGTGGTGGGCGGCGTCATCACCAACCTGGCACGGAAGTTCACCAAGAAGGGTGACCAGATGGCGGTGTTCCTGCTGGAGGACCTCGACGCCTCGATCGAGGTGACGATCTTCCCGCGGACGCTCGCCGAACAGGGCCACAAACTCGAAGACGACCTGATCGTCGCGGTCAAGGGCCGCTTGGATCGGCGCGACGAATCACGATTCGGACTGATCGGCCAGACCGTCACCGTGCTGTCCGGGCTGAGCGACGGTCCGGCAGCACCGCTGCGGCTGCGTCTGCCGTCAGCGGCGCTCGACGAACTCAAGATCCAACGGCTGAAACGGATCCTGCGCGAACACCCCGGCGACTCGGTGGTGATGGTCGACATCGGGCAGGGCAAGGTGCTGAAGCTCGCGGACGAATTCCGGGTCGATCTCGACCGCTCGGTCGGGGAACTTCGCATGGCCTTCGGGCATGAGGCGGTGCTGCTGTAGAATAGGGCGAATGGCACTGGACGTTTCGACCAACGACGCTGCGGCCCTGACCGACTCCGACCTCGACGAATTGGCGTCGATGGAGGAAGCGTTCAGCGCTGGGCAGCTCTCCAAGGCGAAAGAGGACTGGGTCCTGATCACCACCGCCCGGTTCGGCAGCGCGCTCCACGGATTCACGTTTTCCACCCTCGAGCGCATCGGCGGGACGCCGTGTGTGTTGATCGGGTTGATGTCGGTGAAGCGTTCGTCGAAGCGTGATCAAGTGCTTCGCGGTCTCATCGGCGAGGCCTACCACCGTGCGCTCATGGCGTTCCCCGACGAGGACGTCGTCGTCGGTTGTCGCTTCGTCAAGGCGGACGGGCTCGAGGCCTTCAAAGACCTGCGCGAGGTCACGCCGTCGCCCGGTTCGAACGCTGTGGGCGAGGAACGGGCGTGGGGCCGCCGGCTCGCCAAGCGATTCGGTGTCGACGCGAAGTACGACGCCAACTCGTTCATCGCCGCCACCGGCAGCGCAGACGGCTACCTCGACCACGAATCGTCGAAGCCGGAGAAGCTCGACCCCGACGTGGTCGCGATGTTCGACGCCGTGCCGGTGGCCAAGGGCGGCGCGATGGTCGTGTACGGGTGGACGATGGCAGAGGACCTCCTCAAGCTGGGGAAGCGCTGAACGCTGCGCCGACGTCGATGACATGACCGAGTTCGCCGAGGTCGTCCGGTCCCGCCGGATGACTCGCGCGTTCGACAGCCGGCCGATCGAGACGGCGGTGCTCGAGGAACTGGTCGACTTGGCCTCGAGGGCGCCGAGCGCCGGGAAGACCCAGGGGTGGCATCTCGTGGTGCTCGAAGGCCCCGACACCGAGCAGTTCTGGGGCGCCACGCTTCCCGCCGTCAAGCGCGACTCGTTCCGCTGGCAACACCTGTTGACGGCCCCGGTGATCGCGTTGCCGCTCGCCGATGCGAAGGCCTACGTCGACCGGTACGGCGAGCCCGACAAGGTGCAGACCGGCCTGGGCGCCGGAGCGGCGGCCTGGCCGGTGCCGTACTGGACGGTCGACACCTCGATGGCGGTGATGACACTGCTGCTCGCGGCCGAGGACGTCGGTCTGGGAGCCCTGTTCTTCGGAGTCTTCCGCGGTGAGCGCGAACTCCGGCAACGACTGGGGATTCCAGCGGGCCTCGAACTGCTGGGTGCGATCGCGCTCGGATACCCGGCAGCGGCCCTGGAGGACGCGGCGTCAGGCCCGGGACGGAGTGCAGGTCGCAGTCGACGTTCGTCGCGTCAGATCATTCATCGGGGGAGTTGGTAGCAGGGTCGACCGGTTCGGTCACGATCGTGTTGCCGGTGATCGTCACCTTGCGGCCGGTCAGCGCCTCGGCGAACCCTTGCAGCGTGTCCTGCGGCAGCTCGCAGGTGTAGTTCCGACACACGTAGCCGTATCCCTCGTCGCGTTCGCGCCACAGGGGCGAGTCGTAGGGCTCACCCCAGGCGAGCACCGTGTCGGGTCGCCACACCGACTGGGCAAGACGGACGAGGTCGGGCCGGTCGCCGACGACGACGACCTCGGTCAGGCCGCGACGCCGGAGGTCGGTGGCCACCAGCGCATTGGAGTACTGCCCGGGGGAGGCATCGACGGCGGCGGCCAACAGTTGCAGGATCCGGTCGGCCTGGTTGGCGAAGCGTTGCTCGCCGGTCAGCGCGGCCAGTCGGAACAGCGCCATCGCCGCCGTCGAGTTCGCCGACGGGGTCGCCCCATCGGTGAGGTCCTTCTGGCGTACCATCAGCGCTTCGGCGTCCTCGGCAGTGGTGAACAGCCCGCCCTGTTCCGGATCGAAGAACCAGTCGAGCATCGTGTCGGCGGTACGGACCGCCTCGTCGATCCATCGAGCCTCACCGCTCGCTTCCGCCAGACGGGTGAAGGCATCGACGAGCGTGGCGTGGTCGGCAGCCATGGCCATGTGTCGGGCCGGCGGGTCGCCCTCGGCCTGCCAGCTGCGGAACCAGCGGCCGTTGTCGGCGCGTAGCTCGCGCAGCAGGAACTCGGCGTTGGCGATTGCGGCGTCGAGCCAGTCGCGCCGCCCGAACACCGCTGCGGCCTGAGCGAGCGACGACAGGAACAACGCGTTCCACTCGGTCAGGACCTTGTCGTCGAGGCCCGGGCGGGGACGCTTCGCCCGAGCCGTGCGGAGTGCAGCGACGGCGACGTCGAGCTCGGGTGAACGGATCAGCTGTCCTCGGGCCGCCATGCGGTTGGGGATCGAACGACCCTCGAAGTTCCCTTCGTCGCTGATGCCGTACCAGTCGATCAGCGTCTCGACGATGGTGGGGTCGATCTCAGGGAGTGCCGCTCGAACCTCCGCCGGCGTCCAGGTGCTGAACCACCCCTCGACGGTGGTGCCGTCAGGACCGAGCGAGTCGGCGTCCTCGGCGGAGTAGAAGCCGCCATCGGGGTGCCGGAGCTGGGTGAGCACGTAGGCGATCGTCTCTTCGACCACGAGACGCCAGTCGGGCCGACCGATCACGATCAATCCCTTGAGGTAGATCCCGAGCAGGAGTGCCTGGTCGTAGAGCATCTTCTCGAAGTGCGGCACGAGCCATTCCCGATCGGTCGAGTAGCGGGCGAACCCGCCGCCGACGTGGTCGTACATGCCCCCCGAGCACATCGCGTCGAGGCTCGTTTCGATGATGCGCTTCGGGCCGTCGCCCGCGTTGGTCATGTAGGCGCGCAGCATCAACTCGAGGTGCGATGCCGTCGGAAACTTGGGAGCCTGGCCGAAGCCGCCCCAGTCGGGGTCGAATGCCTTGGCGAGCTGCTGCAGCCCGGCGTTGAGCGCCTCGATTCCTGGCAGGTCGTTCTTCGGCTGCAGTCGCGTGCTCGTGGCGAGCGCGGTGGTCAGCGCGGTGACGTTCTGTTGCACATCTTCGGGCTTGTTGCGATAGACGTCGTCGATGGCGTCCATCAGCTGCAGGAACGCCTCCTTCGGAAAATAGGTTCCGCCGTAGAAGGGCTCACGGTTGGGTGTCATGAACACCGTCATCGGCCAACCACCGCGGCCGGTCAGTGCCTGCACGGCGTCCATGTAGAGGGCGTCGACGTCGGGGCGCTCCTCGCGGTCGACCTTGATGTTCACAAACAGCTCGTTCATCTTCGCGGCGACCTCGACATCCTCGAAGCACTCGTGGGCCATGACATGACACCAGTGGCATGCCGAGTAGCCGACCGACAGCAGGATCGGAACGTCGCGGGTCTCGGCGGCGTGGAACGCTTCGGGGCCCCAGGGGTACCAGTCGACCGGATTGTCGCGATGTTGGCGGAGATACGGAGAGGTTTCGTCGGCGAGCCGGTTCACGTGTCCGACCGTACCGCCCGTTCTCGTTCACGAGAACGGGCGTCGACCACCGGTGGTCGTCTGGCGGTCGTACACGCGGTCGTAGCCGTCGAGTGGATCGTCGTCTCGGACGGGCACGCCGGCGGAGCGCAACCGTTCGACCAGCGCGCTCAGATCGTCGACGAGCAGCGCAGGGTGCGCCTTGCCGGCTGGAAGTCGGCATCGACGCCGCGGTGGACCTTGAGGTCGCCTCGTTCGAACCAGCAACCGCCGCGGTCGGCGAGGTGCGGAGGCTTCGGCACCATGGGGATGCCGAGGAGCTCGTCGTAGAACGCCACTGCGTCGTCTTCGCTCTCAGCGGGCATCGCCGGTGGTACGTGGTCGATGCGGTGAACACCCATCGTTCCAGTGTGTCAGGACCGCCTGCGCCCGGGTTGCGATGAGCGAGGTGGCCGTATGTGCGCGGTTGGCTCATCGGTGGGGCGTTGGGGGCGGTTGCGATGAGCGAGGTGGCCGTATGTGCGCGGTTGGCTCATCGGTGGGGCGTTGGGGGCGGTTGCGATGAGCGAGGTGGCCGGTCAGGCGCCGATCGCGTGGTAGCCGCCGTCGACGTGGATGATCTCGCCGGTGGTGGCGGGGAACCAGTCGGACAGGAGAGCGATGACCGCGCGAGCGACCGGCTCGGAGTCGGTGACGTCCCAGCCGAGCGGTCCGCGGTCGTCCCAGACGTCCTCGAACTGGGAGAACCCCGGAATCGACTTGGCGGCCATCGTCTTGATCGGCCCCGCCGCAACCAGGTTCGACCGGATGCCTCTCGGGCCGACCTCCTTGGCCAGGTAGCGCGACACGCTCTGCAGCGCCGACTTGGCCACGCCCATCCAGTTGTAGGCGGGCCAAGCCTGCTGGTTGTCGAAGTCCAGCCCGACGAACGACCCGCCCTCGCCCATCAGCGGCAGGAACGCGTCGGCCAAGGCCTTGAGGGAGTAGGCCGAGATGTGCATGGCGACGGCGACGTCGTCCCACTGCGCAGCGAGGAAGTCGTCGCCGAGGCACACCTCCGGGGCGAAGCCGATGGCGTGGAGCACGCCGTCGACGTGGCCCCACTTCTCGGCCAACGCCTCGCGTACCGCAGTCCCGTGTTCGGGAACGGTCACGTCGAGTTCGAAGACGTCGATGTCGTCGCCGAGCTTGCGGGCGGTCCGCTGCGTCAGCTTCAACGCCCGGCCGGCGCCGGTGAGGACGATCTCGGCGCCTTCCGCCCGTGCGAGTTGGGCCACCCCGAAAGCCAACGAGGCATCGGTGAGGACGCCGGTGATCACGATCTTCTTGCCGTCGAGCAGACCCATCCACCGGACCGTAGATGATCGCCGCCACCGACATGCGCCCCTTGGTGATTCCGCAGGCCGGTGTGCAACGCTGTCGCCATGCGCATCGGCATCTTCGGCGGAACCGGACCAGCAGGCAGTGGACTCGCGGCTCGGCTTGCGAGCATCGGGTATCCCGCGGTGATCGGGTCACGTTCCAAGGAGCGCGCCGGGATGAAGGTCGACGAACTGTGCGCCGCGTGGCCCGATCTGCTCGGCCTGCTCGAAGCGGGCGACAACGCGGACGCCGCGGACTGCGACCTCGTCGTGATCGCCACGCCGTGGGACTCGGCGGCACAAACCGCACAGGAGAACGCTGACGCCCTCGCCGGCAAGACCGTGATCTCGATGGCGAACGCGCTGGTGCGGGTGAACAAGGAGTTTCAGCCGCTGGTGCCGCCTCGCGGCAGCGTTGCGGCGCACGTCCAAGCGGCCGTTCCGCGCTCCCACGTCGTCGCCGCCTTCCACCACCTGCCCGCCACCGAGCTCGGCGAGATCGACAAGCCGATCGATTCCGACGTGCTGATCTGCGGTGATGATCTGGCGTCGGTTCGTGAGGTCAGCGAGATCGTCGCGCAGTTCCCCGGCTGTCGGCCGCTCGACGCCGGCGAGCTGTCGAACGCCACGGCGATCGAGGCGTTCACCGCCGTGCTCCTCCAGCTCAACGTGCGCTACAAGACCCGGGTGGCACCGAAACTGACGGGAATCAAAGGCGACCCCCGCGCTGTTGACTCCGGCTGATGCAGCTCTACGACACCGCTCGGCGCGCCATCGTGGCGTTCGAACCGAACGACCACGTGCTGATGTACACCTGCGGGATCACCCCGTACGACGCAACGCACCTGGGTCATGCGGCAACGTTCATCGCCTACGACGTGCTGCAGCGTCGGCTGATCGACAAGGGACACACCGTTCGCTGCATTCGCAACGTGACCGATGTCGACGACCCGTTGTTCGCGAAGGCGCGCGAACTCGGCATCCACTACCTCGATCTCGCCGCGGGCGAGGAGGCGCGATTCGAACGCGACATGGAAGCGCTCAACGCACTCCCCGTCGCGGCGACTCCTCGCGCCTCGTCGGCCATCCCCGACATCCGCGGGTTCATCGGGATGGTGCTCGACCGAGGATTCGCCTACGAGTCGGGTGGTTCGGTCTACTTCGATGTCTCGAAGTTCGGGTCGTTCGGGTCGTTGAGCCACTACACGGACGAGGAGATGCTGCTGCTCGCCAAGGAGCGTGGCGGGAACATCGATGACCCCAACAAGCGATCGCCGCTCGACTTCGTGCTGTGGCACCCTTCCGCCCCCGACGAGCCGTCGTGGGACACGATGTGGGGACCCGGTCGACCGGGTTGGCACATCGAGTGTTCCGCGCTCGCGCTGCGAGAATTGGGCACCACGATCGACCTGCACGGAGGGGGAGCGGACCTGATCTTCCCGCATCACGAATGCGAGCGCGCCCAGTCCGAGGCGGCAACCGGCGAACCGTTCGTGACGCACTGGATGCACACCGCGCTGATCCACAAGGACGGTGAGAAGATGTCGAAGAGCCTCGGCAATCTCGTCTTCGTCGATCAGCTCCGCGAGACATGGGATCCCCGGGCGATCCGCCTCGGCATCATCGAGCATCACTACCGCACCGAGTGGGAGTGGGACGACGAGTTGATGCCCCGCAACGCTGCCCGGCTGGATGCCTGGAACGAGCGCGCCGGATCGAACCCCGACCTGCTCGCCGAGGTCAGGGCGCGACTCGACGACGACCTCGACACCCCGGGCGCGATCGCCGCGATCGACGCTGCGGCAGCAACCGGTGCTGGCGTCGGCGAAGCGGCCGCGTTGCTCGGCGTCGACCTCGATTGACACGAAGTTCACGGTTCGCGCTTCATTTGCGCGATCGTGCGGTCTACTCTTCAGCCATGGCGTCAGAACCCGGAGCAGGAGCGATGCAGCAACGCGTGCGTCGACTCGGCCGCCCGGTCGCCTCTCGGCTGTGGGATTTCGAGCTCAGCGGCTATGAACGTCTGCCGGTCTCGGGCCCGGCCATCCTGTGTCCGAACCACATCAGCTTCCTCGACTCGGCGTTCCTGATGCTCACGGTGCCCCGCAACATCTCCTTCGTCGGCAAGGCGGAGTACATGGACTCGTGGAAGACCAAGTATCTCTTCCCGGCGATGGGGATGATCCCGATCGATCGCTCGGGTGGCGAGAAGAGCAGCGCAGCGCTCGACGCTGCCGAAGAGGTGCTTCGCCGCGGTGAACTGTTCGGCATCTTCCCCGAGGGGACGCGGAGTCGGAACGGAAACCTCCACAAGGGCCGCACCGGGGCAGCCCGCCTGGCGATGAAGCTCGACTGCCCGATCTTCCCGGTCGGCGTGGTCGGCACCGATGCAATCCAGCCGCCCGACGCGAAACTGCCCAAGCTTTTCAGCGGCTGTCAGATCAAGATCGGTCGTCCGATCCGTCCCGAGCGGTACCGAGGTCGCGGGGCCGAGCACATCGCGTGGCGCTCGATGATCGACGAAGTGATGTTCGAGATCCGCGAGTTGACCGGCCAGACGTACGTCAACACCTATGCCGGAGCGACTGCGGAGACCGAACCAACGGTGGCCGCCCGGGTCGCCTCGGTGTCCGAACCGAATCCGATTCCGGCGGTTGCGTCGCAGGCGGCGCTCGAGCGCGAACTCGCGCTGGTCGCCGGCAACTGAACTCGAGGCGGTCAACTCACCCGTCGGACGGTGGCGCCTGCTCCTATCCTGACGTTCGCATGTCGAACATCACGGTCTCTCTCCCCGACGGTTCCGAGCGCGAACTGGCCGACGACGCCACAGCGCTCGACCTCGCCGCCGCCATCGGCTCCGGTCTCAAGAAGGCGGCGGTCGCTGCCGTCGTCGACGGCCAGGAGACCGACCTCACCGTCCCTCTCCGCGACGGCGCCACCGTGTCGATCATCACCTCCGGAACGCCCGAGGGTCGCCACGTGTTGCGGCACTCGACGGCGCACGTGATGGCTCAGGCGGTCACGCGGCTCTTCCCTGGTGCGAAGTTCTCGATCGGCCCGGCGATCGAGAACGGCTTCTACTACGACTTCGAGCTGCCCGGCGGTGCGACCTTCAGCGACGACGACCTCGAGCGCATCGAGGCCGAGATGCGCGAGATCGTCAAGGCGAACCAGCCGTTCATCCGCTCCGAGATGTCGATGGCCGAGGCCAAGGAGCTGTTCGCCGACCAGCCATACAAGGTCGAGATCATCGAGCGGGTCGAGTCTGCTGAATCCGACAACGAGGACGCGGCCGAAGTCGGTGAGGGAGGCGTCATCAGCGCCTACCGGAACACCGACTCGTTCGTGGACATGTGCGTCGGTCCCCACGTTCCCTCCACCGGCAAGCTCGGGTTCTTCAAGCTGCAGCGCGTGTCCGGTGCCTACTGGCGCGGCAACGAGAAGGGCCCCATGCTGCAGCGGATCTACGGCACGGCGTGGGAGTCGAAGCAGGCGCTCGCCGAGCACCTGCATCAACTGGAGGAGGCGGCCAAGCGCGACCATCGCAAGCTCGCGACCGAACTCGATCTCTTGAGCTTCCCGAGCGAACTGGGGGGTGGCCTGGCGGTGTGGCACCCCAAGGGCGCCATCGTGCGCAAGCTGATGGAGGACTACAGCCGGACCCGCCACGAGCACGGCGGCTACGAGTTCGTCTACACGCCGCACCTCGCGAACGGCAAGCTCTTCGAGACCTCCGGTCACCTCCAGTGGTACGCCGACGGCATGTACCCGCCGATGGAGATGGACAACGGCACGTACTACATGAAGCCGATGAACTGCCCGATGCACTGTCTGATCTTTCGAAGCCGTCAGCGCAGTTACCGCGAGCTCCCGTTGCGGCTGTTCGAATTGGGCAACGTCTACCGCTACGAGCGCGCCGGCACGTTGCACGGCCTGATGCGTATCCGCGGTTTCACGCAGGACGACAGCCACATCTACTGCACCAAGGAGCAGATGGCCACCGAGGTCGCCAGCCTGCTCGATTTCGTGCTGTCGGTGTTGCGTGCGTTCGGCTTCGACGACTTCACGTTCAACCTGTCGACGAAGGACCCCGAGAAGTACATCGGCGACGACGAGATCTGGGACGAGGCCACCGAGGCACTGCGCCAGGCGCTCGATTCCCATGGCCTGGACTACGCCGTGAAGGAGGGCGACGCGGCGTTCTACGGCCCGAAGATCGACATCGACGTCAAGGACGCGATCGGACGGTCGTGGCAGCTGTCCACGATCCAGGCCGACTTCCAGCTCCCGGAGCGGTTCGACCTGGAGTACGTCGGAGCGGACAACGGTCGGCACCGACCGATCATGTTGCACCGGGCGCTGTTCGGTTCGATCGAACGATTCTTCGGCGTGCTGCTCGAGCACTATGCGGGGGCCTTCCCGACCTGGCTCGCCCCGACGCAGGTGCGGGTGCTCGCCGTCGCCGAGGCGCACGAGCCCTACGCAACGACCGTCGTCGCAGCCCTCGAAGCCGCCGGAGCCCGCGTGGACACCTCACCCGCGGACGACGGGCTCGGCAAGCGGATTCGCAACGCGAAGCTCGAGAAGATCCCCTATGTCCTCGTGGTCGGCGACGACGACGTCGCGGCCGGCACGGTCGGTGTCAACCCGCGTGGTGGCGAGGTCGAGCGCGGCGTCCCCGTGCAGGACTTCGTCGAACAGTTCCTCCAGGAGATCGCCGACGCCGAATCGGCGGCGCTCGGGGCCTGAGCATGCTCGAACGCATCTGGTCGGGGTGGCGGTCGAGCTATGTGACCGCGGCGCCTGTCCGGTCCGGCGACAACGCCACCGAGACGGGCAGCGTGTTCACGAGGCTGTTGCGTTCCGGCGCCAGCGACGACGACACCCACATCGTGTACCGGGGCAACACCTGTTTCGTGATCGTCAATCTGTTCCCGTACACGACCGGTCATCTGCTCGTGGTCCCGTATCGGGAGGTGGCCGACCTCGACGGGCTGACGGGGGAGGAGACGGCTGATCTGTGGGCGACGGTCACCGACGCCGTGCGCGTCGTCCGCTCGGTCTATGCGCCGGACGGACTGAACGTCGGACTCAACCTCGGTCGTCCGGCCGGCGGGTCGGTGCCCGACCATCTGCACGTGCACGTGGTGCCGCGTTGGACCGGGGACTCGAACTTCATGTCGGCGATCTCGAACACGCAGACGCTTCCCGAGGCGCTCGTCGACACGGCAGCAAAACTCCGCGCCGGCTGGGCGACCGGTGGCCCCGACGTTCAGTAGCCTGGCGTCGATGACTGACGACCTACGAGACGAACTGCCGGCGGATCTCGACCCGTCGGTGTTCGTGGGCCCCTACCAGTTCCCCGACAACAGCCGTCGGCGCTGGCCCGGGGTGCTCTATCTGGTGATCGCCGCGACCTGCGTGATCGTGTACGTCGCCTTCGACGACTCCGCCATCGTCAACGGCGGGTGGATCGCTGCCGCAGTCGTGCTCGCAGCGGTCGGCGTGTTCTCGATCACCAGCGGGTGGAGGATGCACATCGACGAGACCGAGGCGCTCGTCGCTGCCCAGGAGGCGCTCGGTTTTCCGGTCGGGCACGCGTCAGCGCAGCAGGTGTGGCGGGGACTGCGGAGCCGACCCACGTGGCGAGTGCTCTGCTATTCAGCCGAGGACCCGCCGGCCGAACGCGGTCTCGTGCTCGTCGACGCCGTCGACGGCCGTATCATCGAGCACCTGAGCGAAGACAATCCGGAGCTCGACAACCCCGACCTGATCGCCGAGTCGCGATAGCGTCGCGTCGATGTTCGACGGCAAGTTCCGTACCCCGGTTGACAAGGCCGTCAAGCCGATGGGCGCCGCGCTTCGCAAGACGGGTCTGACGCCCGACCATCTGACGGTCCTGGGATTGCTGGTCGGCGTCGGTGCTGCAGTCGCGATCGGCGCCGGCCAACTCCGACTTGGCCTGCTGCTCGTGATCCTCGCAGCGCTGCCCGACCTGCTCGACGGAGCGCTTGCCAAGGCCTCCGACACTGCCAGCCAGCGCGGCGCGTTCTTCGACTCGACCGTCGACCGCATCACCGATGCGCTGCTCCTCGGGGGAATCGCCTGGTACCTCGCGACGGAGGAGTCCCCGCACATGGCGCTGCTGCCGTACGCGGTGATGGCGGTGTCGAGCATCATCAGCTACCAGCGGGCCAAGGCCGAGTCGCTCGGCATCGAGGCCAAGGGCGGGCTGATGGAACGGGCCGAGCGGATCATCGCGATCTGCCTCGGCCTGCTGTTCCCCGTTTTGTTGGTCCCGATTCTGTGGATCATGCTCGTCCTCACGTCGATCACCGCGGTGCAACGATTCGTCAAGGTGTGGACCCAGGCAGCGGTTGCTCCGGTGACGGCGGCCAAGATCGAGATGCGCCGATCTCGCCGCCAGAGCCGCCGCGTGGCGCGCAGCGAGCGTCGCCGTACCCGGGTGCCGCGCCGGCCGAGCTGAACCTCCTCGCGTCATGGCCGATCGCACTCGTTCCCCGGCGTCGTTCATCGGGTCGCGCCGACTGCTCGACGCTGCCACGACCTCGTCCTACCGGCTCGGAGCGCTCGCCGCCCGGCGTCTGCCGGCGGTGGTTGCCGCCGGCATGGTGATTCCGGCCGGATTCGGTGCGAGCATCGCCAGCCCGGAGCGTCGGGCGATCGTCGAACGTCACCTCCGGCGGGTCGATCCGACGCTGCGGGGCCTCCGGATGCGGCGGGCCGTCCAAGAAGCATTCGACTCCTACGCCCGGTACTGGCTCGAGAGCTTCCGGCTCCCGAACCTGTCGGTCGACACGGTCGAGCGGGGCTTCGACGTCGATGGATACGAACACATCGTCGATGCCTTGGCCGAGGGCAACGGCGTGATCCTCGTGCTGCCGCACCTCGGAGGTTGGGAATGGGCCGGCCGCTGGATCGTCGATCAGGGTCACCAGATCACCGTCGTCGTCGAGAAGATCGATCCGCCCGAATTGTTCGAGTGGTTCGTCGACCTGCGGTCCGCGCTCGGCATGCACGTTGTCGCCCTGGGCCCGGAGGCCGGTCAGACCGTGATGCGGGCGCTGCGCGACAACCACGTGGTGTGTCTGCTCGCCGACCGTGACCTCCAGGGCGGTGGCCCGGAGGTCGAGTTCTTCGGCGAGCGCACCACGATGCCGGGAGGTCCGGCGACGCTGTCGCTGCGAACCGGCGCCCCGATCCTGCCGACCGGCGTGTACTTCACGGATCGGGTCGACGGCCACCACGCCTGGGTACGGCCCCCGCTGCGCGTCGACCGTGTCGAGAAGCGTCTTCGCGCCGATGTGCAGCGAATCACGCAGTCGCTGGCTCACGAACTGGAGATCCTGATCCGGCGGGCACCTTCGCAGTGGCACATGTTCCAACCGAACTGGCCGAGCGATCCCGGCTACGAGCATCTACCCCGGGAATAGCGGCCGACGCCGTCCCACAGGTGCACGCCAAGCGAACGACGTCGTCGTCCCCGTCTGCGGCCCGGTCGGCGAGGTTGTCGAGTTGCGTCACGACGTATCGGTCGCCGTGGAGTGCCACCCGGATCCCCAGTTCGATGGGGAATGCTCGGGCTCGTTGCGGATCCATTGGGGTCGCTCGGCTCCGTCACCTCGTGGTCATACCAGGGTGACGGGGCCGGGCAACCTCGGGAGCCGGGCAGAGATTGCCTAGTAGGTGATGGTGCCTGTCCAGGTGGCATCGATCGACCCGCCGAGGACGTCCGAGGACACCGCTCCTTCACCCTCGGCACCAGCGAAGCGCCCCGTTCCACCAGTGACGGTGTACGTTCCCACCGGGTTGGTCAAGCCGATCCCGTCGCCGCATCCTGTCGCGTTGAGGCTGACGTACAGTTCGTCACCGTTGGCTGCGACGATGGTTCGGTCCGAGTTGGACTCGTACAGCACGCCCCCCGGATTCCCCTCGGGGGTCGTGCAGGGCGGCCTCGTGACGTACAGCGTGAGGACGCCGGTCCCCGTGCTCGTGGTACGGCCGAGGTGCGTCGCTCTCTCGTCGACCCCGGCGAACTCTTGGCCGCACAACAGAACCAGCTCCCCTGAGGGCAAGAGTTGGAATTCGCAATCACCGCCGGTCTCATTCGCAATCGTGCCCTCCGACACCAACCTGAACGGTTTCTCGACCTGCACCTTTGCTTGCGCTGACGTGCCCGAACCGGCGACACCTGCGACGGTGACCGCAGCGGCCGCAATTGCAGCCGCGAAGAATTGACGCTTGGTCATTTTCTGTACCCCTCTCTGTTGCGACGCTGAACGCGTCCCCCGTTGTGCGACGCGTTGTGCCATCGCCGAAACGAGGGTGCGCACGGTCGCCGGCACATGGCAAGTGCCCATCCGTCACACCGCAGTCCCCGACGCCCGATGTTCGAGAATGACGACGAATGACGAACCCGCAGGTCACAGGCATTGGCCCTGGTCACGGCTCTGAACGCTTGGTTCCAGCCGAACCGGCCGGGCGATCCGGCGAGGGCGCGGCGATCAAGTCACCTGAGCGATCTGCCGAAGACACAGCATCGAGATGGCGGACACATATCCGATGGCGATGCGCGCACGCATCCTCGTCGTGATCGCTGCTGCGCTGACAGCGGTGTACATCGTGCTGCCCGCAAGTGCCCCCGCTGAGGCAATCCGGGTCGTCGCTCCCGCGATCGGTATCGGCGCCGTCTGGGTGGGGATGGCCGCTCACCAGCCCCGGCGGGTGCTCGCGTGGCTGCTGGTCGCGCTCTCGTTGGGTCTTCTCGCGGTCGCGCAACTGATCTGGGCTCGGCTCTTCTTCGCTGGATCGGACACGTTTCCGTCGGCGGGCGATGCGTTCCATCTCGTCTCGGCAATCCTGCTCGTCATCGCGTTGGCGATGCTCGGGCAGGACTCCTCGCCCGACGAAGACTCGTTGGGACCGATCGAGACGGCCATCGTCGGCATCGCCGTCGGACTCGGTGTGTGGCTCGCCGTCGTCGAGCCGTACCTTGCCGATCGCGGTCTCGCGTTCGGTGACCGGGTCTGGGCGGTCCTCGTTCCGATGGTGGACGCCCTGGCGCTGGCGATCGCCTTTCGCACCGCTGCGCAGAACCGGTTCCGCGTCCCGGCGACAGCGCTGCTCGCCGTCGCCGTCGCCCTGCTGTTGCTGTCCGATGTGGCGCGTGGCATCGCCGAGTTGCGCGGGATCGCTCGAGGCAGGCAGCCTCTCCGCTGCGCTCTCGATCGCTCCGCCGCTGCTGATCGGCGCAGCTGCGCTCGATCCGACGATGACCCACCGGAACCGTCCTGCCGAAAGCGCGCCCCTGCTCGGATTCGGACGGGTCGTCTGGCTCAGCGTCGCTGCACTGACCCCGCTGACCATCCTGCTGACCTTGAGCGTGACCGGCCTCGGAACGAGGGCGACGCGGACGATCGCAGCCGTGTGTGCCGTCGTCGTGGTCGTGCTGGCGCTCACCCGCATGTGGCGACTCGTCGCCACCGTGCGCGAACTCACCGAACGCAAGGGGCAGGATCGACTGGCGGCGATGGTCGAGCACTCCAGCGATGTCGTGCTGCTCGTCGACGCCGACGGCGTGATGAACTACGCCAGCCCCGGCCTCGCGAGCACGCTCGGCCACCGGCCGAGCGACTGGACCGGCCGGTCGCTCGTCGACCTCGTCGCCAGCGACGACCGGGCAGCAGCTGCCGCGGAACTCCGCAAGGCGGGTGGCCTCCCGCGAGGCGAGATGGTGAAGTTCGAAGCAAGCCTCGTGAGGGTGGACGGCCAACGTCGCAGGATGGAGGCCACGATCGCGAACCTGCTGGGCGGGGATGCCGTCGATGGACTCGTCGCCACGTTCCGGGACATCACCGAGCAGCGGGACCTCGAACGTCAGCTCAGTCATCGGGCATTCCACGACGAGTTGACCGGACTGGCGAACCGGGCGCTCTTTCTCGACCGCATGGACCACGCTCTGCGTGTCGCTCGCCCCGACGACGATCCCGTGGTCGTGCTCTTCGTCGACCTCGACGACTTCAAGTCGGTGAACGATGCGCTCGGCCACGGCGTCGGCGACCAGATGCTCCGCTCGATCGCCGATCGGATCCGGCAAGTGGCCGGCCCCGGTGACACGCCTGCCCGACTCGGCGGAGACGAGTTCGCGCTGCTGCTCGAAGACCGCGGTGGAATCGATCGTGCGCTGGACGTCGCGGAGGGGCTGCTCGAGGCCCTGCGTGAGCCCGTTGCACTGGCAGGGTACGACTTGGCGGTGCTCGCCAGCGTCGGCGTTGCGGTGTCGACGCCGGGAATGACCACTGCCGGCCTGCTGCGAGACGCGGACATCGCGATGTACGAGGCCAAGCGGGCAGGCAAGAGCCAGATCAAGATCTTCGACCCGGCGATGCGGCTGACGGCCACCCGTCATCTTGAGTTCCGCAGCGACCTCGGCACCGCGATCGAACAGGACCAACTGCGTCTCGTGTTCCAGCCGATGGTCGATCTTCGTTCGCACCAGGTGGTGGGCGCGGAGTCGCTGCTGCGCTGGGAACACCCCACACGCGGAGCGATCCCGCCGTCGGAGTTCATCCCGATCGCAGAACGCGCCGGGCTGATCGTTCCAATCGGCAAGTGGGTGGTCGAGCAGAGCATCCGCGCAGCGGCGCGGTGGCAGGCCAGGGGACCGCAACGGGTGAGCGTGAACGTCTCGGCCCTGCAGATTCGTTCACCGGAATTCGTCGAACAGGTGCGGCGTTCGCTCGAGGAACATCGGCTCGATCCGTCACTGGTGATCCTGGAGATCACCGAGGACTTGCTGGTCGACGAGATCGACTCGGCCTCGGACAACCTTGCCCGACTGCGTGAACTTGGTGTACTCATTGCACTCGATGATTTCGGAACCGGGTACTGCTCACTGTCGTACTTGCAGCGGTTTCCGGTCGACGTCGTCAAGATCGATCGTCGGTTCATCGAGGAACTCGACGAACACCCTCGAACCATGCCACTGGCCAAGATGATCCTGCAGCTGACGGCCGGGCTCGGGATCGAGTCGATTGCGGAAGGTATCGAACGTCCTGCGCAGTTGCGAACGCTGCAGGCACTCGGCTGCGACATCGGGCAGGGGTATCTGCTCTCCGGACCCCTCGAGGCCGACGAACTCGAACGCCGCTTCGGAGTGGCCTGAGACGTGTCGGGTCCGCAGCCACCGAGCGCAGCGTGACGGTCGATCAGGGCCGACTGCGGATCGGCATCGTCTGCCCGTACAGCCTGACGGTGCCGGGTGGCGTTCAAGCGCAGGCGCTCGGACTGGCCCGCGAACTGCGTCGGCGAGGGCACGAGGCGCGTGTGCTCGGACCATGTGACGGGCCACCACCCGAGCCGTTCGTCACGCCCCTCGGAGACTCGTTGCCGTTGTCGGCAAACGGGTCGATCGCCCCGCTGGCCCCGGATCCGTCGGCGGCGTTGCGAACGCTACGGGTGCTCGCTGACGAGCGGTTCGACGTGATCCATCTCCACGAGCCGTTGGCACCGGGGCCCACATCGACGGCGCTGATGGTGCACTCGGCTCCCACGGTGGGGACGTTCCACGCTGCGGGCACGTCGGCGAGCTATCGGATCCTCGGGCCGGCGCTCAGCCGGCTGATCCGACGCATGGACCACATGGTCGTGGTCTCCAAGGACGCGCTGGCGCTGGTGCGCAGCCATCTCGGCGGCGAGTACGAGGTGCTGTTCAACGGAGTCGAACTCGACGCGATTCGATCCGTCACCCCCTGGCCGGACGCCTCGGCAGGTGGCGGTGACCGGTCCACGGTGTTCTTCTGCGGTCGCCATGAGGAACGCAAGGGTCTGCGAGTGCTCGTCGAGGCGGTCCTCCAAGCGGATCTCGGCGTCGACGTCTGGATCGGCAGCGACGGGCCGGACACCGCCGAGTTGACCGCCGCCACCGCCGGCGACGATCGGTTCCACTGGCTCGGCCGGGTCACCGATGACGAGAAGTTCGCGCGGCTGCGAACCGCCGACGTGTTCTGTGCCCCTTCACTGCGCGGCGAGTCGTTCGGGGTCGTGCTGATCGAGGCCATGGCGGCGGGCACGACCGTCGTGGCGAGTTCGCTCGACGGATACCGCAACGTGGCGACCCACGACGTCGACGCCCTGCTGGTCGAGCCGGGTGACGTCGGCGCGCTCGGCGATGCCCTGCGCCGGGTCACGACAGATGCCGAGCTGGCGCAACGGCTCCGCCGGACCGGCGATCGGCGAGCTGACCAGTTCGCGATGACTGCGCTGACCGATCGGTATCTGGAGATCTACCGGTCGATCTGCCCATCCTCCCGCTGAAGGATCGGCCCGCCGTAGACTGGAGTCAATGATTCCTCTCATCATCGTGATCGTCGTCGTGGTGATCCTGGTGGGGTACCTGGTCGTCTCGTACAACGGACTCGTTCGGTCACGCAACCAGGTGGAGAACGCCTGGTCCCAGATCGACGTCCAGCTCAAGCGGCGCATCGACCTCATCCCCAACCTCGTCGAAACCGTCAAGGGATACGCAGCCCACGAGCGCGAGACGCTCGAAGCGGTGATCGCTGCCAGGAACACGGCGATCGCCGCACCCGACACGCCACCGGCGCAAGCCGAGGCCAACAACATGCTGTCCGGAGCGCTGCGCCAGCTGTTCGCGCTCAGCGAGGCCTACCCCGACCTGAAGGCGAACCAGAACTTCCTTGCGCTGCAAGAAGAACTGACCGCCACCGAGGGACGTGTCGCCTACGCTCGTCAGTTCTACAACGACAGCGTGTTGACCTATGACAACAAGCTCGAGTCGTTCCCGACGGTAGTCATCGCGAAGATGTTCAATTTCGAATCCAAGGAGTACTTCGAGGCCGAGGATCAGGCCCGAATCGCTCCGACGGTCGAGTTCTGACCCGGTCCCATGTTCGAACTGATCAGATCGAACAAGCGGCGTAGCGCGCGCTGCTCGTCGCCGGATTCGTCGCCTTCGTTGCGCTCATCGGTGCCGCGATCGGCCTGGTTGTCGGCAACGGACTCGTGTTCACGCTCATTGCGCTCGTGTTCAGCGGCGTGGTGGCGTTCACCTCCTACTGGCGAGCCGACAAGATCGCCTTGGCGGTGAGCCGAGCCCGCCCGGCACCGCCCGAGCAGTACCAGCGGTTGCACAACCTCGTCGAGGGGCTCTGTATCGCCGGAGGTCTCCCGAAACCCGGCGTCTACATCATCGACGACCCTGCCCGAACGCGTTCCGCGACGGGACGCAACCCGGACCATGCAGCGATCGCCGTCACCACCGGCTTGCTCGAGAAGATGAACCGCGTCGAACTCGAAGGCGTCGTCGCGCACGAGCTGAGCCACATCCGCAACTACGACATCCTCGTGTCGACGCTTGCCGTCGTGATGGTCGGTGCCGTGGCCCTGATGGCCGACCTCGCGATCCGCACGATGTGGTGGAACGGCGGGCGCATTGCTCGACGCGGCGACCAGAACAACGGCAACAATCCGCTGGCCTACGTCGGCATCATCTTGCTGATCACGGCGCCGATCATTGCCAAGATCATGCAGGCGACGGTCTCGAGGAGTCGAGAGACACTGGCCGATGTCAGTGCCTGCCAGCTCACCCGGTACCCGCCGGGGCTGATCTCGGCGCTCGAGAAGCTGAAGGACGACACCACGGTGACGCATTCGGCGTCCACCGCTACGGCACACTTGTGGATCGAGCAGCCCATGAGTGGCGTCGGCGACGACGGCAAGCTGGGCGGCGTCCACCGAATGTTCGACACCCACCCTCCGCTCGATGAGCGAATCGCACTGCTGAGAGAACTCTGATGAACCTGATCCGACCCTTGGCTGGACTCGCCGCCCTCGCACTCGTCGCCGCAGCCTGCGGAGGAGGCGGCGAGTCTGCCGACTCGACCGCGCCGTCCACCTCGTCGACGACCACGACGGTCAAGGCCACCACCACGACGGCCAAGTCCACGACGACGACGACCACGACCGTGCCCGCCACCATTCGCCAACCGCTCACGGGCGAGCCACTGGAGAGCGAGGACCAGATCTTGTTGCGAGCGGCGCTCGTGGCCAAGATCGACAACAACGCCGCAGCGGTGCCCAACCACAGCGGTCTCGCAGTCGCCGACATCGTGTTCGAAGAGGTGGTCGAAGGCCGCACGACGCGGTTTGCTGCGGTCTTCCACTCGCAGGGCTCCGACCCCATCGGCCCCATCCGGTCGGGGCGGACCCAGGACGTCGACTTGTTCACGTCGTTCAACCAGCCGCTGTTCGTGTGGAGTGGCGGCAACCCCAATGTGACCCGGGCGATCAACGAGTCGGAGCTGATCAACCTGGGGCCGAACATCGCTTCGGGCTATTACCGCGGGCCCGGGAATGCACCGCACAACCTGTACACGAGCACCGACAACATCTGGTCTCAGACGCCGCTGGGTCACCCCGGACCGCCGTTGGCGCAGCTCACCTACCTCGAGGCCGATGACGAGTTCGGCGGCGAGCCGACCGCTGGAGTGGTCGCCCGCGTCGGCTCGGAGCGCATCGAATGGACCTGGAACCCCGAGTTCGAGAAGTTCGACCGCTCGCAGCGCGGTCGACCACACGACGACAAGAGCTTCGGCCGGATTCGTGCCACCAACGTGATCGTCCTCGGCGTGCAGTACGCGCCGAGCTCCGCCGACAGACGCAGCCCGGAGGCGCAGACGCTGGGGGAGGGGCCGGCGTACTTCTTCTCCGACGGCGAGTTCGTCCAGGGGACGTGGAACGCGAGTTCTCGATCTTTCCGATCGAGTACTACGGGCCCGACGGTGAATTGATCCAGTTCACTCCCGGGAACACGTGGATCGAACTGGCCGACCTCGATGACGTGGCAGCAGGCGCTGTCGAGGTGTTGCCCGCAGCACCCCCTGCTCCCTGATTCCGTCGAAGCGGATCGAACGAGACGAAAGTACGCTGTGGGAATGACTGGCAGCACCGGAACCTTTCCCGTCAAGCGTGGACTCGCCGAGATGATGAAGGGCGGCGTGATCATGGACGTCGTCACCCCTGAACAGGCCAAGATCGCCGAGGACGCCGGCGCCGTTGCCGTCATGGCACTCGAGCGGGTTCCCGCCGACATCCGCCGCGACGGTGGCGTCGCACGAATGAGCGATCCCGAGATGATCGAGGGCATCCAGCAGGCGGTGTCGATCCCGGTGATGGCCAAGGCGCGCATCGGCCACTTCGTCGAAGCCCAGATCCTCCAGGCCCTCGGCGTCGACTTCGTCGACGAGTCCGAAGTGCTCACCCCGGCTGACGAGACCCACCACATCGACAAGTTCGGGTTCGACGTACCGTTCGTGTGCGGCGCCACCAATCTCGGCGAAGCCCTCCGTCGCATCTCCGAAGGGGCGGCAATGATCCGCTCGAAGGGTGAGGCCGGCACCGGCAACGTGGTCGAAGCCGTCCGACACCTCCGCAACATCATCGGCGACATGCGCAAGATCACACAGGCCGACGAGGCGGAGCTGTTCCAGTGGGCCAAGCAGCTGCAAGCGCCGCTGCCGCTCGTCCAGGAGATCGCCGAGACGGGCAAGCTCCAGGTGCCCCTGTTCTGCGCCGGCGGCCTGGCCACGCCCGCTGATGCCGCCTTGGCGATGCAGCTCGGCGCCGAAGCGGTCTTCGTCGGTTCGGGCATCTTCAAGTCCGAGGATCCGTCACCGCGTGCCAAGGCGATCGTCGAAGCCACCACGCACTTCAACGACGCTGACATCCTCGCCAAGGTCAGCCGGGGGCTCGGCGCACCCATGACCGGCATCGAGATGGACGAGATCAACCAGCGATATGCCGAACGGGGCTGGTGACACCCACGCTCCGGGATCCGGCCTCACGGTCGGCGTGCTCGCTCTCCAGGGGGCGTTCGACCTCCATCGACGACGGCTGGAACAGTTGGGTGCGACGGCGCCACCGGTGCGCACGCCGCCCGACCTCCGGGGCCTCGATGCGATCGTGCTGCCCGGAGGTGAGAGCACGACCATGTCCCGGTTGCTCACCACCAGCGGCCTCTTCGACGAACTGAAGGGCCGTCTGATCGACGGACTCCCCGTGTTCGGCACCTGCGCAGGCATGATCCTGTGCGCCACCGATGTCCTCGATGCCCGGCCCGACCAACGAGGTTTCGACCTGATCGATCTCACGGTGCGTCGCAACGGGTACGGCCGCCAATTGGACAGTTTCGAGGTCGACCTCGAGGTTGCCGGGCTCACCGATGACTTCCACGCGGTGTTCATCCGCGCGCCACTGGTCGAGCGGGTCGGGCCGGACGTCGAGGTGCTCGCACGCCACGACGGCGTTCCTGTTCTCGTTCGCGGCGCACGCTGTACGGTGGCAGCGTTCCACCCCGAACTCACCGACGACGTTCGCCTCCACGCACTGTTCCTCGACTCGCTGACCGACTGACGCAACGCTTCCCGCATCAACTTCCCGCAACATCCTGAACCGACGGAGTTCTCATGTCCGGCCATTCCAAATGGGCAACGATCAAGCACAAGAAGGGCGCGGCCGACAAAGCGCGGCGGCAAGCTCTTCGCCAAACTCGCGCGTCAGATCGAGGTGTCGGCCAAGAGCGGCGGCGACGTCGACTCGAACCCCACGCTGCGGACGGCGGTCCAGAAAGCCAAAGCGGCGCGGATGACCAACGACGCGATCGACCGTGCGATCAAGCGTGGAACAGGCGACGACGACGGCGGCACCTACGAGAGCATCATGTACGAGGGCTACGCTCCCGGCGGCGTGGCGCTGATGATCGACGTGCTCACCGACAATCGCAATCGCACGGGCGCCGAGATCCGCAACATCTTCTCCAAGCTCGGCGGCTCGATGGCCGAGCCTGGCGCCGTGGGCTGGCAGTTCCATCGGCGCGGCGTGATCATCACCGCCGAGGGCGTCGACGAGGACGCGATCATGATGGCGGCCATCGAGGCCGGCGCCGATGACGTCATCGCCGAAGGGGATGCATTCAGGGTGATGACCGAGCCGTCGGTGGTGTATGACGTGAAGGCAGCCATCGACGAGACCGGGATCGAGGTGATCTCGGCAGACTCGCCGATGGTGGCCGACAACCTCGTTCCGGTCACCGACACCTCCGACGCCAAGGCGATCCTGCGGATCCTCGAAGCTCTGGAGGACAACGACGACGTGCAGGACGTGTTCTCGAACTTCGACATGAGCGACGAACTGATGGAGGTGGCTGCATCGTGAGTCTCGGTGTGGGCGATCAGGCGCCAGATTTCTCGCTGCCAGGTACCGGAGAACGCGAGTACTCACTCGCCGAGTTCCGGGGTCAGCCGGTCGTGTTGGTCTTCTATCCCGGTGACGACACCCCGGTGTGCACGAAACAGCTGAACACCTACAACGACGACCTCGAGCAGTTCAGTGACATGAATGCCCAGGTGCTCGGAATCTCGGCGCAGGACGTCGGCAGCCACAATGCGTTCGCCGGCAAGCACGGCTTCGACTTTCCACTGCTCGCGGACACCGACAAGGCCGTTGCAGGCCTCTATGGCACGCTGGGGCCGATCGGGTTTCCGCGGCGCAGCGTGTTCATCATCGACGGCGAGGGCATCGTTCGCTACGCACATCGGGCCATCGCCGGTCTGACGTTCCGGCCCGTGAAGGAACTGATCGGCGAATTGGAGAAGATCACCAGTTGAACCACCCGGCACACTAAGGTACGAACCTGTGTTCGCCAACAGTGTGTCGCCTCGGTCGCCGATGCGGTCGTGTCGGGTGCTCGGGATCGACCCCGGTCTCACCCGCTGCGGCTACGCAATCGTCGACGCCCGGGGCCCGTCCAAGGCGGTGGCGATTTCACTCGGTGTGATCACGACACCTCGTACCGATCCGTTGCCGCAGCGTCTGGCCGCCCTGCGAACGGAGTTCACGTCGTTGATCGCCGAGTTCCGTCCCGACGTCGTCGCGGTCGAGCAGGTCTTCTTCCAGGTCAACGTCCGCACCGCGATGAGCGTCGGGCAGGCCAGCGGTCTGGCGCTCGCCGAAGCAGCGCTCGCCGGTTGTGAGGTCATCCAGTACACGCCGAATCAGGTGAAGGACGCCGTCGCCGGCTGGGGTGGGGCCGACAAGGCCCAGGTGCAGAAGATGGTGCAGGCCCGTCTGGGCCTGTCCACGCTGCCCCGGCCGGCCGATGCCGCCGACGCGGCCGCCCTCGCCCTGTGCCACCTCGCGATGTCCCCCCTCGCCCGGGCGACACGCGGTGCCGAGCCGGCCGTGCCGCCTGCAGCGGAGCGCAGCGCATGATCGGCTCGTTGCGGGGTTCGGTGCTCGAACGAAACGTCGACGGCACGGTGTTGCTCGAGGTCGGCGGTATCGGCTACCTGGTCTCGGTGTCGACACGTGTGCTCGCCGAGTTGGAACCGGGTACGTCGGTGTTCCTGTACGTGCACCACCACATCCGCGAAGACGCCCAGACGCTGTTCGGGTTCACGACGCGCGACGAGCGTCAGACGTTCCAGGTGTTGATCAAGACGAACGGGATCGGCCCGGCGCTGGCGATGGCGGTGCTGGCGACGCACCCTCCCGCAGCACTCTTCGACGTGGTGTCGAACAATGACGTCGCCGCGCTCACCCTCGTGCCGGGTGTGGGCAAGAAGACCGCCGAGCGACTGATCGTCGAGCTCCGTGACCGATTGTCGGTGCCGATGCTCGACGGTGCGGGAACGAGCGGTTCGGCCTCGGCAGTCGCCGACGTGCGCGATGCGCTCGCCAGCCTCGGCTACGGCACCGACGAGATCCGCGAGGTGCTGCGCGAACTGCGCTCGGACGCTGATTCGGCGACCCTCTTGCGCGATGCGCTGAAGTCGTTGGGTGCGCGTCGTGCGTGACGAGTTCCTCGATCCGGGGATCGGCCCTGGCGACGACGAGGTCGTCGAGGCCGAGATCGAACTCGAAGCCGGGTTGCGGCCGCGGGCGCTCGACGAGTTCGTCGGCCAGCGCGAACTCAAGGAACACCTGCGCATCGTGCTCGAGGCCGCCCGCAAACGCGACCAGCCGGTCGACCACCTGCTCTTCGCCGGACCACCCGGGCTCGGCAAGACCACGCTCGCCGGGATCGTCGCCACCGAGATGGGCGTTCACCTGCACGTCACCTCCGGGCCGGCATTGGAACGAGCAGGCGATCTCGCTGCGATTCTCACCAAGCTCGAGGACGGCGACGTCTTGTTCATCGACGAGATCCACCGTCTGTCGCGGGCCGTCGAGGAGATCCTGTACCCGGCGATGGAGGATTTTCAGCTCGACATCGTGGTCGGCAAGGGCCCGGCGGCGTCGAGTATTCGTCTGACGATGCCTCCGTTCACGCTGGTCGGAGCGACGACTCGCACCGGCATGATCACCGGGCCGCTGCGTGACCGTTTCGGGCTCGTTGCCCGGCTCGACTACTACGAAGACGACGAACTGCGGGCGATCGTCGAGCGTGCCGCCGGCATCCTCGCGGTCGACATCGATCGCGACGGTGCGTGGGAGATCGCCCGCCGTTCCCGCGGGACGCCCCGTATCGCCAATCGACTGCTGCGGCGTGTCCGCGACTTCGCCGAGGTCCGTGCGGACGGCACGATCGATGCAGCCGTCGCCCGCGAGGGATTGGCGCTTTTCGGGGTCGACGATCGTGGCCTCGACAAGGTCGACCGGGCGATCCTCACGGCGCTCTGTACACAGTTCAACGGCGGGCCGGTCGGGTTGTCGACGGTTGCGATCAGCGTCGGTGAGCAGCCCGAGACGGTCGAGGACGTGTACGAGCCGTTCCTGATCACGCAGGGCATGATCGCTCGAACCCCGCGCGGTCGCGTGGTGCTCGATGCCGCGTACGAGCACCTCGGCCTCACCCCGCCCCGCCGATCGAGCAACGCCAGCCTCTTCGACTGAGCCGCAGCCACCGCGTAGCCTCTCGGGGTGCAGATCGCCGACTTCGACTACGAGTTGCCGGACGACCGGATCGCGCAGACGCCGATCGAGCCTCGTGATGCCGCCCGATTGCTGGTCGACCAGGGGAGCGGAGCGCCGGATCATCGGCATGTGCGTGACCTGCCGGAACTCCTGCGCGCCGGCGATCTCCTCGTGCTCAACGAGACCCGAGTGATCCCCGCACGATTGCGTTTGCGCCGCACGACGGGCGGCGCCGCCGAGGTGCTCCTGCTCGAACCGTGGGACCACGACCGGCGCACGTGGGAGGCGCTCGTGCGGCCCGGCGGCAAGCTCGCCGTCGGCGAGGTGCTGATGTCCGGCGACGTTGCGTTGGTACGGATGGGGGAGCGGACCCCGGCCGGCGACACGTTCTGGGTCGAACTCGTCGGTGACGACGACCCGGTGACGTTGCTCGATCGTCACGGCGAGATGCCGTTGCCGCCCTACATCTCCGAGCGTCTGGGCGATCCCGAGCGTTACCAGACCGTGTTCGCCCGCGAGGCGGGATCCGCAGCAGCGCCCACCGCGGGTCTGCACTTCACGCCCGAGCTCTTCGATCGTCTCGCCGAGCGCGAGATCGGCATCGCGACGGTCGAACTCGTCGTCGGACTCGACACGTTCCAGCCGATCAGCACCGATGATCCGCTCGAGCATCCGATGCACACCGAGCGCTACCGGGTACCGCCCGAGACGATGGCGGCATGCGGCAGCGCCGAGCGGGTCGTTGCGGTCGGAACCACGGCGGTTCGCGCGCTCGAGTCGGCCGCCCGTTCGGGCGAGCTGTCCGGCCGCACCGACCTCTTCATCCACCAGGGCTTCGACTGGGAACTCGTCGACGTGATGATGACCAATTTCCACCTTCCGAAGACCACGCTGCTGATGATGATCGATGCGTTCGTCGGGCCACGATGGCGGTCGCTGTACGAGACCGCGCTCGCCGCCGAGTACCGGTTCTTGTCCTTCGGCGACGCCATGCTGCTCGACCGTCATCTCGCCTGAGCGTCGCGTTTGCGTCTCGGGAACTCTGTGGCACCCCCTCTCCAGGGTTGTCGGCGGACATCGCTGGGGTGCTCGAGCGGGCGGGGCGCATCGCGGGTGTGTGTTCGAACTCGGCCCGAACCGAGAACTCACCCTGCGGCGGTACCGTCGTCACGATGTTCCCGGTCGAGCTCGACGTCGAGGCCACCGATGGCGCTGCCCGGGCGGGCACCGCAACAACTGCTCGCAGGACCTACACCACGCCGCTGTTCATGCCGGTGGGCACCCGCGGGGTCATCAAGTACCTGAGCGCCGATGACTACGGGAGAGTGGGCGCCCAGGTCGTGCTCGGCAACACGTACCACCTGATGCTGCGCCCGGGCGCCGACCTGGTGGAACGATTCGGAGGGCTCGGCCGGTTCTCGGGCTGGGACGGGCTGACGCTCACCGATTCGGGTGGGTTCCAGGTGTTCTCGCTCGACCCGAAGGTCGATGACGGCGGTGTGACGTTCAAGAGCACCTACGACGGCTCGACGCACCGGTTCACCCCGGAGATCGCCGTCGACGTCCAGCAACGCATCGGTGCCGACATCGCGATGGTGCTCGACGTCTGTCCGCCGCTACCCAGCCCGCCAGAAGTGATCCGAACGGCGCTCGAACGCACGACCGCGTGGGCCGAACGTGCGAAAGCGGCCCACACCCGAACCGATCAGTCGCTGTTCGGTATCGTCCAGGGAGGCATCAGCGAAACGATGCGGCGCGAGAGCGCCCAGCAGATCGTCGAGATCGGTTTCGACGGCTATGGCATCGGGGGGCTCTCGGTGGGCGAGACCCGCGAGGAGATGCTGCCGGCGCTCGCGGCGGCGTTGGAGTACCTTCCCGCCGATCGGCCCCGGTACCTGATGGGCGTGGGCGATCCGGCGGCGCTCGTCGAGGCCGTCGGGCTGGGTGTCGATCAGTTCGACTGTGTGATGCAGACGCGGTTGGGCCGCCATGGGACGGCCCTCACCTCGACCGGCCGATTCCAGGCGAAGGCGGCCCGCAACGCCGAACTCGACGAGCCGCTCGATGCCACGTGCTCGTGCGAGGTGTGTGCTCGCCACAGTCGCGGCTACATCCGCCACCTTCTCCAGGTCGGTGAACCCACCGCGTCGCGCCTGCTGTCGATCCACAACGTTGCGTGGACCATCGAGTTGATGGAGTCGATGCGAACCGCGATCGCGTCGGGCACGTTCGAGTCGATCCGGCGTTCGGTGCTCGACGTCTGGGGATGACCGGTGTCGAGGCCAGTTGGCAGGTAGGATCGCTCGCCGTCATGTCCTCGCATCTCATCACCGCGCTGATCGCCCAGGAATCGTCCTCCGGCGGCGGAAGCGGCGCCATCATCCAACTCGGGATCCTGCTGCTGATCCCGTTCGCCATGTACTTCTTCTTGATCCGGCCGCAGCGGCGCCGGATGCGCGAGCAGCAGGAGCTGCAGCGCTCGATCCAGATCGGCGACGAGGTCATCACCACGTCGGGCGTCTACGGCGTCATCACGGGCGAGGACGGTGACAGCCGTTTCTGGCTCGAGATCGACGACGACGTGCAGATCCGCATCGCACGCGCTGCGATCTCGGGCAAGGCGTCGCCCGACGACGACGATGACGCAGACGCCGATCACACGGTGCCGGCCAACGCCGATGCCGATGCCGACGACGACTGACCCGACCCCATGACACGTCGCCTCTGGACCTCGCTGATCGGCGTCGTGCTGATCGTGCTCATCACGCTCGGGTACAACATCGCCACCGACAACACCCCGATCCTCGGCCTCGACCTCCAGGGCGGCGTGTCGGTGATCCTTGCGCCAACCGAGCCGGCGACCGCGGATGAACTCACCGTCATCCGCGATCAGATCCGTTCCGAGCTCGAACGGCAGGGCATCGCCGAGCCCGATGTTCGGGTCCAGGGTGAAACGATCGTGGTCGACCTCCCCGGCGTGCGTGATCAGCAGGAGGCACTGAGTGCCGTCGATGTGTCGGGCGTCGTCGAACTCCGACCGGTTCTCGATCCCAGTAGCTGCCAGCCGGTCGATGCCGCGCCGGTCGGCCCGGTGATCGACAGCTCGACCGACGGCTCCGAGCCGCAGGGCCTGCGCAGTCCGCAGGCGCCGCCGGACAGCATCCCGACTGACACCGTCCCGAGCGACAGCGTCCCGAGCGACAGCGTCCCGACCGGCACGGTTCCGCCGGGAGCGGTCCAGGAACCAATCCCGACCCAGTTCGTCGACCCGAGCGCCGTCGTGCTCCCCACACGCGACGGCGGAGCCGAGTGCCTCGGCCCGGTCCAGGGCACCGGTGAGGTCTTCGAACGCGGCAGTGCCGAACCGACCCTCGACCCGTCGCAGGGCTGGGGCGTGTCGGTCGACCTACGAGGTGGCGAAGGTCGTGACACCTGGAACAACCTCGCCAACCAGTGTTTCAACCGGCTTCCCACCTGCCCGACGCAGCGGCTGGCCATCGTGCTCGACAGCGTCGTGCAGTCGGCTCCCACGGTCAACGAGCCGAACTTCACGGACTCGGTCTCGATCACCGGGAGCTTCACCCAGTCCGAGGCCGAGGAACTTGCGGCCGTGCTGAACCGCGGCGCCTTCCCCGTCGAGGTCGAAGCCCAGGAGGCACGCACGGTGTCGCCCTCGGCAGGATCGGACTCGTTGCAGGCCGCGATCATCGCCGGCCTCGTCGGGCTCGCGCTCGTGCTGGTGTTCCTGATCGTCTACTACCGATGGCTCGCGCTCGTCATCGTCGGTGGCATCACCGTGTGGGCGGGGATGGTGTTCTCGATGGCCTCGTTCGTGTCCGGGTGGACGAACTATGCGCTGAGCCTCGCAGGTGTGACTGGCATCATTGTTGCCATCGGCGTGACCGTCGACAGCTACGTGGTCTTCTTCGAACGGATCAAGGACGAACTGCGCAACGGTCGTACCATCAAGAACGCCGCGCCCCGAAGCTTCAAGATGACGTGGCGAACGATCTGGTCGGCCGACGTCGTGTCCCTCATCGCTGCGGGAATCCTGTTCTCGCTCAGTGTCGGTTCGGTCCGCGGTTTCGCGTTGTACCTGGGGCTCACGACCATCTGTGACCTACTCGTCTGCTACTTCTTCACTCGTCCTGCTGTTCTCCTGCTCGCCAGAAGCAAGCTGATGGTCAAACGGGAGTCGGTGCTCGGCATGAAGGTGGCGACGGCATGACCCTCGACACGAGCGTGTCGAGAACGGGTCTCGGACGGGTCTTCCGCGGCCAGACCGCGATCGACTTCTACGGCAAGCGCAAGGTCGGACTGATCCTCGCCGTCGTTGCGGTTGTAGTCACCTTCGGGTCGTTGCTCACCCAGGGTCTGAATCTGGGTCTGGACTTCGAAGGCGGCGACGCCTGGGACATCCCCGCCAGCGAGACCTTCGGGATCGACGAAGCCACCGACGTGCTCGCCGCCAACGACGTGTCCACCAGCGGTGCCCGCATTCAGCTCCGCAGCTCGGAAACGTCCGACGTCGTGACGGTCCAGGTCGAGGAGCTGCCGCGGCCCCAGGCCGAGGCGGTCACCGCCGATTTCGCCGAGGCTGCCGGGGTCACCGTCGAGGACATCAGCTTCTCGTTCACCAGCTCGACCTGGGGTGCAGAGATCACGGAGAAGGCAGTTCGGGCGCTCGTCATCTTCCTGCTCGTGGTCGCCGTGTTCATCTCGTTGCGATTCGAATGGCGCATGGCCGTGGCTGCCATCGCGGCCATGCTCAACGATGTCATCGTCGCGGTCGGCGTCTACTCGGTGTTCCAGTTCGAGGTCACACCGGCGACGGTGATCGCGTTCCTCACGATCCTCGGATACTCCCTGTACGACACCATCGTCGTGTTCGACCGGGTCAAGGAGAACGAGGGCCGGTTCGCGGGCACCAAGATGCCGTACGAGGACATCATCAACATCTCGATGAACCAGGTGATGGTGCGCTCGCTGCTCACGAGCTTCTCGTCGATCCTGCCCGTGATCTCCTTGCTGATGCTCGGAGCGGGTGTGATGGGAGCCGTGACACTGCGTGAGTTCGCCCTCGCTCTGCTCGTCGGCATGATCTCGGGCGTGTACTCGTCGATCTTCATCGCGACGCCGTTGCTGGGGTACCTCAAGTCGAAGACTGGCCGGACGTCTCGGCGTCAGCGGTTGCTGGGCGACGACCTGCGAGCCGCTGTGATGGGCGCAGGGGTGACCGGCCGAATTCCGGAGGACATGTCCGACGCCGACCGAGCCTCCGTCGATGACGGCGAGTACGAGCCGGTCACCGCGGGTGCTCCAGCCGCGTCGGGGCCGACTGCGCCGGCACAGGCCGATCGACTCCTCTCGCACCCGCCACGCCCGCGCAAGAAGAAGCGTCGTTGATCCGCATGCTGCCCGCCATCGCTGAGTCGAGCAGGCGGCGGTAACCTCCGACCATGGCAGGCGACTCCCGAGCCGAACGTCCAGGAGACCATCGGGCGCTCCGCAGCTTCGTGCGCGACATCCAGGACTACCCGACCGATGGGGTGACGTTCCGCGACATCACACCGTTGCTCGGCGATGCCACCACGTTCGCCGGAGCGGTGAACGGCCTGGTCGACGAGTTCGCGGGATCGTCGATCGATCGAGTGGTCGGTGTCGAGGCCCGAGGGTTCATCTTCGCTTCGGCTTTCGCTTACCGAATCGGTGCCGGTCTCGTCCCCGTCCGCAAGTCGGGCAAGCTCCCGTGGGCGGTGGTGCGCGAGGAGTACGAGCTCGAGTACGGCTCGGACAAGCTCGAGATCCATCGTGACGCCATCCATCCAGGCGAGCGGATCCTGATCATCGACGACGTGCTCGCCACCGGGGGGACGGCGGCGGCGACCGCGCGGCTTGTCGAGACGCTCGGCGGCGTGATCGCCGGGCTCGGATTCGTCATCGAACTCGACGATCTCGGCGGCCGGAAACATCTGGGGGAGCGGCCGGTGAAGGCGCTCCTGCACTACTGAGGAACGCTGTGGGGACTGTCGACCGTGTGCTCCCGTGGCGGCGCCAGCACGTCGAGGTCGCCAACTCCGAGCTGACCCCGCTGCTGGCGTCGTACCGTCGTCGGCATCCGAAGTCACCGGTGTCGACGATCAGCCGCGCCTACCGCGTGGCGGCCGACGCACACCAGTCGCAGATGCGATCGAGCGGCGAGAGCTACATCAACCATCCGCTCGCCGTTGCCCAGATCGTCGCCGACATCGGCCTCGACGAGATCTCGGTCACCGCGGCGCTGCTCCACGATGCCGTCGAGGACACCGAGATCACCGTCGCTGACGTCGAACGCGACTTCGGTGGCGAAGTCGCAGCGATCGTGGACGGCGTCACGAAACTCGAACGAATTCGATTCGACTCGCGCGAGGAGCAACAGGCCGCCAGCATGAGAAAGATGCTGGTGGCGATGGCCAAGGACCTCAGGGTGCTGGTCATCAAGCTGGCCGACCGGCTGCACAACATGCGAACGATCGCCGCGATGCCGCTCGAGAAGCAGCAGCGCATCGCCCAGGAGACCTTGGACATCTACGCGCCGTTGGCTCATCGCCTCGGGATGCAGGAGATGAAGCAGCAGCTCGAGGATCTCTCGTTTGCGGCGCTGTACCCCAAACGGTTTGCAGAACTCGACCACCTCGTGTCCAGTCGGACACCCGAGCGCGATGTCTACTTGGCCAAGACGCTCGCCGAGGTGCGCGCACGGCTCGATGAACTCGGCATCAACGCGGAGGTCACGGGGCGAGGCAAGCACCTGTGGAGCATCTACGAGAAGATGGTCGTCAAGGGACGTGAGTTCGACGAGATCTTCGACCTGATCGCGATTCGCGTCGTCGTCGACTCGATGAAGGACTGCTACGCAGCCCTGGGATCGATCCATGGTCGTTGGCGTCCGGTCGTCGGGCGCTTCAAGGACTACATCGCGATGCCCAAGTTCAATCTCTACCAGAGCTTGCACACCACGGTGATCGGTCCGTCGGGTAAGCCGATCGAGGTCCAGATCCGCACCGTCGAGATGCACCAGCGAGCGGAATGGGGAGTGGCAGCGCACTGGGCCTACAAGGAGGGCAGTGAGCAACCGTCGGACATCGACTGGCTGAGCCGCATCATCGACTGGCAGGAGGAGGTGTCGGACCCTGCACAGTTCATGCAGAGTCTGAAGACCGACCTCGAACAGGACGAGGTGTTCGTGTTCACGCCCAAGGGCCGGGTGATCACGTTGCCGGTCGGCTCGACAACGGTCGACTTCGCCTACGCAGTTCACACCGAGGTCGGCCACGCATGCATCGGTGCAAAGGTCAACGGACGGCTCGTCTCGCTCGATCACGTGCTCGCGAGCGGCGACAACGTCGAGATCTTCACGTCGAAGGTCGAGACCGCCGGTCCGTCGCAGGACTGGCTCTCGTTCGTGGTGTCGCCACGGGCACGCAACAAGATCCGTCAGTGGTTCAGCCGCGAGCGGCGCGTCGACATGGTCGAGGCCGGCCGTGACGATCTGACCGCCGAACTGCGTCGTGAACGGCTTCCGGTCCAGCAGGTGTGGAAGTCGTCCGAACTCGAGTCGGTCGTCTCCGAGCTGAGCTATGTCGACCTCGATGCGTTGCTCGCCGCAATCGGCGAGCACCATGTCTCTGCCAAGTCGGTTGCGCAACGCCTGGCGCGGGCGTTCCACGGCGACGCTGACGAGCAGCTTCCGGCCACGGTGGCGACACCGCGCCGAGAGCGCCGCGACGGTCAGGAGACGCCGGTCGGTGTGCACGTCGAGGGTCTCGACGATGTCCTCGTCCGCCTCGCCAACTGTTGCACGCCGGTCCCGGGTGATTCGATCATCGGTTTCGTCACCCGCGGGCGCGGGGTGAGCGTGCACCGCTCGGACTGTGCAAACGCGGCGTCGCTCACCGCTGAGCAGGCCACTCGGATGATCGAGGTCGAATGGGACGGTGACGAGAGGCCAGGGCGAACCTTCGTCGCCGGTGTCGAGGTGGTGGCCCTCGACCGCTCACGACTGCTGCGAGATGTCACGAACGCGCTTGCTGATCACCACGTGAACATCCTGTCGTGTCAGACCGTCACGGGGACCGATCGCGTCGCCAAGATGCGCTTCGAGTTCGAGTTCGCCAATCCGGGCTATCTCGACGCGGTGATTCGCACGATCAAGTCGGTCGACTCGGTGTACGACGCGTATCGACTGATCCCCGGCGCCGCTACCCCGGTCGCCTGACGCGGGGGACGGGACGCGGGGGACGGGACGCGGGAGACGCCCATTCCGATGCGATGAGCGAGGCGACCGAATGCGCGCTTTTCGCTCGTCAGAGGTGACGGGGACGCCGTTGCGATGAGCGAGGCGACCGAATGCGCGCTTTTCGCTCATCGCTGAGGGTGTCGGTCGTCCGGAATCGAGGGGTTCGGGCGGGTCGGGGTCAGATACCCTGATCGGCCGTGCCAGCGTTCCAGACCAGTCCCGGCATGCGGGACATCCTCCCGCCCGAGAGCGGCCGCTGGCGTCGATTCACCGATGTGTTCGCCGACGTTGTCGAACGAGCCGGGTACGGCCAATTGATGACGCCGTTGCTCGAGGACCTCGGTGTCTTCACCAGAATCGGCGACGCGACGGACGTCGTCACCAAGGAGATGTACGACTTCGTCGACAAAGGCGGTCGCCACATCGCCCTGCGCCCCGAGATGACGGCGAGCGTATGCCGGGCGTTTGCCGAGCATCGGCCGACGACACCCTGGAAGGTCTTCTACTCGGGATCGAACTTCCGCTACGAGAAGCCCCAGCGTGGGCGATATCGGCAGTTCGATCAGGTGGGTGTCGAGGTGCTCGGTGCCGACGACCCCAACCTCGACGTCGAGGTGATCGCGCTCGCTTGGGAGTTCTACCGCCGTCTCGGCTTGCAGCAGGTGAAGCTGATCGTCAACAGCCTGGGTGAACCGGATGACCGATCGCGCTACGTCGAGGCGTTGCGTCAACACTTCGTCGCCGCCGGCGATGCGCTCAGCGAGCAGAGCCGGGCGACCCTGGAACGCAACCCGTTGCGGGTACTCGACTCGAAGCGCGAGACCGACCAGTCCCACATTGCCGCAGCACCGCAGATCGCCGAGTTCCACAGCCAGGAAGCCGCGGCCCACTTCGCGACCGTGCTCGGCGGGCTCGCGGCTCTGGACATCCCGTTCACCATCGAGCCGACGCTCGTGCGTGGGCTCGACTACTACCGCCGCACGATCTTCGAGTTCCAGGGAGGCACCCTCGACTCGGCCCAGAACGCACTCGGCGGTGGCGGCCGCTACGACGGACTCGTCGAGGCGCTCGGTGGCCCGGCCACGCCTGGTGTCGGCTTCGCGCTCGGTGTCGACCGGACGCTGCTCGCGTGCGACGACGAGGGCGTCTTTCCCGCCGAGTCCGTGGCACTCGATGCGTTCGTGGTCGACGTCACCGGCGGTCTGCAGGCGGTCGCCCTCACCGCCGCACTGCGCGCCGACGGGTTCGCCGTCGATCGGGGCTACGACAACCGATCGATGAAGGCACAGATGAAGCTCGCCAACCGCAGCGGCGCCCGCTTTGCGCTGATCATCGGCGACGACGAACTCGCCGCCGACACGGTCGTGGTGAAGCCGATGCGCGGCGACGGTGAGCAGCTCGCCGTCGCCCGTTCCGAAGTCTCCTCCCACCTCGACTCTCAACCACGACAGAATTGACCCCCACATGAGCGACTCCACCCCCACGTCCACCCCCACGTCCGCCACGTCGTCATCGCAAGCCACCTCGATGCGTACACATCTGTGCGGTGAGCTTCGTCCGGACCACATCGGTCTGACCGTCAGCGTCTGCGGTTGGGTCGCGCGCCGGCGTGAGCACGGCGAGCATCTGGCCTTCGTCGACCTGCGTGACCATTCGGGCATCGTCCAGTGTGTGATCAACGACGACGTCGATGTGCGCAGTGAGTACGTGCTGCGAATCACCGGTGTGGTCCGCGAACGGCCCGACGGCACGATCAACGACGGTCTGCCGACCGGCCACGTCGAACTGGGGGAGTGCCAGGTCGAGGTGCTGCGCAGGGCCGACCCGCCACCGTTCCCGATCGATGCACGTGCCGACGACGTCGACGAGAACATCCGGCTCCAGCATCGCTATCTCGACCTGCGTCGCGAGCGGATGCAGAAGAACCTCCGGGTGCGAGCAGCGGTGAACGCGGCGGTCCGCACCGGAATGGAGCGACAGGGCTTCGTCGAGGTCGAGACACCCATGCTCGTGCCCTCGACGCCGGAGGGCGCCAGGGAGTTCCTGGTGCCGTCGCGCAAGGAGCCCGGCTCGTTCTATGCGCTGCCCCAGTCGCCGCAGCTGTTCAAGCAGTTGCTGATGGTGGGCGGCGTCGATCGCTACTACCAGATGGCTCGCTGCCTGCGCGACGAGGACCTGCGCGCCGATCGTCAGTATGAGTTCATGCAACTCGACATGGAGATGAGCTTCGTCACCCAGGACGACGTGCTCGACGCGGTCAGCGAAGCGGTGCTCGACGCCGCTGAAGCGGCGACCGGAGAGCGCCCGCCGGCGATCGAGCGGATCACGTGGCACGAGGCCATGGACCGCTACGGCATCGACAAACCCGACCTCCGCTTCGGCCTGGAGCTGGTCGAGCTGACGCCGATCTTCGCCGCAACGGAGTTCAAGGCGTTCGCCGGCGCGGCCGCGATCAAGGGCATCCGGGTGCCGTCAGGCGCCGACGCGTACGGGCGAAACCAGCTCGACAAGCTCACCGACCGAGCCAAGCAACTCGGGGCCAAGGGGCTTGTCTGGTTGAAGGTGACCGATTCCGCAGACGGCATCGGTTTCGACTCACCGGTCGCCAAGTTCCTGTCGGCCGACGAGGCGGCGGAGGTTCGTTCCGCGATGGCCGCCGAGACCGGCGACCTGATCCTGATCGTCGCGGACGAGTGGATGACCACCTGTGAGGTGCTCGGCACGCTGCGTAACGACATCGGCAGGCCGCCGGTGCACGAGGGCCCGTACCGTTACGTGTGGGTCGTCGAGTTCCCGCTGTTCGTCGGCGTCGACAAGGAGACCGGACGTCCGAAGCCCGGACACCATCCGTTCACCACGCCGCATCCCGATGACCTCGACAAGATCGAGACCGACCCGTTGTCGGTGCGATCGATCGCGTACGACCTCGTGCTCAACGGGTGGGAACTCGGCTCGGGCTCGATTCGAATCCACGAGCCCGAACTGCAGCGGCGGGTGTTCAAAGCGCTCGGGATCTCCGACGAGGAGGCCGAGCGCAAGTTCGGCTTCTTCCTCAACCCGTTCGACTACGGGGCGCCGCCGCACGGCGGGTTCGCGTTCGGCCTCGACCGGCTGATCGCGATCCTGGCAGGGGAGGAGAACATCCGCGAGGTGATCGCCTTCCCGAAGACGCAGTCCGGCCAGGATCCGATGACCAACTCGCCGATCCCGGGCGATCCCAAAGCGCTGGCCGAACTCGGCCTCAAGGTTCTCCCTCCCGCCACCTGACCAGCAACGGGCCCCCATGCTGTGGGTCTGGCAGGATCAGGCGATGAGTTTCGACACCGAGATCATTCGTGACGGCGAGGTTCTGTCGGGCCCGTTGCGCGTGCCGGCACAGATGCTGGCTGAACAGGAGTACGCCGGGCACACGAGCGTCCACGACGAGGAGACCGCGGCGAAGCTCGGTCTGGCCGGCGCGCCGATCGAGGGTCCCACACACCTCAGCCAGATCGACCCCCTGGCCGTCGATCGGTGGGGGCAGGAATGGTTCGAGCGCGGATGTGTGAGTGCGCACTTCTTGAACATGGTGGTCGAGGGCGAGCACGTGCGCGCCCGGTTCGAGCCGGTGACGTCGACGCTCGCGCGCGTGGGCGCCGAGAAGGCCGATGGGACACCGGTACTGGCGGGCACGGCATCGATCGGTCGTGATGGTGCGACCGAACTCGACGAGCGGCGCCGACGCGGTCTCGACGACCCGGGAGCGTTGTACATCATCGACCAACTCGAGCTCGGCATGAACGTGGCCGTTCCCGAACCGGTGACGATGGGGTTCGACGACCGCAACGGCAATCTCTACCCGTTCAGTCTGAACCAGAAGCTGCAGTGCATCACCGAACCGTCGTCGTGGTACCTCCCCGACGGTGACAGTCCCTGGGGACGCCCGATCGTGCCGACGGAGATGATCAGCGTCATCGCCCACCGGTCGAACGTCCACTTCCCGGTACGGGGCCCGGCGATCGGGCTGTTCATCGACCTCGAAGTGCGGTTCGTGGACGGTCCGGTGTTCGTCGGCCAGCCGTACCGGGTCGATCACACGCTGGTCGGGATCGGCCAGTCGAAGCGGGTGGAGTCCTACTGGACCGAGACGACGCTGTCCGATGCCGAGAGCGGGGTTCTCGCCGCAACCGTGTTGCTGCACCAGGGTGTCTTCAAGGCGTCCTACGCCGACTATCCGACCTGACCGGTCCCCGGTCAGCGTTCCTCGGGGTAGACCACGCCCAGCTGTCTGCGGATGTCGTCGAGCAGTTCCATGGTCGACACGGTGGTGGCGAGCGGGATCACGTCGCTCTCTCGGTGTCCGGCGCGGATCCGCTCCATCGCATGGGCAGCCTCGTGGGCGAGTCCCTGGTTCGGCATGTCGACGTGTACCGGCTCCTCACCTGTGACCCGTACGGTGAAGCCATCGGGATGCCAGAACGGCGCATCGACGTCGATGCGTCCGAGCGTGCCGTAGATCGTGGCTCGCCGATTGCTCATGAAGTCGAGCGAGGTGTGGAAGACGCCCAGCGCGCCGCCCGTGTACGTGACAACGCCGCCCACGGTGGCATCGACGCCCGTGTCGCCCAGTGTGCCGCTCACCTTGGCTTCGAGCGGATCGCCTGCAAGGAATCGACCGAACGTGACTGGATAGATGCCCAGGTCGAGCAACGCTCCGCCCGCCAAATCGAGACGACGATGGCGGCCGTCCCGATCGTCGATGGGGATGCCGAAGGCTGCCTCGACCACCTTGAGTTCGCCGATCTCGCCGTCGATCACCCGTCGGCGGATGTCGAGCACGGCGGGGATGAACCAGGTCCACATCGCCTCCATCAGGAACCGATCGTTGCGGGCTGCCGCCTCGACCATCTCGCGTGCTTGCGTAGCGTTGACGGCGAAGGCCTTCTCGCACAATACGTGCTTGCCGGCGTTCAAGGCGGCGACGGTCATTGCGTGGTGATGGCTGTGCGGCGACGCGACATAGACGACGTCGACGTCGTCGTCCGCCCACAGCGACTCGTAGCTGCCGTGAGAACGCGGAATCTGGAAACGTTCAGCGAACGCGTCGGCAGCTGCCTGAGTCCGCGAGCCGACTGCGACGATCTCGGCGCCGGAAAGCGTCTGCAACGCCGTGCACATGCTGGCCGCAATCGATCCGGTGGCGGCGATACCCCACCTCAGTGGTGCCTGTTCGGACATGTCGCTCATCGTCGAAACGTAGCAACCGTCGCGCGCTCGTGCCGATCCGCCCTGGCGGAGGTCCGCGAACCCTGTCACAGGGCATCTCTATGGTGGCGGTGGACCGACTCCTCCCGACGAAGGCATCACCGTCAGGAGCAGACCATGCACGACAACAACGATCTCGCAGCGCTGAGCAACGTGGCCATCATTCGGGGGGCCGTGCACGGCGAGCCGAAGCCGCGCGATCTTCCGTCGGGAGGAGTCGTCGTTCAGTTCGATGTCGCCACCCGGCTCCAGGCCGATGGGCACGACATCAAGGTGTCGGTGCCGATCGCCTGGCACGATCCGACCTCGTCGCAGCTCGCTTCCGTCCTCGCCGGAGCCGAGGTGGTCGTCGTCGGCACGGTGCAGCGCCGATTCTTCCGCGTGGGTGGAGCAACCCAGAGTCGGACCGAGGTGATCGCCGACGAGGTGGTTCCCTCCCGTCGGCGCAAGGGCGTCGCCGCGGCGCTCCGTGGCGTCGCTGACCGGCTGCTCGCCGCCCCTGTCTGACACGGGTGCAGCCTGGATTCAGACGAGGCTGCGCACGACCAGTCCGGTGCGCAGCTTCGGAGTGAAGAACGTCGATTTCGGGGGCATGAGGGCACCTTCGCGGGCAGTGCGTTCGATCTCGGCGACGCTGACCGGGCGGATCAGCACAGCGGCCGTCGCCACTCCGCTTGTCACGGCGTCGACCACGTGATCGACGCCGTGCTGGTAGCTGACCGCGTGTTCCAGTCCGGCGAGGGTGTGCTCCAGCCAGGCACCGTCGAGGGCACGCACGCCGTCGAAGGCGCCTGCTCGCGGCTGCAGCCACTGTGCGCCTCCGTCCGGCCCCACCAGGCACAATCGGCCCTCGCTGTCCATCCTGGCGAGGGTGGCGCCGTCGGGCCTCCCCGCGTCGATGCGTTCGAAGTCGGCGTCGAGCGCAGCGACGAGGTCGTCGAACGCGACGTCGTGGTACAGGCGATGAATCGCCTCGACCGACAACTGGTCGGCGACCAACTCGCTGACGAACGACAGGGTTTCGTCGGCGGGGTTGGGGCGGTCACCGTTGGCTGCTCGGACCTCGTCACGGTAGGTCCGGCTGATGCCGTAGCGGTGGTGTCCGTCCGCGATCAGCACGTCATCGGAGCCGATCAGATCAGCGATCGCTCGGATGCGTTCGGGGTCGTTCACTCGCTCGACGACATGCTCGACGCCTTCGACGGTGACCGACGCCACCGGTTCACCGGGCGCTGCGAGGAGTGCGGTGAGCCCGCTCGCCAACGACAGCCCCCACACCGGGGACAGGTTGGCCTGCGTCGCCCTCGTCAGATCGAGCCGATCGGTGGACGCCTTCGGGGTGACGCGTTCGTGCGGCAGTACACCGCCGGCGCCTTCGTCGACGACTTCCAGTCCTCCGAGAACGCCCGCAATGTCGCGCGGCGTGCCCGACGCGTCGGTGAATCGCATTCGATAGATCGTGAACGTGGGGGAGTCGTCGTAGCCCATGACACCGGCCTCGACCCACTCGCGTAGTGTGGCCGCCGCCGCGTCGTAGCGTCCGGTCCCGGCGGACTCGCGTGGGACGTCGACGTGTGTGATGTTCCAACGGCTGCGGCCACCGAGCTCGTCGAGATCGGTCTCCGACAGCACGTCGTAGGGAGGCGCGATCAGATCGTCGATCCGGCGGTCGGAGTATCGCAGGGCGGGAAATGGGGTGAATCGAGGCACGAACGACAGGATGTCATGGAGCGGGTGCTCAACTGCAACGATCTCACCGTGGACGAGTGGATCGACGAGATCAACACCGTGCTGTGCGACCTCGACGGTGTGGTCTGGCTGGCTCACGATCCGATCGCGGGTTCGGTGGATGCAGTCGCGTCACTTCGTGGCAGCGGACGCCGCGTCGTGTTCGTCACCAACAACTCTGCCGCCACGCTCGCTGATCACGAACAGGCGCTTGCCGGGGTCGGAATCCCGGCGGTCGGTGACGTGGTGAGTTCTGCGATGGCGGTCACCTCGCTGGTCCGACCCGGTGATCGAGTTCTGGTTGCGGGCGGACCTGGCGTGGTCGAGGCGCTGGAACGCGCCGGCGTCGACGTGGTCATCAACGCCGGTCACGTCATCACGGGCGGAGTCGACGCCGTCGTGGTGGGGATGCACCGAGACTTCGACTACGACCGACTTGCGGTGGCCGCTGATGTCGCGCGCCGCTGCGGTCGATTGATCGGCACGAACACCGACTCCACGTATCCAACGCCCGCGGGCCTGTTGCCCGGCGGCGGTGCGATCCTCGCGGCGATCGCATCTGCATCCGGCATCGAGCCCGTCATCGCAGGCAAGCCGCACGCACCCCTTGCCTCGCTCGTCGCATCCATGCTGGCGGGCGACGGTGCGTTCGTTCCCGGTCGGACGGTGATGGTCGGGGACCGGCCGGAGACCGATGGTCTGTTCGCCGCAGAGCTCGGGTGCCGGTTTGCTCTGGTCCGCTCGGGAGTGACCTCGAGCGGTTCGCCGATCGACGAGGCGACGCCTGTCGACCTCGACTTGGCCGATCTCAGCGAGGTGGCGCGTGCGCTCACGGGAGACAGCCGTGCCGAGCGGTAGATTGTGGACATGCCAAACGACACCGTTCAACGCATCGTCGACGCAAGCGTCGAGTTGTCCGACCTCTCGCGCAAGCAGGCCGAATCGATCGTGAAGTCACTCGTCAAGGGAGGCGAGGTCCGTCGCGCCGATGCGGAGAAGGCGGTGCAGACGCTGCTCGACCGCGGGCGCGAGACCTCGGATCGGCTCAGCGAGAACGTCCAACGCGAGGTCTCCAAGCAGATGAACTGGCTCACGGAGCGCTTCGACGAACTCGAGGATCGTCTCGAGGAGCTCATCGAGCGGATCGCCGAGCGCGTGAAGTCCGAGTTCGAGTCGGCACAGCAGCAAGCTCCCGCCAAGAAGGCTCCGGCGAAGAAGAAGGCTGCAGCGAAGAAGAAGGCTCCGGCCAAGAAGAAGGCTCCGGCCAAGAAGAAGGCTCCGGCCAAGAAGAAGGCTCCGGCCAAGAAGAAGGCTCCGGCCAAGAAGGCTCCGGCCAAGAAGGCCCCTGCGAAGAAGGCTGCCGCGCCAGGCGCCGCCGATTGAGCACGGGTGGGGGCTCGTCGACGGCTCGACGCCGAACTCGTGCGGCGTGACCTGGCGACGAGCCGCACCGAAGCGCAGGCCTTGATCGCCGAGTACCGGGTCCTCGTCAACGGCTCGGTTGCTGACAAGGCCGCACGTCAGGTGGCGCCGAGCGACGCCGTGGTCGTCGACGGGCCGCCGCCGCGGTTCGTCGGTCGGGGAGCGACGAAGCTCGACCATGCACTCGACGTGTTCGATGTCGACGTCCGTGGTCTGCGGGCGCTCGACGCGGGAGCGTCAACGGGGGGATTCACCGACTGCTTGCTGCAGCGTGGTGCCCGCTACGTGGTCGCACTCGATGTCGGCCACGGTCAGCTGCACGAGCGGCTCCGAGCCGACGAGCGGGTCACGAACCTCGAGCGCCACAACATCCGCTACATCGACGTCGACGACATCGGTGGCCCGGTTGACCTGGTGGTCGGAGACCTGTCGTTCATCTCGTTACGGCTGGTGATCCCGGTGCTCACCTCGCTGTGTCAACCTGGGTCGGCCATGGTGCTCCTTGTCAAACCGCAGTTTGAAGCCGGCCGCCAGGAAGTGGACCGCGGACGCGGGGTCATCATCGACCCTGCGATCCACGACCGCGTACGAGCCGAGATCGATCGAGCGCTGATCGATGCCGGATGTTCGGTCAGAGGATGGACCGACTCGCCGATCACCGGCGCTGACGGCAACCGGGAGTTCCTCGTCCACGCGATCACGGCAGGTGGCCGGGGGTGACGAGTATCGCGGTCGTCGCCCATCACGAACGATCCACCGCTCGTGCACTCGCCGAGCAGGCTGCTGCCTGGTGCAGCGAGCACGACGCGGTCTTCTGGATGCCGATCGAGGACGCAGGCGCGCTCGACCTCGACGACTGTGCGAGCGTTCGTCCGGTCGCCGAGGCCGACCTGGTGCTCAGTCTCGGCGGAGACGGCACGATGCTGCGCAGCGTTCGCCTGCTCGAGGGAGCACCCGCACCGGTCCTCGGTGTCAATCTCGGGTCGCTCGGGTACCTCACCCAGGTCGAGCCGGACCGCCTGACCGAAGCGCTCGAGCGGTTCGTCGCAGGATCGGAGGCAGGCGCCTGGAAACTCGACCGTCGCATGATGCTCGACGTCGCGGTGAACGGGGCGCTCGTCGGCCGGGCGCTGAACGAAGCGGTGGTGGAGAAGGCCGAATCCGGGCACACGGTACGGCTGCTGGCGCGAATCGACGGTGAGCCGTTCACGTATTACGCCGCCGATGGACTCATCGTCGCCACACCGACGGGATCGACGGCGTATTCGTTGTCGGCGCGCGGGCCGGTCGTCTCGCCTCGTCACCGCGCGATGCTGCTCACTCCTGTTTCACCGCACATGCTGTTTGATCGCACGTTGGTGCTCGACCCGTCGGAGACGATCGAGATCGAGGTCTCCGGCCATCGCGTTGCCGAGCTGGTACTCGATGGCCAGCCCGTCTGGGCGCTCGACGACGGCGACGTCGTGCGATGTACACCGTCGGAGTCCACAGCGAACTTCGTCCGTTTCGGCGACGAGCACTATCACCAGATCCTCAAGGCCAAGTTTGGCCTCGCCGATCGCTGACTCGCCGTGGGCTGCGGGTTTGCCGTTTTTGTGCCTCTGGCGTGGTTGAACGGTGCCGACCGGATGACCAGCGGTGACTAGCCGTGCCTCCCGACCCGGTTGCGACGCTCGCACGGCCACACGGCGACCCCTCCTTCCCCGGACACGTCCAGTCGACGCGATTATCGAGCACCGCAATAGGCCGCACTCGTTCACGATCGGACACACTCGACGTGATCCGATTGCGATCGGACACTCAGTCGACGAGAGACTCGTAGATCGCCATCGTCCGCCTTGCCGCGACGTCCCAGCCGAAGTCGGCGACCGCCCGGCGACGCCCTGCGATGCCCATCGCCCTCGCCCGGTCAGGGGCGCGGACAATGTCGTTGACCGCGTCCGCGAGTCCCGCCTCGAAGGCTTCCGGGTCGCCGGCGTCGTAGTGCACGAGGCGGCCCGTGTCGCCGTCGACGACGACGTCGGGGATCCCACCGACGTCGCTCGCGACGACCGCCGTCTCGCACGCCATCGCCTCGAGGTTCACAATGCCGAGCGGTTCATAGACCGACGGGCAGACGAACACGGTGCCGTGTGTCAGCACCTGGCGCACCTGCTCCCGCGGCAGCATCTCCGACACGAGGTGGACGGCGTCGCGTTCGGCGCGCAAAGTGGTCACGAGGTCGTCGGTCTCAGCGGCCAGCTCGGGTGTGTCGGCTGCGCCGGCCAACAGCACGAGTTGGACCGACTCGTCGAAGTCGAGTGCCGCGCGCAGCAGGTGGGGAACGCCCTTCTGGCGCGTGATGCGGCCGACGAAAACAACTGACGGGCGCTCGGGGTCGACACCCAGCCGTTCGAGGACGTCCGTCTCGGGATCGGGCCGGTAGAAGTCGGTGTCGATCCCGTTGTGGACGACGTGCACCTTGGCCTCGTCGAGCGTCGGATAGGCCGAGAGGACGTCGCGCTTGGATCCATGGCTCACGGCGATCACCGCGTCGGCGCCCTCGTACGCGGTGCGTTCGGCCCACGACGACACCCGGTAACCACCTCCGAGCTGTTCGGCCTTCCATGGCCGGTGGGGCTCGAGCGAGTGCGAGGTCACGACGTGGGGAATGTCGTGGAGCAGCTTCGCCCAGTGGCCGCCCATGTTGGCGTACCACGTGTGGGAATGGACGATGTCGCAACCCGCTGTTTGATCGGCCATGGCCAGGTCTGCGGCCAGCGTCCGCAGCGCCGCGTTGGCGTCGACGAGCAGCGGGTTGCGTTCGGAGTGGGCGGTGGCGCCCGGACGGGGGTCGCCCATGCAGTGCACCTCGACGTGGGCGAGCTGCACCAGCTCGCGGACGAGGAAGTCGACGTGGACGCCGGCGCCACCATAAACGTCGGGCGGATACTCGCGGGTAAGGATCCCGATGCGCACCCGAGCAGGGTACCGGCCAGGCCTGGACACAGGTTCACCACCACCGCGTGCGTTTCGCCTCGCTGAGCTCGACGGCGAGTGCGGTTCTCGGCCGAGCCGGATAGTTCCGGTGCGACGTCCAACGATCTACTCGGCGGATTGCCGTTCGAGCGCTGCGATCATCCACTCGCCGTCCACCTTGCGCAACGTGTCGACCATCGTCCCGTTCCAAGAGTTGGACGGGTGGGACCAGCTCATCGGACGCTGACCAGTAGATCACCGCTTCCAGTCGGGTCAAGCACAACAGTTGGTTCACCGGTGAAGGTCTGCTCGATGGGGCCGTAGCTCTCCACCACTTTGATGTACTCGTCGATCGTCCCAATGGCATTTCCATCGTCGGCCGTCATCACGGCAGCAACACCGCCAACGACAAACAAGACGACTGCCGACGAGCCCGCCAGCCAAGCCCCGCGCCACCGCCGATGCGTCCCCTCCGGGGGCGCATCCGACGAGCCGTGCTCAGCCAAAGTCATTGGTTCGGTCGCCGTGACTCATCACCTCCTCGGGGATGTGTGTCATCCCTACGTTCAACGTACGGCTGTCACCAGGCGCAGCGTCAGAGCCCAACGTCGGTCATGGACGCCAGCCGGAGACGCATCGAGGCGCCCCGATCGTTCCGGGACGCTCACTCTGGATGTCTTCTGTCACGATGGTGGGATGACAGATCTCGACATCGACCCCCGTACGGACCCAGGTCATACCCCGTGGTACCTCGAAGGGAACTTCGGGCCCGTCTTCGACGAGGTCACCGACGTCAACCTGCGAGTCACGGGTTCCATCCCGCCGTCGCTGTCGGGCCGCTACCTGCGCACCGGATCCAATCCGCCCTCGGGGATGTCGAGTCACTGGTTCGCCGGTGACGGGATGGTGCACGGCGTTCGCCTCGACGCCGGCAACGCGGTCTGGTACCGCAACCGGTACGTCCAGACCACCAAGCTCGTGAAGGGATTGGATGCAGCCGACCCGGACGTGTTCGCCGACCCGACGGCTGGCTCGGGGAACACGAGTGTGCTGGCCCATGCCGGACGGATCTGGGCGCTGGAGGAACTCCACCTGCCGTACGAGCTGAGCCCCGAACTCGACACGATCGGCTGTGACGACTTCGGCGGCAAGCTGACGACGGCGTTCACCGCACACCCGAAGTTGTGCCCCGAAACCGGAGAGCTGCACTTCTTCGGCTACTCCCCGCTCCCGCCGTTCCTGACCTACCACGTGCTCGACGCCGGCGGAGCGCTCGTGCATTCCGCCGAGATCGCCGTGCCGAAGGGCACGATGATGCACGACTTCATGATCACACGCGACCACGCCATCTTCATGGACCTGCCGATCGTTTTCGATCTGTCGAACCTGGAGTCGCCGATCGGGTGGGACGACACCTACGGCGCCCGCATCGGCATCATGCCTCGCATGGGCACGAACGCGGACATCCGCTGGTTCGAGATCGACCCGTGCTACGTGTTCCACCCCCTCAACGCGTACGTGGACGACAACGTGGTGGTCTGCGACGTCGGTCGTCACGCTTCGATGTCGATGGAACCGGAGGTCTACACCCCTCCGGCATTTCTGCACCGGTGGACGTTCGACTTGGCATCGGGTGCCGTCAACGAAGAGCGGATCGACGAGCGGACGCACGCCTTCTCGCGCGTCGATGACCGGGTCGTCGGCCTTCCGCACCGGTACGGCTGGGGTGTGAGCCACCGTGACGGCAGCGAAACCACCCTTCGTGAACCCGGGGTGGTCGTGAAGTGGGATGTCGTCACCGGCACACAAGCGACCTATGACCTTGGGCCTGACGCATTCCCGAGTGAGTTCGTCTTCGTGCAAGACGATGATGCTGCCGGCGAGGACGAGGGCTGGGCAATCGGGTTCGTGTACAACGCGTCCGAGGACTCCTCCGACCTCGTCATCCTCGATGCATCGGCGCCCGGGAGCGATCCGGTCGCTCGGATCCATCTCCCACAACGTGTGCCCTTCGGTTTCCACGGCAGCTGGGTCGACGACTCGGTCCTCCCCGCCTGACGACCGACTCCGGGCCCGAACGGTCAGGGCTCGAAACCGCGCTCGTCGTGCGCTTCGATGACGGGAGTCGGGCGTCCACCGGCCAACATGCGTCGGTTCGATCGAGCCTCGGCGCAGCAGCGACGCTCTCACTGAGTGCCAATCGAGGACGGCTTCTCAAATATCGGTCGTTGAACGAACGTTTCCGGTCGGCGGGTGAATATGCAGTGCCTCCTGAAGAGGAGTGGGCGACCGACTTCGCCGGCAGTGCGGCGCGGGCCTGCGCACTTTGGCTCGCGATGGTGGGTGGCATACCCGGTGCGCTGTCACCGCTTGGAAATGAAGGGCCGCCGTGAGCACCGACGAGGATCCGGGGCTTTGCTGGCGCGGAAAGGTACCGTCTAGCCGGCGGCATGGTGCTGCGGACCTGTGGAGGGATGATGAATCGAGTGAGTGGACGTCGGGTTGCGTTCGTGATGGCGGCCGGGCTGATTGCGGTTGCGGGTTGTAGCAGCGACGATGACGCTGGATCGACGCCGAGCGAGGGGTCGGAAACGACGGTCGCATCCGAGGCGACCGAGCCGCCGGCGGAAACGACAGTTCCCGACGTCACGACCGATGTGACGACGGCGCCCGACGGCGACTTCGATCCGTATGCGCAGACGTTGGAGTGGGTCGAGTGTGAACTAGGGGAATGCGCGACCGCCACGGTGCCGATCGACTATGACGACCCTTCGGCGGGTGACACGTTCATCGAGTTGGTCCGTATACCGGCCTCTGGCGAGGCTCAGGGCACGCTGTTCGTCAACCCAGGGGGACCGGGCGAGTCCGGGGTCGACTTCGCCCCCGGCTGGGCATTGCTCGTGGGACCCGAGGTGACGGCCGCCTACGACGTGGTCGGGTTCGACCCGCGCGGGGTTGGTGCCAGCGATCCGTTGGAGTGCCTCGACACCGCGGCGCTCGACGAGTTCATCGCCTTTGATCCGACGCCCGAGACGCCCGAGGAGATCGACGAGTGGGCAACGCTGCTCGTCGGGATGGGCGAGGGGTGCGAGCAGGACGCCGGAGCCCTTGCGTCGCATGTGACCACGGTGGAGACGGCTCGGGATCTCGACGTGCTGCGCGCAGTGGTGGGCGATGATCAGCTCAACTACTACGGCGCGTCGTATGGCACCTATCTGGGTGCGACGTACGCCGCCTTGTTCCCCGACAACGTCGGCCGGCTCGTCCTCGACGGTGCGGTCGACCCTGAAATGCCCTTCTCGGAGCTCTTCCTGGGTTACGCAGGAGGGTTCGAGGTCGCCCTGGCAAGCTACGCCGACAACTGCGTCGCGGATGGAGCGTGCCCGCTCGGGTCGACGCCGGACGAAGTGATCGCATCCGTGCAAGACCTGTTCGCCCAGGTCGATGAGGAGCCGCTACCGACCAGCGACCCGGACCGGCCGATCACCCAGGGACTCGCGTACTGGGGTGTCGTCACCGGTTTGTCGTCCGCCGAGGAAGGTTGGCCGCTTCTCACCGAGGCGGTCCTCAGTGCGCAGAACGGCGACGGAGATTTGCTGCTGCTCCTGGCCGACGTCGCGACCGGCCGAGACGAGGAGGGATATTCGTCGAACCTGTTCATGGCCCAGACGGCGATCGACTGTCTTGACACCCAGATCAGGCCAGAGGGCGACGAGGTGAACATCGACGAGTTCGTCGAGGCGTCGCCGACGTTCGGGGCGATTGTCGGTGGCTTCGCTGCGTACGGATGCGACACGTGGCCGCTCGAGACCGCGCTGCAGGCCCCCGACTACAGCGCACCGGGCGCTGCGCCGATCGTCGTCCTCGGCACGACGAGAGACCCGAACACCCCATACGCGTGGGCGCAACGACTCGCCGAGATCATCGACTCCGGCGTGCTGCTCACCCGTGATGGCGACGGTCACACCGGCTACCTGAAAGAGAACGCCTGCATCGACCAGACCATCAACGAGTACCTCGTCAACGGCGCTGTTCCCGACGACGGAACAACCTGCTAGCCCACCCGCCAGCGAGGATCGTGGTCGTGGCTCATCGCAGCAGTGTGCGTCCGCGAGCGGTCAACTCCACCTGGACGCATCGATGACGCGGTCGATCGCGCCGTAGGTCCGGTGGAGCAGGCCGTCGGCGGAATCGAGCGGCGAGAAGGGCCCCATTGGTCTGGTCGCGACGCGACTGACTTCATCGGCGGTCAGCCCGCCGATGAAGTCGGACACGATGTATCGGCTCAGTGAGTGAAGAACTCGTCGGTGCGCTCGTTGCCGAAGAGGATCCACAGGATGACCAGGCCGAAGGTCACGCTGGACGCAGCCGACAGCTGCTGCTCGCCGTGCAGCGCGAAGAGGCCCCAGACGCCGCCGGCAACTTGGGCCATCGTCACGATGCCGAACAACCAGCGCACGAGGTTGCTGCCACCGCGCAATCCGAATGACAACACAATGAAAATGGCTCCGAGGATCATGATGCCGATCCCGGTGCCGAGCAGCGTGTTCTCGGTCATTCCGGATTCATTGATGAGGTTCTCGTCGCTCTTGTCGAGCACGAGGACCAATCCCAAGATGAGCGCCGAGACGCCTTGGATGAGTCCGAGCACGAACAGGAGCGTGACGCCTCCCGGTCGCTTGACGTGTGGTGTTGGGTCAGATGACATGTCGGTACTCCTTCTTGCGGACTTCGATCCGCGCGTTGACGAGTCGACCGCCGAGACGGTCGGTTGACGTCCGGACGATAGCCATTTTTCTTCCCAAGCAAGTGAATACCCACAGCAACAACTACCGTCGGGGGCCGATCCGGTTCGGAACATCCGACGAAGATGAGTGCCGTGCTCAACCCCGCCACACTCCGGCCCAAGTCGGGCACCCCATATTCACGCCGGTCACCCGTCAACCGAGCACGCTCGGTGATCGAGTTATGAGCTACCCGCTTGTCCGGTCGAGGCGCAACAGTGCGCCGGCAGTGCCACGCGGAAAGCTCCGTCGCGACCCGGGATTATCGCACGGGTCAGCGGACCTGATCGGTCAGCGTGCTCGAGCCTCGACATCGAGCTGGTGGTGGATGTACTCGTGGGCAAGCCAGCGCAGACCGTCCGCAACGGTGCCCGCACCCCAGTCGCCGTGTTCGAACGCGGTGCCGTGGTCGAGCTCTCTGCTCAAGTGCACGAATCTGGCTGTGGCCTGATCCAGTGCCCAGATCGCCGGAACGGTCGGCAGGTTGCGGTAGTTCCGGGCCGCTGCGAGTACGTCGGGGTCCCAGCCGGCAAGCAGCGAGCCGGGCTGGTCTTCGATCTGTACCCAGCGCTCCGACCAGCTACCAGCCAGGTCGGTCAGGTGCCAGAGGTAGGCGGTGGCGTTCCAGCCTCCATCGTCGGGGGCGACCATGCCGTCCCGATCCGCGAGAAGTGCCCTGTACCGGTCGGGCGCTGCCTCGATCGCGTCGACCGCCGCGGCGGACTGAATCGTCCACTCGAAGGCGCAGGTGTCGCATCGGTCCGGGATGGTCCCGTTGTTGATCCAAGCCAGCGCACCGCCGAGGAACGGAGAGCGGGTTGCGTCCATAGACCGAGTTTCGCGCACGGAACGACCCGAGCCGCACACTGCATGATCCCGACGACACGCCGAGCCGGCGACTGTCGGTGATCGCGTTACGTGCGGCCCCGGACTGGCGGCGGGTCGCCTCAGTGCGCCGGCGATGCGACGCGGACGGAGCGTTCCCGCCCGCGATTACGAGCAGGGTCCCAGTGTGCGGTCACCGATCGGAAGTGCCGTACCCGAGCGGGTCGGCCGGTCCGAGGGCAGGAGTGACATGAGCGTCCGTGACTGGGACTTGTCGGGGCGGTTGTCTGGGTTCGCATCGGGCCGCTGATCGGTCGACTCGTGCATCTGTGTGCGACGCTTCGAGGCGCCTGCCACTACCGATGGAGCGACACTCGTTCGGGGTGGGACCGTTCCGTCGGCCCGCCACGGGTCGGTGATGTCGGGCAGACTGGTCGCATGCCCTCTCACCAGCAGTCCTCGTCGGCGGCGCCCTCCTCGAGTGCCGTGCGGCTGATGGCCGTCGAGGGGCCGAACCAGCCAGCGCCGAGCGCGGAACTCGACCGGCTCTACAGGCACTTCGAGGCCGAGATGCTGGTCCCGTTGTGGACCGAGATCAGCGGGTTGATGCCCCCATCACCAACCTCGGACGCGGTGCCTCACCTCTGGCGGTGGGAGCGGCTGTACAAGGCAGCGGCCAAGTCCGGTGAGTTGGTCGAGGTTGGCCGGGGAGGGGAGCGACGCGCGATAGCGCTCGCCAACCCCGGGTTGGGTGGTCAGCCGTATGCGACACCGACGCTGTGGGCCGCCATCCAGTATCTGAACGCCGGTGAGGACGCGCCGGTGCATCGGCACAGCCAGCACGCGTTCCGGTTCGTGCTCGAGGGCGAGGGAGTGGCGACCGTGGTCGATGGCGACGCCATCACGATGCGGCGGGGTGACTTCCTTCCCCAGGCAGGCTGGCATTGGCACAGCCACATCAACGATAGCGACCAGCCGATGGCGTGGATCGACGGGCTCGACATCCCGTTTCAGAGACATGCCGACACGACGTTCTTTGAGCCCGGCCCCGACGTGGCCGATCGTCCCGACGTGGTTCCCGAACGGTCGCGGTCTGAACGACTGTGGGGGCACCCTGGGCTGCGACCGCTGACGCAGCCCGGCGCTCATCGGGCAACACCTCTGCTGAACTACCGGTGGGAGCACACCGACGCAGCGCTCGCGGCCCAACTCGATCTCGAGGCGAGAGGGCACGACGTCACGATCGAGCCCGGTCACGCCGCGATCCGCTACATCAACCCGACTGACGGCGCGGACGTGCTGCCGACGATGCGGGCCGAGTTCCATCGTCTCGCGCCCGGCGCCCGGACTGCTCCTGGTCAAGAGGTCGGTTCGGCTGTCTGCCAGGTCTTCGCCGGTAGCGGCCGAGTCGAGGTGGGTGGAACCGGATGGGAAGTTCAACCAGGCGACCTCTTCGTCGTTCCCTCCTGGGCGGTCGTCTCGATTGAAGCAGACGACGGACTTGACCTGTTCCGCTTCAGCGATAGCCCCATCATCGAAAAGCTCGGCCTCACCGCTCACCTACCGACCGGCACCTGCTAGATCATCCGACGAACACCGCAAACCTCGACCCGCCGAGCGACGGTCAACGCAACATCCCCAACCCGAGTTGGGCGCCCATACTGACGTCGTCGGACCTCACTCCGAATCGCTCTGGAACCGGCATTCTGTTCATCGGGGTCAGCGCATAACAGGTACTCGATAATCCGCCCATCGACGGGATCGTCGCGCCGCAACGCACACCCAGCATGAATCAGGCCCAAGCCGAGTGCCCGGAAATCACGTCTGTTGCACTGCACTGTCGCACGCGGCATCAGTAGAGCTGAGGGACCGCGTTGAGATGGTCGAGCGGTGGTCGTTCGTACCCCTCATCAGGGCGTACGTCGGGCAGCTCCACCCTCGGGTACGACACCTTCTCGTGGGGCACCAACGACAGCAGATGACTGATCGTGTTCAGTCGGGCGCGACGCTTGTCGTCACCGTCAACCTCCCACCACGGCGCCTCGGGGATCGAGGTGTGTTCCACCATGATGTCCTTCGCACGCGAATATTCGTTCCACTTGGCCTGCGACCGAGCATCGATGTCGGAGAACTTCCATCGTTTGGCCGGATCGCGGAGCCGCTCCTCGAACCGCTTCGTCTGCACCTCGTTCGACACCGAGAACCAGTACTTGACGATCCGGATACCGGACCGCACGAGCATCCGCTCGAACTCCGGGACCGATCGGATGAACTCCCAATACTCGGCGTCGCTACAGAAGCCCAGCACGTGCTCGACCCCCGCCCGGTTGTACCACGAGCGATCGAACACGACCATCTCACCCGCTGCCGGCAAGTGAGCCACGTACCGCTGGAAATACCACTCGGTGCGCTCACGCTCACTCGGCTTCGGCAGCGCGACGACCCGACACGAACGGGGATTCAGCGGGCCGGTGAGTCGGCTGATCGTGCTCCCCTTGCCGGCGGCATCGCGGCCTTCGAAGATCACGACGAGGCGCTGACCACTGTGTCGAATCCACTCGAGCATCTGAACAAGTTCGAGCTGAAGCCGCTCCAGTTCACGTTCGTAGGTTTCGCGTTCGAGTTTTCCTGTTGCGGACATCGACAAACGACAGTACTGCCCACGCAACGGCGGAGGTGTCGGACACCGTCGTCGCGGCTCAGCCGCAGCGCTACATAGTGTCGCCCGGGAGTCACGAGCATCGGCTTCCACGAGGCGCCGCCTCGCGGCCCAAGCAGCGCACTCCATTTTCCCGGCTGAAGGTGATCATCAGGACTGTGGAGGCTGGAACCGTTTCCCGGTCGTGATGTCGCGTGAGGTCCGCCGACTCTGTCTGGGTGAGGCGAACGGGGTTCAGACCAGGTGGTCGATCGTCGCTGCGATCTGTGACGGATGGGGCATCGATGCGAAGTGGTCGCTCAGGATGTCGGCGCTGGAACGCATCGTCTCGTCGTCAAGGAGTCGTTGGATAGACAGGCGAATGGTGTCGGCGTCGCGTGCTTCTGATTCGAGGACCACTCCGACGTTCGCGCCAGAAAGCAAGTCAGCGTTGTCCCACTGGTCGGCCGCAATCGGTAGGCGGAGCTGGACGGCTCCCGCAGTCGCTGCGCCGATGACCGTTCCCGCACCGCTGTGAGACACGACGACGTCTGCTCGATCAATGACCAAGCTCTGTGGCACGTACTGCTCTACTCGAATGTTCGGCGCTGACCCGTCGAGCGTCGCCGGATCGAGTTGGCTACCGACGGTTGCCAGGACGTCCACGTCAAGATCCGACAACGCCGCGAGGAGTGCAGCCCACGGCGCACGCAGGCTCACCTCGGTCCCCAATGTGACGTACACGCCGGGACGATCCTTGCCGAACGAATCGGCCCACTTCGGCGGCGACGCGAGTGGTGCCCCGTCGAATGACATCGGCCTCATCGGAGCCGACGGCACATCGACGCGTGGGGTGTCCAGGAGTGCTGGAAACGGGTACAGCAGCGAGTCGCCGTCGAACGCTTCCGTGCTCACCTGCAACCCCTCGAGTTCCCAGACCGGAGCGACACTTGCTTCGACAGCAGTCTGGACCGAATCTGAGATCGCGTTGCTGAACCCGACACAGACACAGGGGATCCCGCGCGCTTTGGCCATAGGCGCCGCAGCCAGCTCCGCGAACTCGTGGATGACGAGATCAGGTTTGACGTCTGCAAAGACCTCGACGAGATCATCTCGCATCACCGGCGCAGTGACTTCGCCGAAAACCACTGGCAACTGCACTGCGCGACGTTCGCGAGGTGGCAGATCGACGACGCGGGCAAGTCGATTGAGGAGCATCGGACGCCTCACATCGGGATCCGGCCCACTGGACACCGCCCGAAACCTGAAATCTGCGACCTTCGCACACGAGGAGGGGGCCGTCGCCCACACGACCTCGTGCCCCGCGGCCACGAGTTCTCTCGCAAGCGGTACCAACGGATGCAGATGGCCGGTTCCCGGCGTGTCAAGCCCGAGTTTCGGAGAGGGTTCAAGGCGCGGGAGGTTGCGCCTCTGGCGGAGCCGGAGGTTGCGTCGTAGGGTTGGTTGTCGGGTCCGGGAAGTGACTGATCCGAAGAGCCGGCCGTTCAGGATGTTGAGCCGGTCACGCTGGATTTGACGTCGTGCCTGAGTGTCCTTCCCGGGCCTGCTGATCAGGCGTGGATGCGGCGGGCGTCGGCGACGAGAGCTCGGTAGACCGAGTTGGAGATGTGGCGCTTCAGTGCCCGGATGGCTTCTTTGGAGTTCTTACCCTCGGCGCAGCGACGGTCGTAGTAGTCGCGTCCGGCGCACGGGTGACGCAGCTGGGTGATCGCGGCGATGTGGATCGCGTAGTTCAGCTGGCGGTTGCCTCGAGGGTTGAGCCGATGCCGACGGTGCTCGCCCGATGACGCTTCGGTCGGGGCGGTCGCGTTGTAGCTCGCGAAGTGCCCGGCCGACTTGAATCGGGAGACGTCACCGGTGTGGCCGATGATGAGCGCGGCGGTGACGACGCCGACACCGCGGATGTCGGTCAGCGACGTTCCCGACGCAGCGACCGCGGCGCGCAGCCGTTTCATCGATGCCTTCATCTGTGCTTCGTAGTGAGCGACGTCGGCGACGAACTCGCGGGCGACCTCGACACGATGCTGTGTGATCTGATCCTGATCGACGACCTGGTCCAACAGGTCGTTTGCCCTGGTCACGGTCATTTCCTTGGCCATCCCGCCCGGCTGGAGTTCCATCAGCAACGCATGCAGCCGACACGCCGCTTTGCTCTTCAGCTGGCCCAGATCACGGTGCCGTTTCGCCAACAGCTTCAACACCTGGGCGTGCTCATCGGCCGTTGCGCGTTGAAGTCCATCGACGCGCATCGCGGTGATCGCCACCGAGCGGGCGTCGTTCGGGTCGTTCTTCTGCGCCCGTCCCGAGCCCAACAGACGGGTCCGTGTCGACAACGCGGCGGGAACGTCGATCACCGTCTCGCCAGCGGCGACGAGCTGCTGGGCGAGTAGGTAGCCGAGACCGCGTGCGGACTCGATTGCCCACACCCGATCCGGGAACGGGACCGCCCACTTCGTCAGTCGCCTCACCTGTGAGCTGCACGCTCGAACACGCAGTTCGTCGAGCATCATCTCGTTGTGGTCGATCGCGACGGCGGTGTGTGTCGCCTTGTGCGGATCGATCCCAATCATCACTTTCATCGGGAATGTCTCCTTGTCTCGGTGGTGGGAACCGAGGTGGGCACTCCTGATCTGGGTTCGTTGAGCTCGCGCCTCCTTCGAGCCACACCCCCGGGTCAGAACACCGGCCAACAGACAGTTCGCGATCAGGTCAACCACGAAGGTGACAGGCCCTAAGAAGAGGCTGCCGACCGGCGCTCCGAACGCTACGACAACCGCCGCAACGCCCCTCGAGTATCAATCAGGCCCCAGTCGAGCACCCGATATCGGCGTTCGCGACCCGTCGGCCCAACACCGTCTGTGATCACGTTATGAGCTACGCACCTACGCCGCCTTGCCGCATTACTTCGCCGGATACCGGACGCGAGAGTCATCGCCGACTCATTTCGGATTGTCCATGCCGCGGTGAATCTGGGGCACCGGGCACCCCGGTCGGAATCCGTCGGGCGGGCTACTTCCCTTGGAAGCGGGAGTAAAACGTTGGATCAAACGGAGCGAGAGCTTCCGCGAGCTCGGCTGACGGGCTGCCGAAGACCTCAGCCTGGAGTCCGCCCCCGAGCTCGACCATCGGTCCGAGAACCTCACCCACGTTCGCGATATGCGCCAACATCGCGTCGGAGTCGGCGTAGACCTCCCGAACCTCACACTTCGTCTCGTCATCGGAGAAGAACCAGTTGTAGTGCAACACTCCTGGCTCGGGAATCGTAAGTTCGAGCACCTCTGCAGCAACCTGCTTGAACTGGGTCAAGTCGTTGGGCGCGATGCTGGGAAAGACAGCTGAGACTTGAATCTCTTCCATCGGAGGACTCCTCAATCGGCCCACGGCCGTCGCAGCCACAGTAGACGATCTTTGATCCGCACGCCGCGGAGCCATCCGGGGACTGGGTGGCCACTATCGGACGGCACCAGCGCCATCGGGGCCATGGCCAACGACCGTGCCAGCAGCTCACCTGGGCAAGTCGAACAGCGGAAACGCGGCCGATACCGGCCCAACTGCGGCGCTCGACAACCACAGCACGCGCTGCCGCTGAAGCCGGTCATGGTTTCGCAACCTTCGCCGAGGTGGAGCTACTGGTGCTGTTGACGCCAGTCGAGGTTGCGTCCTGCGAAGAGCAGGAGTGCTTCGAGGGGATCGGAGGTAGAGGTCTCGATCGGGGGTTCGGCGACGCCGGGTCGGCGGAGGCTGTACTTCGCGTCGTGAGCACGGGCTGCGGGGAGTGCCAGCTCGCACAGCCGGAGGTCGACGATGGTCGGTTGACCGACGGCTTCGGCGAGGTCCCAGGTGTGGACCAGTGGATCCCAGAACGCGAACCCCAGCCAGGAATCCATGTCGGTTTGCTCACCCCACGGCGTCCGCGTCACCAGTCCTCCGACGCCGGGCTCGTCGAGCGCCTCGACGAGCGCATCGCGATCGCGGTTCCAGCACCCGATGGGATCAGCCGCATACTCACCACCCAACCGCGCCATGCTTTCAGCGACGTAGTCAGCGAACACGTAGCGGTCGTCGCCGGGCGCACGCACTCCCGAACCGTCCGCGGGAGGGAGAACCGCTGCCGGGGCACCCTGGGCCATCTTGGTGAACATCTGCAACGCCCATCCGTTGTGCACCACAACATCGAGTGCCACCCATTCGCTGCACGGCGACGACTTGGACCACTCGACGTCGGTGGTGCGTTGCACCACCGCATCGAGGCCGTACACCGCATGCACGTACCTTCGGATCTCAGCGCTCATCTCACACCCCCATCGGTGACGGCACTGATCCTCGCACACACCGCCGCGACCGCAGGCACGACCTCCGGCCGACTGCGCTACTTCGGCCCAAGCCGAGCACCGCACTTTCCGAGCGGCGATCACGGAGTTCGCTGAATGCCGGTTCCCGTTTCCTGTCGGGGTAGGAGATTGAGCGGCATGGCTGCTCAATTGACGCAGGGGACTTGTCTTGGTCGGAACCCGTCTGGAGGCTGGTCTAACTGGCAAGGTTGGCCGCAGTGGTGAGATCGTTGTGTAGGGAGCCGGAGAGCGCCGGCGTCCGCACCCACAATGGGCACACTCAGCGTCAGCACCCCGACGGCGCGTACGCTGGTGGCGATGTCGAATGCAGTTCGTACCCGGCTGCTCGCAGTGCTCTTCGTGGATCAGGTCGCGTCGACTTCCCTGCTGCAGGAGCTGGGTGACATTCGAGCCGATGAACTCCGTCGTCGACTGGAACCGATTCTCGACGACGCGATCCTCCAGCACGAGGGCAAGATCGTGAAGAAGACCGGCGACGGTCGGATGGCGGTGTTCGAGAGCGCGACCCAGGCCATCGACGCCGGCATCGAAATGCACATGCGCTGCGTCCGGGACAACTGGGCGAACGCCGGATCCGCTTCGCTGAACATCCGCGTCGGCGTCAGTGTCGGCGACGTCACCGAGGAGAACGACGACTACCACGGCACGGCCGTCGTGGAGGCTGCCCGCCTGGAGAGCGCGGCAACCGAGTCCGGCATGTTGTGCACCGACTTGGCGCGTTCGCTGGTGGGAAGCCGCAGCGACGGCAAGTTCGAGACCCGGGTCGCCGTCGACGCGAAGGGGTTTACCGAACCGATTCCCGCATGGGTGGTCACCTGGGACGTGGAGCAATCACTCCCGCAGCGCACCCTGCCCCCCGAACTCGGCGCCGGCGGCCGATTCGACTTCGTGGGCCGTCAACGCGAACTCGCCGAGGCGCGTCGAGCGTGGGCTGGCGTCAGCGCTGGCGAGATCACCGGGATCCTCGTCGCCGGGGAGCCCGGGGTCGGCAAGACCCGGTTGGCGCGTGAGTTGGCGATCGAGGCGATCGACGACGGTGCGCTCGTGCTCTACGGACGGTGCGACGAAGGAGTCGGAGCGTCGTTCCAACCGTTCGCCAACGCCTTGGAGCACTTCGTCGAGCGCCACACGCCGGCCGCTGGCGATCTCGGCCGATTCGCCGGCGAACTCCGCCGCCTCGTTCCCGACCTGGAGCATCGCATCAGCGACCTGCCGGGCATGATCGAGGCCGACTCGAGCACCGAGCAGTACCGGTTGTTCGACGCCGTGCTGAGTTGGCTCGAGACCACCGCCGGCGATCAGCCCGTGCTGCTCGTCGTCGACGACATCCACTGGGCTGCCGAACCCACGCTGCACCTGCTCCGGCACCTCCTGCGGCGTGTCCCCGAGGCGCCGGTCTGCATCCTCGCCACCTACCGTGACACCGAGGCCGACGGCAGCTCGCGGCTGCTGAGGTTCCTCGGCGAGATGCAACGCCTTTCCGGCACGGTGTCGATCAACCTGCGGGGCCTCGACGGATCCGACATCCTGGCCTTGCTGCGCGCTGCGGAGCTCGACCTCAGCGACGACGAGGCATCGACCGCCACGCTCGCCGACCGGCTGCAGAACCAGACGGCGGGCAATGCCTTCTTCCTCGGCGAGGTGATCACACTCCTGCGAGAGCGTGGACTCGACGACGTCGGCGTCGCGGTTCCCGAAGCGCTCGGAGAGGTCGTGCTCGACCGCGTGTCGCGCTTGTCGCCGACCGCCGTCGAGATGCTCAATGCCATCGCGGTGGCGAACACCGACGTGAGCCTGGATGTGCTCGCCGTCGCCACCAACCGATCACGTCCGGAACTGATCGAGGCGACCGAGGAGGCGCTGCACGCCGGCATCCTGATCGAGGTTCCCGACACGCCGGTGCGCTTCCGGTTCCAGCACGATCTCGTTCGGTCCACCATGTACGAAACGATGTCGCTGGGGCGGCGCAACCAACGTCACCACGACATGGCCGTCGCCATCGAGGAGGTCCACGCCCGTGACCTCTCGGACTTCCTCGATGAACTCGCCTATCACTACGACCGGTCGACAGATCCTGCCGACGCTGATCGCGCGGTGATCGTGACGCAACTGGCGGGCGACAACGCCATCACGCGACTCGGGTTCTCCACCGCAGTGGAGCACTACGAGAACGCGCTACGTCTGATGGATCGCTACGGCTGCACGCACCCCGAGCAGCTTCGTGGACGGCTCGAACTCGGCCTCGGCGTCGCTATGAAGCGTGCCGGAATCCGTGGCAGCAGAGCGGTGCTGTTCGAGGCCGCCGAGATCGCTGCCGCCAACGACGACCAGGCGACGATCGTGAGCGCAGCGCTCGCCAACACCCGCGGCTTCTTCAGCTCGGCCGGCCGCACCGACGACGACCGCGTTCGGCTCCTCGAGATGGCGCTCGAAGCGGTCGACCCGGACGACTCGGCCCACACCGCCAAGTTGCTGGCCAACCTGAGTGTCGAACTCACCTTCGGCGACGACCACGAACGGCGCCAGGCGCTGTCGGACGAGTCGCTGGCCATGGCGGAACGACTCGACGACGAGTTCTGTCTGGCGCACGTCATCAACCAGCGCATCGGTGTGCTGTGGAGCGCCAGGGGCCTGCCCGAACGGCTGCAGCTGTGCGAACGCCTCCAGACCATCACCGCCAACCTCGATTCACCCCAGTGGCAGTACACGTCCGCGTCGAGCCAGTTCCAGGCAGCGATGGAGTCGGGCGATCTGGAGCTCGCCGACCGGTGTCTCGCCCAGATGGGTTCCACGCTCGACGAGCTCCGCCAGCCGTTGCTCAAGGCCTATCTGCTCATGCGCGAGTCCGTGCGGGCGATCGTCGGCGGCGACCTCGCGCGCGGCGAGGAACTGGCGACCGAGTGCTTCGAGCTGGGCCAGGCATCGGGCCAGCCCGACGCGTTGACCTTCTACTTCGGCCAGTTGGTCAATCTGCGCTTCCACCAGGGACGAATGGGGGAACTTGAAGCGATCATCGCGCAGGAGTCGGCATCGAACCCCGGGTTGCCCTCACTGCAGTCGGCCCTCGCATTGCTGTACTGCGAGGTCGGCAAGCTCGACAAGGCACGTGAACCGTTCGAGGACCTCGCCGACCGCCATCACGAACTCCTGCACGACCTGAGCTGGCTGGTGATGACCACGCTGCTGGCCGACGCATGCTTCCAACTCGGCGACGCGCATCGCGCAGCTCTTCTGCACACCGTGCTCGAGCCCTTCCGGGACCAGTGTGTCGACAACGCCACCAACTGGTTCGGCAGTGTCGGGCACTACCTGGCGTTGCTCGAACACACAATGGGCCACTTCGTCGAAGCGGATGCGTCGTTCGCTGCGGCCGTGCAATGGCACACCCGCATGCCGGCGCCGGCATTGCTCGCCCGCACCCAGATCGACTGGGCGACCAGCCTGCTCGACCGGCCCGAGCCGGACACCGATCGGGCCGAGGAGTTGATCACCGCGAGCACCACGGTTGCCGAGAGACTCGGGCTCGGCAACGTGTCCGCGCGAGCCGAGAAGCTGCTCGCAGTGCGGTGACCGCGAGGGGCATTTCCACGTCAAGCGACGGAGCGAACCTAGCGGTGAGCAACTCGTCGCCTGGACATGGACGACTACGCGGGTCGACGCCACGGACACCGCACACTTCGCCACGCAGAAGCACGCCACACCCTCATCGCCGACCGCCACACTCCGGCCCATATCGAGCACCGCATAATCGCGGGCCGCAACGTGTCCGTAAGGGGGACGGACATCGGACGGTCTCGGCGCCGCGAAGGCTGGTGCAGTTCGCCAAGAGTCGTCTCGAATGACGTTCCTCAACCGGACACCTCTGGTCGAACCCAACGGGTGATTATGCGGCGGGCCGATTGGGGTCGGAGGCCGCACACTTCGCCGGTTACCGAGTGGCTGATCGGCATTGGCAGCACATGACGATCGCTCGCGGCAGCCCCACGATCGACGAGCCTGCTCTCCTGGCGCGATCGGTGACGTGTCGGCGGTGTCCGTGGCCGCCCGGAATCTCAGCGGTCAGTCGGTGATCAAGGCGGTGGCCCACCATTCAGGCGGCGGGAGCGGGGCCGACATCGGTGGGCCCTGCTCGTTCGATGCACCGACAACCGGCCAGCGGAACGGATCGATGACCGCCTGGCGAGCGACGACGGCCTCCTTGGTGACGTTGAACACGGTGAGGTCCTGGCTGATGACCACGGGACCGTCGTGTCGGGTGCGCATCTCCTCGAACACCGGGCCGACGGTCTCGTGATCGACAACGAGATGCCACATGGCCGACATGCGCGCACCGGCGCGTTCGAACACCATGCCTGCCATGGCAGGGCTCGTGTGGGCACCGTTCACGATCATCTCGGCGACATTCAGCGGCATGCCAGCCTTCTGGGAGAGCACCGAAGCTGTCGGGAACGTTTCGTGGATGAGCAGGTCGGCGCCGTCGCAGGCTTCGACCAGGTACCGGCAGGGGCGGGTGTCGCCGGAGAACACGACGCTACGCCCGGCATAGTCCAGCCGGTAGCCGACGGCGCCGTTGTGGATGTGGATCACGGGGAACGAAGTGATCGTCACGCCGTTGCGTTGGTAGACGACCTGTGGCCGGTCGTACGGGACCTCGGTGGTGATGGCATGCGCCCCCGACTGGCCGGGATGGCCGCTCAACGACTTCATGTCCCACGCATGTGCCGCCTCGAGGTGGTCCGAATAGGCGCGGGTGCCGAGGTCGCTCGTGCTCACCGGCCGGTCCCCAGACTTCCACCGGGTCGCGGCGCCCGGCCTTCGCGAGGCTCCACAGCAGCGTCGGCATGTCGCCGACGTGATCGGCGTGCAAATGCGACAAGAACACCTTGGTCGTCGACGTCACCGGTAGACCGAGTCCGTTGAAATTGGCGAGCGACCCCGATCCGAGATCGAAGAAGAAGAAGTCATCCTCGGGATTGCCGACCTCGATGAGCAGCGATGCCGACGCCTGACTCTTCTTCACGAACGGATCGCCACTGCCCAAGATGGTCACCCGGATCTCATCCTCGGCCACCTGCTCGCTCCCAGGTGTCAGCACGTTGCGCGTAGTCGCGGGTGGGGGTTCCGACCACCGGCGTGGTCGTCAAGGGTTCACGGCCACCCTCGTAGGCAAGGTCCGTCAACTCGCTGATCTCAGCTGCCATACCCCAGATGTACAACCGGGCACAATCGACCGACAGGGCGCAACGTCACACACGTAGCGCACGACTACGGCCCTTCTGCGGCGTCACAGAACCGCGGGCGGAAGGGCGTTGACGATCGCTCGGTAGAGAACGGACCAAGTAGCACCGAATGCCCGGTATGTCGCGCTCGACGCAAGGCAACAAGCACGGTCAGGCAGTTGCGAGCGAACCGCAGACGTCCTGGACTGGCGTGCCCTGGCGCTCCGCTGCTGCACGGACGAACACCACCGCAGCGTCCAACGCATGTCGCCGGAGGTCGTCGGTGGACCACCAGCCGGTGTCTTCCGGTTCGGCGCCCGCGGCGATCATGATCGCTCCCTGTACGCAGTGGCGGCGTTTCGAGTGGCCGACGTTGCCGCGGGCGGGGTCCTCGGGCAGCATCCTCTCAGCGAGCCCGGCGACCTCGAGTCGATCAGTCCGACTCGATGCGCACGCGAGGTACGCGTCGGCCGCAAGGTCCATGAGCGCGGAGGCCGGATAGGTGGAGCCCTCCACGTGAAGCGGGCGGAGCACGTCGGCGATGTCGTTGACGGTGCGACCTGCGATCAGTGCGTCAAGCACGATCGCCCGGATCTCGTCATCACGCGCCTCGCCGCCTGAGGACATGGAGCAACGATAGATATCTCTGTGGCGTGGGCTCGGATGGTGACAGAGTGCGGCCCCACTGCGGCGTCACGAAGTGACGGTGTGGACGCTCACTCGCCGTCAGGATATCCTGACATCATGAGCGTGATCGTGGTGCCGGATGCTCTGCCGCAAGAGCCGTTGGCGGCGCTGCGCGTCCTGACCGACAGTGAGCACGAACTCGAGCGGATTCGTCGCGAGCAAGTCATCGCCGCACGATCCGCCGGCGCGTCGTGGCAACAGATCGGCGACGCCCTCGGCGTCACACGTCAATCGGCATGGGAGAGCTTCACCGCCACCACACGAGAAGCCTTGGCCTCCAACGTGGATGCCAACAGCACGCTCGACGAAGACGACGCACTCGAACTCGCGGTGGAAGAGGTACGTGCAGTACGTCGTCGCCGCTCGACGAGTTGATCGGTCACCTCAGGCGTGCGGGTCATCATCGATGCGAACGTGTTCGTGTCCGCTGCCATCCAGCGCGGTGCGTCGCATCGAATCGTCGCGGCGTGGTTGGCCGGGACCGCCGACTTCGAAGTGGTGATGTGCCCGGAACTCCTCGGTGAGGTTCGCGAGGTCCTCACGACTCGGCCTCGTCTCCGCAAGTGGATCAGTCTGCAGAACGCGACGTTGTTCGTTGAAACGATCGAGGCGGTCGTCGATCTCGTCGAGGACCCCGGCGAGGTCGAGACCGAGACACGCGACCCGAACGATGACTACCTCATCGCACTCGCAAGAACTCACGATGTCGATGTCGTCGTCTCAGGCGACAAAGACCTCCTGGAATGGAACGAGCAGCGTCCACCAGTCATGACGCCCGCCGATTTCGAGGATCGTGGCAGCACTACATAACTCCGCTCCGTAATCCGTTCGACGTCCGTGGGGGCGCGCCGCATCACGGCCCAACTCGTGCACCCGATAACACCGATCCCTCGACGTCTGTCGGACGCCCTCGGTGGTCGCTTTATGAGCTAGTTGATCGACCGGGCGACCCACCGCAGTGCGCCGGAAGTCTGGCGTGGACGAGTCATCGTGGGGCGGGCGACGTCTGCGGCGCCAGATGTTCGTGTGTGGGTTTGGCGCGACCGCAGGACTGTTGGGTCCTGGCGACGCCGTGGCGTGGGAACGAGTTGGTGATGCTCTGTGCACCGTCTCGCTCGCGACAGCGCACGCCCACACTGGCGGCCGTCGCCCACCAAATCCGATGAACGGTGCATCTGTCCGTGGACGGTTGCGTGGAGAAGTACTCTGGAATCGGGACAAGGGGGCACAATGGATGAACATGACGGCGGGTTCGGTTCGACACAGGACACGTTCGAGCACGAGCGTCCGATCCACGAGAGCAGCTTCCTCCCGCGACCGGTGAAGCATTCGCTGGTGCGTTTCCGGAGAGCCGGCTGACGCGGTGGGTGAGCTCAACTTCGGCCGCATCCTGCGGCGGACCGCGATGTTCGCCGATCGCACGGCGGTGATCGACCTCGGCACGGGCCATGAGGGCACCTACGCCCAGCAGCTCGAGCGGGTCGGACACCTGTGTGGAGTGTTGCGTGGGCTCGGCGTGTCGGGCGGTGACCGCGTCGGGGTGATGGCTGGTGGGTCCCACGTCTATGTCGAGCTGTGGCAGGCGTGCCTGGCGGGTGCTGCGGTCATCCACCCGATCAACAACCGCCTGTCGCCCGACGAACTCGTGTACGTGCTCACCGACTCGGGCACCACGGTGATGTTCGTCGACGCCACGTTCGCTCCGGTCGTCGCCGCGCTCCGCCACCGCGTGCCTGCCCTGCGCGAGGTGGTGCTGATCGAGACCTCGGGCGAGACCGACGCATCTGTCGACTCGCGTCTGGGGGACCTGTTGGCAGCGACCGACGACCGTGCGTTGCCGGCCGAGCCCGACGATGATGCGATGGCCGTGCTGATGTACACCGGCGGTACCACGGGGCTCCCGAAGGGCGTCGTCCTGGCCCAGCGCGCGGTCGCGCTCGTGATCTACCGGATGCACATCGCCGCACCACTCGGCGGTGATGTTCGGTTCCTCGCGTTCCTCCCAATGTTCCACGTGGCAGGGCTGAGCGCGTTTGGGCTCTTTCCCGTCACCGGGGGTGCCGTGGTGGTGCAACCGGCATTCGTCCCGGCGCACGCCAACGAAGCGATCCGTGACCACGCCATCACCCACGTCGGCGCGGTCCCGACGATGCTGGCGATGATGCTGCAGGACCCCGACTTCGAGCCGTCGATGTTCGAGAGCCTGCGACTCGTGATGTACGGCGCCGCGCCGATGCCTGCCGCGCTCCTCGATCGGGCGATGGCGACGTGGCCCGCACTCGAGTTCTTCCAGGCCTACGGCATGACGGAGTGCGCCGCCACGGTGACGGCGCTCGATCCCGAGGATCACCGCCGGGGCGGGGATCGACTCCGATCGGTGGGCCGCCCGTGCGTCGGGGTCGAACTGGCGATCCGGACGCCGGGTGACGCCGATCCGGTCGCGCCCGGCGAGATCGGAGAGATCTGGGTGCGGTGCGACTCGGCGATGACCGAGTACTGGAACCAGCCGGAGATGACCGCTGGATCGCTGGTCGATGGCTGGTACCGCACTGGCGATGCCGGTCGGCTCGACGAGCTCGGCTACCTCTTCCTCGAGGATCGCGTGAAGGACATGATCGTGACGGGAGGCGAGAACGTCTACTCGATCGAGGTGGAGAACGCGATCGGCACGCACCCGGCGGTCAAGCAGGTGGCCGTCGTGGGCGTGCCCGACGAGACCTGGGGCGAGCTCGTCCACGCCGTGGTCGTCATCGACGAGGGCGCAGTGAGCGCCGCCGAACTCGGTGCGCACGCCCGTGAGCGGATCGCCGGCTACAAGGTGCCCCGCAGTTGGACGTTCCGCACCGATCCGTTACCGCTGTCGGCGGCCGGCAAGGTGCTCAAGCGCGCCCTGCGCGACGAGGCTGCTAGCTCGTGAGGGCCACCTGAAGGTGGTCGATGTGCGGGCGCTCACCCGGCGTGCTGAGCGCCAAGGCGCGCGACGTTGACAGCGCCCGACACGAGCAGGCGCTCGCGCAGTTGCGCTGACCTGGCCGGTTCGTTCGGCGCTCATCGATCTCGAGCGAGACCGTGGTGAGCCCTTGGTTGGCCCCGGTGCAACCAGGTGAGCAGGTCGGGTGGCGCCGCTCGCGATGCCCGGGCAAGGTGTGCAGAGAGGGCGTCGGGATCCGGGTGAGGTGCCGTCGAGGCGGAGTTGCTCTGATCGGGTCCTCCGGCGGGTCGGTCGGTGGCATCGCGCAACTCGGCTTCGGATCCCGGTCGCGTGTGCCGGGGGGATGGCAGCGAGGCGCCCCGGATCCGGCGAACGAGCGGTTTGCGTTCAGTTCCGGAGTTGCAGGTGTTGTATCAAATTGGGCATGGCGATGGACTACTCGGGGCACGTCGACTCCACGTACCTCGACACGGCTGCGCGGATGTTGTCGGCGGCGAAGCGACGGACCTATGAATTGATGGAGCTACAGGTAGGGCACCGGGTGCTCGACCTCGGCTGCGGGCCCGCTTCCGACACGATCGCACTCGCCGACCTCGTCGGTGAGACGGGTCAGGTCCACGGCGTCGACTTCGATCCGGAGATGGTCGAGGAGGCGAACGTCCGGGCGAGGGCCGCTGGCCTCGACGAACGGGTGCTGCATCGGCAAGCCGATGCGGCTGCGCTGCCCTTCGACGACGACTTCTTCAACGCATGTCGGAGCGAGCGGGTCTTCCAGCACCTCTCTGATCCGGCGGCCGGGCTTGCGGAGATGATCCGTGTGACCCGTCCCGGTGGTCGGATCGTCGTGCTCGATACCGATTTCGGATCGCTCAGCATTGCCAGTGAGGTCTCCGAGCTCGAACGACGTGTCGCCGAGCACTACCGCTCCATGATGAACAGCCCGTTCGCCGGGCGGATGCTGTACCGCTCGTTCAAGGCGGCAGGCCTCGATGACGTCTCGGTCGAGGTCGTCCCCATCGCGGTCGACGACCTGGGCGTGTTTTCCGAGACATTCGTGCTCGCTCGCGTTCTCGAGGCAGCCGAGGATGCCGGCGTGCTGACGAACGACGAGGTGCTTCACTTTCGCGCCGACCTCGAGCAGGCCGCGGAGATCGGCGGTTTCTTCGGCTCCGTCCAGCAACTGCTGGTCACCGGCCGCAAGCCGGACGTCACCGCCAGTGCCTGACATCGGCGCCAACGCGCGGGTCAGCTGACCAGAGCACGTACCCGACGGCATTGCCGCCGAGGATCACCTCGCAGGAATGACTCATCTCCGAAGAGCCTCGCCACGGACCGGGCGTGCCTCCAACAGCGCGTCACGTGGGAGCCAGCCGAGGCTTGACCGAAGCGTGCAGCCGCACTCGTCCCTGCGCGATGCTGTCGATCATGCAAGAGCTCTCCGATTCGGCGACCAGGAGCGCCTTCCAGCGGCTCCAACAAGACCTCGAGGCGGTCTACGCGCTCAACTCGCCCGCGTCGACCGTGCCGCACGTCGTGGTGGTCTTGCCGTCATTCAGCGTCGGAGAGAGCCTGCTGTCCCACTACAGCAGTCGCCTCGCTGCGCTCGAGCATCGATTCCTGGCCTCGCTGCTGATGCTTCGCATGCCGGCCGCTCGGCTCGTGTACTTCTGCTCGGCCGAGCCAGATGCGGCGGTCATCGACCATTACCTCTCGCTGCTGCCCGACTCGCTCGATGCCAGTGAACGATTCCATCTGGTCGTGGTCGATGATCGGTCGGCCCGCCCCATCGCGACAAAGCTGCTCGATCGGCCTGATGTGCTCGCCGGCGTCACTCGGTGGATCGGCGACGACCCTGCATTCATCGAGCCTTGGAACGTCGCGGAGCCGGAGCGCCAACTCGCACTCGCACTCGGGGTGCCGATCAACGGTTCCTCACCGGAGCTGTGGCCGCTGGGATTCAAGAGCTCTGGGCGGAGGCTGTTCCGGGAGGCTGGGGTTCCGGTCCCGCCAGGCTTCGAGGACCTGACGACCGTCTCCGATGCGTTAGGCGCGATCGAGCAGCTTCGCACTACACAGCCCGACACTCCAGCGGTGATTCTCAAGCACGATGATTCCGGAGCGGGCGACGGCAACGCCGTCATCCACACCGACGATCTGGAGCCCGCCGGGTCATCGGCTGCTCGGCGACGGCTACGGAGTCGGACCAACCGCCTTGAGGCGTGGTATCTCGACGAGTTGAGGAAGGGCTTCGTGGCAGAGAGCCGCATCGTGGGAGATCAATTCTCGAGCCCGAGCGCCCAGGTGGAGATCCGGCCGGACGGTTCGGTCGTCGTGCTGTCCACACACGAGCAGATCCTGGGCAACGATGGCCAGGTCTACCTCGGGTGTCGGTTCCCTGCAGATCCGTCCTACGCACCTGAGCTCGGCGCGCACGCACTCGCTGCTGCCCGAGCACTTGGTGAGCGCGGAGCGCGGGGCGAGCTGGGATCGACTTCGTGACGGCTCGCTCGGGGAGCGAACCCTGGTCCACGTATGCGATCGAGATCAATCTTCGCAAGCCCGGGACGACACACCCGTACACCGTGCTTCGTCACCTCGCTCCCGGGCGATACGACATGAACACCGGCTCCTACACCGACGACACCGGTGTGTCGAAGCATTACGTGGCGTCGGACAACCTCGTGGATGAGAACTGGACCGGGATCCCAGAGGCCGACGTGATCGCTGCATTCGTACGGGCCGGTATCTCGTTCGACCCGCTGACGAGGACCGGTGTGGTCCCGCACATGCTGTCATGCCTCGCCGTCGACGGGCGCTTCGGCATCACCGCAGTCGGTGACTCAGCCTCGCACGCCGACGAACTCCAAGAGGCGACCATCGCCGCCATGCACGACGTCGCCGCCACCTTGGGTTGAACAGCGCCGATTGGAACCGCAACCCTGCCTCCCACCATCGGTTCAGGGGCGCATATCGACGTCTACCGACCGTGATCAGACGTGTCCCATAGCCGGAATTGGGGGGCACACGCCCGGAGCAACTCCCGGCGCAGTTGGTCGAGAGTGGGTGACCCGGCCAGGCCGTCCGGCGTCCGGTAGAGGCGACATGAGAGGTCGCCGACCGGATCGGGCTCCGTGGCGAAGGGATCAACGCCGTTCAAGAGAATCGTCGGCGAACTACGAAGGCGGACACGAGCGGCCTCCTCAGGGGTGTCGACCAGATGGCGGGTCAACGCCACATCCGTGAACTCAGCGGCGAGCGCGCTCAGGTGGTCGTCGGTCACGCGCCAGTTCGGACAATCATCGAAGTACTGCAACTCCACTTCCATGCGAGCAACGCGAAGCCGCCCCGCAAGATGCGGCGAGCTCGCATTCGCGACGTACCTCACGGCGGCACCCGTATCGGGCAGTCGGGGTCGGTTCGGGACGTCCCGATGTGTGACGTGTGACCCTGTCTTGCGTGCCGGGATCGCAGAACGCTGGGAGTGAGGTGGTTGGCGATGTCGCAGGCTCATTGGGATTCGGTGTACTCGGTGGACAAGCTTGACCAGCTGGGCTGGTACGAGCCGCGGGCGTCGACGCTCGGGCTCGTGACGGCGTACTCGACTCCGGCAGATTCGCTGATCGACGTCGGGGGAGGTACGAGCCCGTTGACACTGGAACTGGCCCGGCTGGGCTACCGCGATCTGACGGTGCTCGACATCAGCGAACGTGCACTGGGGGCGTCGCGGACTGCATTGCGTGAGCACGTCGAGGTCGTCAGTTGGATCCGTGCGGATGTGACGCACTACCAGCCAGATCGGCGGTGGGAACTCTGGCACGATCGAGCGGTGTTCCATTTCCTCGTCGAACAGGATGATCGCGAGGCCTACCGCTCTGTCGCAGCCTCCGCGGTGGGGCCGGGCGGGATCCTGATCGTCGCGACGTTCGCCCTCGAGGGGCCCGACAAGTGCGCCGGGCTCGAGGTGCGCCGCTACGACGTCGCCGCGCTCGCCGGAGAGTTCACGCCTGACTTCGAGTTAATCGAAGGCCGCAGGCTCATCCCGATGGCAGCGGCCGGAGACCAGCGCTCGTACATCGGCGTCGCACTGTGTCGCATCGGCCGGGGCTGAGTCGACGAAAGCCACGCCGCCCGATCTGTCGCTCATGTGCCGATAGGCGGCACTCGATATCGGCCCTACTGCGGTGCCCGATCATCCCCTGATCCCCGGGCAGGCAGCGCGCAACGAACCGTGGCCAACTGGCACCAATACCAGACAGGGCGGGCTAGAGGTTCGGTGCCGACTGCACCGTTGCCACGTTGCGGAGCAGGCTGACGTCCGGCTTCGTCTCGATCAGCGCAAAGAACTCACCGAGCAGTCGTTGCGCCACATCGTCGCCCCAGCCTTCGCCGAGCGAAGCGTAGCTCTCCAGGGCCCAGCGCGACTCTCCGTCGAAGTCTCCGAAGCCCCCGACGGTCATCAGTGTCCCGACGTAGGTCCAGCCCGGTCGGGTGTGCGTCTTGAGGTCATCCTCGTTCGCTCGCAACCACTCGATGAACTCGTTCTGCTTTCCCTTTTCGACGTTGAATCGGAACACGTACTCGAGCATGCCGGCCTCCTCAGGTCCAAGTTGCGGACCGTAGCACGGCCTTGGGAGCCGCTCGCCCAGGGCGCAGGGCGCAGGGCGCAGGGGACACAAGCTCGTGCAGTCTGCGCTGTCGCAATCGGCTGGCTTACTGGTTCGTCTCCAGCAGTTTCGCCCGCCCTCGCGCCCAACGTCGGACCACCCGACTTCGGCCCTACTGCGGTGCCACGGAATCACGGATGCTGTCCGGCCACAATCCAATCGATTCGCTGAATGCCGAGACGATCGCCTCAACGGTGCCGTCGAGTGCGTCTCGAACCGCCTCTATCGACGCGTCCGGTGTCGTGGTTGCCCACGACACCAGTTGGGCGAGTCCGCCGCGATGCTCCGGCGCGATCTCGCTCCAGCGAGCCGCGCTCGCCTCGCGATCCGTCGTCCAGGTGTGATCATGGATGCTCACCAGACCAGCAACCGCAAGCAACGACTTGCGGGCCATTCGCTGAGCAAGCTGCCCTGAGTCTCCGCCAGCATCGAGTGCGGAGCGCCATCGTCGGGCGTGTCGGGCGATATCGCCGTTGAATCCGCGGGCCGCTCGACGGTCCACTGCGAAGTCGTGCTTTGGACGGTGCACGTCGGGTCCTTCGAGAAGAACGCAGTAGTGGCGGAGGAACACTCTGTTCCCGTATGACTCGTCGCTGTCGCCGACGAAGTCGCACGCCTGCGCTGTTGCGATCTCGACGGCCCGACACACGCTGGCGAACCGCTCCGAGAGCTGGGCTGCGACCACGTTCGCGTCACTCGTCGGTAGCCCGATCGTGAGCAGGTCGACATCCGATGCCCCGACTCTCGCCTGCCCGGTGACGACGGATCCGTACGCGTAGACCGACGCTGATGGAGCACTCCTTCGAACATCCGCGATGGCAGACTGATGAACAGGCCGGAACGCTGCGGCCACGTTCGTGATGTCGGCGCCGGTCAGGATTGTGCCGGACTCCGACAATCCCTCGAGAGGGTCACGCACGTGAGCCTCCCGGTGACGGCTGGTTTAGGTTCACCGGGTCACTCTCTCATGGGCAACGCCATTGCCGTTGCCGCCGATGCTTCTATGTCGTGTCAAGGTGCAATTCGGGGTGCTCGAGCAGCCGCCAGACGCGTCGTGCGATGAAGCGTTTGAGGCATCTGGTGGCTTCTCGTTCGGTCTTGCCTTCGCTGGTGCGTCGCGCCATGTAGTCCTTGGTTCCCGGGCAGCAGCGTTGGCGGGTGACGGCAACGAAGTAGAGCGCTCGATTGAGTTGGCGATCGCCGCCGCGGTTGAGCCGGTGCCGGTCTTGGTTCTGGCCGGAGGTGACCTCGACGGGAGCGGTGCCGCCGAGTCGGGCGTACGCGGCTTCGCTGTGGCAGCGGCCCGGGTGTGACCAGGCCAGGTAGAACGCGGCAGCCGTTGCGTAGCCGACACAGCGTTCGGCAAGCAGCTGCGGGGCGGCTCGGTCAATGAGGATTTTCATCGCTGCGTCGTGTTCGCCGATCTCGGCTTCGAGATGCTGCACCCATCTCACCGCACAGCCTGCGCCACTCCTTCATCACCGCCGCCCTCGACGCCGACATCCCGCTCCGCGACGTCCGAGACGCCGCATCCCACGCCGACCCGCGCACGACGATGCGCTACGACCGGGTCCGAGGCAACCTTGACCGCCACGCCACCTACATCGTGTCGACCTTCATCGCCGGAGCAACCAGACCCGTCTAACCATCACCCACCACAACAGCGAGCGATACCGAGCGATCGGATCGCTCGTAACGTCGGTTGCCGTTCGCTCGCTGTGGCCAGGACCCCTCAGGTCGCGTTGAGCGGGCTGGTCGCTGGGTCGTGGAGCGGCAGAAGCGCGTCCATCAAGTTGGCCGGCTCGGAGATTCCGACGATCCAGACCATTCGCGCCGTGACTTTACCCTCTGCGTGCACGGCGCCCGCCGGAAGAATCAGCTTGTCACCGGGACAGAGGTCCAGGCGTTCTCCGTCTGCGTCGAGGACGTAGCCGTGGCCTTCGATGACGTAGCCGCAGTTGTCGACGTCATGCCAGTGGAGCGGGAGCTCTTCGGCCCGCGCTGACACGTAGGTGGTCGGCCACAGATCCAGCGCAGCGAGGTTGGCCAACGCTTCCTGTTTGGTCGTGAACGCATTTCGCACGACACTCATGGGACCGGGTTCGAGAGCCACGAGCCCCGACGGTAGTGCGTCGGCGCAGCCTGCCTCCTCAGCTGCGGTGATTCGCTGCCGACTTCGGTCCAACTTGGGCACCCGATAACTGCCTCTACGGTTAGCCAACCGAGCACGGTCGGTGATCGCGTTACGAGCTAGCTATCGACCCGGTCGACGCGCCACAGTGTGCCGGCGATGCGGCGCGGACTTGAGTGTTCCGGCCCGGCATTATCGCTCGGGCATGGACGAACGACCGACCGGTCGCAAGTGCCATTCTCGGACGAGCAGGTCAACCGGTGCTCGCTGCAAGCCGCTGCCCCCAGAACAGAACCCCTGCAACAGGAACGCCACCCCCAGCAGATGCATCGTGTGGGAGCTGACGGCCTGGTCACGGGTTGGGGCCGTCATCGCTTCTGCAATCAGGCCGTGCTGAGAGGTTCGGCGCGCGTCCCCGATGTCGGCGTAGCGCCCGGCGCCCTGTCGTTGAGAAGGAGCACGCCGACCCACACGAACCAGACGATGAGGCCGACCCCGAACACGGCCCCGACGGCTTCGAGCGCAGGGATGACGGTGATGAGGCCCGCCGAACCGGCAGCGAGGCCGACATAGTTCAATGCGCGTGGCAGCACAGCGGTCGTCAGTGCTGTCCAGCTCACCAGCATGATCCAGACACCGCCGACGATCTCGTTGCCGCCACCCAGCCCGTTCTGCACCGAGTCGAGCGCCGACCACACCGTCTCCGCCCCGGCAGGGTCGGTGTCGTACAGGTCGCTGACCGTGCCGATCGCGATGTTGGAAACCATGCCCGCTGCGATCACGAGCCCGGCCCAGATGAGCCCGAACGCTCCCGAGGCCTGCGCCATCGCAGGCGACAGAGCCTTCAGGCGGTCACGCAGGGTCAGCACCAATGGCACGAGCACGATCCCGAAAATGATGAAGATCACCACGTTCCAGACGTAGAGCGCGGCCTGGTGGTCGACCACGAACGCGACCGACTCCTCTGGCGTGGGGTCCCCAGTGGTGTAGTCGGTCAGGACGGTCGCGAACATCACGATCCCGAACAAGAACGTCGCCGCCGCAATCAGCGCCGCGATTCCGGCGGCCTTCGGTGTCTGATCCATCATCGCCTCCTCTCCGACCGGTGAGGGCACTCGGCTGCGGCTCACTACGAGTTGAGACGCCGCAACGCCCTCTCCTTCCACTCTGAGCCAATCAGCGCTCGAGCCACAGAGCCCTTGGACCCCCTCCTCGTGACCTCTGCCCCTACGGCGCCGACGGAAACGACGACAGACTTGATGATCAGGAGGACTCGGCGTGGAGGCAACGACCGCGACCTGGGCGATCGCTCTGATTGGACTTGGGCTCATCTCGCTGCTCACCGCGCTGCAGCTGGTGGCGGTTGTGCGCCCTCGTGCGCAGTGGACGATCGACAACGTGTACGGCGGGTCACCCGACGACACCGACTCACGGGCGTACTTCGCGTTCAACCGTGCCAGCGCGTGGGCCGACCCGTTCTTGTGGGCACCCCTGCAGATCATGGGGAGCGTCGGCATGCTGCTCGGCGAACGGTGGGGCTTCCTACTGGCGCTGATGGCTTCAGTGCCGTTCTGGTACACCGCAGTCTTCTTCTACTTCTGGGATCGCGACCTGGGCTTTCGCCGCAACACCGCCGCGTATTGGGTCGTCACGTGGGGGATGTGGCCGATGTTCGGCGTCGTCGAGGGCGTCTACTGCTTTGTTCGGCTCATCGAATGACGAGCAGGAGAGATGGCCGACCATGAACGTGCTGTGGGGTGTGATCGTGGTGCTGCTCTCGTTGCTGAGCTGGGGAGGGCAGGCATTGTCGCTCTTGGTGCCGGCGAGCGCAGTGCGCTGGAAGCTGATGGAGGCCGAGGACAATGTCGAGCCAACCTTCTGGGCCGATGTTCGAGCCGAGGCGCTCTGGGACACGCTCACACTCTGGATCATGGTGGTTGCCGGGGTCCTGTTGATCGCCGACATTCACGCGTGGGTCTACTTCGGGCTCGTCGGCGGAGGCATGTACCTCTACTTCGGAGGCCGCGGCATCCTCGCGAGAGCCGCGATGGCACGCCGAGGCTTGCGGATCGGGTCGCCACAGAACGTGAGACTCGGCTACGCCTTCAGCGTCGCGTGGGCGGCCATGGCGCTCATCACGATCGTCGCCGCCATCGTGTCAATCGAAGGCTGACCCGAGCCAGCCTCGAGAACCCGCCACATCACAACACGCAGGACTACCGCCACACAGCGCAGGCAAGCGCCGCATCACGGCCCATATCGAGCACCGCATGATCGCGGGCCGCAACGTGTCCGTAAGGGGGACCGCCGTCGTACGAGATCGCCTGTTGTAGCCGCACGGGCGGTTCGCGCAAGATCCGTCTCACATGGCGGGCGGCTTTCGGACGCTCGCCGATGGATCGGGATGACCGGGCGCGTCACGGTTCTTGGATGGATGAAACGCTGATTGGATACGCCCGATGCTCGACTGACGAGCAAGACCTCACCGCCCAACGCCAAGCGCTTTACGCGCTCGGCGTTCCGCCTGATCGCGTCTACATCGACCACGGCATCAGCGGCACCAAGCGCGAGCGTCCCGGCCTCGATCATGCACTGGCCGCAGTGCGCACGGGCGACACGCTCGTCGTTCCGAAGCTCGACCGGCTTGCTCGATCTGTTCCGATGCTCGCGACATCGGTGACGCCCTCGCCAAGCGGGGTGTGTCGCTGTCGCTCGGCGGTCAGATCTACGATCCGGACGACCCGATGGGGACGTTGTTCTTCAACATCCTTGCCACGTTTGCCGAGTTCGAGGTGGACCTGATTCGGATGCGCACTCGTGAGGGGATGGCCGTTGCGAGGGCGCAGGGCAAGTTGAAGGGTCGTCAGCCGAAGCTGTCTGCGATGCAGCAGCGGGAGCTGAAGAGGATGCATCAGACTGGCGAGTACACGATCTCGGATCTTGGCGAGTTGTTCTCGGTGTCGCGGCCGACGGTGTACCGCACCCTCAGCCGCACGAACCCGTAGGGAATCGGTCCGCCGGACTGAAGGGGGTCTCAGCTCAGACCGAGATCGGCGACCGGGCGCGTCAGTTGTCCGTGGACAACCGCTGGGTGGTGCCGGTTCACCGCGATACGTCGGCGGTGGAGCGTGGCCGTAGCCGGTGAGCGTTCGGGTTGAGATGACTGGGTCAACTCCAGGGATTGATGACGTCGAGTTCGTCGAAACGCTGGAAGTTCTTGAGGTCTCGAGTCGCGACGGTCATGTCGTGGACCAAGGCAGTCGCGCCGATGAGAGCATCGCGGAACGGTGCTGGATCCGGTACGTGCAAGCCAGCCGCGCGACGCGCCACGCGCTCGTCCACCGGAAGCACTCGACTCTTGAACGCTGCGGCAACGCTCTGGTCGAGCCAGGCACGGAGCACAGCTCCCTGCGCAGGATCTGAACGCTCCATGAGCAACACTCCGTGCTCGAATTCGTGGATCGTGATCGCGGAGATGAACAGCTCGGCCGACGGGACTTGCTTGGCCCACGAGGCAACCCCGAGGTTCGCCTTGCCGCTTCGCACCTTGCGGAGTTCGGACACGATGTTCGTGTCGAGCACGAACATCACTCGAACGCTGCCGGCAGCGCCACGTCGCTGTTCCTCGGCGCCACGAACTCGATGTCCGCGACTCCTGCCGGCTCGGCGAGCAGGTCCAGTGCTCGGTGTGGTCCGACGAGTTCCTCATAGTCGTCGAAGGTCAACAGCACGTGTGCCGGTCGGCCCCGGTCGGTGATGTAGACCGGGCCGTTCTCGGCAGCCTTCTTGGCGCCGCTGGTGTCTTGATTGAATTGTCGGCTGCTCATCTGCGTCGTCATCGCGCCTCCATGTAGCTACATCTCTACAATAGGCGCGAGGTTTCGGAGCGGCAACCCGCCAGATGTCTCGACAGCCGCCGATCAGAACACCAGATGCGAGCATCCCAGTTATCGCTCTCAGGAGCCGTCATGTTCGCCAGCCGTCTCAGATGACGGTCGTTGAACGGACAGGTCTCGCGTCCGGTAGCGGTTCCTCAACCGGACACCTCTGGTCGAAGCAGACGGGTGATTATGCGGCGGGCCGATTAGGTTCGCAGGTCCCACACTTCGGCCGGTTATCGGGTGGCGCGGCCGGGGTTGGCGGTGCCCGCAGCTGTTCAGCCGCAGGCGGTCGGCCCCGCGCGGCGTCACCGGACGATCCGCGGTCGCCTGCGGAGCACCCGTTCCGTGACGGAGAGTGTGACCACAGGTGAACCCGAGAGCAGTCGATACCTACTGAGCTCGTCCGAACATCTCGGCGCCGGCCCGGGCGTCTGCCCAGGTCTCGGTGCTGGTGTTGCGGGCGAGATCCGCCAGCGCGAACAACGCCTTTGCCGCTTGTGGGCTCACTTCCGCTCCGGCTCCGGCCCCCCAGGCCCCCGGCTCGGCGTCAGTGACCACGACGATCTCGTTGGGATCAATCCAGTAGAAGCGACTGTCCTTGACGCCCGCTGACGCGCGAGCGGCTCGACACCACTCGAGCGCAGCGAGCGCCAACTCGTTTCGATCCGCCGACGGAAATCGCTCGAACTTACCTACATGAAGCGGCATGATATGCCCCCAATTCTTCTCGTCGGCGCTGGGCCGACCCGACCCCCCCAGGCCAGGGCGATCGAGTCTCGTCCACGCCTTCGGCCTTGTCAATGTTGGTGGCGCGAGGCTCACCCAAGGTGGGCGACACGCTGGGGATGTCAGGGGCCAGTCCAGCGTCGATTGATGACCCTGAAAGTGCAACTATTCGCTCCGGAACGACCCACGTCGCGCGCTCTGTCATCCCGTCCGCCGGCCGCGACAGTGACCGGAATTACGTTCTGGCCAACTCGAGCGGCAGCCCGTCACAGTGCGCCGGAACTGTGGTGGTCCTCGGACCTCAGGCGAGGAGCAAAGTGTGTGTCCCCAATCCGGCGATCGGGGGCGGAGGGACGTCGTCAAGAGCTGGGTCTCGGGAGATGGTTGTCTTCAGTCGACCAGCCAGACCTTCACGGTTCCGTCGAGGCTTGCGGTCGCGACCCTGGTGCCGTCAGGGCTCCACGCCACGTCGGTCACGAGTGCTTCGTGGCCGGCCAGAGAGAGGAGTTGGTCGCCGGAGGTGGTGTCCCAGATCGCGGCGGTCGGGTTGGCTCCGGCGGTCACGATCCTGGTGCCGTCAGGGCTCCACGCGAGTGCCCAGACCCCGCTGATGGTCTGTTCGGGCGCATCCGTTTCTTCTCCGATCGCGACGGCCCACACTGCGGCGACGGTGTCGCGTGTACCGGGCTCTCCCGTGATGACGGCGATGCGGGTGCCCTCAGGGCTCCACGCCACGTCGGTCGCCTCCTGGTTGGATCCGGCCGCCTGGGCGTCTTGGCTGAGCGTGTGCTGTTCCTCTCCGGTGGCGGCGTCAGAGATCGTCACGGTTGATCCGCACGTCGTGGCGATGCGAGCGCCATCCGGGCTCCACGCAGCCGCATTGACCCATGTGGGGCAGGAGGGCAAGCTGAGTTGCTCGTTGCCTGTGGTCGCGTCGATGACCGCCGACCACCCCCACGCTCCGCCGACTGCGACTCGGGTGCCGTCGGGGCTGTAGGCCAAGAAGTCGGGGACTGGCATCAGGAGTCCAGGACCCGACAATGGTTCGTAGATCCCTGAGTCGGACTCTGCGATCAGAGCCGTGTGGATGCTGTCGGGGCTCCACTCGATCGCTGTGACGTCGCGAAGGTGATCGATGTGCTGCTCGTTGAGCTTGATTCCGGTGGAGGCGTCCCAGATGCTCGCTTCACCGTGGATCGCGGTGGCAAGATTCGTTCCGTTAGGGCTCCACGCAACCACCGAGGGGAGCGCGTCGGGGCCTCGAAGCGTGAACAACTCGACCGCGCCCTCGGCAACAGTCGGCGACTGGGATGCTGCCGTTGTTGCCGGCGCCTCCGTGGACTTGGACGCCTCAGAGGTGGCCGTCGACTCGGATGCAGACGACCCACACGACACGGCCGAAGACACGCCGATGAATGCTGCCACGACCAAGACCGTCACCGATCTCATGGCCGCCTCCTTTCGCTGGATGACCAAGGGCACAGCCTGGAAGATCCTTCTAGCTCCACCGTGGGCCGCGACCACAGCATCCGCAAGAGACCAAAGTAAGATGCAGGATCACGCACCGGCAAGCGGTGCCTATGCCGTTCCTCCTCCCGATCCTCGGCCCTCGCCAATCATTCCTCAAGTGCCGCTCGTGGACGCTTCCTAACGCGCCCGCTACCCGGCGTTTGGTGACACCCTGAAAGCGTCTGCGAGTAGGCGATCAGGGGCAGCTTCGAGCCCAGTTCTCCACGCGCATTATGGGACGCTTCGCCGCTCGCAGTGGTGCAGTACCAGGACGGGGTGATCCGACCGGCGTGGGTAGCGTTATGCGCTGGCGCTCCCAGTCGGACTGTGTGTACAGTTAGGCGTATGCCCCGTGTCCAGGTGTACCTCCCTGATGATCTCCACGAGGAGCTCAAGCAGCGCGGCCTTCCGGCATCCGAGCTGCTGCAGATAGCGCTCCGCGCCGAACTCGAGCGACAGGACGCACTCGATGAGACCGAGCGCTACCTCGCCGAGCTCAGCGACGAGGTAGGCGAGCCGACCCAGCGCCAGCGCAGCCACGCCGACGTCATCGCACGACGCATCCGCGACCGCTCGCTCGATCGCGTGAGCTAGCGAGTGCTTGTCCTCGACAGCGGCGGCATCTCGAGGCTCTCGGCGCGGACCAGGACTGCTGCGGTTCTCATCCGATCACTCGTCGACCACGAGCTGTGGCCACCCGTGGTCCCGACGATGGTGCTCGTCGAATCGTTGCAAGGGCACGCCGGGCGCGACGCCAACACGAATCAGTTCCTCAAGACCTGCATCATTGATCCCGAGGTCAGCGAAGCCACGGCACGGCGCGCAGCGCAGCTCCGGCGCCTCGCAAGAGCCGGCTCGGCAGTCGACGCGCTCCTCGTCGCGCTCGCTGAACCCGGCGGCACCGTCATCACCGGTGACCGAGCCGATCTCGAGGCCCTCGCAGCACACGCCGATCGTGTCGCGATCGAGGTCATCTGACCGTCGAGCGATCATCATGTTGCGGTCAGAGGGCGTCGACGGCCTGCTCGAAATCGTCCGGCCTGACGATGAAGTAGATGAGCATGCCGAGCAGTGGCAGGAACAGCACGAGGAGCAGCCACAAGAACTTGCCGAGTGCTCCGACGTCGGGGCGCATGAAGATGTCGATCACCGTGTAGACCCACGCGATCGTCAGCGGGATGAAGATGAGCAGGATGAAGAAGAAGTCCCAGAATGCCATGGTGATTGATTGTGTCTCGGCGTGCCGCGCCACGACAGCGGAATCGGGGTGAAAGGCAGAAGCCACCCCGGGTGAAGGGGAGCCACCCCGGGTGAAGGGGAGCCACCCCGGGTGAAGGGGGTCGGCGCCTTCGTCGCAGCCCATCACATCAGAGCCTCCCGTAGCATCGACGACGATCGACTCGGGTGAGGCCGTCCACGAAACGACCGTGGCGCCGAGTGACCCATTGCCGCACCCAAGTCCTTGGGTCGATCGTCTCGACTGGCGGCGAACCAAGCGAGCAACGCCCCCAATTCCCGATCGAGCTGCCCGGCGGATTGATCGATCCCGAGGAGGTCCCGACCCGCTCAGGATCCGGCAGGACGAGCGGTACGTCGCCGAGGATCGCCGGCCACCGTCGGTGATCGCGATATCGAGCTGCCTCCCCTGGCCGTAGCGCTCCGCTTATGTGCCGGTATCGCGCAGGGGTGGCGATCCAACCGGTGAACGTTCTGTGCGGTGTTGGGTTCGAGACCGGCGAGGTCGCCGGTTCTGAAGCTCCTCGGCCACTGCACGAGCAGTTCGAAGCCATTCTCGAGATCGTTCACGGTTCAGCTACGGTTCGCTCGTGGGCGGCATCGAGGAAGCGCAGCAATCCGCGCTCGCTTCGACCGCCGCTGCTGGCGACTGGCTGACCGGCGCTCAGCGAGTGGCAGTCTGGCGCGAGGTACGCGACGCCGCGGTCAACGAGCTCGACCACGAACGCAAACGAGCGCTGTCGCCGAACGCCGTCGAAGGCGCCCATACCGCAAGTGCCGAGCTGACCGCATCGGCGATGGAGGTTGTCCACCGCGTCGCATCGGACCCGGGACGGTTGACTCGAACATGGGCGGACGGCCACATCGCCGATCTCGGCGAGGAGACCTACACCGAGCTGGTCGGCGTGACCGCGACGGTCACCGTGATCGACCGGTTTCATCGAGCGATGGGCTGGCCCGAGGTTCCACTCCCCGACCCTGTCGATGGTGAACCAGCCCGGGTCCGACCGGACGACGTTGGCGACATCGGCGCCTGGGTCAGCCAGAGAACAGGCCCGACCAGGTCGAACGTGGGCCGAGCACTCAGCCTCGTGCCCGTCACCAATCGGTCGTGGCTCCAACTGGTCGACACCCACTACGCCCACGGCGCCGAGTTCACGAACCTGCGCTGGGAGTTCCCGCTGTCTCGTCCTCAGGCCGAACTCGTGGCGGCACGTTCGACGGCGCTCAACGAGTGCTTCTATTGAACGGCGTCCCACACCACACTGCTCCGTGTGAGCAGCGAAGCGAACGGTTTGGCTGTCGACCTCGACGGTGCCCTCGATGCCGACCACGTTGGCGACGTCGGTATTCCTGCGGGACCTGAACTCCTCGCGTTCACCAACGCGGTCGAACTCGGTCGCGGTGACATCGACGAGACACGCCGAGCGTTGGCCGCCGTGATCGGTGACCAGGGAGCGATGGAGGCTGCGGCGATCATCGCGATCTTCAACGGGCTCGTCCGTGTCGCCGACGGTACCGGCATCCAACTCGACGACGGCGTGTTCAACGCATCAGTCACCGAACGCGATTCGCTCCACATCAACGACTTCGCCGGTGCCGTCAACTCAGCGAACCTCCGGCCCGACCCTGCTGCAGCGCCCAGCCAGGTGCACGAACTCTTCGGCTGAAAGCCAGCGTCTCAGTCTCCGGACTGCCCCGCCTTAGGTTGGCACGGCGGCTGACTTACTTGTCGCCCGCTTCGCCGTGAGGCGCTCGGTATCGGCATCTCTCTGCGCCACGTTCGTCCGATCGATATCCGGCAGACTCGGCAGCGCGATCTGTCCCATAGCGCTCGGCGTCCTCGGCCGAGGACCGTGGCTGATGTGCCGATAGGTGGCACCCGATAACGGCCCAAGTCGGGCACCCCATATTCCCGCCGGTCACCCGTCAACCGAGCACGCTCGGTGATCGCGCTATGAGCTACCCGCTTGTCCGGTCGAGGCGCAACAGTGCGCCGGTTACCGAGTGGCTGATCGGCATTGGCAGCACATGACGATCGCTCGCGGCAGCCCCGCGATCGACGAGCCTGCTCTCCTGGCGCGATCGGTGCCGTGTCGGCGGAGTCCGTGGCCGCCCGGAATCTCAGCGGTCAGTCGGTGATCAAGGCGGTGGCCCACCATTCGGGCGGCGGGAGCGGGCCAGACATCGGTGGGCCCTGCTCGTTCGATGCACCGACAACCGGCCAGCGGAACGGATCGATGACCGCCTGGCGAGCGACGACGGCCTCCTTGGTGACGTTGAACACGGTGAGGTCCTGGCTGATGACCACGGGACCGTCGTGTCGGGTGCGCATCTCCTCGAACACCGGGCCGACGGTCTCGTGATCGACAACGAGATGCCACATGGCCGACATGCGCGCACCGGCGCGTTCGAACACCATGCCTGCCATGGCAGGGCTCGTGTGGGCACCGTTCACGATCATCTCGGCGACATTCAGCGGCATGCCAGCCTTCTGGGAGAGCACCGAAGCTGTCGGGAACGTTTCGTGGATGAGCAGGTCGGCGCCGTCGCAGGCTTCGACCAGGTACCGGCAGGGGCGGGTGTCGCCGGAGAACACGACGCTGCGCCCGGCATAGTCCAGCCGGTAACCGACGGCACCGTTGTGGATGTGGATCACGGGGAACGAAGTGATCGTCACGCCATTGCGTTGGTAGACGACCTGTGGCCGGTCGTACGGGACCTCGGTCGTGATGGCACGCGCACCCGACTGGCCGGGATGGCCACTCAACGACTTCATGTCCCACGCATGTGCCGCCACGAGGTGGTCCGAATAGGCGCGGGTCCCGAGGTCGTCGTGCTCACCGGCGGGTCCCCAGACTTCCACCGGGTCGCGGCGCCCGGCCTTCGCGAGGCTCCACAGCAGCGTCGGCATGTCGCCGACATGATCGGCGTGCAAATGCGACAAGAACACCTTGGTCGTCGACGTCACGGGTAGCCCGAGCCCGTTGAAATTGGCGAGCGCCCCCGACCCGAGATCGAAGAAGAAGAAGTCATCCTCGAGATTGCCGACCTCGATGAGCAGCGATGCCGACGCCTGACTCTTCTTCACGAACGGATCGCCACTGCCCAAGATGGTCACCCGGATCTCATCGTCAGCCACCTGCTCGCTCCCAGCTGTCAGCACGTGCGCGTAGTCGCGGGTGGGGGTTCCGACCACCGGCGTGGTCGTCAAGGGTTCACGGCCACCCTCGTAGGCAAGGTCCGTCAACTCGCTGATCTCAGCTGCCATACCCCAGATGTACAACCGGGCACAATCGACCGACAGGGCGCAACGTCACACACGTAGCGCACGACTACGGCCCAACTCGTACACCCGATAACACCGAGTCGTCGACATCTATTGGACGCCCTCGGTGGTCGCGTTATGCGCTCGCTGATCGACCGGTCGACCCACCGCAGTGCGCCGGTTGTCGCCCGCACGGTTCCAGACCCGCAGGTGCCGGATTCTGGTCGTGTTGATGACTGGTACGGTCGTGGGCTCGAGGGATGGGGGAATTCGATGGGGCTTGATGCTGAGGTGAAGGCGTTTGTTGACGCGCAGGCTGAGGCGGCAGCGGCGGATCCGCCGCCTCCGTTCAGCGAGCAGACACCGGAGTTCGTCCGCGGGAACTATCTCGCGATGGCCGAAGCGTTGGGGCTGGGTGAAGACGTCGCGACGACGGATGGGACATTGCCTGGCCCGGCAGGGGACATCCGCTATCGCGTGTATCAGCCGGACGGCGACGGTCCGTTGCCGATGCTCGTCTACTACCACGGCGGCGGGTGGGTGGCTGGTGACCTCGAGACGCACGACCATCTCTGCCGGATGTTGTGTGCCGGCTCGGGCTGTCTGGTGATCTCGATCGACTATCGACTTGCGCCTGAGCATCGGTTCCCGGCAGCCGTGGACGACTCGGTTGCGGCCTATGGGTGGGTCGTGGAGAACGCAGCATCGCTCGGCGGCGACCCAGCGCGCATCGCGGTCGGTGGCGACAGTGCCGGTGGCAACCTGGCGGCGGTCGTCTGTCTGGTCGAACGCGACAGCGGCGGGCGACAGCCGGACTTTCAGCTGCTGATCTACCCGGGCACCGACATGACGATGAGCCAACCTTCGATCGAGGAGAACGCCGAGGGATATCTCCTCGTGAAGGAACAGATGGTGTGGTTCAACGATCACTACGTGCCCGACCCGCAGGATCGTCTCGATCCTCGAGCGTCGCCGCTGCACGCCGTCTCGCACGAGGGGCTGGCACCGGCACTGGTCATCAGCGCAGAGTTCGACCCGCTCCGAGACGAGAGCACCGCGTACGTTGAGAAGCTGCGGGCTGCCGGAGTGCCGGCGAAGCTCTCCGAGTACAAGGGAGCGATTCACGCATTCGTGCAGTTCGCCCCGATGATGAACATCGGACAACGCGCCGCCGACGAAGCCTGCGCGGAGCTCCGCGAACCTTCAACCACCCGAACTGACCCGGGAGAGAGTTGGTGTGAGCGCCTCGACGCAGCGGCTGGAAGAAGTAGCTCGGATCCTCAGCAGGCTCTGGGACGATGGCGATCTCGACGCCGTACGCGATCTCTACCGCGATGACGCGGTGTTCATCTCACCGACTCCGCCGAACCTCGGCGACTTCGGAACGATCCTCCACGGACGAGCCGAGATCTTTCGGTACTACGCAGCATGCCTGGAGGTCATTCCACGCGGTGCGGTCACCACGATCGCCGTTCTCACAGCAATCAACATGAGTCGACTCTTGGCGAACTGCACCAGCCTTCGCGGCGCCGAGACCGTCCGATGTCCGTCCCCCTATCGGACGAGTCGCAGGCCGCGATGATGTAGTGCTCGATACGGGCCGTTACCGGGCGGTGTCGCTCGGGCTGGCAGTATTCGTGGATGGAAGGGTGCGTAGGTGGCTGACGACGTCCGGTTCACACAGATGGCTGACGGCCGAGAGGTCGCCTTTCGGGTGTTGTCGGATACCGAGGGGCCTGTGATCGTGCACACCCACGAGTCGACGTTTCCGATGGAGATGCTCGACGAGGAGCCTATGTACGACCGGTTCCTCCGCACGTTGGGGCAGGCCGGCACGCTGGTCGTGTTCGACAAGCCGGGCGTGGGTGCCTCGGATCCGTTCGCCCGCGACCGTGACTACTTCGACCAACTGGCTGAGGCGTTCGTGGCGGTGCTCGATGCGGTTGAGGCACCTGCCGGATGGCTGTGCGGCACCCTGACGACCGCAACGGTGTTGATGTCGACGTGTCGCTCCCGCCTCTCGGGCATGGTGTGGACCACGGGTTTGAGCCCGGCCTCCAGCGAGGAGGCCGACCCGGCCCTCGGTGCGCTCGAGGACGCCTTCGACGTAGTGGTCGTCGACCGTGAACCCTTCCTCGACGGTCCGGGGTTCGTGATGCGAGGAGGCGATGCCGCGTACGTGGACTGGGTTCGTCGGGCGAAGCGGTCGGGCGCATCCGCAGCCGACCGGCGGGCGTGGGCCGATGCCGTCATCGAGTCCGGGTTGCGAGTGTGGGCGACGCTGGAGCCGTTCGACGACGCGCCCCCGGTGCTGCAGATCCGTCGCCGCGACGCGCCCGACCTCCACGACCACGAGTTCTGGCTCGGAATCTTCCCCGAAGCCGAGTCGGTCACCATCGAAGGAACCGAGCGTCAGCTCGCGGGGACCGACGCCGGCCTGGTGGGTGAGCTGATGGCGGGATTCATCGCCGGCTCACCGGTTCGAGCTCCGGACGAGCGAGAGCTGCTGGCGGTGCTGTTCACCGACTTAGTCGACTCCACGCCGAGCGCGGTGGCTGCGGGCGACACGTTCTGGCGGGCCACGCTCGACCGGTACGAGACCATGGTGGCGAGAACGGTCGACCGCCATCACGGGACGCTGGTCAAGCGCACCGGCGACGGCGCGCTCGCCACATTCCCGTCGGGTTCAAAGGCCATCGACGCCGCGATCGAACTCGGCCGAGCCACCCAGGATCTGGGCCTCGACGGGCGCACCGGCATTCACGTCGGCGAAGTCGAACAACGCAACGGCGACATCGGCGGCATCGCCGTCCACCTCGCCGCCCGAGTCATTGGAGCGGCCGACCCGGGCCAGATCGTCGTCACCTCAGCTGTCGAACAGGTCACGATCGGCACGCGCTTCCGGTTCGACGATCTCGGTCCCCGGAGACTCAAGGGGATCGAGCGACCCTGGAACCTGTTCTCGGTCGGCCGGCCTCGGTGACCACTCGATATCTGGCGCACTGTTGCATGTCGTCCGGGTCAACAGCCATCGCATAACGCGATCACCGCCAGTGTGCGGCAGGAACATCCTCGACGCTGTTATCGGGTGCTCGATATGGGCCGTGATGCGGCGCGAGCGGTGCCCGATCGCCGGTGATTATCCCTGCTGCATTATCGAGCGGTCTCCCGGATACCTTCGGCACTCGCGAGGCACTTGCGTCGAGCGCACATCAGGGCAATCTGCCGGCCCCGACCGGCATCCCGTGCGCGAACTCGACCGAACCGGACTACAGAATCAACACTCCGGCAGAGCCCTCACCCGTCCGGCGACGCAGTAGATCGAGAAACCTGAGGGGCCTCGAACGCGCGAAGGGGCTCTCGACGTTCACAGTCGCGAAGCGAGGTGCTCGCCCATGGACTCGCGCCGGTTCGGTCGCGTCGGACCGCGACCGCAGTTTGTGGCATCCTGCTCGTCACGGCGAGTGGTCGCCGCACGACGAGGAGGGGCCATGAGCGTATTGCTCGACGAATACACCGCCGCAGCACTCCGCGGTGATCGCGCCGGCGCAGCGGAACTCGCCGCGGATTTTGCGGGCCGTGACGAGTCGTGCCTCCGCGTCGTCACACAACTGCTGGCGCCGTCGCAGCGCGATGTGGGTGAGCGCTGGCTGCGCGGCGAGTGCACTGTTGCAGAGGAGCACTCGGCGACGTTCGTCACGGAGTCGGTCTTGTCGTCGCTGGCGGTGGGGCTCGAGGCGAAGGAGCATGCGGGGACGGTGGTGATGGTGTGCGCGGAGGGAGAGTTGCACTCGTTGCCGACGAGGATGGCCACCGAACTGATGACCGCCGACGGGTGGCGGGTGATCCATCTCGGAAGTGCGATGCCGGCGGGGAAGCTCCGCTACTACCTTGCCGAAATCGATGCCGACGTTGTGGGGGTGAGCGTGACGCTGGCGACCAACCTCACCGGCGCTGCTCGAACCGTTTGGGCGGCGCGCCAGGCCGGCTACAGCGTCATCTGTGGGGGTCGGGCATTCGACTCGTCGGGTTCTCGGGCGCGCTCGATCGGCGCTCACGGACAACCTGGTGACCTGACCGAGCCGTTGGTGCTCGATGCGGTGCTCTGGGGCGAACCGCTCGCCGTCAACATGAGCGCCGAATGGGCGCACCTCGATTTCCAGCGGGTACAGGTCGCGCGCGACGCCCTGTCGTGGCTGGGAACGGGCGACTTCGCAGACAGTGTGCGCTCGGCGACGTGGCTCGCACAGTTCATTGCAGACCTCGAGGACATCGTTGCCGCCGGCGCTGCGGCAATGCTCTGCGACGATCGGACAATCGTCCTCGAGCAGCGCACCTGGCTCGAGGAGCGACTCGCTGCCGTCGGCACGCCGGTCGAGGTGGCACGGCACTCATTCGACGCTGTCGCTGCGGTCGTCGACAGAAGGGTGCCGGGTGCCTCCGCGTTCTTCTTGTGACCGAGTCCTACGAACGCAACTGAGGATCGGAACGTCGCGCTAATTCACAGCCGCTCGGTAATTGCTGTCGGTGAATGCCGTGCCGATGTCGTTCGTGCCCGCCCACGGCACCTCCGATCGGCCAACCGCAGCGTCACTCCCACGCGATAACCATGGACGGGAACGCGTTGTCTCGCGCTCGGCTTCCGGCGCACGCGGTCAGATCGACGGCGCCGAGCTGCTGCGCGATATGCGGTCACCGAACGCCGCTGGGCCGGCAACGGTCGTCGGGATTATGAGGTGCACGACTTGGGCCGAAGTACGCGCTGGATGGTCTCGAAGATGTGGTGCGCATCGATGAGGTCGACAGGGTGCTTCGGCACGACACATGTCGGCGCCGCTGACCGAGCGCGCACGACCGGACGACGGTCTTCGCAGCGGTCGACCGTGCGGAAGCCCGGGCCCGGTGGTGCGGTCGGTCGATCACAGGAACCACGCCGACAAGCGGGGTGATCATGGCCGAGAGCAGCACTCGAAACCAGTTCCGGTCGACCGCGACCCGCGGATGCGCATGGATTCGGCCCGCCCGGGCGTCTCATAGGGTGATGAGTACGGGGGGAGTGTCGATGCACGAGTCAACCGACGGTCAGTTCGACGAGGACCCCATCGCGTTCGAGATCGTCGGCAACGACACTTCGTTCGAGGATCTCTACGCCGAGCAGTTCCTCCCGATGGTCCGATTCGCCACGCTGATGTGCGGGCGGGCGGAGGTCGCCCGAGACATCGTTCAGGACTGCTTCGTGAAGCTGCATCTCAAGTGGTCCGGCGTCGAGCATCCGTGCGCGTACCTGCGCAGCAGCGTGGTGAACGGATGCCGGTCGCGGGCACGGTGGGAACGGCTGCGTCTGGGGCGGCCCAGTCGGCGCGAAGAGTCGACCGAGCAGATGCCGGACGAGCTGTTCGACGTCCTCGGCGCGCTTCCGAGCCGACAACGAGCGGCGATCGTCTTGAAGTACTACGAACAGCGCACGGAGAACGAGATCGCCGACATCCTCGGATGCCGGCCCGGCACGGTTGGCCCGCTGGTGTCGCGCGGTCTGTCCACGCTCCGGAAAGAACTGGTAGGTGGAGGTCGATCATGAGTTTCGAGGATGAAATCGAGGAGCAGCTGGCCGGCCGCGCGGGCAGATCGACGCAGTTCCGGACATTGCATGGGTGCAGGCGGAGGCCCGTAGATGCCACGTCATGCGACGAGGCTGGACCGCGGTGTTGGGCGCGGTCGTCGTGATCGCCGCCGGGCTCGCCGGCGTTGTGTACATCGCGAACGGCGGACCGGAACGTGTCTCCTCTACAGCGGAGATCCCGGCGTCTACGGACACGACGGCGTCGATCGACCGTCCGACCGAGACTCTCCCCGCCGTCGCCGCTGCGGGCTCATCCGACGTGGATCCGGCCGCCGACGCTGCGTGGCCCCTCCTCGAGCGCACGACCCAGGAGATCTATCGCCGGACGCTGGCCGACCGCGAGATCGTCGTCCGTCGGAGCGACCTCTCGTGGGCCGAGCTCTTCGACCTCGAGTGGCGCGCCCCGACCGGTTCGGCCGAGTTGTGCATGGGGGACTACGCCCTGTTCGTGACCGACTCGACGACGCGGATGAGTCCTGGGACCATGTGGTGGCCGGTCGAGATGTTCGACGAGTTCGGGGGCGAGGTGGAAGTGGACCTGAGCCAGATGGTCGCGCTTGTCCGTACCACCGGGACTGCCGATGTGGTGGCGATCGTCGAATCGGGCATGGAGCACGACCGCGCCGCGTTCGTCGACGGCTTCGCCGTGCTCGACATGACCGACATCTGGAATCGGCCGGACTCCGTTGAGCCCGAGCTGGTGCTCGTCACGGGCGAGGTTGCCGCGGAGCCGATCCCGCTTCCGGCCGGCTACGGACGCGCCACCGAGGAATTCCGGCAGGAGTGCCAGCCGGGCCCACCACCGCCGTTGCCGCTGCCTCCGGAAGGCGAGCAGCCACTCGATCCCGTCGCGGCCGAGGCACAGATCCTCGACGCGTACGCACGAGCGCTCGATCGAACCGTGATCCTTTCGGACGAGGATCCTTCGTCGGTGGACGACATCACCGGCATCGCGGAGGCCGCCGCGGAAGTCGACGCCGGAGAGATGGCCGAGGTTGCCGCAACGGCCGAGCACGACGTCGAGGAGTTGGTGTTCACAGCTCCGGACGAGGCCTGGTTCCGGTACACCATCACGACGACCCTGGGGGCGATCACTGGGCAGTACGGGATCGCTCGCTTCAACGGCTCGGTCTGGCAGATCACACGCGACACCATCTGCGAGGATCTTCAGCACGCTGGCGGGACGTGTGTCCCGACCTCTAGCCAGAACCTCCCACCGGAACCGGTTGGCTGGTCCGACGTGCTCGCCGACTACGAAGCCTCTATACAGCTGTACCAGTCGTGGGACTGCCTGCCGCCGCCCTTCGGCCCCGAAGCGTGCGAGGACCACATCGGCGACTAGCGCGATGGGCCTTTTGTTCTGCAGCCCACCCAACAATCGCAGGCCACCTCAGTTCGCCATCCGCCCGATAACCGGCGAAGTGTGGGGCCTGCGAACCCAATCGGCCCGCCGCATAATCACCCGCCTGCTTCGACCAGAGGTGTGCGGTTGAGGAACCTCAACAGAGTCGACGGTCGACCTGTTGCACGTCGAGCTTCGAGGCGTTCAAGTCACCTCCTGTTCGACCGTCTACCGAACGTTGAATCGAGCGATAGCGGAACGCGGAGTTCAGTTCGTCCAAGGGATCGACGCCAGCCCCGTCCTCTGACGAGGTGTCGCGAGACGTGGAGAGGCGATGGGTGGACGCCGCACCTTCACAGGCAAAGCCGTCCCAGCAGCGCACTCGGTAATCGCGTCGCCGACCCGGCGGTGGGTGGCGCACATGCGCCCTGAGCGGATCGTCCACGGTGCGGCGATGTACCTTGACGTCATGAGTTCAGACGTGTCAGTCAGCCGCGACGTGGCGGCCTCCGCCGACGCGGTGTGGGAGATGGTGTCCGATCTTCCTCGCATGGGGGAGTGGTCACCGGAGAACGAGGGCGGCGCCTGGACCAAGGGCGCGACCGGGCCCGCTCCCGGCGCTGCGTTTCGCGGCTCGAATCGACATGGTGGCAAGTCATGGAAGACCGTCGCGAAGGTGGTCGACGCCGAGCCGGGGCGCCGGTTCTCGTTCCGCGTGACGGCGATGGGCCTCCCGGTCGCCCTGTGGGCGTACGACATCTCTCCGACGGAGAGTGGATGCACGGTCACCGAGAGCTGGACCGATCTGCGACTGGGATTCTTCAAGCCGATCGCCGCGAAGGCGACCGGCGTGTCCGATCGGGCCGCACACAATGAGTCAACGATGGAGCAGACGCTCGCCAACCTCGCTGCCGCTGCGGAATCGTCCAGCTGACCGGTGCCCTCCGTCTTCGACATGAGGCTCACCCGAGGCGACAGCTGCCTGCGGATCGAGATGAGCGACGACAGTGTGGTCCACGTTGATCATCGTGACCATCTCGTCCTGTGGCGAGGGTGCTCGGACTGCCTCGATCCTTGGTCAGAGTTCGTGCATCGGAGCTGACAAGAGTGTCGGGAACGCGATCCGTTGAGCGTTCGCCGGATCCGGTCAAACGTCGCACAGATCGACATGCGTAATCCCGGGCCCGACGACAGGATGACGGCCGCATCACGGCCCAAGTCGCACACTGAAAGATCGCGGGGACCAAAGCGCCGAGCCGGCGACTGTCGGTGGTCGCGTTCGGGGGTGGTGGGTCAACAGACCCGGCCCAACCGACTGCACCGAAAGCCCACCAGTGGCGGGCCGTGGCAGCCAGCAATCGCCGAAGCGCGTGTGCGTCACATCCAGCTTCACGACACCGTCCACGTTCGGCTGGCATCGACGCAGTATCGGCATCGGGTGTGACGTTTGACCATTGCGGACGGAGCCTGGGCCTGGGAGTTTGGCCAAACGCCATTGCGGGGGCAATGGCGACAACCAAGGAAATGGGGATTCATCATGTTGCTCTTCAACCGAATGCTGCGCGTTACCGGGGGTGCGGCTGCCGCCGCGTGGGCCGCCGAAGTCACCGCCGGTGTGAACAAACACTCGGCGTCCGAGGTCTCACTCTGGAGGGCTGCCTACGGTGCGCCAGTCGGCACGATTGCGTGGTCGGCGCCCGTCGAGTCACTCGGCCAGGTCGACGACCTGAACGCAGCAACGGCAGCGGACGCCGATCTCACCGCGCTGACGGCGAAGGGAGCGGAGTACGTCGCCGAGGCCGAACCCGACCGCCTGCTTGCACTCGTGCACGGCGAGGTCAACGGCAGCGCACCGGTCGGCTCCTACATGGGTGCCGTACGTGCAACCGCAGCTCCGGGCCAATGGGTGGGTGCGGGCGCCTGGGCGGCGCACATCGCCGGCGTCTACTCGGAGGTGACCGGACTGAACGTCGTGGTGACATCGACGGTTGCTGGGCCGATGGGTGAGATGAGCTGGTTCGTCCGACACGAGAATTCCGCCAGTGTCGAGGCAGCCATCGCAGCGACGATGTCGTCGGAGAAGTACATGAACGAGGTCAACAGCGGTGGCGAGTTCTTCTTGCCAGGGGCGACGCAGATGTACGCCCAGCGCATGGCCTGACGTCAAAGCATCGGTCCGTTCAGAGGTCGAGTCCCTCTGAACGGACCGTCCGACGGATCGAGCCGCCCTCAGTACGGCGGGATTGCGACGCGTGCCGTGGCGTCGGTCTCGCGATTGTCGGTTGGCTTCGGGCGCCGGCACCGGACGGGCGCGTGGACCGATTCGAGCGATCGTCGGTCGCGAACGTCGGTGCGGACTGTTCAGCGACCGAGTGGGCCGGGATCTAGCAGTCGTTCGTTATGCCGGCTGCTTCGAGTGCCCCGCATTCGAGCTCCCACCACCACTCACCGGCGCTGAGTCGGACAACGCTCGCGCTTGGTGCAGGTGGGCTGAGCCCGAGCATCGCGAAGACCTCGGCCCAGTCCTCGACCTGATGTGTCTGCCGAAACTCCTCGAGCGCAGCACGAGTGAGTGGGCCCGCCACCCCGTCGACGGCGAGGTTGGCTCCTGCCGCGTTGAGCGCGGCCTGGATGTCTGTGACCGACGGCCTGTCCAGGTCGCCTTCGAGTTGTCGCTGGCCGAGCTGGCTGTCGGGGACGTAGAAGCCATTCGGTACGAAGGTCGAGTCGTTCCATGCGAGGAAGACTGCGGACGGGTACGCCGCGCTCACATCGCTCATCGCCGACCCGAGCCCGATTCCACTGGCGGTCGACAGCCGAATCGGTGGCTGCGACAACGGAGTGGCCGGGCCAGCCACGACTTCGACCCTGCCTGGCCACCAATCACCGGTTGAGACGGTCCATGCAGCCAGCACGACCTCGTCCGCCGCGATACCGCGCTCGGCGAAGCCGACGCGTAGCCCTGCCTCGCGCCAGAACATCACAACGCCCTGGGTACAGCCCCATTGCACGCACGCTGCGAGCTGATGCTGCGAGTCTTCGTCGATGTCTGGTGGCCCGAGCTCAGCCGTCAGCAATGGTTCGACGACGCTGCGCGGGGCTCCGAATTCATATGTCGCGATCCCGCTGGATGACAGCACGACTGTTCGGGCTGGATCGGGTTGGACAGTCTCCGCGGGCGTTCCGCCAATCGTCGAACTGGTCGGACCCGACGTCGTCACAGGAGCAGCCGAGGATCCCGTACTCGTCGAACTGGTGGCTACGGGGGCGGCGCCGGGGGGCGTCGTGGCGCCATCGGATCCGCAGGCGGTGGCCAAGAGGCCGACTGCGCTGAGCGCGATCATCCAGGTCCGCATCGTTCACACCTCTGGTTCAGCCTCGCGCTGGGCTCTCCCGTGATCCAGGGACCATCGACCCGCCAACCGCGATCACGTGTACGACGTTCACAGCGCTCTCGCCTGATTGGAGAAGGGAGTCCGGTCCCGCCCTGTCAGGCGACGCTCGTGGAGTCGCCGGTTGTTCGTGACGTGTCCCCTTGCTCGGCGATGTGCTCCATCAGCGAAGCGCGCCCGATGTCGATGGCTTCTTGCCGCGTGCGGCGGCCGCCGGCACGAAGATGCCGACCGAGCTCCTCCGGGTCGAGTTCGGTCTCGAGGCGAGCGCGCAGAACGCTCAGGTCTTGGGTCACGAAGACGGGCTGAGCGGCGTCTGAGCGTTCGTAGGCCTCGGTCACCGCCCCGACGAGCACCGCAGCGGTCGCCCGGTCGGAGATGACCGACGTTGCGAACTGCAGCGTCCAGAAGTCGGCGTCGTCGGACCAGTGGATGCCGGTGTCGGTCAGCGCGGCGAGCAGGTGCCTCGCAGCAGCATACGGATCACCGAGGTCGCGCTCGGCAACACCGAGGAAGATCGTGCAGTCGACGATGCCAGGAGCGATGGTCAGCTCGTCGAAGCGCTCGCGAGCCTCGATCAGATGGGGCCGGGCAGCATCCGGCTGGCCGAGCGCCAGCAAGCTGCGACCGAGCCCGCACATCGCTACAGCGATCGAATGTGCGTGGTTGGAGCGTCGCCCCTCCTCGAGGGACTCGGCGAAGTCGTGTGCAGCCTGGTCGTACTTGCCCTGGTTGAAGCGCCCGGCGGCCAGCGCGCCCAACGACAGGCTCACGCCGTAGCTTCCCGCACTGCGCAGCTCGACGGTCGCTTCGGCGAGGACGCGCTCGGCTTCGTCGTTCCGGCCGAGTTCGAAGTACCAGTCGCCCAGGTTGTTGAGGGCGGCGCCGAGACGCTCACGATCGCTCAACCGTCGGCGGATCTCCACTTGCCGCTCCAACGTCTCGACCGCACGGTCGGCGTGACCCATGACGCCGAGCAGACTCCCATGGCTGTGGAGTGCATCGGCCAACACCTGGTCTGCGAGATCGGGATCGAGGGCGAACAGGTCGTCGCACCACTGCAGTCCTTCGCGGTGCTGACCGGCGGCCCACCACAGGTAGCCGAGACCCCCGATCAAACGACCCGCAGTGGTCAGCTGCCTCGCACCCAACGTGTGACGAAGTGACGCTCTGAAGTCGGCTTCGTCCTGATCGAGCCGGGCCAGCGCGCCCCCGAGATCGCCGGCGCGCTGCTGGGCCTGCAGCTGGCCGGCAAGATCCGCAAAGTGCTCAGCGTGTCGCTGTTCGAGCACCTCGCGTTCGCCGGCATCGTCGAGTTGACGCCGAGCGAACTCGCGGAGCGTCTCGAGCAGGATGTACCTGGTGGTGCCATCGCGGGCGGAGTCGGTGACGACCATCGACTTGTCGACGAGCGACATGAGCAGGTCGGTGACGTCGTACTCGTCGATTCCGTCACTGCTGCAGATCTGCTCCGCCGAGAGGAGAGCAAAGCTCGCTGCGAACACACCGAGCCGACGGAAGAGCAACCGTTCGTCGGGCCCCAACAGGTCGTGACTCCACTCGATCGTGCTGAGCAGCGTCCGCTGGCGGCCGTCGGCGTTCCTGTCGGCGGCGGTGAGCAGGCGAAAGCGTTCGTCGAGCCGATCGAGGATCTGAGCGGGCGACAGGGAACGGGTGCGCGCTGCGGCAAGCTCCAGAGCCAGCGGAATGCCGTCGAGATGGCGGCAGATGCTCACCACAGCTTCGACATTGTCCGGCGTCACGGCGAAATCTGACGACGCCAGCTCCGACCGTTCGGCGAACAGACGGACAGCGTCGTGTCCATACGCTTCCTCGACCGTGGCGTCCTCGTCGGGCAACGACAACGACGGCACCCGGTAGAGCGCTTCGCCTGCGACACCGAGCCGTTCCCGGCTCGTGGCCAGCACGCGGAGGTTCGGGCAGGCCGTCAACAGGTCTCGACAGAGTCCCGCGGTCGGGTTGATGATCTGTTCACAGTTGTCGAGGACGAGCAGGACCCGCTGGGCACCGATGTACTCGGCCATCGAGCGAACCAATGGTGTCCCGGCCACCCTGGTCACGGCGAAGCGCTGCGCGATCTCGTCGACCAGTACGTCACCGTCGCGTACCGCCCCGAGTTCGGCCACGCGGAGCCCGTCGGGGAAGACACCGAGCAGTTCTTCGGCGACGCGCATCGCCAGCCGCGTCTTGCCGGCTCCTCCCGCGCCCGACAGCGTCACCAACCGGTGCTCGTCGAGCAGATCCATCACCTCGCGCAGTTCGCGGGTTCGACCGATGAAGCTCGTCAACTGTGTCGGGAGGTGGTCGTCAGGACCCTCGACGGTTCGCAGGCGCGGAAACTCTCGATGGAGCGCTGGGTGACAGACTTGATGGATCCGTTCGGGTTCGTTCAGTCCTCGGAGGCGGTGCGTTCCGAGGTCGACGAGTTCGGCGTCCGCAGGAAGTCTCCCCGCCAGCAGATCGACGGTTGCCTGCGACAGCACGAGCTGGCCGCCGTGGGCGCTCGCCGACAGTCGGGCGCCTCGGTTGACCGCAGCACCGAAGTAGTCGCCGTTGCGGACGGTCGCCGTGCCCGTGTGCACGCCGACGCGCACCTTGAAACTGAGCCCCGCCGCCGGTTCCAGGAACGCGAGCTGCACCTCGAGCGCTGCCTCGACGGCCTGAGCAGCCGACTGGAACGCAACGGCGAAGCTGTCGCCGGCGGTGGTGAACACGTACCCGCGGTGGCGCTCGACGATTTCGCTGATCCGCCGGTCGTGTTCGGCGAGCGATTCGGTCATCGCGTCGGGGGACTGGTCCCAGAGCGCGGTCGAGCCCTCGATGTCGGTGAACAGGAACGTGACATCGCCCATCGGCAGAATCGGTGATGACTTCATCGGATTGACCGCCATCCTGCCACGCGCGGGACCCTCGCTCGACCCGAAAGGCTGCCTCGTCTCAGCCGCGACGTGGCAGCCTCCGCCGACGCGGAGTCGTGTCCGGTCGGGCCGCCCACAACGAGTCGACCACGCTCGACATCTATGGTCACCTCATGCCCTCCGACAACGACCGCATCCGCAGCGATCACTGAGCGACGTTCTCGACGACGTGCTCACCGAACTCCACATCGAGAACCTGGGCGTCATCGAACGCGTCGAGGTGACGTTGGGTCCCGGCCTGACGGCGGTCACTGGCGAAACCGGTGCCGGCAAGACGATGCTGGTCGAGGCGATCGAGTTGCTCGTCGGCGGCCGGGCTGACACCTCCGCGGTCCGTCACGGTGCGGTCGAGGCTCGGATCGACGGCCGGTTCGTGACCGCCGAAGGCGTCGAGCGGGTGCTCACCCGTGTGATCCCCGCGGAAGGCCGCTCGCGTGCCTATGTCGACGGTCGCCTCGCGACCGTCGCCTCCCTCGCAGAGATCGCGTCCGACATCGTCGACCTCCACGGCCAGCACACCCATCAGTCGCTGCTGTCGACATCGACGCAGCGCGCAGCGCTGGACGAGTTCGGCGCGGTCGACCTCGGCCCCCTACGTGTCGCTCGTGCGCGACTGACCGAGATCGATGCGGAACTGGCTGCGCTCGGAGGGGACGACCGGGCCCGCGCCCGCGAGATCGATCTCTTGCGGTTCCAGGTCGACGAACTCGAAGCTGCAGCGGTCGTGGACCCGAACGAGGATCGAGTGCTCGACGAGGAGGAGTCGGTGCTCGCAGATGCGGCCGCGCATCGTGAAGCGGCTGCTGCGGCGACCTCGGCCCTGCGTGACGACGGCGGTGCCCGCGATGCCCTGGCGGCGGCCCTCGGAGCGCTGGACGATCGTTCACCGTTCGATGCGCACGCTTCTCGACTCAGGGACCTTCTCGCCGAGCTCGATGACCTCGTCGACGACGTGCGCAGTGATGGCGAGGCAATCGACGAGGCACCCGAGCGCCTGGCTGAGATCCGTGAGCGTCGCCAGGTGCTGAAGAACCTACGGCGCAAGTACGGCGACGATCTGGATTCGGTGATGTCGTTCCACCGCGAGGCCGCCGACCGACTCCGCGAGCTCGAGCAGTTCGACGAACGGGCTGCGCAGCTCGACGAGCAACGCCACATCGCATTGGCCGACGAGCGCACGGCAGCCGAGGTCGTCGGCCGCCGCCGCCGAGAGGTCGGACCGCAGCTGGCCGCCGCCGTCGAAGCCGAGCTCCACCGACTCGCGATGCCGCATGCAGCACTGGCCGTTGAGATCGGCGACAACGAGGCAGATCATCCAGGCGACCGTGTCCAGTTCCTCCTGGCCGCGAATCCCGGTTCACCGCTGCTCCCACTGACTCGGGTCGCCTCTGGGGGCGAGCTGGCCAGGGCCATGCTGGCGTTGCGTCTCGTGCTCGCATCGGCAAGCGTCGACGATGCAGTTGCGGTCGACGGCGCTCGGACGCTCGTGTTCGACGAAGTCGACGCCGGCATCGGCGGCACGGCTGCCCAGGCGATCGGTGATGCGCTGCGCGAGCTGGGTTTCCACCATCAGGTGCTGGTCGTCACCCACCTCGCGCAGGTGGCCGCGTCGGCGGGAACCCAGATCTCGGTCGCGAAGTCGGTCATCGACGGCCGGACCTACGCCACAGCGACGCCGATCGTCGGGGAAGAACGGGTGGTCGAGGTGGCCCGCATGCTGTCTGGTTCAACGAGCGCCTCCGCGCTCGAGCACGCACGGGAGCTCCTCGGCATCTGACCGATCGACAGTGCAGTCTGGTTGAGACCCGTGCCGCAATTCGCCGGGAAGACGCGTCGGGCCCAACGCGCGGGGTATGGTGATCTCCCGTCATGGTGTCGCACGACACCGGAGTACGACAGCAACGTCGAGACGGAGGAATGGTCGCATGCCGAAGCACATTTTCGTGACTGGAGGCGTTGCCAGCTCGCTCGGCAAGGGTCTCACCGCTTCATCGCTCGGTCGTCTGCTCAAGCTGCGGGGTCTGCGTGTGACGCTGCAGAAGCTCGACCCGTACATCAACATCGACCCGGGCACGATGAATCCGTTCGAGCACGGCGAGGTGTTCGTCACGGACGACGGCGGCGAGACCGACCTCGACCTCGGCCACTACGAGCGGTTCATCGACGAGAACCTCTCACGCAATTCCAACGCCACGACGGGATCGATCTACCAGGCGGTGCTCGCTGCCGAACGGCGCGGTGACTACCTGGGCAAGACCGTGCAGGTGATCCCGCACATCACCGACGAGATCAAGCGTCGTGTCCAGCGGGTCGCCCACGACGACGTCGACGTGGTGATCACCGAGGTGGGCGGCACGGTCGGCGACATCGAGATCCTGCCGTTCCTCGAGGCGATCCGACAATTCCGCAACATGGTCGGCCGCGACAACGTCTGTTACATCCATGTGACGCTGGTGCCGTTCATCGGGCCGTCAGGCGAACAGAAGACCAAGCCGACGCAGCACTCGGTGACCGAACTGCGCAGTCGGGGTATCCAGCCGGACGTCATCGTCTGTCGAAGCGAGGCCCCGCTCTCCGACGACCTGAAGCGCAAGATCTCCAGTCTCTGCGACGTCGAGGAACGAGCCGTCGTCAACGCAGCCGATGCCAAGAACATCTACGAACTCCCGTTGATCCTCCACGACGAGGGCCTCGACGACTTCGTCTGCGACGTGCTGCGCATCGAGGGCCAGCCGGACCTGACGTACTGGGAACAGTTCGTCGCCAAGGTCGAAGCCGCCACGACGCCGGTACGGATCGGCCTCATCGGCAAGTACATCGAGCTGCCCGACGCGTACCTCTCCGTGGTCGAGAGTCTCAAACACGCCGGCTTCCACCATGGCGCCGACGTCGAGATCGTGTGGATCCAGTCCGAGAGCGTGGAGGGGCTGCTCGCAGCCGGCCAGCTCAACCACCTCGACGGCATCGTCATCCCTGGTGGCTTCGGCTACCGAGGCGTCGAAGGCAAGATCGCGGCTGCCCGCTACGCGCGCGAGGAGGGGGTGCCGTGCCTCGGGCTCTGTCTGGGCCTGCAAGCGATGGCCATCGAGTTCGCCCGCGACGTCGTCGGGCTCACCGACGCCAACTCCACCGAATTCGATCCGACGACTCACCATCCGGTGATCGACCTGATGCTCGAACAGCGCGGTATCGAGGACAAGGGCGGAACGATGCGTCTCGGCGCCTACTACGCCGTGCTCGCTCCCGGCTCGCAGGTGGCCGAGGCCTACGGCGAACCGGTCGTCAGCGAGCGTCACCGACACCGTTACGAGTTCAACGAGCGCTACCGCAAGCAACTCGAGGACTCGGGATTGTGGTGCTCGGGAACGTCGCCCGACAACCGTCTCGTCGAGTTCATCGAACTCCCCGGACACCCCTTCTGGGTCGGCACGCAGGCGCATCCCGAGTTCAAGAGCCGTCCCGACCGGCCGCACCCGCTGTTCCGCGAGCTGGTCGCCGCGGCGCTCGACCGACGGGCTCGCACCGATCCGGCATCGGCTGACGGTTCAGCGCTCGCCCCACCGATCGACGAGTCGTCCACGAGCGCCCCGGCCCCGCTCACCTCGTGACCGAGTTCCGCCGGATCTCCGAGCGGACGATCCACACGGGCTACGTCTGGAATCTCGCACTTGTCGAATTCGAGGCACCCGACGGCTCCAGCTTCACCCGTGACATCGTCCGTTCGCCGGGGGCAGTCGGAGTGCTCCCGCTCGTCTTCGACGCCGAAGGCAACCCGTCGGTGGTCCTCGTGTCGCAGTACCGACCACCGTACGAACGTGCAGTCATCGAGATGCCGGCCGGCATGCGCGACATCCCCGGCGAGGACACCCACGAGGTGGCGAGGCGCGAGCTGATCGAGGAGGCGGGACTCGAAGCCGGCGGCCTCGAACTGCTCACCGAGATCCTGCCGTCGCCGGGTATGACCGACTCGGTGACGACGCTGTACCTCGCAACCGACTGCACGCCGGTACCTCACGACCGGCACGGGCCAGAGGAGGAGCACATGGAGCTGATCCACCTGCCACTGATCGAAGCGGTGGCGATGGTCGAGCGCGGTGACATCGCCGACGCGAAGACGGTGGTCGCGCTGCTCTTGGCCGACAAGCGCCTACGCGCGTCGGATCATCCGTACGGCTGAGCGCCGCGATCGACCGTCATGGCCCGCCCGGCACTACCGATCGAGGTGGAGGAGTTCCTGTCCTGGATGGTCGCTGAGAAGGGTCGCTCGGCGAACACGATCGCCGCCTACCGACGAGACCTCGGCAGCTACTGTGAGTGGCTGAGCGCTCGAGGTGCCACGGTGCTCGACGTCACCCATCAGCAACTCGTCGAGTTCGTCGGAGTTCGTCGGGGGAGCGGATCGGCCACTTCGTCGATCGCTCGCCAGCTGGCGGCGGTCAGGATGCTGCACCGCTACCTTGCGACCGAAGGCGAACGGCGAGACGACCCCGCCGCCGACCTCGAAGGGGTTCGGGTGCCGTCGGGCATCCCCAAGCCGCTCACCGAGGCGCAGGTGACCAGCCTGCTGGACGCCGTGGTGGTCACCGAGCCGATCCATCGCCGCGACCTCGCGCTGATCGAGTTGCTCTACGCCACCGGTGCTCGAATCTCCGAGGCCGTCGGCCTGTCGATCGGCGAGATCGACCTCGACGCCCGCCTCGTCCGCCTGTACGGCAAAGGGGCGAAGGAACGGATCGTGCCGTTCGGCTCGACGGCGGCAGCGGCGCTCGACGACTGGTTCTCGCCGAGCGGCCGTGCCCTGGTCGTCCCCGACCAGTGGCGCAGTCGTGACGATGCCGAGGCGGTGTTCCTGAACACCCGTGGCGGTCGGCTGTCCCGCCAAGCAGCATGGCAGGTCATCAAGAAGTACGGAGTGCGCGCCGGCATCGGCGACCAGCTCTCCCCGCACGTGCTCCGGCATTCGTGTGCGACCCACCTGCTCGATCACGGAGCCGATCTCCGGGTCGTCCAGGAGATGCTGGGACACGCCTCGATCTCGACCACACAGATCTACACCAAGGTCAGCCAGGAACGGCTCTGGGACGTGTACCGCTCCGCTCATCCCCGCGCCACACTGATCCGATGAGCGACGCGAACCCGTTGACGAGTCTCTGGCACCTCGCTGCTCGCTTCGTCACGTCCTTGCCGCCGACCCCGCCGAGGGTCGACGACGAGGTCTGGGTCGACGATCACCTCTTGGCGGGGGAGCGAAACCTGTGGGTGCAGTTGTCGAATCAGGACCGTCGCCACAGTGCCGCCGTCGCGAGGCGGTTCGTGACCGAACGTCCGGCGGCGACGCGAGCCGAGATCGCCGGGGCGATCCTCCACGACGTCGGCAAGATCGAGTGCGGTCTCGGCACGTTCGGGCGAGTGGTCGCCACCCTGGTCGGACCCCGAACGCCTGCGTTCGCTGCGTATCACGACCACGAAGCGATCGGAGCGGCGATGGCCGAAGCGGCGGGATCTGCCCCTGCCACCGTCGACTTGATCGCGCAGCGTGGCCCTGCATTCGACGCGCTCGATGCGTCCGATCACGCCTGAGAATCCGGCGATCGACTTCCGACCTGACTCGAGAGGATGCTGCGAACGCGCAGGGTGTTGACGACTGCTCGCAGGACCATCCAGACGATGAGTCCGATCCAGATGCCGGCGATGCCGAGGGAAGGCGTGGCCAGGACGGCCACTGCGATCGGAACGACGGCGAGGAGGTAGCCGAAGGCGGCCCAGCCCAGGAACCGGTAGTCACCGATGCCGATCAGCACGCCGTCGTCGGCGAAGGCGATCGCTCCGGGTAGGAGCAGCACGGCGAGGAACAGCAGTGCCGAGGTCGCTCGGTCGATGACGGCAGGATCGCCACTGAAGGCCGACGGAAGGAAGCCGGACGTCGACGCGACGACCAGCGCAATCGCAGCGGTGGCGATGAGCGACAGGCGCACGACACGCCGCGCGATCTCGGCAGCACCCGACCCATCGTGTCCGAGCTCTTCGGCGACCAGCGTCTGGGCCGGAATCGCCAACGAATCCAACACGAGCGCGAGGAACAGAAACATGGTCATGGCGATCTGGTGGGCCGCCAGGGTCGCGTCATCGACCCTCGCAGCGATCGCCGTGGCGCCGGTGAACACGGCGAGCATCGAACCGACGCGGAGGAGCAGGTGACGCCCGGCGGTCAGCAGTGGGGCCATCTCCGACCGGTTGGGCCACCGATGGTGTGCGGCGGCCAGGTGGGGACGGACCACCACCAGGAACGCGGCGCCGGCCCCTGCCTGCGCGATCGCCGTCGACCATGCCGCTCCCGCGATCCCGAGGTCGAAGCCGAACACGAGGACCAGTTCGATCGCGAGGTTGGCCACGTTCGATGTCACGAGGATCACCAACGGTGTCCGGTAGTCGGCCGCCCCTCGCTGGATCCCCTGCGCAGCCAGCGCGATCAGCACGAACGGCACACCGAGCGCTGCGATCCGGAGGTACTCGACGGCGAACGCGAGCACCTCGCCCTCGGCGCCGATCGCGGACGCCAGCGGCCGCGCGCCGAAGACGAGCATGGGGACCGCGACGACCGCCAGGATTCCGGCGAGCCACATCGCTTGCACCCCGGCGTCGGCAGCGTCTCCTGGCCGACCGGCGCCCAGCCGGTTCGCAACCCGCTGGGTGGTTCCGTACGCGAGGAAGTTCGACCCGGCGACCACCAACGCCAGCAGCGTGACCGCGACGGCGAGCCCGGCCAACTGGTCGGTGCCGAGTCGACCCACGATCGCCGTGTCGACGAGTCGATACAGCGGCTCGGCGGCCAGTGTGCCGAGGGCGGGGATCGCCAACGCGATGATGCGCCGATCGACAGATCGTTCTCGTGAACCGGTGGAGGAACCGTTCCCGGACGAGTTCACGAGAACCGCCCGGAGGAACGATCAGGCAGGGAGCAGGCCGATGTTGGCGTGTGCTCGCTCGAGGGTGGCCGAGGCAACCTCGCGGGCCTTGTCGGCGCCGACGCGCAGCAGGCGGGTGAGTTCGCCGGGATCGTCGAGGAGCGCGTGGTAACGGACCCGGATCGGGTCGAGCACCGCCAGCACCGCCTCGCCGGTGTCGACTTTGAGCTTGCCGTACTGTTCGTACTCCTCGGCGACCGCCTGCGGGGTGCGTCCCGTCACCGCTGCGTTGATCTCCAACAGGTTGGCGACACCCGGCTTCTGGGCGCGGTCGTAGCGCACCGCATCGGGGCCGGTGTCGGAGTCGGTGACCGCCCGCTTGAACTTCTTCATCACCACGCTCGGCTCGTCGATCACATAGACGCACCCGGCGTCGGAGTCCTCGGACTTCGACATCTTCGACAACGGATCCTGCAGACTCATCACCCGCGCACCCACGGCGGGGGTGACCGCTTCGGGAACCACGAACGTGTCGCCGAAGCGGTGGTTGAACCGGATGGCGATGTCTCGTGTGATCTCGACGTGTTGGCGCTGGTCGTCGCCGACGGGGACTTCGTTCGCGTCGTACAGCAGGATGTCGCCGGCCTGCAGCGCCGGATAGGTGAACAGGCCGGCAGAGATGAACTGGCCCTCCCGCTTGGCGGACTTGTCCTTGAACTGCGTCATCCGCGACAGTTCGCCATAGCTGACCGTGCACTCCATGATCCAGCTCAGTTCGCTGTGTTCGGGAACGTGACTCTGCACGAACACCGTCGACACGTCGGGATCGAGCCCGATGGCGAAGAACATCGCCGCGAGTTCCACCGTGAGCTTGCCGATCAGGCCGGGTTCGTCGATGACGGTCAGTGCGTGGAGGTCGACGATGCCGTGGAATGCATCGCACTCGTGCTGGCCCGACACCCAGTTCCGCAGAGCTCCGAGATAGCTGCCGAGGTGCACGTCGCCGGTGGGCTGCATGCACGACAGGACGCGCGTGGTGGTGCCGTTGGGGGAGGTCTCGGCCGCAGTGGTCACGGGCGCCGACGATACCCCGTTGCACCGGTTGCGCTCCGGTAGGTTGGGCGCCGATGGCCATCGACGCATCCAGCACCGCAACCGGCACTGTCGTCTCGACCCCTGTGTACGAGGGACCGTTCGACATGCTCCTGCAACTGATCCTTCGCGAGCAGGTCGACATCTACGAGGTCAACCTGTCGAGCATCGTCGATGCCTACCTCGCGGAGATCGAGCGGATGCAGTTGCTCGACCTCGACGTGGCGACGGGCTTCCTGCTGATCGCCGCCACCCTCGTCGAGCTCAAGGCACGGCGTCTCCTCCCGAATCCGGCCGACATCGACCTCGATGACGAGTTCGCACTGTGGGAAGAGCGCGACATGCTGCTCGCTCGCCTGCTCGAAGCCAAGACGTTCAAGGACGTCGCCCAGATCTTCTCCCAGCTGGCCGACGATGCTGACCTGTCGTTCCCGCGGGTGGTCGGACCCGACGAACGTTTCGCCGAGGTCGTCCCCGACATGCTCGAAGGCACGAGCATCGCCAGCCTGCGCAACGCCGCGATTCGTGCGCTCACCCCGAAGCCGGTTCCCATCGTCGACCTCTTCCACGTCAACCCGATCACGACCACGGTCGCCGACGCCGTCGCCGAACTGCTCGACGAACTCCCACGCGCCGGCACCATCACGTTCCGCCGCCTCACGGCCGATTTCGCCGATCGCATCGAGGTGATCATCCGATTCCTCGCCGTGCTCGAGCTGTACAAGCAGGGCGCCGTCGAACTCGACCAACCCGAACGATTCGGTGACATCGAGGTCAGGTGGAGCGCCGACGAGCACTTCGACACGGCAGCGATCCTGATCGACGCGTACGACGGCTGATGGCGTGATGGACGAGACGGTGGACGATCGAGTCGTCGAGTACAAGCGGGCGATCGAGTCGATCGTCCTGGTCGCCCACGATCCGGTTCCTGCGGAGTTGCTGGCGCAGCTGCTCGAGGAGCCGACCGTGATGGTCGAGCAATGGTGCGAAGAGCTGGCCGAGTCCTACATCTCTGCAGGTCACGGGTTCGAGCTGGTCAACATCGCCGGCGGTTGGCGTTTCCAGACCGCCGACGACCTGGCTCCCTACGTCGAGCGGTTCCTGCTGCACGATCAACGCGCCCGGCTGTCCGGTGCTGCGCTCGAGACGCTGGCGATCGTCGCGTACAAGCAACCGATCTCACGCGGTCAGATCGCGTCGATCCGCGGTGTCGACCCCGATGGGGTGTTGCGCACGCTTCAGGCACGCGGGTACATCGACGAGGTCGGCCGCGACCAGGGTCCGGGCCAGGCGATCCTGTTCGGCACGACGGCAACGTTCCTCGAGAAGCTCGGCCTCGCCTCGCTCGACGACCTGCCACCGATCGCCGAATTCATCCCGAGCGCCGAAGTGGTCGAAGCACTGGAAACCGGTCTGCGGGTCACCCCCCTGATCGAGGTCTCCGCTGGCGGCCATCCGGACGGTGCCGTGTCCGAACCGCCCACCGCCCCGCCTGCGCCGAACTCGGTGCCAGGGGTCGAGTCGCACGACGACACGCTGCCGTGAACCACCAGCCGTGAACGACCGGAGCCCGGAGCCGCCGCTGTGGGAGCAGCTGGCCCGGCGCAGCGCCGAGCTGCCACAGGGCGAACGGTTGCAGAAGGTGCTCGCAGCGACCGGCTATGGCAGCCGGCGAGTCTGTGAGGACCTGATTGCTGCTGGTCGAGTCACCGTCAACGGCGACGTCGCCATCCTCGGTCGCCGAGTCGACGTCGACAACGATCTCGTCGCTGTCGACGGAGCCCCGATCGGCGTCCGCCCGGATCTGGTGTACTACCTGCTCAACAAGCCGGTCGGTGTGGTCACCACCTCTCGAGACACCCACGGCCGGCCGACGGTGGTCGAACTGGTGCCCCGCGAACCCCGGGTGTTCTCGGTCGGCCGCCTGGACGTCGACACCGAGGGGCTCCTGCTGCTCACCAACGACGGCGATCTCGCCAATCGAATCGCCCATCCGTCGCACGGCATCGAGAAGGAGTACCTCGTCGAGGTCAGTGGCGGACCGGTCGCGGCGGGTTCGGTCCGGCTGTTGCGCGAGGGCGTCGAACTCGACGACGGCGTGACGGCGCCGGCAAGAGTGTCGCAGCCCGACGTCGGGGTCCTGCGCATCACGATCCACGAAGGGCGCAATCGCCAGATCCGCCGGATGTGTGAAGCCGTCGGTCACCGCGTGACCCGGCTCGTGCGCACCCGGATCGGACCGCTCAGCGATCGTTCGCTGCAGCCGGGCACGTGGCGAGAACTCACCATCGACGAGTGGCGAGCGCTGACCGAATCGGTGGCGGCTGCCACGCCTCCGCCGCGGCGTCCTGAGCCCGCTGCGGACGTCACGGATACGATCGAACCTCGTGACTGACCCAGCGGTGCCGGTGCGCCGAGCCAACGTCATCGGACTCGGGCTGATCGGTGGCTCCGTCGCGCTCGCGTTGCGTGACCGGGGATGGCACGTGGTCGGTGACGACGCCGACGCCGCCACGGCGAGCGCCGCGCTCGACCGGGGCGTCATCGACGTGATCGGCCTCGATCCTGACGCCGAGATCACGTTCGTGGCCGTCCCGGTGCTGGCCACGGTCGACCAGGTCAAGCGCGCTCTCGAGGAGACCAACGGGGCCGTCACGGACGTCGGCAGCGTGAAGGCGGCGGTGTGCGCTGCGGCGGCCGACACCAGGTTCGTCGGTGGCCATCCGATGGCGGGTTCCGAACTCGACGGGCTCGACGGTGCCCAGGGCGACTTGTTCGAAGGAGCTGTGTGGGTGCTGACACCTGGTCCGAACAGCGACGACGCCGTGTTCGCCCGGCTTGCCTCGGTGGTCGCTTCGCTCGGTGCCGAGGTGGTCGCGTTGACCCCGGAGCGTCACGATCAACTCGTTGCCGTCGTCAGCCATGTCCCACATTTGACCGCAGCCACGCTGATGGGCCTTGCCAGCGACCGCGCCGAAGAGCACGCTGCGCTACTGCGGTTGGCGGCCGGCGGCTTCCGCGACATGACCCGGGTGGCCAGCGGCCGCCCCGGCATCTGGCTCGACATCTGCGCCGAGAACCGCACGGCGATCGTCGGCGTGCTCGACCAGTTGATCGCCGGCCTGCGCGACGTGCGTGACGTCATCGACGCCGACGACCGTGACGCGTTGTACGCCCGCCTCACCGCGGCTCGCCAGGCGCGGGTCAACCTGCCGGCCCGGGTGGTTCACCCCGACGAACTCGCCGAGGTCCGCATTCCGATCCCCGACCGTGCCGGAGCTGCTGCAGAAGTCTTCACCCTGGCAGCCGAACTCAGCGTCAACATCGCCAGTTTCGAGGTCGTCCACGTCGCCGAGAGCACCAGGGGCGTCGCCGTCGTTCTGGTCGATCGTGCCCTGGTGGAGCTCTTCCGCGGTGGCCTGCTCGCACGAGGGTTCCGGCCGGCCGTGCAACCGCTGTCGTGACGGGCGACGTGAACAACCGCGACACGGGTGACAACTACTGCGTTCAGCGCGCCGACGGGCCGGTGATCGCCGAGGTCATCGTGCCGCCGTCGAAGAGCATCGTCAACCGTGCGCTCGTGTGTGCCTCCCTGGCCGAGGGAACCAGCGAGATCGTCGGCGTGGCTCCCGGGGACGACACCGCAGCGATGATCGACTGCCTGCAGCGTCTTGGCTGCAGAGTCGGTGTGCGCGTCGACGACGTTCACCACGTTGCCGACGTCATCGGGACGGCAGCCGACCTGACACCAGGCCCGATGCGGCTCGACGCCGGCCTGGCGGGAACGACGTCGCGATTCGTGACGGCACTGTGCGCGCTGGGTACGGGCGAGTACACCATCGACGGGGCGCCGCCGCTGAGGGCGCGACCGATGGGGCCGCTGCACGACGCACTCGGGGCCCTCGGCGCCGAGGTCACGCCGGGGGAGATCGCTGGCCACCTCCCGGTCACCGTCGCCGGCCCGCTTCGGAGAGCGGACGCCGTGGTGATGCCGGGCGATGTCTCCAGCCAGTACGTCACGGCGTTGATGCTGATCGCTCCCTACATCCCCGGTGGGCTCAAGCTGTGGCTGTCGTCGGGCCTCGTGTCGCGGCCCTACCTGGAGATCACCCGGTCGGTCATGGCGGCGTTCGGAGTCACCGACGTCGACATCAAGGAACGTCACGTCACGGTGGGACCGGGGGAGTACCTGCCGACGGCGTACACCGTCGAGCCCGACGCGAGCTCGGCGAGCTACCCGCTCGCTGCGGCGGCGATGGTCGGCGGCGCCGTCAGCGTCCCCGGCCTGGGGACCTCGTCGGTCCAGGGAGATGCCCGATTCGTCGACATCCTGGCCTCGATGGGCTGCATCGTCTCGGCTGGGCCCGCGAGCACGGTGGTGATGCGGCGGCGGGACACGCCGCTGCGGGGTGTCGACGTCGACATGGCCGACATCTCCGATCTCGTGCCGACCCTCGCTGTCGTCGCCACCCAGGCGGTCACGCCGACGCGCATCAGCGGGGTGGGTTTCATCCGTGGCAAGGAGAGCGACCGGCTCGGCGACCTGGCAGCCGAACTCGCCAAGACGGGGGCGCTGGTCCGTGTCGAGCCGGATGGTCTGTTGATCGAGCCAACCGACCTTCTCCATGGAGCACAGCTGGAGACCCATCACGATCACCGCCTGGCGATGGCCTTCGGTCTCCTCGGGCTCGTCGTCGACGGGATCGAGATCGTCGACCCGTCAGTCGTGTCGAAGAGCTGGCCGAGCTACTGGGACGCCCTGGCGGCGATCCCGGCCCATCGGACGTGACCTCGAGCATCGGCAGCGACAGCCGGCCGCGGGTCGCAGCCTTCGACGTCGATGGCACGCTGACGACCACCGACTGCGTCGTGCCCTTCCTCCGCAGAACCGTCGGGACGCCGACGCTGGTGGGACGAATGCTGCAGTCGCCGCTCGGCCTGGTGACCGCAACGCTGCGACGCGACCGCAATGCCCTCAAGGAGGCGAGCGCCGTCGCGACGTTTCGCGGACTGCCGGTCCAGGCGGTCGAGGCCGATGGCGAGGTCTTCGCCCGAGAAATCTACGACCGCAGGCTGCGAACGTCGGTGGTCGAATCGCTGCGACGGCATGTCGACGACGGGGACACGGTGGTGTTGGTGTCGGCCTCGTTCGAGGTGTACCTGCGTCCGCTCGCGTCGCTGCTGGGGGCACACGAAGTCCTGGCCGTCCGGCTGGATGTCGATGACGACGGGATGCTCACGGGTCGGTTGGACGGACCGAACTGTCGGGGGCCCGAGAAGGTCGTACGACTCCACGAGTGGCTCGACCGTCACGCCGGAGGACGAACCGCGGTCCACCTGAGTGCCTATGGCGACTCGCGAGGCGACCGGGAACTGCTGGCCGATGCCGACGAGGCGCACTGGGTCGGTCGAGGTTCGATGCCGCAATGAGATACCCGTCCCGGACACCGCCGCCCACTACCGTCACCGGCGCCATGAACCGCGACGAGACCGATCACGGGGGAACGCCGTGCTGAGCGCTCTGCTGCGCGAGTCGCGCCCCAAGCAGTGGCTCAAGAACGTGCTCGTGTTCGCTGCACCCGGGGCTGCCGGCGTGCTCGACGAGGGCGACAACCTGGTGTTGACGCTCATCGCATTCGCATCGTTCTGTTTCGCCGCCAGTGGCATCTACATCTGGAACGACCTCCTGGATGTCGAGGCCGACCGCCGTCACCCGACCAAGCGCAACCGCCCGATCGCGTCTGGGGAGTTGTCGATCGGGGTGGCGCGTTTCGCCGGCGTGCTCTTCCCGATCATCGCCCTCGCGCTCGCCGCGGCGACCGGGCGCTGGCAGACGGTGGCCGTGGTCGCGACATACATCGTGATCACGATCGCATACACCCTGCACCTCAAGCATGTGCCCGTGGTCGACGTGGTCACCGTGGCCGCCGGCTTCGTCTTGCGCGCCGCCGCTGGAGCCGTGGCCGTCGATGTCCCGATGTCACGCTGGTTCGTGTTGTGCATCACGTTCGGGTCACTGTTCATCGTGGTCGGCAAGCGGTACGCGGAGCTGAACGAAGTCGGATCAACGGCGCAGACACGAGCGACACTGGAGGTGTACTCGATCGGGTACCTGCGGATGCTGCTGTCCGTCAGCCTCGCGGGTGTGCTGATCAGTTACTGCGTGTGGGCGTTCGAGACCAGTGCTGCCTCGTCGAGCGACTGGCCGTTGTACGAGCTGTCGATCGTGCCGATGCTGATGGCACTGCTGCGCTATCTACTCGTGCTCGATCAGGGGCAGGGAGCTGCTCCAGAAGAGGTGCTCACGAGCGATCGCGTGCTGATTTGGCTGGGGATCTGCTGGATTGTCGTCTATGGTCTCGCCGTCTATGTCTCCTGACTCGCTCGGTTCCGCGCCGCCCGATCTCGTCACCGTCGTCGCCCGCGTCGCCGATGTCGATGGGTGGATGTCGCCCGGTCAGGCAGCAACGCTCTACGACGCCGCACGCCGGTGTCCAGCCGGTGGCACGATCGTCGAGATCGGCAGCTTCCAGGGCCGATCCACGATCGTGTTGGCGAGTGCCGCGCCTCCCGACGTGTCGGTGGTCGCCATCGACCCGCACGCCGGCAACGACCGCGGCCCCCAGGAGATCGACGGTTACGCCGACGCTGCTGCCGACGATCACGCGGTCTTCCTCGCGAACCTCGAACGGGCCGGCGTCGCCGACAGGGTTCGTCACGTCCGCAAGTTCTCCGATGTGGCCCTCGCCGAGGTCGACGCGCCGATCGACGTTCTCTACATCGACGGGGCCCATCGGTACGGGCCTGCTCGTGCAGACATCCGTGACTGGGGCGCCCGGGTGTCCGACGGCGGCACCTTGCTGATTCACGACTCGTTCTCCTCGATCGGTGTGACCCTGGCGATCCTGCGCGAACTGGTGATCGGTTCCCGCTTCCGCTACGTCGGTCGATCTCGTTCGATGACGATCTACTCCGCCGATCTCAGCGGTGGATTCGGTGCCCGTGCCGAGAACGCGGGTCGTCAGCTCGCTCAGTTGCCGTGGTTCGCCAAGAACGTCGCGCTCAAGATCGCGTTGACGCTCGGCCTCGGCAAGGTGCTCGGGCGGTTGGGTCGCCCCGTGCCCGACTGGCCCTACTGATCCGTCATGCGGAGCCGTCAGCTCGAAGTGTCCGGCTGGGGCCGTACGTCGCCGTCAGCAGCGACCATCGTCGACGCGGAGCCCGACGAGCTCACCGCCGACGCCATCGAGGCGCTCGCCGAACCGCGTGGGATCATCGCCCGAGGACTCGGCCGGGCCTACGGGGACCCGGCGCAGAACGGGGGCGGCACCGTCATCCGACTCGCTCCCGGACCGATTCTGCTCGATCCGCGCGCCGCGACGGTGCGCGTCGGCGGCGGTGTCAGCCTCGACGAGCTGCTCCGCCATGTCGTGCCACGCGGATTCTTCGTGCCCGTGTCGCCGGGGACGCGGTTCGTCACGATCGGCGGCGCGATCGCGAGCGACATCCACGGCAAGAATCATCACACCGACGGTTCGTTCGGCGCGCACGTCGAGGCGATGACGATCCTGCTCGCCGATGGCTCCCGTCGAACGATCACGCAGGTGACCGACCCCTCGCTGTGGTGGGCCACGATCGGTGGCATGGGCCTGACCGGGATCGTCATCGACGCCACGGTCCGGCTGCTCCCGATCGAGACGAGTCGCTGCCTCGTGCTCACCGAGCGGGTACCGAATCTCGACAGTCTCCTGGAGCGGATGGAGTCCGGCGACCACCTTCACCGGTACTCCGTGGCATGGGTGGACATGGTCGCGACCGGCGCCCACCTCGGCCGCGCCGTGCTCACCCGCGGCGACCACGCGAGCTACGACCAACTCGTTGCCGAAGATCCCGCCGCCGGGGCCGATCCGTTGGCGTTCTCTCCGTCGGGCCTCGCCGCGGTGCCGCCCGGGGTACCGAACGTGCTCAATCGTCTGGCGGTGCGCGCCTTCAACGAACTCTGGTACCGAAAGGCGCCGACCTCGCATCTCGGTCTCGAATCGATCACCGGCTTCTTCCACCCACTCGACATGGTGGGCGACTGGAACCGGCTCTACGGGCGCGCCGGCTTCCTGCAATACCAGTTCGTCGTGCCGTTTGATGCGGTCGAGACGTTGCGCACGATCGTGGCCACCGTTGCGGCATCCGGTCATGCCAGCTTCCTGGCCGTGCTCAAGCGGTTCGGACCCGAGAGTGGGGGGCTTCTCAGCTTTCCGACGCCCGGGTGGACGCTGACGCTCGATCTGCCCGCCGGCGTCGCCGGGCTGGGCGGCCTGGTCGGCGAGCTCGACCGGATGGTCCTCGCTGCCGGTGGACGTCACTACCTGGCCAAGGACGCCACTGCGACGCCCGAGATCATCCGAGCCGGCTACCCGCGACTCGACGAGTGGCTGCAGATCCGGCGAACGGTCGATCCCACGGGCCGTTGGATCAGCGACCAGGCCCGACGCCTCGATCTGTACTGACCGCTTCTTCCTGACAGGATCACATCGTGAACAATGCCGTCCATCAACCCCAGACCGTGCTCGTTCTCGGCGGAACCAGCGACATCGGGCAGGCGATCGTGTCGGCGCTCGTCTCACCGGCGCTGCGCCGCGTGGTCCTCGCGGTACGCGATCCCGACGACATCGATCTCGAAGCGCTGAGCTTCGGTACGGCCGAGGTCGTGACCGTGGCGTTCGACGCAACCGACGTCGAGCGCCACGAGGAGTTGATCGCCGACGTCGCCGACCGCTACGGCGATCTCGACGTCGTCATCCAGGCATTCGGGCAACTTGGTGCACCCGGCCTCGACGATCCGGTGGCAGCAGCCGATCTGGCACGGGTGAACTATGTCGGCGCCGTCTCCACGGGTCTCGCTGTTGCCCACCGTCTGCGCAGCCAGGGGCACGGAGCGCTCGTGGTGCTGTCGAGTGTCGCCGGTGTGAGGACAGCGCGCGTCGAACTTCGTCTACGGATCGACCAAGGCCGGCCAGGATGCCTTCGCGACGGGGCTCGGTCACCTGCTCCACGGCTCGGGTGCTCGCGTGCTGACGGTCCGTCCCGGTTTCGTGCGGTCGTCGATGACCGCCGGGATGCCCGAGGCGCCGTTCTCTGCCGACGTCGACGACGTCGCGACGGCGGTGGTCGAGGGCCTTCGCCGTGGGCGCAGCGTGGTGTGGGTGCCGGGCATCCTGCAGATCGTGTTCGGGCTGTTGCGGTATGCCCCTGGCGCGGTGTGGCGCAAGCTCGACCGATGAACGATCTGCGTCCCGTGAGCGACGCGGATCTGGCGGCAGCGGCAGCGCGTCTGCGCAGCGCTGGTGTCCGGCGCGTGGAGAGCTATGCGTGGCGCGACCTCGATGACCCCGACGCGGGCGGCTCGGAGCTCCACGCCGACGAGATCTTTCGGCGGTGGGCCGAGGTCGGCGTCGACGTCGTGCACCGCACCTCCACCCGTGACTCGTCGCGCGACTTCGTCCGCAACGGCTACCGGGTCATCCAGCGCGGCGGTCGCCACGACGTGTTCGCCCGGGTGGCGCTGCGCCAGCTGGTGCGTCGCCGACCCAGCGACACGGCGACCATCGAGATCTGGAACGGGGTGCCATGGTTCGGGCCGTTGTGGGCGCCCCGGCGTCGACTGGTGTGGATGCATCACGTGCATCGGGACATGTGGGCCGAGGCGCTGCCCCGGCCGTTCGATGCGCTCGGTCGGTTCGTCGAGACCCGCTTCGCGCCGCTGTTCTACCGGCGCAGCCGGTTTGCCACGCTGTCGGAATCGTCCGCCGACGAGATCGAGGGGCTCGGTATCGAGCGCCACCGGCTGACCGTGATCCCTCCCGGGGTTCACGAACGTTTCACGCCCGATCCGGCCCGGCGGGCGGATCATCCTCATGTCGTCGTTGTCGGGAGGCTGGCCCCGGTGAAGCGCCAACGGCTCGCTCTCGACGCGCTCGCCGAGGCTCGCCGCAGTGTTCCGTCACTGACGGTCGAACTCGTCGGTGACGGGCCCGACCGGGCACTGGTGGACGGCTGGATCGAGGACCACGATGCGGCCGGCTGGGTCGACCGACGGGGACGGGTGAGCGACGACGAACTGGTCGACGCCTACCGACGGGCGTGGCTCGTCGTGAGTGCGTCCCACGCCGAAGGGTGGGGGATGTCACTGACGGAGGGCGGGGCGTGCGGAACCCCCTGCGTCGCGACCGACATCGCCGGACACCGGGGTTCCTGCATCGATGGCGACACCGGCGTGCTGGTCGCCGACGTGGCCGATCTCGGTGCCGACGTGGCCTCGCTCCTGCTCGACGACGACCGGCGTCAGACGATGGGCCGCGCCGCAATCGTCCACGCTCAGGGGCTGTCGTGGACCGCAGTCGCCGCCCGCCAACTGGACCTACTCGGGTCGGCTGTCGGTGAGGCTCGGGGGCACTGACCGGTACGAACGGCGGGCACGGCGGAAGGTGACGATGTCGCTGAGTCCCCACATCGTGACCAACCAGAACGCCTCGACCACGATGCCGCGGTGCATCTTGGACGTCCCCGCGACGCGGTCGCGGAAAGCGATCGGGATCTCGACCACGCTCAGTCCGGCTTCGACGGTTCGGTAGGTCATCTCGATCTGAAATCCGTATCCATCCGCCCGGATCCCGTCGAGTCCGATTCTCCGCAGCGCTTCGGCCCGATAGACGCGGTAGCCGGCTGTGGCGTCGTTGACCGCGAGACCCAGGACGATCGCGGCGTACCGGTTGCCCCAACGTGATAGCCAGGTCCGTCGGCGAGGCCAGCCGATGACCGACCCGCCCGGGATGTAGCGCGAACCGATGACGAGGGCGATGCCGTGCTCGGCGACGCCGAGCATTGTCGGCAGGACGGCAGGGTCGTGCGACAGGTCGGCGTCGATCTCGACCAGTGCCTCGTAGCCCTCGTCGAGACCGAGAGCGAACGCGTGGAGATAGGCGTCACCCAGCCCGCTCTTGCTCTCTCGTTCGACGAGTCGGAGGTTGCCGTCGTCCCGCTGACGAGCACGCACGATCGCTCGGGTCTCGTCGGTGGAAGCGTCGTCGATCACCAGGATGTCCGCCGTCGGCACATGCTGGTCGAGGCGATCGAGGACCTCGCCGATGTTTGCCGCCTCGTTGTGGGTCGGCACGATGATCAGGGTGCGCACGAGTCGAAGACACTACTGCTCGATCGGCCCGACGTCGGCCTCATCGGTCGCCGGCGCCGAACGGGCGATGGCCGGGAGGAGGGCAGCGATGACGACGGTGGCGACCGCGAGCCAGACGATCGGCGCAGCCCAGGTGAAACGCGATGGCCAGTCCGGGGCAGCCGGGAAGTCGTAGCGCCCCTCGAGGGCGGCGATGCCCAAACCGACGACCCCGAGGCAGATCGAAACGACCACGACAGGCATCCAGCGCCATCGGAGGCTCGCTGCTGCGATCGCGGCAGCGGCGAGGGCCACGAGCGGGCCGGCGAACACGACGACCGCGAACACGAGGCCGATGCCGAGCGCCAGGCGCGGGAGTCGACGGCCCTCGCTGACCTCGACCCGATCCTCACGGTGGCGGCGCAGGCCGATGGCGAGCGCCAGGACGATGACCCCGGCCGCGAGCGAGAGCCACAGGGTGACGGTCACCGTTCTCTGCGGGGCCCAGTCGAGGACGATCTCACGAGGCGTCGGTCGACGCTGGGAGCAGCCACGCGTTGGCGAAGCCGTTGATCAGCACGGGCTCGCCCAGATCCTGCCCGTCGGAGCGTGCCGTCCACCCTGGCGTTCCAGCTCTGCTGAAGCACGAGCCAGGTGGGCTCGGCGGACGGACCGACGGTGAGTTCGAAGGCAGTCCGTGCGTTCTCGTCGATCGTCGTCGTCGGTGCAGGCGCGGTCGCAGCGGTGACGGGTGAGGGGACCGCGCTGTCGAGGATGACACGGTCGATGTCGAATCCGGTCTGCGTGCCGGACGCCGCGTCGAGACGGTGGGTGCCGGACGTCAGACGGATCGGGTCGCAGGATTCCATCCGCAGCTCGGATCTGGCGAGCGCGTCGCCGCGGGTCCCGACCAGCCGCACGGGGATCGGTTCGCCGTCGAGAGAGACGAGGTCGTCGCGGCATGACGCGTCGAGCTCCTCGTCGGCGTTGCGTGCGACGGGCGTGGCAGCGCCGAGTTCGATCTCGGCGAGCCGACGGGAAGGACCCGCGGCAGTCCGGAGAAGTCTTCCGGCGTGGTCCGGGCGTCGATCTCGCTGACGGTCACCGAGAGGTTCGTCGCGTCGACGGGGTCGATCGTCGATCGTGGCCGATGCGAGTCCATCGATCGGCTCCCGAGCCGGGAGGTCGAGGATCCTGACCGACCCGTCGGCGGCGTTGAGTGTCAGCTGCGTCGGGACCGAGTGCCGTTCGTCGTCGAGCCACGACACCGTGACGTTGTCGAGCGACGACGGCCCGCCATCGAACCTGACGGTCGAGCCGACCGCATCGTCGAATGGGGTCTGCCAGGCGGTGGTCGGGTCACCGTCGAACGCGCTGGCACCCCGAGCGGCCGGATTGCCGCGTAACCGCTGGTCAGCGATGACCGATCTGGTCGTCGTCGAGCGCGGCGAGGAGGGTCGCCTCGGAGGCATCACCGGCGAGACGAACCTCACCGACCAGGTCGAACGAGCGCTCCTGGGCGACGTCGATGCGTCGTACCATGCGGGGCTCCGGTGCCGTGCGATTCGCCGTCGCCGGGTCGATTCGCTCGCGTGTCGAGCACGTACGTGAGGCGTTGCGACAGGGGAGCGTCCGGTGGCAGGAACTCGAACGCATCGAACCCGGGAACGTCCACGGCTCGGTCGTCGCTGAGACCAGCGATCGTCACCTCGGCGAGTCCCACGCCGGGCTGGGCTGCGTAGTTGCTGAGTTCTCCGACGTTGTCGGCGAGCACTTCGATACGCAGCGATCTCGAACGGTCGATCTGGGAAGTTCGATCGCCTGGCCTGGAGCGACCCGTGATCGCTCGTCGAGGGTGGCGTCGAACGACACGGTGTCGTCGAGACTGATGCGGATCTCGGTGATGTACCGATCGGTGGCCCCGGTCGTCGGTTGCAGCACGGTCACCGTCGGCGACGACACCGGTGCGGTGAGGTCGGCCTCCCAGACGAGTCCCACCGTGGGTTCGAAGACGGCGGCGCGCCACGCCGTCGACGGGTCGCCGTCGGTCGCGAACCACGGTGCGTCCTCCGGGGTGTAGGCGATGCGGTTGCCGTAGTAGCTGGCGCGGACGTCGGCGAAGTCCGCGTCGTGGCGTCGCCCGTGTCAACCGCTGGTCGCCAGGGCCGAACAGTTCGAGTCGATTGTCACCCGGGTCGTCGTCGAGTTGCAGCGGACCATCGGCTTCGAGCCCGCCGAGGTTCGACGACACCGTCGACCAGCGACGGCCCTGCTTGCGGTTGGTGTCGGTGAACACCCACCACGGATCGGTGCCGAACATGGCCGGATCCAGGGCACCGGCGCGACCGAGGTCGTCGAGTGTGGCCGCATACAGCAGCGGACGATCGGGATCGAGCAGCCGTGCGCCGGCGAGATCGACGACCCCGTCGCCGCTGCCGGCGAGGATGATCGGTGACGACGCCGAGACCGACGTCGCAGGGGGCGCAGGGGCGAGATCGAACGCCGCGACGACTGGGAACTCGTCGGCGGCGTCGGGACGGGCGAGAGTGCGTTCGTCGAGGACCGGAATGCGAGGGGTGTCGGTCACGACGGGTCCTGCGTGGTCCGGCTCGCCGAGGGCAGTCGTCACGTCGGTCCAGAGCTGGCCGGGACGCGCCAGCCGGTACCGCTCGTATTCGAGATCGTTGCGCGTGACGACGGTTTCTGCGGCGAAACGGCGTGCGATCGGTTCCAGCGTCTCCGGTTCGAACCAACCTTCGGGGAGCCGTCGTTCGAACGCATTGAGCAGATCGGCGGTTGCGGCGCCTCCCTGGGGAACAAGTTCGCGGGCGAGGTACGGCCGGTCGATCAGGCCGGGAAGGACGGGGTCGACGGTCCCGCCCCAGCGGTACGCCGCGAAATCGGCGGCGGGAAGCTCGTAGACGCGCCCATCGCTCCCGCTCGCGTCGAGCCACTCGGCCAGCTCGGTCTGGTGTTCGGGGAGTTGTTCGTCGCGCAGCAGCGGCGGGGTCAATGCGCCACCGGTGAACCACGGAAAGAGCTGGACGCCGATGAGAGCAACCGCGCCGAGCGGCGCGAGCAGATCCCATCGCGCGGCCGAACGGCTGCGCACCCGCGTGCGGAGCCACTCGGTGCTCGACGCCAAGCCGATGGCCAACGCCAACACGATCAGCGGGGCCGCTCGCGGTGTCGAACGAAGGGCGAGCCCAGCGGTGGTCTCGGTGGCGAACCATTCGAACAGGCGACCGTAGGGCGTCGAGTTGTCGAGCGGTGCCGCGCCAGCGCTGACAGCCAGCCCGACCAGCAGGAGGCCGGCGGTGCTCGCACGGCCCACGAACGAGCGCAAGAACCCGAACAGCCCGAGTGCGGCGATCGCGAACCCCGCGCCGATGACCACTGAGCGGTCCAGGTAGGGCAATGACGGCCCTACCCAGGTGTCGAGCCGGTCACCCCCGTAGAAGAACCAGTAGCCGAGGCCCCTGATCAGCTCGGTCGGAGTGCTGGCTCCGGCGACCGCCTGGTAGGTCTCGGTGTACCGCAGGATCGGTATGCCATAGGTTCCCTGGATCCGCAATGCGGCCATCCACCAGAGCGACACGGCGATGCTCAACACGGCGATCCGTGCTGCACCGCGGGCGGCAGCGAGCAGACGCACGCGCCCCGCGGCAACGTCTGCCACGAGCCAGACGATCGGGCCGATGCCGGCGAGGACGAGCGCGGTGGCGTTCACGCTTCCCACGACGGCGACCACGAGCGCGAACTGGGCGGCCGGTCGCCACGAACGCGTCCTCGCCGCCTTCGCCGCGAGGAGGATCATCCACGGCAGCGCTGCCCACGGTCCGAGAATCACCGACAGTCGAGCGAGGTAGCTGAGCACGTACGGGCTGAACCCGTAGGCGAATGCGGCGACGACCGCGGCGATCGGCGCCCAACCCAGCCAGCGCAGCAGCCGGTAGGCCCCGTACGCGGCGGCGAAGACGAGCGTGCCCCACAGGACGCGTTGGGTGAGCCAGTCGGGGATGCCGGCAGCATCCATCAGCCAGTAGAACGGTCCGAGGGGGAACAGGTACCCGATGTTCTGGTGTGGGACCGTGCCGGCGCCGACCGATGGGTCCCACATCGTCGTCGCCTGTCGAAGCACCGCCCCTGGATCGACGGTGAGGTAGGTCTTGGTGTCGGCGCTGACCCGGCCCGGCGACGTCAACAGCATCGGGACGTAGGCCGCGACCGCGAGGAGTGCCGCGACTGCCCGGTCCTGGCGGGCGACGCTCCAGCTGGTCACGGTGCGCACCGGGCGAATCATCGGTGCGAACGTACAGGGGTTATCGTCCGATCTCGATGATTGCAGCGCCAAGGCAATGTCTCAGCGTGGTCGTGCCGTGCTACGACGAGGCGACGACGGTGGGTGAACTCCTCCGACGCGTCCTGGCGTCACCGTGGGTGGCCGAGGTGATCGTCGTCGACGACGGATCGACCGATGGCACCAGGGAGATTCTCGCCGAGGTGTCCGACCCGATGGTCCGCGTGATCTTCCACGAGCACAACCAGGGCAAGGGGGCGGCGCTGCGCACGGGTTTCGCAGCGGCGACCGCCGACTACGTCATCGTGCAGGACGCCGATCTCGAGTACGACCCCGCCGAGTACGGCGAGTTGATGGCGCCGCTCGAGGACGACCGTGCCGATGTCGTGTACGGGTCACGGTTCGTGTCGAGTCGGCCTCACCGGGTGCTGTACTTCTGGCACAGTCTCGGCAACCGGCTCCTCACACTGATGTCGAACATGTTCACCGACCTGAACCTGACCGACATGGAGACCTGCTACAAGGCGTTCCGCCGCGAGGTGATCCAGGCGATCGACATCGAGGAGGATCGTTTCGGTTTCGAGCCCGAGGTGACGGCGAAGCTCGCGCACCAACGGCTGCGCATCTTCGAAGTGGGGATCTCGTATTCGGGACGTACGTACGCTGACGGCAAGAAGATCGGGTGGAAGGACGGGGTCCGCGCGGTGTCGTGCATCGTCAAGTACTCCGGTGTCGGGCGCGCGCTTCGCTGGTCATGACCGGTTCCGAATCGGGTGAGATGGGCCGCCGCACGTTCCGTCTCGTCTTCGGTTCGATCGTTGCCTTCGCAGGTGTCCTGCGCGTCGTCTACGTGCTCGGGGCCAAGCGCGGCGAGGAGTTGCTCGGCGACCAGATCTACTACTCGTACCAGGCGATGATGATTGCGAACGGCCGATGGTTCGCCGACCCGTTCATCGAGGGACGGTACGCGGCCGACCACGCTCCGCTGACGGCGCTCCTCCTCGCTCCGGTGTCGTGGTCCAACGACAACCCGTTCCTGGCTCAGCGTCTGTTGATGGCCGTCTATGGGATGCTCGTCGTGGCCGGCATCGGAGTGCTGGCGCGCTGGCTGTTCGGTCGGCGAATCGCTCTGGTAGCGGCGCTGATCGCCGCGGTCTACGCGAACCTGTGGATGAACGACGGGTTGATGATGTCGGAGACGTTCGCAGCTGCCGGGGTCGTCGCCGTGCTCCTGGCGGTCTACGTGTACGACCTCCGTCGCAGCACGTGGGCTGCCGTGGCAATCGGCGTCGCGCTCGGTCTCGCCGGGTTGGCGCGTGCCGAGCTGCTGCTGCTCGGGCCGCTTGTCGTGGTGCCGCTGACGTTGATCGTCCGGGAGCCGACGGGATGGTCGATTCGGTTGCGACATCTGGCAATGGCCGGGGGAGTGTGCGTGCTCGTGCTGGCACCGTGGGTGATCCGCAATCAGGTGCGCTTCGAGGAGACCACGCTGATCTCGACACAGGATGGTCTGACGCTGATCGGTGCGAACTGCCCCGATACGTACTTCGGTCCGGGGAAGGGGTTCTGGGCGGTCCAGTGTGCTGACCTGGTCGAGGTACCACCGGACGCGGACCAGTCGGAGCGCTCCGTGCTCTACCGCGACTATGCATTCGACTTCATCGCCGAGAACCGCGGCGAGGTTCCCGGTGTCGTCGCGGCGCGACTGGCTCGTGGCTTGAGTGTCTGGGACACGACCGGCACGACGTGGTTGAACACCGGCGAGGGTCGCGAGAAGTGGGCCAGCAACGTCGGGCTGTGGCAGTACTGGATCTTGACTCCCCTCGCCGTCTGGGGATGGTGGCGCTGGCCGAGCCGACAAGCGCGGTGGCCCGCGCTGCTGACCGCTGGACTCTCCGTACTGGTGATCGCTGCGTTCTACGGCATCCCGCGCTTTCGCATCCCTGCCGAGGTGGTGATCGTTCTCGGAGCGGCGATCACCGTGGAGGCGTTGGGTTCGTATCTGTGGGCCCGTCTGCGTCCGCCGAGAGCGGCCGAACGAGCGAGCTGAGCTCGTCGACGAGCCACGGCCACACGTAGTCCGCGCCCTCCGTCGACACGTGGACGCCGTCGTAGCGAACCGGTGCACCATCGACCTCGTCGAGGTAGACGCCGTCGGGGCAGAGCCGATCCTGCAGTTCGATGACGTGCACGTTCGGGTCGCTTGCCGCCTCGTCTCGCAGGATCGAGTTGAAGGCGGCCACCCTGGTCTCGTCGTTTCGGGCCTGAGCAGGGATGGCGGCGTCCGTCGACTGCTGCATGCACGGCAAGGCCAGGAGAGCGACGGCTGTGTCGTCGGCCCCCGCGATGGCGATGGCGTCGCGGATCGCTCCGCGCACCAGATCGAACCATGCGGGATCGGGGAACTTGATGTCGACGCCGTCGACTCGGTGGTCGAGCACTTCCCAAGCGCCGACCATGATGATCGCGATGTCGGGCTCGACCTGTGCGTGGGCGTCGGCCCATTCGCTCCGCCAGACGCTGCACTCGTCACCTTGGACAATGGCCGTGCTCGATCCGACGTCAACGGGATTCCCGCCGGCGATCGAGCACCCGAGTCTGGCGAACGTCTGCACGTTCCATGTCGGCCCGAGGTCGATCGAGCGCTGCAACGCGAGCGTGAGGGCAGTGGAATCCCCGAGTACGAGCACCGTCGTCACCTCCGGAACGACCGTCGTCGTGACCGTCGGGGCGGGCACGGAGTCTCCTGCATCGGGCGCCGTGGTCGCCACTGTCGTGCTCGTCGCCGTGGTGGTGCTCGGCCGGACGACCTCAGCGACGGTCAGCGACCGGCCCTGTGGCGGGACCAGAATCACCACCGCCACGAGCGCGGTCACCACCGAGACGGCCGTCCACCCGCCGATCAGGACGGTTGGACGCAGCGTCGATCCCCGGATCGGTCGTTCGATGATGCGGAAGCTGAGCTCGGCGAGCGCGATCGTCAGTGCGACCTGGAGCGTCGCGAGTACCAGCCGTGGGAGTTCGATGCCCATGGGTGGGCCGACGAACACGATCACCGGCCAGTGCCACAGGTAGATGCCGTACGACCTGGTGCCCACCCAGACCAGGAGACCAGAGCCCAACCACGGCAGGGGACCGGCGTGGTCGGCGACGGCCCAGACGATCACAGCGCACAGCAACGAGACGACGAGGAAGCCGCCGTGGTACAGCCACGGCGCCTCGTCGGACGTGGTGGTGGCGATCGCGATGAATCCGACGAACACAGCCATGACCGCGGTCGTACGCAGAGGACTGCTCGATGTGGCGCTCGGGAACCGGTGCCGTGACAACAGCCAGGCCAAGCCGGCGCCGACCAGGAGTTGCTGGGCGCGCGTGTCGGTTCCGAAGTACACGCGTGTCGGATCGGCCGGGTCGTACAGCGCGGCCATCAGGATCGCCGATGCGACGGCGCCACCGGCGATCAGCAAGATCGGGGCCCGCCGGCCCCAGGTGGACCGCGTCGCGAGCAGGAGGAGGCCAACCACCACCGCGGGCCACAGGACGTACCACTGTTCCTCGACGGCCAGTGACCAGGTGTGACGCAACGGGCTCGGACCCAACAGGGTCGCGAAGTAGCTCTGGTCTGCGAGCACGAAGCGCCAGTTGGCGACGTAGCCGACTCCAGCCGCGGCATCCCACCGGATCGAGGACCACTGCTCGGGTAGTCCGTACAGGCGTGTCGCCGCGACCGTGGCGGCGATCATCACGACGAGTGGCGGCACGAGACGTCGGAAGCGCCTGGTCCAGAACGAGCCCAGTGAGATGCGGCCGGTCCCGTCGTGTTCCTGGATCAGCAGTGTCGTGATCAAGAACCCCGAGATGACGAAGAAGAGGTCGACGCCCAGGAACCCACCCCGGGCCCACCCGAAATCGAGGTGGTAGGCGACCACGAGGGTGACCGCGACCGCTCGGAGCCCATCCAGGGCCGGAAGATACGAGAGCCGTGCGGTGGCCACAGCTCAGTCCGCACCGGTCGGGGGCTCGGCGGATCCGAGCTCCTCGAGGATCCATTCGGCGGCGATCTGGGCGCCGGGACCGTCGAAGTGCAAGCCGTCGGGCCGCAGTGTTGCACCGTTGTCGGTGAGCCGGCACTCGCCGTCGGGGCACGTCCACTCCGCGAGTTCGAGCACGGTGCCGTCGTTGGCGAGAGCAGTCGAGGTCATCACGCGATTGAGGCAGTCGATGCGGTCCCGCGGAAGGGTGTCGCTTCCCGCACCGACATAATACGGTGCCGTCGCGACGACGACGTCGGCGCCGGTCGATCCTGCCGCCTCGACTGCCAGCGACACGCGTTCCGTGTACATGGCGTCGAACTCCGGCTCGCACGGGTGCCGTCGTACACCGTCGATCTCTCGGTCGCCGATCCCCGGCCAACTGAGCACGATCAGGACATGGTCCGGCTGGAATGCTTCGACGTCGGATGCCCACTCGGTCGGCCAGTTCTCGCACCCCGGCGGATCGGGAAGAAATGTTCCGTCATCGGTCCACGCTCCACCGCCGATGTTTGCGATGCCGCAGCCGACGACGCCGCGGGGCAGGATGACGACGTTCTCCGGGGACGACTCGGCGAGTGCCTCCCCGAGAAAGTACGCCCCAGAGTCGCCGACGACCATCAGGCGTTCGAGCGGGCGGCGGGGGCTGTCGGTCGGATCGGTGCTGGTCGTCGAATCCTCGTCGACGTCGGCGGGCATGGTCGGCGGTGCCGGGATCGGAACGGTCGATCGGGTGCCCGCACTCGGCTGGTCATCGCGGTCGCCGGGGACGGCCACGACCGTGAAGACGATGAGTCCGACCAGCGTGGCGAGCGCGAACTGCGCAGAGCGACCTTTGCCGATCGTCGACATGCGGATCGGCTGCTCGACGAAGAAGTAGGAGATCAGCGTCACGCCGATCGTGAGGGCGAGGCGGAGCGCCGCCAAGCTGAGTCCGTCCAGCCCGGTGCGTTCCGTGTCGACCCACACGATGATGGGCCAGTGCCACAGGTACAGCCCGTAGCTGACGAGGCCCGCCCAGCGCAGCGGGCCGATCGACATCATGCGGCTGAGCAACGAGTCGGGGGCGAGCACACAGGCGGCGATCACCAGGGTCACGCCGATTCCCGTGACGACCAACCCGCCTCGGTACAGCGCCGATGACGTCCCGTCGAGCGCGATCCAGGCGACGGCGAGTGGAACGAGCAACGCGAGGCCCACGAGTCCGGCCACCCGCTGGCGGTCCGCTGCGAGAGGTGGGCGCAGTCTGATCACCACTGCGGCGGTCGCGCCGAACAGGATCGCTGCGATGCGGGTGTCGGTGCCGTAGTAGACCCGCAAGAGATTGGCCGGATCGTGGACGATCTGGGCGATCACCACCGAGCTGACAGCGAGGACCGCAGCGGTCGCCCCGATACCGACCACCGATCGGTCGACCCAGACCGACGGGTCCGCCTTCCCGCCCGGCGCCCGGTGTGAGGCCCGCCGTCGGACCCACCAGATCACCCCCACGACGACGAGTGGCCACACGAGGTAGAACTGCTCCTCGATCGCGAGCGACCACATGTGCTGAAGTGGTGACGGCGACGCGAACGAGCTCCAGTAGTCGATTTCGTCGACGAGGGCGTTCCAGTTGTAGACGTAGAGCAGCGCCGAGAGGACCTCACCTCGTAGCGACGGACGGGCGTCGGTGATGACGAACGACTCGACGAGCACGACCACCACGACGACGAGAGCCAGTGCAGGAAAGAGCCGCTTGACGCGCCGGGTCCAGAACCGACCGAGATCGATGCGGCCGTCTCCGTGGGCTGACCCGCCGGAGCCGAATCTGATCTCGTCGACCAGCAGCCCGGTGATCAGGAATCCTGACAGGACGAAGAACGCATCGACGCCGAGGTAGCCGCCGCGAAGGTGCCCGAGGTGGTGGGCGATGACGGCGAGGACCGCAAGACCGCGGATGCCGTCGAGCGCTGGCACGTGGCCCATTCGCTCGTGTGTGAACCGGGGAGACGCTGTCGCGCTCACATCGCCGGCTCCGGTTCGGCGTCGGAACCGAACATCGCTCCGACGGTCAGCACGAGCACCGCGAAGATCGCAGCACCGTTCAAATGATCGAACTCGAGGGTCCAACCGGCATTGGGAAACGGCCGCTGCGATCGTTCGATCATCAGGACGCTGCCGGCCACTGCGGTCGCAGCAGCCAACCCGATCAGCTCGAGCGGCCGACTCGCCGGCCACGGTCGCGGTCGGCGACCGGCCCACAGCGCCAGCCCCGCCGGCGCCACGGCGACGAGGCCCCAGACCGGCGAGATCAACACCGCCGACGAAACGATGAGTGTGGCGGCGGCAGCAAGGGCATGCGGGGCGACTCGTTTCGAGCCGATCGCGAGCACCGGCGCCGGGAGCACGGTGGCGGTCGCACGTCGCGACAGCGCGATCACGAGGACGAGCAGCAGCGAAGAGATCACGCCGATCGTGAGGCCCCAGGTGACCGGCGCCTGCGCGGTCCACCGGATCTCGACCGTGACCGGCTGATCGCTCGGAGCCAGCCACCAACCGTTGAAGCCGCCGTCGACCAGTTCGGGGTCGCCGAGGTCGGTGCCGCCCACCGACGCTTCCCACGCGTCGTTGTAGCCCTCTCCGAGCACGAGCCAGCAACCGTCGGGGCAGGCCTCCACGACGACGGTTCGCGCCCGAGGGTCGTCGCGTTCGACGGCCACGCCGATCGGCGAGCTCGCGGGCTCGACAGGAGCCACGACGAAGTCACGCAGCACGATCCGATCGACGTTGAGCGCCGACAGTGGGCCCGAGGAGGGGGTGGTCGCCGCCACGATGTGTTCGGCGGCATCGAAGGCGATCGGGCCGTCGCAGACCTCGGCGGCGATCGGCTCGCCCCCGATGAGCGAGGCGGCGGTCGCCGAGAACGACAACCCGACGGGTTCGCCGTCGACGGTCAAGAGGTCGCGGACGCACTCGAAGCTGATCGGCGCACCGGCATCGAGGTCGGACCGTGCGGTGACGGCGAGAGACACCTCGGCGACCGCCGCAGGAAGCGTGAGGACGTCGCCGTATCGGCGGTCGATGGTGGTTCGGGGTTCGATCCCGGTGATGGTGAGCGACGTCGGCCCGGCGGCGAGTGGCGTCGGGAGCGTGATCGTGCTGCGTCCGAGCGCATCCGGCGCGGCAACCGGGACGTCGACGCTCGTCGACCCGTTGTCGAGTCGGACCATGGTGATCGGCGAGAACGACCCTGATGGCTGCACCAGGTCGAAGGTCTGCACGGGCTCGGTGGTCACGAACGTGAGCGCCGCGCCGAGCGCACCATCGAATGGTGTCACCCATGCGGTTTCCGTGTCGCCATCGAGTGCCGCCGTTCCACGGGCCTCGACCGATCCGGTGAGCCGGCGGTTGGCGGTCGGTGTGGCGCCTGGGTCCGCCTCCGACAGCAGCGCGGCGATCGCGTGGTCGTCGGCCGCGCGGTCGAGGCGGAGTGTGATGTCGGCGTCGAACTGCCGCGGGGTGTCGAGCGAGAATGACCTGAGAAGCCTCGGTTCGGGATCCGAACGCCACGGATCGGTCGGATCGGTCCGCAACCGCGTCAGCACGATGGCCGTCGGAGCCCCATCGACCGCGGACACCGCGTCGACCGGCAGTCGGATCAGTTCGGTCGTCGGCCCCCGCCCGAGGTCGATCTCGGTGAACCCGACTCCGGAACGTGACGCCGCGACGGTCGGCTCGCCCGAGGACACACCGGTGATCTCGATCTCGAGTGTCTGCATCGACGCGAACGAGGGATCGGTGAGCACCTGCCCGTCGGCGGTGGCGGACTCGGGGCCGAGGTCGACATCGAAGGTCCGGTTGTCGTCCAGGGTGAGCTGGACCGAGGTGATGATGCGGCCGCCCGGCGCCGGTGGGATCTGGTGCAGCGTCACCGAGGACGGCCCCGGCGCGTCGACCTCGAGGCGAATGCGCTCGCCGACGGGCTGCCCGTGGTCGCCGACACTCCATGCCGTGTCTCGGTCACCGTCGATCGCCATCACCGCACGGTCCTCGGGACGGTAGGCGAACGGTTCGCCGTACGACGACGCTTGTGCCTGCACGGGCCCGTCCTGCACCGCGACCGTCTGGACGGACGGGTCATCGTTGGCGAAGACGTCGAGTCGCTGATCGGAGGCGGTTGCCTCGAGCACGTCGTCGTCTGGGCCGCCGGGTTCGGTGTGGCCGTGAACATCCTGTGACCCGCGCCAGTGGTGGGCGCGATCGCGGTTCGAGTCGGTCACGATCAGCATCCCGGCGTCGGCGATCGCCTGCGACAACTCGTCAGGTGTGAACGACGCGCTGTAGCGGATCGCCTCGGAGCCATCGATGAGTCCGCTGGCCGCGGCATCGATGAGGCCATCCCCCGAACCGGACAGCACGATCGAGTCCGTCTTCGCCCTGATCACCGGCTGGGCGTCGTCGACCGCGATCAGGCTGAGCGGGTTGATCGGCTGACCGATCCGATCGTCGAGCAACGACGTGGGGTCGATCATCGGGGCGGAGGGGTTGTTGGCGACGGGCGTCCCCAGCCGCTCGACGGTCGAGAGACCGTCGACGTCGGGGTCGGTGAGGAGTGCGTCGACGATCTCCGGGCGGGCCGTTCGGTACCGTTCGAAGGCCATGTCGTTGGTGAGCAGGATCGTGTTCGCGCCCAGCAGCCGGGCGACCGGGGCGACCGCGTCGGCCTCCAGGACACCGTCCTGTACTCGATCATCGAGCGCGAAGAGCAGATCCATGGCCGCTGCGGAACCGAGCGGCAGGAGATCGCGAGTGACCAGTGGGGTCGACCCGAGGCCGACGAACGGCTGGTCGTTCGTGTGGCCCCAGCGAAAGCTGCCGAATTCCGCGCCGGGGAGCTGGAGCACGCGCGAACCGTCCGCGCGGCCGTCGATCCGCTCGGCCGCGTCGGTCCAGTACGTCGGCGGGTCCTGGTCGCGATCGATGGCCTCGTCGACGAAGCCGCGGTTGTTCACGATCGGCAGGTTGATCACCACCAGCAGTCCGATCGCCGCGATCGCAGACGCGCCTCGGTGTCAGCCAGCCCATGGTGGTTGTGAGCGGACGGCCGGGGAACGCGGAGGTCAGGGCGCCGGCGCCGAGGGCGACGCCGAGGAGCAGCACGGGGACGGCTCGCGTGCTGCTGCGCAGGGCGAGTGCGAGACCCGATCCATCGTCGTTGGCCAGCATCGACATCAACGGTGACGGCGAGTCGATGGGGTGAACGCCGACGGCCAGCACGATGCCGGCGCCGATCAGCATGGCGGCATATCGCCGTTGCGACCACGACACGACCGCCAGTCCGCCGAGAGCGACCAGGACGACCAGATAGCTGACGAGCATCGTGCGCAGGCTGACGAGATACGGCAGCGACGCCGTGGTGGTCGGGCCGATCGGGTCGCGTTGGTAGAAGAGCCAATAGCCGAGCGTTCGCAGTACCTCGGAGCCGGTGGAGTTCCTGCTGACGTCCTCCAGGGTCTCGGAGAACGCCAGCACGGGTGCCCCGTGGCGGGACTGCACCAGGAGCATGCCGATCCACCACAGCGAGACGACGAACGACAGGGCGCCGATGCGCAGCGCCGCTGAGGTGGCCTGACGCCAGGTCAGGGACCGTTGCCACGCAGCGTGGACGAGCCAGAGCAGCGGTGCCGGGATGATCAGTGCGACCGCCGTGGCGTTGACCGCGCCGATGGTCGCGACCACCGAGCGCGATCGCAGCCGGATCACGCCATCGGCCGAGCCGACCACGCCAACTGCGTCCCTCGGTTGACAGCGCGCTCGCCGCCCCGGCACGGATCGTCAGCCCGACGATCCACCCGAGCGCGGCCCAAGGGAGCAGGAGCAACGAGGTTCGTGAGATGTAGGCGAGCATGAAGGGCGACAGTTGGTAGACCAGCGCTGCCACGAGCGCAGCGCCCGGTCCGAGCCCGAGGATGCGAGCCGCCCATCGAACGCCGGCGCCGGCGGCGAACATGACCGTCGCGATCCAGAGCCGGTGCGCCACCCAATCGGGGAACCCGACGGTGTCGAGCAGCCAGTACCAGGGCCCCGCCGGCCAGAGATACGCGATCTGTTGATGGGGTACCCAGCCGGCGAACTGTTCGGCTTCGAACGTCGAGGACGCCCGCTGGAGCAGTCCGCCGGGATCGAGGTAGAGGTAGAGCTTGGTGTCGGCCGGCATGCGACCGGGCGAACTCGCAAGTGCCGGGACGTAGGCGAGGATGGCCAGGATGGCGAGCCCGAGCCATCTCCGTACCGATGCCGCCGCAGGCCCCTGCGTCATCAGGGAATCACGCCGAACGCGCCGTACAGCCCCGTGAGGGTTGCCAGTCCGGCGCCGCACACCACCAGCGTGAAGTCCCAGCCGGCGTACTCCCAGCTGGCGCGATGGTGATCACGGTCTCCTGACGGTTCGGGCCACCACGCTGCGACGGCGATGAAGAACGGGAACGCGGTGAACAGGAACCGCGGGCGGGCGGTGACAGTCTCGGGAACCAGCATCAGGGCGACGACGACCGCGCAGAACGCCACGAGGATCCATGACAGGCGGACCTTCCAGGCACAGAAGACCATGAACACAAGTGTGGCCATGGTGAGTGCCGTCAGGGCGTCAGCCGGTGATGACAGGGGGCTGGTGAGGAAGCCGATCGTGTTCGTGACGGCGGTGGCGCCGAAGCTCGTGCCCTCTGACCAGGCCTCGCGCTGCACGCGGAACCAGGCGCGCGACTCGCCGGCCGTGTGGTCGACGTACCACTGGAAGAACAGGAACCCGAGCGGGGCGAGTACGACAGAGATCAACGACCACCACTGACGGCGCTGCCGGATGGCGATGAAGCTGGCCACAGCGCAGGCGGCCACGATGGCGACCCCGTTGGGTCGTGTCGCTGTCGCCAGCGCTGCCGTGATTCCTGCGAGCAGCCATCGTTCGTCGAGCAGCAGCAGCAGGCAGGCTGCGGCCAGAACGATCAGCAACGCTTCCGAGTACGCGAACGACAAGATCGCGCTGCCCGGGAACACCGCATAGAGGGTCATCGCTCTGGCGGCGACACCGACGGAATAGAGACGTCGCGCCAACAGCCCGACGAGTACGACGGAGATGGCCCCGAGCACGAAGTTGACGGCGAGCGCTGCGAGCGTGTCGCCTCCGGGGAGCACGGCGTCCGCCGCCCGCACGGTCCATGGGTACAGCGGAAAGAACGCGGCGCGGGCTTCGAGTTGTTCGTACGTGATGTTCGGCGGGATCGAGTCCGGATAGCCGCGTCGTGCGAGTTCGAGGTACCAGCGGCCGTCCCACGAGGTCAGGACGTCACTGATCACCGAGGCGGCACTCGGCTCGGGTTCGCCGTCGGCGCGGGCGTCGACGACGATCTGCGAGGCACGCACCGCAGTGGCTGCGATGACGCACAGGCGAGAAACGAGGTAGGCCCCGAGCCCGACAGCGAGGGCGCGGTTCCAGGTGGCGGTTTCGGAGGTTGGTGGCATGTCGACCGGCTCCGATGTGGTTGACACGGCATGGTCCGGGACCCCGCCGCCCGTCGTCCCGTCCGACTCCGGCTGGTCTGACCCGGCGGTCACCGATCTGCCTGTGGACATCGAAGCGAAGCTAGCAGTGCGGCTCGTCGCAACGACGGTCACCGTTGGTCACGTTTCGAACTCGTGAAACCAGAGGGCTGTTCGCGCCACGGGCTTTGACGTTTTGTACAGTCGCGGCTCATGGTCGTTCACGTGCCCGCCTCCGTCGACGAGGCGGTCGAGCAGCTTGTCGCCGAGCCGACCTCGACCGTGCTCGCGGGCGGTACGGACCTGATGGTGGAGGTGAACGACGGACTTCGCCGACCGTCAGGATCGGTTGTCGTGGTGAATCGCATCCCTGAACTGCGTTCCTGGCGTCATGACCCGCAGCGGGCGTCGGTGACGATCGGTGCGGCGGTCAGCTACCGCGAGATGGTCGAGGGTCCGCTTGCGTCCATGGTGCCCGCACTGTCGCAGGCCGCCAGGACGGTGGGATCACCGCAGATCCGCAACGCCGGCACGCTCGGCGGAAACCTCGGGACCTGTTCTCCCGCCGGCGACGGTCTGCCGGTGCTCAGCGCGCTCGATGCGGTGGTCGACGTGGCCTCTGCGGCAGGTCGGCGCAGCGTGCCCGTCGGCGATCTCATGGTGGGCGTCAAACAGACGTCGCTCGCGCCCGGCGAGCTCATCGTGTCGGTGACGGTTCCGGTGATTCAGGGCTGGCAGGGGTACGCCAAGGTCGGCGTCCGCAACGCGATGGTGATCGCCGTGGCCAGCGCCTGCGTGGTCCTCGATTCGTCACGATCGTCGGTCGCCGTCGCGCTCGGGTCCGTCGGGCCCACCGTCCTGCGCTGCCCCGAAGCCGAGCACCACCTCGCAGCGACGCTCGACTGGTCGACGCTGGTGGCCACGAGCGCCGACCTCGACCGGTTCGCGGCGTTGGTGTCAGCGGCGAGCCGCCCGATCAGCGACCATCGGGCCAGTGCTGACTACCGACGACATGCCGTCGGCGTACTCGCCCGGCGGTTGGCACGTCGGGCGTCGAGTTCCGATCGGGCAGCATGAGGTGCTTGGCATGAGGGGACCGCGATGAGCCACGACAGCGACCACTACGTCCTCCACGTGAACGGAGTCGAACGTGAGGTGACCGACTCGTGGCTCGGTGAGAGCCTGCTCGACGTGTTGCGTGACCGACTCGGGCTGCTCGGCGCGAAGGGGGCGTGCGAACAGGGTGAGTGCGGCTCGTGCAGCGTGATGGTCGACGAGGTACTCGTGTGCTCGTGCCTGGTGATGGCTGCATCGGCCGTCGGCCAGCCGATCGTCACGATCGAAGGCGTGGCACCGCCAGAGTCCCCGACCGACGTGCAGGAGGCGTTCGTCGAAGCCGGTGCAGTGCAGTGCGGGTTCTGCACTCCCGGGTTGGTCATGGCCGCCCACGACCTGCTCGAGCGGATACCGGCACCCACCGAGACACAGATTCGCGAAGGGTTGGCCGGCAACGTCTGCCGATGCACCGGCTACGGGCGGATCATCGACGCCGTACAACAGGTCGCAGTCCGGCGGCGAGGGGACGGGTCATGACCATCGTCGAGCGGGCCAGCACGCCGACCGAATCTGCACGACCGGGCACGATCGGCACCTCGGCGGCCAGGCCGGACGGGGTGGCGAAGGTGCAGGGACGCTTCGAGTTCTCCTCGGATCTGTCTGCTGAGGGTTGCCTGTGGGGTGCCACCTTGCGGTCGCCGCATCCGCACGCACGCATCGTGTCGATCGACGTGAGCGCCGCCTGGCAGATCGACGGCGTCGCAACCGTGATCACCGCTGCCGACGTACCCGGATCGATGCACTACGGCCTGATTGCGCGCGACCAGCCCGTGTTCGCCTCCGAGGTGGTGCGCTACGTCGGCGAACCGATCGCCGCGGTCGCCGCAGATCATCCCGAGACCTGTCGGCGTGCCCTCGACGCGATCGTGGTCCAGTACGAGGCGCTCGATGCCCTGCTCGACCCGGAGCAGGCCATCGACGGCAGCCATCCTCCGATCCATCCCGACGGCAACGTCATCCGTCATCAGCGGATCGTGCGCGGTGACGTGTCGGCCACCGGCGACGTGATCGTCGAGGGCACCTACGAGATCGGCATGCAGGACCAGGCGTTTCTCGGTCTCGAGGCTGCGCTGGCGATACCGGATCCCGGCGCCAAGGGCGTGGAGCTGCACGTCGCAACCCAGTGGCTGCACGAGGATCGGGCCCAGATCGCCGCGTGCCTCGACCTGCCGGTCGAGTCGGTTCGTCTGGTGCTCGGCGGTGTCGGCGGGGCGTTCGGGCGCGCGTGAGGACATCAGCCTGCAGGTCCACACGTGCCTGCTCGCACTGCGGCTCGGCCGTCCGGTGCGCATCGCCTACAGCCGTGCGGAGAGCTTCCTCGGTCACGTCCATCGACACCCCGCCACGATCTGGATGCGTCACCACGCCACCTCGGCAGGCGAGATCGTCAAGATCGAGTCGCGGATGGTGTTCGACGGCGGCGCATATGCCTCGACGTCGTCGGCGGTGCTGATCAATGCCGTGACCCACACGCAGGGTCCGTATCGGTGTCCCAACGCGGTCGTTGACGGCTATGCCGTTCGTACGAACCATCTGCCGTGCGGGGCGATGCGCGGATTCGGTGTGGTGCAGGCCTGCTTCGCCCACGAATCACAGATGGACAAGCTGGCCGCGGCCTGCGGCCTCGACCCGGTCGAGATCCGCTTGCGCAACGCGATGCGCACGGGTGACCCGTTGATCACCGGACAGCCCGTGCTCAACGTGGCACCGGTCGAGCGGTGCATACGCGACACCGCGGCGCTTCCGTTGCCGGACACGCCGGTCGGGGGACTCCCGATGGGCGACGGCGCACTCGACGTGATGCGGCTGCCAGGGGGTGCCGGCCGCACCGCCGACCGTGGTGACATCGTGCGCGGTATCGGATGGGGCGTCGGCATCAAGAACCTCATGTACTCGGAGGGATTCGACGACTACTCGACCGCACGATGCCGGCTCGCCGATGGCGCGGCGACGTTGAAGTTCGCGACCTCCGAGGTCGGCCAGGGATTCGTCACGATCGCTCTGCAGATCGCCCGAACGATCCTCGGTGTCGACGAGGTGCTGCTCGACCGCATCGACACCCAGGTCGGCTCGGCCGGCTCGACGTCGGCATCACGGCAGACCTGGATGAGCGGGGGAGCGGTCGACGCTGCGTGCCGGACGGTCCGCGAGCGGTTGTTCGAACACGTCGGGCGTGTCCACGATGTCGATCCGTTGCGGCTGGCCGTCGTTGGGACCGACGTCGTCGACACCGTGTCGGGATGGTCGGTGCCGGTCGCCGAGGCCAGCACCGGCATCGTGATCGAGGAGACCGTCGAATACCGCCACCCGGCAACCGAGGAACTCGACGAGAACGGCCAGGGCAACTGCCACACGGCGTTCGCCTTCGTCGCCCACCGCGCCGTCGTCGATGTCGATCCCGAGCTGGGACTCGTGAAAGTTGTGCAGATCGCCACCGCCCAGGACGTCGGGCGGGCGCTGAACCCATTGTCGGTGCTCGGCCAGATCGAAGGGGGAATCGCTCAAGGAGTGGGTCTCGCCGTGATGGAGGAGATCATCCAAGTCGACGGGGTCATCCGCAACGGGAACTTCACCGACTACCTGCTGCCGACGTTCCTCGACATGCCCGACGTGGTGGCGACGCTGATCGAGGAGCCCGATCCGCACGCACCGCTCGGGGCAAAGGGCGTCGGCGAGCCGCCGTGCATCTCGTCGACTCCGGCGGTCGTCGCCGCGATTCGCGATGCCCTGCGCCAGGTCGACGGCATCGGCAAACCACTCGACCGGGTCCCCGTTCGTCCGAGCGACATCTGCCTGTGATGCCGATGCCGAGGTGGTACGTCTGGGACCAGACCGCGCACGCATCACAGATGTCGGTGAGTCGGTGCTCTGCGGCTAGGTTCCGAGAGCATGTCTGACGAGCGCGAGATCATGACCTGGGACGTCTTCGGGACGGCATCGCGGGCGCTGGCCCAGATGGTGGCCGACGACGACTACGAGCCCGACATGGTGCTCGCGATCGCCCGCGGTGGGCTGTTGATCGGCGGTGCGATCGGCTACGCGCTGTCCGTGAAGAACGTGTACACGATGAACGTCGAGTTCTACACCGGCGTCGACGAACGCCTCGAAGTGCCGCGGATCCTGCCGCCTGCACCGGACTTCGTCGACGTGTCCCATGCCCGCATCCTCATCGTCGACGACGTCGCCGACACCGGTCACACGTTGCGTTCGGTGGAGCAGTTCTGCGAAGGCAAGGTCGCGGAGGTTCGCACCGGGGTGCTGTACGAGAAGTCGCATTCGTTGGTGAAGTGCGATTACGTCTGGAAGCGGACCGACCTGTGGATCAACTTTCCGTGGAGCGACCAGGACCCCGTGGCCAAGCGCGACTGGTCGGTCAAGGACGCGTGAACGTCGCCTGATCACACGGTCCGAGCGTTCGGGAAGGCCCGACGCTGCGCCGATTCGAGCCGCTCCTGGAGCCGTTTCGGGTGCACGATGCCCAGCAGCTGGTCGTCGTTCCAGACGGTCACGACGGGGCGCCGCGGGTCGAGGCGGGGGAGGACCGTGGCCAGGTCTTCGTCGAGGGATGCCTTGGCCAGGTTGTGGAACGGCACCATCAGCTGGGTGAGCATCACCATCGGGCGTCGATCGAACGGAACCGCCCAGAGCTGGTCCTCCAGCACGAGTCCATCGAGCGCGCCGTCGTCACCGACGACCGCAACCGCGCCAGCTGCGCCGAGGCGCTCGCGCTGCTCGATCATCGAATCGGTGTCCATGTCGGCGCCCGCCTGAGCGATCCCGAAGAACGTGAGGTCGCGCACCTTGACCCCGTCGAGTTGCTCCGCCACGTAGGACGTCATGATCTCGGCGCGTGCGTTGAGAGCGATGAACAAACCGGTGACCATGAGGAACACCCCGAACTGGCCGTTGAGCATCAAGACGAAGCCGACGCCGACCATGGCCCAGCCGAGCACGCGGCCGGCATTGCCGGCGTCACGCATGGCCCGGTACTTGCTGCCGGTTCGTGCCCACCGCACGGCTCGCAGGACCCGGCCGCCGTCGAGTGGGGCGCCGGGCAACATGTTGAACACCGCCAGCACGACGTTGACGAAGCCGATCCAGAACAGCACGTCGGATCGGAGGGCGAAGCTCGTACCGAGCGCGACGACACCGATCATCAGGCTGACCGCGGGCCCGGCGATGGCGATCAGTCCGTCCGCCCGGGGAGTCGGTGACTCCCGATCGAGTCGGGCCACCCCACCCAGCGCCCACAGATCGATCGATTCGGTGCGCACGCCGTAGTGGCGAGCGACGAGGGCGTGACCGAATTCGTGGGCGAGGATCGATGCGAAGAACGCAACGGTCGCCACGATGCCGCCGACGAGTCCGAGGTCGGCCGAGAGCAGCACCCCGAACCAGACGGCGATGATCGCCATGCTCCAGTGTGCCCGCACGGGGATCCCGGCGTAGGTGCCGAGGCGGATCGAACCGGGGGTCATGGCGGGCAGTGCTCCTTTCGGGCGAACACGTGTTGGGTCAGTCTATGAACTGCAACGACCCGGTTGCCCGCGGTATTCCGCATCGGCGCCTGCCCACCACCACACTCAGCGATGAGCGAAGCGACCGGATCGGCGCCTTTGGCTCATCGCAACAAGTGCAGCGGCGCGGGGACCGAAGGTGCGATGAGCGAAGCGACCGGATCGGCGCCTTTGGCTCATCGCAACAAGTGCAGCGGCGCGGGGACCGGGGGTGGTCGAGCCGGGGGAGGGTCGGGCGCGGTCCGGGTGCTCAGGAGCGCTGTTCGAGGATCACGGTGGCGCAGTTGCGGCCGCTGGCGCCCCAGACTCCGGCGCCGGGGAAGGTCGCTGCGCCGGTGAGGTACAGGCCGTCGACGGCGGTCTCGTACCTGGTGAGTTCGGGGTTCTTGTTGCGGAACGCGGCGAGTGGACCTCCCGAGAAGCTGGTGGCGTGGCCGGCGGGGAGGTGGAAGTCGCGCTGGTAGACGTCCGGGGTCATCGCTCGCCAGTCGATGATCGAGTCCAGGAAACCGGGCTCACAGAGCCCGGCGAAGACCTCGAGCCAACGCCACGGCTCGGACGATCCGGCCCAACCGCCGCGCACACCGAACGGCGTGAACAGCGCCTCGAGCGACAGGACGTGACGCCCGGCGGGAGCGATCGTCGGATCGACCAGGCTCGGCACGTTCACGAGCAGGCCGGGGCGGTCGAGGATGCGTCCCTCGGCCATCATCGCGGCACCGCGATCGATGTCCGCAAGGCTCGGCGCGATCGCCGACGTGGGCCCGAGCGGCCGGTCGAAGCCGCGGCAGGACGGGCGGTGCGGAGAGCACGGCATCGATCTTCGACTCGTAGCCCTCGTCGTGGCGGACGTGGCGCCACCGTCGAATCAGGTCGCTCGCCGAGGCCGGTGGGTGCTTCAACCAGCGAAGGAACGTGTCGTGGGGGTTGCACGCCGACACGACGATCGGCGCCGAGATCTCGGTTCCGTCGACCAGGGCGATGCCGCTGACCTGCTCGCCGCTGCACGTGATCGTGTCGACCAGGCTCTCGGTCCGCAGCGTTCCGCCAGCCGCCTCGAAGGCGGCGAGGAGCGTGGTGGGTACCCGACCACTGCCACCGACTGGCCGCCCGACCCTGCCGACGTGACGCATGGCGTGTGTCAACGCGCCCAGCCCGCTTCCCGGCAGTTCCGGGGAGATGCCCCACACCATCGGCCCGGTCAGTGCGGCAGGTCCCATGATCGCCTCGTCGTCGAAGTACGAGCGCAGGACATCTGCAGCGCTGCGTCGGGACCAGCGCATCAACGTGCTCGCCCCGCTGAACCGTCGTCGCACTGCGAGGCGGGTGAGTCCGGCGACGGTCGGCGGCTCGGCTGCCGCGTCGAAGATCATGCGAACGGCGGGCACGGCGGCGGCGAGGTATCGGCGGTAGCCGTCGACCTGCGAGGGGAAGTGGCGCCCGATGTCGTCGAGGGTGGCGTCGAGGTCGTGGTGATGCGACCACCCCGTGCCGTCATGGGCGCTCGACCACGAGAAGTTGTGCTGGGCCGGTTCGACGTCGAGGTACTCCAGCCCGTACGCCCCCAGCCCGAGTTCCTCGACCACCGGCGTGGTCCGGAACGTCAGGTGGTCGCAGTTGCAGATGTTGACCGTCGCACCGGCGAACTGCTCGCTCGCTGCGGTGCCTCCCACGTCGGCTCGGGCTTCGATCAACAGCGTCGACATGCCGGCTCGGGCGAGGTAGGCAGCGGTCACCAACCCGTTGTGGCCCGCCCCGATCACGATGGCGTCGTAGTCGGAGCGGGTGTCGGACGAACCGGTTGTCACGGACGAGAGTCTCTCGCAGTTCGGCGTCGGCGGCGTAACGTGCCGAGGTGGCTTTCGTGACCCGCAAACTGGCCGAACTCCGGGCGCCCGACGTCTCCCGTCTCGTGTCCGACCGCAGCATCTTCGTGCAACCACTCGGTGCAGTCGAGCAGCACGGCCCCCACCTTCCACTCAACACCGATCTGCTGATCGCCGACCGCATCGCCGAGTTGGCCGTGGAACGCGTCGGTGACGAACTCGATGTGTGGCTGCTGCCGTCGTTGGCGTACACGAAGTCGAACGAACACGCCTGGTCGGCGGGCACGATGTGGCTCTCGGCGACGACACTGCTCGCCGTGCTGGACGACATCGGGCGATGTGTGGCGACAACTCCTGCTCGCAAGCTCGTGTTCTTCAACGGTCATGGCGGCAACTCGGCACTCGTCGCCGTCGCCAACCGCGAGATCCGCTTGGCGCACGGCCTGATGACCTTTCTCGCCCATCCAGGCGTGCCGCCCGATCAAGGCGGCGTGTCGGCTCCCGACGAACTCGGCATGGGTGTCCACGGCGGCACCGACGAGACGTCGATGATGCTGCACCTCGCCCCACAGTTCGTCGACATGGCGTCGGCGACTCGAAATGTGCCGGCCGAACTGGCGACCAACCAGTACGTCCGTTTCGGCGGCGCGGTGGGGTTCGGATGGTTGTCGAACGACTTCGGCCCGGACGGCCACATCGGCGACCCGACGCAGGCGACGGCCGAGCGCGGCGAGCGGCTCGTCGAGCAGGCGGTGGATGCCTTCGGTGAGGCACTCGCCGAGATCGCCGCTTTCGAACTCCCGGTGCGCTGAGATGGGTCTGTCGACGGACTGGTCCGAGCTGCGGGTGAACACCGAACGCCTCCTCGTCCGACTCGACGAACTTGGTGAGATCGGGCGGATCGACGGGCCCAACGGTGAGTGGGGCAACGCTCGCCTCGCTCTCACCGACGAGGACCGGCACGGCCGGGATCTCGTCGTGGGTTGGATGCACGACCTGGGGCTCGACGTGGCGATCGACGCGATCGGCAACGTCGTGGCGACGCGGCCGGGTTCAGACCCGTCGTTGGCGCCGGTGATGGTCGGCTCGCACATCGACACCGTCGGGACCGGTGGACGTTTCGACGGAAACCTCGGCGTCCTCGGCGGCCTCGAGGTCGTCGAGACGCTCGAACAGGCGCGTGTGTCGACCGAACGGGCCCTCCAGGTGGCGTTCTTCACCGACGAAGAAGGCTCGCGGTTCGCCCCCGACATGCTGGGAAGCCTCGTGTATGTCGGGGGTCTGGCTCTCGAGGAGGCGCTCGATCTGGTTGCCGCCGACGATGGCGCACGTCTCGGCGACGAACTCGACCGCATCGGGTACGCGGGTCCGGTCCCATGCCCGACCGCGACTGCCCCGCACGCGTACGTCGAGCTGCACATCGAGCAGGGCCCCGTGCTCGAGGCCGAGGGCATCACGATCGGCGTGGTCGAGGGGGTCCAGGGCATCTCGTGGACCGAGATCGTCATCGTCGGCCAGTCGGCCCACGCCGGCACCACACCCATGAGGCTTCGACACGACCCCGGCTACTGCGCCGCTGCGGTCACCACCTACGTCCGCGACCTCACCCGGCACCTCGGGCTCGACCAGGTCGGCACCGTCGGCCGCATCGACGTCTATCCGAACCTCGTCAACGTCGTCCCGGCCAGAGTGGTGATGACGGTCGATCTCCGCAACACCGATGATCGGATACTGCGAGAAGCCGAGTCGAGGCTGGCGACGTTCCTGGAGGAACTCGCCGAGTCCGAGGGCGTCACGATCTCGACGACGTCGTTGGCCAGGTTCGAACCGGTCGAGTTCGATGGTGGCATGGTCGACCTCGTCGAGGCAACCGCCCGGCGCCTGGGGCACTCGACGAAACGGATGCCGAGCGGTGCCGGTCACGACGCCCAGATGTTGGCTCGGATCTGCCCGACGGCGATGGTGTTCACGCCGAGCGTCAACGGTCTCAGCCACAACATCGCGGAGTTCACCGAGGCCGTCGACATCGAAGCGGGCGCCAACGTGTTGTTGCAGGTCGTGCTGGAACTCCTGTCCGAGGCGGCTCGGACGTGACCCGATGACGGCACGTTTCGATCTCGTCACCATCGATTCGCCGGCGACCGATGTGCTTGCGACGTTCTGGACGTCGGTGCTGGATCTGCACGAAGTCGAGCGGGAAGACGGTGATCGTTGGATCGTCCTGGCCGACGCTGACGGCGTCCGACGCCTCGGCGTGCAACGCGGCATGACCCGGCCGGGTTCGATCCATCTCGACCTGTCGTGCGGTCGCGATGCGTTCGACGGAGAAGTCCAGCGGTTGATCGGACTGGGCGCTCGGGTGGTCGCCGGCCCACGACTCGAACCGTACGGGGCGATCGTCAATCTCGTCGATCCCGACGGCAACCCGTTCGATCTCTGCGCCTACTCGTGACGCGAAACGAGGGACGTTCCGTGGAACGTCCCTCGTCTCGGGTGTCGTCTTTCGTGCTCAGCTGAGCACGACGATGATCAGAGGCCGATCGACTCGTCGATGAACTCGTTCGTGTACGAGCTCTCCGCGGTGTAGCCGTCGGGCAGCGTGATGCCGCGATTCTCGAGGATCACGCCGAAGTCGTCGAACAACGTCTGGATCCGCTCGGGATCGAAGTTGCCATAGGTGCCGTCGGGGCCGTTGGAGCCGTAGCCCTCCTCCTCGAACAACTCGAACGCCCGGGCATTGAGCTCTGGGCTGAGCGTCCAGTAGTTGTTGTAGGCCTCCGTCACCTCGATGGCCACGTCACCGATCGGCGCGGGATCGTTGAGGTAGTCGACCCACGCCTGCTGCAGTTTCGGAACCAACAGCTCGAGGCACGGCGACAGCTCGTCGAGACGCTCGGTGAGCACCGAGTAGGCAGCCGGATAGGGCTGCCATCCGAGGTCGTGGATGGTCACGTAGTCGACCGGGGCCGGTGCGCCGTCCTTCCAGTCGATGAGGTTCTCGTACTTGAAGACCTCGTTGGTCGCAAAGCCCTGCTGGATGAAGTTGCCGCCGTCCGCGATCCACTGGTCGGGAGCACCGCCGTAGTTCGGGTCGCTCTGGCCTTCGTCCATGAAGCCCTTCGAGATCAGCCATTCGGCGTACGTCGCCGTCGGGAAGTGGGCCAGCCTGACGCCACTCGCCGCGATCGACGCCGGATCGGAAGGGTCCACGTCGAGCTGATCGGGATCCCACATGATGATCTGCGGGTTCTTCTCGAGCGTCGTTGCGACGGCGGTCACCTCGACGGTCGGCGATCGCTCGATGATGTCGTCGGTGTTGACGTAGCCGAGGGTGATGTCCTGGTCGGTCTTCATGACGGCGGGGACCGGCTGGAACTCGATTGCGTCGCCTCCCGCGCGGATTTCGACGGTCTCGATGCCGCCGACGGCGTAGGCGGGATCGATCGGCCCGGAATAGGTGAACAGCGACGAATCTGTTTCGCCGCCCGGGCCGATGAGCTGGTAGGTGCCACCGTGCTCGGTCTCGGGCCACCAGTCCGTCTGGATGACGAGGTTCTGCGGACACACCGCTTCGCCATCGGCCATGTCGTCGGTGGTGACCGTATCGCCGTCGGTGCTGATCGTTTCGCCGTCGGTGGTCGCCGACTCGCTGGAGCTGTCGTCGTCGCTGCCGCAGGCAGCGGCAACGGCGCCCAGTGCAACGACGAGCGCGAGCGCCTTCTTGGTGGTTGGTGTCATGTGGGTTCTCCCCCTGAGGAGTTGGGTGGGTGTTGGGGATTGGGGATGGGTGTCTTGCTTCCGTTCCGGGTTCACGAATGGCCGGATTCGGATTCGTGCCAGCTCCGCAGGGACCGATTCGACAGCCAACTGATGAGGCCGTAGATCGTGACACCGAGAAGTGACGCGAGGATGACACCTCCGAAGAGGCGTTCGTACTGGAGCTGCTTGGCGTAGTTGTTGAGCAGGCGGCCGAGGCCGAGGTCGCCGCGACTGAAGAAGAAGTCGGCGACGAGGGCGCCGACGACGCAGAGACCGGCGCCGATGCGCAGTCCCGTGAAGATCGAGGGCATCGCAGCCGGCAGTTGCAGCTTGCGCAGCTGGGTGAACCAGCTCGCACCGTGGAGGCGGAACAGGTCGAGGTGGCCACGGTCGACAGACTTGAGACCGAACAGGAAGCTGGTCAGCATCGGGAAGATGGCCACGAGGACACAGGTGACCACGCGTGCGGTGCGGGTGGGCCCGAACCAGACCGAGAACAGCGGAACCAGCGCGAGCACGGGAATCGTCTGCAACACGACGGCGTAGGGGAACAACGCCCGTTCGAGTGTGCGGTTGTATGCCATCACGATCGCGCCGGCCATGCCGAGCACGGTGGCGATGACGAAGCCGTACAGGGCGATCCGAGCGGTGTTGACGAGGCCCTCGAAGAGTTCCGACCTGGCGACGTCGTTGAAGAAGGACTCCTCGACCACCGTGTGGGGAGGCGGCACGATGAACCGGCGGTTCTCGCTCAGCAGCACGTAGTGCGTCAGGTACCAGAACCCGATGAACAAGGCGAATACCAGCAGGATCGGTCCGTAGTGCCACATCGCCGTGATGAACGGGCCGCGTGCACGCACCTCGGGTGGTGCGTGCGAACTCTCTCCTTCGGCGTGGGGGCCGTCGAAACCGATCTGTTCGGGCTCGCTGATGATCGTCACCCGTGAGCCTCCTTCAGGTGCGCCGACACCTGCCCGGACAACTCGGCGAAGGCGGGTTCGTAGCGGAGCTCGGGTCGACGAGGATAGTCGAAGGGAATGTCGATGTCGGCGAGGATCCGTCCCGGTCGCCCCGACATGACGATCACCCGTGTCGACATGAACACCGCCTCGGCGATCGAGTGGGTGATGAACAGCCCGGCGAACCCGACGCCCGTGAACAGCGAGAGGAGTTCGTCGTTGAGCCGCTCCCGGCTGATCTCGTCGAGAGCGCCGAACGGTTCGTCGAAGAGGAACACCTTCGGGTCCATGACCAGGGACCGGGCGAGCGAGCAGCGCATCTTCATGCCGCCGGACAGTTGCTTGGGGTGCTTGCCCTCGTGACCGTCGAGCCCGACCAGCTCGATCGCTTCGCGGGCGCGGCGGGCCCGTTCGCCCTTCGGCATGTGGTGGAGCTCGGCGATCAACTCGACGTTGCGCTGGACGGTTCGCCACGGGAGGAGTGTCGCGTCCTGGAAGACGTAGCCGATCGAGTCCCGGTCGACCTCGCAGATGCCGGTCGAGTTCTGCTCGAGTCCCGACGCAACTCGAAGCAGCGTCGACTTCCCGCAGCCCGACGGGCCGACGACCGTGACGAACTCGCCCGGCGCGATCGTGAACGAGACGTCGTCGAGTGCGCGGGTGCCGTCGGGGAAGACCATCGAGAGGTGCTCGAACCGGAGGGCAGCGTCACCGGTGGCCGAACTGGCGGATCCCGTGGCGGCCGAGGCCTTCGCCGTGGTGGCTGACAATGTGGACGTTCTCCCTGGTGGCGTTCTCGGCGGACGGCTCACGTCGTGCCGGTCGGATGATATGGCCCCATCGAGACGTGCAGGGGTCGATTGTGTGAACCGCGTGTTTCAGACCGAGGGCACCGTGTGGCCACGTCGCCACACCATGCGATCATTCGGTCCGAAGGCGATCGCTTCCCGGACTGTAGCCGCGCGAACGGCGACGAGATCAGCCGGTGATCCCGGAGCGATCTCCCCCGGCGGCGCACCGGTTGCGATGGCTGCAGTGGTCGTCACCGTGGACCATGCGTCGTGGGGGAGCAGGTGGCTGGTCATGATCATCAGCCCGGCGGTCTCGAAGGGGCAAGCCCGACCGACCGGATTGAAGGGATCCTGCAGGTTGTCGGCGCCTGCGGCGACGTTTGCGCCCGCCGCTCGAAGAGCGGCGACCGCCGTCAGCCCGCGGGGCATCGGGGCCCGCCCACGACCTTGGAGGAACAGATTTGTGTGGGGAAGCGCCACGACGCTGATGCGGGCCTCGGCCACCTGTTCGGCGATCTCGCGCTGGCGGTCGGCTGTCTGCACGCCGAGGCTGACACAGTGGCTTGCCGTGACCGGATGGTCGAAGCCAGCGAGCACCATCTCCGCGAGATCGACGAGGCCGAGGATCTCGGGGTCGAGGGTTTCGTCGGTGTGGAGATCGACGCCGACGCCTTCGTCGGCGGCGACCTGCAGGAAGTACTCCGTGGCCGCCGCAACGTCGTCGGCGCCCTCCAGGTGAGGGCAGCCTCCCACCAGGTCGGCCCCGGCTGCCATCGCCTCCAGGAGCAGGGCGCGCTGAGCGGCGCCGGCTCGGCCCACCACGGGCCAGCCGCTCAACGCCACGATCTCGACATCGATCACGTCGGCGACTCGTTGCTTGACCTCGGTGAGCGCCTCGATGCTGCGCAGCCCGTGTTCGACGGTGAGATCGGCGTGGGTGCGCACGAATCGGAAGCCGTTGGACGCCATCAGCCGGGCGGCGCGCTCGGCTCGCTCGACGATCGAGTCGACGGTCAGGAGGTGGCGGCTGCTCCGCATCGCGGTGATCGCGCCCATCAGGTCGCCGGTCGGATTGGCGATCGCCTCGGCGAGGAAGGCCTTGTCGAGATGGGCATGGGGCTCGACGGCGGCGGGGGACAGCACCCAGCCGTCGAGGTCGACCACGTCGGTGTCGATGTCTGGCGCCGCGATGGATGCGGCGACCTGTGAGATCACGCCGTCGACGATCAGCACATCCGCGGGCTGCTCCGTCACGGCGCTGTGAACAATCGTCGCCTGCCGTAGGAGGGTGCTGGACATCTGCGCGAAGCTAACCGTCATGAACGAACGACCCGACCTGAAGCTCGGCGCCTTCTTCTTCGGTGGTGTCGAGATGGACGACGCGGGAGCCGGCAAGCCGGATCCGATGGATCGGCGCTACTCGAACGAGGCGTGTTGGCAGGCGACACTCGACTACGTCAATTCGGCCAAGGAGGCCGAGCGTCTCGGTTTCGACTCGTTCTGGACCACCGAACATCACTTCCAGTACGAGGGCTACGAGGTCATTCCCAACGGTCTGCTGATCTCCACCTGGATCGCAGCGCAGACCACCACGTTGCGATTCGGCGCGATGTTCAACGTCGTGCCGCAGTGGAACCCGCTCCGACTGGCGGAGGACTTCGCCACGCTGCACAACCTGTCGGGCGGGCGCGGCATGCTCGGCGTCGGCCGTGGCACCGTGCCGCGCGAAGTGCTGCACCTGAACGACAAGGGAGTGTCGATCGGTTCGATGGACAATCCCGATCAGGTCGCCGCCGACCTCCACAACCGTGAGATCTTCGAGGAGTCGATGGAGATCATCCGGCGGGCGCTGAGCCAGGAATCGTTCTCGTTCGAGGGCAAGCACTTCCAGATCCCGATCCCGGGCATCCCCGATCGCGGTGAGACGGTGCAGGAACTGAGCCTGATCCCGAGGCCGATCCATCCGTACGAGATCTGGCAGGCGGTCACGTCGCCTCCGACGCTCGACTACGTGCCCGTCGTCGACCACGGCGCGGTGTTCTGGAACCAGCACTACAGCTTCATCAAGCGGTTCTGGGACACGTACGGCGAGAAGTACCACGCCGTCCACGACGTCGAGTTGGCCCCCCACGAGAAGCGGATGCTCGTCGTGTCGTACCGCATCGAGGACACGATGGAGGAGGCCCGCGCCTCTGCGCTCCCCGGGCACGACGAGTTCTGGAAGTTCCTCGGCCCGTACGGGTGGAGCCGGGGCTACATGGGCCCGGACGGCAAGCCGGCGCAGCCCGGGTTGATCCCGACGCTCGACGAGTCGATCGAGAACAAGACGATCCTCGTCGGACCCCCCGAGAAGGTGGCCGAAGAGATCGCCTTCTATCGCGACCTGCTCGGCCTCGAGTACCTCACGCTCTTTCCACACCTGATCGGCGACCCGTACAAGAAGGCGGACGAGCAGATGGCCCGCTTCGCCGAGGAAGTCCTCCCGCTCCTGTAACGATTGGTGTCTGACACCAATCGTTACAGTCCGGCTGCGGAGCCGACGACGGATCTCGGGTCGGCCGCCCCGGCGAACATGCCGCTCGGCTCGACCACGATGGCGTGGGCGTGGCCGAAGCCGGAGTCCCAGGTGGGGTGCTCCTCGGTTCGGTGACCGTGGCGGCCAGCGCGTCGACCCAGTCGGTGGGCGCATGACCTTCGACGTGCACGCGTGGCCCACCGGCGCCGGTCCAGGTGTCGAAGCCGGTGTCGGGGCCGTGGAGTATCCACCGGGCGGCGTCGATGGCTGCGGTCGGCGACTCTCCGTGGTGGAACAGACGAGCGGCGATCTGGAGGAGGATCTGTGGCTGGGCGTCGCCGCCCATCGTGCCGAACACCGACGCCAAGCGGCCCGATCGGGTCGCCAGCGCCGGTGAGAGGGTGTGTGGCGGCCGGCGACCCTGGCCGAATTCCGCCGGGTGGCCGTCGATCAGGTTGAACCCGATCCCGCGGTTGTGCAGGTTGATCCCGGTGTTCGGCTCCACGAGGTGGCTGCCGAAGCCTGATGCGTTGGACTGGATCAGCGACACCCCGATTCGACGTCCGTCGCGGTCGATGCCGGCGGTACAGAGGTAGGTCGTGTCGCCGTCGACGCCCGGCGCCGGACGCTTGCTCGCGTGTTCGAGACCGATCAGGTCGAGCCGCTGATCGATTGCATCGAGCAGAGCGCCGCCGTCGGCACCCTCGTGAAGCGCATCGGGTCGGTCGAAGCCCGCTGCGCTGGCTGCCTCGATCAGGAGGTGGGCCCAGCGTTCGTCGTCCGGGTCGTCGGGCAGGTCGAGTCGCTCGGCCAGTCGTGCCGCAGCGAGTGTGAGGTATCCCTGCGAGTTCGGTCCGATCGTGTGCAGGTCGACGCCGAAGGCCGATGTACTGAGTGGATCGACCCAGTTCGCCTGGACCGTGCCGAGGTCGTCGGCGTCGAACAGACCGTCACCGAGTTCGAGCAGTCCGTCACCGAACGCTCCGAGGTAGAAGCCGTCGCGGCCGCTGGTCGGCAGTGCTGCCAGCACCAGCGCAACACCCGGCCGTCGGACGGCAGCACCAACCGCCGTTGCCTGCTGTCCGAGTTCCGCAAGGTTCGAACGGCTGGCGGGGTCGAGGCGACGCAACGATCCGACGAGCAAGGGACTCGCCGGGAAGCCATCGGCAGCAAGCCGGCGGGCAGGCGCCAGCACGACGTCGAGTGGTAGTGAACCGAACCGCTCGTGCAGTGCTGTCCATCCGTCGATGCAGCCGGGCACGGTGACCGACCGGATGTCGAGCTTGAACGGCATCTCGGTGAATCCCTCCGATCGCAGTGCGCCGGGATCCGCCCCGGAACCTGCGCGTCCCGATGCATTGAGCGCAAACGTTTCACCAGGTGCGTCGGGGCGGGCAGGGTCGTCGATGTGGACGAGGGCGAACAGGTCGCCGCCGATGCCACAGAGGTGCGGACCGGTCACTGCAATCGCCGCGTTGGTGGCGATCGCAGCGTCGACGGCGTTTCCACCCAGGCCGAAGATCGAGACCCCGGCGGACGTGGCCAGCTGGTCGGCGCTCGCCACCATGTGATGGCGGGAGCGGACCGTGGATCGAGGGGTGGCGGTCGACATCTCGGCGACGTTACGTCACGAGTCGGGCCCGGGACCGTGCCACTGGCCGCGCTCGATCAGCACGTCGCGCAGCACCTCGGGACGGTCGGTCATGATGCCGTCGACACCCAGGTCGAGCAGCCGATGCATCTCGTCGGCGTCGTCGATCGTCCAGACGTGCACCGGCACCCCGCGACGGTGCGCGTTGCGGACGAATCGGCCGGTGACGACGGTGACTCCCTTGGGGCCGGTGGCCGCCCCGTAGCGCACGGGCACCTGAGCGACCCGGTCCGCGAACCCTGTCACCCTGCCCGTCAGGCGCAGTGTGGCGACCTCCTGCGGGCTCATGCACGACAGCAGTTGGTCGCCGAGCAGGGTGCGCAGCTTGTTCAGGCGGGCGTGGCTGAACGCACCGAGGCACACGCGGTCGATCGCCTCGTACCGGCGGATCAGCGCGGCGAGTGGTCCAGCCGCAGCATCGGACTTGCAGTCGATGTTGAATCGCACGTCGGGGAACCGTTCGAGCAGTTCGCTCATCAGCGGGATCGAGGCCCGCCCGTCCACGCGGACCTCGGCCAATTCGTCGGCCGTCATGTCGGCGATGCTGCCGTCGACGCCGCACGTACGCGTCAGGTCCGGATCGTGGAAGGCCATCAGGACACCATCCACCGTGAGGTGGACATCGGTCTCCAGGTAGCGGAAACCGAGCGACACGGCGTGTTCGAACGCCGGCATCGTGTTCTCGGGTGCTTCGCTCGTCCCGCCTCGGTGGGCGAACGGGATCGGCCCCGGCCAGTCGAGGTACGGATGCATGAGTCGGCTCAGATCGAGCGGCCGGCTTCCTTCCAGTACTCGTCCTTGAGAAGGCGCTTGTAGAGCTTGCCGGTCGGGTGGCGGGGGAGTTCCTCGCGGAAGTCGATCGAGCGGGGGCACTTCACGTCGGCGAGCTGGGTGCGACAGAACTGGATCAGCTCCGACGCCAGGGCCGACGCGGCCTCGTCGTCGGCGGGCATCTCGACGGGCTGCACGACCGCCTTGACCTCCTCGCCGAAGTCGTCGTTGGGGACGCCGAACACGGCGACGTCGATGACCTTCGGGTGCGTGACGAGCACGTTCTCGGCTTCCTGCGGATAGATGTTCACACCCCCCGAGATGATCATGTAGGCCTTGCGGTCGGTGAGGTACAGGAATCCGTCCTCGTCGACGTAGCCGACGTCGCCGAGCGTGCTCCAGCCCTTCGGGTGGCGCGAACTCTTCGTCTTCTCGGGGTCGTTGTGGTATTCGAACTCGGCGCCGCCTTCGAAGAACACGGTGCCCGACTCGCCCTGCGGCACCTCCTCGCCGTCCTCGCCGACGATGTGCAACACGCAGTTGATCGGCGACCCGACCGTGCCGGGGTGTGCGAGCCATCCCTCGCTGTTGCAGTAGACGAACCCGTTGCCCTCACTGCCGGCGTAGTACTCGTGGATCACCGGCCCGAACCACTCGATCATCTGCTGCTTGACCGGGACCGGGCAGGGCGCAGCGGCATGGATGACGCACTCGAGTGACGACACGTCGTACTTGGTGCGCGTCTCCTCGGGCAGTTTCAGCATGCGCACGAACATCGTCGGCACGACCTGGCTGTGGGTGATGTCGTACTCGTCGACGAGGCGGAGGTACTCCTCGGCATCGAAGTGCTCCATCGCGACGATCGTTGCGCCGATCCCGTGCGTTGCGAGACAGAAGCGAAGCGGGGCCGCATGGTAGAAGGGCGCGGGGGAGAGGTAGCGCTTCGAATCGTCCATCCCGAACAACAGCTGCAGGAGTCCCTGGATGGGTCCGGGCGTCGCTGCGAGCGGTTCCGAGGGGAAGGCACGAGAGATCCCCTTCGGCATACCGGTCGTCCCCGAGGAGTAGAGCATGTCGAGGCCGGCCACCCGCTCCTCGTCGAGCGGCTCGGGCGACTGCCCGGCGACTGCGGTCTCGTAGCTCTCGTAGCCGTCGATCGTGCCGTCGAGCATGAGACGCAACTCGACGTTCGGCGTGGTGGCGAGCACCTCGGCAGCCTGATCGGCCTTGTACTTGGAGGTGATGTACGCCCGAGCGCCGCAGTCGTTGATGATGTACTCGAGTTCGTGGCTGGTCAGACGCGAGGACGCGCACGTGTAGACGAGGCCGGCGTAGTGGCAACCCCAGACGATCTCGAGGTAGCGGTCGTGGTTCTCCATGCACATCGCGACGTGGTCGCCGGGTTGCAGGCCCGCTGCGCGAAGTAGGCGGCTCAGCCGGTTGGCTGCCGCGTCGAGTTCGGCGAAGGTCTGGGTGAAGCCTGACCCGGCCATGATGAGCGTGGGCTTGTCGCCGTTGGTTTCGAGGTGTGCACCGGGGAACATGCGCCGCAACGTAGTCGACCCGGGTCGGCGAGCGCATGGTGGCGGTACGGTTCGGGGATGCTCAGCGTTCGCTTCGCCGAGATCATGCGTCCCGGCCGCGTCGACGTGCCGCTCGACGAAGCTGCGTTGCTGATCTCGACCGCGATCCAGCCGGGTCTCGACGTCGATGTATGGCTGGCAGCACTCGACGAATTCGCGGACGGCTGTTCGACGCCGAGTGCTGCGGCCGTTGCGCGCCATCTGTTCACCGACGAGCACTTCGTCGGCAACCGCGACGCCTACTACGACTGGCGCAATTCGTGTCTCGACCGGGTGATCGCCACCCGGACCGGCATCCCGATCAGCCTGTCGGTGCTGATGATCGAGGTGGCGAAGCGGATCGGTGTCGAACTCGTCGGGGTCGGCATGCCCGCACACTTCCTGGTCCGGTCGTTGGGCGACCCCGACGAGTTCTTCGACCCGTTCGACGGTGGCCGGCGGCTCGACCGATCCGAAGCCCGACGGCTGTTCGAGCAGGTCACGGGTGGTCAGGTCGCCTGGAACGAGCGGTACCTCGATCCCACACCGAACCGCGACATCGTGATCCGGATGCTGAACAATCTCAAGAGTGTGTTCGCCGGTCGAGCGGACGCCGTTCGCCTTGCCATCGTGATGGATCTGCGCAGTGCCGTTCCCGAACTCGCCGAACTCGAAGCCGCCGAGATCGCCTCGACCTCTGCGATCTTCAACTGACGGCCGCAGCGGGGTCAGGCCCCACTGCGATCGCCGCCTCTGCGGCGCCAGACTGAGACGATGATCGATCGCAGCATCAAGCAGTGCCTCGGCCAGATGATCAAGGGCGTTCAGGTGATCGGCGCCGCCCACGCTGGGGTTCGGCGGGCCTACACCTCGCACTGGTTCGAGCAGGTCAGCTTCGAGGAGCCGATCGTGATGGCCAGCGTGTCACCGAAGCACGACACGTACCCCCTCATGCGGGCGGCTGGGCGATTCGCCGTCAGCATTCTCGCCGCCGACCAGATCGTCGAAGGCCAGTACTTCAGCTATCCGGGCCACAAGTTCCGGTACGTCGCCGAGGAGTACCTCACCGACTGGCCCAGCGGGGAGCATGTGTTGCCGGTCGTTCCGAACTCGATCGCGTGGCTGCACTGCGAGGTGTTCGACCAGGTCCCGATGGTCGACCACGAGCTGTTGTTCGCCCGGGTCGTCGCCGTCGAGCCGGTCCGCCTGAAGGAGCCGCCACTGCTCTATTCGAGCCGACTCGGCTGGCGGGTCACGGGCGACAAGGCGCGCGAACCCGGTGTGAGCATCCGCGATCAGTTGCTCGACAGGATTCCGGCCGACGACTGAAAGTACGGTGCCGCTCATGACGATGACCGACAGCACCGCCGAGCTGACCGCCGACGAACAGCGAGTCACCGACCTCGTCGACGAACTCCTCGCTGCGTTCCCGCCGAAGACCACCGATCCGAAGGAGTTTCTCGGTCAGCAGTTCGACCGGGGCCTCGCCTGGGTCCACTTCCCCGAAGGCCATGGTGGGCTGGGCCTCAATCCGAAGTTGCAGAAGCTGATCAACGAGCGGGTGTACGCCGCCGGCGCGCCGAACCCGATGTATCGCAATCCGATCGGCCACGGCATGACCGGACCGACCGTGGTGGCGTGGGGGAGTGAGGAACAGAAGCGGCGCTACCTCCGGCCGTTGTTCACCGGTGAAGAGATCTGGTGTCAGCTGTTCTCGGAGCCCGGGTCCGGATCGGACTTCGCCGGTCTGTCCTCGACCGGGGTGCAGGACGGTGAGGAGTGGGTCGTCAACGGCCAGAAGGTCTGGACGACACTCGCTCACCTGTCCAAGTGGGGGCTGCTCGTGGTCCGCACCGATCCGAACGCCGTGAAGCATGCGGGCCTCACGGCGTTCGTCGTCGACATGGAGGATCCGACCGTCGAGGTCCGCCCACTCCGACAGATGACGGGCGAGGCCGAGTTCAACGAGGTGTTCTTCTCCGACACGCGGATCCCCGCCGCGGAGATGCTCGGTGGTCCGGGCGATGGTTGGCGCGTGTCGTTGACCACGCTGATGAACGAGCGGGTGTCGATCGGCGGCACGATTCCCGCACGCGGTTCGGGCACGATCGCCGCCCTCGTGCAGACCTGGGAACGGCTGCCCCAGGAGCGCAAGGACGTCGTCGCGCGTGACGCGGTGATGAGGCTGTGGGCGCGCGCGGAGGTCTTACGGCTCACGAACATCCGCGCCAACCAGAATCGGAAGATGGGCGATCCAGGCCCGGAAGGCTCGATCGGGAAGATGGCCTCGGCCGACCTCAACAAGGACATCTACGACGAGATCGTCAACCTGATGGGCGCCGACGGCCTGCTCTACGGCAGCTACGAGATGATCCGCCCCGAGACTGCGATGGGGTCGGACACACTCCAGAAGGCGTTCTTGCGCAGCCGTGCGAACTCGATCGAAGGTGGCACCACCGAAGTGATGAAGAACATCCTCGGCGAACGGGTGCTCGGGTTGCCCGGCGACGTCCGCGTCGACCGCGATGTGCCCTGGTCAGAGGTCCCTCGGAGTTGATGCCTCGATCTTCCTGCGCATCCAGTTCGACGAGAACGAGTCGCCGCGCTCGCCACGGCGCGGATTTCGGCGTCGAACGAGTGAAAAGCTGGCGTCAGGTGACGTCGAGTGTCAGTGCGAGCAGGACATCGCTCGCGCCGAGCGAGCGATCGTCCATGAGTGGGCGAGCCAGCACGCTGCCACCCAGCAGTGTGGTTGCCGCCGTTTCGATCGCCTGCTGCAGCTCGCGGATGTTGCGGGGCGGTGGGAAGTACTCGTCTTCGTCGGTGACGTCGACCAGTTCGACACCGCATCGGGGTGTGAGGAAGTCGAGCACTTCATCGACGAGTTCCTCCGGTGCAGATGCGCCGGCGGTGACCCCGACGACGCCCGCGAGGTCGTCGGGTAGTTCGTCGACACTGTTGATCCGAAAGACGCGTTCGCAACCCTCCTCTCGGGCGAGCTGCTCGAGCGCCCTCGTGTTGGAGGAGTTGGCGGAACCGATCACGACGACGGCGTCGCACCGATGCGCAAGCTCCATGAGCGCGGCTTGGCGGTTCGTCGTGGCGAAACACAGGTCGCTGCGTCCAGGAGTCCACACGTCGGGGAAGCGCTCCTTCACGCGGACGGCCACGCCCTCCCAGTCGCGATGCGACAGCGTGGTCTGGGCCAGCAAGGCGACGGGCTCGGTAGTGGGTTCCAGTCGGTCGACTTCCTCGACGGACTCGACCCGGTCGATTGCGTCGGGCGCGACGGCCATCGTGCCGATCGCTTCCTCGTGGCCCTGGTGTCCGACGTACACGATCCGGTAGCCCTTCCCGGCTCGCACCTTCACCTCGTGGTGGACCTTGGTGACGAGCGGGCACACCGAATCGACGACGTACGAACCTCGGCTCCGAGCGGCGTCGACCACCTCGGGCGCCGATCCGTGCGCTGACAACATGATCGGGCTGCCGACCGGTACGTCTGCGATGTCGTCGACGAAGACCACTCCCTGGTCCGCGAAGCGGTCGACGACCAGCTTGTTGTGGACGATCTCGTGGTAGCAGTAGATCGGCGCTGGGAACGTACGGACCATCCACGCCAAGGCCTTGATCGCCATCTCGACCCCGGCGCAGAACCCGCGGGGTTGGGCGAGCAGCACCAACTCGACGCGGGAGTCGCTTGCGGTGGGTGACATCCGGACCCAAGCTACCCGCGACGCCGCGCCGGTAGCCTGACGTGCCCATGTCCGACACCGTCCACATCGAGCAAGCGGCGCCGACGCGTCCGCTCGCGCCCGTGGTGGTGGCCGTGACGCCCGGATCGCCTGCCGATGCGGTCGGCGTGCAGGCCGGCGACCACATCGTGCGCATCAACGGCGAGGTGCCGCGGGACATCATCGAGTGGCAGTTGGCCGCCGACGAAGCTGATGTCGAACTCGATGTGCAGCGCGGCGGTCTCGACCTGGCCTTCTCGGTGGAGAAGCGTGCGGGTGAGTCGCTGGGTGTCGACGTGTCGAGTGCGGTCTTCGACCGCGTCCGCACGTGCGACAACCATTGCGAGTTCTGCTTCATCTACCAGTTGCCGAAGGGAATGCGCCGCAGCCTGTACCTCAAGGACGACGACTACCGCTTGTCGTTCCTGTACGGCAACTTCACCACGCTCACCCGCTTCACCGAGGCCGACCTCGAGCGCGTGATCACCGAGCGGCTCTCCCCACTGCACGTCAGCATCCATGCCACCGATCCCGACGTGCGCAGTCAGATGCTCAAGAATCCGCGCGGCGCCATGAGTCTGCGCTGGTTGCGATCGCTGCTCGACCACGACATCGCCGTGCGGGGCCAGATCGTGGTCTGCCCGGGCGTCAACGACGGCGCGGTGCTCGCCGACACGATGGCCGGGATTCTCGATCGGTTCCCCGAGCTCGATTCGGTGGCCGTCGTGCCACTCGGCATCTCGAAGTTCAACGGTGAGGCGGCGATGCGACTTCATACCGTCGACGAGGCTCGAGCGGTGGTCGACATCGTCGACGACTGGCAGGATGTGTTCCGGGCAACCCTGGGCAAGCGCATGGTCTACGCCGCTGACGAGTACTACCTGATGGCCCAGCGCCCGTTCCCGCCGGCGGAACGCTACGACGGCTTCCCGATGCACGAGGACGGCATCGGGATGGCCCGGACGTTCGAAGCGGAGTTCTTCGGGCGGACCGACGAGGCGACCGGTGTCCGCCGAGGTTTCTTCGCTGCCGTCGACGCCCCACCGAATCCTGCGGCGTACACCGGGCTGCGAAGCAGCTCGCCGTGTGGATCCGAGGGATCCGGCGCTGCGACCACGATTTCGTTGCGGCCACGGCCCAACGCACCGATCGGCGTGCTCACCGGCGAACTCGGCGCCCCGGTGATCCAACCGCTGATCGACGTACTCGGACGCGACGACGCAAGGGTGATCGTCGTGCGCAACGAGTTCTTCGGTGGCAACACCGGGGTCACCGGGCTGATCACCGGTGAGGACGTGAGCCGAACGCTTGCCGGCGAGCCGCACGGCCATCGCTACCTGCTGCCGGATGTGTGCCTGTCGGACGAGGGACGTTTCCTCGACGGCATGACCGTCGCCGACCTTCCCCGGGTCGTGGAGATCATCGAAACCGACGGCATCGCACTCCGTGCCGCACTGGAGCAAACGTGACCGAGATCGACAACGACAACCAGGGTGGACCGCCCGACGAGGCCGGGGGAGACGACGGCGCCGATGTCGCCACCGTGGTGATCATCGGGCGCCCCAACGTCGGCAAGAGCACGCTGTTCAACCGGATCGTGGGCAGCCAGCAGGCCATCGTCGAGGATCGGCCCGGGATCACCCGCGACCGCAAGGAACTGGACGCCGAGTGGCTCGACGTACCGTTTCGTGTCGTCGACACCGGTGGCTGGATGCCCGGTGGCGATGCGCTCGACGCCAAGGTGAGCCGCCAGGTCGAGGCCGCCGTGAAGGAGGCCGACGTCGTGTTGTTCGTGGTCGACGCCTCCGTCGGGCTCACCGACGACGATCAGCAGATCGCCAACTGGATCCGCCGAACTCGCACCGAAGTGGTCGTCGTCGCCAACAAGGCCGACAACGAACGACGCGAGGCCGAGATGTGGGAGTTCATGAGCCTGGGCATCGGCGAGCCGGTGCCGGTGAGTGCGCTCCACGGTCGCCGCGCCGGCGACCTGCTCGACATCGTGCTCGACCGGTTCCCCGAGCATCTCCGCCAGCCGGCGAACAAGCCGGTCGACCCATGGCGACCCATCGACGACGACGACGCTGCAGCAGCGGCCGAGAAGGAGGCGGCGGTCCCGCGGGTCGCGATCGTCGGGCGACCGAACGTCGGCAAGAGCACACTGTTCAATCGCTTGGTGGGGCAGGACCGTTCGGTCGTGCACGACCTGGCCGGCACGACACGCGACTCGATCGACACCATGGTCGAGACCGCCGACGGTCCAATCGTGTTCATCGACACCGCTGGCATGCGTCGCAAGGGCAAGATCGACGATTCCGCCGAGTACTACTCGTTCGTTCGGGCGCTCCGCTCGATCGACAACGCCGACGTTGCGCTGCTGGTCATCGATGCAACGGTCGGTGTCACCGCGCAGGATCAGCGCCTCGCCGAGCGAGTCGACGCTGCTGGATGTCCGATCGTGCTGATTCTGAACAAATGGGATCTCGTCGGCACCGAGGCGCGGCTCGAGATCCAGGCCGAGGTCACCCGCATGCTGGGCTTCGTCGCCGACAGCTCGGTGCTCAAGATCTCCGCGCTCACCGGAAAGAACGTCGACAAGCTCCACCCCCGCTTGACCGAGGCGATCGGCCAGTACCACACCCGAGTGCCCACCCGTGACGTCAACAAGGTGATCGCTGCGGCGCAGCAGCGCCAGCCGATCGGGGGAGGCGCCAAGATCCTGTACGCCGTCCAAGGAGCGATCGATCCGCCGACGTTCACCCTGTTCGTCAACCGCGACGTGCCGCAGCACTACCTGCGCTACATCGAGCGCACGATCCGTGAAGAGTTCGGCCTGGGAGCGACGGCGATCAAGATGCGCGTCCGCAAGCGTCAGTAGTCCCGACCGGTGGCGAGATCAGCTGATGTCGAGGAGATGTGATGCCGTGGTGTGAGGAGTGCGCCAAGTACTGGACACCCAATTCGATGAACGACGACGGGACCTGCCCGAGTTGCGGCCGCGTGGTCGAGGAGCCACGGCCGGCCGGCGAGACCGACGATGAGCGAACCCCTTGGCACTTCAAGCTCATGGTCGCTGCCTTGGTCATCTATCTCGGTTGGCGTTTCGTCGAGATCTTCACCTGATCCGGATACGAGCGCCGCGTTCGTGATGGCGTCGATAGAGTCCAGGCTCCACATGCATACGGGCTGTGGCGCAGCTTGGTTAGCGCGCTTGTCTGGGGGACAAGAGGTCGGGAGTTCGAATCTCCCCAGCCCGACGCATGAAGCCCAGGTCAGAGGCCATGAACCTCGGACCTGGGCTTCGTTCGTTTTCGGTGGGCAGCACTTCGGTAGCAGTTCCCCTTAGTTTTTCAGCCCGAGTGTTCACCGCCCGACCGACGGGTGCCGACGCCTCGCCTTGTCGATCTCGACCAGCCGGCGCAGTGAGTCGATGACGTCCCGGCGGGCACGAGGCCATGATCGGGTTCAGTGCAGGCGAGGTCCTCTGGGTGCTGGTGTGGACCACCGCGTTCATCGTCTTCGACCCGTCAATCAGATAGCTCGTAACGCGACCACCGAGAGTCTCCGACGGATCGGCGTTATCGGGTGCCCGATATGGGCCGCGATGCGGCGCGAGTTGCTGCGGCGCCATCGGGTTACGGGGCGGCTGTTATCGAGTTCCCTGGGCCGGCGCTTCGGGGGCGGCACCCTGTGCGGCGTCTGCGCCGAGGCGCGCGAGAATCAATCCATGGAACGTTCGTGGGACGTGCGGTATGCGCAAAGCGGCGATGCACGATTGGCGTTCACTGTTCGCGGACAGGGCGCGTTTCGAATGGTGTGGGTTGCCTCGTGATCCAGAAACCACGGGGGACGGATGACTGACCTCAGTTGCGCTGATGAGCTGGGTCGTGGGCCGCGGGCGTTGCTGATCGGGCATCGTTTTCGCGGTTCGGCGGCGTGCAGGATCCCGTGGAGACCCCTGACGAGCAGTGCGATGACGAGATGGCAGCATGATCTCTCGGGTTCGAGCTCTGTCGTCGGGACGCAGACACCGATCCGTCCACTGAGGATTCGGTCCTCGTGTCTCACGGCGGAGAGTCGGCGCACGTTCAGCTTCGCCGAGGTGATGGGCTGACATGGGGCTCGCACTCATCACCGGGGCTTCGGGCGGTATCGGGGAGCAGTTCGCCCGTCAGGCACGCCAGGCAGGCCACGACGTCGTCCTGGTCGCTCGCAGCGCAGCTCGTCTGGAGGAGCTGGCCGCCGAGCTGGGCAGCGCACAGGTCGTCGTTGCGGACCTCGGTACAGACGGCGGCATCACTGCAGTGACCCAGGCCGTGCCCGCCGCCGACATCGTGGTCAACAATGCCGGCTACGGCGACTACGGCCCGTTCGTCGACGCCGACCCGGCCAAGACCCTCGGCATGATCCACCTCAACGTGGAGGCGCTCACGGCGCTGAGCCGTTTCTACCTCCCGGGGATGGTGAGCAAGGGCAGCGGCCGCATCCTCAACGTGGCCTCCACCGCTGCGTTCACCCCCGGACCTTCGATGACCGTGTACTACGCGACCAAGGCGTATGTGTTGTCGTTCAGCGAGGGCCTGGCCGAGGAGCTTCGGGGCACCGGGGTCACCGTCACAGCGCTGTGCCCCGGCCCGACGGCGTCGGGCTTCTTCGTACGTGCCGGCCTGGAGGACTCGAAGCTGGTGAAGGGCAAGAAGCTGTCCGCTCCGGCCAGCGTCGCCGCCTTCGGGTGGAAACAGATGGAGCGAGGCAAGGTGGTGGCAGTGCCCGGTGTCGGCAACAAGCTCGACGTCTCGTCACCTCGGTTCATCCCGCGAGTGCTGATCCGCCGAATCGTCGCCCGCGGCCAACAGCAGGGTCACTGAGAGCTGCGCCGCTGCCCCGCCATGAAATCCGCATCGTGCACGAAGTTTTCGGGGGCGATCGGCCTCATCACCCACACACTCTCGGTGCATTGTGGCGCCTCCACCGGAGAGGCGGGTAGCTCATAACGCGATCACCGGGCGTGCTCGGTTGACGCGTGATCGGCGGTGTTATCGGGTGTACGAGTTGGGCCGTTGCCGGGTGCCACCTGGCCTGGTGTGGGCGTAGCAGTAGGGTTCACGGTCGTGGTGGACTCGGGGCTCAGGCTGCAGTACGCGACGTCGTCGGATGGGGCCAAGATCGCCGTTGGTCGGAGCGGGAGTGGTTCCCCGCTCGTCGTCGTGCCGGCGTTGTTCGGGAGTGTGACCGACGGGATCGCTGGCGAGTGGGAGCAGTTGAGCATCGCTCATGGGTACGAGTTCGTTTCTTACGATCGTCGCGGGGTTCGTTTGTCGGCGGGGGGTGTGTTCCCGCCAGACGGGCAGTTGCTCGTCGATGACCTGCGAGCGGTCACCGAGACGATCGATGCCAGCTCGTATTCGATGGCGTCGGTCTTCATCGGGTCTCTCGAGGCGATTGCGGTAGCGGCCACGGACGAGCGTCTCGACCGTCTCGTTCTTGTTGATCCTGCCGTCTCGGGTGTGGAGTGGGCGCAGCTTCCCACGATTCGTGCTCTGCGCGCCGGGCTGGCCGAGGACTGGGAGTTCTTCACCGAGGCGTTCATGGCCAACGCGTTGGGATGGCGCGAGCTACGGCCTGAGTTGGTCGCCCAGTTGCGTGACGCGACGACTCCTGAGGAGGCGATGAGCATTTGGGACGCGGTGGGCTCGCTCGACGTCAGCGGGCTGCTTTCGGAGATCCGTGCTCAGACGCTGGTGATTCATCGGCCCGGCTGGTTTTGGCCTCCATCGCACAGTCAGCGCATCGCGTCAGACATTTCCGACTGCCAGTTGAGCATCCAGACCGAGCTGGTGTCCGCCGTGTTCGAGCGTGTTGTTAGCGCATTCCTTGATGAGTCGAGGGGTGCTGATCCAGGTCCGCTCCAGGGGGTTGGCAACGGGCTGCGCACGATCTTGTTCACGGATCTCGAGTCGTCGACGGCGCTCACCCAACGGCTCGGCGATGCCGCCGCCCAGGAGTTGCTCGCCAGGCACAACAGTGTCGTGCGAGACGCGGTGGCCCAGCATGGGGGTGTCGAGATCAAGCACACGGGCGACGGCATCATGGCGTCGTTCGATTCGGCCGTGGGTGCGGTTCGAGCTTCGCTCGCAGTCCAGGACGGGCTGTCGACCACGGACATCCGAGTACGAATCGGCATCAACGCGGGTGAACCGATTGCGGAGGACGGCGACCTGTTCGGCACGGCTGTACAGCTGGCAGCACGGATCTGCGACCACGCCAATCCCGGCGAGGTGCTCATGTCTCGAGTCGTCGCCGACCTCTGCGCCGGGAAGGGCTTCACCTTCGTCCAGCACGGCGAAGCGACGTTCAAGGGATTCTCCGAACAAGTAACGCTCTACCAAGTCATCACACCCTGAACCAGCGTCACTGCCCCGCAAACGCACTGGATTCAGATGCGCCCTTACCCAACCTCCGACGAGCGACTCGGCGTGACCCACATGATCCCTTGCCCGACCATTCCGGTCGGTGCGTTCCAAACGATCTGTCCGCCGTGGTTGCCGGTGCCGGCCCGCCCCGGAGTCGTCCGGGCGCGCACGTCTGCGATCAACGAACTCAAGGCCTCGGTGTTGACTTCACCGGACGAACTTCGCAGCGAGTTGCGCGGTCTGACCACGACCGTGTTGATCAAACGGTGCGTCGCGTTCAGGACCGCCACGAAGCGCGCGGTCGCTGAGCAGTGCGTCCGCAACACGACGTGCGTCGTTGCTCGTCGCATCCAACACTTCAACGACGAGATCGAGCTGCACGACATCGCGATGAAAGAACTCGTCGATGACACAGCGCCACAGCTCGTTGCCCAGCCAGGTGTCGGCTACGTGACCGCGGCGAGAAGGATCGTCACATGTCCCCATTCATGACTCCCCATCCACGAGGGCGGTCGACAACACTCAGCGTTGGTGCATCGACGCTCGCGTCGGACCCGTCATGCTCGACACGAAGCCGGCAACCCCGACGGCAACCCCGACCACTGCGAGGCCCGCAGCATTGCCGAGAACATCGATCGCCGACAGCGACACCCCGCCGAACACACCGGCAAGAAGTGCGAAGCGCAGACGACCGGGCTGGACGTCGTCGAGATCCCATGCACGGCGCGCCGACCTCATCGCCAACCAGGCCGAGATGACAACAATCGGAGGGCCGAGCGCGACCGTCGCAGCCACCACGAGCCATCCTTCGGGCTGCCCGAACATGTTGGTGTCACTCTGTGGCAGCGAATCAAGCCAGGGATTGATCCAGAAACGGCCGATTGCGTACAACACGGTCAAGGGGAGCAGGGCGCCACCGGCTGCACCAACGGCCGCCAAGACGCGAGAACCGGTCGCCGAGTTTGTCAGGTTCTCGAACGGACGACTCACGTCATGTCATCGGCTCCGAATGGTCAAGCTCAAGTCGTACGCACGACGACGGGCGGTCGCGATGATCTCGCTCCCGTTGGCCTACGAAGCAGATGTCCCAGGCGTTGTCGGACACCTCTTTCCCATGCGGCTGCCGACTGAACGATGGACACCTTCGATGGCGTACGGATTCCAGGCGCCACGTGTCGTGGACCGGTACGCCTGGAAGGCGTACGACCTATTCGGGAAGCTGGCGTTCCCCGAAGCCGAGATCAACGACCTCCGGCGACGCAGCGGGATGCCGACACGAGATTGGCTGCGGTTTCGGCGTACCGAGATGCGGTCGAAACCGTGTTGCTCACATCGTCTCTCGTAGCACGCGAGATGCGGTCGATCGTGCTGGCACGCAACGAAGCCAGCGCCGCTGCGCTCGCCGGGCAACCTGGGGTGGTGCCCTTTGCGCCCCTCACAAAGGTGTTGCCACGGCGCAGAGCGGCCGTGCTGTCCGGTGCGCTCGGAAGCGTCGCAGCCCCACTTGCCGAGGGGATTCCGATCGTGAACCACCCCCAGCTGTGGGACCAGTTCCGGCGCGGTCTACAGGTTGCCAAGCTCGGCGTCGGCGCCCTCGCCCGAAACGTTGGCCACGTCGCGAGCAGCGTCGACTCTGTCCTTGGAGATGACGCCACCGGGCGGCACGCGAACTGTCGATAGCGATAGCTGACGAGGACGGTCCCGGCATCAGGGTCGCTGCAGTCGAACGAGCGCTGGCCGGCTCCCGGTAGCCATCATGACCAACGCAACAAATCCCCGTGCTCGGCACGCAACTGATCGAGAACCGGCTGCGGATCCCTGAACATCTTCAACAGCAGCTGCCTCACGCTGCCGCAGGGCGAATCGTGGCCGCTGGCGAGCGCATCGCGTCGCAGGCGGCGGGGCTGGAAGCTGCCGGACCGCTACCCGATGACGTCGTTGCCATGATTGATCGCTCGGAACCGTTCGGCGATTCCGACGAGAAGACGGGGGTAGAGCTCGGGCATCGAGCCCAACAGTTTGTTGAACCTCGTCCGAAAGAGCACGAGGGCCTCGAGTTGGGTATCGGCGATGACGGACGCTGACGTCGGCTTCCCATCGATCAGTGCCAGCTCTCCCACGACGTCACCCGGGCCGACAGTGGCGACTCGACGGCTGGTCCCTTGCTCGACCCCCCTGGCCGAGCCCCCTCCGGCGACAGCCCCGCGCCGAATGACTCCGGCCGTGCCTTCTCGGATGATGATCAGCCGTCGACCGACATCCAACTCCTGCACGAGTGCGGCGCCAGGCTCGAAGCTCATGTGGTCCACCAACTTGGCCACGGCACCAAGCTGTCGCTTGGTCAGACCGCTGAACAACGGCACTCCGTTGAGCGCCCGAATTGTTTCACTTCGCGACACCTCTGCCATCGCACATACCCCCTCTGCCGCCTCGACAGTACACGCCCACGTGAGCACGGCTCTTTCGTGGGTCGATCGACTCCCCGCGAAATCTCCAGCTTCAGGTGAGGTCATCGACTCGCGCCGTCGAGCGTTCGTCCCGGACGGATCGGACCCTGTTGTCCCGTCCGCTCTTCGAGGGGTACATGGCGTCGAGCATCTCGCCGACTGCGTCCGCCGACTCGTCGGTGGCTAGGTTCGGCGGGCGTGGGAACGATCTCCGACCGTCTCGCCGAGCGTGGTCTCGTCCTGCCGCCACCTCTCCAACCGCCACCCGGCATCGTCCTGCCGTTCTCGATGGTGCGGATCATCGGCGACCGGGCGATCGTGTCAGGGCACGGTCCGCAGGAGACCGACGGATCGGTCGCCGGTCCGCTCGGTCGTGTGCCCGACGAGGTGACGGTCGAGCAGGCCCGCGAATCGGCCCGCCTGACCGGGCTCTCGATTCTCGCTGATCTCCAACGTGCGCTCGGGGACCTCGATCGCATCGTGGCGTGGGGCCGGGTGTTCGGGATGGTGTGGTGCAGTCCCGACTTCCACGCTCAGCCGGCGGTGATCAACGGGTTCAGCGACCTGATCCTCGACGTGTTCGGCGCCGACGTCGGCGCGCATGCCCGCAGTGCCGTCGGCATGTCGAGCCTCCCGTTCCGCATCCCGGTCGAGATCGAGTGCGAGGTCGTCATCAGGCCCTGAACGGCGCGCCGGTGCCGGACGCAGCCGGCTCGCAGGGCCGTCCACCTCGAACGCAGGGGCTGATCAGGGTGACGGCGACCGGGTGCTACGGTCAACGCGGTCGTGCCCGGGGAGGCACGACAATGACAGAAATGGGGAATCGACCATGCCGAAGTATCTGGTGAAGGGGAACTACGTCGGTAACGGTGTCAAGGGGCTCATGGAGGAAGGCGGGTCCCGACGACGCGCCGCAGCCACGGCCGCCATCGAATCGCTCGGCGGATCCGTCGAGAGCTTCTACTACGCATTCGGTGACACCGACGTCTACGGCATCTGTGACTTCCCCGACGAAGCGAGCGCGACGTCGTTCTCGCTGACGGTCAACGCCTCGGGAGCAGTCAGCATCTCGCTGACGCCGCTGCTGACGGCGGAGGATCTCGATGCGGCAGCCGCGAAGACTCCCGCATTCCGGCCGCCCGGCGGCTGATCGGACGACCCCGCCGTTCAGATCAGCATTGCGTATCGAACAGGCGGCTGGTTTGATCGGGCTGTGCCGACCCGAGCAGCGAATCCCATGCCGGCGGACGTCGAGCAGCGCTTGGTGGGCGAGGGGCTGATGGACAGCTACAGGGCGCGCCCTCGCTACCAGCGCAACGACTACCTCGGTTGGATCGGTCGTGCGAAACAGCCGGCAACACGGCAGAAGCGCATTCAACAGATGCTCGACGAGCTTCGGGTCGGTGGTGTCTACATGAAGATGGAGCACGCCCCTTCCCGGAAGACCTGAACGCCACCAGCGGACCGACGCGCGTCACAGCGGCGCCCGGACGACAGAGGAGCAACCGTCACGGTCACCAGGCGACGGTGCCGAACCGGCCACCGGCTCGCTTCTCTCGCCAGTGCCTGGTCGCCTGCCCGCCAGCACCTTCCTGCGAGAGTTGTGAACTGATCAGTCCCTCTCTTTGACAGGATGGGGCCCGAGAGGCAGGCGTCGTGGGTGGCGGCTGCATCGACGTCGAGCGAGTTCGAGTTCCACCCAAGTTCTCTCATGCCCATACCACCATCCGGAATCGTGACGTTTCTCTTCACCGATGTCGAAGGCTCGACCGCGCTCTGGGATCGCAGCCCTTCCGAGATGGAGGTGCTGTTGGCCGAGCACGATCGGATCGTGCGTGGCGTCGTGGAGGCACATGGCGGATACGTCTTCACCACGGCCGGAGACAGTTTCTCGGTCGCGTTTGCCCAGGCACGAGATGCGCTCGATGCCGCCCTCGAGCTCCAACTGAGTCTCGTCGACCTGCCTGGTGAAATCGAACTCCGGGTTCGCGCCGGTCTCCACACCGGCGAGGCCACGGAGCGCGACGGCGACTACTTCGGTCCTGCGCTCAACCGGTGCGCCCGGATCACCGGCTCGGGACATGGCGGTCAGATCCTGATCTCAGGTACCTCCAGCGCGCTGATCGAAGGTGACCTCCCGGAGCGGGTCGATCTCCTCGACCTCGGGGTGCATCGGCTCCGCGATCTGGTCGAGCCCGAACGGATCCTGCAGGTCTGTCACCCCGACCTCGACCGGGAGTTCCCGAAGCTCAGAACGATCGAGGGTCCTGGCGACACCCTGCCGACGCAGCTCACGTCGTTCATCGGCCGCGAGCATGAGATCATCGAGATCACAGGCCTGCTCCGCGAACGTCGCCTCGTCACGTTGACGGGACCTGGCGGGGCGGGCAAGACCCGTCTGTCCCTCGAGGTGGCAGATCGGGTGATCCTCGATCACCCGGACGGAATCCGGCTGGTCGAACTCGCGGCGATCGTCGATCGTGAGGTCTTCCTCGACGAGGTCGCCCAGCGCTTCGGTGCCTCCGGGGCGGACGGCGTGCCGTTGGCCCGGACCATCGCCGAGAAGATCGACGAACGCCGGATGCTCCTGGTGCTCGACAACTGCGAACACCTCGTCGAACCGGTCGCCCGGTTGACCAGTGGCCTGCTGGCCGCCTGTCCGAACCTGCGGGTGATCGCCACCAGTCGTGAGCGCCTGGCGATCACTGGCGAAGTGATCTATCGGGTGCCGTCGCTCTCGGTGCCCCCCGACGGGCTCGACGTCGACCAGAGCCTCGACTACGACGCGATCCGGCTGTTCGTCCAACGCGCTCAGTTGTCCGATCCGGAGTTCCAGCTGCTGGCCACGAACGTCGCCGACGTCTCCTCGATCTGTCGGCATCTCGACGGGATTCCGCTCGCCATCGAACTCGCCGCGGCCCGCGTCCGCTCGATGTCGCCGCAGCAGATCGACTCGCGTCTCGGCGAGCGGTTCCGGCTGCTCACGGGAACCGATCGGTCGAGCGACGACCGACACCAGACGCTCCTGAGCACGATCGAGTGGAGCCATGGTCTCCTGGACGAGCCCGAGCGAGTGGTGTTCCGGCGCCTGGGTGTCTTCGTCTCGGACTTCAGCCTCGAAGCGGCCGAGCAGGTCTGTGCCGGAGGAGAGATCTTCGAATTCGACGTGGTCGAACTCCTGACGGCGCTCGTCGACAAGTCGATGGTCGCGATCACCTCCGGCGCCGACGGCACCCGCTATCAGCTGTTGGAGAGCATCCGGGTGTATGCGGTCGGGCATCTCGACGAGGCCGGCGAGCACGCCACGGTGGCCGAGCGCCATGCGAGGTGTTTCGCCGAGCTCGCCCTGGAACTCCAGCGGCGCCAGCGTGCCGGGGATCTCGCCTCGGCGCTCGCCGTGCTCGACGAGGAAGAGGACAACTTCCGTGCGTCGTTGCGCTTCGCCATCGACAGCGGGGATGCCGCGCTGGCGGCACGGCTCGTCGACGGGCTCGGTTATCTCTGGTACGCCGCCGGCGTTCGCCGCGAGGGGCTCGACTGGTGCGAGGCGCTCTTCGCGCTCGGCGCCGATCTGCCCGACGAAGCGCGCGCTGGGGCGCTGCACAGCCATGCGTTGATGCTCGGGGGCACCGGTGATCTCGAACGTGGCATCGAGGTGCTCCGGGAGCAGGTGGTGATCCGACGACGTCTGGGCGACCCCCTCCGTCTCGCCGCTGCACTCAACAACCTCGGCAGCCTCCTCTACGACATCGGCGATCATGATGCCGCCGAGCCGGTGCTCCGCGAGGCGGTCGCCGCCCAGCGCGAAGGTGGCGAGTCCGCCAGCCTGATGCTGTGCAGTCTCGCGTCCGGCCGGCTCCACGCCGGACATCCCGACGATGCCGCCGACCTCTTCCGCGAGGCGCTCGTCGAAGCGAGGGAACGTGATCACCTCTACGGCCTCGCGGTGTCGATGGCGGGACTCGGTGAGTCACTCCTGCAAGCCGGACATCCTGATGATGCACGTCCCCAGCTCGTCGAGGCGCACGAGCGGTTCGACGAGCTGAACGTCATCCCCGGGATCATCGAGACCGAGATGGGTCTCGGCCTCGTGAGCCGGTCGGAGGGCAACCGCGTCGATGCGGCTCGGCGCCTGATGCGTTCGCTGACCACGCCCGGAGAGACCTGGTACGACGAGGCACCGGTCTGGGTGGTCCAGTACGCAGCGTCGGTGCTCGACGATCTCTCGCTCGCGGCGACGCTGATCGGGGCTGCTGCCGCCGACTACGAGCGGCGTACGCGACCGCAGCCGGCCTACGTCGTCGCCGACCTCGAGGCCACTCGGAACCTGCTCGCCGATCAGCTCGACGACGAGGAGTTCTCTCGGTGCCTGCGCGCTGGGTCCCGACGAACGCGAGCGGAGATCGTCGAGCTGGCGACGCGGGGTCTCGAGGCGTTGCTCGGTCAATCGATCGAGCAGTGAACGTCGGCTGGTTGTCGGGTCGAGGCTGAATCGCCGCCGGCGATGACGAATCGCTACGGTTTCGATCCGAACGAAGGGGGTTCAACGTGCACGATCACGACACCATGCCAGCGCGCTTGGCCGAGTTTCTCGGACGGCATCGCGACGACGTCGAGTCGATCGAGGTCACCGAGTACGAGCCGATGGCGGGCGGCTACAGCCGCTCGATGGCTCGTGCCAGGGTCCGGTACAACAGCGATGGCGTCACGCTCGAGGAAACGGTCGTCTTGCGGGGCGACCCACCGGCCGGCCACTCGATGATCGAAACCGACCGCGACCACGAGTGGGCGGTGCTCAAGATGCTCACCGACCTCGGCGTGATCCCCATTCCGGCGGCGCGCTACTACGACGCGTCCGGCGAACACCTCGGTACGAAAGCGATCGTGATGGACCACGTGACCGGTGGCTCACTGCAGTCGCTGATCGAGGACATGGTCGACTACGGCGACCACCCGACCCGGCTGGCTCGGCTGTGGGGCGAGATCCACACGATCACGCCAGAACAGCTTCCTGCCGAAATGCCGCATCCGGAGAGCTGGAATGCCCGCATCGACGAACTGATCCAGACCTGGCGCCATTACGAGGGCGCGAGCGTCAACAGCGACCCGACCTGGAGATACATCGCTGCCTGGCTCGAGGCGAACAAGCCGCCGCCGCTTCCGCTGCGCCTGACCCATGGTGACCCGCAGGCCCCAAACGTGATGGTCGACCACGACGACAACTACCTCGTGGTCGATTGGGAGTTCGCCGCGATCGGTGACCCGCGTGAGGACCTCGGTTGGTACAACATCTATTCCACAGCGGCCGGCCCGAACCTGTACGAGGCCGACCCGGAAGCCTTCCTGGCCGCCTACCGCGAGGTCACCGGCTTCGGTGAGGCCGAAGTGAACCAGCTCACCGTCGGATACTTCACGGTGCTGTCGTCGATCAAGATCCTCGGCACGATCTGTGCACAGCTCGACAAGTTCGCCCTCGGCGAGAACTCGGGAGTGATGACCGCCTTGCAGGTCGGCTCGATCTCGTTCGGCCACGACAACTTCATCAACGCCATTGCCGGAATGCAGGCGGCATTCGACGCAATGGCAGCAGCCGCTGAAGGAGCACCGTCATGATCGTTCGTCCCACCACTGCACAACTGCTGCGAGACGTGCGCAACGAACTGAGCGAGACCGTCGGTCCCGAAGTTCACAGCGCGACGGCGAAGGTCGCCCTGGAGCAGATCGACATCATCCTCGAGCAGTGCGCCGTTCGCGCCGAATCCGAGATCGCCTGGATGATCGAGGAGATCGACGAAATCGAGGCATATGCCGCCGATGTCGCGTCGGCAACAGGGGATGCGGCCACCGCCGCCGCGCTCGAGGCCGGCCGCATCGGTCGGAGCAATTCGCTGGTGCTCGACGATCTCGCGGGTGACTACAACCTGATGTCCGAAGCGCTGTCGTGCGCGATCGAGGCGTGCATGAGTGATCCTGCACAACGGGCCCTCCGCGATCGTGGCGTCGAGATCCTCCGGCTGCGACGAGCCGAGCGAGAAACCGTGGTTCGCGGCGAACTGGCGCCTCGTCGGACGAGGCTGACTCCAGGGTCAGGACGTCGGGGTCGACCGCGGCGTCTCAGCAGGGAGCCCGTGGAGGTGTGCGGCGTCGTTGTACCGCTTGAGACGCCATTCGCCGGACTCGGCCGACGCGAACTCGGTAATCGACGTGTTGAGGGTGTGGAGTTCGAATCCGCCCGTCGACGCGGTGCGGAGCAGATGGCGGAAGGTGGCGTCGATGACGCCACCGTGACACGCGATCAGTATCGACCGTCCGCGGTGAGTGTCGAGCGTGGTCGCGAGCGCCGATCCCACGCGGGCGTGGAACGCGGCAATCGTCTCGCCGCCGGGGAAGATGTCGACGTCGGGATCGCTCCAGTTCGGCGTCCCGAACCGCTCGACGTAGTCGCTGAACGTCATGCCGTCGATCTCGGGGCCCGGATCGTGTTCTCCGAATCCCGGCTCGATCTGGATGGACGGATCGCCGAAGGCCGGCGAGATCGCCTCGGCGGTCTCGATCGCACGGGCGAAGTTGCTCGAGATCAGCACGTCCGGTGCGAGCTCGAGGGTCGTCTCGAGACGTTCGCGCAGTCGAGCTGCCTGCCGTCGGCCGAGTTCCGACAGTCCGCTGCAGGTTCGATACCCCCCGATCACGCGGTTGACGGTCACATTCGACTCGCCGTGCCGGATCAACACGATCGTTGTGCCGCTGGTCGCTGTCACGGTCGGTTCCGGTGAGCCCTGGCCTGGCCCGAGATCTGGTCGTTCGGCATCGGCCGCAGGGTATCGGTCCGCAGATGTCGCTCAGGGCCGGAGTTCGAACAGGTAGGGATTCAGACCTTCGCTCACGGTCACGAGCGATCCATTGTGGAACGCCACGGCCTCGCCCTGCTCCTCAGGGGCGATCGGCGCCTGGCAGGGATCGGATGCCAACGATTCCGCGACGCTCCGGTCCGGCTGCCGCGGCCAGACCCAGATCGTTTCGTACGTGCGCAGCGCGATGAGTGCGCCGTCGACGGACACGTCGCCGCCGGTGGGCAGTCCACCGATGCCGAACAAGCTGACAGGGTCGGCGGTGGCGGTCACCGTTCGAGTCTCGAGCAGAGGAGCGTCGAGCGTGCCGGCAGCGGTGAGAACGACCGGCTCGGCCCCGTGGCCGTCCAACGGTCCTTCGAAGATGAACGCGGGCGCAGTCGGTCCGAGTTCGGCGGGTAGGCCGTCGACCTGCTGCTGCTCCTTGGTGACCAGGACGATTCGGTTGTTCGATTCGTCGACGAGCAAGACCTCGGCGTTGTGCGGCCTGTCCGGGTAGACGAACTCGAGCACCTCGACATCGGTGATCGGGGCGAGCATCGTGGGGTCGGGCTCGGCGAATCGGTAGATACGGATCGAGGGGCGGATGGCTCTGTTGTCGCCGATGTCGGCCAGCAGGATGTCGTCGCCGTCCGGCCCCGACACGAGCGCGATGTCCTCCACGTCCCGGGCTCCGTCGATCTCGGTCGATCGGAAGCCCAGGTCGGTGCCGTCGATGCCGAGCGCGAAGAGGCCAGCTCCTGAGCCATCGTTGTGGGTCCAGAGGACCTCGGGGTGGCGCCTGCTCGCCACGAGCCCGGAAGCCTCGTCCAGTTCGGAGTTCTCGACCTGGCCGAGAGCGAACGTCTGTCGGTACGAGCACAGCTCGAGCGCTCGCGCGTCCGGAGCCATCGTCGTGGGAGAGATCGTCGTCGATGCGACGTCCCGTGGTGTCGTTGTCGACGAGGTTGGGCTCGGGACTGTCGTATCGGCGGACGATGCCGCAATGCTGGTCGTGTCGTCGGCTGCGGGCCTCGCGTCGTTCTGGCCCAGGGACGAGCACGAGACCAGGCTGAATGCAGCCAGTGTGACGACGATGGGGGCCAGTCGTCGTCGCATCGCACGATGCTATGCGTGGGCCGTCTGCGTGGGCGGTCAGAAGCCGCAGACGTCGAAGTTGTTCGCCAGCGGCGTCATCCCCGCGCCATCGGCGCGGTCGCGGAACTCGACGAGACCGGGCTGCGAACCGATCCAGACGAGACGCTCGTTCTGGCCGTCGGTCGCCGGCTCGACGCGGAACACGAACGCACTGAAGGCCTCGGCGAAGTCCTCTTCTGGATTGGTGGCCGCATAGGGCCCGAAGAACCCGTCGTCCTGGGCGCATCGCCCGTCGGCGTCCGCATCGACGTCGACCGATCGGTCGAGTTCGGCGAGGACCTCGGGCTCCCAGAACTCGCTCGTCCAGGCGTACATGACCGAGTCCTCCTCGTAGCACCCCTCGCCGTTGAAGTAGGTCGTGCACTCGTCGACGGCTTCGTCGCTTCGGTCGAGTTGCTCCGGCGTCGCCGTGAAGACGTGCGAGAACTCGTGTGCAATGGTCAACAGCAACTCGTCCGGGTCGGCGCCGGCATCGAGGGTGTTGATCGACATCTGAAAGCCTGTGCCGTCGCTGTCGACGGGGTTCACGAATGCCAGCGTCTCATCGGCGGGTGAGCCATCGGGCTCGAACCCTCCGAACAGCACCAGGTCGGCCAGCTGGGCAGCCGGAGCGATCGTCGCCAGGGAGTCCCATGCGTCGAGGATGATCGGATCGTCGTCCCCGAAACAGAGCACGTCGAGTTCGCCGTTCTCGACCAGGTAGGCGGACGTGAAGACGTACTCCTCGTCGCCGCCAGTGAGCGCGTCTTCTGAACAGTCGACGTCGGTCCCTGCGCCGGGCTCCTCCTCGGTTTCCTCGGTCGGAGCGTCGTCTGCGTCGTGCGCTCCCTTCGTGCCGTCGTCCGAGCCGGCATCCGCGGTGAACGAGTTGGTCCTGTCGTCGTTGCTGGGCTCGCACGCAGTCATGCCGAGCACGACCGCAGTGGCCAACGCCAGGTGTCGGAGCATCACCGGTCGATCATGGCACGTCGATGGATCAACAGGCCTGAGCAGCAGCCCACATGGCGCTGCGCCTAGGGTTCCCACCATGCAGTTGGCGTATTCCGAGGCCGAGTTGATGGCTGATCACCCCGATCTCTCGCCACATGTGATCCTCGAGCAGCGGGTCCACGGTGGCATCGATGGCGACGGCGTCTACCAGCCACCCCGAGCACTGGTGCGTGAGCCGGCGCTCGACGCGTGGGCGCACGCACTCGGAGCTCGTGGCGGCCACGTCTTCGACGCCGATTCCTCGCTCCTGGCGGGCACCCGGGCGGTCAGCGTCGAGCAGCAACGAGTTCTGCTCCGCAACGGTCTCGGCCGATGGTTCTGGAATCAGCTCACGATCACCGGCAAGATCGAAGCCCGCGGTCGGCTGCTCGCCGATGTTGCGTTTCCCGACCTGGCTCCCGTGATCGTCGAGGACATCTCCGAGATGGCGATCGGTCACCTCGGCCGAGGTCTCTTGCTCGCCCACGGCCTCGACGAGGGAGGTCAGCCAGATCTCGGTATCGGTGGCCACGACGTGATGTGGTTCCTCGCCCGCGACCTCGCCTTCGGCGCCGATGCCTACCCGGACGTCGATCCGCCGGAGAACATCGGTCGCCCGGACGCCGGCACGCGCTTCATGCCCGAACTCCCGCCCGAGATCGAGGGACTGATCTCCCTGCTGGCGAATCTCCTGATCATCGAGTTCCGTGCCGAACTCGGGTTCGCCGAGGCCCAGGACATCCTGCGCTCACCCGACGTCTTCGTCGAGCGGCGGGCCGAAGCCGAACTCGCCGCAGAGATCATCGAACGGATCCGCACCGACGAATTGATCCACGTTCGCTCGCTGTGCGTCTATCTGGGTGAGCTGCAGTCGGTGACGTTCCGCACCACCGATGGCGGCACCGTGAGCGGACGCGAGTTGTTCGGGCGGTTCTGGGACGGCATGGTGCAGTGGGCGACGGTGGAGCAGCCTCGTCTGAACGCCGAGCAGGTGCGACGCGACGTCGACGACTACATCGCGACCCATTCGGACCCCGCCAGGGTGCGCGCCGAATTCGCCGCTGCCGGCGGAGCGTCGGCGTTGGTGTGAGCGACAACGCCGCATGAGCGCATCGTCGCCCGCACGGACGGAGTCAGATCGAACAGGTCGTGGCTGAACGGAGACGGGCGCGCACGGCCCAGGCCAGCAACAGGATCGATGCGACGGCCAGGAGCGGCTGGATCGGTTCGAACCATTGGCGGGCGCCGGTTGTGCCGAGGGCCACGATGACCAGCTTGTTGCAGACGGGGCAGCCGACGGCGAAGAAGGACAGCAGACCGGCGATGCTGCCGCGACGAGTCGGCGCATCCATCTCGTCCAGCGACGTCGGCGCCGGCGTTTGTCCGGACACGTAGGTCGCCGCGAGCAGGCCGCCGAGCACGGCGGTGACGATCAGGGTGGGATACGACCACCAGGTGACCGGAACCGGTCGGCCAAAGACCGGATTGGGGATCACGTCGGTCGGCACGCCGATCGCCACAGCCACAGCGGCCGCTGCTCCAGCAGCGACCACGACGTGGCGCCGGGACCACGACCGCATCGCGTCGAACGCGCCAGGGCTGGGACTGGATGGCAGCTCGTCGACCTCGATCACGCAGATACCCTAGTGGGTACCCAGTCCGAAGTGAACCAGGTCAGGATGCACCGGACAGCGCCACCATCGCCGCAGAGATCACCTCGTCGAACCGTCTGGACACGGCGTCGAACCAAGCCGGGTCGTCGTCGGCGAACGCGGCGCGAACCTGCGACCGCACCGATGCCGAGTCGGGCCCCCGCGGATCGCCGTGGGCGTGGAGTACGGCGTCCGCGCGCAACGCCTGGAGCACGCTGACCACGTCGACGGTGCCGAACTCGAGCGCGACGGCGGTGATCTCGAGGTCGGGGAGCAACGCCTCGAGCGCCCCCAACCAGTCGCCGCTGAGCTGCGCGGACACGCTCTCGCCGTCGAGCATCGATCGAACGTCGCCCCACCACGCCGTGCCGCGCCGGTATCCAGGAGCGTCACCGCCCTCGTGCGAGATCAGTTCGCCGTGGCCCCACGGGCCCAGGCCGGTGTGGAGGTCGATCAGGCCCAGCCGCTCTGCGGAACCGACGAGCCGGGGGAGGTGGTCGACCAGCCAGCGATGCGCCCACACCGGTCCGGTGCCCCCGTAGAACACCCCGGTCGGGTGCGTGTACTGCCCGCTGCTCACGACCTCCTGAAGCCGGGGAAACCCCACCGCTTCGGCGTACGCGAGCAGTTGCATGGTCGTGGTCTGCTGGGTGTCGTCGTCCCACGCGTCCGGCACGAGCAGCTGGGCGAGCCCGCCGTAGTCCTCGTTGGCAGGCGGGGGCTGCGACCAGTCGATGAAGTTCCGGTTGAGATCGACGTTGTCCTCGTTGACCCGGCGGACCCAGGCGAATCCGTACGGGTTGAGTGCATGGATCAGCACGACCCGGAGGTCCCGTTGACGGGCGGTTGCGTGGTGCTCGAACCACCGGTGCTGCAACGCCGACCCGGTGAACCCCTCGACACCATGGGTTCCCGAGACGACCACCAACACCGCGTCGGCGTCAGCCGGACCGATCGAGGCGACGTCGATCGCGAGTTCCTCACCGTCGAATCCCTCCTCGGGGTGCAGCGAGGTGAACACCTCGGCACCGACGTCGTGCGCCGAGTCCAGGAAGCGGCGCCGGGATGCGTCGTAGGTGTCGGTCAGTCCTCCGGTCATCTCGGAGAGCATGGCATGCGGTGCACCCACTACGGTGCCCGCATGACGTACGTAGGAGATCGTGTGGTCTTCGACGCCGACAGCCATGTCATGGAGCTTCCCGGCTGGTTGGAGGGGTACGCCGACGCGTCGACCGCTGAGGCGCTTCGCCCGCTCGCACTCGGAGGCGCCGGGGCGCTGGCCGATCGGGCGGTCGATGAGGCAGCGAATCGCCGCGCCGGGGGAGTGGCCACGACCGATGGCGACCCCGAGCAGTTGCTCCGTTCGAAGGGCTGGGGCGCCGTCGGGGCATTCGATTCGTCGGAACGCTCCTTCGTGATGGATCGGCTCGGCTTCGCTGCCCAGCTCGTGTTCCCGACGTTCGCCGCCACTCAGTTCGCCGGGCGAGATCTCGATCTGCTCCACGGTGGCTCGCAGGCCCTCAACCGTGCGATGGCGGCGTTCTGCGCCGACGACAGCCGTCTGCTGGCAGTGGCGTCGGTGCCGTGGGGAGACCCGACCCGGACGGTGTCGACTGCCCGCCGGGCGATCGATGACGGGTGCCGTGCCGTCATGGTCCCCACGGACCTCCCCAAGGGCGTCGTGTCACCGACGCATCCGGATCATCACCCGTTGTGGGCGATGCTCGAGGACGAGAACGTGCCGGTGGTGTCGCACATCGGTGGTGGTGGCCGACCCGTGCGTCCCGGTTTCCACGACAACGGCCACACGGTCACCGATTTCCTCGGCGGCGGCGAGAACGTGCGGGCCAAGGATTTCATGGCGATCCACCAGCGTCCCGAGGTCTTCTGGGCGGCGATGGTGCTCGACGGGATGTTCGAGAAGTTCCCGGGGCTGCGCGGGGCGTCGGTCGAGGAAGGCGCGATGTGGGTCGTTCCGTGGATGCGTCGGCTCGATCGTGCGATGCAGTTCGCCAAGACGGAGGCGCCGCTGCGTGAGCTCACCCGGGCGCCGAGCGAGTATGTACGCGATCACCTTCGGTTCACCCCGTTCGCCGGCGAGCCGGTCGGTTGGATGATCGAACAAGCCGGCCCCGAACTGTTCATGTTCTCGTCGGACTACCCGCATCCCGAGGGCACCAAGGATCCGATTCAACGATTCGAGTCGACGATGGACACGAGCGATGACGCCGTCGTCGACAGCTTCTATCGCGCCAACTTCGAGGCGCTCTACCGCGGGTCCGTCCCAGTCGCGTGAAGCTGCTCTGCACCGCAGATCTGCACTACCGCCTGCCACAGCTCGACTGGCTCGTGGAGCAGGCCGACAGCGTCGACCTCGTGATCCTGCCGGGCGACCTGCTCCAGGTGGTCGGTGCGGCACCGCTCGACGTCCAGATCGTCGTGGTGTCGAAGTACCTGCGACGACTCGCAGAACACACGCTCGTGCTCGCATCGTCGGGCAACCACGATCTCGATGGTCCCGGCGAAACGGGGGAGCAGGCGACGACCTGGCTGCGTGAACTCGCCGCTGACCAGCTCGTTGTCGACGGTGGCACGATCGATGTGGACGAGGTGCGGTTCACCGTCTGCCCGTGGTGGGACGGACCCGCGACGAAGCGACTCGTCGACGAACAGCTCACTGCCGCAGCACTCGACCGTCCCGCTCGGTGGATCTGGGTGTACCACTCGCCGCCGTCGGATTCGCCGCTCTGCAACGCGGGTGAGCGATCGTTCCCCGACCCGGACCTCGCGGCGTGGATCGATCGCTGGCATCCGGATCTGGTGGTCTGCGGTCACATCCATCAGGCGCCGTGGGTCGCAGGTGGCGCGTGGGTCGATCGGCGAGGCGCGACCTGGCTGATCAACGCCGGTCACCAGCCCGGCCCGATGCCCGCTCACGTCGTCATCGACCTCGACCCGGTCTCCGGCCACGCAACCGCCGAGTGGGTCGCACTTCCGGACCGCGACCAGGTCGACATCTCCTTCACGGCGTGAGGTTCCCGATCTGCCAGGCAGGTCGTGAACCGCTGCTCAGTACTCGGGGTCGGGAAGGCGGGCCGAGCCGGGGGAGACCTGCCGACCCTGGTGGTGCATGAGCGTGCCGAGCACGTCGTCGAGCATCCCCAGATGGCCGGAATCGTCGCCGTACTGCTGCTTGATGTCGACGAGGTGACCGGTGAGGTTGTCGAGCCGGGTTGCGAGCGTTCGGGCGACCTCGAGCAGCACCTCGGGGTGCTCTCGGAGGAACGCAGCACCATCGGTCGCCTCGAGGAGCACGACGTCGGTGACTGCCCGAACCGACGCCGATGCCGATCGATCGAGCACGGTCGACATCTCGCCGAGCAGCGCGCCCGGTGTGTCGACCACCGCCAGGACCGTGTCGTCGCGCTCGATGCTGACGGTTCCTTCGACCAGGACGTATACGGCGCCGCCGAGGCCACCCTGGTCGATGATCGTCGATCCGGTCTCGACCTCTCGGCGGGGGAGGTCGGCGCAGTGGGTGAGCAGGTCGGACACGCACACCATTGTCTCACGACCTCGTGGCGGCGTCGCCGGTCGAGCGGCCCCGTAACCTGGCGTTCATGTGCGGCCGTTTCGTGTCAACCGCCGGCCCGGATCGGATCGCTGCGTACTTCGACACCGTGCTCCCGACCGAGGCGGTCGTCGACTCGCTCGGCGAGAACTACAACGTCGCCCCGACGCAGGACATCTACGCGCTGGTCGCCAACGGTGACGGCACCGCCCGAGTCGACGCGTTCCACTGGGGACTGATCCCGAGTTGGGCAAAGGACCGCAAGATCGCGTCCAGGATGATCAACGCACGCGCCGAGACGCTCGCAGAGAAACCTGCGTTCAAGGGTCTGCTCGCCAAGAAGCGCTGCATCGTGCCGATGGACGGCTTCTACGAGTGGCAGCCCGGGAGTCCTGACGGTCCGCTCAACGCCAAGGGCAAACCGTTGAAGCAGCCCATGTTCATCCATCGCGTCGACGGCGAACCGTTGGCCGTGGCCGGTCTGTGGACCGCCTGGAAGGATCCCGACGACCCCGACGGTCGGTTCCTCCACAGCGCCACCGTCATCACGACAGCGGCGAACGCCACGATGCGGCCGGTACACGATCGCATGCCCGCACTGCTCACCGCTGACCGCTGGGCCGCATGGCTCGACCCGGCGAACCGCGATCTCGCATCGCTCACGGCGATGCTCGACGGTGGACCGCCCGAGTTGCTCACGATGCAGGCGGTCTCTACCGACGTCAACAACGTGCGGAACAACCGACCCGACTTGATCGAGCCGCTCGGTCGGTGATCAGTCGCTGACGCCGGTCGCGCCGGCCGAGCGCAGCTCGCGCCGGATCGCCGTCGCCCATGCGTCGAGGTCGGCACGATCGACAGCGGCGGCAGCATTCGCGAAGCTCAACTGGGCCATCGATGTCGTCGGGATCACATGGACATGGGTGTGTGGCACCTCGTAGCCCGCCACGATCACGCCGACGCGATCGCAGCCGAACGCCGAACGCTGTGCGAGGCCGATCGTGCGGGTGACGGCGAACAGGTGGGCGGCAAGTTCTGGTGGCGCATCGATCCAGTGGTCGATCTCCTCGATCGGTACCACCAGGACATGGCCCGGCGCCATCGGGTTGATCGACATGAACGCAACGCATCGATCGTCGCGCCACACGAACGTACCGGGGAACTCGCCCTCGATGATCTTCGTGAACACCGTGCTCATGCCGGCACCCTACGCTGTGGCTCGTGAACGACGACACCCCATCGAGCGCTGGTGCCTCGGCGGCCCTCGACTCTCCGCCGGTGTCGATGTTCGACGGGATCTGGACGATTCCGAACGCGTTCACGCTGCTGCGGCTCCTGCTGCTGCCCGTGTTCCTCTACGTGCTGTTCGGGTTGGAGAACCGGGTTGCCGCGGCCCTGATGCTCGGCGCTCTCGGGGCCACCGATTGGGTCGATGGCTACCTGGCCCGCCGGCTCGGCCAGGTCAGCGAGTTCGGCAAGGTCTTCGACCCCACCGTCGACCGGCTGCTGTTCCTCGTCGCGACGACGGCCATCATCATCGATGGTTCGATTCCGCTCTGGTTCGCCCTGGCGGTGTTGGCTCGCGAGATCGCCGTCGGGCTGATGATGGTGATCGCGACCCTGGTGTACAAGATGCCGCGCATCGACGTCACGTATCTGGGCAAGGTTGCCACCTTCCTCCTCATGTTCTCGGTGCCCGGCTTCCTGCTCGGGAACAGCGACATCCAGAGTGCCGAGCTGTTCCAGACTGCGGCATGGATCCTCGGCATCCCGGGGCTGATTCTCAGCTATTGGACTGCGATCGCCTATATTCCTCAGGTGCGCCGGGCGGTCGCTGATGCCGCCGCTCGTCCCACTTCCATCACCGCCGACACGTGATCCCAGGTACCGTTGCCTCATGAACATCCCTGCTGAACTCCGCTACTCGTCAGATCACGAATGGGTGCGTGTCGAGGGTGCGACGGCCACCATCGGGATCACCGAGTACGCACAGGACGCGCTCGGTGACGTCGTCTTCGTCGAGATGCCCGATCCGGGTCTCGCGGTCGCTGCGGGCGAGTCGTTCAGCGAAGTCGAGAGCACGAAGTCGGTCAGCGACATCTATGCACCGGTCACCGGCGCGATCGCCGAGGTGAACACCGAGCTCGAGTCGCAGCCGGAGTTGCTCAACAGCGACCCCTACGGCGCCGGATGGATCTGTCGTATCGAGATCAGCGACCCGTCGGAACTCGACAGCCTGATGGATGCCGCGGCGTATCGGGCCTTGACCGAGGGGTGAGATGAGTTCGTACGTCTTCTGCAACCAGTGTGGGCACCGCAATCCACCGAGCAGCACCTTCTGCTCCAGCTGCGGGTCGCCGCTCGACTCGCTCGACGACCGCACGATCACGCTCGCGGCACTCGACCCATTGCAGGACGCACCGGGCAGGGACGACGACGTGGTGGTCGCGGTCGGCGAGCTCCCGAACGAGATCGGCGTCCTCATCGTTCGTGCGGGGGCTCAGGCAGGCGCCAAGTTCCCGCTGAACGAGCCGACCACCCGACTCGGACGTCATCCCGACTCGGAGATCAGCCTCGACGACATCACGGTGTCGCGGCGCCACGCCGAGATCGAACGGACGCCGGACGGCCATGTGGTGTCCGACGCCGGATCGCTCAACGGCACCTACGTCAACCAGGAACGCGTCGACAAGATGGTGCTCCGCCACGGCGACGAACTCCAGATCGGCAAGTTCCGACTCGTCTTCTTCGAACGTCACGATGGCTGAGTCGTCACCTCCGGGCATCGCAAGCCACGCTGCCGGCGGTCATCTCTCGATCGGCGAGGTGCTCGCGCTGCTGCTCGAGGAGTTCCCCGACGTCACGATTTCGAAGATCCGGTTCCTCGAGAGCCAGGGCCTCATCGACCCCGAACGGACCGCGTCGGGCTACCGGAAGTTCTACGGAGACGACGTCGAGCTGTTGCGCTGCATCTTCCGCGAGCAGCGCGAGAACTACCTGCCGCTCCGAGTGATCAAGGATCGCATCGACTCCGGCGAGATCGACCCGACCGGCGAGCAACCTCGGCCCCGAGGAATCAAGAACGTGAGCGAATCGAGCGATGTCCCTCGCCCGGAAGGGACATCCGAGTGCGGGCGGCGCCCGCATCGGTGCCAGCGTCGCATCCCGTCGCGTCCAGCAACGGAGACGGCGACGAGCCCGTGACCGGCGCAGCTGCGCTCTTCCAGCGCACCGACGGCCACCACCCGGCGCCCGACCCCGTCACGTCCGACGATCAGCAGCCGTCCGAATCGGCTGCGCGTCGGCCGGCGTCGACAGCCGCGTCACCCATCGCCGAGGGGTCCGATCGCGTCGTCTGGTGCCGGTGCTGCCCGGGGTACTACTCAACGCGGACGAGTTGTGCGCGATGGCAGGAATCTCTCGCACCCAGCTCGCCGAGTTGGAGTCCTACGGCGTGGTTGCTGCGTCCTCGAGCGGAGCCGATGGCACGTACGACGAGGATGCGGTCGAGATCGCGACACTGTCCAAGCGGTTTCTGGATGCGGGCATCGAGCCGCGGCACCTCCGCGGCTGGCGGGTCGCTGCCGAACGTGAGGCGGGCTTGTTCGAACAGCTGATCCAGCCGTTGCTGCGCCAGCGGAACCCCGCGGCTCGGGCCCAGGCGGTGGCACAACTCGACGAACTCGAGCAGAACGGCGGCCGGCTGCGCGCGGCGATGATGCGGTCGGCGTTGCGCCACCACACGCGCTGACGTCCTGGACGCACTGACGCCCGACATCCGGCCGACGCCGACGTCACACGGCCCCCGGCACCCGGGTACAGTGACGACGTGGTCCCTTTGGAGCTCATCGGTGTCAGAGTGGAGATGCCCGCGAACACGCCAATGGTCCTGCTTCGCGAGTCCGACGGCCGCCAACGGCTCCTGCCGATCTACATCGGGAGCCCGGAAGCTTCGGCGATCCACTATGCGCTCGAGGGCGTTGAGCCTCCTCGGCCACTGACGCACGACCTGTTCCTGAACGTGCTCGGCGAGCTCGGCGCCACGGTGACCAGCGTCGTCGTCACCGAGATGCGTGACCGGACCTACTACGCCGAACTCCACCTGGACACGCCCAACGGCGAGAAGGTGATCTCGGCGCGGCCGTCCGATGCCATTGCCTTGGCGGTTCGCTGCGGAGCGGATCTGTTCGCTTCGAACGAGCTGATCGACGAGGTCGGTCAGGAGCCGGTGCCCGAGCCCGACGACGATGCCGCCGAGATCATCGACGAGTTCAAGGACTTCATCGAGAACGTCAGCCCCGAGGACTTCGGCAGCTGACCCACGCTGCGGGAACGCGCGTTTCCCCAGCTCACGGTGGGTTTCCGGTAGTCCATCGGTGACCATTGAAATTCATCGGAATCCACGTTTGAACTGGAATCCCGGTGACTCTCCGGTGACTCTGTCACCGCCCGCCCGGCGGGTGCCTGCGCTTCGCCTGGTCGATGGCGGCGAGCCAGTCCCGGTCGCGAAGCTCCGGTGGCATCGTGTCGGTGAGAGGTCCACGCATGGTGATGCCGGCGAGGGTCAGGTAGTCGCGGATCGTGGTCGACTCGCAACCGAACTGGCGGGCAAGATCGGCGCGGCTTCGCTGTTTGTCGACGTACTCGCGTTGGAGCCATTCACGGTCGACGAGTACGGGGTGCCGGGCTGGGAGATGCCGTTCGGGTCGAACGATTCCCTCGCGACGCATCATGGCCCTGACGGCGACCAGCGAGCAGCCGTACTCGTCAGCGATCGACACGTTCGTGCGACCAGCTTCGATCTCGGCGCGGAGCGTGTCGACGTCAAACGGGATTCGCCGGCTCATCGCCTTCGAATCGTAGGTCCGCCCGACGGGAGGCTACGAGGGTGTGTTGCGCTCGTCAGCGATCTCGGCGGGCATCCGGTCGAGTTCGGCGATCGCAGCGTCACGGTCGTCGAGGTCGAACGACACGTACCGGCGCGGCTGCTCCAGCACCGGGTCCAAATCCGCGACCAGGATGTGTTCAAGGTACATGCCGCCGACTCCACCGAACTCGATCTTCTCGACATAGGCAGCGCACCGCTCACCGCTCACGCCAAGGACGTCGACGATCGAGAAGCGAGGCCGGTGCCGACCTTCCACATCTCCTCGAGGCTTCGGACGTACGACGACCTATCGAGTTGCCCAAAGTTGTATCCACCCTTCCGGCGGTCGTCGTACACGAAGTCTTCGGCGAAGAACAGTTCCATGTGCCACCCAGAGGGCAGCTCCGTGACCCCATTCAAGATGTCGTGGGCAGTCCGGAAGTACTCCACCGCTGCGTTCGTCAACGGCTCGTCCGACATGACGTCAACGTAACCGTCCGCCCGACGGGTGCCGCCGCTTCGCCTTGTCGATCTCGGCGAGCCGGCGCAGCGCGTCGATCACGTCCTGGCGGTCACGGTCGCCGAGTTGGGCCGACATCGCCACCGACCGTGCGAGTTGCTCGAGTTCCTCGGGTGTCGGGTCGGTCACGGTGCCGATGATGGTCGAGGGGTGTGACGGTTGGATGTGAAATTGGTTGAAACGCAGTCTGGCGCACGCCGAGATTTCAGACTATGGTGCACAGGCACTTGCCGGTAAATCGACCGTCAACCAATGGAATGGCGGATCCGAAATGATTTATCGACGCACTATTGCGGCGGCCGGGTTGCTGGCCGCACTCGGCGGACTCTCTGCGGTGTCTACTGCCGGTGGAGTATCCGCTGGCGGCATCAAGCAGGACGTGTGTCACCTCAGCAGCACCGGCGACTACCGCTTGATCAACATCAGCGAGAACGCATTCGATCAGCACGTCGCTCACGGTGATGGAGTCCCCGGTGGCGCGGTTCCCGGCATGGACGGATTCGACTTCGACGCTGACTGTGTCCCTGAACTCACCGAGATCATCTATGCGGTTGCGTACACCGACATGGTCGATGACGGCGGCCCGTATGACCGGCACGTCGATGTGTTGATCGCGAAAGTGATCGAAGCCAACGACGACGGTCAGCTGTCAATCGGCGACAGGGTCTACTTCGACAGGTTCCCGACATCGACGCAACCTCCGTTCGAGTTCGGCCAGCCCGGGCCCTCTTACGTCGGGCCGGATGCTGTCAGGAAGGTGACAGGAATCCGGGCTGGGGTTGAACCCAGCGGTGAACTCTGCAGCGTGGAGACCTACGACGAGTCCACTGGCTTTCCGAACAACTTCGAATGGAGGATCTACACCTTCGGGGGTGAGGGGTTGGGTGAGGGGTTCCGCACGATCGACGACGGCAACATGTTGGATTACTGGTCCAAGGGCCTCAACAGGAACGTTTGGGGGACACGCTTCCTGATCGACCCGCCGGACACCTATGGATGGAGAAGCGGGCGCCTCGGTGCGGAACCAGCCGGGGATTGGTCCGGCTTCCGTGAGCTCGGGAACGACCGATTCCTCGACGTCGAACTCAACTGCTTGCCGTAACCGGTCTTCGATGCCGGTGGCGGCTCTGTTGCTCATCCGCAGCACGGCCGACCGAGCACGGGCATCGGCGCTGGCAGAGGGATCAGCCACCGCCGCTCGACTCTCCGAGGGCGTCGTCGAGGTGCTGCCGGGCGAGTGTCGCCAGTTCTTCGTCGTGCCGGTCGCGGTGCACATGTTGTGAACTGGGTTCGGGGTGATCTCCAGCGAAGGAGCGCCGGTCAGTCCCTGGTCATGTCGAGCATCTGGACCATGACGGCAGTTCCGCCGCTTCGGCTGCCTTTCGCATGCATCGACCCGCCGGGCACCACGCCGGCCTCACCCGCTCTCAGCTCGACGGTGTCGCCCTCGACGATCAACCACGCTTCGCCGGACACGACCAGGAACAGCTGATCGAAACCCGCCTCATGCACCCCGATCTCACCGCCGGGGTCGAAGTGAACCACGTACGCGTGGGACTCACCGGAACCGGACCCGAGGTGAACCGACGAGGAACCGACCGCTCCGAAATCGCGAATCGCGTCAGCAACATCCGGCGTGAATCTGATCACCTCATACATCTCCGCAGTATCGCTCCCCGAGGGCGACCACACGTGACGGCGTGCCGGACGAGACGTTCGAGGGGCACACCCGAAGGTGTGTTCGGCCTGCGAGCGCACCTGGAACTCGGCCTTGTGTGACAGGATGCCAGAGGCCCACAAACTGAGGAGAGCCATGGAACTCGTGCACGAAATGACCTATCACGCGATGCTCAATCCGCCGATACCGGTGGGGGACGGACCGTTCGGCACACGCATGGTCTTCGATGTCACCGGGGGACGGATCGAAGGCCCCCGTATCTCGGGCAGCTTCACAGGAGCGGGAGCAGACTGGATCTTGATCGGTTCGGACGGGTACGGCCGTCTCGACGTGCGCGGTCAGATCGCGACGGACGACGGCGCCTTCATCTACGTGCAGTACTTCGGTCTGCTCCACATGAATGAGAACGTCCAGGCAGCGATGGCGGCTGGCGAGGGCACCGATTTCGGGGACCAGTATTTCTACATGGCTCCACGGTTCGAGACGGGCGATGAGCGCTATGCATGGCTCAACCAGTCGGTGTTCGTTGGCCAAGGCCGGGTCTATCCCGGGTATGGAGTCGAGTACAACGTGCATCGTCTCGTCTGACACCGATCGCCGGTTCACGGCAATGCACTTTGCTCGGCCCGCATCGGTCCGGGCCCTGAGCCCGCTCGCGTCTGCCGTTGCCGAGTGCTTGGACCGACCCCCTCGAGATGCCCCGTTCGGTCATCTCAACGCGGGGACCGGAGCGCCACCAAGGCGACAAGTGGGGCGTTTGCCTCTGGTCGGTGATGTCTGCTCGGGCAACGATGCTGTTGTCCGGCGCGACGCGCCGCCGATGGGGGACGAGTGGAGGAGCAGCAGATGAACGATGCGAACTCATCGTGGCAGCCCCCCGACACGAAGCGACCAGCGATGCTGGTCGGCTCCTTCGAGCCGCCTGGGGCTTCGTGGAGCCGCGGCACACTCGTCGCGCTGGTCGGTGCGGGTATCGGATGGGGAATCGTGGTGTTGTACGGACTCGCGAGGACTGCGAGTGGCGAGGAGACGAATTGCACGGCACACCGCGGGTCCGCCTACCAAGACTGCTTGCGGAGCAACGATCTCAACGGGCTCGGCGCGCAAGCGTTGGTACTCGGTCTTGCGGTGATGGGGTGCGTGCTGATTGCCCGCGACGCCGACCGCTCATTGCGGGCACGACGCCGACGAACGAGGCGGACCACTGCTCTGGCCGTCTCAGGATCTTTGTTGGTCACGTCGATCGTGCTGTGGATCTGGGGTCTGCACGGTGGCTGGGCGCCCGGTCGCCCGTTCGACTACGAGCCGGTCCCTCACTCGACCGCCAACGCGATCATGGTCGCCGGGTTGCTGATCGGTGCCGCGATCGGCGGATTCTGGCCCCTGCAAACCAAGCGCGCAGGCTGACTCCCCGGTCGGCCGTATCGGGCCATGAGGCGATGACCTGGTCGGGACATCGGTCGGTGAGCGGGTTGCGGAGGCGCCTGTCCGGACTGGTCCATCGAAAGCCCCCAGCGAGCTGTGATCGACACCCAATCCGAGAAGTACCTCCACATGTCTCTCTCGTTCGGTGGAATCCAATCGGACGACGACGCGTGCGGTGCCGGTACCCGTCGACAGGCGACGCCACCGGAGGGTTGTTCAGTCGTAGAGGGACTTGTTCTGCGCCCGGAGCCGTTCGGCGAGGTTCTGGATGACATGCAACGCGATGTCCGGTTCCTCGCGCAGCAGTGCCCGCATGTTCCACGAGGCCAACCCGTACGTCTCGAGATCCGACGTCGCCACGACACTGGCCGAACGCGGGCTTCCGTCGAGCACGCTCATCTCGCCGAAGTAGTCGTTGGGCCCGAACGTGGCCACGACCGCATCATTGACGCGGGCCTCGGCAGTACCGCTGACGATGATGTACAACCTTCCGAACCGCCCGGACGTATCGACGTCGATCACCGTGGCGCCTTCTCGGAACGTATGTGGGTTGGTCTGGGCGGCGATGCGTCGAAGCGCGTCGGTGTCGAGGCCGCCGAAGAGCGTCACGTTGCTCAATGCGTCGGTGATCTTGGTGTCGTGCTTCACGGTGCCTCCTGGGTGTCGCCGGACGAGACACTACCTACTGTTGACGGCGCGCGCCGGACCCCGTAGAGTTCACGATCTCACATGGGCGTAGTTACGAAGATGTGAGGAGCGCCACGGGCTCTTGCACGTTCATGGTGTTGGGCAGGACGAACCGGAGGAAGCACGTGAACGACAACAGCGACGCAGACGACGAACACGACGTCGCCACGACAGCCGGCGAGCTCGGCTACAGCGGTACGCAGACCGCGAAGGTCGTCGGCATCTCGTACCGCCAGCTCGACTACTGGGCTCGGACCGATCTCATCCGTCCGTCGCTCAGCGACGCGACCGGGAGCGGGAGCCGCCGGAGCTACTCCTACAACGACCTCCTCGAGTTGAAGGCGATCAAGAAGCTGCTCGACTCGGGGATCAAGCTCGAACAGGTCCGAAAGGTGTTCGCCTACTTGCGCGAACACGTGGCAACGGACATCGCTGCAGCGCACATCGTCATCGACGGTGGCAGCGTGATGCTCTGTGATGGTGACCAACTGGTCGACGTCTTGAAGAACGGCCAGGGCGTCCTGAACGTGCTGTCGCTCGGCGGCGTGCGCGATGAGCTCGAAGCCGATCTGGCGCCGGTCGCGATCGAGACCGCCACGAACGCAGCCGCTCCTCGCCGAACAGGATGACCCTGCAGGTCTCTCCCCTCGATGCGGAACACCGAACGCTCGGCGCGAGCATGGTGGAGTTCGGCGGGTGGGAGATGCCGATCGCCTACCCTTCGGGCACGATCGAGGAGCACCTGGCGTGTCGGCGTCGAGCGGTCATGTTCGACGTCTCGCACCTCGGCACCGTCCGTGTCGAGGGCGACGACGCCTTCGACCGTCTGCAGTCGACCCTCACGAACGATCTGGACCAAGATCGAAGCCGGTCGAGCCCAGTACACCCATCTGCTCGACGCCGCCGACGCCTCGGTCGTCGATGACATCATCATCTGGTGGCGCCCGGACGACCCGCAGGCGTTCGACGTGATGCCGAACGCCTCGAACACCGACGGTGTTCGAGCGGCGGTCGGGGGAGCGGACACCACTCGTGAGCGTGCGGTCATCGCGATCCAGGGTCCCGACGCCAAGGCGTTGGTGTCGACGGTGCTCCCCGCAGCGGGTTCCGTCGGGCGGTTCCGTGTGGCGTGCTCTCGATTGGAACGGCGTCCCGTGCACCGTGGCCGGAACGGGCTACACCGGCGAGGACGGACTCGAGATTGCCCTTCCCGCCGAGGCGGCAGCCGCGTCTGTGGCGAGCGCTTGCCGACGCCGGTGTTCCTCCTGCGGGCCTGGGCGCCCGTGACACGTTGCGTCTGGAAGCTGCGCTCCCACTGCATGGCCACGAGCTCGGTCCGGGAATCACGTCGCTGCAGGCCGGCCTCGGCTGGGTGGTCGGGTGGGGCAAGCCGAACTTCGTCGGGCGCGCCGCGGCGCTTGCAGAACGCGATCGACGGCATCGAACGTCGCCTGATGGGCATCGTCACCGAAGGACGGCGGCCGGCTCGCGCCGGATGTGCGATCTCCATCGATGGTGTCGTGGTCGGAGAGGTGACGAGCGGCAACTTCTCCCCGGTGCTCGGCCACGGCATCGCGCTCGGGTTCCTGCCACCGGACACGCCCGAGGGCACCGCCGTGATCGTCGACGTCCGCGGCAAGGACCTGCTGGGCCGAGTGGCATCGACGCCCTTCGTCGGCCGCTGACGGTCAGCGCTCGGAAGCGGACTTCGTCGCGGCCTGCGCTTCTCGCGACGGGCTTCTTCTTGGCCGGGGCCTTCTTGGCCGTGGTCTTCTTGGTACCGGGCTTCTTCTTGGCGGTGGACCGCTTGGTCGCGGTCTTCTTGGAGGCGCTGGTCGTCCGTGCCGGCTGTGTCGCAGGTCGTCTGGTCACCGTGCGGATCGCCGCGACGGGTTCGGGTTCGGGTTCGGGTGTCCTCGACGGGTTGGTCGACGGCCTGGCGCCGGGGACCCGGAAACCGCCGAAGAGACCGCCGGCGGACTCGGCGAGTTGCGTGAGCGGACCGAGGCGTCTCGACACCTCGGCGAGGACGTCGGAGAACGCACCGATCTGATTGGGGAGTTGGGCAAACGCCGGAGTGGACAGCGTCTCTGCGAGCCGGTTGAGGCCGGGTGCCACCGCCATCGCCGGTCCGCTGACGGCCTGCATCATCTCGTCGGCCGTCTTGACCGTTCGGGTCACTTGGGGGATCGCAGCTCGGATGGGCTGCTCGACCTCGACGAGCAGCGAGTTGATCCGCTCGGTCGTCTCGTTGAGGTTTTCCATCGTGCGGTTGAAGTTCTCGACGCCTTTCAAGAACTCGTCGACTCCCTTGCGGAACTGCTCGATCGAACGCACGGTGCCCGACAGCGGGGTGGCGAACAGCGTGAACAAGTCAGCCAACGGGTCGGGGCGGTCGTCCGGCATCTCGGTCACGCTAGTGCAGTGGCGTAGGCCTCGAGCGGCTCGCACGAGCAGACGAGATGACGGTCACCCTGGGCGCCGTCGATCCGCGACACGGCGGGGAAGTACTTCTGCGAGCGAATTCCGACGACCGGGTACGCTCCGAGATCTCGGGGATAGGCACGTTCCCAGTCGCCGAGCAGGTCCTCGGCGGTGTGTGGAGCATGTCGCAGAGGGCTGTCCTCCAGCGGCCAGTCACCCTGCGACGACTCGATCGATCTCACCGCGGATGGCGATCATCGCGTCGCAGAAGCGGTCGAGTTCGCGCAAGCTCTCGCTTTCGGTCGGCTCGACCATCAGCGTGCCGGCGACTGGGAAGCTCATCGTCGGCGCATGGAACCCGTAGTCCATCAGCCGCTTGGCGACGTCGTCGACGGTGACGCCGGTGGTCTTGGTGAGGTCGCGGAGGTCGAGGATGCACTCGTGAGCGACGCGGCCCCGTTCGCCGCGGTACAGGACCGGGAAGTAGGGGTCGAGCCGTTCGGCGACGTAGTTGGCAGCGACCACGGCCACGCTGGTTGCAGCCGTCAGTCCCGCCGCGCCCATCATCTCGATGTACATCCACGGAATCGGCAAGATCCCTGCCGAGCCGTACGGTGCTGCAGAGACGGCACCGACCGGCTGGTCGGATTCCAGCGGATGGCCGGGCAGGAACGGGGCGAGGTGAGCTCCCACGCCGATGGGGCCAACGCCTGGACCGCCACCGCCGTGCGGGATGCAGAACGTCTTGTGGAGGTTGAGGTGGCTCACGTCAGCGCCGAAACGGCCGGGCCGGGCGTGACCGACCAGCGCGTTGAGGTTCGCGCCATCGACGTACACCTGGCCGCCCGCAGCGTGAACGAGCTCGCACAGCTCGACCACGCTCGACTCGAAGACCCCGTGGGTCGACGGGTAGGTGATCATGATCGCCGCCAGCCGGTCGCCCACCTCGTCGATCTTGGAGCGAACGTCCGCGAGGTCGATGTTCCCTCGCTCGTCGCACGCCACGACGACGACGTCCATTCCGGCCATCACGGCGCTTGCCGCGTTGGTTCCGTGGGCGCTGGAGGGGATCAGGCAGACCGTGCGATCGGCGTCGCCGCGACGACCGGTGGTAGGCCCGGATGGCCAGGAGGCCCGCGTACTCACCCTGGCTGCCGGCATTCGGCTGCAGGCTCACTGCGTCGTACCCGGTGATGGTCGCCAGGCGGTGCTCCAGGTCGCGGATCAGCTCGAGATACCCCTCGGCCTGGTCGGTCGGGACGAAGGGATGGATGTCGGCGAACTCGGGCCACGTGATCGGCACCATCTCGGACGTGGCGTTGAGCTTCATCGTGCACGATCCGAGCGGGATCATCGTGCGATCGAGGGCGAGGTCGCGATCGCTGAGCCGGCGCAGGTAACGCAGCATCTCGTGTTCGCTGTGGTAGCGCTCGAACACCGACTGCGTGAGGAAGTCGTCACCTCGCCGCATCGACGTTGCGAGGCCGTCGGGCACCGTGTCGTACTGAGGGGCGCCGACTGGGTGCCCGCCGAGGGCAGCGACGACGTCATGCACCTGTGCGGGCGTGGTCGTCTCGTCGAAGGTGACGCCGACGCGGGTCTCGTCGACTCGACGGATGTTGAAGCCGGCACCGAGCGCGGCTGCGAGCGCCTCGTCGGCTGATGCGACGGTGACGGTGAGGGTGTCGAACCACGAGTCGTTGGACAGGCTGAGCCCGCCTGCCCGGAGGCCGGCGGCAGCGATCGACGTGAGCCGCTGGACGCGTTCGGCGATTCGGACGAGTCCCTCGCGTCCGTGCCACGCCGCGTAGAGACCGGCGATGTTCGCCAGCAGGACCTGTGCCGTGCAGATGTTCGACGTGGCCTTCTCGCGCCGGATGTGTTGCTCACGTGTCTGCAACGCGAGACGCAGCGCCGGTCGGCCCTCGGTGTCGACGCTCACGCCGACGATCCGGCCCGGCATCGATCGGGCCGCTCGCTCGTGGGCGGCCAGGAAACCGGCGTGCGGGCCGCCGAAGCCCATCGGTACGCCGAAACGTTGGGCCGATCCGATCGCGATGTCCGCGCCGATCTGGCCGGGGGGCACTGTCAGGAGGCAGGCCAACGGATCGGTGGCGACGACGGCGATCCCGCCGAGCTCGTGAACGTGGGCGATTGCGTCTGCCCAGTCGATCACAGCGCCCGACGAGGTCGGCAGGCTGAACAGTGCCCCGAAGAGCCCGTCGCCCGATTCGATCAGGTCGACGTCGCCAACCACCAGGTCGATGCCCACCGGCTCGGCCCGGGTGCGCAATACGGCGATCGTCTGCGGGTGGGTGTCGTGGTGAACGAGAAACCGGTTCGACGGCGATTTCGACTGCCGCCTCGCCATCGTCATGGCTTCGGCGGCAGCCGTTGCCTCGTCGAGCAGGGACGCATTGGCGACATCCAGACCGGTCAGTTCGGTGACGAGCGTCTGGAAGTTCAACAACGCCTCCAGCCGACCCTGGCTGATCTCGGGCTGGTACGGCGTGTAGGCCGTGTACCAGGCAGGGTTCTCGAGCACGTTGCGGGCGATCACCGGTGGCGTGACCGTTGCGGTGTAGCCCATTCCGATCAGGCTGGTCACCCGTCGGTTCTTCGCGGCGATCCGGCGGAGGCGGTCCAGTGCGTCCGCTTCCGAGATTGCATCGGGCAGGTCCAGCGGTGCAGCGTCGCGGATCGTGTCCGGCATCGTCTCGGCGAGCAGTTGCTCGATCGAGTCCGCGCGGATCACCTGCAGCATGGTGGCCACCTCGTCGGGCGCCGGCCCGATGTGCCGGCGGGCGAACTCGTCGGGCTCGATGAGCGAACGCAGATCTCGTGGGGGAGTGGGATCGGACACGGGGAAGCCTCCTACGGCGGATCGGACTTCCCCGGCTGTCATCGATACCTGAGAGTTTCGCCTGGGCCAGCCCAGGCTTTCCCCGTCGGTGACCACCGGACGCCGTCAGAGTCGGTGCGACTCGACGCCTGGTGGCACTTTCCAGCGTGCCTCGCCCGAGCGGTCCGTGGGCCTGAGAGATTCCGGGGAGGTTGCTCCTTCGGCGTCATCCGACGATGACTCTCCCGCTCGGGTGGAACGGCGATTCAGTTGTGAGCGCAGCGTAGCCGTCGGACACCGTGCGTCGCAGCATTCGGCGGCGCTCGCGCTCAGGAGCGAGGAGCGGTCACGTTGCAGGCATCGAGTGGCTTGATCACCGGGTACGGGTTCACCGCGGCACCGCCGCCTGGGTGCACTTCGAAGTGCAGGTGCGGCGTTGCGGCGTTACCGGTGGACCCGACGGTGCCGATGACCTGACCCGCGGTGACCTTGGTGCCGAGGGCAATCCCCGGCGCGAAGGTGTCCATGTGCAGGTAGGTGAAGTAGGTCCCGTTGTCCTGCGCCACCCGCACCCCGTTGCCGGCAAGGCCACCCGGCGTGTCGTAGTAGACCTTCGAGATGGTGCCCGAGACCACGGCGTACAGGAGCTTGCCGCGAGCTGCGATCACGTCGACGCCCTCGTGCAGGCGTCCGCCGCCACGAGGTGCCTTCCACGTGTCGCCGAACCAGCATTTGCCCTGAACGGGGAAGACGTCGATCGAGACGCCGGTCGATGACGGGGGAGTGGGAGCAGGTGCGGGGGCGTTTCCAAGTCGATCCGCTGTGGCCCGGTCGACCTTGCCGGTCGCCGGCAGCCCCTCCCGCCGCTGGAACGCCAGAATGGCTCCGGCAGTGGCGGCGCCGAAGACGCCGTCGGCTCCACCGGCGAAGCTGATGCCTGCGGCGATCAACGAACGCTGCAAGGCTTTGACCCGGTCGCCGCGTTCGCCGTAGACCGCGAAACCGGCCTGGCTGCTGACCCCCTGCGGGGCGGCACTGGTACCGAGGGAGAGCTCGGCGGCATCGGTCGCGTTGACGACCCCGTCCTGGGCTCGTCCCTGAGACTTCTGGAACTGCATCAGCGTGGCCTTGGTCATGTTGCCGAACACTCCGTCGGCACCGCCACGCAGCACCAGCCCGGTTTGCATCAGTGCCCGTTGCAGATCCTTGACCAGTTGCCCGTTCGAGCCCACTTTGAGCCCGACGTAGGAGGATCCAGCCGAGGGAGCCGGTGCAGGAGCCGGGGCCGGAGCCGGGGCCGGAGCACCCGCGACCAGCGCCAGCTTGCTGACAACGGCCGCGTCGACGACACCGTTGGCCGTCAGGCCATTGGCCTGCTGATAGCTCGTCAGGGCAGCCGCGGTCATCGGCCCGAACACACCGTCCGCGCCACCGCGAACCGTGATGCCAGCTGCGATCAGTGCTCGCTGGAGCACTTTCACGTTGTCGCCCCGCGCTCCGGCCTTCATCCCGACGAAACTGCCGGACTTCGAGGTGGTCGCTGCCGGGGCCGACACGCCTGCAGGCGCCGAGGACCCGCCCGATGCGCTGCCGAGCTTGAGCTTGGAGGCTGTCGCCGCATCCACCTCGCCGCTGACCTGGAGTCCGTTCCATCGCTGGAAGTTCGACACGGCCGTCTTGGTCGCCGGTCCGAACACGCCGTCCGCGCCGCCGGGAACGAACACGCCGAACGACATGAGGGCGTTCTGGAGCGCCTTGACGGCGTCGCCCTTGGCCCCGACGGCGAGTCCGCCTGCAGTCGCTGCCGCTGCTTTGGGCGCCGCAGCAGCGGTGAGGCCGAGCGCGGCTGCGGTGGCCTGGTCGACCGCGCCCGTGGTGGCGAGGCCCGACCGCGATTGATACGCCGTGAGAGCTGACTTCGTCGCGGGGCCGAAGTAGCCGTCGGCACCACCGGGGACGGTGACGCCCGCTGCCATCAAGGCCTTCTGGAGCGCGACGACCTCGGTGCCGGTCGAACCCTGAGCCAGCCCGACAACGGACTGGAGGAGCGGCGGCGCCTGAGGGGTCGCCGGCGACGCCGATGCAACCGCCGGCACGGTGGCGAGCGTCAGCCCGGCAATCGTGGCGACACACACGCTTCGGAGAAGCCTGACGGAACGCGGAGATCGAGTGGTGGTCATCATGGACGGAGAAGCTCCCTGCACTGTGGAGTTGTCGGTCCGCCCTGGTTGGACCTCAAGCTTCGATGCGATTCTCAACGTGAGGTCAAGATCCCTCCACCTCGACTCAATGTCTCGGTTTCCTCAAGACGCCCTGGTACTGCGTCTATCGAACGGGGAGCGACCAGTCTCGCCGGTCGTGGGGGCCGTGTCCACTGGATCTCAGAGATATGACATAACGAGGATTATGGGCGACATGCACGAAGGAGCGAAGCGGGGCGACCGTCAGACGGCGCCGATCTCGCGGTTCCGCAGCGGACGCGATGCCTCGAGGAGCCAGTCGAGTGCGTCACGCAGCTCGTTGGCCGTCGGGGACGCAGTGCCGGCCAGATCCCGTTCGACGTCGTCGACGGCGCAGGCCAGGACGTACAGCTCGTCGTGCAGCGCATCGAGTTCGGACCGTGCGATGACGAGCTCGTTCTCGCTGAGTTCGAGTTCGGCGGCTCGATGCCTGGCCACCCAATCCCATTGGCGGCATCGCCCCGAGCAGAATTCGCGCGGTCGGCCGGGGCCCGAGCGCTCCGGGAGCGCTCGGCGACACCAACGGCAGTGACTGGGCATCGATCCTCCGCTGTCGCCACCCATGGATGATTTCGTCATGACGATATTGTAGGAAGCCGGCGGGTGTGAGACGGCGATCCGCCTGGGAGACTTCGAGGGTGACCACGCTTCCGCCAGCTCCCGCCCGTGCCTTCGCCAGCGACAACGCCGCCGGAGCGCACCCTGCCGTGATCGAGGCGGTGCTCGCTGCCAACACCGGCTCGGCACTCGCCTACGGCGACGACGGGCACACACGCGAGTGCACCGAACGATTCCGCGATCTCTTCGGCGCCGATGTCACGACCCGTCTGACGTTCAACGGCACCGGGGCGAACATCGTGGCGCTGGCAACGTTGCTCGGTTCGCTGCCCGGTCCGCATCACGCCGTGGTCTGCACCGACTGGGCCCACATCGCCGTCGACGAGACCGGTGCGCCCGAACGGGCCCTTGCGACGAAGTTGATCGATCTGCCATCGCCCGGTGCCAAGCTCGTCCCGGAACAACTCGCGGAGCTGGCCCACCTCCAGGGAGTCCAACACCACGCCCAACCCGGTGTGGTGTCGATCACCCAGGCCACGGAGCTCGGCACCCTGTACACCGCTGACGAAATCGCCGCACTGTGCGATCAGGCCCACGCCCTCGGCATGTTGGTGCACCTGGACGGAGCCCGCATCGCCAACGCCACGGCGGCCCTGGGTGGCACGCGCTCGGCCCTGAGGGCGATGACCGTCGACGCCGGGGTCGACGCGGTGAGTTTCGGTGGCACCAAGAACGGTTTGCTGGGAGCCGAAGCGGTCGTCTTCCTCTCCCCTGCTGCCGCCGTGGGCTCGAAATTCGTCCGCAAACAGGTCACGCAACTCCCGTCCAAGATGCGGTTCTTGGCTGCGCAGTTCAATGCGGTGCTCGAAGACGACCTGTGGATCGCCCTGGCGGCGCACGCCAACGCGATGGCCGCGGAGCTGTACCGCTTGACCCGGGCGATCGATGGGGTCGACCTCACCGATCCCCCGGCGGTCAACAGTCTGTTTCCACGCCTGTCCCCCGACGTGATCGGACCGCTTCGCGACTGGTGCTTCTTCTGGGACTGGGACGTCGCGGTGCACCAGGTGCGTTGGATGACCGCCTGGGACACGACCCTCGAGGACGTCACCACCTTCGCTCAGGGCGTCGAGATGTTGCTGTCGAGCTCCTGAATCGTGGCGGAGCATCGGTCACGTCGGAGCGGAGAAGTAGCCGCCGTTCGGCGCACGGTCGAGGAACCCCGCTCCCGCCTGGCCCTTCTCGCCGCTCTGTACGGCGGCGCTCCAGTAGAGGGTGCCCCCGGGAGCAATGCCGACGCGTGCCAGGTCGACAACGAAGTCGAGCTGTGACGGATTGGTCGGGTTGATCCGAGCGGAGCGTAGTTGCCTGCCAGTGGTCTTGCCTTCCGACCACTTCACCTGTGCCCCTGATTCACTGGGGGCCTTGGCGAGGTCGAGCCGGTACTGGAGTTTGCTCGAGGAGATCGTGCCGGCGACGATGATCGAGATGGTCGCTGTCCTGTTGCCGGCGTCGACGACGGTGAGGCATCGAATGATGTCGTCGCTGCCATCTGCCCGGACAGCGTCGCCCTGTGGGTCGCAGAACGGGTCGCGGACGGTGTAGGTCGAGGTGGTCGAGATCTCGTTGCCGGCGTTGTCGATCGCCGAGACGACGAAGCTCTTGGTACCCACCGTCGAGGTGTCGATGCTCGTCTGGACGACCACCTCTCCGTTGACGTCGACCTCCGGGTTCGGGATGGTCGTGGAACCGCACGTCACGCTCGCGAGCCCGGAATCGGGGTCCGCGAACGTGCAGGTCACCTGGACGACCTGGCCGACGTCATAGGTGTTTCCGTCGGGATCGGGTGCCACCGTCGCCGTCGGCGCATCCAAGTCGACCTCGATGTCGAACGGGCCGAGTGTGTCATCGCCGACCTTCACGACGACCGAGGAGTCCTCGTCGATGGTGATCGGGGCGGTGTACGGCTCGAATGGCCCGCCCTCGCCGTCGAGGCTGACCTCGGCCTCACCGGCCGCGGCTCCGATGATCCCGAGGATCACCGGGCTCGTGTAGAAGTCACCGTCACCCTCGGTGCCGGAGACGATGACCGCGCTCTGGCTCTCGGTTGCTTCGTTGCCGGCGATGTCCTGGCCGCGAGCCGAGCTCAGCGTGAACGGGCCGATCGTCTGCTCGTCGGCGGTTCCCTCATCGAGCACGAGTGTGTAGTCGTCCTGTGTCAGCTCGCAGGATGTCTGCGCGTCGCCGGGAGCGAGATCACGGAGACCGGATCCCGGCGTCGGGTCGGCACACGCTGACAGCCCAGCCGGAGCGACCGTGTCGTTGGGAGCCAGGACGACGATCGGTTCCTCGAGGTCGACGATCGGTGCGCGGGTGTCGATCGGGACGATCACCGTGATCGGCTCGGCACCGGGGCCGTTGATCGTCACGACGTTGTTGCCCTCGGTCGTCAGTGGGATCGGGCTGGTGTACTTGCCTGCTGGTACCTCGTTGACGGTGACCGAATGCGACTCGCCGGGCACGACGGCCGAACCCTTCAGTTCGACGGTTGCCGCATCGACGTACCAACCGTTGTCGCCTTCGACGCCCTGCACGAAGGCGACCGCCAACGCCGGTGCGCCGCCGGTGTCGTAGTTGTTGCCCTTGTTGGCGGTGACGGCGACGTTGCCGGCACCGTCGACGGCCTGGACGAAGAAGACGCCGTCGGTGGCCGTCGCTCCGGCCAGCCCACCACTCCACTCGGTCCGGGCCGAATTGGCCGGGAACATCTCGATCGTGTTCCACTCGCTGCCGTCGAAGTACTGCACCAGTACACGCCGGACGCCGGTTCCGAAGACGTTGGCGGCCGGATCGTTCGGATCGCTGACGCTGGTCCGGAAGAGCACGTCAGAACCCGAGTCGTTCGCACTGACGTCACCGAACTGCGGCCTCACGACGTCGGTCGTCAGGTTGGTGTCCGGTGCGTAGTAGGTCGTCAACTGGAGTGACTCGAGGAGCAGTTGTTCCTGCCCGTTGGTCGAGTCGTACTGCGCGGGAACCACGACGACGTTGCCGCGTGGCCCGTCAGGCGTCTGCTCGGTCTGCACGTTGGCGAACGCGGTCGGGAAGATCACCTCGCCGGCGTCGGCCGGGTTCTCGATCTCGGTGTTGTCGACGGTCGCCCGGGCGATCGTGGGATTGTCGAGGTTCTCGCGGCGGCTGGTCAGGGATTCGATGAACACTCCCCGAGCGATCAGCCCGGGGACCGTCACGTCGGCGGAGAACTTCGGCTGGATCGGATTGCCGTTCGAGGTCTCGAGTCCGAGCTCGGCCGGCACGCCGTTGACGGTCGCGTCGGTCAGTGAGAAGTACCTGGTCTGCTTCGGGCCCGGCCGTGTACCGAAGGAGTTCACCGCGTCGATCGTGGCGACTTCGAGACCGGTGATCGGATCGGTCACGGTCTCGTCGCTGACGACCGACGTCGAATCTTCGACCGACAACGCAGCCGCTGCGGCCGGGGCGGCCAGCGAGTACATCGGCACGCCGTAGGTCGTCAGCTGCATCTGCGACTTCTCGTCGTACGGATCGATCTCGAGCTGCGAGGAGAAGTACTGCTGCTTCGCGAACATCGCCGCCTGCCCGACGGTCAGACCGCCGGTGGAGAGCAGGTCGGAGAAGCTGACCAGCAGCTCCTCGGAGTAGCCGACGACGGGCTGGTCGAGTCCGTAGCCGTAGCCGGTGTTGGCGAGGTAGACCGCGGCGGGCCCGCCGGCGACGGCTTGCGCCCAGTCGTCGGTTCGCAAAGCGTCGGCGTACGGCTGGCTGAACCCAGCATGGCAGCCGGCGGTGAACATCACGGCGCCGTCGATCCCGTCCGGGATCACCACGTCGGGACCTTCGACCTCGCTCGGATCCGGTTTGTTGCCCTGTGCGTCGCCCGCCGCCGACAACAGCAGCCCCTGGTCCATGTGTCCGTTGATCGACGCGATCTTCACGTCGTCACCGGCGCCCAGAGCGCCCGTGAGGTCGGCGATCGTCCAGTCCGGGATGGTGCCGATGTCGGAGATCAGCGAGGTCGTGCTCGTGCTGACGTCTTCGAGGTTCGCGTCGATCTCGACAGCGGCATCGCTCAGGAAGTCGTAGCCGGCCGTGAAGGCCCGGTCGACGGCGATCAACCCGTTCGACGCGACGAACTGGTCGATCTGACCTGCGATGTCGGCCGCGCTCTCGACGAGACGCCCGACCGCACGATCCGGCGTGAAGTAGAGGCGGTTGAGGAACGGCCACGGGTCGTCGTCGCCGTAGATGTCGTCGGTGAGCACGTGCAGGGTGCCGAGTGCCGCCGTCAGCGGGTTCTGCCCGCCGACCGTCGAGGCGTAGTTGGCCTCGTTGGCGATCAGCGTCGTGTCCGCCGTCCGGTAGAACGGCAGCTTGTCGTCGCCACCGATGATCATCACGTGCTCGACGGGCTGGACGGCTGATCGATCGCGCACGGCGCGCGCCACGTCCTCGGCGACCGAGTTGGCGGCGAACACCGAACAGGCACCGTCCTGCGTGGTCCAGTCGTCGCCGCTCGTGGTGACCGTGCCGACCGTCACTCCCCCATTTGCCGTTCCCCACGTCGTCGTGAGTTTGCCGATCGCCGTGTCGATCGTGCCTCGCTCTGCGGAGGTGAAGCGGCTCTCGGGATACAGCACGAGCGTGCTGCCGGAACCCGTGAAGGTGACGTTCGTCGTTGGGCGACTCGACGCCGGGCAGGCATCGCCGAACTCGGTGACGGCGACGCGCAGGACGTAGCCGGTGGTCGCCTGGTTGAACCCGCTCACCTGTACCTGGAAGTTCGTGGTGTCTGCGCTCGTGAACCCCTCGGCAGCCTCGGGGGCGGCGGATCGATTCGCCGAGACGTCCTCCACCAGGAGGCCCTGGTCGATCGGGACGTCCTCGAGTGTCTCGGATTCCAGGCTCTCGACGCTCTGGTCCCCGGTGTCGCCCGAGAACCGCAGGCCGGTGCCCGAGAACCGCAGGCCGGTGCCCGAGAACCGCATGCCGGTTCCCGAGAAGCGCAGGCTCGTCCCTGCCGACCGGTACAGCACGAGATCGGCGTCGTCGGTCAGGTTCGAGAGCCTGACTGCGACGTGGCTGCCCGGCGAGTAGTCGCTCACGTCGACGTCGTAGCGATCGATGTCGCCTCGATCGGCGTCGGCGAAGTACAGCACGTCGGGCTCGATCGGAGGGGTTTGGAGCTGGCCGGCCCAGGGGTCGGTGACGTCGACGTCGAACGTCTTCGTCGCGGAGTCGATGGCGAACGTGAACTCGCCGTCCTGCGGTGCGTCAGTCGAGCCGACCAGTCCTTGCGGGCGGAAGGATGTCGTCAGGGTGATCGTTCGAAGTCCCTGCCCGCCGGAGGGCGCAACGGTGATGGTCCCATCCGGATTGGCCGTGGCCGCGCACGAACCTGCGCTCGAAACGCACGCCGTATCGGCGGCGACGAGTTCGAAGTCTCCCGGTGCGGTGACCTCGACCGTGGTCGGCGCCGAGTCGATCTGGGTCCAGCTGCTGGTGAACGTGACCGCCTCACCGAGCGCGTACTGCTTGACATCGAAGCCGCTGACCAACGGGAGTTCTTCCCAGGGCACGTTGAGCGCGTCGATGCCGCGGAGTACGTAGGAGGCCACCGATTCGCCACCGACCGCTGGGACGTGAGGCTGGGTGGCAGGGTCGAGAAGCCGGGCGATCACCGAATCGGGATCGAAGGTGATCTCATCGATCGAGATCTGGTCGAGCGGCAGGTTGTCGCTGCGCAGTCCCGCCAGGTTGAGTGCGAGGATCGTGGCGTCACCGACCTCGCATGGAGCACTCGGAGCGACGGCCGGATCGGCGATCGCGCACCACGATTGACCAGCGGGCAGCGGGATCGCGGACAACGGGGTGCTCCCGAAGAGCAGGCCGACGAGGCTGACGTCACGGAGCACCGCACCGTTCGGATCGAAGTCGAGCAGACTCATGGTGGCGAGCGCTTCGAGGACGGCCAACCGTTCGGCGGTGAGCGAGGGGTCGGTCGAGTCGAAACCGTCGGCGAGCACGTCGAGGAGTTGACCGAACGTGACGTTCTGGGGCGGGAATCCCTGGAACTCGCCGATCGCGTCGAACACGTCGTCCCATGAATACGGCGACGGCGGCTGGAGGTCGCTGAGTGGGACGTCCCACGCGGGAGTCGTCGCCAGCAGCCCAGCGTCACTGAATCGCAGGCCTGTCCCGCTGAATCTGAGACTCGTACCGGCCGAGCGGACGTCGACCAGCCCACCCACACCGTCGCCGCTGAAGCGCAGGCTGGTTCCGGAGAAGCGCAAGCCGGTTCCCGAGAAGCGCAGGCTCGTGCCGGAGAAGCGCAGGCTCGTGCCGGAGAAGCGCAAGCCGGTGCCGGAGAAGCGCAAGCCGGTGCCGGAGAAGCGCAGGCTCGTGCCGGAGAAGCGAAGGCTGGTTCCGGAGAAGCGCAGGCCGGTGCCGGCGTCGTTGACGAGATCGGCCCCGGCGACCACGTTCAGCAACGAACCCGGCAGTTCGGTCAGCGGGATGTCGTCGATGGCAACCCCGCGAGCGCCCACGACGGTGGAGGTGTCAGCCGAGAACGTCGGGGCGTCTCGCCCGTCGTAGCAGATGTCGACGAAGTTGATCTGCGAGTCGACGTTGTTGCCGATCGGTGGAGCTGCGAGGGCTTCGTCGGCACGGGCGTTGTCGTAGCGATAGAGGTGCGACTTGCTGCGACCCTTGACGATGATGGCGTCGAGCCCGAATGTCGACGTCCAGTCGAACCGCTCGGGATCCGTTCGGGCGATGACCTCGACCTGAGAGCCAGGGATGCCCGGCAGGGAATACGTTCCGACCGGCGAGTCGGTGGTCACCTTGAGGCCGAGCAGGCCGAGGTCGGCGCACGTCGGGTTCCCGTTCTCGACCGACGGTTCGGTGGCGGCACGCGCTGGTGTGGGCGCCGAGGTGGCGATCAGCGTCGCCACGAGTGCCACCACTACCATCAATGAATTCCGCTGTCCCCGTGCACTCATCCGAGCCGTCCCCCAATAGAAGTCTTTGCCATCATGTCGAGCGCCTACCTTCTTTGTCAACGCAGTTGCCTCTATTTCGCTGCAACACCTGTCACACTCGACGTACCAACATGTTGACCGCCTACCTTCCCCAGGCACTGCTCAGCAGGCATCCTCATGATTCATGGGCGTTCACGGGGAGCGTCGTGTTCGCCGACGTCTCCGGGTTCACCAAGCTGTCGGAACGTCTGGCCGGACTCGGCAAGGCCGGGGCGGAGGAATTGACCCTCATCCTCAACGGGACATTCACCGATTTGTTGACTATTGCATTCACTGAGGGTGGTGATTTGCTCTCTTACGGTGGGGATGCGCTCCTCCTGTCTTTCGAAGGACCCGATCATGCGGCTCGAGCGGTCAGAGCAGCGATGGGGATGCGGACAGCCCTCCATGATCGAGGCTCAGTCGAGACACCGGCCGGCAAGGTCCGACTGCGAATCTCCCAAGGTGTCCACACGGGCGAGTTCCAGCTCACGATCGCCGGGACGCGTCAGCGCGAACTCCTCCTGATCGGCTCGGCGGCGACACGGGTCACCGACATGGAGACGGCCGCCAACGCCGGCGACGTCCTCGTCAGCCCGGAGACCGCGGCACTGCTCCCCGACCGCTGCGTGGGTCGTGCGAAAGCCGATGGGTTCCTGGCGCGCCGGCTCCCCGAGCCCGTTGCCGTCCCGCCAGCTCCGGCGGCCGACGTCGTCGACCTCGCCGGCTTCCTCCCGAGCGCCGTCCGCAGCCGCATCGAGGCCGGCGGGCTCGATGCGGAACACCGCTTCGTCAGCATCGCCTTCCTCCAGATTCTCGACGTCGATGCGGCACTCGATCGCCGAGGAGCGGTGTGGACCGCAGCAGAACTGACCAGGATCACCGATGCGGCCGAACGGGCAGCCACCGAACACCGCACGTGCGTCCTGGCGAGTGACATCGCGCCCAACGGTGCCAAGTTGATCCTGACGGCGGGCGCCCCGGACGCCGCCGAGGACGGCGAGGGCCTCTTGCTCGCCACACTCCGTGACGTCCTCGACCAGCCATTCGAGCTCCCGATCCGGGCGGGCGTCCATGCCGGGCACGTCTTCGCCGGAGAGGTCGGCTCCCCGGATCGTCGCGTGTACACGGTGATCGGCGACGCAGTCAACCTCGCAGCCCGCCTCATGGGAAAGGCGCAGCCGGGCGAACTCGTCGCCAGCGCGTCGCTGGTCAGTCGCTCCGGTGTGCCGTTCGAGCGGACCGAACTCGAACCCTTCTTCGTCAAGGGCAAGCGCGATGCACAGCACGCCTACACGATCGGACGGCGGCTCGAGCGCAGCGGCTTCTCGCCGCTCGACGACATCGCATTCATCGGACGCGATCGAGAGCTGCAGATCCTCGACGAGGCCAGAACCGACCTCGGTCGAGGAACGGGGCGGGTCATCGACATCGTCGGCGGTCCCGGCGTCGGCAAGTCGAGCCTGCTTCACCACTTCCTGGACGACGCACCCGACGCCCGGATCATCCGGGTCACGTCCGAGCCCTACCAGGCAAGTCGTCCGTACTTCACCAGCCGGCTCGTGCTGAGGTCGTTGCTCGGCATCGAGCAGAGCGCCGATCCCGTCGCGGCCGGGACCGCCCTCCGCAAGCGGGTCCTCGATCTCGATCCGGAACTCGAACCGATGCTGCCGCTACTCGCGCTCGCGGTCGACGCCGAGGTACCGATGACGCCGGAGGTCGCCGAGCTGGCCCCCGAGTTCCGGTCCGAACGGCTCAAGGAGGTGTCGACTCGTCTGCTGGCCACGCTCTTGACGGCACCGACCGTGCTGATCTTCGAGGATTCCGGGTTCGTCGACGAGTCGTCGGCGGATCTCATCGCGCATGCGCTGCACCTGGTCGGCTTCGGTCCGTGGCTGGTGGTCCTCACCCGCCGCGACGACGAGTCCGGACTGCACCCCGGGCGAGGATTCGAGGCCACGCGGCTCGCGCTGGAACCGCTGAGGCGGCGTGAGCTTCGGGTACTCGCCCGTCGCGCGTGCGACCACGCACCGATCCCCAACGACGAACTCGACGACATCATCGAACGTGCGGGCGGCAACCCGTTGTTCCTGCTCGAACTGATACGCGCCCGGCTCGACGCTGGCGAACAGGCCGAGCTTCCGTCGACGCTCGAGGGAATCATCGCCACCCGTCTCGACCATCTCGATCCGGTCGACCGTCGCATCCTGCGTCACGTCGCCGTACTCGGCGACCGGTTCCCCGCTGGTTTGCCCGAGGCTGTGCTGTCCGACATCGTCCCCGAGATCGCAGACCCCCGCACCTGGACACGCCTCGCCGAATTCGTCGCACCCGACCAGGGAGATCTGCGATTCAGCCACAGCCTGTTGCGTGAGGTCGCCTACGAAGGGCTGCCCTTCGCCCGTCGCAAGTTGGTGCACCGTCGTTTCGCCGAGACCCTCGAACAGCAACCAGGACCCGCAGACTCGTTGCGACTGAGCCTGCTGGCACTCCACTTCGACCTTGCCGGGGCCGCGGATGCGGCGTACCACTACTGCCGTCAGGCCGGCGACCGAGCCCGCGAGACCGGGGCCAACGCCGAGGCCGCCTCGTTCTTCGAGCGGGCGATGGACAACGCTCGCAGGACAGGCGACGTCCCGGTACCGGAATTGGCCGAGATCGCCGAGGCACTCGGCGACGTGTCCGAGCTCGCCGCTCGTTACGACAAGGCGGCGACCGGATATCGGCTCGCTCGACGGTTCGCCGCTGGTCGTGTCGACGACCTCGCCCGGCTGATGCGCAAGGAGGGGATCGTCCGTGAACGGACGTCGCGCTATCCAGCGGCGCTTTCGTGGTACCGCAAGGGCCGCGTCCTCGCCGACGAGCTGCCCGAGCCCGACGCGTCGTCCCAACGGGCCGAGCTGGCCCTCGCCGTCGCCGGAGTCAAGATGCATCAGGGCAAGTTGCGCGGATGCATCCGGTGGGCGGAGCAGGCACTCGAGCACGCGGTTCGGGCCGGCAACCGCCGAGCCGAGGCCCACGCCTACTATCTGCTCGACGTCGCCCACACCGATCTCGGCAGTCCCGACGTGGAACGGTATCGGGGCAAGTCGCTGCCGATCTTCGAGGAACTCGGCGACTACGTCGGGATGGCGCGGACGTACGGCAACCTCTCCGTTGATGCCCGCTACGAGGGGCGCTGGGACGAGGCGCTCGAACTCGCCCGCAAGTGCTCGGATGCCCAGCAGCGGTGTGGGGACGTGACCGGGTTGGCGATGTCGCGCTACAACGCCGCCGAAGTGCTCCAGGACCAGGGTCGGTTCGATCGAGCCGAAGGGATGCTCGTGAACGCACGCCGTACGTGGCGCGCAGCAGGGTTTCCCCTCGGGGTCGCCGCGGCCACTGCTTCACTCGGAAGGATCGCCCTGCGTCGGGGCGAGGACGAGCTCGCGGTGACACTCCTCCACGAGGCTGCGGCGTCCTTCGGCGAGCTCGGGGCCGAGAGTTGGGTCGCCGAGGTGTCCGCCCACCGAGTCGAGGCTGACCTGTTCGCCGGCAGGTGGGACGACGTGCTCCGGGCGGTTTCGGAAGATCCCGACACCCAGAACGCGGGACAGGACGCTGCCCTGAACTCCAAGCTACTGCGCTTTCGCGGTGTGGCACTCGCTGCACACGACCAACCACACGCCGAGAACGTGTTGGAGCGCGCCGCAGAGGTCGCAGAACAGGCACACGCGCCGTACGAGCTCGCACTCGCCCGACTCGAATTGTCGGGGCTCCCCCAGCGAGCAACTGCCGACGCCGATCTCGCAGCGGCGAGGGAACTCCTGCAGGGGCTCGGAATCTCGAATCCAGCGGTCCTCGTACCGGCGGTTCCCTACGGGCGGAGCGCCCCGACCGAAATTCCGGAAATCCTTGCTTGATGCAATTGACTCGATGATTGATTCGATTTAGTCTGCTGACCGCTCGAGGTCGTCCGACTTCGGGTTGGGGCTCTCCACACGGGGGTGTGAGTACATGTCGGCCATTGAACTCGACCGCATCGCAACCGATGACGATTGGATGCGTCACGGAGCGTGCAAGGGGTTGACGCACCTCTTCTTCCCGACGGCTGCGGAGCGCCCGCAGGCACGCGAGCGACGCGAAGCCGCAGCTCAGGAAGTGTGTGCCGGCTGTTCGGTCCAGGTCGACTGCGTCGAGTTCGCTCGCCGCAACCACGAATACGGTTTCTGGGGTGGCGAGTCCGAGGACGAGCGCCACGCCGCCGGATTCCGCCTGATCGCCCCGATCGGCATCCGCGCCCGAGCGAGCTGAGTGTTCGACGTCGCGGTCTTCGGCAGCGTCAACCTCGACCTCGTCGCCACCACACCGCGCCTTCCCGGCCCGGGTGAGACGGTCGCGGGAACGAGTTACACCGAGCACGCCGGCGGCAAGGGACTCAATCAGGCAATTGCCGCCGCTCGAAGCGGGGCCACGGTTGCGCTGGTTGCCGCAGTCGGCGACGACGATGTCGGACTCAGACTTCGTGCGATCGCCGAGTCCGACGGTGTCGACGTCGACGGGATCGCGGTGCTGGAGGGTACGGCGACAGGCCGTGCACTGATTACCGTCGACGATCGGGCGGAGAACTCGATCGTCGTGATCTCGGGAGCGAACGCTGCGGTGACCGCCGATGCAGTGCCGGAGTCGCGAATCCTGCTCGCACAGCTGGAGGTCCCGCTCGACCAGGTGGTCGCGGCATTCCGCCAGGCCCGCGAGCGCAACGCGCGCACCATCTTGAACCCGGCGCCGGCGTCGGCGCTTCCCGACGAGCTGGTCGCGATGTGCGACATCCTGGTGCCCAACGAGCACGAACTCTCCCTCCTCGGGGACCCGCAGGAACTGCTCGATCGAGGTGTGGGCGCCGTGGTGGCCACCCTCGGGGCGTCCGGCGTCGCCGTCAGCGAGTCGGTCGATGGCCGCATCGACACGTGGACCGAGCCCGCGATCGCCGTCACCTCCGTCGACACCACCGGAGCCGGCGATGCCTTCTGTGGTGCGCTCGCCGCCCGTCTCGCGTGCGGTGACGACCTGCACGCTGCGGTCCACTACGCCGTCGCGGCCGGTGGGCTCGCGACCACCGTCGCCGGCGCCGTGCCGTCGCTCCCCCACTCCGAGCGTGTGCTCGCCCTCTCCCGCCCGTCACCACCCTGACCTCGACGCGCCCCGGCCGACCCGACCGCCGAGGATCGAATTGGGTGGCGATGAGCGAAAGGCGCGGCATACGGCCGCTTCGCTCATCGGACGAGAGTCGAATTCGGTAGCGATGAGCGAAAGGCGCGCATACGGCCGCCTCGCTCATCGGAGGGCGGATCGGCTCTGTGCTCGGTGTCAGGGATCGAGGCGTGGCGGATGACGCAGGGTGACGGCAGCCCAGCTGTCGAGAGTGTCGGTTCGCTCGACGATCATCGGGGCCAGCGCCGCAACGACGTGGTCGTGGCGGTCGGCCAGGATGCCGCTGATCACGAGTCGGCCATCAGGTGCGGTGAGCCGTCGCAGATCGTCGGCGAGCTCGACCAGGGTCGGCGCGAGGATGTTGGCAACGACGAGATGAAAGCGTCCTTCGAGCTGACCGACCGTCGTAGTGTCTGCCTCGACGTCGTCGCCCACCCCGTTGCGAGCCGCGTTGGCGCTCGTGGCCTCGACCGCAGCCGATGCCACGTCGACGGCTCGAACGCGGCTGGCGCCGACGACGGCTGCCATCACCGCGATCACGCCGGTACCGCAGCCGACGTCGAGCACGGAGCGACCCACACCGAGGTGGCGGCGCGCCGCCCGCAACGACAGCAGCGTCGTCGGGTGGTCCCCCAAACCGAACGCTCCCCCGGGCTCGATCGAGATCGCAACCACCGTGCCGTCGACCGCGTGCTCCTGCCATGCGGGCACGACCACAAGTCCATCATCGACCCACGTCGGCTGGGCGAAGTCGCGCCAGGTGTCGGCGGCTCGGTCGACCACGTCCACGATCCGGCTCGGCCACCGCTCCCCCAACACCGCGACAGCACGTGCGATCGCCTCGGGCGCGTCACCGACCGCTGTCCACAGCTCGACGCGATCGGTCGATCGGTCGTCGGAGCGTTCCTCGATTGCACGCACGCCCAGCTGCCAGAGGAGGTCGCAAGCGACGTCGACGTCGCCGGGTGGAACGTCGACCACGAACGCACGCACGTCGGTCAGTCGATCCGTCGCAGCGACGTGCGGTACTGCTCGATCCGCTCGACGTAGTGCCGGGCGCTGGTCCGGATGTAGTCGATGTCGGCGCGGCCGGGCTTGATCACTGCCGGCGAACCAGCCGCCAACGCGCCCGAGGGAACATCGACGTCGTTCAACACCACCGAGTTGGCCGCCACGATGGCGCCGCGGCGGATCACCGATCGGTGCAGCACCATTGCAGCATTCCCGATCAGGACGTCGGCTTCAATCGTGCACCCCTCGAGATGAACGAGGTGGCCGAGGACGCAGCCATCGCCGACGACGGTGGGCCACTCGGGTGTCGTGTGGAGCACGGCATTGTCCTGGACGCTCGTGCGCTCACCGATCGAGATCACACCTCCGTCGCCCCGCAGCACCGCTCCCGGCCAGATCGACGACTCGGCGCCAATCGTGACCGAGCCGACGATGACGGCGTCCGGGTGGACGTATGCCGTCGGATGGATCGCCGGTTCGAATTCGCCGAGCGCGTACACAGCCATGGCGGCGCACCGTAGCGGGCCCGTACCCTGCCCGATCGTTCCGAGGACGAAGCTGCCGAAGCCAGACTCGTTGGAGTTCTCCCCTGCCGAGCCGGTACCGTTGCCGAGATGTCCCGACGGATCGATATCGAGCTGACGAGCGCGCTCGCCGATGGCTCCTGGACCTGGCGCGCTCGCTGGCGCCCGCAAGCCGAACGGAGTGGTCGACGGAGCGATCCTGCCCACCGGCTCTGCCGTCGGCGATGTGCTCAAGGTCGAAGTCGAGCAGATGCTCGACGGCATCGAGGTGCAGTCCGTCGTCAAGGGACGAGAGAAGACCGAAGATGTCAATGTCCTCGAGCTGCTGCCGAGCGAGAAGCCCTTCGAGGCGGTCATCGAGACCCGCGCCAAGCGCGACCGAAGCGAACGACGTGACGGTCGCGGGCGTCGCGACGGCAAGCGTGACGGCGGGCGCAAGGACGGTGGACGCGGCGGTGACGGCAAGGGCCGTTCCGACCAGCGTCGTCAACGGCCACACTTCGAGGCGCCGCCGGAGATCCCGCAGCGTCCCAAGCCCAAGCGCCTTCGTCCCGGCAAGGCCCGCCGCAACGCGGTGCTCGCCGACCTGCCCGAGGAGCAGCGGCCGATCGCCGAGATGGCGTTGCAAGGGATGTCTGCCGTTCGCGCGCGGGTCAAGGAGGAGAACGCCAAGCTCGAAGCGGCTGGGCAGCCCACGATGCCCGAGGCGTCGGTGGTCAAGATGGCCGAGGACATGCTGCCCAAGCTCCGCGTGGCGGAGTGGCTCGACCGAGCCGAAGCAGCGCAGCGACAGATGGAGCACCTCGACCTGCGCGACCTCCGCAGCGTCGTCGCGGCCAGCGATGACCCGATCGTGGCGCGCGACGAATCCACGAGAGCCGTTGCCGATGATCTCCGTCTGGCGCTCGTGCGCAAGCAGGACGAGGAACTGACCCTCTGGTTCGGCGACATCGATGCGGCGATCGGCGTCGGACGCGTGCATCCGTGCGCTGCGACTGTCGTCACAACCGCCCAAGGCCGGAGTGATGTTCCCGCCCGACCTGGCGCGACGGCTGGGCGAGGCGGCGACCGCAGCCCTCCAGCCGGAGGATCCGGCCGATCGGTGGATCGCCGTCCTCGAGGCTGCGGCATTCTCGCCCGTTCGCACACTCGTCGTGCCCACGGCGGCACCATCGGTCGTCACCGATGACCTGAAGGCAACCACGATCCGGCTCGGACCGGCACTTCCGCAGATCGCCGCGCTGCTCGGCGTGGAGATTCCGCCGGGAACGCCGAAGCCCAAACCGCTCCGCGCCGGTCCGCCCCGCAAGGACGGACGAAAGGACGGTCGCGGTGGTGGTCGCACCGAGAACCGCAAGGACGGGCGCAAGGACACCAAGAAGGACGCCAGGAACGACAAGCGCCCAGCAGGGGATGGCGGGCGCTCGAATGCTCCGAGTCCGGCGGCGGACGATGCCGGGGCGGCGGACACCGTTGACACTCCGGCCACAACGACCGAGGCCGACGAGACTCCTCCCGCGGCTGCTGCGACCGCCGACGCTTCGCCTCCCACCGAATCGGGCGCCACCGACACGCCGGTCGAGGAGAAGACAGCCGACGAGATTCCGGCAACCGAGTCGGCAGCGGAGGCCACCGCCGCCGAGCAACCGGCCCCATCGAGCGACTGAGCGGGTTCGCGCCGCTCCACCGGCAACGCGTACGATCGGCTGCCATGTCAGAGATCGTCACCTACGAATCCCGTGAACGCGTCGCGCTCATCACCCTGAATCGCCCGGATGCGCGCAATGCCGTCAACGGTGACGTCGCACAGGCGATGGAGGCCGCGATCGACCAGATGGAGAGCGACGACGACATCTGGGTGGGGATCATCCAGGCCAACATCGAGGGCCAGGAGCGTCCCGTCTTCTGTGCGGGTGCCGACCTGAAGGCCATCAATTCCGGCGCTGGTGGTTCCTTGATGACCGAGCGCGGCGGGTTCGCGGGGTTCACCTATCGCGAGCGCAAGAAGCCCGTCATCGTGGCCGTCGATGGTTTGGCCACGGCGGGTGGCTGCGAGATCGTCCTCGCCGCCGACCTCGTCGTCGCCACGACTCGCTCGTCGTTCGGCCTCGCCGAAGCCAAGCGGAATCTCGTCGCCGGTGCTGGCGGACTCTTTCGCCTGCCCCGCGCCATCGGTCGCAATGCGGCCATGGAGCTGATTCTCACCGGCGAACCGTTCTCGGCCGAGCGGGCCCACGAACTCGGCCTCGTCAACCGGCTCGTCGAGCCCGGTCAGGCCACCGAGGAGGCACTCGCTCTCGCAGGCCAGATCACTGCTGCGGCGCCGTTGGCGGTCTGGGAGAGCCGAAAGGTCGTGCTCGCGGCAGCAACCGAAGACGACGAGACCCTCAAGAAGATGACCGACGCTGCCATGGGCGTCGTGATGCGCTCGGAAGACATCGGCGAGGGCTTGACGGCGTTCATCGAGAAGCGGGCGCCGCAATGGAAAGGGCGCTGAGTTTCAGAGCGTTCGAAACGTGGTGATCAGCCGAGCGACGATGCCGGCGCGCTCGTAGAGATTCTTGGTGTGGCGGTCGCCCGGCAACGCCTGACCTTCGACGGCGATCGCCCCCCGCTGCCTGCCCACGTCGATCGCGGTCGCCAACAGCTCGTCGCCGAAGCCGAGCTCGCGTGCGTCCGGAGTCACCCAGACCTGATCGATCCGTACGATGGCATCGTCGCCGAGCTCGGCGACGATGTACCCGACCACCACATCGTCGATCACACCCACGAGGACGTTGGCGTCGTGGCGCCGCGTGTCCCACTGGGCACCGATCGGTGGGTGCTCCTCGAGCCAGCGGTCACCGCCACGTTGGCCAACGAGCGCTGCCCGGGCCTCGAGCTCGAGGCCGCGCAGCTGGTCGACGTCGGCCGACGTCGCCTCACGAACCACCGGATCGATCACGTGTCGTGCTCGTTGGCTCGCAACTGATCGAGTTTGCCGAGCACCGTCCGCCGATGGCGGCCCGCCCGTTCGTAGAGTTCGATGTCGTCGCGCTCGGCAGGTTCGAGACCCTCGAGTTTCCCTACGATCTGCGCCGACGACAGATGGTCGTAGTCGGCCAACGCCAGCACGGCCACCGCCGGGACGGGGGCCAGGGCCGTTTCGATCGCTGCCGCATCGGCCGCGGAATCGGCAGGGGAATCGCCGGGGCCGAGGGGCGGGGCCGGGGTCCGCACGCCAGCCGGGGCGGTGGTGGCAGCGTCGTCGCTCTGGGTCAGTCGCGACCGCAGCTCGCGCACGCCTTGATCGACGGCCAGCTTGCCCAAGAATCGTGCGAGGACGATCTCTCGCCGTACACGTTCGGCCGCCGCGGGCACCTTGTCGACGACGGCGGGAACGGCGTCGACGAGCCGGCCGCTCACCTCGATCGGCACGATCAGGGCCAAGTCGACGAGCCGGGCCAACGGTGGCCTGGGCGCGTCAGGAGGAGAAGATGGGGCAGTCGTCATCGCCGACCGGACAATTCGGAGCGCTGGTCCTCACGAGGAGGAAGCACGACGAGCACAGCTGCTCGTCCTGCTGCTTGGGCTGGAGTCGCTCACCGCCCTCACCCCGGACTTCCGGTTCGTCGTCATCGTCGTCTTCGTCGTCTTCGTCGTCCGCAGCGACCATGCGATCCTTGAGGATCTTGTCGAGATCTTCCTCGACGTCGTCGTCGGTCAGCAGTTCTTCGTCTTCGTCGTCGTCATCGTCGTCCGATGCGCGCTTCTTGCGCTTGGTCCGCGGCGTCGATGCAGCCTCGTCTTCGTCGTCGTCGTCATCGGCGACGTCGTCATCATCATCGTCATCGGCGACGTCGTCATCGTCGTCGAGGTCGAGATCATCGTCGTCGAGGTCGAGATCATCGACGGTCTCGTCCGCGTCGGTCTCCTCTTCGTCGAGGGTGTCGTCGGGTTCTGTGATCTCGTCGTCAGCCATCTCGTCGTTTCGGTCTCGTCGTGCGTACGGGGGGTTGCGGCGGGAGCATAGGCGTGGCGGCCCGGTCCACCGGGAGACCGCAGCTGTGACAGACGTCACACCTGCGGGGACAGAGCGTCTCAGGCCTCGCCGCGACGGGCCTCCGCCCGACGTTCGGACTCGAGGCGTTCGAGCTCCGGGGCATCGGTTGTCATGTGACTCATCGCTGCGGCGATCGCATGGTGCCCGGCCCGTTCGCCGATCAACCGATGCATTTCCAGAGCGACTCGGCGGTACGACGGATGACCCTGTGGGGACGAGCGAAGCTCGAGCATGTGGATCGCCTCACGGGCATTGAACTGCATGACGTAACGCATCCGGTATGCCATCGAGACCGCATAGGACGCTTGCTGCGGGAATTCGGGATTGAGCGCGTCGTAGAGCGCAGCCGACCGCTCCATCGCCTCGTCGAAGTCGGCAGTCAGGCCGGCCTCGGTCACCAGTTCGGGACGGGTGTAGCCATGGTTCGGGGTGAGCCGTTGCCATTCGATGGTGAGCATCCGGTGACGCTGCATGTCGCGGAAGGCGCCGTAGTCGCTCAGGACATCGAATCGGTAGAACGAACGCTCGAAGGCTCGGCCCGGCTTGTGGCGACGGTTCTCCCGGTCACCCACGTACGCGCGGATCAGCGACACTCGTTCGTCGACGCCGAGCTGACGTATCCGGTCGATCAGCTGATTCTCGGGCAGCGTGGAATGCGAGTAGCAGATCGCCGCGAGCAACTTGTCCTCGGCCTCGGGGTCGAAGTCCACGAGCTCGACCTCGGCGGCAGGCTCCACCGGCGTCGACCCGAACAGGTCGGCAACCAGTGCCGCCGTGTCGTCTCGCGTGGTGGCCAGGTACTCGCTCCATCGGCCGCCTCGTTCGGGCAGGTCGACGCGACGGAGAAAGCTCGGTATGACCTTGCGGAGTTCGTGCAGCATCAGATCGGCGTACTCACGAGATTCCGGCAACGGGTTCGCGCGCATGCGCAGGAGCAGCGCCTCGAAGGCCTGACCGGTGCCGTAGATGCCGACGTTGGAGGTCGCGGCAGCTGGAAGGATGCCTCGCACCGCATCGAGCGCCTTGGCTCGCGTGGCGGTGCGATACACGAACTCACTGTCGTCGGGCCCTCGTTCGACCGTGGCACGAACGTGGTCGGTCACCGCGTCGACACCTCGACTGTAGGCGTCGAACATTCGATCGAGGTCGCCGATGTACCGGGTGCCGAGCGGGCTCGCCAGCACTTCAGGGTCGCGGAAGTAGCGGTATCGACCTCCGAGTCGGGCGTCGTAGGCGATGTATCGAGTGCTCTGCTCGAGGTAGCTCATCAAGCGGCCCCACTCGAGAATCTTCGTCAGCAGGTTCGACGCCTGCTCACAGGCCAGGTGGACCCCACCGAGCTGAGCAACCGAGTCGTCGCCGTAGTCGAAGAAGACCCGCTCGTAGAGTTCTTCGGCACGGTCGAGTCCGATGGTTGCGTCGACGGAGTGGTCGCCGCTGACATCGAGGTCGCCGACGAACTCGTCCAGGAAGAGACGGCGAAGCGACTTGTGGCTCCGGCTGTACCTCGCGAACAGCGCGCCCTTGACGACCTCCGGGAGGTTGACGAGAGCGAACACCGGACCATCGAGGTTCGTGAAGTATCGGCGCAACACATCCGCTTCGCCCGCGGTGAAGGACTCAGGGACGTACACAGCCACGATCGACCACTCTAGGTTGGCGCGTCCGTCCGACCCGGGATCTCTCGGACGCGTTGAACAGGGGGTTCGTCGATCCGCTGTCGAACGCCATCAGGCGTACACCGTCGCGGCGTCGGGGATGACGTCGATCTCCAGGGTCGATGTGCGACCGACCCTGCGCCCGTCCACGGAGATCTCGAGAGGCCGGTCGAAATGCCAGACGTCGGCGCGGATCGACCGGGTGCGTATCTGCGGGTGGGGCACGTGGGTTGCGTTGGTCAGCCGTTTGCGAGCTGCGAGTCGGTGGCGCACGGACATCGACGCATCGAGGTGGAAGACCTCGGCGCGACCGTCGTTCGGGTGCCCGCGTGGGGCGATGTCCCACTCGTCGATGAACTCGGCGTTCATCACGGCCAGGATCGGTCCGCGAAGCCAGTGTCCTCGCGCCAACGGTGAGCGTGCCACGACGTGGGCACACCCCCAGATCGAGTCGGGGGAATCGTCGAGGCGCACCCGGAGCAGATCGATGGAATATTCGTTGACCATCGTTCTGCTGCCGTTGGGTGCGCTGCCGAGCGTCCTTGCGAGATCCCCGGAGCGGACAGCGATCGCCGGTGCCTCGCCGCTGATCAGCGCCTCGACGAAGGCAGCATCGCTGTCGACGGCGACGAGACCGTCAGGCCGCGGCACCTGACGCCCCCAGGAGGCACCTGGCTTGATGGTCATGAGACCATGGGGGTCGGCGTGGCGCTGTCGGCGACCACACCACGGAAGGCGGCCTCTGCGGCTCTGGCCGCTGCGCGTCGCGTCGAGGGTGTCGGAGCGATCAGCGCAAGTTGACGGAGCAGGTCGATCAGCTGTTTTGTCGTCCTCACGAAGTCGCCGCCGGTCATCTCGTCGTCGGCAACCACCTCGGCGAACCCCTCCCCCGCCACCCACGCGTACGCGATGGCAGCGAACGTTGGATCAGGAGCCCGGTGCTCTGCGAGCCCGACGGAGCGCTCCGTTGCGCGGAGGTCCTCGCTGATGGCGGCGAGCCGCCGCCACCGCGCCCGGATGTCATCGGAAGAGAACCACGGCGCCGGCGGTGCGTCGGAACTGCGGTGCTCGTAGACCAGTGTCGAGACCAGCGCTGCGAGGTCGGGCGGTGTGAGCTCATCCAGTGTTCCCGAGCGGACCACCTCGGCGACGAGCAGATCCGACTCGTGGAACGTGCGAGCGAGCATCTCACCAGCGTCGGTCAGCGACCAGTCCGAGCGCGACAGATACCCGTACGTGGCGAGCACGTCGAGCACGCGGTCGAACTCGTTCGCCAACGATGTGTTCTTGCCACTCACCCGTCGTTCGAGGTCGTCGATCTCACGCCGGATCCTCTCCGCCTGTCCTGCGGCATTGAGCCGCTCGCGCAGATCCGGGTCGCGAGCTACCGGGTGCTCGTCGGCGAGCCGATCGTTGCGACGGCCGCGCTTGGTGCTCGGCGCCGGGTCGGCCTTCATGCTTCGCAAGCGTCTCGCCACGTCGTTGCGGTACTCCTTGCGGTTCGGTGCGTACGTCGAAGGCAGAGCGATGCTGCCCACCTGGCGGGGCGGATCGTCGAAGTCGGCCGCCGTGAGGTAGAGGGACTTCGCCGATTTCGTGATCACGGTGAGGCGAAGGCCGTTCTTGCGATTCGCGGATGCCACGACGGCCGCCGGGCCCTTGTAGGTGCCTTTGGCCACGTGGACCGCGACACCCGGCCGCAATGACGCGAGGGTGTCATCGATGGCCTCGAGTCGTGCGGCGCGTCCGGCAGTGCGCTGGTCACGTTCCCGATCTCGGAGACTGCGGTACTCGTCGATGTCGCCGTAGTCGCTGTGCGCTCTCGCTCGCAGCTCCGCGACCGCTGCACGCCGACGTTCGAGGCGGGCCTCCAGCCGGACCACGTCACGATCGGCCTGGTACTGCGCGAACGAGAGGTTGAGGAGGTGGTGCGCCTCGTCGCTGGAGTAGGTGCGGATCAGATTGGCGGCCATGTTGTACGTCGGCCGGAACGCCGAGCGAAGATGAAACGACGAGCTGCCGGCGAGTTCGGCAACCTCGTCGAACCGCACCCAGGGCGACCACAGCACGACGGCGGTACCGAGATCGTCGATTCCGCGACGGCCGGCGCGCCCCGTCAGCTGGGTGTACTCGCCGGGCGTCAGCCGCTCGTGATGCTCGCCGGTGAACTTGGTGAGCTTCTCGATGACGACGGTTCGCGCCGGCATGTTGATGCCGACGGCGAGCGTCTCCGTGGCGAAGACCACCTTGATCAGACCGTCGACGAAGCATGCCTCGACGACCTCCTTCATCGGCGGCACCATGCCGGCATGGTGAGCAGCGACGCCGATCTCGAGTTGGCTGACGAACTGCCGGAATCCGAGGACCTCGAGGTCGGCGTTTTCGAGCCCGCCGAGTCGCGCGTCGACGATCGCGCGGATCGCTGCTCGTTCGCCCGCATCGACGAGATCGAGGCCCGCATCGACACACGACTTGGCTGCAGCGTCGCACTGGGCCCGGCTGAAGATGAAGAAGATCGCAGGCAGGAGCCGACGACGTTCGAGCAGTTCGACCGCCTCCACCCGCCCCGGCGGAGCAAGGACTTTCCGCCCCGACCCCGTGTCGTTGCGGGCCGCACGATCCTTGGACCGGCCGGGAACACCACGACCGGGTCGACCCCGGACGGCCGAGTCGTCGAGCGCAACGGCGTCACGGTTGATGTGCCCATCGACGAAGACCGGCAACATGCGCAAGCGATCGTTCGTCCGGTCGGCGACCAGGTACTCGTTGTCGAGACGGACGGGGCGTCGACGTTCGACGATCGAGGCGGTCGGCCCTCGAACCGTGGTGATCCAGTCGGCCAGCTCGTCGACGTTGCTGACCGTCGCCGACAGACACACCAGCCTGACGTGTTGCGGGAGGTGGATCATCACCTCCTCCCAGACGGGTCCACGGTACGAGTCCTGGAGGAAGTGCACTTCGTCGAGCACGACGAGGCCCAGATCGTGCAGCTGGCGCGACCGCCCGTAGATCATGTTGCGCAGGACCTCGGTGGTCATCACCACGATCGGCGCGTCCGCGTTGATCGAATTGTCCCCGGTCAGCAGGCCGACATCGTCGTCGCCGTGCACCGCGACCAGATCGCGGTACTTCTGATTCGAGAGGGCCTTGACCGGCGCGGTGTAGAACGCTCGTCGACCATCCTGGCGAGCACCGGCAATCCCGTACTCGGCCACCACGGTCTTGCCGCTCCCGGTCGGAACCGCCACCACGACGTGTTCGCCCCGGTCGAGAGCATCGAAGGACTCCTCCTGGAACCGGTCGACCGGGAAGGGGTATCGAGCGACGAACTGCTCCCGCAGCCGGGAGCGTTCCGCTGGAGGTGTCACGCGTCGACCGGCCGCCGGCGCACGACCAGCCAACCGAGCAGGATGGCGAGGAAGTAGAGCGCAACCATTGGCACACCGAGCATCGCCATCGTGACGGGGTCACCCGACGGGGTGATCACTGCGGCGATGACGGCGATGACGACGAGTGCAATCCGCCAACTGGCGAGCAACCGCCTGGGGGTCACCACCCCGAACGCCTGAAGCCCGAAGACGAAGACGGGCAGCAGGAAACCGAGCCCGAACGCAAAGATCATCAGCCCGATCAACGAGACGTAGCTCTGCACGGAGTACACCTGGTTGACGTCCGACCCGGACCAACCGATCAGGAAGTCGAGAGCCTGGCCGATGGTGAAGTAGGCCAACGCTCCACCAGCGACGAACAGCGCGACCGAGACGAGGACGACGGGCACCGCCCACTTCTTCTCCTTCTTGTTCAGAGCCGGCACGATGAATCGCCACGCCTGCCACAGCAGCACCGGCAGGGCCACCACGATCCCGCCGTACAGGCCGACGCGGACACGGGTGGCGAGACCCTCGGTGGGGCTGAAGTTGAAGAGCAACGGATCGCAGAAGTCCTCCGGCTTGCGCTCGCAGAGGTCGACATACGGCTGCAGCAGGAAGTCGAGCACCTGGTCGTAGAACGCAATGATGAGCACCATGCCGATCGCCACGGCGAGCGCGGACCGGATGATGCGCACTCGCAACTCGGCGAGATGCTCGGTGAGCGTCATCGTGTCGGCGTCCGACATCGTCTGCTCGTCGTCTTCGTCGATGCTCATCGGGCACTCACGACGTTTCGGGAGGATTGCCAGGCGTCGCCACCTGTTCGCAGCCGGGGTCGGCGAGCGCTTCGAATGGGCTGGACCCGTTGCGACTGGGATCGGCCGTACCGGGAGTCGGCGCCGCCCAGTCGTTCGCCGCAGTCGGCGCTCCGAGCGACTCGGTCGCTGCATCAGCATCGTCGAGCACGCGCTGTTCGGCCTCGGCCTCGGCGATGATCTTGCTCGGGTCAGCGGCGTTGCGCACCAGGTTCGCGGTCTCGCGCATCTCGCGCATGGGTTCGTCGAGCGCCGACTTGAGCTCTGACTGGAAGCCGGAGCTCATCTTCTTCAGCTCGGCATAGGTCTGGGTGAACTTGCGGACGGCGTCGGGCAGCTTCTCCGGGCCCAGCACGACGAGCGCGAGCAGCAGGATGACGACGATCTCGCTGCCCTGCAGATTGAACACGGGCGCAGTCTACGGGCCTGCCATCATGAGACGGAGTGCAACAGCGTCTCCCGTCTCTCCTCGATCCACCGATCACGTTCGCCCACCGGGGCGCACGAGCGCACGCTCCGGAGAACACGCTGGAGGCATTTGCCCTGGCGCTTCGTCTCGGAGCGTCGGGGCTGGAGAGCGACGTCTGGCTGACGTCCGACGGGATTCCCGTCCTCGACCACGACGGCGTGGTCAAGAAGGGTCTGCGCAAACGCGCGATCAGCGAGTTCACCCGGGCGGAGTTGCCCGAGCACATCCCCACGCTCGTGGAGCTTCTCGAGGCATGTGGGACGGACCATTCGCTGTCGTTGGACCTGAAGGATCCGGAGTCGGCGACAGCGATCGTCCACGTGATCGCCGAGTTCGAGTCGTCGATGTTGGAGCGCACCTGGTTGTGCGAGCCGAGCCTGAACCGTGTGATCGAGCTGCGCACGCTGTTCGGCGACTCGCCCATCCGCCTCCTGCAGACCACGAGACTGGAACGGATCAAGGGCACTCCGGAGCGTCGAGCCGAGTACCTGGCGCGCCACGGCATCGACGGCATCAATCTGCATCGGACCGACTGGAACGGCGGTCTGGTGGCCCTCTTCCACCGATTCGGTCTGCACGCGTTCGGGTGGGACATGCAACAAGAACACGAGCTCCGCAGCGGGCTGCGCATGGGACTCGACGCTGTCTACAGCGATCGCGTCGACGTGATGAGCGATGCCTTCAGCGAGGAGATCGGAAATCCGCCGATCTGACCGGCAGCTCGGCGGTCAGAGCCACTGCCAGTGGCTCTGCGGCCAGAACACCACGAACGCTCGTCCCACGAGGTCATCGTCGCTGATCGGGCCGATCACCCGTGAGTCCTGCGAACCACCGCGGTTGTCACCCATGACGAACACGTGGTCGTCCGGCACCACACCGTCGAGCACGTAGTCGCCGCCGCAGTCGGTCGGAGTGACCACCTCGGGGTCGAGGTACGGCTCGTTGAGCACACGGCCGTCGATGAGCACCGTGCAGTTGCGAACCTCGACCGTTTCGCCAGGCAGGCCGATGACCCGCTTGATCAGATCGCGCTCGGAGGCACCGGTGACCTGGTGCAACACGACGACGTCACCCCGATTGGGGTCGTGCAACCGGTAGGACAGCTTGTTGACGAACACGCGGTCGTTGGTGTCGAGCGTCGAGTACATCGACTCGCCCTCGACGACGAAGTGGGCGATCACGAAGGTGCGGACGACGAACGCGACCAGGAGCGCGACCGCGATCACGACCATCCAGTCGAAGAACGCCCGAGCGCCGGGCGGCAGCTTCGACCGGCTGGCGTCGTCGCCTGGTCCGGTGGGAGGACCGGCCGGCGGTTCGACGGACGGGGGATCGATGGTCTCGGATGTCACGCGGATCCAACGGTACCGCGCTCAGAGCGATTCGATGAGGCGCTCGACGCGTTCGTCGCGGCTCTTGAACGGGTCCTTGCACAGCACGGTGCGCTGGGCCTGATCGTTGAGTTTCAGGTGCACCCAGTCGACGGTGTAGTCACGCTTGCGCTCCTTCGCCCGCTTGACGAACTCGCCCCGGAGTCGTGCCCTCGTCGTCTGCGGCGGCACGTCGATCGCCTGCTCGATGTCGGCATCGGTGCAGATCCGCTCGATCAGGCCCCGATCCTGCAGCTTGTAGAAGGGGCTGCGTGCCCGCGAGACGTCGTGATACTGCAGGTCGAGCAGCTGGACCCTCGCGTGGCCGAACGGCAGGTCGTGACGTTCACGGAACGCTTCGAGCAGCTTGTACTTGATGACCCAGTCGACCTCTCGGTCGAGAAGGAGCGGATCCTTCTCGATCGTGGTGATGCAGTGCTCCCACATGTCGAGCGCCTTCTGTTCGAGCGCTGGGAAGCCCTGCGAGTCGGCATAGCGCAGCGCCCGGTCGAGGTATTCGCGCTGGATGTCGAGCGCCGAGACCTCGCGACCGTTGGCGAGTCGCACCGTGCGGCGGCAGGTGATGTCGTGGCTGATCTCGCGGATCGCCCGGATCGGGTTCTCGAGCGTCATGTCACGCAACACGACATTGTCGTCTTCGAGCATCCGAAGCATGCAGGCCGCCGCGCCGACCTTGACGAAGTTGGTGTACTCGCTCATGTTCGAGTCACCCACGATCACGTGGAGGCGACGGTACTTCTCGGCATCGGCGTGCGGTTCGTCACGAGTGTTGATGATCGGACGGCTGCGGGTGGTCGCCGAGGAGACACCCTCCCAGATGTGTTCGGCGCGTTGGGCGATCGAGTAGGTCGCTCCGCGAGCGGTCTGGAGCACCTTGCCGGCGCCGGTGTAGATCTGGCGGGACACCAGGAAGGGGATCAGGACCTCGGCGTAGTGGCCGAGGTCGTCGTCACGGCTCGTGAGGTAGTTCTCGTGGCAGCCGTAGGAGTTGCCGGCGGAGTCGGTGTTGTTCTTGAAGAGATAGATCGTGCCGCGGATCGACTCCTCGGCGAGTCGCTGCTCCGCTGACTCGACGAGTTGTTCGAGGATTCGCTCCCCCGCTTTGTCGTGGACGACGAGTTCGTACAGCGAATCGCACTCGGGTGTGGCGTACTCGGGATGCGAACCGACGTCGAGGTACAGCCGAGCGCCGTTCTGGAGGAACACGTTCGAACTACGCCCCCACGACACCACTCTTCGGAACAGGTAGCGCGCGACCTCGTCGGGACTCAGACGCCGCTGGCCCCGCAACGTACAGGTGACGCCGTACTCGTTCTCGAGTCCGTAGATGCGTCGCTCCATCACCGGCAACCTAGCCACGAATGCGTGGGCGTGCGGGTTCAGGCTCGACGGAACCGGACCGACGAACCCGGCCGACACTGCACGAGATCCGGGAGATCGTCCGGCTCGACCACCCCGATGACCGGATAGCCACCGGTCGTCGGATGGTTGGCGAGCATCACGATCGGTTCCCCGGCGGGCGTGATCTGGACCGCGCCGGAGGTCAGTCCGATGCTCGACATCTGCGTCTGCGATCTCGTGCTGCGATCGAACTCGCCCGCCTCGAGCCTGACACCGACCCGGCTGAGCTCGTTCGTGACTCGCCACGACCGTCGGACCAGACACTCGGTTCCCCCCACGAACCAGTCGCGCTGGGGGCCGTCCCAGATCCGCACCCGAGTCTCGACGGCGCGGCGTGGCGGGGCGTGGTCGACAGCGAGTTCGGTCCGCGGGTCGGGCCCAACGGGAACGAGCGAACCGTTCGCCAGCGCTGGAGGCCCGACGCCTCCGAGCGTGTCCTGGCTGCGAGATCCCAGCACGTCGCCGACGTCGATCCCGCCACGAACCGCAAGATAGGCCCACACCGAGCCCGGCGGCGCATCGATGCGAATCCGGGCCCCGGCGGTGACCGTCTGGCGGCTCGAGTCGGTGCTGCTGGCGACCACCACCGGTCGCAGGGCTTCGATGATCAGCGCCCCCATCGTCTCGATCGTGGCGGCACCGGACGGATTGCCCACCAACCGGTTCATCAGGTCGTGCGTACGCCGATCGACGGCGCCGCCGGCGGACACGCCCAGATGAGCCAGTCCGACACGTCCGTGGTCCTGCACCGTGGTGGCGAAGCCGACCTGCACGATGCGCAGCGCAGGTTCGGTCGTCATGCCGGCACCCGCCGGAACCTGACCGGCTGGCCGGGACGGAGCAGGGCCGGTGGGTCCCGGTCGGCATCCCACATCGTTGCGGTCGTGTGCCCGATCAGGTACCACCCACCGGGCGACGATGACGGGTACACGCAGGTGTAGCCGGCGGCGACACCGATCGATCCCGCCGGCACCGAGATGCGAGGCGTGTCCCGGCGCGGCACGTGCAGGCGACGGTCGATGCCCCGCAGGTAGCCGAACCCGGGACTGAATCCGCAGAACGCGACCTCGTAGGATCCGGTCGCGTGCAGCCGCACGACGTCGTCGACCGACACCTGCGCGGCGTAGGCCAGCTCACCGATGTCGGGACCGTCGTAGACCACGTCGATCGCCAGCGGCATCTCCGGCTGTTCCGACCGGCCGGCGGGCACGACCATGTCGAGTACCTCGCCGAGCGCCTCGTGACGGTCGCGGGTGCACCGCACCACCACGGTCGATTCGGCGGGCACGATCTCCGTCACGCCTGGCACGTCGATCGTCCTGAGCGTGTCCGCCCACGCGGCAGGATCCGTCAGATCATCGACGAGCCACGCCATGGGTCCGTACGGCCGCCGTTCCATGGTCGCGCCTCAGTGCTCTCGGGCGTTCGGCAAACTGCGCAGGAAGTACTCCGAGAGCGCGCTCAACGCCCGATGCGGGGCCCGGATCGCGCCGTAGAACGCCGGTCCCGATGGTTCGTAGATCATCTGTGCCCCCTTCCGCGCCTGGACGCTCAGTCGGTGAACCGGTAGACGCCGACACCCGCCGCATCGAGTGCCGAGCGCACCTTCCGTGCGAGATCGACAGCTCCGGGCGTGTCGCCGTGGACGCAGATCGAGCGAGCACGCACGCTCACCACGGTGCCGTCGACCGCCACGACTTCACTGTCGGTGGCGATGCGGACAGCGCGCTCGGCCACTTGGTCGGGGTCGGTCAGAACGCTGCCTGGTTCGCGCCGCGAGACCAGCCCCCCGTCGGGTCGGTACGCACGGTCGGCGAACGCCTCGGGGATCGCGTCGAGGCCTGCGGCATCCGCCGCAGCGAGCAGCTCCGAGCCGGGGAGGCCGAGGATCGCCAGCGAGGGGTCGTACTCCGCGGCGGCAGCGACGAGAGCGCGGGCAGCAGCCGGGTGTGTCGCCGTCGTGTGGTACAGAGCACCGTGCGGTTTCACGTAGGCGATCTCGGCGCCAGCCACTTGGGCGAAGGCATCGAGCGCTCCCAGCTGGTACAGCACGGCATCGCGGAGTTCGTCGGGGGCCATGTCGAGGTGGCGGCGTCCGAATCCGGGGAGATCGGGGAACGAGACCTGCGCACCGATGGCAACGTCGTTGTGCACCGCGAGTGAGCACGTGGCCCGCAGCACCGAGGGGTCACCGGCGTGGAACCCACAGGCGACGTTGGCGCTCGTGACGATGCCGAGCATGGCTGCGTCGTCGCCGAGTGTCCAGACTCCGTACGACTCCCCCAGGTCACTGTTGACGTCGATCGCCACCATGTCCTGATCGTACGCCTCCCGGCGCTCGACGTGCCCGCGTGTCACGCTCCTCGCCGTCTCGGCCGAACACTTCTGTGCCGAGCCGGTCCCGGATTCGGGGACCCATTCCGCCGAGAACTGCAGCCGATCACGACGGGGCGCCCCGGATGGTGGCCAGACTCGACACCGTGACGCCGGTACGTTCACCTCATGGTGTCGCACCTGCCGACGAATCCGGCGCATCGCCACCGGTCATCGAAGCCGTGCATGATCGCCGTCGCCGCGGCGCTCGCGCTGGGCTCCGGTGCAGCCTGTGCGAGCGCGACGACCACCACCACCACCATCACGCCGCCGCTGTCGTCGCCCGAGTCGCTGGCCGAATCGCCGGCGGCAGGTCCGCCCGGCCATACCGAGCTCGCCGGAGGGAGATACCTCACCGTCGGGGGGCTCGACATGACGATCGACGCCTTCGTGCCCGATGGTCCCGGTCCATGGCCGGTCGTCGTCGTGTTCCACGGCAAGTCGGGTGCGTTCAAGGACGCCGCCTCCAACACCGCAATCGCCCGGGGCGCGGCCGAGAGCGGGATGCTCGCGTTCACCCCGACGTGGATCGCCGGCGATCCGTTCCCGCTCGTCGCCGCCGACCTCGTCGATCTTCGCTACGCGGCGAGCTGCGCAGTGGCGTTCTCCCAACAGTGGGCGGTTGAACTCGGCGGCGACCCGGCGAACACGGTCGTGTACGGCTTCTCGGCCGGTGCCGGGCCGGCACTCGCCGCCACGGTCGCGCCGTTGGCAGCGGTGCCCGGCTGTGAGACCGAGATGGCACCCGAACCGGTCGTCGGAGCCGTGCTCGGCGACGGCGAGTACTTCTATCAATCCCCGCCCTTCGACACCGCGTTCGGTGACGACCTGGCGGCCATGCAGACCGAGGTCGCACGCCTGACCGATCGAAATCGATGGCCGACCGATCTCGATGCCGAGATCTACATCTGGGCTGCTGAAGACGGTACGGCTCCCCGTCCGCTCGACGACCCCGCAGCCCCGAACTGGCTCGATGATCGCGATCCAGACGGGTCGATCCTCGCCGACCTGGTTCGCCTGGGTCGCGTCGAGGACGGCGTGGTCGACTACGTCGACGCGGCCCACTTCATCGAAGGGCGCCTTCGAATGGCCGACCTCGAGACCGAGTTGCGCATCTTCCCTGGCGGCCACACGGTCGACGACAAAGTCGGAGCTCTCGTCGAAGCGATCGCGTCGGTCGGGCTGGGCGGGTGACGTCGTTCACGCGATGAACGAGGCGACGCGACCCGCCGTTCGTCATCGCAGCGGTCTCGCGTCGACGGTGTCAGGTGCCGAGGTCCCGGGTGGTGAGGCGGTGGAAGCAGCGGCGGCCGTTGGTACGCGCCAGGTCGGCGATTTCGAGATCATCGTCGGGGATCTCCCGGTCGGGGCCGCCGAGCGCCGTACGTCCGAGCGTGATCGCCGCAGAGCGACCGAGACCGTCGCTCCAGGTCTCGGCGAGCCGTTCGTTGATCGACTCGGCATCGCCGCCGATCGCCGCGTAGTCCCGTTCGTCCACCACGGTGCCGTCGTAGAGGATGTGGAACATCTGGTCGCCGGCCGGTTCGAGGCCGACCTCGGCGACGAGGATCTCGACCTCCATCGGCTTCATCTCGTGAGTGAAGATCGTGCCGAGCATCTGGGCGTAGCTGTTGGCGAGACTCCGGGCGTCGACGTCGTCACGCGAGTACTGGAATCCCTTGAGGTCGGCCGCTCGCACACCAGCCACGCGCAGCTGGTCGAACTCGTTGTACTTGCCGACGCCGGCGAAGGCGATCCGGTCGTAGATCTCGCTCACCTTGCGCAGCGTCTCGGATGCGTTCTCCGCGACGATGACGATGCCCTCGGCATATCGGACGGCAACCAGTGCCCGTCCACGCGCGATCCCCTTGCGCGCGAAGTCGGCCCGGTCCTTCATCATCTGCTCGGGAGCGACGTAGAACGGCATGCTCATCGAGAACGCACCTCCGCGACGATCGCGTCGTACCGGGCAGCGAGGTCGTCGTCGTCGAGACGGGCCCAGCCACCGGCGTCGATCGTGGCAACCACCGGGTAGATCCCGCGCAGTGCGTCGGGTCCGCCGGTGGCCGCATCGGCGTCTGCTGCTTCCCACAGAGCGCGGGCCGCGAGGTTCACAGCCTCGTCGCGGCCCATGTCGGACCGAAAACCCACCTTGATCACGGTGCCGGCGTGCAGGCTGCCCGAGCCGGTGGCGACGTAATCGCGTTCCTCGTAGCGGCCGCCGGTGGCGTCGTAGTCCCAGAGTCGACCGCACTCGCGTCGCAGGTCGTACCCACCGAAGATCGGGACGACGACCATTCCCATCATCGCCGCCTGCAGGTTGCCGCGCACCATCATCGCCAGCTGATTCGCCTTGCCTTCGAGGCTCAGTGCGGTTCCCTCGACCTTCTCGTAGTGCTCGAGTTGCAGCTGGAACAGCCGGATCATCTCCATCGCTGCGCCTGCGGCCCCGGCGATCGCGACGCCACTGTGCCGGTCGGCCTCGACAACCTTCTCCATGGTGCGGTGCGAGATCAGGTTGCCCGAGGTCGCACGCCGGTCACCGGCCATCACGACCCCGTCTGCGTACGTCAGCGCAACGCAGGTGGTGGCGTGTGGCAGAGACAGTTCGCGCATCAGGTCGGTGGACGCACCGACGAGCGGTTGCGAACCCAGACCCACCCGACGCAACAACTCCGGAAAGCTCGACCCCGGGTCGTCCGAGGTCGAGAAGATCGGCATCGTCACGGGCTACTGCCCGCCCTTCTGCACGTACGACTTCACGAAGTCCTCCGCGTTGGTCTCGAGCACCTCGTCGATCTCGTCGAGAAGATCGTCGAGCTCGGCCTTGAGCTTCTCGCCGGTTTCGGTGGACGCCGGAGCGGCCTCGACCGATGCGTCGGTCTCGCGTTTCGTCGTGCCCTTCGACTTCTGGGTGCGTTCTGCCATCAGCGGGTGCTTCCCTTCGGTGAGACGGATGAATCGTGTTCGCTCATTGACCGAGACGGTCGAGTAGTTCTCGTGCGGTCTCGCTCTGGTCGATCAACGTACCAACGTGGTCAGCGGTCCCGCGTAGCGGTTCCATCATCGGAACCCGGCGCAGCGGGTCCCGTCCGACGTCGAAGACGAGCGAATCCCAGTTGGCGGCGACCACGTCATCGGGGTACTTCTGCAGGCAGCGGCCCCGGAAGAACGCGCGGGTCGTGGTCGGCGGCTCGGTCATCGCCTCGGTCACTTCGTCGGGGCTCACCATCGTGTCGAGGCCGGCGCGCAGGGCCAGGCACCGGTTCTCCCGCAGATCGTGATACTGCAGGTCGATCGCCTTCAGCTTCGCAGAGCCGGGATCGATGTCGTGGCGGGCGGCATACCCGTCGACGAGACGGCGCTTCGCCACCCAGTCCACCCAGTTGGAGACCGAGTCGGGATCGGTTTCGAGACCGGTGAGCACCGCCTCCCACTTCGCGAGCACGTCGGCACCGATGTCCTCTCCGACGGAGTCGAGACCGTGCGACTGCTCGTACTTCCGTGCCCGTTCGAGGAGCCCCCACTGGATCTCCAACGCTGTCGCACGGCTGCCGTCGCGCAGCATGATCGTCTGCCGCAGCGACGGATCGTGGCTGACTTGGCGAATTGCGGCGACCGGGTTGCCGAGCAACCACTCGTCGCCGAGTTCGTCGTCCTCGATCATCGCCAGCACGATCGCGGTGGTGCCGACCTTGAGATAGGTGGCAACCTCGCTCATGTTGGCGTCACCGACGATCACGTGGAGTCGGCGGTACTTCTGTGCATCCGCGTGCGGTTCGTCGCGCGTGTTCACGATCGGCCGCTTCAGGGTGGTCTCGAGACCGATCTCCTCCTCGAAGAAGTCGGCCCTCTGGCTCAGTTGGTACGGCACGTGATCGGCTGGGCGACCGGGGAGTTCGCAGCCGACCTTTCCGGCGCCGCAGAAGACTTGGCGAGTGACGAAGTGCGGGGTGATCTGACTGGCCAGCCGACCGAACGGCGTCTCTCGCGCGAGCAGGTAGTTCTCGTGACAGCCGTAGCTGTTGCCCTTGCCGTCGGAGTTGTTCTTGTGCACGATGATCTCGCCGCCGTCCGGCAGCAGCGAGCGGACATGATCCATCGACGAGCGCACGATCTCCTCGGCGGCGCGGTCCCACACCAACGCTTCCCGCGCGGTCGTGACCTCGGGGGTGGAGATCTCGGGGTGGGCGTGATCGACGTAGTAGCGGGCGCCGTTGGTGAGCACCGCGTTGACGAGCATGGTTTCGACTTCGGGTGCGAGCGACGCATCGAGTTCGAAGCCGCGTGCGTCATTGGCGGGTTGTTCGTCCTCGAAGTCCCAGCCGACGCGGCCGCGATCGCGGTTCGTCGCGGCGACGTATGCGTTGATGAGCATGGACGACGCGGAGACCGGGTTGTTGTCGCCTCCGCGCACGACGATGCCGTACTCGGTCTCGATCCCGCAGACCTTGGGCAGCGCCATGACCTGAACCTAGCGGAGCCAGCCCACCGGATGACGTCCAGCTCACGGTCCGGGCGGGGACGGGGCCGGGGAGGACCGAGCGTCAGAGGACGTCGAAACGGACGCCGGCGTGCGCTTCGAGACGCTCGATCAGCGCGTCACCGAATGCGCTGGCCGGCGTCCAGAAACCCCCGGCCACGTCGTCGGGGTCGAGATCGAGGAAGGCCACGGCCGACTCGCCGAGCATCTTGGCGGTCGACCCGTAGCCGGGATCGGCGTCGCCGGTGACCTTCGTGCGGATCTCTCGCCCGTCGGCGGTGCGACCGACGAAGCGCAGGTCGAACCAGCCGGCGTGCTGCTTGGCCTCGCTGGGGCCCGTACCCGGCTTGGGAATCACCTTGCCGAGCAGCTTGCGGGTGGGGCCGAAACTCGCAGCGCCCGTGAAGGCCGCCAGTCCGGCGGTCATCCCCCATGCGGCTACTCCGCCGACCAGCCCGTCGCCGGTCATCATCGTCTCGCCGTAGGTGAAATCGCGGCCCCACGGCTGGCCGAGCAGGGCGTGGCTGCGCAGGACGACCGCCGAGTTCGTCGGAGCCATCACGAACGGGGCCACCCAGCTCTCGAACCGAGCATCGCGCGTCGGTCGGCTCAGTCCCGGCTGCTTCGGACCCTGACGGAGGTCGACCGGCGCGAGCACGTACGGGTCTCCGACGAGCTCGCGCAACTCCGGGTCGGCGGCCATCTCCTCGAACATCTGCATGCCGCTCGCGGCGGTCCCACCGCTGACGCCGCCCCTCGCCCCCTTGACCGACATCCGTACCTCGACGCAAGGCGCACCGAACTCCTCGATCGCTCGTTGCTGGAGGAACCACGTCCCGAGGTCGGACGGGATCGAGTCGAACCCGCAGGTGTGCACGATCCGTGCTCCGGTCTCCTCGGCTCGTGCCTGGTGGGCGTCGATCATGCGGCGCATCCACTGCACCTCCCCGGTGAGGTCGCAGTAGTCGCCGCCCGCGTCGACGACGGCGCCGACGAGTTCGGATCCGTGGAGCGCGTACGGGCCGACGGTCGACGCGACCACGCTGGGTCGATGAGGCCAGCTCGTCCAGCGCGCCACGATCGGCGGCGTCGGCAACGATCCGGGGCACGTCGGCGCCAGTACTCGTGGCCACGTCATCGAGTTTCGATTCGCTCCGCCCGGCGATGGCCCACGACAGATCACCGTCGATGCCGTGTCGGCCGACGAGGTGCTTGCACAGGATCTGGCCGACGAAACTCGTCGCTCCGTAGACGACGACGTCGTAGCTCCGGTCGGCGGTCACAGATACTGCCCCGTCGCCACCCGCTCGATGGCCCGGCCACCCGCAACATCGGTTTCGGCGGTTTCGGAGACGAGCGTGCGGATGAACACGATCCGTTCACCCTTCTTGCCGGAGATCTTGGCCCAGTCGTCGGGATTCGTCGTGTTCGGCAGGTCTTCGTGTTCCTTGTACTCCTGCTTGATCGAGGCGAGGAGGTCGTCGGTGCACACGCCCTTGGCTCCCCCGCCGATCACCCGCTTGATCGCGAGCTTCTTCGCACGCCGCACGACGTTCTCGATCATGGCGCCCGAGGAGAAGTCCTTGTAGTACAGGATCTCCTTGTCGCCGTTCTGGTAGGTGACCTCGAGGAACCGGTTGGCCTCGTCGTCGCGGTACATCTCGGTGACGGTGGCGTCGATCATCTCGGGGATCGACTCACCTTCCATGATCGGGATCTCGTTGGTGAGGTAGCGGGCGAAGATCGCCTTGGCCGCCTCAGCGTTGGGGCGCTCGATCTTGATCTTGACGTCGAGGCGGCCCGGACGCAGGATCGCCGGGTCGATCAGGTCCTCGCGGTTCGTCGCGCCGATCACGATCACGTTCTTGAGCCCCTCGACTCCGTCGATCTCCGACAGCAGCTGCGGGACGATCGTCGACTCCATGTCGGAGCTGATACCGGATCCGCGGGTGCGGAACATCGAGTCCATCTCGTCGAAGAACACGATGACCGGCCAGCCCTCGTCGCTCTTCTCCCGTGCCCGCTGGAACACCAACCGGATCTGGCGTTCGGTCTCGCCGACGTACTTGTTCAGCAGTTCCGGACCCTTGATGTTGATGAAGTAGCTGCGGCCCTTGCCTTCGCCGATCGTCTCGGCCACCTTCTTGGCGAGGCTGTTGGCGACCGCCTTCGCGATCAGGGTCTTGCCGCAGCCGGGAGGGCCGTACAGCAGGATGCCCTTGGGAGCCGGGAGTTGGTGTTCGGCGAACAGGTCCTGGTGGAGGAACGGCAACTCGACCGCATCGGCGATCTGCTCGATCTGGTCGTCGAGGCCGCCGATGTCCGTGTAGGCGATGTCCGGGACCTCTTCGAGGAGCAGGTGTTCGACTTCGGGACGCGGCAGCTTCTCGAGCAGCAGATTCGACCGGGTGTCGAGGCGCAGGTGGTCTCCCGTGCGGATGTGAGTGCCTCGAATGGTGTCGGCGAGCTCGCAGACCCGCTCCTCGTCGGCGCGACCGACGACCACGATCCGAATCCCGTCGTCCATCACTTCCTTGACCGTCACGACCTCACCGGTGATCTCCGGCGCACGCGCCATCACCACGTTGTAGCTCTCGTTCAACACCACTTCCGCTCCGCGGTCGAGCAGTTCGTGGTCGATGTCGGGGTGCAACGCGACGCGCATCTTGCGACCGCTCGTGAGGATGTCGACCGTGTCGTCGTCGTTCTTGCCGACGACCACGCCGTAGGCCGACGGCGGCTGGGACAGCTTGTCGACCTCGTCGCGCAGCGTGGCGATGTGCTCGCGGGCCTCACGAAGTGTGTAGGAGAGTTTCTCGTTCTGACCGACCGCGGCGGCGAGTTGCCCCTTGGTCTCCAGCAGTCGCTCCTCGAGCGAATGCACCCGTTTCGGCGCGTCGGCAAGTCGTGCTCGCAGGTGGGCGATCTCCTCCTGGAGGGCTGCCAACTCGGCGTTCTCGCCGGCGTGGTTGTCGTTGGTCGACCGTGGATCGTCCGCAGAGGTTGCCATGGACCGAATGTACACGCCGGTACCGGAATCGTCTTTGCACGTGCTTGGCCGTGTAAACTCTCCCACGAAGGACAATCCCCCACTCAACGGAACCCCACCCAACGGAACCCACTCAACGAGGAGCCCACTGACATGAAGGTCTGGATCGACCAGGATCTGTGCACCGGCGACGGCCTGTGCGAGGAAATCGCCCCCGACGTCTTCACACTGCTCGACGACGGCCTCGCCTATGTCGTCGAGGGCGACAAGATCTTCGCCGAGGCCAAGGGCAACCCCCAGGGCGCCGAGGGTCTCGCCGAGATCCCCGATGGGCAGCTCGAAGCCGTCATCGAATCCGCCGAGGAGTGCCCCGGCGAGTGCATCTACATCGAGCCCTGATCACCATCGAACCCTGAACGCGACGTGGCCCCGGACAGCTGGTCCGGGGCCACGTCGCGTCGTCGCGAGGATCAGGACACAGGAGCGGCGTCGCGCGTGCCGGCCGGGAGTTCTTCCGGCGCCGCTTCGCTGATGCCGAAGCGATCGTGGAACCGCCGCAGTGCCGCGGGCGCCCACCAGTTCCAGTCTCCGGCGAGCTTCATCAGCGCGGGCACCAGCATCGAACGCACGATGAATGCGTCCACGAGGACGGCCACCGCGAGGCCGAGGCCGAACAGCTTGATGAACGTGACGCCGGATGTGGCGAACGCGAAGAACGTGATCGACAGCAGGAGTGCTGCAGCAGTCACGAGGCGACCGGTCTTCTCGAGCCCGATCGCCACGGCGAGGTCGTTGTCACCGGTCCGGTCGTACTCCTCCTTGATTCGTGACAGCAGGAACACCTCGTAGTCCATCGAGAGCCCGAACGCCACGCAGAACATCAGGATCGGCATCGAGATGTCGGTGAGTCCGGTCGGCGTGAAGCCGAGCAGGTCGGCGCCGTTGCCCTCCTGGAACACCCAGATCATCAATCCGAACGTCGCGGTCAGGCTCAGTGCGTTGAGCACGATCGCCTTGATCGGCACGAGCAGGGAGCCGAACATCAAGAACAGCAGCACGAACGTGGCGAGCACGATGATCGCCGCTGCGTAGGGAACGAGCGAGAAGATCGCCGACTTCGAGTCGACGAGTGCCGCTGAGGCCCCACCGACGAGCGTCTCGTCGAAGGGAGATTCGATGGAGCGGATCTGACCCACCATGCGTTCGGCCTCGACCGAGATCGGTTCGAAGTCGGGCACCACGTTGAACCACGTCGCATCGCCCGACGCCGACACCGCGGGGTCGAACTGCGCCAACGAGGGATCGGCGACGAGGTTGGCGCCATCGACGAAGCGACCGACGGCACTGTCGACACGTGCGACACCGTCCACTGTCGACACCGCCGATGCGTACGCCTCGATCGCGGCGGTGTCGACGCCGCCGGTCGCGACGACGGCGAACGCGTCGCCCTCCGAGGAGTCGAACTCGTCACGGAGGATGTCGGACTGTTCGCGTACCTCGGTCGACTCCGGGAGAACCCGGTCGTCGGGCACTCCCCACTCGACGCTCAGGAAGGGCACGCCGAGCGCGAGCAGGAAGGTGACGCCAACGATCGCCACGGTGCCCGGACGGCGCATCACACCGGTCGCGAGCCGGTGCCAGAACCCCGTCCCGACCGGTGCCTGACGGCGCGTGAAGAGCTGCAGCGAGTCGACCCTGGTTCCGAGTACGGCGAGCAGCGCCGGCAGGGCGACCACCGACACGACCATGGCGACGACGAGCACGCCGATCCCGCCGTAGGCGAACGACCGCAGGAAGTACAGCGGGAAGATCAGCAGTGCGCTGAGCGAGATCGCCACGGTGATGGCGCTGAAGGCGACGGTTCGGCCGGCGGTCTCGACGGTCCGCACGACCGCGTCGTCGACCGATCGTCCGAGTGCGCGCTCCTCACGGAAGCGACTGACGATGAACAGCGAGTAGTCGATGGCGAGTCCGAGACCGAGTGCGGTCACGAGGTTGATCGAGAAGATCGACACGTTCGTGAACTGGGTGACGATCCACAACACCATGAAGGCTCCGAACACCGAGATCGCGCCGACCACCAGTGGGAGCCCGGCAGCAACGACACCGCCGAAGACGAACAACAGGAGCAGCAACGTCAGCGGGATGGCGATCATCTCGGCGCGGGCCAGATCGCCCTCGATCGTCTCTCCGACCGCGGCGAACACCGGCTCGGCGCCGGCGAGGCCGACCGTGAGGCCGTCGCGCTCCAGTCCCTCGTACTCGTCGAGGATCGTCTCGATCGTCTCGATGCGGTCGGGGTCCTCCTCGGCACCCGGGAACCGCATCAGGATGAGGGCACGATCGCCGTCGACGGAGCGCAACGGTGCCGGTGATCCGAGTGACCAGTACGACACGACGTCGTCGGTCCCCTCGATCGCCGCGAACTCCTCGGTCAGTGCCGTCGCGGCAGCGATGGTCTCGGGGCCGTCGACGTCACCATCGGTGGCGGTGACGATGGCGACCAGGTCGGCGTTCCCGGTGTCGAACTCGTCGTCGAGTGCCTGGATCGCTCGGGTCGACTCCGAGACGGGATCGTCGAAGCCTCCGTTGGTCAACTCGGCGAACACCCCCGATCCGAGAACAATGGCGACGAGGACGCCGAGCAGCGTGGTGGTCAGCACCGTCCGGCGGCGGCGGACGACCAGGTGACCCAGTCGTGTGAACATGATGATTCCTCCCGTCCCGTCGGCCTGACGGTCTGTGTTGACAGTTGTTACGTTTACGACTGTCAATCAATCATCCAGGTGAACAGATGTCAACCGATATGATCGTGACCATGGCCACATCGACCGTCCACCGGCAGCGCTCCGCGCGTGGCGAGGGCGAGACGCTGCGCACGGACCTGCTGGTCGCCGCTGCCGACCTGATCGGGGCGCACGGCGAGATGGAAGCGGTGTCGTTGCGCGCTGTGGCCCGTCAGGCCGGTGTCTCCCCCACGGCGGTCTACCGCCACTTCGACGACCACGTCGAGCTGCTCCGCGAAGCCGTCGATCACTGCTGGTCGACGTTCTACGAACGGCTGCGGCTCGCCCACGACAGCAGCGGCGACCCGTTCGTCGCCTTCCGGGCGATGGGCGACGCATACGTTGCCTACGCGCTCGACCACCCGGGGCAGTACCGCGTGCTGTTCTCCGACAAGGTCGATCTCGGCGACGGCGATTCCCCTGGTGGCCTTGCCGCGTTCCAACTGCTCGTCGACGCCGTGGCCGGCATGCTCGGAGCGCTCGGTGACGACCGTGACCCCTTCTTCGTCGCCGTCCAGGTGCACACGTGGATCCACGGCATCGTCGATCTCTGCGGATCGCACCCGTCGATGCCCTGGCCGGAGACGTCCGACCTCCTCGACGGTCTCAGCGTCGCACTGCGCCTCGAGCCGGCCCTGACTCGCTGACGGCGTCGGCCCCGTTCGACCACTGCTCTCAGCGACGCAGTAGAACGTGATCATGTTCCTCGATGAACCGGCGCACGGTGAAGGCGCTCAACGACTCTTCGACGCTGACCGGCAGTACATGGGCTGGGTGATGAACGTGTCGAGGCTGTGGTCCTGGCAACCGGAGAGCCAGGAATCGCTGTTCGATCTTCTCGGCTCGGTGTCCGACGGGTTCTCGATGCGACAGCGCGGAGTGCTGATTGCAGCCTGTGCGTCGACGCTCGGTGACTCGTACTGCTCGATCGCCTGGGGCGGCAAGCTGGCGAAGGAATCCGACACCCGGACCGCGGTCGGCGTGCTCACGGGTTCCGACGTGGGTTTGACACGGTCCGAGAAGGCGATGGCGAATTGGGCGCGAGCGGTCGCGGCCGATCCGAACTCGATCACGCAGGAAGACGTCGACGATCTGCGAGCCGCTGGCTTCTCGGACGCGGACGTGTTCGCGATGACGGCGTTCGTCGCACTTCGTCTCGCGTTCTCGACGGTCAACGACGCACTGGGAAGCCAACCGGATCCAGAACTGCGCGGGTTCTCTCCGCCTGAGGTGATCGCTGCCGTCGACTACGGACGTCCGTTCGCCGACGACGGTTGAGCATGCTGATCGCCTACATCGTGGGCCGGGGCACCACATCGAGCAGGTTCGTGCTCGAACTCAGGTCGGGTTGCGGCCGAGGAAGCGCGCGACGCTCAAGAATGCCGTGTGCGCAACCATCCGGTGGTCGGGGCGCACTGCCTGGCCCTCGATGTGCCAGCCCCGGTGGAGCACTTCGATCGTGCGGGCATCGATCCACTTGCCCTTCAACGCCTCGCGGACCTGCACGGCCTGCGTGATCGAGGGCGTGTAGGCCACCAGCAGGCCACCCGGTTGCAGAACGGCTTCCGCGTTCGGGACCACGTTCCATGGCTCGGGCAGGTCGAGCAGGACGCGGTCGAACATGCCCAACGCTGGGTCGATGCCTTCGTAGCTGTCCGCGATGTGCACCTCGTAGCGGTCGAGCACGGACGCGCCGAGAAAGCTCTCGACGTTCTTCTTCGCCCGGTTCGCGAAGTCCTCGCGGATCTCGTAGCCGACGATCTCGGCGCCGTAGCGCAGCATGGTCATCGACAGCGCACCGGACCCGATTCCGGTCTCGAAGACCCTGACCCCTGGACCGATGTCGGCCAGCATGCAGATCGGTGCGAGGTCCTTCGGATAGATCACCTGGGCGCCTCGGGGCATCTCGACCACGAAGTCCTCGAGTGTCGGCCGCAGCACCGTGTACTCCGAACCCTTCGTCGAACGAACCACGACTCCTTCACGCTCACCAACCACGTCGCTGTGGGGAACGAACCCGTTGTGACTGTGGAACTCGCCGCCGTCGACGAGGTCGATCAGGTATCGGCGCTTCTTCGAATCGAGCAACAGCGCCTTTTCGCCTGCCGTGAACACACCGGTCATCGTCGTCTCCCACGCGTCAGCACCATCTCGACCGGCACGGGGTCGTGCGCACTCGACTTCTCCACCAATCGGCAGAACGCACAGATCTCGCCCGTCGTCGGCGATCCGCACCGTCCGCACTCGTTCAAGTCGCCCGCAGCGGCCGCCGACTTGCCGGCGAGCAAGGGCGCCATCCGCTCGAGGAAGCCGAGGTAGAACGATGCCTTCGCTCCGGGCGACTTCGCCTCGACCGCATTCAACGATTCCTTGTACGACAGATGTCGGTTGCCCGCAGCGATCGGACACTCCTCCACCACGTAGTCGATCCCGCGCACGAGGCACCACGCGGCCATCTCTCGTTCGGTCAACCGGATCAGCGGCTTGACCTTCTTGGGAAAGCCTTGCGCCGCCGGCAGCACGGGCATCTGACGGGCGAGGTAGTCGATGTCCCAGCGCAGCGTGTTGCCGAAGAGCACGGCGGCCTCGTCATCGAGGTTGTGCCCGGTGACCACGACGTCGTAGCCACCGTCGAGTGCCGCCTGGTCGAACAGCCGCCGCTTCGAGAGCCCACATGCAGAGCACGGCACGCGGCCGGTCGCGCGAGCCGCGGTCGGAACGTCGTAACCGTACTCGTCGCGCAGATCGATCGTCTGGAGGTGCAGACCGCGCTCGTCGGCAAATCGGCGGACGTAGCCGCCGCTGTCGGTCGAGTACTCACCGATCCCGAGCCCGATGTACAGGCCGTCAGCCTGGTACCCCGCCTCGATCAGCATGTCCCACACCGCGAGCGAGTCCTTGCCACCACTGACGGCGACGAGGATCCGATCACCGGGAGACAACATGTCGAAGTCATCGATCGCCTTGGCCATCTGTCGTCGACACAGCTGCTGCAGGTGCTCGGCACAGAACTTCGCGTTGTGGCGCGGAAGGTCGATCACCGCTGGCGCCTTGCAGACCCGGCACTTGCTCCCCACCGCGGTCATCGCGACGTTCGGTTCATCCGGCGCCGCCCGAGATGACGGGTCGGACCTCGATCTGGTCGTCGTCACCGAGCACTGCGTCACCGGGGACGAGGGTGCCGTTGCAGATCACCAGGTGCGCTTCGCGGCTGAGTTCGAGCTCGTCGAGGAGGCGATCGACCGAGCGGGGCCCGGCGAACTCGACTTCCCTGCGGGGATTGCGCAGCAGGACCTTCACGACCCGAGTCGGGCCTCGACGCTGGCGACGGCCTCCGACTCGAGACGGCGCAACTCGGCACGCCGCTCGCGCCGACTCAGGGCGAGGTTCGGCTCGAAGACGTCGACGCTCACCCGGTGACCGACGCGAATCCGCTCCTCCGCGAGGAGTTCGGGTGCTCTCTTCAACCCCCGCTTGTAGAGCTCCTGACCGATGAGAGCAAGGCCGACGAGGCGCCAGAACGGATGGCCCAGGAGCAGTCCCTGACGGAGAGCGCTGCGCCGGACGTACACACCCTGGCCGACCATCATCATGGCGATCGGACGGAGGATGGGGTTGCCGCCGAGTACACCCGCGCTTGACGATCTGGGACCGAAGGACGACCTTCGGTCGCAGGGCGTACGGAAGCAGCGACATCAGACTCGGCGGATCTCGACGACGGCGCTGCGCCTCTTGCCCGAGCGCTTGCCGAGCAGGAAGAAGATCAGCAACAGCACCACCCCGCCTGCGGCGGCGGTGGTGGCGATCGTCGACTTCTTGTCGTCGACCTTGCCCTGCACATCACCTTGGAGGGCCTTCAACTTGTCCTCGAGGTCCTGAGGCGTGATCTTGGGGGTCGACTCGGTCGTGGTCTTCTTGGCCATGACGCAGGCTCCTTACTTCGGTTCCTTGTGGAGGGTCGCCTTCTTGATGCGCATCAGCGTCAAGGCCAGCGCGATCCCGGCGACGACCAGGACGATGAGGTACGACACCCAGGAGAGGCTGCCGGTCGCGGACCGTTCCCACTCGGTCTGCAGCAGGCGCAACAGGCCCACCATGATCAGCACCAGGCCGAGGCCGAGCGTGGCTGCCGCAGCAAATCCGTACCCGAGCCAGTTTCCAGCCCCCTTGAGCGGCCCGAGGGTCTCCTGCTTCGCGTATTCCTTGACGTAGTCGATGACATCGCCGACCGAGGCTGCCTGCTCGGCCTGCTTTGCCTTCTCGGCCTGGCGGGCGAGGCGCTGTTCGAGATCGCTGGTGTCTGACACGGTCATCGTTTCTATCACGTTAGACGGAACCGCAGCATTGCTTCGACGTCATCGAGGATCTCGTCGAGCAGCTCGAGACGTTGCATCGGTCCCGGCGCTGCGAGCAGCCGAAATCTGTCCGCCGGGCCGATCGGAGCCAGCGTGGCGAGGTGATACGAGGCCAAGAGCGGGTCGTCGGAGATCTCGTCGTCTCCGGAATCCACCGGGGCACCACCGAGGTCGGTGGCCCCCGGCCCGTCGCCCAGTCGTTCAGCGACCTGGGCTGCGAGCGCTCGTGCTGCCATCACTCGGCCGTGGGCGGCAGCGACCTCCAGGGCCAGGCCGGGGGCCTCGGGGTCGACGTCGGGCCAGTCGTCGACGTCGGCGATCGGATAGGGATCATCGGGCAGCCAGGCGTTGACCCGGATGCGGCGGGTGCCGACGGCGATGAGCGCGTAGCGGTTCTCGTCGATCGCATCGACTTGCAGCATCTGCGCGACCGTGCCCACCATCACACGATCGTCACCCCCGCCGGTCTCCCAACCGCGCGAGATCAGCGCCTGACCGAACTCGGGTTCACCCTCGGCCCGCAGGCAATCGCGGATCATGTCGCGATAGCGCGGCTCGAAGACGTGCAGCGGCAGAACGCCTCCCGGCAGGAGCACCGATCCGAGCGGGAACATCGCCATGATCGCCATCGTCGTCAGCGTGGTCCCAGCACCGCGATGTCGGGCCCCGTCGGGTGGCTCGCCAACTGTTCGGCCAGCGCCGACCAGAACCCCACGTAGCCATCGATGGTGACGTACCCCGTGCCGTTCAACACGAGAGCGAACTCGAGCACGTCGCCGTTCGACGCGTCGAAGTACCCAGCGAGCGCCTTCACCTCGGGCGGGTCGGCGTCAGCCGGCGGGTTGAGCAGCGTTCCCGTCTTGCCCTCGAGGACGCCTTCGGCCGGCGTGCCGAGGAACTCGTCGACCAGGGTGCCGGTCCGTCCGGCGACCGGCAATCCCTCGATCGCCGGTGTGCCGGCGAGGTGGTCGAGCACGGCGATCAACGCAGAACACGTCAGCCGATTGTTGGCACTGAGGCCGGAACCGTCGGCGAGGGCGACCTCGGCCATTGGTACACCCCATGAGCGCAATGAGGTGTCCAGCACCTGAAGGCCGGCTTCGGTGGTCCCAGCGGTGGCACCGGCGATCCCGACTTCCTTGAGGAGCATCTCCGCTGTGTCGTTGTCGCTGCGTGTGAGCATGTCGGCGACGATGGCCGACAACGGCGCCGACTCGACGGTGGCGATCACCGGCGTACCGGGTGCGAGCACTCCAGCCTCCCACCCGTTCGCCACGTTGACACCGCGGGCACGCAGCAGTCTGACGAACTCGCGGGCAGCGGCGTCTGCGGGATCGCGCTGCCGACCGCTCCGACCCACGGTCCGTCCGTCGTTGACGACCAGTCCACCGATCGGCCCGGCATCGACGTAGGCGACACCGCTCCCCCATGTGGGGTTGACGAACTGATCGTCGTACCGGGACCCGTCGCCGACGATCGAACCCCGAATCGACGTGATACCGGCTGCGACGACCGCGTCGGCGAGCGCGTCGAGCGATGTCGTCGCCGACGGGTCGGGACCGTCATCATCGGGAGGGAAGTCGGTCGCCACGAGCAGTGGGTCGCCACCACCGACGAGGAACACATCGCCCTCGACGACCCCGTCGACCGGCGGAGGTGACGCCACCGAGGTCGTGAAGCGATGCTCGGGTCCGAGCAACTCGGTGGCGGCACCGGCGATCAGCAGCTTGTTGGTGCTCGCTGGGATCACTGCGAGGTCGCCGTTCCACGACCCCACCGTCCGACCGTTCACCGCAACGGCGAGGCAGGAACGCTCGTCGATGAAGAAGGCAAGCTGCTCCAGCGAGGTCGCCAATTCGTTGTCGGCACTCTGGCTGGCGAGGCTGGACGGCGTCCGTCGATACGCGAGCACCGAGGTCGAGAGCGCGGGGCTCGGTTCGGTCGGTGGATCGAATGTTGCGACGTCGGACCCGTCGGCGGCTTCGTGTTCGTCGGCTTGCGCATCGCTCCAGACCAGGAGGGCGGCCAGGGCGGCCAACGGCACGAGCGTGAGGAGGATGAGGCCGAACAGTGGCCCGAGCGGATAGCGGACCGGGATGTCGGGAGCCGGCGGGCGTTCGACGTCGCTCATCGCGGGCCCACGTCTGCTGGCGACGCAGAGGACGGATAGGTGTCGAGCGCGTCGGCGAGGGCATCCCACACAGGTCGGTACTCGCTCTGGTCGGAGATCGTGGGGCCGTTGAGGATGAGCACGTACTCGACAGCGCTGCCACCCTCGACCGGGAGGTATCCAGCGAGCGCCTTCACCGCCGGTGGGTCGACATTGAACGGCGGGTTGTTGAGCGTGCCGGTCTTACCGCGTAGGCGTCCGGCGACGGGATGGTCGACGAATGCAGTCGCCAGCGTCCCGGTCTGACCGGCGACCGGGAGCCCCTGGCCGATCGGGGAATCGAAGCCGGTCTCCTGCAGCACGGCGAGCACGGCGTCACAGGTGAGCCGGTTGTCGAGGCTCAGCCCGGACCCGTCGACGAGCACGAGCGGCGCGACGTCGATGTCCCACGCGGTCAGCTGTTCGCGTACGACGCCGAGACCCGCCTCACGGGTGCCGGGCGCAGCAACCGTGTACCCGAGTTCCTTCACGACCAGCTCAGCGGTGTTGTTGTCGCTGTTGCCGAGCATCTCTGCGACCACGTCGGACAACGGAGCAGAGTCGATGGTCGCGACCTCGGCGACTTCGGTGGGTGCGATGCCCGCGGTTGCTGCACCGCCGACGGTGACGCCGCGCGACTCGAGCAACTGTGTGAACTCGCGAGCTGCCGCCTCGCTCGGGTCGCTCGCCCGAAGCGGGTCGCCGAGCACCCGCGAGTCATTGGCCATCAGCGCGTCGTAGGGGCCCCCTTCGAGACCGGCCACGCCGTCGCCCCACCCGGGAGCGTAGAACTCGTCGTCGTACCGACTGCCGTCGCCGACCACCGAACCCGTGACCTGTGTGACACCAGTGGCGACGACACGATCGGCGAGCGCGTCGAACGACGTCGGGGACGTGACCGCATTGAGCTCGAGGTTGGACGTGGGGTACCAGTCGGACGACAACAGCGGATCGCCGCCACCGATCAGGAACAGGTCGCCGTCGACCACCCCGCCGACGGGGGGCGACGCAGCCGCCACGATCGTGGTGTAGCGGAAGTCCGGTCCGAGACGCTCGAGCGCTGCGGCCGCGACCGGGACCTTCTGATTGCTGGCAGGGATCACGGCAACGCCGCCGTTGCGTTCACCGATCAGCTCGCCATCGACCGAGATCGCCCCGCACGACCGGTCGTTCAACGAACTCAGAACCGGGCTGACCTCCGAGGCGAACGCCTCGGTGTTCAGCTCTCGCGACACGATGGTCGGAACCCGTCGGAATGCGATCATGCCGGTCGACAGACCGGGCGAGGGCGTGGGGACGACGGCGGCAGGATCGGTCGGCGGCGCCCCTTCGTTGTCGTCGACCAGGCCACCGGACCACGAGCGCAGCGCCAGCAGCATGACGATCGGGACGAGGGCGACGGCAGCGAGCACGATCCACGGACCTGGGCCCCGCCCGCGACCCGGCGGGCGCGCATCGGAAGGTCGCCGACTCCGGCGGTCGGGCGCTGGGCTCACCGGCGGCGAGCCTCGCGGAACTTCGAGTAGCGGATGAGGTGGCCGAGCGCGGTGACGGCCTGCCCGCCGCTCGGATAGCACAGGCGACCCAGTCGCCGAACCGTTGCGGGCCCCGCGTTGTCGGGATCGGCCATCGCCAGTTCGGTCGCCACGAGGATCGGCTTTCCCGTGGCGATGCTCAGGCCATGAGCGGCCTCGGCGAATCGTTCGTCCTGGCGCTCGTGGTAGGCCACGATCCGCTCGAGACCGTGATCGGGGTAGAAGCGCCCTTCTCGCATCATGCGCGCTTGGTTGCTCTGGATGCCGATTCCGAGGTAGATCACGGCATCGACGGCGGGGTGCTCGGCGATCAGCGCCATCACTTCCGGGATGGTGTCTCGGACTTCTCCACCTGCGCAGTCCACCGGGTTGTTGCGACTCCAACGTGGCGGCAGCTTGGTGTCGATCGCGTCCTGGAGGTCGGCGGGGAGATCCATCAGCACGATGTCGGGATCGCGGGTGATCGCATCGGCGGTGACCACGCCCCATCCCCCGGCGGTGGTGAGCACGATGGTGTTCGGACCCTTCGGCAGCGGCTGGGTGGCGAAGGTGGCCGCCGCTTCGAACGCTTCGGTCACGGTGGACGCCCTGGTGATGCCGGCGGCGCGGCATTCGCCGTCGAACACCTTGTCGTTCGCCGCGAGCGCTCCGGTGTGGCTGGCAGCTGCCTGTGCTCCTCCCTCGGTGGCGCCGCCCTTGACCAGCACGAGCGGTTTGCGCGCCGCTGCGCCAGCGAGTCGGTCCATCAGGGCCCGCCCGTCGACGATGCCTTCGACATAGGCGAGGCCGACCGACGTCGCTGCGTCGTCGGCGTACCAGTCGAGGTAGTCCGCAACGGTCACCGCGGCTGCATTGCCCGCCGACACCGCACGGCTGATGCCGACTCCGCTTGCCCGCGACATGTTCATGAAGCTCGACACGAAGTTGCCGCTCTGGCTGGCGACCCCGATGCCGCCGGCGGGGGGATACGGCGCCACGATCTGAGCGCACAGATTCGCCGGGGTGCTCACGACTCCTTGCCCGTTCGGGCCTGCGAGCAGGATGCCCAACTCGTCGGCGAGCGCCACGAGCTCGTCCTCGGCGCGCTGTCCTTCTTCGCCCGCCTCGCCGTAGCCGGCCGAAGTGAGGAACGCCGCGCTGATTCCTTTCGCTGCGCAGGCCCGCAGCAGATCCGGGTTGGCAGCGGCCGGCGTGCACACGAAGACGAGATCGATCGCGTCATCGGGCAGTTCGTCGATGTCGGCGACCGTCGTGATGCCGAGTACCTCCTCGCCCTTCAGGTTGGTGCCGTACACACCGCCGGCGTACCCACTGGCCAACAGGTTGTGCAACGACACGAATCCGAACTTGCCGGGGTGAGTGGAGGCACCGGTGACCAGCACGCCCTTGGGGTCGAACAGCGCCCGGAACTGCTCGACGGTCGGCCGGGAGCGAACGGACGAACGGGCTTGCTCGGCGCCGTCGCCGAGTTCGACGAGACCGTCGACGGCGACCACCGAACCGTCGGGCTGCACGATCAGCGGATTGATGTCGACGCTTCTCACGTCGGCACGTTCGGACGCGAGGCGCCCGAGCCCGACGATCAGTTCGGTCAACTGCGTGCGGTCCACCGCTCGTTCACCGCGAAACTCCCCGAGGAGTTTCTGTGTTGCGAGATCGTCGATCATCTCTCGAGCGGTCGTCGCGTCGATCGGCGCCGGCCGGAAGACCACGTCGGCGACTGCTTCGGCGAGGATGCCGCCGACGCCCAGCATCACGGTGGGACCGAACTGAGCGTCGCGCACGATGCCCGCGATCAGCTCACGGTTGCCGTAGACCATCGGGGCCACGAGGACGTCGACATCACCGTCGGCGGGCGTCGCGGCACCGAACAGTTCGGCGGCGGCTGCCTCGACGGCCTTCCGGTCGCCCAGGCGAAGCTTCACCAGGCCACGTTCGGTCTTGTGGGCGATCGCGTCGCCGTTCAGCTTGGCGACGACCGGATAGCCGAGTTCATCGGCCGCCGTCCCGGCAGCCGCAGCATCGCCGGCGACACGCTCGGGAGCGATCGGTACGCCGTAGTCGGCGAGGAGCGCCTTCGACTCGCGCTCGGACAACGTCGTGTGCGCGCGAGGTTGATCGGGAGTCGTCTGTGGGGTCGCCATGAAATCCCCACGGTACCTCTGGCCAGCTGCCGCGATGCGATCAGCTCATCCCCCCGCCCCACCCCAGCGTGCGATGAGCGAGCGGCGCGTATTCGGGCACGTCGCTCATCGCAACGCCACGACCAACCGCTGCGATGAGCCAACAGCGCCGATGCGGCTGCTTCGCTCATCGCTGGCGGTTTCGCGCTCGACGCGCTCAGGCGGGTGCGGGCGAGACGTTGTAGGTCAGCACGCTCTTGGCGATCAACCTCCCGCTGGTCGCGCCGACCGCCTCGCTCTCGCAGAAGACGACCGTTCGGCCTCGCTTGGTCACCCAACCTTCGGCGACGACATCTTCGTCTTTGACCGCGCCGATGTATTGCACGTGCAGATCGACGGTGGAGTACCTGTCGTTGCGGCCGAGGACCGAGCCGACCGCCGGCACCAGAACGGCGTCCATCAGCGACGCGATCGCCCCGCCGTGCACGACTCCGCCCGCATGCAGCAGCTCGGGCTTGAACGGCAGGCGCATCCGGCAGTAGTCGATCCGGGTCTCCTCCACGTCCAAGCCCAACAGCATCGGGTAGAAGACCGTGTCGGACTTGCCGAACTTGGCCCATCGCTCCGCGGCGTCGGGAGGAAGCGGTTCGAATCGGTCAGCGCGCCCGTACATGGCCGAGAGTATGTCCGGAGTACGACGATCGATCGCGCAACGGGGTCACGCCGGCAGCAGCGCAGCGCGGAAGAACTCGATGATGTGTTCGCTGCGCCGGTCGAGCGCCGCCGGAGCAAGCGGGGGCTCGTCGAGCAGCCCCTCGAGGAATGGGGCATCGGAGAAGTAGCTGAGCAATGCCCCGTAACCGGTCAGCAGCAGCTGTTCGGGATTCTGGTGTCGGAACACTCCGGCGTCCATCTCGCGTCCCAGGTAGTCGGACGCCTGGTCGAACATCGGCCGCAGGACCGCAGCGAGGTCGATGCCCAGGTGCGATCCACCGTCGATCGCCTCACGACGCATCAACGTGACATAGCTCGGGTTGTCGGCGAAATAGCCGAACCCGGCCCGGAGCACCTGCTCGACCTTTGGCCATCCGGTGGCCGTCGATTCGATCGCGCCGGCGAGCCGGGCGAACCAGTCGGACAGGAGCCGCTCGAAGACCTCACCGTAGAGCGCATCCTTCGAGGCGAAGTGATGCAGCAGGCTCGGCCGCCGGATCCCCACCTCGGCCGCGATGTCGTTGAGCGACGTACCGCTGTAGCCGGCGTGGGCGAAACACGACAGCGCCGCATCGAGGATCTGATCACGGGTTGATCGACCCTCGACCGGCGCTTCGATGGTTTGATTCGACTCGCTCGCAGCGACCGCGTCCGACATGGTGTCAGCGACGCTACAGCCGTTGCGCCCGGAGGTGATCAGGCCGGCGGGTAGACGCCCATCTGCTTGGCCTTGTCGGTCTGCCAGAAGATGTCGGCGATCTCGTCGATGTAGGCCACGAGCTGCTCGCCGACGGCCGGGTCCATCGACTTCTTGGCCTCACCGGCCTGATGGATCGCCTTCCAGAACAGTTCATGCAGCTGTGGGAAGGCAGCGAAGTGATCCGGCGCGAAGAAGTCGGCCCACAGCACCATGAGGTGGTGCTTGGTCTCCTCGGCGCGAGCTTCCTTGATCGAGATGCAACGGGCGCGGAACACCTCGTCGTCGGACTCGGCGTACTTCTTGGCCGTCTTGACGACCGAGAGCGCCTCGATCTTGGCCTGGGCGGGGTCGTACACGCCGCAGTAGAGGTCGCAGTGGGCGTGAGCGACGGTGGCCGAAGCGAACAATTTGGCGAACATGTTGGGGGCTCCTCAGTGGTGCATGGTGGGTGTGCGGTACCGACGGTTCCCGAAGGCCGTCGAGTGGAAACATACACTCCGCCGCGATGACGGCGCCCAGACGACCCCTGCGTCGACGGCTTCTCCCCCGCCGGTTCATGGTGGCGGACCGATCGATGGAGCCCACACTGGTCGACGGGCAGGGCCTCGTCGCCCTGCCGACGAATGCGGCGAGGGTTGGGCAACTGCGCTGCGTGGAGCATCCGCTGCGGCCGGGGTTCTGGCTCGTCAAGCGCGTATCGGAGGTCCATCCCGATCACACCATGTCGGTGCTGTCGGACAATCGCGAGGCGACGATGGCCGACTCCCGGTCGTTCGGGCCGGTGCCGATCGCCGGGTCGTACCGCGTCGTGTTGCGACTCCCTCGCCGGTTGATGTGACCGTACCCTTGGGCCCCATACCCTTGGACCACATGCAGATCGTCTCCGCACTGTTCGTCGAGAACTTCGAGATGCGTCAGGCGCCCGGGCCATCGACGCGCATCGACCTGACCGGTGTGATGTTCTCGCAGGTGGCACCCGAGCCGGTGCCCGTCACGATCACACCGCACCTGATCGCCCTGATCTTCTGCCCCGAGAGCGAGGTCGGCTCCGGGGTCTTCGAAGTCGTGTTCCGCCGAGGCGTCGAGGACGACAGCGAGCAGGTCGCCCGGAACGTCAGCCCATTCACCGTCGATCCGGGCAAGTTCACCTATCGGCTCGTGCGCGGCGAACTCGAGTTCCCGGACTACGGCCAGGTGTTCGCTCACTGCCGGATCGACCACGGCCCCTGGCACATCGTCCCCTTCACGCTGCTCCCACCCGCCTGAGGCTGGCGACTGGCCCGATGTCAGCAGGGGGCGGGGCCCGCTCCGATCGGGTTGGTTCGGATCCGGAAGCGGTCGGGTACTCTCGCCCGCGTGTCGTTGACCGCAGAACAGGACCAGCTCGCCGTCGCACTCATCCGGGGCATGGCCATGGACGGACCGCTTGCAGCCAACAGCGGCCACCAGGGCACGGCGATGGCGTTGGCACCCCTCGGGCATGTGCTCTACAGCCGGGTGATGAAGCACGATCCGGCTGATCCGGAATGGCCCGACCGTGATCGCTTCGTACTGTCGAACGGCCACGCCTCGATCCTGCAGTACTCGCTGCTGTTCCTGTCCGGTTACGGCCTCGAACTCGACGACCTTCGCACCTTCCGCCAGTGGGGATCGGCGACCCCGGGACACCCGGAGGCCGGCCACACCGCCGGCATCGAGGTCACGACGGGACCGCTCGGCCAAGGGTTCGCGAACGCCGTCGGGATGGCGATCGCCGAGGAGAACCTGCGAGCCCGTTTCGGCGCGGAGGCGCAGGACCACTTCACGTTCGTCATCGCCGGCGACGGTTGTCTGATGGAAGGGATCAGTCACGAGGCGGCGTCGTTGGCCGGCCACCTCGGCCTCGGCAAGTTGATCGTCGTCTTCGACGACAACCTGATCACGATCGACGGCCCGACGAGCATGTCGACCAGCGACGACACCGCCATGCGATTTCGCTCGTATGGCTGGGACGTGGTCGATCTCGGCGAGATGGCCGACGACCTCGACGGTCTCGAGGCGGCACTCGACGCTGCCAAGGAGCAGACCGACAAGCCGTCGCTGCTGATGCTGCGCTCGCACATCGGCGAGCCATCGCCCGATCACACCGACACCGCTGGGGCGCACGGCAATCCGTTCTCCGCCGACGATGTGACGCGCACCAAGCAGGTCATGGGGATCCCCGACGAGCCGTTCTGGGCTCCGGACGACCTCGTCGCCTCGTACCGCGCCGACGTGGGCGAACGAGGTGCGGCCGCACACGCTGCCTGGACCACCGCAAGCAGATCGGTGACGGGAACACCGCAGTGGCAGGCTGCGTGGGCGGGAACGGGAATCACCGGATGGGATGTCGACCTGCCGGGATACGAGGTCGGAGACTCCGTCGCCACTCGCAAGGCCATCCAGAAGGCGCTCGACGCGACCTACGACGGACTCCCCGGTCTGATCTCCGGATCCGCCGACCTCACCGGCAGCAACGGCACCGGGCTGGCCCGAACCACGGCGTTCACCGCTGACGACCGAGCGGGTCGCTACCTGCACTACGGGATCCGCGAACACGCGATGGGCGCAGCACTCGTCGGGATGGCTCAGCACGGGGGCACGTTGCCGATCAGCGGAACGTTCTTCGTGTTCTCCGACTACATGCGCCCGTCGATCCGTCTCGCTGCGCTCTCAGGCGCCAAGGCGTGTTTCGTGTTCACGCACGATTCGGTCGGCGTCGGCGAGGACGGACCGACCCACCAACCCGTCGAGCAGCTCGCGACGCTTCGTGCCATGCCCGGTCTGCACGTGCTGCGGCCCGCCGACGGCAACGAGACGATCCAGGCGTGGGCCGACGTCGTTCGCCACGATGGTCCGTCCGCGCTGATCCTGAGTCGCCAGAACATCCGGGTCGTCACCGACGGCTCAGCGGTTGGCCGCGGCGCCGGCGTCGTCACCGACTCCGACGGCGCCCCCGAGGTCGTGCTGGTCGCGACCGGGAGCGAGGTCGAGGTCTGTGTCGATGCTGCTGAACGCATCCGCGCGCAGGGCCACCGCGTCCGCGTGGTCAGCATGCCGAGTTGGGACCGGTTCGCTCAACAGGACGAGGGGTTCCGTGATTCGATCCTGCCTGCGGGCATCCCCACTCTGTCGGTCGAGGCGGCAACGACCTTCGGCTGGGAACGGTGGTCCGACGATTCGATCGGCATCGATCGATTCGGAGCGAGCGCCCCCGGCGAACTCGTGCTGGAGAAGCTCGGCATCAACGTCGACCACGTCGTCGAGCGTGCACACGTCCTGCTCGACTGAGCACTGCGAACTCGAAAGGAATCCATGGCACCGAACCGGATCATCGCCCTGCACGATCAGGAGGGACAGAGCGCCTGGCTCGACAACCTCAAGCGTGACTACATCACGTCAGGACGACTGGTCACCATCCGCGACGGCGGAGTCCGTGGCCTGACGTCGAACCCGTCGATCTTCCAGAAGGCGATCCAGGATTCGAACGACTATGACGAGCAGTTCGCCGAACTCCGAGCCGCGGGAGCCTCGATCGGCGATGCGTACTGGTCGATGGTGATCCGCGACATCCACAGCGCCTGCGACGTGTTCTCGAAGGTGCACGACCACTCCGGGGGCGTCGACGGCTACGTGAGTGTCGAGGTCGATCCCGGGCTCGCCCATGATGGCGCCGGGACCGAAACGGCAGCCCGGGAGCTGCACGAGCGGATCAACCGTCGCAACCTGATGGTGAAGATCCCCGGAACCGAAGCGGGTCTGGCCCCGATCGAGCAGATGATCGCGGAGGGCCGGTGCATCAATGTCACGTTGATCTTCAGTCTCGACCGCTATTCGAAGGTGATCGAGGCATACCTCGCGGGGCTGGAGCGCCTCGCATCCGACCCGGACGCAGATCTGAGCGCCGTGGCGAGTGTCGCCAGCTTCTTCATCAGCCGTGTCGACTCCGAGGTCGATCGCCGCCTCGAGGCGATCGGTTCCGACGCCGCTCTCGAGCTGCGCGGTCAGGCCGCTGTCGCTCAAGGCAAGCTCGCCTACCAGCTGTTCCTCGGTGCGTTCTCCGGTCCGCGCTGGGAGGCACTGGAGGCTCGTGGCGCCCGGGTCCAGCGACCGCTGTGGGCGTCGACGTCCACCAAGAACGCGTCCTACCCGGACACCCTCTACGTCGATGAGCTGATCGGCCCCGACACGGTGAACACCCTGCCCGAGGCGACGCTCGAGGCGTTCGCCGACCATGGCTCGGTTGCTCGTCGGGTCGACGTCGACGTCGACGATGCTCGCGGGGTCTGGCAATCCCTCGCCGATGTCGGCGTCGACATGGACGACGTGGCAGCTCAGCTCGAACGCGAAGGCGTTGCGAGCTTCTCGGCGGCCTTCGACGAGCTGATCAGCGCGCTCGACACCAAAGCCAAGTCCCTCGCCTGAGTCACATCGACTCGTCGCCCGATCCCGCACCGGCGGGCGGATCCCGCTCCCCTCGGCGGCGGTCGACCGGTCAGACGTCGATCCAGCGGCGGGGATAGCCCTGGGCGCCGTTCGGTGCGACCGGGGCGGGTTCGGCGGCCTGTGGCACGCCGTTACCGTCGAAGGCCCGTGACTCGATCATGTGTCGACCGGGCTCGAGGTCGAGGATGACCATCCACTGCGCCCAGGTGTCGTTCGACGGGACACCGCCGAGTTCGGCCTCGAACCACTCGCCTCCGTCGGAACGGACCTCGACACGAGACACCCCGCGATGAATCGCCCAGGCGATTCCCCCCACGATGACCTCGCTCGGCGTGGCACCGCGTCGGTCGGTGTCGATGCGTGACATCGTCTTGATCGGTCCGCTCTTCGACCAGCCTCGCGGCACCCAGTAGGCGTCGTAGTCCTGCCAGCGGGTCAGTTCGATCTGAGTCACCCATTTCGTTGCCGACACGTAGCCGTACAACCCGGGCACGACCATCCGGACGGGATAGCCGTGACGGGCCGGAAGTGGTTCACCGTTCATGGCGACTGCCAGAAGGGCGTCACGACCGTCCATCACGACCTCGGTTGGCGTGCCGGCCGTCCAGTCGTCGATCGATCGACTCACGATCTGCGTCGCCTCCGAGTGCACCCCGGCCTCCTCGAGGACATCGCGCAGCAGCACGCCCTGCCACAGAGCGTTTCCGATCAGGTCACCCCCGACCGGGTTCGACACGCACGACAACGTGATGTAGCGCTCGACCTGTGGGCGGGCGAGGAGATCGTCGAAGGTCAACTCCATCGGGGTGTCGACCATGCCGCCGATCTTGAGTCGCCACGAGTCCTTCGACACCTGCGGTACCACCAGGGCCGTGTCGATCCGGTAGAAGTCGGCGGTCGGCGTGACGAACGGCTCGAGACCGTCGAGCTGCAGCTGAGCATCGGCGGGCAACGCTGGCGCCGGGGCACCCGCGGGAGGCAGGCTGAGCACGCTGCGCTCGCTGTCCACTTCGAATCGCTGCTGCAGCAGTCGGCCGACACCGCCGGCGATCACCGCGACCGACCCGATGCCGATTGCGCCACCGACGAACCGTCGACGGTCGACGCCCATCGGCTGGGCCGCTTGGTGCTCACGAGCGACGCTGGTCGCCGACGATCCGGGTCGGGGTGCGAGGTACAGGAGAACGGCGATCGAGACCGCCGTCCCGACGATCGTGGGCAACAGCTTCACGAGTGTGGGCTCGGGGCGCGTCATCACCGCCCATGCGCCGATCACGCCGGTCACGCACGTGAGCACCACCGCTGCGGCTCGTGCGCCGCGCATCGCCAGGACGCCGACACCGATCCCGATCCCGACGAGGACGACGAGGGCCCCGAGGACCAACACCACTTTGTCGTTGGTTCCGAACGTCTCGATCGCCCAGTCCTTCAGCGGCCGGGGCACCCAGTCGATGAAGACCTGACCGACGGGGACCACTGGCGACGACGTGCGCTCGAACAGCCCCACCACGAGCTCAGCGGCAGCGAGGCCTGCGCCCGTTGCCACCAGTCCCAGCACCGGACCCATCCATCTGGGCCCGTACGATCGGTCGTCCATGGACCCAGATGTATCTGACTCCGAACTCGCCCACGCCCGATCGATCGTCTCCGAGCTCGGTGTTTCCGAGAATGTTCGACTCTCGGAGGCTCTCGTTTCCGAAGCTCTTGGGCTCATCGTGGATCAGCCTGACACGCTCGATCTCAAGATCGCCACTGCTGCGCTCGCCGAAATGCGTGATGCCTACGCGATGTTCGCTCCCTACAAGAAGCACCGGAAGGTGTCGATCTTCGGTTCGGCCCGTACGAGCCCCGACGACCCGCTCTACGAGCTGACCGTCGGCCTGGCGCGCACGTTGGCCAACCATGGTTGGATGGCGGTCACCGGGGCCGGACCGGGGATCATGCAAGCCGGAATGGAGGGTGCCGGCCGCGAGATGTCGATCGGCGTCTCGATCCGACTCCCATTCGAGTCCGGTGCCAATTCGATCATCGCCGGCGACGACAAGCACGTCAGCATGAAGTACTTCTTCACCCGCAAGCTGATGCTGATCAAGGAGTCCCAAGCGTTCGTGTGCATGCCGGGTGGTTTCGGCACGCTCGACGAAATGTTCGAGCTGCTCACACTCACGCAGACCGGCAAGGGCGTACCCGTTCCCATCGTGCTCCTCGATGCTCCTGGCGATCCGTTCTGGGAAGGCGTCGACACGTTCGTCCGAGAACAGCTGATCGCCCGCGGGCTCGTGTCGGTCAACGACGTCGACCTCTACGCGATCACCAACGACTGTGACGAGGCCGCCCGCGTGATCGAGCGCTTCTACGCCAACTACGATTCGATCCGCTACGTTGGTGACCACCTCGTGATCCGAATGCGCCAGGGTCCGAGCGACGCACAGCTCGCCGAGCTCAACGACCGTTTCGGCCACCTCGTGTCGAGCGGCGCGATCGAGCGGGCCGAGCCGTACAAGATCGAGCGGCGCGACGACGACAAGGTCGACCTCGACCGGGTCTCCTTCGTCTTCGCCAAGCGCGGCTACAGCGACCTGGTCGCCATGATTCGCACGCTGAACGGTTACGTGTCCTGACCGGGCCGATCCTGATCGTCGAGCTGTCGAAGGATCACAGCGGCCTTCTCGATCGCGCGGCGCGCCTGCATCAGCTTCTTGTCGTCGACGGGACGGTTGATCTGACCGTCTGCTGAAGCCTCACGGAGCCGATCGAAGGCGATCTCGTCGAGGTCCGCAGCGACCGACTCGAGCCGGTCGACGAGCCCGGCGTAGTCCCCGGTCACCGTCCCGTTCCGCCCAGCGCTTCGGCCACGACGTCGACGGGGTGCTTGACCGGGAGACCCAGCACCGCACCGAGGTGCATCGAACAGCCCGGATTCGCACTTGCGACCAGCGCAGCATCGGAGCGTTCGGCGGCCCGATCGATCGACGCAATCTTGCGCGCACGGATGTCGCCGGCCAGGTCCGGCTGCAACGCCGAATAGGCCCCTCCCGCCCCGCAGCAGAGACCGTCGTCGTCCAGCTCGACCACGTCGGCGACATGGCCGAGCAGTGTCCTGACGGGCTCGTGAGCTCGTTGGACGTGGCGGAGATGGCATGGATCCTGCACGATCACCCGCCGGCGCGGCGGCGACGCCGCGGGAAGCCGGTCGACCCGAACGGCCAACCACTCCGAGATGTCGACCACGCGGCCGCTGAACCGGCGGGCCTCGTCGGTACCGAGCAGCGTTCCGTACTCCTTCATCGCCGCACCGCATCCTGCCGAGTTGACCAGGATCGGAGCGGTTCCGGGCATTGATGCCATCACCCGATCAGCCAGGGTCGCGGCGTCGTCGTGGAGCCCAGCATGGCTGTGCAGGGCTCCGCAGCATCCTCCACCGCTGAGCGGAACGGCCCACGTCGATCCAACGAGTGCGATCAGCCTCGCGGTGTTCCGGTGGGTCTCGCGCTGCCATGCGTCCATCACACAGCCGGTGAACAACCAGACGTCGTCACCGGTCGTCTCGACGGTCGGAGGACGACGGAGCGGGAGTGGTGGGACTCCGAGCCGCTTCGGTACGAGACGAAGTCGCTGCGCCACCGCCAATGCACTCGAGCCGGCGAGCAGCCAACGATGGCGGGGCAGGAACCGCAATCCGATCCGCTGCCACCACGGCGTGATCCGTCCCTGATCGGCGAGTGCGGACCTCGTCTGTTCCATCAGGGCACCGAAGTGCACGCCGCTCGGGCACGCCGTCTCACAACCACGGCACTGCACGCAGGTCTCCACGAAGTCGACGAACTCGTCGTCGATCGGGAGCAGACCGCTGTCGACCGCCTTCATCGCGTCGATGCGGCCGCGCGGCGAATATTTCTCCTCGCCCGTCACCCGGAATGTCGGGCAATGCGGCAGGCACAACCCACAGCTCACACAAGTCGATGCCAGTTCAGGGTCCAGCCCGAGCACCGACAGCCCGAGGCGTTCGGAGCTCGATGTGGTGGTCATGCGTCCGCCATCGTACGTTCTCATCACGCATGCCAGAGGGCCACACCATCCACCGCATCGCTCGGGACCACAACGAGCTGCTCGCCGGACGGGTGGTCAGGGTGACCAGCCCGCAGGGACGGTTCGAGGCGGACGCCGCCAGGGTCGATGGTGTTCGAAGACGGGCTGCGTTCTCACCGTCTTGGCCATCGTCAACCACTCCCAGCGGGTCAGGACAGGATCAGCAGGAACTCACCCGAGTAGTCATGGCGCCACGCATGGTTCGGCGGTGGAGCGAACTGCCGGCCGTTTCGAATCACTGCGATACCCCTTCGTCACACTCGACAACGTGACCGACGACCCGACACCCGAAGACGTCGAGCAACTCGCCAGTTCGGTCGCCATGTCCGGGGCGATCGACGACCCTGACCGCCGGGAGGTGATCGACGCGTTGCGCCGACTGGCGATCATCGAAGTCGCCAAGTCCCGGAAGCCGTCGGGCGGGCGACGACAGACCAGATGGTTGCTGACGGGTTCAGTATGGAGGTGTGTACATCGCCGTGATCACCGAGTCGGTCAACGCCACCGAGGGATCCACGAGGGTCGGATGCTCTGTGAGGCACCCGAGCCCGAACGTGTAGACCTGATCACCCTCCACGGAGAAGACCCGGGTTCCCGCCAACTGGGCCCGACCCCCGACCGGCCCCGGAGACTCCCACTGCTGGAGATAGTCGGCGTCAAAGCCTCCTTCCCCGCTTGCGATCCAGCAGACCACCCGGGCTCCGGCGATCTCCGTCGAGGCGGTGGTGGACGTGTTGACCGTGACCTCACCATCGAACGGAGCGGTCAACTCCACCGAGACGATGTAGTTCGCGCTCGGCCCGCTGATGACCTCCGAGTCATCGCGCGCGCTCTTCGCGAAGGGCATGGCCCAGACGACGTCATCCAACAGTTGGGTGGACATGTAGCCGACGACGTCGATCACGACATCGACCTGCGCCCCCGGTACGTACGGCCCGTAGACGACGTCGATGTTGCCCACAGACGGCAAACCGACCTGCACCGAGTTCGGAACGATCTCACCGGCCAAGAAGTTCAACGACGACGTCTGGGTCGGTCCGGTGGCATCTCCGGGACGAACTGCCAACCATCCACCCTGGCAGACCACACCGAGACGATTCACGCACGACACCGTCACGTTCAACAGCACGCCTGTTGCTCCGAGCGGGACCACCGGTCGCACGCCGGTGGTGGTCGCGACGTTGCCGCTCACCTGAACCTTGCGAGAGACTCCGCGCTGGAACGGTCCGATCAGCCCCAGATTCGCCCGGGTATCCAAGATCCGCGCCGGAGTGACGGTGACCACCGAGGACTCCGGACTCGACGCTGCGTTCACGGCCACCAACCCGCCGGCACCGAAGGTGACTGCGACGGCGGCACCGATCGCAGCCCATCTCGATCGCCAGCACCCGCCTCGACCACCACGAATGGTCATGACGCCTCCTTGGAGACAGGCCCATCCCGATGGATGGGGTCCACAGTTCAATCACTCATCAGACGAGGGATGTGTGATTAGAGGACAAAGTCACACCACCAGACCACACACTCGCTCGGGATGACCCCGATGCTCGCCGATCTTCATGCACCGCCGGATTAGCGCCACCGACTCCCCTGTCGCATACTCGCGGCCACGATGCCCGAAGGCCACACGATCCACCGCCACGCCCGGGACCAGACGAAACTGCTCGGCGGGCTCGTGGTGCGCGTCTCGAGCCCGCAGGGACGGTTCGAGGCCGACGCTGCGCGGGTCGATGGTGCGACCCTCGAGCGCATCGAACCCTACGGCAAGCACCTGTTCTACCGTTGGTCGACCGGCGAGGTCGGCCATGTCCACCTGGGGCTCTTCGGCAAGTTCCGGGTCCAGCGCACCACCGACTCCCCCGAACCGGTCGGTCAGGTACGAATGCGGCTGCAGGTCGAGCCCGATTGCGGGAGCGATCAGTACGTGACCGTCGACCTGGCAGGCCCGACGGCGTGCACGGTCGATCCGCCGTCGGTCCGCACCGAGATCCTGGCGCGGCTCGGGCCCGACCCGATCCGGCGCGGCTCGAAACCGGACGCGATGATCGAGCGCGTCTCGCGCAGCTCGCGAGGCATCGGCGATCTGCTCATGGATCAATCGGTCGTGGCCGGTGTCGGCAACGTGTACCGGGCCGAAGCGCTGTTCGTGGCCGGCATCCATCCGCTCCGACCGGGCAACGCGTGCGACAACCACGAACTCGAAGCATTGTGGGCGATCGTGCAGGGGATGCTTCGCCAGGGTGTCAAGGACAACCGCATCGTCACCGTCAGCCGCCGGGATCTCGGCATCGCTCCCAACACGCGGATCCCTCGCCGCGACGCCACCTACGCCTACAAGCGCGATCGTTGTCTTCTGTGCGGCGACGAGATCCGCGTCATCGAGATCGCCAATCGGCGCTGCTACTTCTGTCCGACGCATCAACCGGAGTGAACGCCTACGCTGGTCCGATGACTGCTGTCGAACGCATCCCCGAGATCGTCCGGGAACTCCGCGACGGATTCACACGCGGCGTGGTCCGCGACATCGAGGCGCGACGGGGCCAACTGCACCAGCTGCGCGCGTTGTTCGTCGAGCACGAGGACCGACTGATCGATGCGCTCGTCGCCGACCTCGGCAAGCCGCGGATCGAGGCCTACACCACAGAGATCGCCTTCACGATCAACGAGATCGACCACACGCTGAAGCATCTCGATGCGTGGACGAAGCCGACCAAGGTGAAGGTACCGCTCACGTTCAAACCCGGCAGGGCGACGCTGCGGCCCGAGCCACTCGGCACCGTCTGCATCATCGCCCCGTGGAATTATCCGGTCCAGCTGCTCTTCGCACCGCTGGTCCCGGCGCTCGCGGCCGGCAACACTGCGGCGCTCAAGCCGTCCGAGGTCACCCCGTCGGTCGCTGCGCTCGTCGACGAGCTCGTCCCGGAGTACTTCGACAGCTCGACCGTTGCCGTGGTCACCGGCGCCGTCGACGAGACGAGCGCGCTGCTCGAGCAGCGCTTCGATCACATCTTCTACACGGGCAACGGCAAGGTGGGCCGCATCGTGATGCGGGCGGCGGCCGAGCATCTCACGCCGGTCACGCTCGAACTCGGCGGCAAGAGTCCAGCGATCGTCGCCGCCGACGCGAACATCGACGTGGCTGCCAAGCGCATCGCCTGGGCGAAGTTTCTCAACGCAGGCCAGACCTGCGTGGCACCCGACTACGTGCTGGTCGACCAGCACGTCGAGGACGAACTGGTTGCGGCATTGGCCGACGCGGTGACGACCTTCTACGGCACCGACCCGCGGCAGTCGAACGACTACGCCCGGATCGTCAACGAGCGACACCACGACCGCCTGATGAAGCTCCTCGATGCCGGTGGCTACGACGCCACCGTGACCGGCGGCACCGGTGACCGGTCCAGTCGGTACCTGGCGCCGACCGTCCTGGCAGGAGTCAAGCCCGACGCAGCCGTCATGGACGACGAGATCTTCGGCCCGATCCTTCCGGTGCTGACCGTGGGCGACGTCGACGAGGCGATCCGGTTCGTCAACGATCGTGACAAGCCGTTGGCGCTGTACGCGTTCAGCAGCGACGACGACACGCTCGAGCACGTGGTCGCGAACACCTCGGCAGGTGGCGTCACCCTCAACCATGCGGTGCTGCACCTGGCCGTGCCCGACCTGCCCTTCGGCGGCGTCGGGGGCAGTGGGATGGGCTCCTACCACGGCAAGGCCGGCTTCGAGACGTTCAGCCATGCCAAGCCGGTCCTCGACAAGCCCACGCGCCCCGACCCGGCGCTGATGTATCCGCCCTACACCAGCACCAAGCAGAAGATCCTGCGCAAGTTCCTCTGACCCGACCCCTCACTGGGCTCGCCAGGACGGAGCCTCCGGGTCGCCGCGCCAGTACCGCAGCCGCCGTTCGGCTTCCGGGCGCGCAGCCGGGTCGGCGATCGATGCCGACACGCGCATGAGCGTGGCGGCCACGAGGCGCAGTTCGGCTAGCGCCGTGGCGGTCGGATCGGTCCGCAACGAACGTCCGTAGCCGCGAGCGAACGCTTCGTACTCCCCTGGCTCGCCGCCCCAGCGTTCCGCCCACGTCATCATCGGCGCGTGGTCCCATCCAGCCGGTGCCATGCACAGCAGGTCCCAGTCGAGCAGCACGGGTCCAGCGGACTGCATCAGCACGTTGCCGGGGTGTACGTCGCCGTGGCAGACGACGGCCTCACCCGACCCATCCGATTCGTGCCATCGCGGATGGCGCTCGATCGCCGCGACGAGCCCGTCACGGGCCACGACGTCGAGCGCCGGGGATGCGCGTTCCAGGAGAGCGTCGAAGTCCCACCAGGGGAACGCGGTCGGCGAGGGAAGCGGAATCGCTCCAGGAAGTGACGTCGGGTCGGTCTCGTGCACCTCGCGCACCATGGCACCGACCTGAGTCCAATCGATCGACCCCGCGGCGCCGTCGATGTGCTCCCAGGCCGTCACACTCAAGCCGTGGGCGACGACGACGTCGTCCCGGACGGCGTGCGGCACCGACACTCCCCGGCGGTGCCAGAAGTCGGCGAGTTCCAGCGAGGCCTCAGCGTCCGTGTTCGGCTCGCTCACGCGCAGGACGACCGAACCGGCAGTGAAGATGGCATTCATTCCCACGCGGAGCAGTTCCGGCGGGTCGAGACGCCAGGCTCGCGCGGGCTGCCTCGGCGGCGTGTCTCGCCGCTGCCAGGTCGGTGACCGGCTGATCGACGTACGCCCGGCGGAGCCGAGTCACGCCGGCGCGAGGACGTCGAGGCCGGGGTTGAGCCGACCGGTCGGGTCGAACTCGGTCTTGATGCGCTCGTGGAGCGCTCGGACCGCAGGATCCACCGTTGACGGCGCCGGGGGACGAACGTGGTGCACCACGCCGACGCCGATCTCGGCCACGAACGTTCCCGGCTCGTGCGTGGCGAGCTGGCCCATCTGATTCGGCGGCAGCGACCACCGGAACGGAGGCAACTCGGGTCGGCCGTCGGTGGCGCGGAGCGCGTGCACTGCAGCCTGCGCCCGGACATCGTCGTGGTGCCCGTCGAGGAGGACCCACGTGGTCTGGCCGTTCCACAGCACCGAGGTCGGTCGGTGGAGCCTGCCGAGCAACTCCCAGGGATCGTCATCGCTCGTGAACCACCGTTCGCCGACCGCCAGCGGCCGGGTGCGCAGGATCACGTCCGCGATGAATCCGAGTGTGCCTTTCGATCCGACGATGAGGCGGCAGAGGTCGAATCCGCTGACGTTCTTGACCGTGGGGCCACCAGCCTTGACCAGCTCACCTGAGGCCGAGACGTACCGAACCTGGAGGACCGAATCTCGTACCGCACCCCATCCGAGGCGGCGGATGCCACTGTGTCCGACCGCCAGCGCACCGCCGATCGTGCCGCCGTCGGGAACGGCGACGCACTGGCCGTGCTCGGCGAGCGCGGCATCGACCTCGGCAACGGGTGTGCCGGCTCCGCAGCACATGGTCATCTCCGCCGGCTGGATCCAGGAGATCCCGGCCGGTGCGCTGACCACGCGCGCACCCGGAACCGGCCCACCGTGGGTGCCGAGGCCGGTCACCGTCACCGGATCGGTGTCGCCGACCTGCTCGGTGAAGGACGCCACCGCATCGTCGAGCGCCGGCGCGCTCACACCCACGCGCCTTCCGGCACGCTGTGGATGTCGCCGCAGCTCGCCGGGCTCGGGAGGACCTTGTCCGGGTTCGACAGCAGCTTCGGATCGAAGGCTCGCCGCAGGTCGGCCTGAGCGGCAAGATCGACGTCGGAGAACATCAAGGGCATCAGATCGCGCTTCTCGAGCCCGATGCCGTGCTCGCCGCTCAACACCCCGCCCGCCGCCACCGACACTCGGACGATCTCGTCGCCGGCGGCGTGCACGCGCTCGACCACGCCCGGCTCGCGAGCGTCGTACACCAGCAGCGGGTGCAGGTTGCCGTCACCGGCGTGGAAGACGTTCAACACGAGCAGTTCATGGCGTGCGGCGATCTCGTAGACGCTCGCGAGCACCTCGGGCAGACGATGGCGAGGCACCACCGTGTCGTGGAGGTAGTAGTTGGGCTTGATACGGGCGATCGCACCGAAAGCCGACTTGCGACCCTTCCACAACAGGGCTCGTTCGGTTTCGTCGGCGGCGACGCGGATCGTGCCGACCCGGCGCTCTGCGGCGAGCACACGGATCCGCTCGACGTGTTCGGCCACCGCCGACGGCAGTCCGACGACCTCGATCAGCAGCGCCGCTGCCTGGTCGACCGGGAGACCGGCGTGGATGAATTCCTCGACCGCCCGCAGGCAGAGCTGATCCATCATCTCCACGGCCGCAGGGACGATCCCGTCGGCAATGATGTCGCTCACCAACTGGGCGCCGTCGGCGACGTCGGCGAAGTCGAGCAACATCGTGGCCACGTCCGGTGGATTGGCCATCAACCTGACACAGACCTTGGTTGCGACACCGAACATCCCCTCGCTCCCGACGAACACGCCGCGCAGGTCGTACCCGGCGGGTTCGGGCTCCTCACCGCCGAGGACGGTCACCGACCCGTCCGGCAGCACGACTTCGACCGCATGGATGTGGGCACTCGTCACCCCGTCAGCGAGACAGTGCGGCCCGCCGGAGTTGTTCGCCACGTTGCCGCCGATCGAACACGTCTGCTGACTGCTCGGATCAGGAGCAAAGTGGACGCCGAGGTGCGCCATCTGCTTCGAGAGATCGAGGTTGAACACCCCGGGTTCGACCCATGCCATCCGGTTGACGCGATCGATCGACAGGATCCGGTTCATCTTCGAGGTGGAAATCACGATCGAGCCGGTCATCGGCACCGCTCCCCCGGCCAGGCCGGTACCTGAGCCCCGTGGCACGAACGGCACCTCGAACTCGTTGGCGACCTGCACGATCGCCTGGACGTCGTCGGTGCTCTCGGCGAAGCAGACCACAGCCGGATGGCCGACCAGGTTCGACGCGTCGTGTCGATAGAGGTTGACCTCGGCCGCGCCGTCCCGTACCTGATCGTGTCGCAGCCGCTCCCGCAACCGGGCGACCAGTGGCGCGGTCACCGGCGAGCCTTGCGCTCCTTGGGGCGCATCACGAGGACACGTCCGCTCTCCACTGGCACTCCGTCGACGTACACCCGGTCGCCGGGCTCCACGTGTTCGTCGAGCGACGTCAGGCGTCCCTCGCGCCGGGCGCGCAGTTCGTCCTCGGTGTGCCTCATCACCTGGCGCCCCTCGCGGATGGCGTCCACCACGTCATTGGTCCGAGAACGAACCGAATCGGCGGCAGACCGTGCGATCTGAGTCGGAGCGATCTGCGAAGCGGTCTCCTTGACCTTCTTCTTCGCATAGCCGGCAGAGGCAAGACCTGCGACGACACCTCCGGCAAACCACGTGACCCGTTTCATCATGCGCGTTTCCTCCGTCGTGACGAGTTCGTCGACCCCGCATCGAACCTCTCAGCGCCGTCCAGCGACGCGATGTCGATGGGACCGATCGCGGTCTGCTTCGGTGCGCCGCGCAACCGCGAGATCGTCCTCGACGTCCCGCGGGCCAGACCGGCCGCTTTGATCATCGGTGACGAGAACGTGGTGCGGGCGACCCGGCCACCGACCGCGTCGCCGATCGCCTCCGCCGAACCGAGCACACGGTCGAACCGTTCGAGGTCGGCGCGTGCCTCGTCGACGGTCGCGCGTGCCTCGTCGGTCGTGGCGAGCAGCTCCCGGATCAACGGCGTGGTCTCCATTCGCAACTGGTCGACCTCACGCCGAACCTCCCGCAGCGTGTCGAGGACTCGCAGCAGCACGACGATCAGCGCCGCGAAACCGATCGAGCACAGGACGGCTGCAACGACCAGGACCAGTTCGCCGGCCGTCACGTCCACTCCTCGGTCGATGGGCGCTCGGACGGTGACGGAACGTCGGGCGTGGTCATGCGGTCCTCGATTGCGCCTTCGTCGCCGTGCACACTCGGTTGATACCAGTGCCGGCCGACCAGAGCATCGGGAAGGTACTGCTGAGCGACGGTTCCCGAGTCATGGTCGTGAGGATAGTCGTAACCCTCGCCGTGACCGATCGACGCCGCGCCCTGGTAGTGCGCGTCTCGGAGGTGGGCCGGCACGTCGCCGACGGCGCCATCGCGGACGTCCGAGCGGGCGTTCCAGATCGCGAGGGCGTTGCGGTTGCTCTTGGGTGCGAGGGCGAGGTAGATCGCCGCCTGCGAGAGATTGAGCTGGGCCTCCGGGAGTCCGACGTGTTCGAGTGCGTGCGCGGCGGCCACCGCGACCTGCAGCGCCCCGCTGTCGGCGAGTCCGACGTCCTCTGACGCGAAGATGATCATCCGGCGAGCGATGAAGCGTGCGTCTTCGCCGGCCTCGAGCATGCGAGCAAGCCAGTAGACGGCGGCGTCGGGGTCGGAGCCCCGCATCGACTTGATGAACGCGCTGACGACGTCGTAGTGGTCGTCGCGGCCGTAGCGGAGCGCCGTGGTACCCAGCGCCGCCTCGACGTGCTCCAGTTCGACGTGGCCGTAGCCGGCGAGAGCACACGACACCTCGAGCGCGGTCAGCACCTGGCGGCCGTCGCCACCGGCGCGATCGACCAGCAACGACACTGCATCGTCGTCGGCGGTCGCCGCTTCGGCCTCGAGTCCGCGTCGCACCAGCGTCTGGATCGCAGCGCGGTCGAGCGGCTCGAGACGAAACAGTGTGGAACGGCTTCGCAGCGGTGCGTTCACCTCGAAGAACGGGTTCTCCGTGGTGGCGCCGATCAGGGTGAGCGTGCCGTCCTCCACCGCCGGAAGGAGCGCGTCCTGCTGGGATTTCGAGAACCGGTGGATTTCGTCGAGGAACAGGATCGTGCCCTGTCCGCGCTCACCCAATCGCTGCCGGGCACGCTCGATGGTCTCACGGACGTCCTTGACACCGGCGTTCACCGCTGAGAGCTGCTCGAAGGCTCGGTCGGTGCTGCCGGCGACCGCGAGCGCGAGCGTGGTCTTGCCCGTGCCCGGCGGACCCCACAGGAGCGCCGACGACAGCCGATCGGTGTCGACCAGACGTCGCAGTGGTTTGCCCGGACCGACCAGGTGGTCCTGTCCGACGACGTCGTCGATCGTGCGCGGACGCAGACGGGCCGCCAACGGAGCTCGGGATCGACGCTGTTCCTCGGCGGCGACGGCGAACAGGTCGTCGCTCACGGTGTCAGCGCCGCGCGGTAGACCTGGCGCCGGAAGCTCACCACGTGGTCGACCAGCCATTTTCGGTCGACCCATTTCCACGCGACGAACTCGACCTCGTCAGGAGTCGGCGCGATTTCGTCGGACAGCGCTGTGAAGAAGAACCAGCGCTGCACCTGGCCGAGGCGTTTGCCAGCCGACCGCACGTGGTCGGGGAACTCGTAGGCCATCCACACCGGGTGGTCACCGACCAACTCGACGTCGGCCGGACCGAGGCCGGTCTCTTCGCCGAGTTCGCGCCAGGCAGCGTCCACCGGCGTCTCGCCCACGTCGATACCTCCTTGTGGAAGCTGCCAGGCGTCGGGAACGTCGCTGCGTTCGAACGCGAGTACCTGGTCACGTGAGTTGGTGACCACGGCGACGACTCCGGCTCGGAAGTTCGCGCTCGCCATCGGAGACCTAGCGCCCGAGGCTGCGAAGTCGGTCGTGGACGTCGGCGAACTCGTCGTCGAACTCGGCGACGGTCGAGAACCAGCGCCGAGCGCTGATCGGATCACCCATCCGGTCGTACAGGTCGGCCAGGACGTACCACTGACGGAGGTGGAAGTCCCGCACGGCTTTGGGTCGTTTGGCCGCCGGTTCCATCAACGCCAGTGCGCCACGGAGATCGTCCTGGTCGGCGAGCGCACCCGCAGCCACCATGCGACCCTCCGCCATGATCTCATGGCTCGGCGAGGCGGCCTTGATCTCCGTCCACACGCGGTCGACCGCAGCCCAGCGACCCTGTGCTCGTTGGCAGTCAGCGATGACGGGGAGCAGCGCGGGGTTCGCATGCAGATCCTGTGCGGTCTCGAGCGCCTTGACCGCCTGCTTGTATAGGCCCAGCCGATAGTTGGCGAGACCGACCAGCTCGTGCGCTGCCGCGACCGTCGGAGCTTCCTTGGCGATCGACGTGGCGAGACGGCGGGCCTCCTGGAACCGTTCGCGATCGAGCGCCTCGGAGGCCTGAGCGAGCCGTTCGGTCAGGCGGGTGCCACGCTGAGCGCCCAACGCCGCGGTGAGTTCGGCGGCGACCTCCGGATCGAGCGGCTTCGGCGGACGCCGTTTCGGGGTGGGTGCGCCACCGGAGGAGGCTCGACGGGCTGCATTCGACGCCTCTCGGCGAACGGACCCTTCGTCGATCCACTGCTCGGTCGTCCGTTCCTCGATCTTGCGACGTTCGAGTTCCGGGTCCTGTGGTGCTCGCGGTGCACGGCGTTCCTTCACCGCCTTCGAGCGACGCTCGGCCTCGGTCATCGGCTTGTTGACGCGAAGTCGGGGGTTCTCCCGGCTCCCGGGTCGGCCCGTTCGACCGTCACCCGCCCCGCTGCGACCCGTTCCGCCCGTCCGGCCGCCCGGCTTTCCGGTCCGGCCGCCCGGCTTGCCGGTCCGGCCGCCCGTCGGCCTTCCCGTGCTGCCGCGTCGGGCGTCATCGCGGCGCGGGGGACGGGGGGACGAGCCGGAAGACATGGGTCGCCATGCTACGGCTCCTCGGACGCAACGCCGTCCATCCGAGTCGAAAACGCGAAGAACGCACTGCCGGCAAACCCGGTCAGTGCGTTCCTCGATCGAAATCCGGCGACGTCCTACTCTCCCAGGGGATCTCTCCCCAAGTACCATCGGCGCTGACAGGCTTAACTTCCGTGTTCGGGATGGGAACGGGTGTGACCCTGTCGCTATGGTCACCGAAATCAGTTGTCAAAGAGGGGTGACCCTCAAGGACTCCAGAGCAAGCACGAGCTGTTCAAAACCAAGCCCTCGGCCGATTAGTACCGGTCGGCTGAACGTGTTGCCACGCTTACACCTCCGGCCTATCAACGTGATGGTCTCGTCACGGGCCTTACTGCGTTAACCGCATGGGAATACTCATCTTCAACCGGGTTTCCCACTTAGATGCTTTCAGCGGTTATCCCTTCCGTAGGTAGCAAATCTGCGATGCTTCTGGCGAAACAACAGACACACCAGAGCTACGTCCGTCCCGGTCCTCTCGTACTAAGGACAGCAGTTGTCAGTATTCCTTCGGCTGCGGAGGATAGGGACCGAACTGTCTCACGACGTTCTGAACCCAGCTCGCGTACCGCTTTAATGGGCGAACAGCCCAACCCTTGGGACCTGCTTCAGCCCCAGGATGCGATGAGCCGACATCGAGGTGCCAAACCTTCCCGTCGATATGGACTCTTGGGGAAGATTAGCCTGTTATCCCCGGGGTACCTTTTATCCGTTGAGCGACCACACTTCCACACGTGATGGCCGGGTCACTATGCCCTACTTTCGTACCTGCTCGACTTGTAGGTCTCGCAGTCAAGCTCCCTTGTGTCATTGCACTCGACGACTGATTGCCAACCAGTCTGAGGGAACCTTTGGGCGCCTCCGTTACTCTTTAGGAGGCGACCGCCCCAGTCAAACTACCCGCCTGGCGCTGTCCCTGATCCGGATCACGGACCGAGGTTAGAGCTCCAAAGTACGCAGGGTGGTATTTCAACGATGGCTCCACACTGGCTGGCGCCAATGCTTCCAAGCCTCCCACCTATCCTACACAACGCAATTCAAAACTCAACACCAAGTTATAGTAAAGGTCCACGGGGTCTTTCCGTCCTTCCGCAGCTAACGAGCATCTTTACTCGTACTTCAATTTCACCGGGTCTATGGTTGAGACAGTGGGGAAGTCGTTACGCCATTCGTGCAGGTCGGAACTTACCCGACAAGGAATTTCGCTACCTTAGGACCGTTATAGTTACGGCCGCCATTCACTTGGGCTTAGGTTCACAGCTTCGCTCCGAAGAGCTAACCGTTCCCCGTGACCTTCAAGCATTGGGCAGGCGTCACAGCGTATACAGCGCCTTGCGGCTTCGCACGCTGCTGTGTTTTTGGTAAACAGTCGCTACCCCCTGGTCTGTGCCACCCTCCTCAGCTCGAGCCGTAAAGGCTTTCACCAAAAAGGGTCCTCCTTCTTCCGAAGTTACGGAGGTAATTTGCCGAGTTCCTTAACCATAGTTCTCCCGCTCGCCTTGGTATTCTCTACCCGCCCACCTGTGTCGGTATGGGGTACGGGCACTGTGCCAACTCATTGCTGGGCTTTTCTTGGCAGCATGGAATCAGTGACTTCGCGGTATGTCGCTCGGCATCACGTCTCAGCGTTACGGCTCCAACTCTCATCGGAACCCGCCTACACGCTTACCCCAGGTCTACCATCGCCTGGGTTCACCTATCCTCCTGCGTCCCCCGTCAACTATCCGCCAGCTACTCGGTCGGTTCGCTACCCGAAGGTAACAGCCCCAACGTTGCGGCTCTTGGACTTGGCGCGGGCACAGTGGTACTGGAATATCAACCAGTTGTGCATCGACTACGCCTTTCGGCCTCGCCTTAGCTCCCGACTCACCCTGGGGGGATTAGCCTTCCCCAGGAACCCTTGGGCTTTCGGCGGAGGGGTTTCTCACCCCTCTCTCGTTACTCATGCCTGCATTCTCACTCGATGGCGCTCCACGACTGGTTTCCACCGCCGCTTCGCTGCACCATCGACGCTCCTCTACCGCTCCTACTCAATCGAAATCTCGTAGAAGCCCATAGCTTCGGCTCAGGACTTGAGCCCCGTTACATTGTCCGCGCAGGATCACTCGACCAGTGAGCTATTACGCACTCTTTCAAGGGTGGCTGCTTCTAAGCCAACCTCCTGGCTGTCTGTGCAATCCCACATCGTTTTCCACTTAGTCCTGAATTAGGGGCCTTAGCTGATGATCTGGGCTGTTTCCCTTTCGACCAACGAAGCTCATCCCTCGTGGTCTCACTGCCGTGCTCTGGAGTACCGGCATTCGGAGTTTGATTGGGTTCGGTAAACTTGTAGGTCCCCTAGCCCATTCAGTGCTCTACCTCCGGTACTGAACACACGACGCTGCACCTAAATGCATTTCGAGGAGAACCAGCTATCGCCGAGTTTGATTGGCCTTTCACCCCTATCCACAGCTCATCCCCGCCATTTTTAACTGACGTGGGTTCGGTCCTCCACGGAGTCTTACCTCCGCTTCAACCTGGCCATGGATAGATCACTCGGCTTCGGGTCTACAGCATGCGACTCTACGCCCTATTCAGACTCGCTTTCGCTTCGGCTCCCCATCACTGGTTAACCTTGCCACACACCGTAACTCGCAGGCTCATTCTTCAAAAGGCACGCCATCGCGGCCACACCGAAGTGTGACGACGCTCTGACTGTTTGTAAACCAACGGTTTCAGGTACTATTTCACTCCCCTCCCGGGGTACTTTTCACCTTTCCCTCACGGTACTGGTTCACTATCGGTCGCCAAGGAATACTTAGACTTATGGGGTGGTCCCCACAGATTCACGCCGGCTTTCACGGTTCCGGCGTTACTTGGGATGACAGGCGACTAGTACGTACATTTCGGATACGGGGCTGTTACCCACTCTGGCCGACCCTTTCCTGAGTCGTTCTCCTATGCAGCACTTGTAAGTCGTGACACATCTGATGCTGTGTCTCCTGGTCCCACTACCCCGCACCAGCAACGCCATCAGGCTTGGCACTGGCACGGTTTGGTCTCTACCCTTTTCGCTCGCCGCTACTCAGGGTGTCGCGGTTGCTTTCCTTTCCTCGGGGTACTGAGATGTTTCAATTCCCCCGGTTCCCTCCTACTGCCCTATGTGTTCAGGCAGCGGTAACACTCCATGACGAGTGCTGGGTTTCCCCATTCGGACATCTGCGGATCGAGGCCTAGTAGACGGCTCCCCGCAGCTTTTCGCAGTCACTCACGTCCTTCATCGGTTCTTGGCGCCAAGGCATCCACCGTTGGCTCTTATTAGCTTGGAAAGAACAAGTTATCTCGTTCATTGGGCGGCCCGAAGACCGCCCGAAAAGATGCTCGTGCTTGCTCTGCAGTTCTCAAGGAGCCACCTGACCAGCGGTGCCGGCAACGACCACGAAAATCTCGAGGACGCCGCCAGCTCGACGCTGGGGTGTGAGGGAACAACTCCCTCAAAACGGAAGAGAAGACGGTGACCGCCGTTGCACGTGTCGACAAGAGGGACCGAATCCCTGCAATTGTCGATCGTTTCGACGACAGTCCACCAGTGCACCAACAGGTGTGTCTCGCACCCGGATCGAACAAACGTCGATCATCGAGTGGAGAAGCACTCCTTAGAAAGGAGGTGATCCAGCCGCACCTTCCGGTACGGCTACCTTGTTACGACTTCACCCCAATCACCGACCCCACCTTCGACGGCTCCCTCTCTTGCGAGTTGGGCCACCGGCTTCGGGTGTTGCCGACTTTCGTGGTGTGACGGGCGGTGTGTACAAGGCCCGGGAACGTATTCACCCTGGCGTGCTGATCCAGGATTACTAGCAACTCCGGCTTCATGGAGTCGAGTTGCAGACTCCAATCCGAACTGAGACCGGCTTTGTGGGATTCGCTCACCCTCGCGGGATCGCAGCCCTCTGTACCGGCCATTGTAGCGTGTTTGCAGCCCTGGGCATAAGGGGCATGATGACTTGACGTCATCCCCACCTTCCTCCGAGTTGACCCCGGCAGTCTCCTACGAGTCCCCACCATTACGTGCTGGCAACATAGGATAAGGGTTGCGCTCGTTGCGGGACTTAACCCAACATCTCACGACACGAGCTGACGACAGCCATGCACCACCTGTGTACCGCCCCGAAGGACACCCTATCTCTAGAGCTTTTCGGTACATGTCAAACCCAGGTAAGGTTCTTCGCGTTGCATCGAATTAAGCAACACGCTCCGCTGCTTGTGCGGGCCCCCGTCAATTCCTTTGAGTTTTAGTCTTGCGACCGTACTCCCCAGGCGGGGCACTTAATGCGTTAGCGACGGCGCGGATCTCGTTGGTTGAGACCCACACCTAGTGCCCAACGTTTACGGCATGGACTACCAGGGTATCTAATCCTGTTTGCTACCCATGCTTTCGCTCCTCAGCGTCAGTTACGGCCCAGAGCGGCGCCTTCGCCGCTGGTGTTCCTCATGATATCTGCGCATTTCACCGCTACACCATGAATTCCCCGCTCCCCTACCGTACTCTAGTCATAGCAGTATCGAGTGGCCTCTCTGGGTTGAGCCCAGAGTTTTCACACCCGACTTACCAAACCGCCTACGAGCTCTTTACGCCCAATAAATCCGGATAACGCTTGGTGCCTACGTGTCACCGCGGCTGCTGGCACGTAGTTGGCCGCACCTTCTTCTGTAGGTACCGTCATTTTCTTCCCTACTGAAAGCGGTTTACAACCCTAGGGCCTTCTTCCCGCACGCGGCGTTGCTGCATCAGGCTTTCGCCCATTGTGCAAGATTCCCCACTGCTGCCTCCCGTAGGAGTCTGGGCCGTGTCTCAGTCCCAGTGTGGCTGATCATCCTCTCAGACCAGCTACCCGTCGATGCCTTGGTGAGCCGTTACCTCTCCAACTAGCTGATAGGCCGCGAGACCCTCCCGATCCGATAAATCTTTCGGCACTCCACCATGAGGTGGTGTGACGGCATCCGGTATTAGCAGTCGTTTCCAACTGTTATCCCAGAGATCGGGGCAGGTTTCTCACGTGTTACGCACCCGTTCGCCACTAGGTCTTCCGGAGCAAGCTCCATGGACCTCGTTCGACTTGCATGTGTTAAGCACGCCGCCAGCGTTCATCCTGAGCCAGGATCAAACTCTCCAACAAAAACGTGGCCAACCCGTCGGCCCACCGGAGTGAGCGTTTCGAGCCGGCGACGATAGTCAGCGAGCGCACCATCCGAGTCGGGAAGGACTCGTATGGACGATGCGTCCTTGCTGTTCGATCGACCCGAGGTACAAAGCTCGAGCCGACCAGTTAACCGTGTTGCTGCCGTCAGGGTAGACGACAGCGAAATTGACAGACAGTTCCGTGACCACCCGAGGGTGGGCGCGTACTGCCCGCACTGGCGTTCTGTCTTCTCTTCCGTTTTCAAGGAGCCGAAGCTCAGGCACGCACCAGGAACCGGGGATGTCCTTGCGGGTATCCGTCGGTCGGCGTTGGTGCCGAGTGGCCTTTCCGGAGGACGATGTCCGTCCGTGAGGCGGAGTTAAAAGATAGCACCCCCGTAGTGCTTTGCAACACGCCTCAGGAAAATATTTCGACGAGGTGGTGCGACTTCTTGCCCTTGCGGAGCAAGAGGTACCTGCCATGCAGCAGCTTCTGGTCGCTGAGCAGGGAGTTCGCGTCGAGTTGCTCACCGTTCGCGTAGAACGAGCGCTGCCCGAGCGAGCGCCGCGCGTCGCCGTTCGACGAGGCCAGACCCGCACCGACGAAGACGGAGACCGGATCGTCGAGATCGGAGGCAGCGAGACGTGAGGACGGTACCTCCAGCGCCAACATTGCGAACGCCTCCTCCGACGCGGTCGACGGGTCGCCGGCGAAGAGGAGATCCGCTGCCTCGGCGGCGGCGACAGCAGCCGACGCGCCGTGCACCAGAGCCGTCATCTCGTCGGCGAGCGCACGCTGTCCGAACCGCAGATGCGGGGCATCCAGGTGCTCGCCGACGATCGCCCGGATCTGTTCGATCGGCTGCAGAGAGAACGTGAGCAGCTGTGCCTCGATCAACTCGTCAGGGGTCTGCATCCAGTGCTGACGGAACTGGTACGGGCTGGTCTTCGCTGCATCGAGCCACACCCGGGCACCGGTGGTCTTGCCGAGCTTGCTGCCGTCGGCGGCGGTGAGCAGCGGCCACGAGAAGGCGTGTACGTGGGCGCCTCGCTTGCGCCGGATGAGATCGACGCCGGCGACGATGTTGCCCCACTGGTCCGAGCCGCCGATCTGGATCGTGCAGCCGAGATGATCGTGGAGCCACAGGTAGTCGTTGGCCTGCAGCAGCATGTAGCTGAACTCGGTGAACGAGATGCCGTGCTCGGAGTTGACCCGCAGTTTGATGCTCTCGCGCGCCAGCATCTGGTTGACCGTCACGTGCTTGCCGACGTCGCGGAGGAACTCGAGGATCGTGATCGGCTGGGTCCAGTCCCGGTTGTCGACGAGTTCGCCCCGGCCATCTCCGACGTCGACGATGCGACTCAGCTGCTCCTTGATCGCAGCGACGTTGCGGTTCAGCGTGTCGTCGTCGAGCAGGTTTCGCTCGTCGGACCGGCCGCTCGGGTCGCCGACCATGCCGGTCGCACCGCCGGCCAGTGCGATCGGTCGGTGCCCGGCGTCCTGGAAGCGCCGCAGCATGATCAACCCGATGAGATTGCCGACGTGCAGGCTGTCAGCCGTCGGATCGCAGCCGTAGTAGAGCGCCACCGGGCCGCTCGCAACGGCATCGCGGAGCGCGTCGCGGTCGGTCGAGTCGTGGATGAGGTTGCGGGCCTCGAGTTCGGCGATGAGATCGGTACCAGCCATAGGGATGGCAAGGGTACTGTCACGCCGTGGCCGGCCCGGCGGATGAATCACTCGTTGCTGACGAACTCAGGCGGCACTTCGAGCACTTCGCCACCACGTCCAGCCCCCGAGCGCCGTTGTATGCGGCGCTGTCGACGCTGGTCGCCCGCGACAACGAGCTGTCCGGGCTGCTCCGACACGCCCCGCCCACTCAGCGACTCCCGGTGCTGTTGTTCGCGTGCGTGCACGAGCTGGTGATCGAAGACCCGCAGCACCCGTTGGCGAACTGGTATCCGAACCTGACCGCCAACCCGCGGTCGTCGACGGATCGGGCGCTCGCCTCCACTTTCTCGAGCTTCGTCACGCAGCACCGAGAACAGCTCGAGCACCTGCTGTCCACACGGACCACGCAGACCAACGAGGTCGGCCGCTGCGGATCGTTCCTGCCGGCGCTCGGACTGATCGGCGACGAGGTCGGTGCGATCGGCCTGCTCGACGTGGGCGCCAGCGGGGGGTTGAACCTGCTGCTCGACCGGTACGAGTACCGGTACCGAGATCCCGGTGGCACCGAGCGGATCGTCGGTGGACCGTCGACGGTCACGATCACGGTCGACGTCACCGGTGACGTTCCCGTTCCGGCGGCGATGCCGACGATCGCGGCCCGCTGCGGGATCGACCAGCGACCGATCGACGTGACCGACGACGGTGAAGCACGCTGGCTCGAAGCATGCGTGTGGCCAGACCAGGCCGAGCGATTCCATCGGCTCGTCGCTGCGATCGACATCGCCCGCGCCGATCCACCGGAGATCCTGGCCGGCGATGCCGTCGCGTCGCTGGGCCCGGCGATCGAGCGGATCGGCACCGGCGCACACCCCGTGGTCACGAACTCCTGGGTCCTGAACTACCTGAGTTCCGACGATCGAGTCGCCTACCTGGCCGAGTTGGAGCGCATCGGCGCCGCCCGCGACCTGTCGTGGGTCTATGCCGAGGCCCCCGCCCACATTCCGGAACTCCCGAACGAGCCGGACCCGAAGAGCGCGCACCGCACCGTGCTGTCGATGGTCCGCTGGCGCGGTGGCGAGCGATCGGTCGCCCATCTGGCAACTGTGCATCCACACGGCTTCTGGATGCACTGGCGCTGATCTCGCTCACCGCACATCGCGGATCGGTTCACGACGACGAGCGCAGGGTCTCGTGTAGTTCGAACGCACGATCCAACCATCCCGTGAGCCCGAGTCGCTGCATCGCCTCGATTGCCTCGTCGATACGACGCAGCGCCTTGTCGAGCTCGGAGGCGTCAGCGTGCGCCTGCGCAACGGCCAGGGTCAAGATCGCCCGCGATCGGTCGTTGCCGGCGATCGCTGGCGACGTGAGGCGCTCGGCGAACCGTTGTTCGAGTGCGTCTCCATCGAGACCGCAGATTCTGAGCAGCGTGGCCTCGGCGAGATCATCACCGTACACGTCGTCGTATCTCCGTCGTTCGAGGCAGGCCTCCGCGTGCCACCGAGCTTCGTCGTTCCGTCCGGCGTCGGCCATCGCGGTCGCGAGCAGTGCCTCGGCCATGCTGAGCGCCAACAAGCTCTCCGAGCTGCGCAGAGCGGACACCGCTCGTCCGAGTCGGTCGATGTCACGCGCAGTCGCGAGCTGGGTCGAGGCGAACGAATCGAGAACGTCCGCCATGCGCTCGACGTAGGGCGTGACCACGATCGAATCGAGCTGGCGGATCGCTCGAGCCGCCGAACGGACCTCCGTCCAGTCGCCGATCATGACCCCGGCGATACAGCGGCAGATCTGTACCGACCCCTCGGTGAGGCGCTGACCGGCGACTCGATTGACCTCGAGGGCGTCGTCCCCCGCGCGGCGGGCCTCGCCGACTTCGCCGAGATCCGCGTGTGCGACGGCACGTTGAGCGAGCGCATAGACGAACATCCCGCTCGCTGCTGCCGCGGTCTCGCCGTTCCGGAATCGGCCGAGGCGTTCGGCGAGGCCCACCTCCAGGTGCCCGAGTGCTTCCTCTGGTCGTCGAGCGGCGATCAGGATCATGCCGAGCAACAGATGGAGCGCCTCGGCCACCGGCCCAGCTGCCTCGTCGCCGAGTTGCCGCAGCATCAACCGAACACCTGCTTCGGCCTCGGACTGCTCGCCGATGGAGTGCCGGATCCAGTTGCTCCAGTATCCGAGCGTGATCGCTCGACGGAGGTCGCCGTCCTCGATCGTCTCACCGATCACGCGCTGCAAGATCTCGACCTGTTCCTTGCTGGGCGCGTACACGCAGGTCTCCGCCCACCGAACCGCAAGCCGCGCCCGCGCCCGCCGCCCGTCCACTTCGGCAGGATCGAGCAACGAGACATCGAGTGCGTGCCGGAAGCGCCAACGCGCTTCGGCGATGGCGAATCGGCCGACGGCCTTCTCGCCAGCGGCCTCGAGATACTTGATCGACTGGCCGGCGTCACCGGCGCCGAGATAGTGATGCGCAAGCGCCTCGACGTTCTTCTGGAGTCGTTGCTCCTCGTTGCTCTGCTCGGCTTCGATCTCGACCGCAATGGCGCGGTGCAGTTCGGCTCGCGAGCGAAGGAGGACCGAGTCGTAGGCGACTGACTGGGTGATCACGTGTCGGAATCGGTAGCGCAGCACGTCGCCGGCTGGCATCGGTTCGATCAACCCACAATCCTGCGCGACCTGCAGATTCGCAGGGAGGTCATCGTGCGGGAACAACCGCCCGAGGATGTCGAGACGGAACTCGCGACCGATCACCGATGCCGCGCGCAGCAGCTGTCTCGGTGTCGTGGGCAGCGCATCGATCCGTCCGAGCACCACCGCTTGGATCGTGGTGGGAATCGCATCGAGCTGGAGATCCTGCGCTGCAGTGAGCCGATCGTCGATGACCGCCACCGCGTCCGAGGCTGCCAGCGCTGCGCAGACCTCCTCGACGAAGAACGGGTTCCCGGACGTTCGCTCGTGGATGCGCTCGACGAGGCGTTCCTCGGCCTCGCCGGCACCGAAGCGAGCGCGGATCATCTGCCTCGTCTGCTCGAGGTCGAACGTGTCGAGAGCCAGACGATTGATGATCCGCAACTCACCATCGTCGTCGGTCGGGCGCTGCGCGACCAGCACGAGCGCGTTGGTCCGGCCCAAGCCGTCGATCAGCCGCGCAAGCGTGAGCCGCGATGCAGAGTCGGCCCAGTGCCAGTCATCCAGCTTCACGACGCACGGTCTCGTCGAGGACACCACGCGCACGAGGTCGACGCATGCGCTCTGCAGGATCTCGGGCAGCTGGTCGCCCCGCCACTCGGGCGGGAGTTCGCCCACCGTGAGCGCCGAGAGGAGGTAGAGGTAGGCCGGGGTGTTGGCAACCAGCCCAGGTGCGAGCCGAGCGACGGCATCGGGCATCGCTTCCTGCAATTCCGCCGTCGGCGTGTTGCGCTCGATACCGAGCGCCTCTCGAACCAACTGCACGAACGGAAGGTACGGCGTGATCGATCCGTAGGTCTGGCAACGGCCCTGCAACACCGCGACATCGGGATGACGGAGCCTGAGCCTGCGGAGGAACTCGTGGCACAGACGGCTCTTGCCAGAACCTGCCTCACCCTCGACCACCACCGCTGAACCTCGTTCGAGGAATGCGGATCGGGCACTGTCGAGGAGCATCGAAAGCTCGACGTCGCGACCGGTGAACGGCGTGAGTCCGTTGTCCTCCGATGCGTCGAACCGGCTCCGGTCGGGTGACGCGCTGACCACACGGAACGCACTGATGGGACGCGCCTTGCCCCTGACCTCGTGATGCCCCACGTCGTCGACCTCGACGAGTCCCTCGACCAGCCGCTTGGTCTCGTGACCGATGACCACGTCGCCCGAGTCGGCGAGCGAGAGGAGTCGAGCAGCCGTGTTGATCGCATCGCCGGTCAGCTCGTAGATTCCATTGCGCTCGTCGTCGACCCGCGCGATGAGCAGCCCCGTCTGAATCCCGGAATGCATCGACAGGACGTGGTCGGCGGCGCCCGCCAACTCCTCACCCAAGCTGTTGACGCGCTCGTGGAGGGCCAGTGCGGCAAGGACGGCCCGGCGGGCGTCGTCGTCGCGCGCTGCCGGCAGGCCGAACAACGACACGATCTCGTCACCGATGAACTGGTTCACGACCCCGCCGAACGACTCGACGATCTCGGTGCTCTCCTGCTTGATCGTGCGCATGACCTCGGCAACCACCTCGGGGTCGAACCGCTCACCCATCGACGTGTACCCGGACAGATCCGACATCAGGATGGTCACGATGCGCCGCTCACCCTCGAGGTTCGGGATCGACGTGGTCACCGATTCGGCGACCTGGTTCGCGTCCCCGTCCGCATCGGCGTCACCCGCGAGTCGAGATCCGCACCCGGCGCAGAATCTCGCATCGTCAGGCGACTCCCGTCCGCAATCCTTGCAGGTCGTGAGCATCGGTTCCTCCCTTCGCGACGACGCCGACTGCTTGACTTCACGCCTGCCGCACGACACCACGCGAACGTACGCAAGCTACGACAATCTGGGGGAGCCTTGGGGATTCGGCAGAGCGGTGCTCCGCTGACCGGTTCGAACGACCGGGTCAGCTACATGACGAACATCACTCGGAACAAGCAGGGATCCACCACGATGAGTACGGCGACCTCTTCACCATCTCGATCAACGCGGGCGGGATCTTCGTGCCGGGCAGGTTCGGTGGGCTGCCGATCATCAAGGACCTCCAGCGCGCGGACAGCATGCTGTATCGCCAGAGCACGTCGTTGCGCACGCGATGGATGGTCGAGCGATTCGAGGCGTACGAACATGCGTCCGACCCTGCGTCACGTCCGAGCGGCGCCCGACGGGGTGTGCTGTTCGGGCTGGCGACCACGGTGGGTCTGTCCGGCCGCGAGGTCATGTCCGACCTCCACGACGACTTCGTCGAGGCGTTTCCCGAACGTCGAACGCACGGCGGTGTCGACCTCTCGCTGATGCCAACGGTCTTCGACCAGCTCGATCCCGGGCTCGTCGATGCTCTCGTCTACCGAGGTTGGTGGCTCACCGGAGCGATCCTGGCACAGTGCCACCCGGAGTTGATGCCGCCGGTGACGTCGCTGGTGTCACCAGCGATCCCACCACCTGACTGACGGTCGACGACGTCGACTCACCATCGTCCACGAAATCGCCACGGTCGCTCGGTCGCGCGGGTGATACCCACCCTGGGTCCGGTCAGCAGACGAGACGGCGACGAGCAACCGTCGTCGACAACTCGGATCAGCCCGCCGGGACGGGTCAGATCGGCCCCGTTGTCGGCGAGTGACAGGCCCAGCGCGACGCACAGTTTGCCCGGACCGTTCGCCAGCTCGGCATCCGCCCGACCAGCACGCCGGTCTCGGATCGTTCCGATCCCCTCGACCGGCACCACCGACCTCAGCAGGACGGCCTGGCCGTCACCTTCAGAACCCGTGACGACGTTGGCACAGCAGTGGATTCCATAGCTGAGGTACACGTAGAGACGGCCGGGCGGACCGAACATGACGGCGTTGCGACGGGTGACTCCTCGATACGAGTGACTCGCCGGGTCGTCGGCGGTGTAGGCCTCGGTCTCGATGATCCGACCGCTCACGACCTCACCGTTGCGCACGACGACGATCAGCTTGCCGAGCAGCCCCACCGCTACGTCGGTGGCGTCGCGAGCGAACCATCGGCGCTCGAGCGGTGTTCCGATCAGCGGACCAACCGTTCCTGATCGGCGGCAAGCGTCGCCCGGTACGACTCGAGCTGCAACGGCAGCGCCTCCGGGCCGGCTGCACCACGCGACGTCCGCATCGTGACACCGACTCCGGGCCCGACCAGCGCAGCGGCCTCCGGTCCGAGTTGCGGATCGGCTGCCACGAGGTCGCGTAGCGCCCCCTCCCCCGCCAGCGTGGCGCGGACGTGAGCACCGACGATCGCGTGAGCCTCGCGGAATGGTGTACCCGCCCGCACCAGGTACTCGGCGATGTCGGTCGCCGCTGTCGTCTCCTCGTCGGCTGCGGCCTGCATCGCCTCGGGGACGAACGTCGCCGTGGCGATCATGCCGGTGAGCGCAGCGACGGCGAGCGTGACCTGTTCGACCGAGTCGAACAGCGGCTCCTTGTCCTCCTGGAGATCCCGGTTGTAGGCGAGCGGCAGACCCTTCAGCGTGGCGAGCAGGCCGGTCAGATTGCCGATCAGGCGTCCGCTCTTGCCACGGGCCAACTCCGCGATGTCCGGGTTCTTCTTCTGGGGCAGCATGGACGAACCGGTGGCATAGCCGTCGTCGAGCTTGGCGAAGCCGAACTCCCCCGAGGTCCACAGCACCCATTCCTCTCCGATCCTGGAGAGGTGGATCCCGACGAGTGCGAGATCGAACACCGCCTCGGCGACGAAGTCCCGGTCCGAGACCGCGTCGAGGCTGTTGTCGAACACCCCGGCGAATCCGAGGTCCGCACCAGTGCCGACGGGATCGATCGGCAGGGACGACCCGGCGAGTGCGCCGGCCCCCAACGGTGACACGTCGAGGCGGGTGCGGGTCGCGAGCAGCCGGTCGACGTCGCGGGCCAGCGCCCAGCCGTGAGCGAGGAGGTGGTGAGCGAGAAGCACCGGTTGCGCACGTTGCAGGTGGGTGTAACCGGGCAGGTACGTGTCGCCGGCGTCGAGCGCTCGTGCGAGCAGCACCTGCTGCAGCCCGTGGATGCCCCGGGCGACCTCGAGGAGCTCGCGCTTGCACCACAGCCGAAGATCGGTGGCCACTTGATCGTTGCGACTGCGTGCAGTGTGGAGCTTCCCGCCGGCCGGCCCGGCGAGTTCGGTCACACGGCGCTCGACTGCGGTGTGGATGTCCTCGTCGCTCTCGACGAAGACGAACGTTCCGGACGCCATCTCGTCCGCCACTGCGTCGAGCGCGCCGAGCACGGTGTCGCGTTCGTCGTCGGTGAGCAGGCCGACTCGGGCGAGCCCGCGGACGTGGGCCTTCGAGCCGTCGATGTCGTCACGCCACATCGTCCGGTCGAACGGCAAGCTGACCGTGTAGGCCATCAATGCCTCCGCCGGACCACCGGCAAAGCGGCCGTGCCACAGCGTCTTGCCGTCGCCGGTGTCGTGGGTGTCCTCGTGCTCGGTGTCGCTCATGTCAGTCCAGTCCTGCGAGGTCGCGGAGATGGGCGGCCAGCGCAGCACCATCGGTCACGGCCGAGACGCACATCAGCGTGTCGTCGCCGGCCACGGTGCCGAGCAGGCCCTCGACGCGACTGCGGTCGAGCGCCGAGGCGACGACGTGGGCGCAGCCGGGCGGTGTGCGCAGGATCACGATGTTGCCCGAGCAGGCGACCTCGGCCACCCACTCGCCCATCACTCTCCTGAGTTGGTCGACCGGCGCCAGCCGATCGGGCGCGAACTCGGGGATCGCATAGACGGTGTTGCCGCTCGGCACCCGGACCTTGATCGCCCCGATGTCGTCGAGATCGCGCGACACGGTCGCTTGAGTGGCTTCGATGCCGTGCTCGGCGAGCAGCTCGATCAGCTGCGGCTGGCTGGTCACCTCGTGCTCGCCGATGATCCGGCTGATCGCCGCCTGGCGTTGCACCTTGCTCATCTCGTCCCCTCCGTGCTGGTCGGCGTACGAGATGTGCCCGGCACATCTCGTACGCCGAGGAGGAAGGCGAGGGCGCCGCGGGCGGCGTGCAGTCGGTTGTGTGCCTGCTGGAACACCACGGACTGCGGCCCGTCGATCACCTCGGCGGCCACCTCGATCCCGCGATACGCGGGCAGGCAGTGCATGAAGACCGCCGTCGGGTCGGCCAGCGCCATCATCCCGGCGTCGACCGTGTAGCCCTCGAACTGCTGCAGTCGCTCCTGCTTCTCGGCCTCCTGGCCCATCGACACCCACGTGTCGGTGTGCACCGCATGGGCACCTGCCACGGCGTCGGCCGGCCGGTGCGACTGCGCGACCGACGGTGCTCCGAGCAGCTCGAAGCGTTCGAGCTCGACGAGCGGGGCGTCGAAACCGTGCGGGCAGGCGAACCGGATGTGCATGCCGAGGAGGGCGGCAACCTCGGCGAGCGAGCGAGCGACGTTGTTGAAGTCGCCCACGTAGGCAACGGTCCTGCCCTCCAGCTCCCCGAGGCACTGCTGCATCGTCAGCGCGTCGGCGAAGGCCTGCAGCGGGTGCGAATGGTCCGAGAGCATGTTGATCACGGGCACGTCGACGACCGCCGCCATCCGGGTGAGGGTCAGATGGTCGAACACCCTCGCCGCGATCAGCGCGTGGTACCCCTCCATCACCTTCGCGACATCCTCGACCGGTTCGCGGGTGTCGAAGCCAACCTCCTCGCCCCGCGTGTAGATCGGGTGCCCACCGAGTTGCGACACGGCAATCTCCATCGAATGCCGGGTGCGGTTGGAGGGCTTCTCGAAGATCAGGGCTGCTCCGCGGCCGGCGAGCGGCCGACCGAGCGACTCGATCGGCGTCTCGGCGAGCGACAGGATTCCTCTGACCTCGTCGGCGGTGAAATCGGTGACGTCGAGCAGATGACGGGTCACGTTGGTACCCCGTTGGCCTCGATCGCCGACTCCAGCGAGGCGGCGATCATCGCCACGGCCTCGTCGATCTCCTCGTCGGTCACCGTGATCGGCGGGACCAGTCGCAACGTGGTCGGGGTCACGGCATTGACGATCAGACCGAGTCCGAGCAGGTCGCCGTAGACGGCTTTGGCGTCGATGCCCTCGGCCAGCTCGACACCGAGCATCAACCCGCGCCCGCGCACGTCGACGACACCTGGCACCGAGCGAAGGGCATCGACGATCCGGCGACCCTGCCGGTGGGCCACGGTGGGCGCGTCGATCCGCTGCATCTCGTCGATGACCGCGTTGACCGCAGCGGTCGCGATCGCCGTGCCCGAGTAGGTGCTGCCGTGATCGCCGGGCTGGAAGACAGCGGCGACGTCGACGCGAGCCCAGCACGCACCGACCGGCATCCCGTTGCCGATCGCCTTGGCGAGCGTCACGACATCGGGGCTGACGCCGGCGTGCTCGAATCCGAACCAGCGCCCGGTGCGAGCGAAGCCGGTCTGGATCTCGTCGACCATCATCAGCGCCCCCGTCTCGTCGCAGAGCTCGCGGATTCCCTGCAGATACTCGGTCGTCGCCGGATGAACTCCGCCCTCACCCAGGATCGGTTCGATCAGGACTGCGGCGACGCTGCCGTCGACCGCCTGGCGCATGGCGTCGAGGTCGCCCCACGCAACGTGACGGAAGCCGTCGGGCATCGGCGCGAACGGCTCGTGCTTGGCGGGCTGACCCGTGGCCGCGAGCGTCGCCAGCGTCCGACCGTGGAAGCTGCCGAGCGCGCTGACGACGGTATGGCGGCCCCGACCGCCGTGCTTGCGAGCGAGCTTGATGGCGCACTCGTTCGACTCGGCGCCGGAGTTCGTAAAGAAGATCTGCCCTCGGTGACCAGTGGCCTCGAAGAGGAGCTCGTTGACCTTGACGGCCGCCTCGGTGGCGACCGGGTTGGCGAAGAAGTTCGACACGTGCAGGAGCCGTTCGAGCTGGTCGCCGACCGCCTCGGCAACGACCGGATTCGAGTGTCCGAGCGACACGACAGCGATCCCGGCGAGGAAGTCGAGGTAGCGCTTGCCGTCGGAGTCCCACAGCTCGGTGCCACGACCGCGTTCGAACATGATCGCCGGCGGTCCGAACACCGGCATGAACGGACAGTTCGCCATCGGGGCATGGTCGAAGGCGTGCGACGACGAGGTGGTCATGAGGATGCCCTTTCCAGGGTTTGGTCGAGCGCGGGTTCGTCCCGGTGGTTCATCACCATCGTGCCGATGCCGGCATCGGTGAAGATCTCGAGCAGGAGCACGTGGGCGATCCGGCCGTCGAGGATGTGGGCGCGGTGCACACCATTGCGCACGGCGTGGGTGCAGCTCGCGACCTTGGGGATCATGCCGCCTGCGATGATGCCCTCAGCGACGAGCTCGTCGAGTTCATCGGCGGTCGCCTGACGGATGAGGCTGGTTGCGTCGGCGACGTCACGGCGGAGGCCTTCGATGTCGGTCAGGTAGACGAGCTTCTCCGCGCCGATCGCTTCGGCGATCGCACCGGCGACCGTGTCGGCGTTGATGTTGTAGGCCTGTCCGGTCTCGTCGCTCCCGATCGTGGCGATCACGGGGATGAACTCGTCGTCGATCAGACCGTGGATCACCTCCGGATTGATCTCGGTGACGTCGCCGACGAAGCCCAGCTTCTCGTTGCGTGCGGTCGCTCGGATCAAACCGGCGTCGACGCCGCTGATACCCACGGCGAAACGGCCGTGCACGTTGATGGCGGCCACGAGCTGCGGGTTGACCTGGCCCTTGAGGACCATCCGAGCGATGTCGACGGTCTCGGCGTCGGTGACCCGGAGCCCGTCGAGGAACTCCGGTTCCTTGCCGAGGCGCTCCATCAGCTCGGAGATCTGGGGGCCGCCGCCGTGCACGACGATCGGCCGCATTCCGACCAGGCGCATCAGCACGATGTCCTCGGCGAACAGCGTGAGCGCGTCGTGGTCGGACGTTCCCGCGAGCGCGTTGCCGCCGTACTTGACCACCACCGTCTTGCCCGCGAAGCGCCGGATGTACGGCAGCGCCTCGACGAGGACCGACGCCTTGAGCGACGCGGCGGTGCCGTCAGCGTCTGTGCTGATGGCTGGTGTGCTGCTGGTCATGGTGCGAGTCCGATCGTGGGGAGACCGGCGGTCTCGTCGAGACCGAGTGCGACGTTGGCGGCCTGCACCGCTCCACCCGAGGCGCCCTTGGTGAGGTTGTCGATCGCACACATCGCGATCACGGTGTCGGTGCGCTCGTCGTATCGGGCGCTGACGTGGGCGGCGTTCGAGCCGAGCACCGACTTGGTCGCCGGAGGCTCGTCGAGCACGGCGACGAACGGTTCGTCGGCGTAGAACGAGCGAAGCGCATCCACCACCCCGTCCTGCGAGCACCCCGCGGTGGCCGGCGCCGCACATGTGGCGAGCAGCCCACGGCTCATCGGGACGAGGTGCGGGGTGAAGATCAACCTGGCACCGATCTCCTGCTCCATCTCCGGCGTGTGCCGATGCGAGATCAGGCCGTAGGGAACCACATTCGAGTCGATGTTCGTGAACACGTTGGTGTCGGTGGGAGCACGACCGGCGCCGGTGATCCCCGTCAGCGTGTTGACCACGATGCCGGTCTCCTCGACGAGGCCAGCGGCGACGAGCGGCCGCAGCGCCAGCGTCGCTGCCGTGACGTGGCATCCGGGGGTGGCGACGAGCGACGCCCCCTTCAGGTCGGAACGGTGCAGTTCGGGCAACCCGAACACCGCCTGCTCCAACAGCTCGAGCTGCGTGTGCTCGAACCCGTAGAACGTGGGGTAGACGCTCGGATCCTTGAGCCGAAAGGCCGCCGACAGGTCGACGACGCAGCCGACGCTGCCGACCAGCGACGGGGCGAGCTCCATCGAGGCCCCGTGAGGAAGCCCGAGGAACACCAGGTCGAGATCGACGACCGCCGCAGGTTCGAACTCGGAGAACACCAGACCGGGGTACGCCACCTCCAAGGACGGGTACAGATCCGCTGCTCGACGTCCCGCCATCGAGTCGCCGGTGGCCACGACGACATCGAACTCGGGATGCTGGGCGGCGAGACGCAGCAACTCGGCGCCCGTGTACCCGGACGCCCCGACGATTCCTACCTTGACACCAGCCCCGGCCATTGGATGACCATACACGACTGCGCATGGTCATCCAACCTCGTTCGAGCACCGTTGCTGGCAGACTGGAGCTGTGATTCCCGGGACACCGCCCACCAAGGGGCGCCTCCTCGTGGCGACCCCACCACTCGAGGATGCGAACTTCGATCGAACGGTGATCTTCGTGCTCGAGCACCACGACGACGGCGCGATCGGTGTCGTGATCAACCGGCCCAGCTACGAGGCCCTCGACGAGCCGCTCGACCGCTGGATCGAGCTGCAGTCGGTGCCATCGTCGGTGTTCTCCGGCGGCCCCGTCGAGGAGTCGGCACTGATCGCCCTTGCCGAGACCAAACAGCCGATGGTGGACCACGGCGAGTACCTGTCCCCCATCGTCGGCACGATCGCTTCGGCCGACCTGACGGCCGATCCTGCTCTCGTCGCGGCCGAGGTGCGCGGCGTGCGGGTGTTCCGCGGCTACGCGGGCTGGGGCCCGGGCCAACTCGAGGGCGAGATCGAGGCCGGCGCGTGGCTCGTGCTCGACTCCGAACCGGGCGACGTGTTCTCCGACGAGCCCGACGAACTGTGGCGCACCGTCCTGCGGCGCCAACCGGGTCGGCTCGCCTGGCTGGCCGACGCCCCGGACGACCTCAGCACCAACTGACGGTGCTGGACGCCGGGCGCGGCCGGATGGCACGATGACCGGCCATGATCGATCTGGAACACGCTCGCCAGCGCCTTCTCGAGGAGCGCGCACACCTGGAACGTCAACTCGGCGACATCGAGCACGAGCGCAACGTCGACGGCCCGATCGACATGCTCGGCGGCGACGCTGCAGCAGACACGACGATCGCGACGGGCGAACTGCACCTCCGATCCGATCTCGCCCACTCGATCGCCGAGATCGACGCGGCGCTGCACCGCATCGAGCTCGGGACGTACGGCATCGATGAAGAGACGGGCGATCCGATCGATCCGGAACGCCTCGACGCGATCCCGGCGGCTCGCACCAACGTCAGGTGAATCCGGCTTGCGCTCGGTCGAGGATCGTAGGTTGACGAGATGACCGCCGACTGGATTCGACCGATCGTCCATTTCGAGATCCTGGCTCGCGATCCGCAGGCCCAACGGCGGTTCTACGGCGAGCTGTTCAACTGGCCCTTCGACGACGGACCGATCATGAGCGTCCCGAGCGGACTCGGCGGGCCCGAACCAGGTCCCGCCGGGCACATGCGTCAGAGCGACCGGTCCGGGTTCGCGCTCTACATCCAGGTTCGCGATCTGTCCGATTCGATCGGACGCGTGCCGGACCTCGGCGGCACGGTCGTGTCCGAGCCGTTCGACGTCCCTGGCGGCCCGACGATCGCTGCGATCGAGGACCCGGAGGGCAACCCACTCGTGCTGGTGCAGCAGTAGCTCCTGGATCAGGCGGCGCCGCGGAATCGCTCGACGACGACGTCGGTCACCAACGAAGCGAATTCGTGGCCGAGGTCGGTCTCGTCGAAGCGCTCCTGCGCAGCCAGCGCCGACTCGGCGTCGGCCCAGATCGTGAGGACAAGCCAGCGCCCGTCGTCGTGGCGCCCGAGCGTTCGTCGGACGAATCCGGGCTGCTGATATGCGAACTCGATCTGCACCCGTTCGTCGATCGCCCGGAATGACTCCGCCTCGACACCGGGGGCCAGGCGAAACACCAGGATCTCGAACACGACGACGACGCTACGGTTCGGTGATGGACGAGTGGTGGATCGGGCCGATGCGGGGGGCGTTCGCCGGCCGGTCCGTCGTACTCGCCGGCGCCATGGCGACGTCGTGGACCGAACACATTCAGCTCCTCCGTTCGATCGGGGTGAGCAAGCTGCTCGTGATTGCGACCGAAGGGCGCGGCGCTGGTCCGCTCCCCGAGACGCCCACCCTGATCGTCGAGCCAGGAGCCGGTCTGTCACAGATGGAGCGCATCCATGCCGGAGACCGGATCTTGCGCGAACCGACCGCGGAGATGGTTGCGGCCATGAAATCCTTCGACCCGGGAGGAGAAGCGATCGTGATCACCACCTTCCTGTCCACGGCGACGCACCTGGTCGGCCGGCCGACGGTGTCGTCTCGTCGACCGGAGTGGCTGGCGCTCGAGGACAAGGTGGTCGTCGACTCGTTCTGGGACCGTGCGGGCATCGAGCGCCAACCGTCCCGCGTCGCCGCGCTCGATGAGGCTGGGCGCGCAGCGAAGGAACTCGATCGCGGCGGCGGCACGGTCTGGGCGGCCGACGCCCGCGAGGGATTCCACGGTGGCGCGACCCAGACCTACTGGGTTCGGGACGACGCGTCTCGGGATCGGGCTCTCGCCGATCTGGCCACGGTGTGCGACTCGGTTCGGGTGATGCCCTTCCTCGAAGGGGTCCCCTGTTCGATCCACGGCGTCGTGCTGCCCGACGGCGTCGCAGTGCTGCGACCGGTCGAGATGGTGACGCTTCGCCGCGGGCACGAGTTCTCGTACGTCGGATGTGCCACCTACTGGGATCCCGATCCGATCGTCCGCGAGCAGATGCGCACCGTCGCCCGACGCGCGGGCGCACGGCTTCGTGACGAGGTCGCCTTCCGCGGGGCGTTCACGGTCGACGGTGTGGTCGCCTCGGACGGGTTCTGGCCGACGGAGCTGAACCCTCGATTCGGCGCCGGGATCATGACCATCGCGCGCGGCGCCGGGATCCCGATGGTGCTCGTCAACGACCTGATCGTCGGCGGACACGACATCGGGCGCACGGCGATCGACCTCGAGAACGACGTCGTGTCGCATGGCGACGCACGGCGCGGCGGCGGAACATGGCAGGGCGGGCTGGACATCGAGACCGAACTCGAGTCCGAGTCGGTGCAGTACCACGATGGTGCGTGGGCATGGGCCGGGTCGGGTGGACGGGTCCACGGTCGAGTGACCACAGGCGCCGGATTCGTGCGGTGCCTCTATGACCAAGAGTCCACACCGATCGGGCCGTCGACGGCGGGTCGAGCGGCCGCGTTCTGGGACTTCGCCGCCGTCGAGTTCGGCATCGACACCGCCAGCCTCAGCGCCGCAGGGTTCTGATCAGGCGGTCAGGGCGGCGATTGCGTCGTCGACCCGGTCGACGGGCACCAGGATGTGGTCGTGGTGGTAGCCGGCCAGCACGTTGCACGGGATGCCGATCGCCGCGAGTCGGCTACTGACGGCCGCGGTCAGCCCCACGGCGTCCAGACTCGACTGCACCGTCAGCGTGAGCCAGGCGAACTGCACCGTCGTTGCCTGCCCCGCACGTTCCGCTGCCTCGACCGGCAGCACGATCGTCGTCAGGCGTCCCTCCTTCACGACCGCGTGCGCGGCGGCGATCAGTCCCGGCGTCGGCACTTCGACCGCGATGTAGGCGAACACCCCCGCCCGACGCTGCACGGCGAGCGTCGCGAGCATGAGGTCGAGGTCGGTCTCTCCTGGGGCAACCATGTGGTCCAGCTTCGCATCCGTGTCAAACCGGTGTGACGCGGCCGCGTCGTGGCTCCGTCGCGTGGCGTGGGAAGATGTCGGTCGCACGAACCACTGGGGGAAGCCATGACGAACTCGCCGATCCTGCCCGGGCGTCTGGGCACGCCGGATCTCCAACTCCGCGACGATCCTCGCGCCGACCTGCGCATGATCGCCGCGATGAGCCCCATCGGGCTCGACATCACACCACCGCCTTCCCCGGTCACCGCGGCAAGCCCGATCGCTGACATCCTCGAGGCCTGCATGCTCGCCGAGGCCGGCTTCCAGATGGCCTTCGGCATGGTGAATCAGCCCACCGAGACGCCCGGCGTGTCCTCGACGGTCGAGACGATCACGGGCTCCGATGGCAACGAGATCACGCTGTACATCCACCGGCCCGAGCAGGCCGACGCCGCACTCCCCTGCGTCGTTCACACCCACGGCGGCGGCATGACGATCCTGACCGCAGCGGACCCCGGCTACGGGCGGTGGCGTGACATGCTCGCAGCGACCGGCCTGGTCGTGGTGGGCGTCGAGTTCCGCAACGCCGGTGGAACACTTGGGCCGCACCCGTTCCCCGCCGGCCTCGACGACTGCGCGAGCGCAGCGCGGTGGGTGATCGCGAATCGCGAGGCCCTCGGCATCTCCAGGATCGTGATCTCGGGTGAGTCGGGCGGCGGCAACCTCGCCATCGCGACCGCGCTCAAGGCGAACCAGGATGGTTGGATCGCCGGGATCGATGGCGTGTACGCCCAGTGTCCCTACATCTCTGGCTCGTATGCCGACCCGCCTCCTGAGCTCGTCTCGCTGTTCGAGAACGACAAGTACTTCCTCGACGTCGAGAACATGGGCGCAATGGCCAAGGCCTACGACCCCGACGGGGCCAACGCGACGAACCCGCTCGCGTGGCCGATGCACGCCTCGCCGACCGATCTGATGGGTCTGCCACCGCACGTGATCTCGGTCAACGAACTCGACCCGCTGCGAGACGAAGGCCTCGTCTACTTCAGAAAGCTGGTTGGCGCCGGTGTCAGCGCCGTGAGCCGCACGGTCAACGGCACCTGCCACGCAGGCGATTGTCTTTTCGTCGATGCGATGCCCGACGTGGTCGCTGCCACCATCCGAGACATCAAGGGCTTCGCCGACTCGGTCTGAAACTGCGAGGACGGCTCGCTCAACTCCGCAGCTGAGCACCCAGCTTCGTCGCCGCGGCCTCGACCCCACGCCGCACGTCGGCGATGTCGGCGTCGGTGAGATTGCGATCGGGGGCCTGCAGGCGGACGCGGTAGGCCAGCGACCGGGTCCCCGGCGCGGCGCGGTCGCCGCGGTAGACGTCGAACAGTTCGATGTCGACCAGCAGGTTGCCGGCACCCTGACGGACGGCCTTGTCGACCTTCTCGGCCGGGATCTCCTCGGGGACGACGAACGACAGGTCGAGATCGCTCGACGGGTACCGGCTCGTCGGCTTCCACTGCGTCGGCTTCGGCTCGCGATCGAGGATCTGGTCCAGGTCGAGTTCGAGGATCGCCACGCGCTCGGCCACATCGAACGATGCCAGCACGCTCGGGGCCACTTCGCCGACGGCGCCGAGCGGATCGCGTCCCGCCTGCAGCGTGGCCGAGCGGGTTGCGTGCAGACCCGGCGGCACCTTCGACTGGTCGATGCGGGCACCCGTTCCGAGAGCGTCGGCAAGTTCGCGCCAGACCATCATCGCCGCAGGCGCTTCCTGCCCGGCGAGCACGACGGTCACGGCTTCGTACTCCCCCGGCAGCTCGCCATCGGCCGGCGGGTAGACGTGGCCGATCTCGAAGAGCGCGACACCGGGTCGACGGTGCGACTCGTTGTAGGCGATCGCCCGGAGCAACCCAGGACGCAACGAGGTACGCAGGACGCTCTCCTCGGCGACGAGCGGATTGGTGATCCGCAGGACGTCGCCCGGCAGACCTGCCTTCGCGAGTGTGTCAGGAGCGAGGAACGGGTTGGGCATCGCCTCGGAGATCCCGAGGCCGAGCAGCACCTCGCGAGCCAACCGGCGACGACGCTGACGCACGCTGAGCTCACCGTGGACCACCGATTTCGGCACGGTCTTGCCGAGACGGTCGTAGCCGTGATGGCGGGCGACCTCCTCGATCACGTCGACCTCCTCGGTGGAGTCGAGTCTCCAACTCGGCAGGACGACATCTCGGGTGTCGCCGGCTCCCGATACCGTGAACCCGATCGGATCCAGCAGCCTCGGCAGGTCGTCGGCGGTCAGTTCCGTCCCGAGAATGCGGTTCACCGCACCGATCCGCACAGGTGTCGAGCGGTGTTCGGCAGGCAGATCGTCGCTCCGAGCGTCGACCGCACCGGCGTGGACCACCAGGTTCGGGCAGGTCTCGCTCAGCAGTTCGACAAAGCGGGCGATCGCGAGCGGCATCCCGTACGGATCGACACCTCGCTCGAACCGCGCTGACGCCTCCGAGCGGAGGTTGGTACGGGTGACGGTCTGGCCGATCCCCACGAGGGAGAACCACGCCATCTCCAGCGCGACCGTGGTGGTCGTCTCGCTGATCTCCGTGTCGAGTCCGCCCATGATCCCGCCGACACCGATCGGTTGGTCGTTGGCGTCGCAGATGAACAAGTCGTCCTTGGTGAAGGTGCGGACCTCTCCGTCGAGCGTCGTGAGCTGCTCGCCGTCGCTCGCCAGGCGGATGCGGAACCCGCCGCCGCCGAGCGTGTCGAGGTCGTACGCGTGGTTCGGCTGGTTGAGCTCGAGCATCACGTAGTTGCTGACGTCGACGACGTTGCTGATCGGGCGCATCCCCGCGGCAGTGAGGCGCCGCGCCATCCACTCGGCCGACGGCTTGACCTCGACGCCGGAGATCACCGTGGAGGTGAAGCGGGCGCAGCGATCGCCGTCGAGGATCTCGACGGCGGCGGTCCGCTCGCCGCCGGTGACGTTCAGTGTCGGTGAGGGCGGCCGGAACTCGACGCCCATCTTGGCGGCGAGATCACGCGCGATGCCGACGTAGCCCCAGCAGTCGGGACGGTTACGTGTGACGTCGGCGTCGATGAGCACGTCGAGCGTGAGCCCGAGTGCCTCCCCGTACGGGCGGCCGAGCGGCACATCCCGGGGCAGGACCTTGATTCCGGAGTGGTCGTCGCCGAGCCCGAGTTCGTTTGCGGAGCAGAGCATCCCCTCGGAGTCGATGCCGAGGATGCCGCGCCGTTCGATCGTCATGCCGTTCGGCATCGTGGTCCCCAGCGTGGCGAGCGGGACGATGTCGCCCTCGGCCATGTTGAAGGCACCACACCAGACGTGGCGCTCCGCGCCGTCGCCCGCGTCGACGTAGACGCGCTGCACCTTGGCCGCGTCGGGATGCTGCTCGAGTCGGAGAACCCGTGCGGTCACGACACCGGGCACGGTCTCGCCGACGGTGGTCACCGAGTCGACCTCGAGGCCGAGCGAGGTGAGCGCGTCGGCGACGCGCTGGACGTCGTCGGCGTTCGTCGGGTCGCCGAAGTCGCCGTACTCGTTGAGCCAGGACAGGAGGATCTTCATCAGAACTGCTCCAGGAATCGAATGTCGTCGGAGAACATCTCCCGGATGTCGGCGACACCGTGGCGCATGATCGCCATGCGATCAATGCCGAACCCGAACGCGAAGCCGCTCCACTCCTCCGGATCGAGCCCGCCGGCGCGTAGCACGTTGGGGTGCACCATGCCGCAGCCACCCAGCTCGATCCAGCTGCCGTCGGGGCGTTGGATGTCGAACTCGGCCGACGGTTCGGTGAACGGGAAGTAGCTCGGTCGCAGGCGCGACGTGAAGCCCGGGCCGAAGAACGCCTTCGTGAAGGCCTCGATCGTGCCGGCGAGGTCGGCCATGGTGATGTTGCGGTCGATCACCAGGCCTTCGATCTGGTGGAACACCGGCATGTGGGTCGAGTCGGGGGTGTCGCGCCGGAACACGCGGCCCGGGGCGACGATGTAGATCGGCGGCTCGGAGTCGAGCATGGTCCGGATCTGCACCGGCGACGTGTGGGTGCGCAGCACTGTGGTGCCGGGTTCGCCACCCGGCGGGACGTGATCGACGAAGAGCGTGTCCCACTCGCCGCGAGCGGGATGCCCGACCGGCATGTTGAGCGCCTCGAAGTTGTGCCAGTCGGTCTCGACCTCGGGGCCCTCGGCGACCTGGAAGCCCAGGCCGATGAAGACGTCCTCGAGGCGTTCCCATGCCTGCGTCACGAGGTGGGCGTGACCGCGGGTCGGCTTGCCGATGAACTCGGTGAGGTCGAGCCGTTCGGCTTGGACCCGTGCGGCCAGCGCCTCGGCGCCGAGCGCCTCGCGGCGGGCGTCGAGCGCATCGGTCACCGCGGCGAGCGCCTCGTTGATCGCGGCCCCGGCAGCCTTCTTGTCGTCGATCGACTCGAGCGAGCCGAGACGGGTCTTGAGTCGGGCGAGATCACCCTTCTTCCCGGTGAGCCGGGTCGTGAGGGAGGTGATCTCGTCGAGACTGGTCGCCGCAGCGATGTCGTTGAGTGCCGAGTCTCGGGCGGCGGTGATGTCAGTGAGCACGTGGACCTTTCGATGGCGACAAACGAGGAACGATCAGGCGCGGGCCTTCAGGAAGAAACCGTCTCGAAGAAACCCCGGACGAACGCAGGAGACGGCACAGGAGCGAGTGGCGTGTCCCCGGTTCACCCGGGGCGTCGAAATCGCTGCAACTGTGTCTGCACGACCGACGAGGTTAGCGCTGTCCCACACCGACCGACGTACGCGATGTGCCGAGCCGTGGCCTGCATCGGCCGAATGGATGATCTCGAATCAGCCAGAGGACCCTTGTGGCCGACGTGCCCGAGGCGCAACATGAATGTCGTCCTCGAACGAAAGTAGACCGACGATGTCGATGTCACCCCCAACACCTCCCCCGCCACCCCCTCCCCCGCCGTCAGCAGGACCAGTCCCTGCGGTGAACGCTGCCCCGTATCCGGCTCGGCTGACGATCGACTACCCGGAGACGTCGAATCGCGTCACCACGGCCTTCCGACTCATCTTGATCATCCCGATCGCCATCATCCTCGGGATCATCACGAACAGCAGCACGAGCTCGGTCCAGACAGCCGACGGCGATTGGATCACCTTCACGGGCGCCAGCATCACGGGCGCGTTGTTCGCTGCGACACTCCTGATGATCCTGTTCCGGCAGCGCTACCCGCGTTGGTGGTTCGATTTCGCCCTGGAGCTCACCCGCTTCAGCGCCCGAGTCGGGGCCTACTTCGCCCTGCTCGCCGACGACTACCCCTCGACGGTCGACGAGCAGAGCGTGCACCTCGACATCGACTATCCGGACGATGTCGAACGCGACCTCAATCGGTGGCTGCCGCTGGTGAAATGGTTCCTGGCGATCCCGCACTTCCTGATCTTGTTCTTCCTGTGGATCGGCACATTCTTCGCCGTCGTGTTCGCATGGTTCGCAATCCTGTTCACCGGCCGATACCCGAGAGGACTGTTCGACTACGTCGTCGGTGTCGGGCGATGGAGCCTGCGTGTCTACGCCTACGCGTTTCTCCTCGTCACCGACCGCTACCCGCCGTTCGAACTCCGCTGAGCCGCACCGTGTGCATGCGCCAGACGACGGGCGGGTCATGACTCCGGTGGTACGACGATCGAGTGCGGGCGACCATGCCGCGATCCGGCGGATCGTCGCCGACGCGTTCGGCACCGATGCCGAGGCCGACCTGGTGGAACGCATCCGAGCGTCTCCCGAGTACGAACCGTCGATGGACCTCGTCGCCGAACTCGACGACGGCGGGGTGGTCGGGCATGTGATGATCAGCCGTGCCATGCTGCAGTCACCAGGCGGCGGCGAGCGCTCGATCGTGATGCTGTCGCCGCTTGCGGTGATGCCTGCGTTCCACGGTCGCGGAGTCGGTGGGGAACTGGTGAGGGTGGCCACGACGATCGCCGATCAACGAGGCGAGCCGCTGGTCGTGCTCGAGGGGAGCCCCGCCTACTACGCGCGATTCGGTTTCGTCGCGGCGTCGGCCTACGGCATCACGCTCCCACTCCCCGACTGGGCCCCTCCGGCCGCTGCCCAGGTGATGCTGCTGGCTTCGTACGACCCGACGGACCACTCACTGCGGGGCACCGTGGCGTACCCGCCGGCCTTCGACGGGCTCGAGTGAAGCCGTGGCGAAGAGCCCACAACATCACGCCGATGGAGTCCCCTGATGGAATTCGTGCGGTCGTAGCGACGGCCAGACCACCCGAACTCGATGAACGACACCGACAGATCGCCGGCGTGTTCGGACAGGGGGATCTGGGCGTCATCGCGCCGGATCCCGACGTAGGCAGGCAGGTGCGGTTCGAGTCGGTGCGCGAAGACCTGGACGAACCCGAGTCTCCCGTACCACTCGACTGCACGAGATACCTCGGCCACTCGAAGGATCGGTATCACGTCGGTGGTCACGGCGCCGTCCCCATCGCTCGTCGATCGTCGCGCTGGCGGGCGGCTTCGAAGACGAGCACCGTGGCTGCCATCGCCACGTTGAGCGATTCGCTGCGCCCGACGTGCGGGATCGTCACCCAACGTCGAATCGGGCCCGACGAGTCGTTCCAGTCGTCGGGAAGCCCCGCGGCTTCGTTCCCCATGACGAGCGCCACCCGACCGGTGAAGTCGACCTCGGTGTGGGCCTCGACGGTTCGACCGACGGCATCGTGACTGGTCGTGCCGATCGTGGTGAAACCCGACGCCACGACCTCGTCGAGCGTTGCCTCGACCACCGGCACGTGGAAGAGCGCACCGGCGGATGCTCGCACCACCTTCGGGTTGTAGGCGTCGACGCTGCCGGGGGTGAGCACCACCAGGTCAGCACCCGACGCCTCGGCCGAGCGCAGGATCGTTCCGAGGTTGCCGGGATCGGCGATGGCGTCGAGCACCACCACGAACGATGCGGCAGCCAGCAACGGCCCGACCGGGCCGTGGTCGCGCATCCGCACGATCGCAATCGGGTTCTGAGGGGTTTCGGTCGACGCGACCCGTTCGAGGAGACCATCGGCCAACTCGAACACCGGTCCGGCGCCGTCGATGCCGGGCTGGACGACGCCGTCGGCCTCGGCGGCCACGAACTGCGCTTCGCACTCCCAACCGGCGCAGACCGCCTCGGCGACGAGGACGGGACCCTCCACGACGAAGCGACCTTCGTCGTGACGCGAACTGCGGCGCCCGATCAGGCGCCGCAGTTGCTGTACTCGTTGATTGTTGAACGCCAGCGCACTCATCGTGCACCAGTGTGGCCGATCGGGCCACACGATCGATTCAGGCGAGCGCGCCCTTGGCGGTCTCGACGAGCTTGCCGAACGCGTCGGCGTCGGTCACGGCGAGATCCGCAAGGATCTTGCGGTCGACCTCGATACCTGCGGCATTCAGGCCGGCGATGAACCGGCTGTAGCTCATGTCGTGCTGACGGGTTCCGGCGTTGATGCGCTGGATCCACAGTCGCCGCATCTCACCCTTGCGGGCGCGACGGTCACGGAAGGCGTAGTTGCCCGACCGCATCACCTGTTCGTTGGCGGCCCGGAACGAACGGCTCTTGTTGCCGTAGTAGCCCTTGGCCTGCTTCAGTACCTTCTTGTGTCGCTTCTTCGATGCGACACCACGCTTCACACGTGCCATTTCGATTCCTCCTCGGAACGTTCGATCGGAGCGATGCTCCGGGTTTGTCTCAGCGCTCGGCGAGGAGGCGCTTGATCTTCTTCTCGTCGCTCGGATGCACGTCGGCATCACGATCGAGACGGTGCTTGCGCGAGGACGTCTTGTACTCGAACTTGTGCTGGTTGTTCTGCTGCTCGTGACGCAGACGACCGGTGCCGGTCTTCTTGAATCGCTTAGCTGCCGTCTTCGACGTTTTCATCTTCGGCATCGGATACTCCTTCTGGTGCTTCATTGGCAACTGCCGCTTCCGCCTCTGCGTCGGCTTTCGCCTGGCGCTCGGCTTCGGCCGCTGCCTTCTTGATCGCTTCTTGGGCCTGCTTGTCCGGCGACAACGTCATCGACATGCTGCGCCCCTCGAGGCGTGCCTGCGTGTCGACCTTCGCTGCCGGACCCACCGCTTCGAGCACGTCGTCGAGGATCTTCGACCCGAGCTCTGGGTGTGCCATCTCGCGACCTCGGAACTGCAAGGTGATCTTGACCTTGTGGCCCTCCTCGATGAAGCGGATCACGTTGCGTGTCTTGGTGTCGAAGTCGCCCTTGCCGATCTTCGGCCGGTACTTCACTTCCTTCACCGACACGTTCGTCGACTTCTTGCGTGCTTCCTTTGCCTTTTGACCCTCTTCGTACTTGAACTTGCCGTAATCCATGATCCGGCAGACGGGAGGGTTGGCGTTCGGGGCCACCTCGACCAAGTCGAGTTCGAGACCTCGGGCCATTCTCAGCGCATCGGGAACGGCCTTGATTCCGAGTTGGTCTCCGGTCGGTCCGATGAGTCGGACTTCACGAGATCGGATGCGGTCGTTCACGCGGTGCTGGTCGCCCCGTTGTTCTGGTCGCGGTGCTATGGCTGATCACTCCTGTGCAATGGGCCTCCCCAGTGTCTGAATCATGTTGGCGCTCGACGCGAACCGCACGCGGAGCGACCCGACACTGATCGGCGTGGTCCTCGTCGGACCCGTCGACCGGGGGCTGGTCTCAGCCTTGTGACCCGGACGCAGCAGAACTGGCCGGGTGGGGGTCTCCCCCACTTCGCCTCAATTGTGATCGGTAGGGTAGCGCACGTGAGTGACGAAACCTCTCCACACGACGCCGACGACCTCGTGGGGGCCGACGCCCTCGATCCGGAGACCGCTGATGCGCTCGCCGACGCCGAGCGGGCGATGCAGGAGGCACGCGAACGCCTCGCCGACGTTCCCGCCGAGATCGTCGTCACCAATCACGTGATGGGCCTCTACGAACTGGCGGCGATCCACCTGTCGGCCTCTCCGCCCGATCTGCACCAGTCGGTCCTCGCCATCGACGCCGTGGCGTGTCTCGTCGACGGTCTGGGCGAACGGCTCGGCGAGGACTATCCCACGATGCGCGACGCGCTCAACAACATCCGGCTGGCGTTCGTGCAGATCAAGGGCCAGAGCGCCGGCGAGCCGCCGAACGCCTGACATCGCAGCGTGTCGCGATCGGCCTGGTGATCCGTCCGATCATCGGTCGGGCCGGTTCTCGCGGTCGTGACGGCACAGTCGGGTCAGTCGGGCCGCCGGAAACGGCCCACAGGAGCGTCGCGGACACGGTCATCGACGACGAGGACGCCCTCGGAGCGCAGCAGGTCGCGCTGTTCGCCCGGGTGACCGCTGACGATCCGGCCCGCAGCGTTGACGACCCGCCACCAGGGCACGTCGAGGTCGGTGGTGGCGAGAATGCGGCCCACCAGCCGCGGCTGCTTCGGATAGCCGGCGACCTCGGCGACGTCACCATACGTCGTCACCTCCCCCTCGGCCAGCGCCATCAACACGTCCAGAATGCGACGCTCGCGCTCGTAGCCGGCGTCGCCGCTCACGAGCGGATGTTCGCCGCTTCCCAGCGGCCGAACTTCGCCAGCAGGTCGAAGCTGACCTCGGCGCCCACGTCGATCGCTCGCGAGCCGTCGGCGATCTCGATGCAGTGGAACCGGTGCTGCGCACCGTCGGCCCCGCAGATGGTGCCGAGGCCGACCGACTCGTCGAATGTCGTGACGACGCCTCGCCGACCGGTCCCGCGTGCGAGCTCGGTCACGGCACGATCTTGGCGATCGGCATCTCGACCAGATCCGTCGCGCCGGCATCGCGCAACGCCGGGATCACCAGGTTGATCGTCTTCTTCTCGATCACCGACTCGACGGCGTAACCCCCACCGGCGAGGGGCGACATCGTGGGCGACTTCATCGACGGGAGTACGGCGAGTACGGCGTCGCGATGTTCCTCGGTGACGTTGAGCTTGAGCATCACCCGGCCGCGGGCGTCGAGCACACCGTTGAGCAGCGTCATGATCTGCCCCATTGCCTTGGCCTTTTCGGGGTTCTTGACCGAGTCGGGGTTGGCGACGACCTCGGTGTAGCTCAGCATGATCGTGTCGATCACCTTCAGCCCGGCCGCGCGGAGCGCTCGACCGGTTTCGGTGATCTCGACGACACAGTCAGCGATGTCCGGGATCTTCGCCTCGGTCGCCCCGTACGAGAGCCGGACCTGGGCATCGACGCCGTGATCGACGAAGAAGCGCTTCGTCAACTCGGGATACTCCGACTGCACGCGCACGCCACCGGGGAGGTCTTCGACCCGTGTCGCGGGGCTGTCACCGGCGACGGCGACCACCAGCTTGATCGGGTTGCTCGTGGCCTTCGAGTACTTCAACTCGCCGAGGCTCTCCACCACGCTGCCGGTCTCCTCGACCCAGTCCCGCCCGGTGATGCCCACGTCGAAGAGGCCTTCGGCCACGTACATCGGGATCTCCTGGGGACGCAGGATGCGCACCGATTCGATACGAGGATCGTCGATCGTCGCCTGGTAGTCGACGGTGGAGGAGCGTTGCACCGGCAGGTCTGCCTGCTCGAAGAGATCGAGTGTCGCTTTCTCGAGCGAGCCTTTCGGGAGGACCAGTCGCAGCATGATCGCCGAGGCTACCGCCCGGTCGCTTGCCCGTCCCCGACGATTCCCGGCCACCGGCCTTCAGTGGGAGGTGTCGGTGTCCGCGAGGAGACGCAGGGCGTGCGGGAGGACGTCGATCACGGCCTCCAGTTGTTCGATGCATCCCTTGGTGCTGCCGGGCGTGTTGACGATGATCGCCTGTCCTCGGATGCCGGCAACGCCCCGGGACAGCCGCCCGAGCGGGTTGCACAGCCGCATCGCCTCGGCGATGCCCGGGGCCTCGCGTTCGATCACCGAGCGCGTTCCCTCGGGGGTCTGGTCACGCGGAGCGAAACCGGTCCCGCCAGTCGACACGATCAGGCCCGCGAACCCCTCGGCCATCCCGGTGATCGCCGCTGCGACCAGATCGGCCCCGTCGGCGGTGACCCGGTGGTCGGTCACCTCGAATCCGTTCGCCGAGAGATGCTCGACCAGCGCCCGACCGCTGAGATCGTCGCGGGTGCCGCGCATCACCCCGTCGCTGACCGTCAGGACCTTCGCACGCGGCGGGGACTCGTGGCTCACGGATTCGTTCACGGCGACCGACGGTACCGAATCATCACCATGCCGTCGGTGTCGGCGTCCTGGGGCAGCACCCGCCAGCCCTGCCGGAACGGCCGCCATCTCCCGACCGGCGGTGGGGTCGGGTCGACCTCGAAGCCCCTCGGCGTCGGGTGGTCGACCGATTCCACCGCGGTGATCGTGCACACGCTGTACACCAATCGCCCGTCGGTCGCCACGAGGCCGGCGGCGGACTCCAGGAGTTGGCGCTGCAGCACCGCGAGATCGGCGACGTCCCCGGGCTGGATCCGCCAACGGGCGTCGGCCCGCCGTCGGAGTGCACCGAGCCCCGAACAGGGCGCGTCGAGCAGAACCGCGTCGAACGACGCCGAACGAAATGGTGAGTGGACACCGTCGGCAGCGACCACCGGCAGCTCGAGGCCGAGTGTGCGGACGTTGTCGGCGACGAGCCGCGCCCGACCGACTCGTTGGTCGTTGGCGATCACCGTGGCCCCGCCCGTGGCGATCGCGGTCGCCTTGCCACCCGGCGCAGCGCACACGTCGAGCACCAGCTCGTCGCCGCTTGCCTCGACCGCGGCGGCGACCCACTGGGACGACTCGTCCTGCACGTACCCGTCGGTCCGTTCGGTGACCGGCGGTGCCTGATTCATCCGTTCGAGCGCAGGCACGGCGTCGTCACCGAGCTCCGCCTGGAACACGTCGACGATCCAGTCCGGATAACTGAGCCGAGCGCCCTCGGACGGCCACGCCATCTCGGCCGTCGACAGCCGGGCCACCTTGCGCAGCACGGCGTTGACGAAACCGCGGGTGCGCTTCGGCGCGAGCCCGACGGTTTCGCTCACTGCGGCGTGCGGGGCCACTCCGGCGAACACCAACTGGTACGCCCCGAGACGGAGAACCGAGCGTGTGGCCTCGTCGGGTGGCGACGTGACGAACCGATCGACGACCGCATCACAGGCCCGTCGCATCCGGGTCGTGCCGTACACCAGCTCGGTGACGAATCGCCGATCCATGTCGCCGAGACCGGAGGACGTGAGCATGGGGCCGAGGACGAGGTTCGCGTAGGCGCCGTCCGATTCGATGCGTCGCAACGCGTCGAGCGCCACCCGTCGGGCGCTGCGACCGCCGGTGTCCGAGGCCGCACTCACAGGTCGCCGAACAGTTCGTCCGCCTTCGGCTGTGCGCCGTTGCGCCAGGCGTCGAACGCCATCGCCGCCTTGCCCTCCGGTTGGACGACCACCGGGACGACCCGGCCGTCGACCAGGGCCGCCTCGTTGATCTTCAGTCGCTTGCCCCGGAACGTCGTCCACGCGCCGCCCACGCGGATCAGGCGGTGCGCGTCTGCCGCCGGCAGGGTCCAGTCGATCTCGAAGTCGGCTGAGGTGAACTTCGCCGCGTAGGTGACCTCGCCGGTCTGCGGTTGCGGATCGTCGATCCACTCCCCCATCGGGCGGGCGAGCGTGTCGACGAGCAGTCTCGTGCCAACCTCGACGAGGTCGGTTCGCAGCTCGGCAGCTGTGGTCTCGGGCCCGATCGGGACCTCACGGCGCGCGTAGACCCCGCCGGTGTCGAGACCCTCTTCGAGCGCCATCACGCAGACGCCGGTGACGTCGTCCCCGGCGAGGATCGCTCGCTCGACCGGTGCGGCACCGCGCCACCGCGGCAGCAACGAGAAGTGCAGGTTGATCATCGGGATCTCGTGGAGGACGTGCGGCTTGATGATCTGGCCGAACGCCACGACGACGCCCAGCTCGGCGCCGCCGTCTCGCACGGCTGTGAGCACGTCCTCGACGTCGTGCGACACCGCGAGGCCGAGGTCTCGCGCTGCCTCCTTCACCGGACTCGGCGCCGTCGCACTCCCACGCCCCCGCCGCTTGTCGAGCCGGGTGACGACCAGGACAACCTCGTGGCCGGCGTCGACGAGCGCCCGCAGTGGCGCGACCGCCATGTCAGGAGTGCCCAGATAGACCAGCTTCACGCGCTCGCTCAGCCCAGGCCGAGACGTCGACGGATCGGAGATCGGGCGGCCTGGCGGCTCGCTTCCTCCTCGATCCGGCGGTATTCCCGGATTGCGTCCTTGCGCTGATCGCCTTCCAGACGGTCGAACATCAGCACGCCGTTGAGGTGGTCGATCTCGTGTTGGAACATGCGCGCTTCGAGTTCGTCGGCCTCGATCTCGATGATCTCGCCGTCGAGGTCGACGCCGCGGACCAGCACCGTCTTCGGCCTCAGCATCTCGACGTAGAGGCCCGGAATCGACAGGCAGCCTTCGTCGTAGACCCACTCGCCGTCGGACTCGACGACCTCGGGGTTGATGATCGCCAGCGGGTTCTCGTCGATGTCCCAGACGACGACCTGCTTCTGCACACCGACCTGCGGTGCCGCGAGGGCGATCCCGTTGCCGGAATCGACCAGCGTGTCGAACATCGCGTCGACCAGGCGGATCACCTTTCCGTCGACGTCGTCGACGGGCGACGCCTTCGTCTTCAGCACCGGATCGCCGTATGTGCGGATTGTGTACGACATCTCTGCCAGGCTACGGGAGTGTCCGCCGACCGTGACGGTTCCACCTCGGGCCAGTACTTCGACGATCAGCCCGACGTCGCGTCCGAGCCGGTGACGGTCGACGTCACACTGCCCGACACCGCATTCGTGATGGAGACCGATCGCGGCGTGTTCTCGCGGGGCCATCTCGACACCGCCACCTCGATGCTGCTGCGCGCCAACCTGCCGATCGCAGCGAGCGGAGATCTGCTCGATCTCGGTTGCGGCGCCGGGCCGATCGCACTGACGATGGCGCGTCGCTCACCTCAGGCGACGGTGTGGGCCGTCGACATCAACGCGCGAGCCCGCGAGCTGTGCATCCGGAACGCCGAGCGCAACGCTGTGTCCAACGTCCGGGTCGTCGCACCCGACGACGTTCCCCCTGATCTGCGGTTCTCGACCATCTGGTCGAACCCGCCGATCCGTATCGGCAAGGCGGCGCTCCACGACCTGCTCGAACTCTGGCTCAGCCGACTCGACACGGACGGGTTCGCATCGCTGGTGGTCCAGAGACACCTGGGAGCCGATTCGCTGCAGCGGTGGCTGGTCGAGCTCGGCTATCGATGCGATCGCGTCGGTTCGAAGGCCGGCTACCGGCTGTTCACGATTCGACGCGACATCGAACCATGATGCAGGGTCCCCGCGAATGATCCCGCTCGACGACATCCGACGGGCCGCGGCCGTGATCTCCCCGGAGGCGGTCGTGACGCCTGTGCTGCGCTCGGACGCTCTCGATGCCCTGGTCGGCGCCACCGTGCACAGCAAGGACGAATCGCAGCAGCGCGCCGGGGCGTTCAAGTTCCGCGGCGCCTTCAACCGCCTGTCGGCCATCTCGATCGACGATCGGGAGCTCGGCGTCGTTGCGGTGTCGTCGGGAAACCATGGCGCAGCGGTCGCGTGCGCCGCGCAGATCCTCGGCATCGTGGCGACCGTGCACGTACCCGCTGACGTCCCGGCTGCCAAGCGGGCCTTGATCGAACGATTCGGCGCCCACATCGTCACCTTCGACCGATCGACACCCGATCGCGAAGCGGGAGCGCGCCGGCAGGTCGCGGACACGGGAGCGACGTTCGTCCACCCGTTCGAGGACGCACGGGTGATGGCGGGCCAGGGTACGACAGCAGTGGAGCTCCACGAGCAGGTCGGGGCGCTCGACGTGCTCCTGGTCCCGATGTCGGGCGGTGGGCTGATGGCCGGGTGCGCGTCCGCACTGCGCCAACTCGATCCCGAGTGCGCACTGATCGGTGTCGAGCCGGCGACCGCCGACGACACACGGCAGTCGTTCGCCGCCGGCCATCCGGTACGGATCGACCAGCCGGACACGATCGCGGACGGCCTCGCGGTGACCGCGCCCGGCGACGCGACCTTTGCGATCAACCGGCGGCTCGTGGACGATGTCGTCACGGTTCGCGACGATCAACTCGTCGAGGCGATGCGCGTCGCCCTCGATCTCCTCGGGCGCCGTCTCGAACCGAGCGGCGTTGCCGGTCTCGCGGCCGTACTCGATGACCCGTCCCGATTCGGGACCCACCGGGTCGGCATCATCTTGTCGGGCGGCAACATTGACGACGCCCACTTCGACGCGCTCACCGACCGGCGCTGAGCCGTTGTCGTGCGGATCTCGGTGAACCGTCCCTCCGGATCTGCAAACCAACGTGAGGGGGTCAGATCTCCCAGGTGACCGGACGCAGCGCGTCGGGCTCGTAGGAACAGAACGTGCCCGTGTGGATGTGCTGCTGCAGGTGGGCCGCGACCGCGGGCGCGGAGTCGGCCAACCGTGCGAGCGAGTACCGGATCGAGCGCGTCGCACTCACCCGCGCCCGTTCGCCGTCGTCGAGCACCTTGCGGTCTCGACCGCCGAGGCCGACAGCCCGACGCAACTCGGCCACGAGGTACTCCCGATCCCGCCGAGCGAGCTCCGCCCGACCGATGTCGTTGGCGGCCTCGGCCTCGGCGATGTCGTCGTCGACGTCGATCAATCGCCGCCGATAGGCCTCCTTGGCGGCCTCGTCGAGGACGGGAATTCCCACGTCGACATGTTCGGGCCCGCCGGCGCCCTCTTCCAGGCGCACCAGCTCCGCCGCGTGGATCTCCCGCCCCGGGGCGGCGAGCAGGCGCTCAATGTACTTCAGACCCTTGAGGTCCCGAACGATGACCTCGACGTCACCCCATCCGATGGTTCGCATGTCTCCCTCGCACCGGAACACCGCGCAGGATGCCGGCTCCGAGGCATCTCCCGGCGTTGGCGTTCCCTCGCCGATCAGCCCATCGACACGCTCCGCCCACGCCTCCGAGCCGAAGGACGCAAGCGCATCTCTCGCCGCGCGTCGGTGCGCGTCCGCACGCTCTGGATCGCCGCTCAGGTCATAGCTGTCGGCGGTCACCAATCTGGCCATGGAGGCCTCGAACGGTGCGCCGAGTACATCGAGCTCCTCGACGGCGGCCCGTGCGGCAGCCACCGCCCCACCGGCGTCGGGCTCGGGTTCGACCAGACAGCGGCGGGCGTCCGCCAGCAACGACATCGCTCGAAGCATGGCCGACGGATACTGCTCAGCGGTGGAGCGCAGCTGTGCGGCAGCTCGACGCACGGTGGCGTGGTCGCCTCGCGCCGCGGCGATCTCCACCTGTGCCTCCAGCAGAGGTGCCAGCCTCAGTGGTCCGTACGGGGGGCGCTCCTTCGAGGGGATGTCGATCGGGTGTTGGACGGCGTCGCCGATCATCGTTGCGGCCAGGTCGGCGTCACCACGAGCGAGATACACCAGCGCCAGTCCTGGCTGCGGCGACCAGGCGTGCTCGAGTGCCTCCTGGTACGCCTCCTCGGCGCCGTCGAGGTCGCCGGTGCGGAAACGAATGTTGCCCAGCTCGACGAGGGGCCACCCGTACTCGCGTCGCATCCACGGTCGCAGTTCGTCACACGCCGCAATCGCTTCGGCCTCCGCGAGGTCGCACGTGCCGCTCATCCGCAGCACTTCGGCGCGATGCACACGGCAGCGGCCGTTGATGCCCCCGATCGCGGCGCCGTGACGCCAACGCTCCATGACGTCGGTCCACTGGGCCGCGACGTCCGGCATCAAGAGACCCTGCGCCGCGCAGATGATCTCGCAGTACATCATCCCGGTCGTCAGCGGGTCGACGGCTCCGGACATCAGGACCGCTCCGACCTCGTCGAGCAACCCGAGTCCGAGGTCGAGGTCACCATCGAAGATCGTGACCCGTGCGATACAGGTACGTCCGATCACGACGGCTGGCCGCACGTCGAAACGTTCGCCGAGCTCGATTGCCGCGGCGGCATGCACGTCGCGCTTCGTCCATCGATCCGCACATGAAGCGTTCGTAGGCGTGGACCATCGCGATGATCGCTCGCACCGGATGATCGCCGGTGTCTTCGAGATGCCGCTCCGCGCTTCGCAGCCATCCGCGCACCGGAGCCATCAACCCGGTGTCCATCATCAGGTACAACGCGACCATGGCCGCGGCCCGACCGGCCTCGAGACGATCGCCACGTCGGACCAGGAGCGAATGCAGGTCCTCCCACGCTTCGATGCACGCCTCGAACTCTCCCGCACCGTACGACGCCTCAGCGAGCACCTCGAGGCAATCGGCCGATCTTCTCGAGCGCCCTCGACATCCAACAAGGCGAGCGCCTGGCGCCAGTCGGCGAGGCCGATTGCGGCGCGGGCGGCCTCGACTCGCTCCGCGAGTTGGTCGGTCGCCATGTCGCATTGTGACACCGATTGTCACGCCTCTGCTGTATCGGGCCATCGGGGCCCGGCTACACGGACAACAGGAGAACCACGATGCACATCACCAAGAACGACGTCCCGGTCAAGATCGATGCTCCCGGCGCCATCGCTCGGCAACAGACCGACTTCGGGGCAGCCTTCGGCGTCATGGGCGCGGAGTACTTCACCATGGCCAAGGGCGCCGACCTCGCGCCGCTGCTCGAAGGCCTGCATGGCAACCTGTGCCAGTCGGCCCACTGGGGCTACGTGATCGACGGAACGGTCACCGTCACGTACACCGACGACACGACCGAGGTCTGCGCCACCGGGGATCTCTTCCACTGGCCGGCCGGTCACAGCGTCCGCGTCGACGAGGATGCGAACCTGGTGCTGTTCAGCCCCCAGTCGGAGCACACCCCCGTCCTCGAGCATCTGAAGGAGAAGATGGGCGTCTGAGCTCCCGCCAACCACGCCTGTGTGCGGATTCTGGTGGCCCGTCCCACCCAGATCTGCACGCAAAGGTGGTCGGGTTCGGGCGCGATGCGGTCAGATGCGGGCAGGGTCGACTTCGACGCGAATGCGAGCACCGGGCGGACGGTCGACACCGTTGAGCGCACGGCCCAGCGTCGTCCAGTCGTCGGCACGCACGAGGTACCGATCCCCGCCGTCGCCACCGACCTGGATGTCGGCGGGGAGCTGCGCAACCAGTTCGTTCGATCCCGAGCCGGAGACGACCGCGAGCGCGCCGAACGGAGGGAGTCCGAGCAGCTCGCGCCGCGTGCGTTCGTTGGGGAGGATGGCCGCTGGGTCGCCGGTGCTGGCGGCGGTGATCACCTCGTGGTCCGGCGTGAAGGTCTGGATCATCACCTCGGGGGCGATTCGTCCGGCGCGAACGATCAGGGCCATCGCTTGCTCGCTCGCCCGGAATCGGGGTGCCAACATCTCCGAGTCGAACTCGAGGAAGGCGACGACGTCGGCCGATCGGATGCGATGCAACACGGCTTCGGTGCCCACGTAGATGCCGGCGCGCGCCGGAGGCCCGACGTCCGTTCCCGTGACCGAGACGACGGCACGGGCCGCCGCGGCCTGCAACTCCTCGCGCAGTCGTGTGACCCCCGGCCGGAGGTTGGCGAACCGGCTGGCCCCGCAGGCCTGGCAGACCGACGGGCGGACGGTGGCACAGCGACGACACGTGAGTCGTCCGGCATCGTCGAGGCCGACCGCCGCATCGCACGTTTCGCACCGGATCAACGAGCGACACGACCGGCAGGCGAGCACGCGTGCACGACCCGTGATGTTGCTGACGCACACGACCGTCAGGTCCGGGTTCCGGACCCGCTCGATCAGCGCCGAGGTGACCAGCGAGCGCTTCCACGGGTCCTCGTCGGTACGCCCGACCACGGTGACCAGCGGCCAGCCGGAGCGTTCGCGAGGTGCCGACGGGTGCACGACGCCGCGATCCGCGTACTCGGTGACGGCGGTCAACGTCGGCGCCGGTGACACCAGGACGAACGGGACGCCAGCCCGCCGGCACCGCTCCGCAACGACGTCGCGAGCGTGCCAGGTCGGGGTTCGCTCGTTCTGCAGCGCCTCGTCGTGCTCGTCGAGCACCACGGCCGCAGCAAGACCGGGGCAGGGCGCCCAGGCCGCGGTGCGGGTACCGATCACGACATCGACCCCGCCAGCCGCGGTCGCCCAGTCCTCCGGCACGACAGCCACCGAGAGCCCCGCGCGACGCAGCCGGGTCGCCAAGAGCGAGACCTGGTCGTGCTCTGGAGCGACGACCAGGGCGGGGCCGAACGCCACCGCAGCGAGAACGGTCGGCATCACATCGACCCGAGGCGCAAGCCGGAGCACTCCTCCGCCGCTCTCGAGCAGCTGCCGCGTCGCCGGCGAGGCAGGGGCCGGCGCCGTCCCCGTTCGGCGGTCGACGGGCAGCGCCGTGACGGCCCTTCCTGGTGACGCGGTCACCAGGAAGGGCCGAATCCGGCGAGCTGCCCATCGCACCGATGCCCACCGGGCGAGTTCGAACAACTCCTGCGCCGGGCCGTGGCCGGTGACCTTGGCGATCGGTTTCAACGACTCGATCGAGCGCCCGTCGGCGGGCTCACTCGAGATCGCCGACACCCAGCCGCCGATCCGGCGACCGTGGAGTTCGACCCGCACGATCGTGCCGACGCAGGTGTGAGCCCGCAGCTCAGGAGGGATCAGGTAGTCGAACTGCTTGTCGAGTCCGGTGACGTCGGGGACGACCGTGGCAACCGTCGGCGCGCCGGCGACGTCGGTCACCGGACCTGACCCAGAACCGGACTCAGGCGCCGACGGCGCTCTTGAACTCGGCCAGGCGGCTCAGGTCCTCCCACGGGAAGCCGTCCCGACCGAAGTGGCCGTAGGCGGCCGAGCGCTTGTAGATCGGGCGCTTGAGGTCGAGGTCGCGCACGATGGCGCCCGGGCGCAGGTCGAACGTCGACCGGACCGCTGCCTCGATCATGGCGGGGTCGATGTGTGACGTTCCGAAGGTCTCGACGAGGATGCTCATCGGCTGCGCCATGCCGATCGCGTAGGCGAGCTGCACCTCGCACCGGTCGGCCGCGCCGGACGCAACGACGTGCTTGGCGACCCAGCGGCCGGCGTACGCTGCGGAACGGTCGACCTTGCTCGGATCCTTCCCCGAGAATGCGCCGCCGCCGTGGCGACCCATGCCGCCGTAGGTGTCGACGATGATCTTGCGTCCGGTGAGACCTGCGTCGGCGAACGGGCCGCCGCGGACGAACTGGCCGGTCGGGTTGACGTAGATCTCGAAGTCGTCGTCGGCGAAACGTTCGGGGATCACCGGACGGATCACCTGGTCGATCAGATCCGGACGGATCACCGTGTCGCGATCGACGCCGTCCTGATGCTGCGTGCTGATCAGCACGGCCTTCAGCGCCACCGGCCAACCGTTGTGGTACTCGTAGGTGACCTGGGTCTTGCCGTCCGGGCGCAGGTAGGGCACCTGGCCGGACTTGCGGACATCGGCAAGCCGTTCCGACAACCGATGCGCCGTCCAGATCGGTAGCGGCATCAGGTCGTCGGTCTCGTTGCAGGCGTAGCCGAACATCATGCCTTGGTCGCCTGCACCCTGCAGGTTGAGCATGTCCTCGCCCGACTTGCCGCCGCGGACCTCTTCGCTGGTGTCGACGCCTTGGGCGATGTCCGGGCTCTGCTCGTCGATCGACACGATCACACCGCAGGTGTTGCCGTCGAAACCGTACGAGGCGTTGTCGTAGCCGATCCCGTTGATGGTCTCGCGGGCGATCTTGGGAATGTCGACGTAGGCGGAGGTCGTGATCTCGCCGGCGATGACGCACAGACCGGTGGTCAGCAACGTCTCGCAGGCCACTCGACCGTCGGGATCCTCGGTGAGGATGGCGTCGAGAACGGCGTCGGAGACCTGGTCGGCCATCTTGTCGGGGTGGCCCTCGGTGACGCTTTCGGAGGTGAAGGTGTACGTGCTCATGCAAAGTCCTGTCGATGGGTCGAGCGGATGGAGACGATGGTGTCGATGACGGCCCGAGCGACATCTCGCTTCGATGCGAGGTCGATCTCGACAGGCTCCGCGTCGGGCCGTAACAGCGTAACCGCATTCGTGTCGTGAGCGAAGCCAACCTGCGGGGCGCCGACGTCGTTCGCCACGATCAGATCGAGGCGCTTGGCGACGAGTTTGGCGGTCGCATTGGAGATCAGGTCGTCGGTCTCGGCGGCGAAGCCGACGAGCACCTGGCCGGAACGCTTTCCGGCGCCGAGTTCGGCCAGGATGTCGGGCGTCGGCTCCAGCACGATCTGCGGGGCGCCGTCGCGCTTCTTCAGCTTGCCGGCAACAGCTGCCGTCGGCCGGAAGTCGGCGACCGCCGCGCTCATCACGAGCACGTCGTGGTCCTGCGAGGCGACCGTCATCGCCGCCCGCATCTGTTCCGCGGTCTCGACCTCGACGAGCTCACAGCCGAACGGTGTGGGCAACCCGACGGTGGACACCAATGTGACGCGGGCCCCACGCGCACGCGGCCTCGGCGGCGACCGCATAGCCCTGCTTTCCTGAGCTGCGGTTCGCGATGACCCGAACGGCATCGATCGGCTCGCGGGTCCCGCCCGCCGACACGACCACGGAGACACCGTCGAGGTCGCCTGGTCCGAGAAGCTGCTCGGCCGCCGCCACGATCGTCGCCGGATCAGCCAGTCGACCGGCGCCGACGTCACCACCGGCGAGGCGACCCGACTCGGGCTCGACGACGTGCACGCCGCGCTCGCGCAGGACAGCGAGGTTCTCGACCACGCTCGGGTGCTCCCACATCTCGGTGTGCATCGCGGGACACACCATCACCGGCGCCCTCGTGGCGATGAGCGTGTTGGTGAGCAGGTCGGTCGACAGGCCCATGCGATACGCGGCGAGCAAGCGGGCCGTCGCCGGTGCGACGAGAATCAGGTCCGCGCCCTGCCCGATCTTGGTATGCGGGATCGGCGTCGTTGCGTTGTCCCACAGCTCGGTCTGCACGGGCTCCGATGCCAGTGCGCTCAACGTGGTGCGACCGATGAAGTGTTCGGCGCCCTCCGTCATGACGGGCACGACATGGGCGCCGGCGTCGACGAGACGTCGACAGACGTCGACGGCCTTGTAGGCCGCAATGCCGCCGGTCACTCCCAGCACGATGTGCTTGCCTGCGAGCATCGACGTCCCCTTCACCGCTCGTTCGGTGGGTCGCTCGCGACCCGACCAACGTTCAGTCGTCGGCAGCCTCGGCATCAGCGATCGCCTGTGCCTCGGCCTCGGCATCGAATTCGGGCTCGTCAGGGATCTCCGGAGCTTCGGTCCAGACGATCTTCTCCTGGGCGATCTCCTCGAAACCGATCGACAGGGGCTTGCGAGCCACCGACGACACCTGCGGCGGAATCATGTGACCGAGGCCGTCGCCGAGCTGGTTGAAGTACGAATTGATGTTCCGTGCCCGACGTGCCGCGAGCGTGACCAGGGTGAACTTCGAGTCGACCTTGTCGAGCAGCTGCTCGATGGGTGGATTGATCATCGTGTCGTGGTCGAGCGCCATAGGGATCCCAGCCTATCGGGCGCGTGCGGCTTCGATGATCTGCAACATCTCCTCGATCGTGTCGTCGAGGTCGTCGTTGACCACGATGTGGTCCGCGAGCGCACGGCCGATCGGCTCTTCGACCTCGGCCTTCTTCAGACGGGCCAGGACCTTGTCGCCGGGGTCACCACGTCCGCGCAGGCGACGCTCCTGCTCGTCGCGAGACGGGGGAACCACGAACAACAACAGTGCATCGGGGAACAGCTTCTTGACCTGTTGGGCGCCATCGACCTCGATTTCGAGCACGATGTCCTGATCGCTGCCCGGCTCGGGCACCGGGCTCCCGTAGTAGTTGCCGAGGAACTCGGTCCACTCGATGAAGCCGCCGTCGGCGATGTGCTGTTCGAAGGTGGCCGTGTCGGTGAACACATATGCGTCGCCCGCTTCCGACGGACGCCGTTCACGAGTGGTCCACGAGCGGCTGAGCCACAGTCGTTCGTCGCGCCGGACGAGCGCATCGACGATCGTTCCCTTGCCGACCCCGCCAGGGCCCGAGACGACGATGATCAACGGTCCGGACCGGTCAGCCGAGGAGTTCGAGCAGCTTCGACTTCTGCTGCGCGCCCAGGCCTTGCACGCGGCGGTTGTCCGCGATCTCGATGTCTTCCATGATCCGGCGGGCCTTGACCTTGCCGACGCCGGGGAGCGACTCCAGCAGGGACACCACCTTCAGTTTGCCGACGTTGACATCGGTGGAGGACAGGGCATCGGCGAGCGACATCGACCCCATCTTGAGGCGGGCCTTGATCTCGGCGCGAGCGGCTCGGGCTTCGGCTGCCTTGGCGAGCGCCGCCGTACGCTGCTCGGGGGTCAGCTGTGGGGGTGTTGCCATGAGATCAAGCTATCGCGGCGAGATCCGCGAGGCGGGTCAATCCGCGTTCACCCGCCCACGCAATCAGTCCGTCCTGAATCCTGGCCGCAGCCGCCGGATCCGCGAACGACGCAGTACCGACCTGGACGGCCGATGCGCCGGCCAGCATGAGTTCGACTGCGTCCCACGCCGACGCGACGCCACCGACGCCCACGATCGGGACCTCGGGAAGCGCTCGGTGGACGTCGTGGACGGCTCGGACGGCGACGGGATGAATCGCTCTGCCGGACAGTCCTCCCCCACCGGCCCCGAGTGTCGGTGCAAGCGTCCGAGGGTCGTAGGCCAACCCGAGCAGCGTGTTGATGCACGTCACCGCCTCTGCGCCGGCCGCCATGACCGCATCGGCGACGTCGATGATCCGATCGGTGTTGGCGCTCAGCTTCGCCCACCGGGGGCGGCCACACGCGCTGGTCGCGGCGATCACCTCGGCCGACAGCGCCGCATCATGAGCGAAGATCGAACCGCGCCCCTCCAGGTTCGGGCACGACAGGTTGACCTCGACGGCGACCACGCCGGCGGGAGCCGCTGCGAGAAGTTCCGCGGCCTGCGCATAGTCGTCGACGCTGCGTCCCCAGATGCTCACGACCACCGTGGCCCCGCTCGCCACGAGGTCGCCGACGACGTGATCCAACCAGTACTGCACCCCGGGACCCTGGAGTCCGACGGCGTTGATCATCCCTTGGGGCGTCGGATGCAGACGCGGCGCCGGGTTGCCCGGCCATTCGTACGCCGCCAGCGACTTGGTGACGAACGCCCCCAGCGAACCGAGATCGAGGTGGCCCGCGAGTTCGGTGCCGTAGCCGGCGGTTCCCGACGCTGTCATCACGGGGGCATCGAATTCGAGGCTCCCGACGCTGACCCGGGTGTCGATCACGGCGCCGTCGCCACCGTCTTCGTGTCGGCGCCGGCGTGGTACTCCTGGAGCGTCCTGACCGTGAGGACCTCGCCGGTGCGTTCGGACAGACCTTGGACCGCCGCCAGCGCCGCGTCGACCGTGGTCACACAGCTCACGCGGTGCAGACTGGCGGCCTTGCGGATCTGCTCGCCGTCGCTGCGTCCGAGCGCCCCACGGGGAGTGTTCACCACGAAGCTGATCTTGCCGTCGGCGATCAGGTCGACCGCGGTCACCCCCGCCTCGCCGTCGTCGCCGATCTCCTGCACCTTGGCCACCACCTGGTCGACCGGAGAGTCGAAGGCCGCCAGATAGGCCGCGGTCCCCTCGGTCGCCGCGATGCCCAGCCCGAGGTCACGGAACCGCTTCGCCACGACCAATCCAGCGGGCTTGTCAGGATCTGCCAGCGAGAGAAACACCGTGCCCGTCGTGGGCAGGATCGTCCCGGCGGCCAGTTCGGCCTTGTAGAACGCGCGCCCGAACGTGTCGGCGATGCCCATCACTTCACCCGTCGAGCGCATTTCGGGGCCGAGAGCCGGGTCGACCTCTGGGAACCGGTTGAACGGCATCACCGCTTCCTTGACTGCAACATGGCCGCCCACGGGGTCGCGCAGGAGACCTTCGCTGCGGAGTTCGGCGAGTGTGGCGCCGAGCATCACCCTGGTGGCAACCTTCGCGAGCGGGACGCCGGTCGCCTTCGCCACGAACGGCACCGTGCGACTCGCACGCGGGTTGGCTTCGATCACGTAGACCGTCGTTCCCATCACGGCGTACTGGACGTTGATCAAGCCGCGCACGTCGAGCCGTTTGGCGATCGCCGTTGTGTACGACTCGATCACTTCGACGACCCACGACGGCAGTGTCGGCGGGGGCAGCGCACACGCAGAGTCGCCCGAGTGCACGCCGGCTTCCTCGACGTGCTCCATCACGCCGCCGATCAGCACTTCGCCCGTGTGATCGCGAATCGCGTCGACGTCGACCTCGGTGGCATCCGCGAGGAAACGGTCGATCAGGACCGGGCGTTCGGCCGACAGACCGCCCTCCTTGCCGAGGCTCCCGAACCCAGCGAGCTCCTCCATCGCCCTCGCCAGGTGGTTGCGATCGTGGACGATCTGCATCGCCCGTCCGCCGAGCACATAACTCGGTCGCACGAGCACCGGGAAACCGATCTCGTCGGTGATCGCCAGCGCCTGCTCGAGATCGATTGCGGTGCCCCCGGGCGGCTGCGGAATCCTCAGCTCGTCGCAGATCGTGTTCCAGCGCTCGCGGTCCTCTGCCGCGTCGATCGAGTCGGGCGACGTGCCCGCCACCAATTCGGGCGGGATCAGACCCGACAGTTTGAGCGGCGTCTGGCCGCCCAGCGACACGATGACCGCCTCGGGCCGCTCGACGGCGATGACGTTGAGGACGTCTTCCTTGGTCAGCGGTTCGAAGTACAGCCGGCTCGAGGTGTCGTAGTCGGTCGACACGGTCTCGGGGTTGCAGTTGACCATGATGGTCTCGAATCCGGCGTCGCGCAGCGAGAACGAGGCATGCACGCAGCAGTAGTCGAACTCGATGCCCTGGCCGATGCGGTTGGGACCCGAGCCGAGGATCACGACCTTGCGTGCGCCCGATGCACGGACTTCGCTCTCGTCCTCGTAGGTCGAGTAGTGGTAGGGCGTCTCTGCGGCGAACTCGGCCGAGCACGTGTCGACCGTCTTGTACGTGGGCACGACCCCGGCCGCCTCACGGGCGGCACGAACGTCGTCTTCGGCCACCGACCAGAGATGGGCGAGTTGCGCGTCGGAGAACCCGAGCCGCTTCGCTCGCCTCCAGCTCCGACGGGTCATGTCGGCGAGCCCGGCCTCGATGAGCGCGACGCGCTCCTCGGAGATCAGCGACATCTGGTCGAGGAACCACGGATCGATCCAGGTCGCCTCGTACACCGCATCGATGGACACCCCACGGTGGAGCAACGAACCCACCTGCTGGATGCGGTCTGCCGTCGGAATCGCCGCTTGGGCGAGCAGTTCGTCGTCGGAGAGCTCGTCGAGTTGCGCCTCGGCGGGGTCGCAACCCAGCCCGAGTCGACCCTGCTCGAGGGAGCGGAGGGCCTTCTGGAGGCTCTCGGGGAACGTGCGTCCGATCGCCATCACCTCACCGACGGACTGCATCTGCGTCCCCAGCACGCCGGAGGCGCCGGGCAGCTTCTCGAATGCCCAACGAGGGATCTTGGTGACCACGTAGTCGATGACGGGCTCGAAGCTCGCGGGTGTCGACGACGTGGCGGTCTGGGTGATGTCGTTGGGGATCTCGTCGAGCGTGTAGCCGACGGCGAGGCGGGCAGCGATCTTCGCGATCGGGAAACCGGTCGCCTTCGAGGCCAACGCCGACGACCGCGAGACGCGTGGGTTCATCTCGATCACGACCTGGCGTCCGGTGCTCGGCTCGACTGCGAACTGCACGTTGGAGCCGCCGGTCTCGACGCCGACGCGTCGGATGCACGCCAGCGCAGAGTTGCGCATCTGCTGATACTCGACGTCGGTGAGGGTCTGGATGGGGGCGACGGTGATCGAGTCGCCGGTGTGTACGCCCATCGGGTCGACGTTCTCGATCCCGCAGATGATCACGCAGTTGTCGGCGTGGTCACGCATCACCTCGAGTTCGTACTCCTTCCAGCCGTACACCGACTCCTCGATGAGGATCTCACTGATCGGACTCGCCGTCAGGCCGTTGGAGGCGATGCGCTCGAACTCCTCCGGCGTGAACGCAATCCCCGTGCCACGTCCACCGAGGATGTACGCGGGGCGGATCACCGCGGGCAGCCCGATGTCGGCAATCACTTCGCGGGCCTCGTCCATCGTGTGGGCCGTGCCGGATCGGAGACAGTCGAGACCGATTCCGAGCATGGCCTGCTTGAAGATCTCGCGGTCTTCTGCGGTCGCGATCGCTTCGGCGTTCGCTCCGATCATCTCGGGCTTGCCCGGCACGCCGATCAGGCCGCGCTCGAACAGCTCCATCGCGATGTTGAGCCCGGTCTGACCACCGAGGGTCGGCAACACCGCATCAGGCTGTTCACGATCGATGATCGCCGAGACGACCTCCCAGGTGAGCGGCTCGACGTAGGTGGCGTCGGCGAAGTCGGGGTCGGTCATGATCGTCGCCGGGTTCGAGTTGGCGAGGATCACGCGGTAGCCCTCGTCGCGCAGCACGCGGCACGCCTGGGTTCCGGAGTAGTCGAATTCGCAGGCCTGGCCGATCACGATCGGGCCCGAACCGATGATCAGGATCGAGTGGATGTCGGTGCGCTTCGGCATCAGCGACCACCTCCCACCGCGGGCGCAGCGTGTCGGATCATGTCGGCGAACTCCTCGAAGAGGTAGTGCGAATCGTGTGGCCCGGGGTTCGCCTCGGGGTGGTGCTGGACGCTGAACGCCAGCTCGCCGTCGACGCGCAGCCCTTCACAGACGCCGTCGTTGAGGTTGACGTGGGTCATCGTCGCCTTGCCCGACAGCGAGTCGGGATCGACGGCGAAGTTGTGGTTCTGACTCGTGATCTCGACCTTGCCGGTCGCGATGTTGCGCACCGGGTGGTTGCCGCCGTGGTGGCCGAAGGGCAGCTTGACGGTGCCGGCGCCGATCGCCCGACCGAGCAGCTGATGACCCAGGCAGATCCCGAAGATGGGCACGTTGCCGAGCAACCCCTGGATTGCCTCGACTCCGTAGGGGGCCATCGCCGGGTCGCCGGGTCCGTTGCTGAGGAAGACTCCATCGGGAGTGCGAGCGAGGATGTCAGCGGCTCTCGTGGTCGCAGGTACGACCTCGACCGTGCCGTAGCGCGACAGGTTGACCGCGATGTTGCGCTTCATGCCGTAGTCGATCGCGACGATCCGAGTGCGATTGTCCGGATCCAGCGCCGCAACGGTGTACCCCTCCGGCGCGGTCACCTGGCGCACCAGGTCGATGCCGTCGGTTCCCGGTTCGCTGTCGGCCGCCGCGCGTAACTCGACCTCGCTCGCCGACCCGAAGGCGCCCGGCATTGCGCCGGTGTCGCGCAGGATCCTCGTGAGACGCCGGGTGTCGATCCCCGCGATGCCGGGGACGTCGTGTCGGACCAGCATCGCGTCCAGCGTCGATTCGGCGCGATGGTTGCTGTGGCGCCGAGCGAGTTCGCGCACCACGATGCCGCGACAGAACGTGCCTCGCGACTCGAAGTCGGCAGCGTTGACGCCGTAGTTGCCGATGTGCGGCGTGGTGAAGGTGATGATCTGCCCGGCGTAGCTCGGATCCGTGATCACTTCCTGGTAGCCGCTGAGGACGGTGTTGAACACGACCTCGCCGGTGGCGATCGAAGCGTCGGCGCCGATCAGTTCGCCTTCGAACACGCTGCCGTCAGCGAGCACGAGGGCGCCCTCGCGGATCACGACACACCTCCGACGAGACGGTGCGTGAGCGACGAGGAGCCGTGCGAACGTCGGGGGTCACACCGACGGCGAAGAGGTACGGGTGGTTGCATCTTTATCCAGTCTAGTGCATGAACATTCATCAGTGAACCGCCACTCCGCCTCGGACGACGGGCGTGCCGTTGAAGATCGTGTGGTGGACGCGCCCTCGCAGCGGCAGGCCGACATATGGCGTGTTGCGGCTCTTGCTGGCCAGACGCGCCGGCACGACCTCCCACACCTCGTCGGGGTCGAAGATCGTGAGGTTGGCAGGCTCACCAGGTGCGATCGGGCGACCGTGACGATCGTCCACGCCGGCGATCGCTGCCGGCTTCCATGACAGCGCGGCGACCACCTCGGCGAGCTCCATGTCGAGCGACACCAGCGACACCCCGAGTGCGGTCTCGAGCCCGAGCATGCCCGGCGGCGCTTGGTCGAGCGGTTGCTCCTTGGTCTCGGGGGCGTGCGGTGCGTGGTCGGTGGCGATCGCGTCGATCGTGCCGTCGGCGAGTCCGGCCCGGATCGCGGCGAGATCATCGCCGGTGCGCAGCGGCGGATTGACCTTGTAGAGCGCGTCATACGTCTCGAGCCGCTCGTCGGTGAGGCTGAAGTGATGGGGCGTTGCCTCGGCGGTGATCGGGAGGCCGTCGGCCTTCGCTGCGCGCACCAGCTCGACGCTCTTGGCCGTCGACAGGTGCAGGAAATGCATGCCGACCCCGGTGAGGCGTACCAGTTCGATGTCGCGGTGCAGCATCAGCTCCTCGGCGATCGACGGCCAGCCCGGCAAGCCGAGCCGACTGCAGCACGACCCTTCGTGCATCACGGCGCCTTCGGTGAGCCGTTCGACCTCACAGTGCTGGGCCAACGTGATCCCGAGCCCGTCGGCGTATTCGAGTGCCCTGCGCATCAGCAGCGGGTCCTGGACGCCGTTGCCGTCGTCGGTGAAGATCTTGACGCCAGCGGCAGCGAGTTCCGCGAACGGGGTGAGATGCGCGCCGCCGCGGCCGACGGTGATCGACCCCGATGGCAGTACCTCACACAGTCCTGCACGTTCGCCCTGACGCCGCACGAAGTCGACCACTTCGACGCTGTCCTGTGTCGGGTCGGTGTTCGGCATCGCGACCACGGCGGTGAACCCGCCGAGCGCAGCAGCTCGACTGCCGGTCTCGATCGTCTCGGCCTCTTCGCGTCCCGGCTCGCGCAGGTGCACGTGCAGGTCGACGAAGCCGGGTGACACGACGAGTCCACGCGCGTCGATCACGTCGTCACCCTCGGAAGGCGACAACTGGTCGGCGGCCTCCTCGATCGACGCGCCGTTGACACGCAGGTCGACGCGTCGTTCTCCACTGGGATCGATGACGCGGGCGCCGATGATCAACAGGCTCACGATGAGCCTCCTTCGCTGGTGATGTCGGAGTCGGCGGCGGCGGTGCCGGAGCCCAGGAGGTCGAACAACACGGCCATCCGCACAGCGATGCCGTTGGTGACCTGCTGGGTGATCACGGCACCGGGCAGCTCGGCGGGATCGACGGCGATCTCGACGCCGCGATTCATCGGACCCGGATGCATGATCAGCGTCTGCGGCGACAAGGCGGACGCTCGATGCGCCGTCAAGCCGAAACGAGCGGTGTACTCACGCAGGCTCGGCACCAGTGCCTCGTTCATGCGCTCCTGCTGCATCCGCAGGAGGTAGAGCACGTCGACGTCGCCGATCACGTCGTCGAGGCGGTCGGTGACGGCATCGGCGAACGAGCTGCCCACATCGGGTGGCAGCAGCGTGCGTGGCGCCACGACGGTGACGTGCACGCCGAGCGTCCGCATCGCAGCGATCGTGCTGCGGGCGACGCGGCTGTGTTTGACGTCGCCGACGATCGCCATCCGAAGACCGTCGAGCCCGCCGGTCCTGCCGAGGGCACTCCGCACGGTGTAGGTGTCGAGCAGGGCCTGCGTCGGATGTGCGTGCCAACCATCGCCGGCGTTGATCACACTCGCCTGCGTCCACTGGTCGATCAGTCGTGGCGCGCCGCTCGATCGATGACGAACGACGAAGGCATCGACACCCATCGCGGCGATCGTCTCGATCGTGTCGCGCAGGCTCTCGCCCTTGTTGAGGCTGGACTGCGACACCGCGAACGTCATCGTGTCCGCCGACAGCCGTTTGGCCGCGGTCTCGAAGCTCAGGCGAGTGCGTGTCGAGTCCTCGAAGAAGACGCTGCACACGGTCTTTCCCCGCAGCGCCGGCACCTTCGGATTGGGACGGCGGTTCACCTCGGCCATGTGGTCGGCGAGATCGAGGATGCGCACGATGCCGTCGGCGCCCAGGTCGTCGACCGTCAGCAGCGACCGGGAAGCCGTCACGAGATCACCACGCCATCGACGCTGGCGGTGACCCGTTCGTCGGCGCTCGTCGGCAGGTTCTTGCCGATGAAGTCGGGCCGAATCGGGAGTTCGCGGTGGCCACGGTCGACGAGCACCGCCAACTGCACCGCGTGGGGTCTGCCGTAGTCGGAAACGGCATCGAGCGCCGCACGGACGGTTCGCCCGGTGTAGAGCACGTCGTCGACCAACACCACCGTCGCGCCGTCGATGTCTCCTGGGAGGTCACTGACCGCTGCGGGGCTCACGGGTCGCAACCCGATGTCGTCGCGGTACAGGCTCGCATCGACCGAACCGACCAGGACCGTCGCACTGGGTTCTTCCCCGCTGCTGACGATCCGCTCGATCTCGGCGCCGAGGTGATCGGCGAGCCAGACGCCTCCGTGAGCGATGCCGACGAGTACGACACCGTCGACGCCGCGGTTGCGCTCGATGATCTCGTGAGCCATTCGGGTGACGGCTCGTCGCACGTCGTCAGGCCCGAGCACCTGTTTGGCGCCCGCGGCTGGGTTGTCAGCAGCCATCTCTTCTCCTCCGTGCGAGCCTCACGGGACTCGCTTCACGGTGAGCCCGAACGTAGCAGCAACTACTGTCGACGGCATGCATGATCTTGTGATCCGCGGCGGATTCGTGGTCGACGGAACCGGCGAACCCGGCCGCGTCGCCGATGTGGTGGTGAATGACGGGATGATCACTGCGGTGGTCGATGCCGATTCGGGACAGGAAGTCGGTGACGCAACGCGCGTCGTCGACGCATCCGGGAAGCTCGTCACGCCAGGATGGGTCGACATCCACACCCACTACGACGGCCAGGCATCGTGGGACCCATACCTGACGCCCTCGTCCTGGCACGGCGTCACCACCGTGGTGATGGGCAACTGCGGCGTCGGATTCGCTCCGGCCGCCCCTGACCGTCACGAGTGGCTGATCGAGCTGATGGAGGGCGTCGAGGACATCCCCGGGACGGCATTGACGGAGGGTCTGACGTGGGACTGGGAATCGTTCGAGGAGTACCTCGATGCGCTCGACCAGCGCCAGTTCGTGATCGACATCGGCGCCCAGATCGCGCACGGTCCCGTTCGTGGCTACGTGATGGGGGATCGGGGCGCCGCCAATGAACCACCGACGGACGACGACATCGCTGCGATGGCCGACATCGTCGAACGCGGTCTTCGGGCCGGGGCGCTCGGGTTCTCGACCTCCCGGACGCCGATTCATCGATCCAAGTCCGGTGAGCTCGTGCCGGGCACCAACGCCGATCGCGACGAGCTGTTCGGCATCGCCGACGCCCTTGCCCGAGCCGGCCACGGAGTCTTCCAGTTCGCCCCCGATCATGCCCACCTCCCGATCGAGGAGTGGCCGTGGATGAAGGAACTCGCCCGTCGCACCGGACGGACGATCAGCGTGAACCTGAACCAGCCCGACGACGCACCCGACCTCTGGAAGGACGTGCTCGCGCTGCTCGACGAGGCGCACGACGAAGGGATCCCGATCGTTGCGCAGGTCGCCGGCCGGGTGGTCGGGCTCCTGATGTGCCTGGAAGGCAGTTTCAATCCACTGGGTTTCCATCCCGCCTACGAAGCGATCGCAGCGCTTCCACTCGCAGAGCGGGCGGCGGCGCTCGCCGATCCCTCGCTGCGGGACGCCTTCGCCGCGGCGCCAGCGGAGGGCGGTGACCTGTATCAGATGCTCGTGCTCGACCGGCTCGACCGGTTCTGGGCGGTCGAGGACGGTGACATCGACTACGAACCGCCTGCCGATCATTCGCTGGCGGCGGTCGCCGAGCGCACCGGTGTACGTGCGACAGACCTGATGATCGATCAGCTGGCGGCGAACGATGGCAACGGCATCGTGCTCACCCCGTTCTTCAACTACGCCTACGGCGATCTGTCGTTCAGCTACGAGGTGCACAGGCATCCAGGGACGCGGATGGGCCTCGCCGATGCCGGCGCCCACTGCGGGGTCGTGTGCGACGGCGGGACGCCGACCTTCATGCTGACGCACTGGACCCGGGACCGCTCGCGCGGCCCCAAGCTGCCGCTCGAGTACGTCGTGCACCGCCAGACCCAGGAGACCGCTGAGCTCTACGGCCTCGGCGACCGCGGCGCGCTCGACGCCAGGTCTGCGCGCCGACATCAACGTCATCGACTACGAGCACCTCACCTTCGGTGCTGCCCGCATGGCTCACGATCTCCCGGCGGGCGCTCGTCGCCTGGTGCAGAAGGCTCGTGGGTACGACGCCACCTTCGTCGCCGGCGTCCAGATCGTCGACCACGACGAGTTCACGGGCGAACTTCCGGGCCAACTCATACGCGGCCCGCGCTGAGCGCAGCAGCCGTCCGAGCCCTCGTGCTCTTCAGTTTGGAAGGACGACGGAGCGATCGCGTTCGTAGAGGACCCAGATCTCGTTGCGGGCGATCTCGGTGAAGGCCTCGTCGACGGCGAGCCAGTCGTTCACCAGTGACTCATCGAGTCGGACCGGCAACAGCACGAACTCGACACGTTCGGACCGGTCGGCGAGGCGCTCGCCCTCCCTCGACGCGTCGGGGCCGTAGAGCAGCACCCGGAACGGCACGGGGAACTGGTAGATCTCGTGGCGGTACGCGAGGTGGGGGGTGAGTCGGTAGTTGGCCGACACCACCGCGTCGTCGGGGATCAACTCGATCAGCTCGCGCGCCGAGGTCGCATACACGTTGTCGCGGTTGCCATAGAACATCGGGGTGCGACCCCACGGCATCGGCGCCCAGAGGTACGCGGTCACCAGCGCGGCCGCTGCCAGCACGACGAGCGCGAGCTGTCTCGTCGGCACCCTGAGCGCCCGTCCGCGGAGGTGGAGGGCGTGTTCGCGCATCGCACCGATCGCGTACACCGTGCCGATCGCCAGTGCCGGCACGGCGATCAGGCTGTAGTGGTAGTCGATCTGGTACTGGTACCAGAACGTGCTCAGGATGTTCGTGAACAGCACCAGAGCGCTGATCAGTGCCACGTCGGGCAACCTGGCGAACAGCCAGGCGAACGGCGCCGTCATCTGCACGAGATACCACGGCCGGTCGTCGCTCCGCAGGTGTTCGACCAGCTGCGTCGGGTTCGTGATCGTGGTGTCGATCAGGCCCCGCACGCCACCGAAGGGAATGCGCCAGGTGTTCCGCGTGGGCACCCCGATCAGGCTGCGCATCACCACGAACATCGCAACGACCATGAACGCGAGGCTTCCGAACACCGTGAGCAGTCCGATGCGACGATCGCGCCTGATCGCCACCCAGATGCCAAGCGGCACGATCACCAGCGACACGTCTTCCTTCACCAGCAGCGACAGCACGACGAACACGGCGTACAGACGCCACTTGCGTTCCAGTGCCGCGTAGATCGCGAACCCGACGAACACGCCGAGGAACGCATCGGGATGGAAGTTCTCGAGGTTCGTCCATCCGACCGCCGGGTGCAGCAGGTAGACCGCGGCGCCCACGAGTGCCCACCACTCCGATCCCAACCTGCGGCGGCCGTACAGGAACACGGGAATCGCGCCCGCGGCGATCGCCGCCGATTGGGCGGTGAACATGATCCAGGCCCCCGGCGCGATCCAGTACAGGGGAACCAGGAAGAGCAGCACGAACGAGGTGTGGTCGCCGAACAGGTTGCGACCCATCAGGGTCACGAACGGCGCGTCGAACCTCGACAGCAGCCACATCCCCTGGTCGTAGAGCGCCGAGTCGTAGGTCGCGGTGCCGAGGGCGTGGTGGATGTTGAGCGATCGGACGGTGAAGTACCACGTCCAGATCAGGACGGCGCCCGCGAGGAAGACCTGGGGTGCCGTCGGCGGTGTCACGCGGTGCCACCACCGGACGTCGATGTCGACGCGGGCGTCGTCGCCGCTCGTCGACGTTTCGTCGATCGTCGTCGGCTCCGACATCGCCCTACTGTCGCAGGTCGCCGACCAACGCCGAGAGCACCCCGTTGACGAACTTGCCGCTGTCGTCGGTCGAGAACCGTTTGGCCAGCTCGACTGCCTCGTCGATCGCGACGGCGACCGGCACGTCGGGACGATGAGCCAGCTCGAACGCTCCGAGACGGAGCACGTTCAGGTCGAGCACCGGCATCCGGGCCAGCGACCAACCCTTCGCGCGCGCAGCGATCGCCGCGTCGAGTTGTTCGACGTGCTCGCCGACCCCGGTCACCAGCAGCACCGTGAGTTGATCGGGTTCCAGGACCTGCAGTGCCAGCGCGTCAGCCGGCGTGATCCCCTTCGAGTAGGCCTCGTACAGCAGGTAGAGGGCGCGTTCGCGAGCATCCGAGCGATCGTCGGGGCGCGGCATGACGGCCATGAGATGCGGTCAGCCCTGCGTCAGACCCGGGTGATGTAGTCGCCGGTGCGGGTGTCGACCTTGACCTTGTCACCCGGCTCGACGAAGAGGGGCACCTGCAGGACCTTGCCGGTCTCGAGGGTCGCCGGCTTGCGAGCACCGGACACCCGGTCGCCCTGGACGCCGGGTTCGGTCTCGGCGATCGTCAGCTCGACCGACGCCGGGATCTCGACGCCGATGATCTCGCCCTGGTACTGGGCGATCTGGGCGACCATCTGCTCGGTGAGGTAGTCGGCGGCCTCACCGAGGGCAGCGTTCGGCACGTTCATCTGGTCGTAGGTCGAGGTGTTCATGAACACGTAGTCGTCACCGTCCTTGTACAGGAACTGCATGTCCTGGCGGTCGACGATGGCCTGCTCGACCTTGATGCCGGCATTGAACGTCTTGTCGATGACCGCTCCGGTCCTGACGTTGCGGATCTTGGTGCGGACGAATGCCCCGCCCTTGCCCGGCTTGACATGCTGGAACTCGACGACCTGGAACAGTCCGTTGTCGAGTTCGAGGGTGATTCCGTTCTTGAGGTCGTTGACGGAGATCTGCGGCATGGTCGGGTCCTTGTCGATTCGGTGCGTGTCGGTCGGTTCGGGTCAGTCAGCCCGGGAATGGTCGTGGCACCGTGTGCGTGAGTGGCTGCGAGCCGGTTTCGGTGACGACGAGGAGGTCCTCGATTCGGAATCCACCGAAGCCGACACGATAGAGCCCCGGCTCCACGGTCACCACGTTTCCGGCGACGATCACCTCGTCGGACGCCTGCGAGTGGAACGGTGATTCGTGGATCTGCAGGCCCACCCCATGGCCCGTTCCATGGAGGTACCAGTCGCCGTACCCGGCATCGCCGAAGACATCCCGACAGACCGAGTCGAGGTCTCGTGCGGAGATGCCGGGGCGCAGCGCTGCGACGCCGGCCGCGTGCGCCGCTTCGACCAGCGCGTACACCTCGCGCTGCGCGTTCGTCGGTTCGCCGATCACGTACGAGCGGGTCATGTCGGAGTGATAGCCGTCGACCAGCGCGCCGACGTCGATGATGACGGTGTCGCCCTCGACGATCGTGCGTCGCGTGGCCTCGTGATGCGGCCGGGCGGCATGGTCCGGACCGCTCGCCACGATCGTGTCGTAGCTGCGGTCGTCGGCTCCGTGCAAGCGCATGCGGTACTCGAGTTCGTTGCGGATGTCGGCCTCCGTGACCGGTGAGTCGACCGTGCCGAAGAGGACCGGTTCGACCTCGGTGAGTGCCGCGTCGGCGGCGTGAGCCGCTGTGGTCATCCGCTCGATCTCGGCATCGTCCTTGAGCTGCCGCTGGAGTCCGACGGGGGACTCGGTCGGCTCCAGCGCGATGTCGGCGGCGAGGCGCCGCCACTCGGCGTGGCTGATCGAGGCGGGATCGAGGCCGACGGAGTCACATCGGTCCAACGACTCGACCAGCCGTTCGTGGAGCTTCGGTCGCGATGTCTCCGCGACCACCGTCGCACCGCTGGATGCGGTCTCGGCGCGTGCCCGGTCGCCGTACCGACCGTCGGTGCCGAGGATCAACTCGTCGACCGTCAGGACCACCCAGCCGTTCGAGCCCGTGAACCCGGTCAGCCAACGCACGTCGACGAGATCGGTCAACAGCACGGCATTGCAGCCGTTCGGCAGCGGCAGCCGGGCTCGGATCATCGCCACCCGTCGACCATGATCGATCACGGCGTGACGTTTGGGGTCAGACACCATTCGTCACAAACCTGTCGAGAGTGGCGCGGACGGCCGTCTCCGGAACGTCGTGGACCACCTCGACCCCGTCGAGGCCGTCGAGCACGAACGTCAGGCCGTCGAGCGCCTTCTTGTCGCGAGCCATCAGTGCCATGAGAACGTCGACGTCGAGGCGTTCCGGTGGTGTGATCCGCAGCCCGTACTCCCCCGCCACGATGCGTCGGTGCTCCTCGACCCGGTCGTCGCCGATTCGGTCGAGTTCGCGGGCCAGCTCGGCGGCGAAGATGAGTCCGATGGCGACCGCTTCGCCGTGGGCGAGGTCGTGGTCGGTGGCGATCTCGAGTGCGTGGGCGAGCGTGTGGCCGTAGTTCAGCAAGGCTCGACGTCCACCCTCACGCTCGTCCGATGCGACCACCTCGGCCTTGATCTCGATGCACCGTGCGATGCGCTCGTCGAGCGGCATCGCCAGCAGGTCGTCACCGGTGAGGAAGTGGTACTTCGACATCTCGCCGAGACCACAGCGCGTCTCACGTTCGGGCAGCGTCGCCAGCGAGTCGAGATCACAGATCACACCGGAGGGTTGCCAGAACGCGCCGACGAGATTCTTTCCCTCCGGCAGGTTGACACCGGTCTTGCCGCCGATCGCAGCGTCAACCATGCCGAGCAGCGTGGTGGACACGTGCACGACCGCCGTGCCTCGATGCCAGGATGCAGCGGCGAACCCGGCGACATCGGTCACCATGCCTCCGCCGACGCCCACGATCACGTCGTTTCGCGTCAGACCATGTCGGGCGAACCCCCGCGAGAGCGTCTCGATGGTTCCCAACGTCTTGGCCGATTCGCCGGATCCGATCACGAAGGTCTCGACGTCGCGGCTCGGCAAGGACACTCTGACCGGAATCTCCTCCTGGGTCACCACCGCCACGCGACGAGCCGATTCCGGCAGCAGCCGATCGAGCTCGGCGAGGGCGCCGGCCCCGACCACGACGTCGTACGAGCGATCGGCGAGCGGCACCGTCACGCGCAACATCGCAACACCGCCCGTGCGACGTCGTTCGGCGAACGATTGTCGACCGACACGATGGCGTCGGCCACCTGCTGATACAACGGCTCACGGACCTCGTACAACCGACGGAGTGCGGCCTCGGGATCGTCATCGAGCAGCGGCCGGTGCCCACCGGCACGGACCCGGTCGACGAGAACCTCGACATCGGCCAACAGCCACACGACATGAGCGTCGGCGCTCTGTAGCGCCATCCGGTTCCGCTCGCTGAGCACGACGCCACCAGCCGCAGCGATCACCGATGGTTCCTCCTCGGCCAACGCGTCCAGCAGCGTCTCGGTCTCCATCTCTCGAAAGTGCGCCTCGCCGTCGGTCGACCAGATCTCTCGAACGGTCCGTCCGGCGCGCTCCTCGATCATCACGTCGGAGTCGAACAACGGACGGTCGAGTTCGGCAGCGACGATCCGGCCGACTGTCGACTTGCCGACGCCCATCATGCCCACGAGAACCAGGTGCGTCACGGCAACGTCGCCGCGAACGCCTCGGCGTTGCGGACGAATTCGTCGAGTGAATCGCCGCCGAACTTGCGTTGCGCCTCCGCTGCCAGCACGAGCGCCACCATCGTCTCGGCGACGACACCCATCGCCGGAACGGCGGTGACATCGGTGCGCTCCTTGAACGACACCGTCGACTCCTTGGTGACGGTGTCGACGGTCTCGAGCGTCGGAACGTTGAGCGTCGCCAGCGGCTTCATCGCCGCTCGCACGACGAGGAGTTCGCCGTTGGAGATGCCGCCTTCGGTCCCACCCGCAAGCGTGCTCCCTCGGCGGTATTCGCCGGCATCGGCATCCCAGGAGATGGGGTCGTGGGCGACACTGCCGCGGCGCCCGGCGACCTCGAAGCCGTCGCCGATCTCGACGCCCTTGACCGCCTGGATGCTCATGATCGCCTGGGCCAGGAGGGCATCGAGCTTGCGGTCCCAGTGCACATGGCTCCCGAGTCCCACCGGAACCCCGAAACCGAGCACCTCGACGACACCGCCCAGCGAATCGCCGTCCCTGGCGGCAGCCTTGATCTCGCCGATCATCGCGTCGCTCGCGTCGAGATCGAAGCAGCGAACCTGGTTCTCGTCGACCCGATCCAGCTGATCCGGCGTCGGGCGCGGCGCACCGGCGGGCACGCGAGCGGCGCCCATCTGGATGACGTGAGAGATGATCTCGACCCCGATGTGCGAGAGCAGGGCCTTCGCCACGGCTCCGGCAGCCACCCTCGCCGCGGTCTCCCGTGCGCTCGCCCGCTCGAGGACGTCGCGAGCGTCCGTGAAACCGTACTTCTGCATGCCGGCGAGATCGGCGTGGCCGGGGCGAACCTGGGTGAGCGGCGTCTTCGTGGCCCCGGGGGCGGGGCTCATCTCCTCGTGCCACTTGTCGCTGCGGAACCACTCGCTGTTCTTGATCTCGATGGCGATCGGCGATCCCAGCGTGCGGCCGTGTCGCACGCCACCGATCAACGTGAGTTCGTCGGCTTCGAATCGCTGGCGCGGGCCGCGGCCGTAGCCGAGCCGTCGCCGACCCATCTCGACCTGGATCTGCTCGACGGTGATCGGGAGCCCAGCCGGGAGTCCCTCCATCACGACGACCAGCGCCTGCCCGTGGGATTCGCCCGCCGTGAGATACCGCAACATCGGGCCGAGGCTACCGCCCGGTGCCGTCCGGCCGGAGTCCACGCTCGACCAGAGCGGCCTCGGCGGCGCGGCGCATCACGGTGACGTCGGGGAGGCGCCCGATCCACGCCAGCTGTTGCAGCGCTGCCTGGTGGATCAGCATCCCGAGACCGTCGACGACCCGCGCCCCGTTGGCCTCGACACGGAGCATCCAGGCTGTGCGAAGCGGGTGGTACACGAGGTCGACGGCCACGTGTTCAGGACCGAGCAGGCCGGGGTCGCACGGGAGGTCTCCAGCAGTTGCGTCACTCGGGTCGATCCCCATGCCCAGACTGGTCGTGTTGACGACCACGTTCGCGCGAGCGACATCGGCGGCATCTCCGACCGACGCCACCGGGCTCAGCAGGCTGGCCGACTCCGCTCGGTCGATCGTGCGGTTGATCACTCGGATGGACGCGGCGCCCGCCCGCCCGAGCGCATCGATCACCGATCGCGCAGCTCCGCCAGCTCCGATGACGGCGACCCGGGCGTCGGCCACGTCGACGCCGACCTCGAGGAGCGAGGCGACGAAGCCGGCGCCATCGGTGCTCGAGCCGACCAGTTCGTCGCCGTCCCAGCTGACGGTGTTGACCGCCTGGAGAGCCGCCGCGGCCGGGTCGAGACGATCGACAGCAGCTGCGACGTCGTGTTTGTGCGGCATCGTCACCGACAGCCCGGCGATGCCGAGCACGCGTACGGCGGCGAGGGCGTCTGCGGCCCGGCCCGCGGCGACGTCGAACGCGGCATACGTCCAGTCGACGCCGGCGGCGTCGAACGCCGCCTGATGGATCGCCGGCGACAGGCTGTGTTCGACGGGTGTCCCGATCAGCGCCGCGAGCCGCCGCCGGGTCACAGCAGGCCGGCCTGGCGGGCCAGTTCGACGTTGCGTTCGTGCTGCCACAGCTCCGAGGCGAAGACGTGTCCGCCGTCCTCATCGGCGAGGACGTAGTAGAAGTAGTAGCACTGCGTCGGGTTCGCCAGCTCGGCACAGATCGGGTCGCCGGCCGACGGGTTCGGGGCGGGGTTCAGCGCAGCCTGGATCGATGCACGCCCTGGGGCTGCGATCGGCGTGGGTGGCAGTCCTGCGCGTAGATACGAGTTGTACGGCGTGTCGATCGTGCGGAGTTCCGAGAACGGCATCTCCGGGTCGAGGCCGGCCTGGTCGCGGCCGTACAGCACGGTGGCGTCGATCTGCAGCGGGAACGGGTTCTCGGGGTTCACCGCCGACAGGAAGAGCCGGTTGTGGATCACCCGCGAGATCTTCGCCCGATCCTCCGGCACGCGAGCCTCGCGTTCGATCATCGAGGCGATGATCAACGTCTCGTACGGCGTCCGACCCAGTGCCGCCGACTTGTTCACGATGTCCTCTTGATCGCCGACACGCTCCATCAGTGCGATCATCCGCTCGATCACTTGCCCTTCGCTCTCGGCGTTCGACACCTGATACGTGTCGGGAAACAGCAGTCCCTCGAGCGAGTTCACGGTGAGCGGCTGCCACGCGGCGCGGATCGTTCCGTTCGTCGCCACGTCGAGGAATTCACCCGCAACCAGACGGTCGACGGACGTGTCCAGCCGAACCGCCATCTTGTCGAGAGTGAATCCCTCGGGGAACGTCACCTTGGTGTACGTCTGGCCCGGCGGCGTGCGCAGGCGGCCGAGCACGTTGCCCATGTGGTCGTTGGGTCGGATCTCGTAGTAGCCCGGCGTCAACTCGAGGCCGCCCTCGCGTTCGACGTACCACTCGAAGATGCCCGGGTCCGAGACCAACCCGTCGTCGGCGAGTCGTTGCGCCACCGTTTCGAGGTCGTCGGTCTCGTTGACCGTGAAACTGACGACGTCGCCTGCCTCGCCTTCAGGGTTGATCTTTCCGAGGTACCACCAGCCGACAGCGCCTGCGATCAGGATCACGACGACGGCGACGGCCATCGACGCCCACACCACCCACTTGATCACCCGGCGCTCGCCTCGCAACCGTTCCACCGATCCGGTCTGGTCGGTGGCGTCCCATGGGTCGCTCGACCAGTCGACGGCCGGGCGGGAATCCGGATCGATCTGGGCCTCGGGCAGGAGTGGATCGAGTTGGGTCACGCGCCACCCTCGCTGCTGACATCAGGCGCCCACGTCGAAGCACGATGATCGAGCCACGCCTGCAGCATCACGGCGGCGGCCACCTTGTCGACCACCTTGCGGCGCTGGCGTGCATCCAAGCCCGCTTCGAGCATGCCGCGTTCAGCCGTGACCGTGGTGAATCGCTCGTCGTACATCGTGACCGGCACCCCGACAACGCTAGTCAGCTGTCTGGCCTCCGTCTCGGCAGACCGGGCTGCGGGTCCCTTGGTGCCGTCGAGCGACAAGGGAAGGCCGACCACCACCAGTTCAGCCTCCTCGTCGCGCACCAGTTTCGCGATCGCGGCATGGTCGTGACGACGAGACGACGATCGATGCACCGTGGTGAGGGCCGAGGCCACCGTGCCCGAGATGTCGCTCACGGCGATACCGATGCGCTTCGAGCCCAGGTCGATCCCGAGCGCCCGCACGCCCGGCGGACGACTCACGTCGGTGGCGCGACGAGGCTCGCGGCCGCCCGGGCGGCGTGTTCGAGTGCTGTCGGGATCTGCGTGACGTCCTTGCCGCCCGCCGTTGCGATGTCTCCCTTGCCGCCACCGCCGCCGCCGACGGCCTTCGCTGCGTCCTTCAAGAGCTCGGACGCGTTCCAGCCGCTGCCGGCCTCGACCGCCGCGACCAGGCCGACCCCGCCACTGGTGGTCTCGCCGATGAGCACGACGAGCCGGATCCCCGGATGCTGGCGCACAGCGATGGCGAGCTCGCGCAGATCTCCGGGATTCAGGCCGTCGACTCGGGTGACCAGCACCCCCTCGTGGGCGATGGCGGCGAGTTCACCGGCACGACCCATCGCCACCTGGGCGCGCAGCGCCTTGATCTCGTCGTGCAGCGCCTTGGTCTCGTCGAGCTTGCGCTGCACCCCGGCCAGGAGTTCCTCGGTCGACGCTCCCACCAGACGGGCGGCGTCCGCAATGAGCTGCTCGTCGCGCTGGAGCAGTGCGACGCTCGCCGCGCCGGTCACCGCTTCGATCCGGCGCAGGTTGGAACCGATCGACGACTCGCTGACCACTTTGATCGTGCCGATGTCGCCGGTCGCGGCGGACATGGGTACCGCCGCACAGTTCGATCGACGATCCCGCTTCGAGCACTCGGACGATGTCGCCGTACTTGTCACCGAAGAAGGCGATCGCGCCGAGCGCCTCGGCTTCGTCCTTGGTGGTCTCGAAGACCCGAGTCGGCGTGTTCTGGAGGGTTTCGGCGTTCGCGAGACGTTCGATCTCGACGATCTGCTCGTCGGTGACGGCTTCGTAGTGGCTGAAGTCGAACCGGAGACGGTCGGGCCCGACCATCGAACCGGCCTGTTTGACGTGGTCGCCCAGCACCTCGCGCAGCGCGTGGTGCAGGAGGTGGGTCGCCGTGTGATTGCGCCGGATCGCCGCTCGACGGTCGCCGTCGATCGATGCCTGGGCGGTCTGACCGGCGGTCACTCGGCCATCGATCCGCGCCCGGTGGCGACGCAGGTTCGGCAGCGCGAACGTCGTGTCGACCACCTGAGCGGTGCCCGTCTCGGTCACGATCGTGCCCGTGTCACCGATCTGACCACCGGACTCGGCATAGAACGGGGTGCGATCGAGGAACACGTCGACGAGCTGCCCGGAGCCGCCGTCGGCGGTGTCGTCAGCGGATTCGACCGGCACGACCGCCAAGACCCGGCTCTCGGAGGTGTCGTCCGCGTACCCGATGAATTCGGTGACGCCGAACTGCTCGACGACATCACGGTAGGCATCGAGGTCGACACCGTCGCCGGCACCCTTCTGCGCCGCCTTGGCACGCTCACGTTGGGCCGACATCTCGGCGGTGAACCCGGCGAGGTCGACCGGAACGCTGCGCTCCGCGGTGATCTCCTGGGTCAGCTCCAATGGGAACCCGTACGTGTCGTGGAGCAAGAAGGCCGTCGAGCCGGACAGCTCGGTCGGGTTGGCCTCGAGTTCGCCGTCGAGGATGCCGAGGCCGTGCTTGAGGGTCTGACGGAACCGTTCCTCCTCCTTCGTCATCACGCTGACCACGAACTCACGGTTCTTCACGATGTCCGGATAGGCGTTGCCCATCACGTCGATGGCCACCTCGGTCAGGCGGGGCATGACGAGGGAGTCGGTTCCGAGCAGGTAGGCGTACCGAACCGCACGACGGATGATGCGGCGCAGCACGTAGCCGCGAGCCTCATTCGACGGGAAGACGCCGTCGTTGACGAGCATCGCACCCGAACGAGCATGTTCGGCGAGCACCCGCATGGCGAAGCTGTCACGGTCGTCGTAGTCGCCGACGCGGTAGGACTTGCCCGTGATCGAGCACGCCTCGTCGATCATCGGCTGCATCAGGTCGGTCTCCCACACCGAGTCGACGCCCTGCACGAGCGCGAGGATGCGTTCGAGGCCTGCGCCGGTGTCGATCGACGGCTTCGGCAGCGACGTTCGGGTGCCATCGGGTGCCTGGTCGAACTGCATGAACACGAGGTTCCAGAACTCCATGAACCGATCGCCAGCGGGGTCGCCGAGCGGACCGCCCTCGGGTCCGAAGGCCGGGCCTCGATCGATGTGGATCTCGCTGCACGGCCCGCAGGGGCCCGTGTCGCCGGCCTGCCAGAAGTTGTCCTTGTCACCGAGGCGTTGGATGCGATCCATCGGCACGCCGACCATCTCGTGCCAGATCGCCTCGGCCTCGTCATCGGACTCGTGCACCGTGATCCACAGCCGATCGCCGTCGAAACCCCACCCTCCGGACGCAGGGTCCCCGGTGACGAGATCCCAGCTCCACGGGATCGCCGACTCCTTGAAGTAGTCGCCGAAGCTGAAGTTGCCGAGCATCTCGAAGAACACCAGGTGGCGCTTGGTACGGCCGACGTCATCGAGATCGTTGTGCTTGCCGCCGGCGCGTGCACACTTCTGCGAGCTGACCGCTCGCAGGTACGGCGGCTGCTCGTCGCCGACGAAGTACGGCTTGAACGGCAACATCCCGGCCACGTTGAACAGCACCGTGGGGTCGTGCGGGATGAGACTCGCCGATGGCACGACGGTGTGGTCCTTGGCTGCGAAGAAGTCCCGGAAGGAGTCGCGCAGCTGGTCGGCGTTCATCGAGGCGGTCATATCCCGGGCGAGCCTATCGACCCCGCTAGCTTGCTCGACCGTGAGCACGACGCACCCGCCCGCCCCCGACGACCTGCACGAGTGGATCAGCTTCGAGGATCCCGACGAGCATCGGACATGGGTGTTCGACGCCACCTACCTCCGGTCGAACTACACGTGCATCTACGGGTCCGGGTGCAAGGGCATCCTCGACGAACCGGCACCCGAGTTGCAGCTCGGCTGTTGCAGCCACGGTGCTCACCTCGCCGACACCGACGACGTGAAGAACCTGCGGCGACATGCCGAGCGGCTCACCCCACAGCAATGGCAGTTCCACCGCAAGGGCAACGGAAAGAGGGGCTACCTCGCCGACGGTGAGCCTGAGGACGATGGCACGGTCCCGACACTGACGCGGGTGGTCGACGATGCATGCATCTTCTTGAATCGGGTGGGCTTCGAGGGCGGCGTCGGGTGCGCACTCCACATCGCTGCGCTCGAGGCCGGCGAGCGGCCGATGGACTGGAAGCCGTCGGTGTGCTGGCAGGTACCGATCCGGTTGGAGCACTCGACCGACGAGTCCGGCCACGTCACCTCACGACTGCGTGAGTGGAAACGACGCGACTGGGGCGAAGGGGGCGACGAGTTCGGCTGGTGGTGCACCGAGGAACCGGACGCGTTCGTGGGCACGGAGTCGCTCTACCTGTCCGCCAAGGACGACATCGTCGAGCTGGTCGGCGAGCACATCTACGAGATGATGGCCTCGCAACTGGAGCGTCCGAACTGGGTTCCGCTCCCCCACCCGGCAGTTCGTGGCCGGTGACGTGCACGGCGTGCCGGGCACGTCGCGGAGGGGTCAGTCGTCGGTGTCGTCGTCGTCGTCGAACGTGACGCCGTACTTCTCGGCGAGCGCGGCGTACTCGTCGTCATCATCATCGTCGTGCGACGACGATGGAGCCGAACGGTCACCGAACCCAAGATCGAAGGCCCCCGGACCGGACTGCTTCAGTTTTCTCGCCTCTTCGAATCGGCGATGACGACCCTTCTTCACGACAGGGCTCCCACACACTAGAAAGCTGACATTCGGGCACAGGGTAGCGCCGAGACCAGGGATTTCTCTGGATGCGCGGAAATGGATCGACGGAAATCTCCGGGGACCGGGCCCGGTCAATCCGAGACTGCGTGCAGACGCAATCGCCCCTCCGGGTCGAACGTCAGTCCCGCTTGGCCCCCGACGAGCCGCCGGATGCCGTCGCCGACGAGTTCGTTGCGCCACCCGGTACCAAGTCTGGCGTCGGTGTCGCCACGGAGGAAGGCGACGATGTCGGCTCTCGTTGCGAGCAGGGCAGGGTCGAGCCGCTCGTCTCGGGCGAGCTGCCCCACCCACGCCGACACCAGCGTGACCGCTGGACGCATGCTGCGGTCGAGATCGTCTGCCGACGGCGGCGCCGATGGAGGTGGCACTCCCTTCGATGCGCGCACGGCGTCGAGAATCTCGTCGGCGATCGCACCTCGCGAATGCCGATCGTCGACCCCACGAGCCTGCGAGAGCTCCTTGGTCGACGACGGGGCTCGCTGGGAAATCCCGAGAATGGCCAGGTCCGGCAGCACCTGGCGAACCGGCACGTCGGTTCGCATCGCCCGCCGCTCCCGCCAGGCTGCAACGCTCTGCGCGACTGCCCGAGCGTTCGGCCGCAACGAGCGCGCGTCTTTGAGACGGAGCCAGGCATCGTCCGGCGCCGACCCACTCGTCGGGCGGGTTCGCAGCTCTTCACAGGCGTCCTCGGCCCACGCCAGGCGACCCACCTCGGCGAGCTGCGCCACCAGCCGCTCGTGCACTTCGAGCAGATACTCGACGTCGACCGCTGCGTACCGGCATTGGCTGTCCGTCAGGGGACGGCGCAGCCAGTCGGTCAGCCGGTCGCCCTTGGGTGGCGAGATCCCGATCTCGCCCTGCAGCAGCGACACCAACGACGGCGTTCCGTAGCCGACGAAGCCTGCGGCCAACTGCGTGTCGAACATCTTCGACGGCACCGATCCGACCGCATGAGTGAGCACGTCGAGATCCTGCTGCGCGGCATGGATCACGCACAGCGACTCGGAAGAGAACAGGCTCTCGAACGGCCGCACGTCGACGGCGAGTGGATCGATCAGAGCCAGTTCCTGGCCGTCACCCGTGCGCCAGGCGACCTGGACGAGCGCGAGTTTCGGGAAATAGGTCCGTTCACGGTGGAACTCGGTGTCGAGCGCATAGCGGGGCTGCGCACGCAGCGTCTCGACGAGATCGTCGAGGTCGGGCTGTCGGTCGATCCAGCGGTAGCTGGTCGGCGTCTCAGGCACCGGCGGCATCGGACCCGGCGCCGGTGACCACGTCGAAGCCGGCTGCCGCCCACGCGATCATGCCGCCGGCCACGTTGACCACGTGGTGGCCCTGGTCGCGCAAGTAGTTGCATGCCTGGCCGGACCGATTGCCCGAGCGGCACACGATGTAGGTCGGGTCGCCGTCGAACGCGTCGACGTTGCCCGGCACCATTGCGAGGGGGATCAGCGCGGCATGGCCGATGTGGCCCTGCGCCCACTCGGCCGGCTCGCGGACGTCGATGATCGTGGCGGACGGTCCGAGTGCGGCCAGATCCTGTACAGAGATTTCCTCAGCGGTCACGATGCCCAGGGTATCGACCGAGGTCCTCGGGGGTGTTGATGTTGCGCAGTGCTGCCCCGTCCACGTCGACCTCGATCGATGTCAGGCGCCCAATCGCCACATGGAGCGCCCGCTCGCCTTCGTCGAAGCACTCGCGGATCCGCTCCAGTGCCTGCAGGTGCCAGATGGCGCACGCCGGCTCGAGCGACGAGGTACGCGCGACGATGACGTCGACGTGCGGATGGTGACGCGCCGACTCGACCATGCCGGCCAGGTCGGCGCCGTCGAGCGCCGGCAGGTCACAGGCCACCACGACCACGCCGGCAACGGTGAGCTCGGACTCCGCGAACAGCTCGAGCACTCCCAACACCCCGCCGAGCGGGCCGGATCCGGGGTGCCGATCGGGCAGCACGGGAATGTCGAGCGTCTCGAGTTCGACCGGGTCGCCCCCGTAGGCGACCACGCTGACGCACCCGGCATCGCGGAGCGCTGCTGCGACCCGGGTGGCCATGGGAATGCCGTCGACCTCGATCAGCGCCTTCGTACGGCCCATGCGTCGGCTGGCACCGCCGGTGAGCACCGCGCCGACCAACGGGGACGTGGACTCAGTCAGCGGGAATCCCCGTCGGATCGAGCTGCAGGAGGAAGGTCCGGCAGCGCTCTGCCTCGTCGGTCTCGCCGATCTCGGCGGCCATGTCACCGAGACCGCGGAGGGATCGGAGAAATCCGCGGTTGGTCGGTTCGGACCATCGGACGTAGCCGCTCCCCCGCCATCCGTTGGAGCGCAACGTGTCGAGCCCGCGGTGATACCCGACCCGGTAGGCGGCATACCGTTCGATCGCGTCTCGTCCGAGGTCCCCGAGTTCGGCCCATCCGTCGAGGTAGCGGGGAGCCGCTGCGACGACCTCGGCCACCGCGGCTCGTCGCTGTTCGAGCGGCTGGGCGAGTGCTGCATCGAGGCGCGCCGCCAGTTCGGCGTCGACGCCGGGTAGGACGGTGGTCGGGAGGCCCGACGAGAGGTTGATCGGCTGGTCGCTCACACAGTCGGAGCGTAGGGGGCGATGCGATGGTCCGCGTACAGTGTCCCGGATGCTCGCGCTGACCCTCGACGAGGCCAAGACGATCGCGATCGTTGCGGCGACGGCGCTCACCGTCGGCGCCGTGGTCTCGTTCTGGGTCATGAAGTCGCTCGTACAGAAGCTTGCCGTGGCTGCGCTGCTCGGCGTTCTGGCCTTCGCGGTCTGGACCCAGCGGGTGTCGTTGCAGGAGTGCGCCGACAAGGTGCAGGAGAACTTCGAGTTGGCTGGCTCCGATGTGGTCGTGAACGACACCGAGTGTTCGTTCTTCGGCGTCACGGTGACGATCTCGGACCCGCGTACGGGCGCTACGTCGAATGGCGGCTGACGCACCCGACCTCGTCGACCCTACAACCGGCATCGACCGACGGACCCTCGGGCGACTGACCGCTGCCAAGACGGTCACCAACGTGGCACTTCGGTGGATCCCGCCGTTCCTGCCGACACTCGAGCGTGCGTTCGGGGCGACGACCACGCAGCTCACCACCGTGCTCGGCGTCGGCGAAACCGCTGGCCTCTCGACGGTCTTCGTCGGTCGTCACCTTGACCGAGGTCGTGAGCGAGCGGTGATGATCACCTCGCTTGGTCTGGTCGCTGCGTCGGCCGTGCTCGCTCTGGCCGGCACCCTTGCGACGTTCGCGGTCTCGTTCTTCATGGTCGTACTCGGTGTGTCGAACCTCACGGTGGCCGGCCAGGCCTGGATCAGCCATCGGGTCGACTATGGCCGGCGAGCACGATCGTTGGGCCTCTACGAGACGTCCTGGGCGATCGCACTGTTGGCCGGGGCACCGATCGTGGCCGTCCTGATCAACGTGTTCGGCTGGCGTGGTCCGTTCGTTGCGATCGCCATCGCGTCCCTCGGCGCCGCGGCACTCGTGGCCTTCACCCTGCCGGCGCACGACGTCACGGTGGAGATCGACCGTGTCGACGTGGACGAAATCGATCCGGTCGTCCGTCCGGCGCCGACCTCGATCACGCCCAGAGCGTGGCTGGTGATGATCGGCTCGGCGTGCATCGCCATGGCGGGCCTGTCGGTGTTCGTGATCTCCGGGAGCTGGCTCGACGACGGCTTCGGGGTCTCGACGGGCGGCGTGGGCGCCGTGGCGATGCTCTTCGGGGCGACCGAGCTGGTGTCGAGTCTCGGCAGTGCTGCGTTCGCGGACCGCCTCGGCAAGCTCCGCACCACGCTCGGCGGCATCGTGGGACTGCTCGTCGGGCTGGCGATCATGGTCACCGCCGACGACGAACTCTGGAGGGGCATCGTCGGAGTGGTCGTGTTCCTGCTCGGCTTCGAGCTCGCCTTCGTCGTCTCGCTGTCGCTGGTGAGCGAGTCGATGCCCGACGCCCGCGGGACCACACTCGCGGTGAGCAACGCCGTCGGCACGGTCGCCCGGGCCTCCGGGGCGGTGGCGAGCGGCTGGCTCTACGGCGCCCATGGCATCGGTGGCACTGCGGCGCTGTCGGGCACCGCTGCGGTCGCTGCCGTCGGATCGCTCCTCCTCAGCCGGCGGCCGACGTCGCGTCTCCGCTGAGCGATGCCAGAAGCGGCGACATCGCAGCTGCGACGGCATCGGGGTGCGTGTGCGGTCCGGCGTGACCCGCGCCGGCCACCAGTGCGACCCGGCAGCGCGGGATCATCGTCGGTAGGTGCTCCGCCGCGGTCCGGTGGTGCGGACGAGCGTGCTCGCCGCGCAGCGCCAGCACCGGCACGTCGATCTCTGAGCCGTCCCACGGCGCCCGGCGGCGCAGGTCGGCCAGTTCGCCCACCATTGCGGCACCTTCGGCACGACGCTCGGCACGCTTGGGTGCCGGCAGGCGTTCCCAGACGGCGTCGCCGACGAGGCGGCGCATGAACGCCTCGGCGGCGTCACCGGGATCGTCGGCCGCCATCGCCGCGGCGCCGGCCGAGTTGTCCGGCCACCAATCGAGCCACGACAACGGTGTCTCGTACACCACGACGGCTGCCACGAGGTCGGGACGTCGAGCCGCGAGCCCGAGCGCGACGTTGCCGCCGAAGCTGTGGCCGACGACGACCGACGGCTCCGAGGCGCACGCCACGAGGACGGCCTCGAGGTCATCGATGTTGGCCTCGACCGTCCACGGCGGACCGACGTCGACGGAACGGCCGTAGCCACGACGGTCGTAGCGGATCACCCGATGTGTCGAGTCGAGCCGACGGCTGAGTCGCAGCAGACCGGCCGACCGGTCCATCGATCCGTGCACCACCGCGACAGGAGGCGACGCCTCGTCGCCGGCGACGTCGAACCACACCGCCATCAGTCGACGCTGACGATTCTGAGCACATCGGTCGGCGCGTGTGCTGACCGCTCGCGGTTCGGTCCGGGAGCTCCAGCGAGCACCAGGACACGGTCGCCCGGTGCGATCAGGCCGGCCTGCAGAGCGGTCTCCACGGCGAACCACACCATCTCGTCGGTCGTGCCGTAGAGGTCGACTTCGAGCGGTGTCACGCCCCAGCTCAGCGCCATCGATCGGACGACACGAGGAGTTGGCGACAGCCCGATCATTGCTGCGGTCGGGCGAAAACGAGCCATCGCCCGAGCCGTGCGCCCACTGCGGGTGCAACAGAGGATTGCGGTCACTTCGGCGTCGTGCGCCGCGCGTGACGCAGCGTGGGTGAGCGCGGCGGTGATCGCGTCGATGTTCGACATCTGCTCGTGATGCGACAGGCGCTGCACCCGCCCGAGTCGGTCCGCCCACTGCCGATACGAGGCCTCCGCCTCTGCTCGCTCGGCAACGGACGCCATCGTGCGCACGACGGCCGCCGGGTCGTGCCCGATTGCGGTCTCGCCGGACAGCATGACGGCGTCGGTGCCGTCGAAGACGGCATTGGCGACGTCGCTGACCTCGGCCCGTGTCGGCGACGGTGCGGTGATCATCGATTCGAGCATCTGAGTCGCGGTGATCACCGGCACGCCCGCTTCGACGCAGTGGCGGATGATCCGCTTCTGCAGGTGCGGGACGTCCTCGATCGGGCAGTCGATGCCGAGATCGCCTCGCGCCACCATGACCACATCGGTGGCCGCGATGATCTCGTGGAGGTGCTCGACTGATGCGCTGGTCTCCATCTTCGCCACCAACTGCGCTCGGTCGCCGACCACCTCGCGCACCTGCTCGATGTCGCCCGGAGAACGGACGAAGGACACGGCGATGAACTCGACGCCGGCGGCTGCGACGGCCTCGGCGAGCACGAGGTCCTGCACTGTCGGCGATGGCAAGCGCAGGCGGTCGGAGGCAAGGTGCACGCCCGGCCGTCCGGTTGCCTCACCCCCGGTCTCGACCTGGGCGGTGGCGAACTCGTCGGTGACCTCGACGACCCGCATGGCGATCGCGCCGTCGCCGAGCTGCACCCTCGCGCCCACCGCGAGATCCTCGAGGAGTGTCGGGTAGTCGACCTCGATGCGACGGTCGTCACTCGGCCCGTTGCCGCTGACGAGTTGCACCGTCGCACCGGTGCCGAGCAGGACGCCGCCGTCGGGAAACGCGCCAGCACGAATCTTCGGCCCCGGCAGATCAGCGAGCACGGCGACAGGTCGTGCGAGCCCGGCCGCCACCGATCGGATTCGTGCCAGGACCTCGAGGTGCTCGTCGAGCGTTCCGTGGCTGAGGTTCAAGCGCATGACATCGGCGCCTTCCTCGATCAGCCGGCCGAGCACCTCGACCGAGTCGCTCGCGGGTCCGATGGTCGCCACGATCTTCGTTCGCCCGGTCATATCTGCTTGTCTATCTCACAATGGAACTGCTCATCATCCGCCATGGCCTACCGGTACGACGCGAACTCACCGAGGGCGCGGCGGATCCCGAGCTCGCGCCCGACGGCCTCCGACAGGCCGAACTTCTCGCCCAGTATCTCGAGTCGGAGCACATCGATGCCGTCTATGCGAGCCCGATGGCGCGGGCGAGACAGACCGCCGAGCCACTCGCCGAGCGGTTGCAGATGGAGATCCGGATCTCTCCGGGTGTGGCCGAATGGGACCAGAACAGCCCGGAGTACGTGCCGGTGGAGGAACTCAAGGCCGCCAACGATCCCCGCTGGCATGCGATGTTGGCCGGGGAATGGTCCTCGGACGAATCCGAGGAGGACTTCCGAGCCCGAGTACTCGACGCGGTCGAAGCCATCGTCGATGACCACCGCGGTGAAAAGGTGGCCGTGGTCTGCCACGGCGGGATCATCAACGGCTACCTGTCGCACATCCTGGGTCTCGGCGAATTCGCCCGCGGCTTCTTCTACCCGAACTACACCTCGATCAACCGGGTGGCTGCTGCATCGAGTGGGGAACGCTCGATCGTGACCGTCAACGAGACCAGCCATCTGCGTGGCACCGGCCTGCCGATGGGCCTGTTCCAGCGTGGCTGACCGATGACCAGTTCCGACGCCGACCGCGGCGTGACCGACCTGATCGACTTCCTCGACGCCTCACCGTCACCATGGCACGCAGTCGAATCCGCCATCGATCGCCTCGCCGGATTCGTTCGGCTCGACGAGTCCGACGCCTGGACCGACCTCCCCGCAGCGGGCTACGTCGTTCGCTCGGGAGCGATCATCGCGTGGCGCCTTCCGACCGAGGAATCCCCGGCCCACGCACCCTTTCGCCTCGTCGGCGCACACACCGATTCGCCATGCCTTCGGGTCAAGCCGCACCCGGACACCGGTGGTCACGGTTGGAAGCAGCTCGCCGTCGAGGTCTACGGCGGGATCCTGAACAACAGCTGGCTCGATCGTGACCTCGGCATCGCCGGGCGGGTCGTCGGCGCAGACGGTTCGGTGTCGTTGCTGAACGTCGCCGAACCGGTCGCGCGCGTCCCACAGCTCGCGGTACACCTGGATCGCGACGTGAACGCTGCGGGACTCACCCTCGACACGCAACAGCATCTCACCCCGGTCTGGGGGGTCGGCGCGTCGACGACCGGCGAGTTCGCCTCGTGGGTTCGCGAGGCCGGCGAGATGTCGAGCGAACCTGCGTGGTGGGAGCTGTGCCTGTACGACGTGCAGGGCGCCTCCGTCATCGGCGCCGACCACTCCCTGATCGCCTCGGGCCGACTCGACAACCAGGTGTCGTGCTGGGCGGCCGTCACCGCGCTCACCGCATCGTCACCGCGCGACCAGGTCGCGTTCGCGGTGTTGAACGATCACGAGGAAGTGGGTTCGTCGAGCAACACCGGCGCCGCCGGCCCCTTCCTCGAATCGGTGCTGTCGAGGATCGTTGCGGTACGTGGCGGCAGCTCCGAGGACCTGGCCCGGGCGCTGGCCACCTCGTCGTGCGTGTCAGCCGACAACGCGCACGCGGTGCATCCGAACTATCCCGAACGACACGAGCCCGGTCACCGGCCGATCGTGAACGCCGGCCCCGCCATCAAGGTCAACTCGAACCAGCGCTATGCCACTTCCGGCAGCACTGCGGCCGCCTTCCAGCGAGCATGCGAACGTGCCGGCGTGCCGTGGCAGGTGTTCGTGTCGCGCAACAACATGCCGTGCGGATCGACGATCGGACCCATCACGGCCACGCGACTCGGCATCGCCACCGTCGACGTAGGGGTGCCACAGCTCTCGATGCATTCGGCACGCGAGCTGTGCGGCAGCGACGATCCGGGCCACCTCGCCACCGCGCTGCAGGAGTTCCTCACCGGGTGAACGATGCCGGTGCAGCGACCGCGAGGACGCTCACCCGACGCGGGACTCAGCGAGATCGAACAGCGCCTGCAACTCGATCGCAAGCCGTTCGGAGGCCTCGCTGATCGCGCGGCGTGACGCGCGGCCCGACTCGGACACCTCGACGGTGAACGGTTCACCGATGACGACATGCACCTTCTTCGGATGAATCATCCTGGCGTGGCGCGGCATCACCCTGGCCGATCCGCCGATCCCGACCGGCACGATCGGCACGCCCGCGCGCGCCGCGACATATGCCGCTCCGTCGAAGAGCGGGTGGATCCGGGGACCGTCTTTTCGTTCACCCTCGGGAAAGAGCACCAGTGGCTCGCCGTGTTCGAGCACCGTGATGCATCGCACGAAGGCCTCACGGTCCGCTGTCCCACGATTGACGGGAAACGCACCCAACGCCGAGAACAGCCAGCCCAGCCTCGGGTATTTCCACATCTCCTGTTTCCCCATGAAGCGGATGCGACGAGTGGTGACGCACGCGACGATCGGCGTGTCGACGTAGCTGCGATGCACTGGCGCGAGCACGTAGGCCCCACGGCGCGGCAGGCGGTCGCGACCGTCGATGTGCATGCGGGTGAAGACCTGCGTGAACCAACACACGAGCGACCGGAACGCCCGGTAGGTGAGCAGGCTCGCCCGAGAATCGGACGCGAATCGGGTCTGCGGCTTGGTCATCGTGGGATCAACTCCATCACACGTTCGACGACCTGATCGATCGACAGTCCCGTCGTGTCGACGGTGACGGCGTCTGACGTCTCCGTGAGCGGGCTGACGGTTCGTGTCGAGTCCTTGCGATCGCGTTCGATGATCGACGCTTCGACCTCGGCCACGTCGCCACCGATCTCCGCGACGCGCCGCTCGGCGCGGACGCGGGGCGACGCCGTGATGAACAACTTCAAGGTTGCGTCGGGGAACACCACCGAGCCGATGTCGCGCCCTTCCACAACCCCACCACCGTGTGTTGCGACCCATGCCCGCTGACGACGCACCAACTCCGATCGCACTCGACTGTTGGCCGCCACTGCGCTGACAGCAGCCGTCACCTCCCGACCCCGGATCTCCACGGTCGCGTCGACGCCGTCGACCACGACGGCCGCACCCTCGAGGCTCAGCTCGACGCTTGTTGCCAGGGCTGCGACATCGTCCTCGTCAGCGGGATCGATGCCGCGGCGCAGCGCCGCGAACGTGACCGCCCGATACATCGCCCCCGTGTCGAGGTACTCGAGGCCGAGCCGGGACGCGACCGCACGGCCGACCGTGCTCTTGCCGGCGCCCGCTGGTCCGTCGATGGCGATCACCATCGGCGTCCCGGAGCCGTCGGGAGCGCTCGACGAACTCACCACGACACTCCGAGCGGCCGGCCCTCGTCGTAGCCGGCGCTGCTCTGCACACCGACGACAGCACGTTGCTGGAACGCAGGAATCGAATCGGCACCGGCGTACGTGCACGCCGAGCGAAGCCCGGCAACGATCTGGTCGATGATGTCCTCGACGCTCGGATGTTCCGGATCGAGATACATCCGCGACGTGCTGATTCCTTCCTCGAACAGTTCCTTGCGGGCGCGCTCGAAACCGTGGTCACCCTGGGTGCGGTGCTTGACCGCCCGGTTCGAGGCCATGCCGAAGCTCTCCTTGTAGAGCCGTCCATCCGAATCGCGCAACGTGTCGGCGGCCGATTCGTGCGTTCCTGCCAGCCAGGAGCCGAACATCACGTTCGCGGCCCCACCTGCGAGCGCCAGCGCCACGTCGCGAGGGAAGCGCACGCCACCATCGGCCCAGACGTGGCGGTCGAGGCGCCGCGCCTCCTCCGCGCACTCGAGAACCGCCGAGAACTGCGGTCGCCCGACACCGGTCATCATCCGCGTGGTGCACATCGCTCCGGGGCCGACGCCGACCTTGACGATGTCTGCGCCTGCCTCGACCAACTGGCGAGTGCCATCAGCGGTGACGACGTTCCCGGCCACGATCTTCGCCTCCGGCAGCACGTTGCGCACCGCCTCGATCGCATGCAGCGTCCGTGTCTGGTGACCGTGAGCGGTGTCGATCACCAGGATGTCGACGCCGTGGCCGACCAGCTCCTTGGCCCGCCCTGCCGGATCACCGTTGATGCCCACCGCCACGCCGACCATCAGACGCCCATTGGCGTCGACCGCCGGCTGGTAGATCGTGGACCGCAGTGCTCCTTCACGGGTGATCACACCGAGCAATCGGCCGTCGTCGACCACCGGGGCCACTCGCAGGCGGTTCTTTCCGAGATGATCGAACGCGGCGGCAGGTTCGATGTCGGGGCTGAGGATGTGCAGGCTGGAACTCATCACGTTGGAGAGCTGCGTGAAGCGATCGAAGCCGTCCCCGTCCCGCTCGGTGAAAACCCCGACCGGCACGCCGTCGTCGACGATCACGACCGCCCCGTGGGCACGCTTGTGGATCAAGGACAACGCGTCGGCGATGGTTGCATCCGGGCCGAGGGTGATCGGCGTCTCGAACACGGTGTGACACCGCTTGACGTAGTCGATCACGCCGGCGACCACGTCGACCGGAATGTCCTGCGGCAAGATCGCGATCCCGCCGCGCCGCGCCACCGTCTCGGCCATCCGCCGGCCCGCGACGGCGGTCATGTTCGACACCACCAGTGGGATCGTCGTGCCGATTCCATCGGGGGTCCGCAGGTCGACGCTCATCCTCGATGGCACGTCGGACAGGCTCGGCACCATGAAGACGTCGCTGTAGGTCAGATCGAAGCCCGGTTCGGGGTGAAGCATGCGCATGGGTTCCTCCTCGTGCCGATCGGCCCGCTCTGGCCTCTCCGACTCGACTCGCTTGACGAGCCAGCACAGGCTACGGCCTAGCCTTGGGCGTCCATGACCTCTCATGCTGCGCCGCCGGTCGTCCTCGTACACGGTTGGGGTGGGTCGTTCGAGTCCACATGGCAACGCAGCGGCTTCACCGCCCTCCTCGAGGACGCGGGGCTCGACGTCATCGGTGTCGATCTCCTCGGACACGGCACGGCACCGAAGCCCCATGACCCGGACGCCTACGCCCACCTGACCGAACGTCTGCTTTCGGCGCTCCCCGACCGGCCCGTCGACGCCATCGGGTTCTCACTCGGCGCGATGACGCTGCTGCGCCTGGCCATCGCCGAGCCGGGTCGATTCAACAGGGTCGTGCTCGCGGGCGTCGGCACGAACATCTTCCACCGCGACGACAGCGGCACTGCGGCGATCGTCGCCGGACTCGAGTCCGTGGCCGCCGGTGGCGATCCGTCGACGTTGGAGAACACAGTCCGGCTGTTCACGCAATACGCCAACCAGCCCGGCAACGACATCCAAGCCCTCACCGCGGTCATGAAGCGTCCACCATCGGAGGAGATCACTCCCGATGGATGCGCCAAGGTGACCTGCCCCGTGCTCGTGGTTGTCGGCGACAGGGACTTCGTGCACCCCGGTGACGATCTGGCGGCAGCCTTCCCGAATGGGCGCTGCGAGACCCTGCGCAACGTCGATCACTTCGCGACCACCGAATCGTTCGGCTTCTTCGACGCTGCACTCGAGTTCCTCGACGCCATCTGAGCTCGAACGATGGCCACCGACGACCTCGTCACCACCGATGTCGAACGCGCCGCCGCGGCGATCCGCTCCGGCGGGCTGGTGGCCATGCCGACCGAGACCGTCTACGGGCTCGCCGCCGATGCGACGAAGGCCCACAGCGGTCACCCGGATCTTCGAGGTCAAGGGGCGGCCTGCCGATCATCCGCTGATCGTCCACCTCGGCTCGTCCGAGCAGATCGACGAGTGGGCCGCCGTCGTCCCTGCTCCGGCACGGCTTCTCGTCGACGCAGCATGGCCGGGGCCGCTCACGGTGATCGTGCCCCGCTCGGCAGGCGTGCCCGATGAGGTCACCGGGGGTCTCGAGACCGTCGGGCTCAGAGTGCCCGCCCACCCGACGGCGCTCGACCTGCTCCACCGCGCCGGTGTCGGGCTGGCCGCCCCGTCGGCGAACCGGTTCGGTGCCGTCAGCCCGACCACGGCCGAGCACGTACTTCGCGACCTCGGCGACCGGCTCGACCCGCGGCGCGACGTCATCCTCGACGGTGGTTCGTGCCCGATCGGAGTGGAGAGCACCATCGTCGACTGCGCCAGCACTCCCCCGCAGATCCTGCGCAGCGGTGGGATTCCGGTCGAGGACGTGCACCGACTGCTCGCGGGAGATGTGGCCGACGCATCAGGGCCGAGTCGGGCGAGCGGCATGCTGGCGTCGCACTACGCGCCACGCTGCGCGGTTCGACTGGTCGACACCGCCGAGGATGCGATGGCGTTGCGGGCCGGCACCGTCGGCGCCGAGGTCCTCGACCTGACCGACGACCTCGTCACCTACGCGCGGGAGTTGTACGCCCGGCTGCGCTCCGCCGATGACCGCGGCGTGGCAACGCTGATCGCCGTCCTGCCGCGGCCCGAAGGACTCGGGCACGCGATCCGGGACCGCCTCACGAAGGCCGCCGCTCCCCGACCGACCTGACATCGAGGACGCGGGAGGCAGTCAAGGCCAGTCGACGGCGTTCAGGTTCGCGACCCAGGCGTCGCGGACTGCGAGCACGTCGGGGGTCGGCGCACCGTCGAGTCCTGCGACCGTCAGGCTGACCGTGGATGCCCCCGCATCGGGGACCACGTCGAGGCGGCACCAACAGTCGTAGGGGTCGTGGAGGTACATGTCGAGCCGGTATGGCGGGTCGTCGTCGAGGACCTCCCCCAGCCACGATGCAACGACGAGCATCGCCTCGAAGGTCTCGACCGGCAGAGCCTCGACGGTGAACGACGGCGCGTCCCGCGCAACGCCGCCGGTAGCGGCGTGCGACGGCGGAACCCGGTGGGCCGGCGCTCCTGAGTCGCTGCCGACAGTGTTCGCAGACCGACCGGGGCCGTTGGCCTCGCGGGCGTCGATGGCCACCAACGCAGCGTCCGCAGCTTCGTTGATCGTCTGCATCCGTGAGGAATCGCCGCCCTGATCAGGGTGGTTCCCCTTGGCGAGACGCCGTCGAGCAGCGCGGACGTCCTCGCGGGTGGCGTCGTGGCCGAGTCCGAGAGTCGAGAACGGATCCAACGCCGACATCGGTCTCAGCGAACCGAGTCGCGCAGGGCGGCGTAACGCTCGCGCACGGCACCGGAGTCGACCGGCTCGATGGCGTCACCCGCGTCACCGAGTCCCCACCGCCGTTGGATCGAGGCGTGGTCGACCCCACTGGCCACCGCCGCGGCCTGCACGGCGGCCCCCGCAGCGACGGCCTGATCGACCTGTGAGCGAACGAGCGGCCGGTCGAGGAGCCCGGCGAGGACCGCTTGCAGCGCCGTCGAGTTGGCACCTCCGCCGGTCAACACGACCCGACCGGTCACCGCCGAAACGGAACGGAGCGAATCGACGGCGTCGAGCAACCCGCAGGCCACGCCGTTGACCGCGGCGAGGGCGAACTGCTCGCGGGTGACGTCGCTGCGGAGGCGATCGATCATGCCCGTGGCGTCTGGCCGATTGGGGGTGCGCTCTCCGTCGAAGTACGGCAGCAGGACGGGCACCCGAGCATCGCCGACCGTGGACAGCGCCAGCCGGTCGAAGTCGTCATGATCCACCCCGAGCAGACGGGCGACCGCATCGAGGACCTTGGCCGCATTCGATGTGCACACCAGCGGGAGGAAGTGACCGGTGGCATCTGCGAATCCGGCGACGGCACCGGTCGGGTCCGCCGTTGGCGCATCCGCCACGGCGAACGCCGTGCCCGACGTGCCGACCGACAGCGCAGCGTCGCCGGGAGCGAGCCCGAGTCCGAGCGCAGCTGCCATGTTGTCGCCCGTGCCGACTGCGACGGCAATGCCGTCCCAGTGGCCGGCGACGTCGAGGGGTTCGAGCACGGTCGGCACGACGTCAGCCCAGTTGCGGTCGCGGTCGATCAATCCCAGGAGATCCCATCGGTACTCCCCCGTCGCCGGTGACCAATAGCCGGTTCCCGACGCATCGCCTCGGTCGGTCGTGTACGCACCGGTCAGCCGGTGGGTCAGGTAGTCGTGCGGGAGCAGCACGTGCGCGATCCGCTCCCACTCGTCGGCGTGGGAGCGGTGCAACCAGGAGAGCTTCGTCGCGGTGAATGCCGCCACCGGCACGCTGCCGACCGCATCGGCCCACGCTGCGGGCCCGCCCAACTGCTCGATCAGCCTGTCGGCATCCGGTGCCGACTCGGTGTCGTTCCACAGCTTGGCCGGATGGACCGACTCGCCGTCGACATCGAGCGCCACCATGCCGTGCTGCTGACCGGCGACGCTGATCACCTCGACCCGAGAAGTTCCCGGGAGAGCCTCGAGCGCGGCCGACCACGCGTGGTCGAAGGCGGCCGACCACGACTCCGGGTCCTGTTCGCTGCACGGCGGTGTCACCGAGGGATGCGGCCACGAGGTCGACGCAACGATCTCACCCGAGTCGAGATCACGGATCTCGACCTTGGTGGACTGGGTGGACGAGTCGACGCCGGCGACGAAGGGCACGGCCGCAGACTAGATCCACTCGCCTCGACGTCCCGGCCCCAGCGATGAGCGAAACGACCGGATACGGCGGTCTCGCTCATCACAACCCGCTCACCGGCCCAAACGATGAGCGAAACGACCGGATACGGCGGTTTCGCTCATCGGAGCGCTACTGGGGCAGCGTCGACGAGTCCGAGATCCAGTCGGCTGAGCCGCCCCACGCGTCGTCGAACACGACCTCGTCGAGCGGTTTGCGTCTCAGTGCGCCGTGGCGGCCCTCGGGAACTCCCAGGGTGATGCACGCCGACAGGGCGACACCGTCGGGAATCGACAGGAGTTCGCGCAGTTCCGTCTCGACACCGAGGTGCCACATCGTCAGAGCTCCGCCGTAGCCCAGCGCCCGGGCTGCGAGCAGCAGGTTCTGACAGGCCGGATACACCGAGGCGCCCTCGTACGGTGACGGCCGGCGGTAGCGCTCGAGACAGACCAGCACGACCACCGGGGTCCGTTCGAAGCGGTCGACGTAGCGCTGCATCGAGTCGGCGAACCGCGATGGTCGGTACCCGTCCGCCTCGCGCTTGGCGTTCCAGCCGGCTCGGAACGCATCACCGAGGAGCGCTTTCGCCGCGGTCGCGCCGGGTCCGTCCCGCAGGACCAGGAAGCGGAACGGCTGGCGGTTCGAGCCCGACGGCGCCCGCCCGGCGTGCCACAGGATCTCTGCCAGGTCGCGGTCCGGGATGGGGGCGTCGGTGTACCGACGGATCGCTCGCGTGGTCGCCATCGCCTCCAGTAGACCGACCGGATTGGATGCACCAGAGCCGGGCGTCGCCGTCACCGGCCGTGGAACTCGGGATCGCGCTTCTCCATGAACGCCGCAACGCCCTCGGAGAAGTCGTTGGTGCGCAGCAGCGGGAGGAGCTGGAGGAACACGTGGTGCACGTTCTGTTCGAACGTCTCGGTCTCCGCGGCGCGCATCATCCGTTTGATCGCCCGGACGGCGAGCGGCGCGTTCGCTGCGATCTCGTTGGCCAGCGCCGCCGTACGGTCAGCGAACTCCTCGGCGCTCACCACATGGTTCACCAGCCCCAGCTCGAGCGCCTCGGTGGCGGTCAACGTCCGGCCGGTGAAGGCGATCTCGGCGGCCTTCGCGTAGCCGACCATTCTTGGCAGCAGCCACGTGCCACCGCTCTCGGGCAGGATGCCTCGCTTGGCGAAGCCCGGGTTCAGCTTGGCGGTGTCGACCGCGATGCGGATGTCGCAGCCCAACGCCAGGTCGAGCCCGTACCCGGCCGATCCCCCGTTGAGGGCGCAGACCGTCGGCGTGTCGAGGTTGTGCAAGACCACCGGTGGAGCGCTGCGCAGATCGAACTCGCCGGAGAACGTCGCGTCGCCTCCACCGAGGTTGCCGAGGCCCCCCTTCGGACCGGCCATCTGGGCCTGCAGGTCGAGGCCGGCACAGAACGCTCGGCCGGCACCCGTCAACACGATGCATCGAACGTCGGGGTCGTGATCGGCGCGGCAGGAGGAGGTCGCTGATCTGTTCGAGCATCGGCCCGGAGATCGTGTTCATCCGCTCCGGCGCGTTCAACGTGAGCGTCGCAACGTGGTCGACCACGCCGTAGCGCACCTCGGTTTCGTCGCTTGAAGTGCCATCAGAACCGGTCGAATCGTTCACGCTGCCGAAACGTAGTGCGTGCCATTCGCCGCGCACGACGCGTACAATCTTCGGACCTTAGAAGTACGGGCAATCCCGCCCGTATCCCGACAAGGGGGAGAATCCACAACATGAGAAACTCACGCGCGAAGCGCGTCGGTGCGCTCTTGGTCGGCCTGACGCTCGTTGCCGCAGCATGCGGCAGTGACGACGACGGGGCTGACGAAGGCGCAGAGACGACAGATGCAACGGCGACTGGCGGCGAGGCCGGTGACGGCAGCTGCGAGACCGACGGTGTGCTCACCGTCGGCACGATCCTGCCGGTGACCGGTGACCTCGCGTTCCTCGGCCCGCCCGAGATCGCTGGCACCAACATGGCCGTCGAGGACATCAACGCCGCTGGCGGCGTCCTCGGCGCCGACGTCGTCATCGAACAGGGCGACTCCGGCGACACGACGACCGACACCGCCAACCTCGAAGTCGACCGCCTGCTCGCGGCCGGCTCCGACGTGATCGTCGGTGCCGCTTCGTCGGCCGTGTCCAAGACCGTGATCGACAAGATCACCGGTTCCTGCGTCATCCAGTTCAGCCCGGCGAACACCTCGCCGGACTTCACGACCTACGAGGACGACGGCCTGTACTTCCGTACCGCACCGTCCGACATCCTCCAGGGCCGTGTCCTCGCCAACCAGATCCTCGATGACGGCAACGAGTCCGTGTCGATCCTGTACCGCCAGGAGAGCTACGGCGTCGGCCTTGCCGAGGCGCTCCAGGAGAACCTGGAAGCCAACGGCGGCACCGTCGACGAGTTCCTCGCCTACGCCGTCGACACCGAGAGCTTCGACGCCGAGATCGACGCACTCGTGCAGGCCGGCTCCGATGCAATCGTCGTGATCGGCTTCGCCGAGAGCGCAAGCATCCTGACCACGATGAACGAGCGCGGCATCGGACCAGCTGACACTGCGGTGTACGGCGTGGACGGCAACATCGGCATCGGCACCGAGCTCGACGACCCGGCGATCCTGACGGGATTCAAGGGAACGGTCCCGTCGATCGACCTCGGGACGATCTCCGACTTCACCGCTCGTCTCGACGAGAACGGTGCAGGTGGCGAGTACAGCTACGGCGCCGAGAGCTACGACGCGGTGATCATCACTGCGCTTGCAGCACTCGTGGCAGGCTCCGATGACCCCTCGGCGATCGCCGCGGAGATCAACGGAGTCACCAAGGACGGCACGGTCTGCACCAGCTTCGAGGAGTGCGCAGCGCTCGTCGAGGCCGGCGAAGACATCGACTACGACGGCTTCGGCGGTCCGTACTCCTTCGGTGATGCCGGCGAGCCGGAAGCGGCCAGCTTCCGCATCTGGGTCTACGACGGCGCCGATGCTCCCAACCAGGAGCTCGACACCTACGTGTTCGCCAGCTGAACACCTGAACACCTGAACACCTGAAGGCCCGTCGCCCGCGAGGCGGCGGGCCTTCTCGCGTCATCGGGCGATGCGGTCGAGCACGATGACACGAGCGGCGCGCCCACGGCCGGGCGGGGCAGGCCAGCCTCTTGGATCAGCGAGCGCGGGCGAGGGTGCCGAGGTAGAGCTCGATCACCTTCGGATCGTCCAGGAGGTTGCGTCCGGTGTCGGTGTAGGCGTTCGTGCCCTGGTCGAGGACGTAACCCCGATGGCAGATCTGGAGGCACCGGCGCGCGTTCTGCTCGACCATCACGACGGAGACGCCGGCCCGGTTGATCTCACGGACGCGGAGGAAGACCTGATCCTGGAGCACCGGCGAGAGGCCCGCCGACGGCTCGTCGAGCAGGACCACCGATGGATCCATCATCAGCGCTCGACCCATCGCAAGCATCTGACGCTCACCACCGGAGAGCGAACCTGCTCGTTGATCGAGGCGCTCGGCGAGCCGGGGGAACATGTCGCACACGTAGCCGATCCGCTCCGTCACCGTCTTGGGACGGAGAAAGGCACCCATCTCGAGGTTCTCCTCGACCGTGAGCGACGGAAACACGTTGTCACGCTGTGGCACGTAGCCGATACCGCGTTCGACCAGCTCGTGGGCCGAGGCCGACGAGATGTCGTCACCCTCGTAGAGCACCTGGCCCTCGCGGATCGACAGCAGGCCGAACAGCGCCTTCAAGAGCGTCGACTTGCCCGCACCGTTCGGACCGATGATGCCGATCAGCTCGCCGCGGCGCAGCTCGAGTGAGCAGCCGTTGAGAATGTCGACGCCCGGCACGTAGCCCGCGCGGACGTTGTCGACGTGGATGAGCAGTTCGTCGCTCACGTTGGCGTCCCCCCGTCGAGATCCGACGCTTGGACATCGGGCGGCGGTGGGCCGTCACCCTCGTCGTCGAAGAAGTCGCTGTCGGTGTGGGAACCGAGGTAGGCGTCGATCACGTCCTGGTTCGCCGCGACGTCCTCCGGTGTGCCCTCGGCGATGATCTGGCCCTCCGCCATCACGACCACCCAGTCGGAGATGTCCTGAACGACGTCCATGTCGTGTTCGACGAAGATCACCGTGCGCCCTTCCGCCCGCAGACCCTTCACATGACCGAGCAACGACTGCGTGAGCGCAGGGTTCACCCCCGCCATCGGCTCGTCCAACATCACGATCTGGGGCTCGGTCATCAGGGCTCGAGCCATCTCGACCAGCTTGCGCTGCCCGCCGGACATCGTTCCGGCGAACTCGTCGCGCATGTGACTCAGGTTGAACCGGTCGAGCAAGGCGTCGGCGCGGCGCTCGATCTCGTTCTCCTGGGTGCGCCAGATCGGCAGTAGCGCACGCCAGAAATTCTCCCCGATCTGGCCCGTGGCACCGAGCTTCATGTTGTCGATCACCGTCATCCGTGAGAGCGCCTTGGTCAGCTGGAAGGTCCGCACCATCCCCCGCTTCGCGAGGCGGTACGGCTGCACACCGCTGATCGCGTCCCCGTCCATCACCACCCGACCAGTGTTCGGCTTGTCGAAGCCCGTGAGCAGGTTGAAGAACGTGGTCTTTCCGGCACCGTTCGGCCCGATCAGCGCCGTGATGGCACCGCGCTGGATCTCCAGATGCTCGACGTTGACCGCCATCAACCCACCGAACGACTTGCTCACCTCGTCGACGACGAGAATCGGGTCCGGCTTCTTCGAGCCGGGAACCGCCTCGACTCCCACGAAGGCACCGGCAACCGGATTCGCATGCTGCTGAACCGCGTTCGCCGCGCCGCCTCCTCCGGCGGTCCGCCCCAGCTGGGGGCCGTCGAGATCGCCCCCACTGCTCGAGATGTGGTCATCGGTCATCGAGTGCCATCTCCTCTCTCGAGCCGAAGATCCCCTGCGGCCGATAGCGGGCGAGCAACAGCAGTCCGAGACCGACGAGGATGAACCTCACCTGGCTCACGTTGAACTCGCTGAGCCCGATGGTGTCTTCGAGCGTTCCGGCGGGGCCGTCGGGGAGACCCCGCAGGACGTTCTCCAGGAACGACACCAAGGTCCAGTAGATCATCGATCCGACGATCGGCGACCACGTACGCCCCGGTCCTCCGAGAATGAGAATCGCCCAGATGGTGAACGTGATCACCGGGTTGAACGTGTCGGGCTGGATCGAGCCCTTCTGGAGCACCTGCAGCATGCCGGCGATGCCGCCGATCACGCCACCGAACGCGAGCGCCTGCAACTTGTAGGAGTACGCATTCTTTCCCAACGCCCGAGCGGCGTCCTCGTCTTCGCGGATCGCCTTGAGGGCCCGGCCCCACGGCGACGACATCAGCCGCTTCACGACGAGCACCGTGAGGATCAGGATGGTCCAGCCGACCAGCAACACCCAGAGATCCCGGCCGACATAGGAGAACGGGCCGAAGTCGTACCGCTGACCGACGGTGAACGGGTTGAGGGCGGTGTCGTAGAACGGGTCCGAGAACTCACCGATGCCCTCCGATGCCCCTGTGATCGGCTTCATGACGCGCCAGCGGACGAACAACCGGATCGCTTCCGACGCGGCGATGGTCACGATGGCGAGATAGTCCGCCCGGAGTCGCAGGGTCGGCAGCCCGAGGATCAGCGCCAGGATGATCGAATAGACGACGCCGAACAGGACACCGAGAAGGAAGTTCCACTGGAAGTAGTTGATCGAGACGCCCAGCCCGTAGGCACCGGCCGCCATGAACCCGACCTGACCGAAGTTGAGCAGGCCCGCGTAGCCGAACTGCACGTTGAGCCCGACCGCAGCCAGGGCGAACACCATGACCTCGACCCCGAACATCGTCGAGAAGGTCCGTTCGAGGATGAATCCCCAGTCCATCAGCCGATCCTCTCCTTGCGACCCAGGATGCCTTGCGGCCGGAACAACAGGATCAGCGCCATGATCAACAGCGCCACCATGTTCTTCACCTCGGCGTCGATCAGCAGCGTCGAGAGGTTGATCGTCAGACCGACGATCAATGCGCCGACCAACGCACCGTAGGGCCGCCCGAGGCCGCCCAGGGTGACCGAAGCGAACACGAGCAGCAGGATCCGGAAGCCGAAGTCCCACTTCACCTGGTCGAGCCCGAAGAACACGCCGCTCACTGCGGCCGAGCGCGGCGCCTGACACCCACACCCAGGTGATCACCTTTTCGACGTCGATGCCGGTCGACTCCGCCAGATCACGGTCGTCGGAGACCGCTCTCATGGCCTTACCCATGCGGGTCAGTTCGAGATATGACGCCACGCCGATCAGGATGATCACCGACAGCGTCATCGCGACGATGTCCTTCGGTGTCAACTCGACCGGCCCGATCTTCCACGCTCGTTGGGCGGAGAAGTCACCGAATGTCCGGGGGCCACCACCGAAGATGTAGACGAAGACGTACCGCAGGAGGATCGACAGGCCGATCGTCATCACCATCTGGGCGATCAGGCTGACACCCGCCCGGCGAGCCCCACGGAAGATGAAGCGGTTGAGGACGTATCCGAGCGCGCCACCGCACAGGGCACCGAGAACTGCCGCCCACACCAGGTTGACCCCGTCGCCGAACGGTCCCGGCAGCGGAGCGAGGAAGCCGATCACCCCTGCGAACCCGTAGAAGTTGAAGAAGTAGGCGCAGAGCATGCCCCACGTCACCAGTTCGGCCTGCGCGAAGTTCACGAGGCCGGTCGTGCCGAAGATCAAGGTCAGCCCGATCGCCGCCATCGCCAGATAGAGCCCGAGCTTCAGGCCCTCCGCCGTGAGCTGAGCAACCCTTCGAAACGAGATGGCACCGGTCGAGTCCTGCTCGGCCTCGCCGAAGACCAAGGGGAACAACACCCGGCGGTCACGGTTCTCGCTGACGGTGGTCTCGAGCGGATTCGAGTCGGGGTTGATCAGGTTGACACCGTCGGGCAGCGACTCGATGTCGAGCGTCACCGCGTACACGCCGGGACCGGGAACGACGACGCGGAACTCACCGTTGGCATCGGTTTCGGCCTGACCGACCCCGTCGACGTCGATGACGACGCCGATGGCCGGCAACTCCGCACCGGAATCGGGGTCGTCGTAGTCCAGCTGGCCGAAGATCGCCAGCTCTCCGGCTGTCTCACCGCCGGAGTCGGAGCCGTCATCTTCCTGCGCGAATGCGTTCGAGCCGGCGAACATCGCCAGCACCGCGGCCAGAAGACCGAACAACAGCGTGTGGCGGGTGCGCGTGGCTGCACTCATTGCGCACGAACTCTACGCACTCGCGCTCGCCGGCGACGCATTTCCCCGTTCGCCGTGCGTTTCCGGAACGTGAACTCTGCGTTCATCTCGGTCGGCGGGCTCGAGTACCGCCAGGAGGAGCACGACGGTGACGACCCACAGGGCGGTGGCACCGGCCACATGGGCCGCCACCAGGACCGCCGGGACCCCGTTGAAGTACTGGAGGTACCCGATGCCGCCCTGGACGACGGCGATGAACATCCAGGTCGAGACGCTGTTCGACAGCCTCCTGGCCAGCTCCGGTGTCCGCCGGAGTGCAACGACGAGCGCGAGGAACACCGCGACAGCGATCCACACCGTGACGCTGTGGATCTCTGCGACCGACGAGATGTCGAATCCGTACCGTCGGGCCGTCTCGTCGCCGGCGTGGGGACCAGCACCGGTGACGACGGTGCCGGTGACCAGCGAGGCTGCCACGAGTGCGCCGAGAGCGATCGACAACCAGGCGACAAGCCCCGTGACGCCGACGCTGGCACGGTCGAGCACCGGCACGGGCCGGGCTCGGTGCACAGCAACGAGCCCAAAACCGATCGAGATCATCGCCAGGATGAAGTGCGACTGAACGAGCGTCGGATGCAGGTCGCCGCGTACGGCGAGACCGCCGACGACGCCGTTGCCGAGAATCGTGAGCAGGACGGCCAGCGCCGGCAGTTTCAACCCGCTGCGACGGGGCCAGACGCGGAACGCGCCGATCGCCATCAGCAGCGTGGGGATCCCGACGAGCCCGCTGACGAGCCGGTTGATCTGTTCGATCGCGGCATGTCCGCTCGAGACGTCGATGAAGCGTTCGTTGTTGCAGTTGGGCCAGTCGTCACAGCCGAGGCCGCTGCCGGTGAGTCGCACGATCGCGCCGGCGACCGTGAGGAAGCAGACCCCGGCCACCGTGATGATCGCGATCTGACGGAACCGACGCAGCGACAGCGTGAACCGGGGCCGGGTGCCGTCGCTCTCCATACCTGGCACACGATACGAGTAGCGTCGGTCGTGTGCTGAGTTCGTTCGACGACTTTCCGATCCATCAGACGTCACGTCCGATCGCCCAGACGGCAACGAGCGACATCAACCACTACGACCGCTACTTCTTCAACGGCTACACGAAGGACACCCGGCTGTTCTTCGCGACGGCGATGGGCCTGTATCCGAACCGTCACGTCGTCGATGCATCGTTCAGCGTCGTCGCCGACGGCGGTACGCCGGCCGCGCGACAGATCAGCGTTCACGCATCCGGTCGAGCCCCAGCCGACCGGGCGGACGCCAACGAGGTCGGCCCGATCAAGGTCGAGGTGCTCGAACCGCTCAACGCGCTCCGGGTGGTCGTCGAGGCGCCCGACCAGGGGTTGCGCGCCGACCTGACGTTCGTGCGGCGATCGGCGCCGATCGAGGAGCCCCACTTCTTCCAGCAGATCGGCCTCCGGGTCACGTTCGACTACACCAGACTGACCCAGTTCGGCGGATGGGAGGGCTGGATCGAGATCGACGGTGTCCTGCACGATCTCGCTCCGGGGGAAACACTCGGAAGCCGCGACCGTTCATGGGGTGTGCGCAGCGTGGGCGAGCGGGCCCCGACCGGGGCTCCCGTCGCCGACCCTCAGTTCTTCTGGCTCTGGGCGCCGCTCAACTTCGACACCTTCTCGACGCACTTCGACGTGAACGAACTGTTCGATGGCAAGCGCTGGCACGAGACCGGAGTCGTCGTCCCGATCGCAGGACCGGATCATGCTCCACCAGCCGAATCGATGCGATCGGTCGACTACGAGATCGCCTGGCGGCAGGGCACCCGGACCGCTTCGTCGTTCGAGGTGACGATGACGCCCTGGACCGGCGAGCCGACGACGATTCGGTTGGAGCCACTGTTCGAGTTCCAGATGGCGGGCCTCGGCTACCTGCACCCCGAGTGGGGCCACGGCGTGTGGAAGGGTGAGCTCGAGGTCGGTGGCGAGCGTTGGGACCTCCCGGTCGACAACCCCACCTCACCGGATCGTCTCCACGTCCAAGCGATCGTGCGGGCGACCACCATGGGCGGTCTCGGCGAGCACGAGGGCATCGGCATCCTCGAACAGCTCGCGATCGGCCGTCACGATCCCACCGGCCTCACGGGTCTCTTCGACGGCTGGCAGGCCTGACAACCCTCCCCGGGACCCTCCCGCGATGAGTGAAAGGCGCACAGACGGTCGTCTCGCTCATCGGACGGACGCACTCACGAGCAGCGATGAGCGAAGGGCGCACAGACGGTCGCCTCGCTCATCGCAAGGCGGTTTGACGGGAATCCGGACGAACCTCACGTGTGGCGGATCGTCATGCCCCCATCGACGGAGATCGTCGCCCCGTTCACGAAGCTCGATGCGGGCAGGCACAGGTTGAGGGTCATGTGGGCGACCTCCTCCGGAAGCCCGTAGCGCCGCAGGGGCACCCGGCGTCGGGCGTATGTGGCTTTCGCGTCGTCGGGAATTGCGGCGGTCATCCCGGTGTCGATCGGACCGGGACAGATGCAGTTCACCGTCACCCCGTGACGTCCGAGTTCGACGGCGAGACTGCGGGTGAGCCCGGTCACGCCGGCTTTGGACGCGGCGTACGCTGCGAGCCCACCCGTGGCCACGATCGACTCGGTCGACGCGATGTTGACGACGCGACCCGCCCCGGAGGCCATCAGGTGCGGCAGCGCCAGCCGGATCAGCCGGGCGTGCGCAGTGAGGTTGACGTCGAGGGTGCGCGCCCAGTTCTCCTCGAACTCGCCCTCGTCCTGGAACGCGGACGTGATCATCGAGACGCCGGCGTTGTTGACCACGATGTCGAGACGTCCACCCCAGGCAACGGCGTCGTCGACCAGCGATCGCAGCTGTGCGTGATCGGCGACGTCGCACTCCACCCCGACGGCTCGGTCCGCGCCGTGGACCGATCGGATCTCGTCGACCACTGTGGCGACCCGGTCGGCACCGAGGTCGGCAACGACCACTCTCGCTGCTTCGTCCGCGAACAGGTGAGCGGTGGCCCGCCCCATCCCGCTGGCCGCCCCCGTGACGATCGCCACCGCGCCGTCGATCGAGCGCGACAGCTCGGTCAGTCGAGCCAGGTCGTCCATGTCGGTCGCCGACCGGTCAGGCAGACCAGCGCTGAACGCCGCCCATGCCGTACTGCTTCAACACGAGCGCCCGTTCGACCGTGATCGCGACGAATCCGGTCCCTGGCGAGTTCTCGGGCCCACCGGGGGCGAAGGCGTTCAGGTCGTAGTCGAACACGCCGTTCCACAGCCGGCGCTTGGTGTCGAGATCGTCGAAGAGCTCCGCGGTACCCCAGATCTCGACACCGTCGCCGTTCGCCTCGACCTGCCAGTGCATCGCCACGTTGGGGTTGGCAGCGATGTTGCGGGCCTTGACCGAGTCGGTGCCGCCCATGATCCAACAGACGTCGCCCTCCCAGCACGGGTGCACGGGAACCACGTCGGGCTTGCCGTCTCCACCCACTGTCGCAAGGTGCGCCCAGGGACTCAAGGCCGTGGCGAACGCCTTCACGTCGTCGAGTTCGATGCGGTCGGTGTCGTCGCTCATACGCGAACCGTACTCAGGGCCGCACCTCGTAGAACGAGTTGACCGAGTGTTCGACGCCGAGCGTCCTGAATCGGGACAGTCCGACGGCCGCAGCCATCTCTCGCGCCTTCGACGCGGGCAGCCCCAGCGTGCCGAGCCCGGCACCGCCCGGCTCCGACAACGCCGACGACATGCACGACAGCACGCTGATGCCGTACATCAGCGAGGCCATCGGGTTCTTCTCGACGTTCTCGGCGAACGTTTCGCGCCCCTTGATGTCGACGAGCAGCCATGTTCCGTCCGGCGCCAGGGCCTCCGCGATCGCCCCGATCATCTCCTGCGGATGGGTCATGTCGTGGATGCAGTCGAACGTGGTGACGAAATCGACGCTGTGATCGTCGGGCAGGGGTTCCTCTCGAGGATCGACGAACCGGACGTTGTCGGCGCCCTCCTCGCGGCGACGGTGCTCGGCGCGTTCGAGCGCATGCTTCGAGATGTCGTAGCCGGTGAACCGACTGTTGGGGTAGGCGTCGGCCATCAGCAGTACTGCTCCCCCGGCGCCGCAGCCGATGTCGGCGACGGTGATTCCCGACTCGAGCCGTTCGACGATTCCGTCGAGCGCAGGCAGGACGGTCGGGATCAGATGATGCCGGTTCCACGGCTCGAAGCTCCGCTCGATCCCGACCGCACCCTCGGGCCCGTGGCTGTCGTAGTCGTGGCCGATCCCGGTCTCGAAGCTCTCGGGCATCGCGTCCAGCGCCGCCATCGTCTGCGGGAACCGGTGGAACATCCCCATCCCGAACGCCGGGATGGTCCGGCGAGGCCAACACCGCAGTGGCCTCCGGGGTGAGCCAGAAGCGCTCGGCGCCGGGAGCAGCGTCGGTGTCGACCGCGATCAACTTCGCCGCCGCCTGGTTGTACGCCCACTCCCGCACCCACCGTTCGTCGAGCCCGGTGCGATCGGCGAGACCTGTGGTCGTGACCGGCTCGTCTGCGGCCGCCATTGCGCTGTACAGGCCGAGCTTGTCACCGAGGTGGATCATTCCGGCGGTGACCGCCCCGTTCAGTTGGGTGAACACCGAGAACGAATAGAACTTGAGACGATCGGGATCTGGTGCGTCAGCCATCGCATCGACGGTAGATCGTCGGTGCGATCCGATCAGCAGCGAACCGTCAGCGGGTGCGCTCGTCGGCGTCGAGGTGCTCGAGATCGCTGAGCTTCGTGAGCGAGAACGTGTAGCCGTCCTCGAGCGGCAGCGCTTCGACCCGACTGACCGAGGTGTGTCCCAGGACGAAGCGGTCCCACTCCCACGGCGTCGGCTCGAGACCGAGCAGGTGACCGATCGTGACCGAGTTCGTGCCAGCGTGCGCCACGAGCGCAATCCGTGCGCCTGGTTCGCGGATCTGCCAGACCGGAAGCTCGGTGTCGGAACGCACGACGCCGCGTTCGGAGAGGAACGACGTCGCTCCCGCCCGGATGCGACCGACGAAGTCACGGATCGACTCGCCACCCTCCAGTCCGTGCCAACGCTCCTCGGACGGACGGCCCTTCAGTTCCGCGTAGGCCTCGGCCGCCTTCTCGGCCGGGCTCCCGTGCCACATCGGGTCGCGGATCTCTTCGAGCCACGCGTCGATCACTTCGTGCGCGCCGAGGGCATCGAGGAGCGGGGCGGCGGTCTGGCGGGCACGAACCAGGGGCGACACCAGCACTTCGTCGAACTGCTCGCCTCGAAGCCACGCGGCGAGCCGCTGAGCCTGCCGGTGACCGCGCTCGGTCAATGGCGGGTCGACGACAGCAAGGCCCTCTCGCACCCACTCGGGTTCTCCGTGGCGGATCAGCACGATCTCCATGGCGACGACTGTACGGGCGGGCGGCACCGGTAGCTTGCGCACGTGGCGAACGATGGCGGAGTGCGACCTGGTTGGTACGCCGACCCGCTCGGACGATTCGAGCTGCGCTACTACAACGGTGCCGCGTGGACCGCCGATGTGTCGGACGGCGGCGAGCGCTTCGTCGACCCGCTCGGGATCGACATCGGCCCGATCCGCGGATCGGGCCCGTCGACTCCGACATCCGGCACCTCCTCCCCGACCAATTCGCTGGCGACCGCATCGATGGTGCTCGGGATCATCGCTGTTGCGACCGCCTGGATGCCGTTCATCGTCGTCCTCGGCACGATCACCGCGGTGTTGGCGCTCGTGTTCGGCGTCGTCGCCGTCCGCCGTTCGGGTCCATCGGACGCCGGGCGAGGTCGGGCTGTCGTCGGTCTGATCACCGGGGCGAGCGGCCTGCTCGTCGCCGCGCTCGGTGCTGTGCTGACCTTCGTCGTCCTGGACGTCTACGAGACCTACGTCGACCCGCCACCTCACGAGGCCGTCATCTCGTCGTGCGAGGTCGTGGGATCCCGAGCGATCGCGTCCGGACAGCTGGACAACCTCGGCGACGACACATCGGATTTCTCGGTGCTGATCGGCTTCGTCCGACCAGGCACCGACAACCCCCACCGCACGACCCGTGTCAAACTCGACGACGTCGAACCCAACGCCTCCGCTGCGTTCGACGCCGAACGTCAGGTCGACCTCGACGAGGTCGACTGCATCGTGATCGAAGTGACCGGGCCACTGCCGTTCGGCCTCGCGCTCGACTGAGTTCGGTTCGGCCCACACCATGTCACCCGGGTACGCGTGCTGGACGTCTGTCGGACAACACCACGTCATCGAACCGGAGCGTCACCGTGACCGACTTGGCCGTCCCACCTCTTCCGCAGCATCCGGCCGGCACCCCCGTCCCACTGGGGGTGCCGTCGACCATCGCGCTCGGCGCGCTCGGTGGTTGTGCACTGGGCATCACCGCTCGGGGTTGGATGCGTCTCATCTCGGACGATCCTGAGTTCTCGTGGAGCGGCACGATCTTCATCGTGACCGGGTTCACGATCTTCGGTGTCGGCCAATCGATCGTGGCGGCGGCACGATCTCGGATCGATCGGCGATCGACGTTGACGACGGTCCGAGTGATCGGAGTGGTGACGATGCTCCCGCTGTTCATGGCCGCGGGGGCTCTGATGCTTCCTACGGTCGTCGGTGGCGGTCTGGCGGCAGCCCGTACGGGCTGGCACGTCGCGACCCGCATCGTCTGCCTGGTCGTCGGGATCGGCCCGGTGATGTTCGTCGGACAGGATCTGATCGACACGTTCGGATGGTCTCTGCGGTCGCTGTGCGGAATTGCGGTGATGCTCGCGGTCTACGCCGCGATCATCTGGGCGACGCACTTCGCGTTCGCCGCACAGCACGACGGCTGACGGAACGACGAACGCTCCCATGGCGTCCCACCTGGCCTCGGCCCGCGTCCTTCGTCGCCGTTCGTGCTGACCGGCGCCATTTCCGTCGGCTCGAGGGGGTCAGACCGACCCGACGATTCCGCCGATGAGTGCCTGGCCACCGAGGAGTCCGACCCCGATTCCGCCGAGCACCAGCAGCACGACGACCCATCTCGGCAGCTGACGGCCGACCCTGGTCGAGTTCGAAACGAGAGCGACCAGTGGCAGCGTCACGATGGTCGCAGCGTGCAGCAGGCCCATGATCAGGAGAAGCCCACCGACACGCTGCATCATCGCCTCGACCTGTCCGGCGACAACGGCCGTCGATGGCCCGAAGTCGAAGTAGGTGGTCAGCAGGATGTAGCCGCCGAACACCAGCAGATAGGCCACGTCGAGCAATCGGAGCAGCGAGGTGGGCATCTCGGGAGTGGTGCGCCAGAGGTCGTGGGCGTATCCCCGGCCGAAACGTCGAATGGCCGGACCGAGCACCGCAACGAGTGAGACGAGCGCGATCGTCTCGATCAGTTCCATCGCCGGAATCCGCACCTGCTGACCGTTCGGGGTGTCGATGACGTTGACGATCGCGATGACGAAGAGCGCGGCCGCGACCGCGATGACCGCCAGGAAGGAGAAGAGAACCCGTCGACGATGGGCCCGGTCCTCCTCGATCGAGTGCACGACGCGTGACCAGAGGTCCGGGCTCGGCTCGACCGGCACGTCTGCCCGCAAGGCGTTGATGAGTCGTTGCTCGACGGTCACGTCGTCTGCTCCAGTCGGGATTCGAGAGTTGCGAGTCCGCGGCGACAATGGGTCTTCACCGAGTTCGTCGAGATGCGCAGGGTCGCTGCGATCTCGGCCATCGAGAGCTGCTCGAAGTAGTGCAGAACGAGGCACGCTCGCTGTCGCTCGGGCAGAGTACGCAGCGCATTCAGGACCTCGGCCACGTCCTCGTCCTGCACTGCACGCTCTCCGGGTTCGGCTGGCGGTGTCGGCCGTTCAGCGGCCCCGCGATGCCGCAGCGACATCAGGCCCCGACGGTTGTGGTCGCGCGCGAGATTGATCACGATCGATCGGAGAAAGGCGGGCGCCCGGCGGAGGTCGCGGATGGAGCCAGCTGAGCGGTGGAGTCGGATGAACGCCTCCTGCACGAGGTCCTCGGCAGCATCGCGGTCGTCGCAGAACACTCTCGCGAGCCGCACGAGCGACGCTCCCTGTTCGGCGAACATCTGCGCAACGAGCGCGTCGGCATCGAGTTCTCCGCTTACCGCTGCCATCGCTGCGTCGGACGACACGACCAGATCGGCGCGTTCTGCCTCAGGCGGCTCGGGGCCCGGCGACATCGTCGTCGAGCTGGCGGTTCAGGGTGAATATTCGACCGATCACGGGCAGCGTGAGGACATTGAGCCCGTGCAACAGACCCATGAGCAATAGCAGTCCCCCGATCCGCACCACCGATGCCTGGAGCTGTTCTGCGTTGACCTGCTGATCCCAACCGGTGTCGGGCTCCCACTTGACCGAGAACAGGATGTACGCCCCGAAGATGAGGTAGTAGGCGAAGTCCATCAAGACCAGATAGCTCTTGCCCGTCCGCGGATTGACCCGGAACACATCAGCCGCGTAGGACTTGCCGTAGCGCTTGATCAGCGGGCCGAGGACGCCGACGATGACGACCATCCCCACCGCTGTGATCAACTCGAGTATCCACCATTCCATGAGGGTCTCCTGTCGTCGCTTGGATTGGCCGTTTGCTCGGAACAGACGATCGAGTCGCGCCGCTGGGTGACACGATCGACGTCCAGCTCTCCGATCCTGCGCTCCTGGCGAAGCGGTGTCGAGAACTTCTCAGAGCGGGCCGGAGATCCCGCCGTCCTTGCGGACACGCCAGAAGTGGCTCGCCATGAAGATCCCGATCACGAACGGCAGGGACAACACGTGCAGCACGTACCACCGCAGCAACGTGTGGGTCCGATCTCCTTTCCGTCGAGCAGGACGAATCTGACCTCCTCGCCGAACACCGGGGTGTAGCCGGCCATGTTGCCGCTCACCGTCACGGCCGCGTCCGGAACACCCCGCAGCAGACAGACGTACGAGGCGGGAGCACGGGTGACAGCAGCCGATCGATCCTTTGGGATCGCCAATCGGGTTCGAATTCTCGCGTCGCGGTCACCCACCCGACCACATCGATCGTCTGTCTGTGTGACGTCGAGTCGCGGAACGAACCACGGCCGGCGTCCATTGAAACCGATCCGGTGGACCCGATCCTCGGGTTCACGACGATGGAAAGCGAGATTCGGACATGATGAAGAAGACTCAGCGCAAAGCGACGATGACGATCGCAGCCGCGATCACAATGGGGACGTTCGGTCTGTTCACCGCGGGCACCGCCTCGGCAACACACACCCATTCGAAGGCGACGGGCAATGGCTCATGCGTGCTGTTGGCGCAGAACGGCGGAGAGAAGGACGTGGTCTTGCCGAATGCGACAGGGCCCGAGAACCGGCGTCACCCACTTCACGTGAATGTGCACCTCGGCGAGCCCGGCGCAGGCGGCCACATCCAGATCGGCGTGGCGGGAACGACATCCGATCCGTGCTACGACGACGGGAACCCGATCGACTACCTGAACGACTGAAACCGTCCAGCGGCACGCGTCGCCACCTGCCGATCGTGCTGTCGACCGGCACCCGATCCACGACACCACGGATGAGTGCGAGTGATGATCCGTTCCGCTGATCTCGTCACCCTCGTCAGGACCCCCTCCCGGAAGGAACTTCCCGGTGGCTCGTGACTCGATCAACGCGCGTGGATCGGAACGGACTCGCTGATGCCGGTCAATGCGCTCAGGCCATCGAGTACCTCGAAGCCGCGTGCCTCGAAGTCGTCGAAACCGTCCGTCGCTCGGAGCCCTGCGGCGAGGTCCGAGGCCACGTAGGCCTCGGCCGTCGACCTGTCGACGAAGAGATGGAATCCGCCAACGGTGTCGCCATCGTGTAACCACGCTTTGGAGACCAGCCCCGGCATTTCGCGCAGCTCGTGGGCGTAGTCAGTGAACGGTTCCTCGAGTTGTTCGAAATCGATCGTGGTGCGGAAGGTGATCAGGAGTCCATACATGGTCTTCTCTCTTTCTCTGGACGTGATGGTCGATGCCCTGCCTCGTCAAGCGCTACTTCGCCCGTCGGATGCAGGTGAGAGTCGGCGGGGCGAACACCGGGTCTCCCACTCCCTTGAGATTGGAGACGATCGTGTAGCGGTGGCCGTCGGGGTTCGAGACCATCAATCGCAGATTGATGTCGTAGCTGTCGCCCCGGAGCTGACGGGTCTCGATGCCTCGCCCCGAGGAACCGTCGGTCGCGGAGGTTGTGCTCCGAAAGATGAGCGTCGTGTGATTGCGGCTCTCCACCGCCTGCAGTCGCGAGGTCATCGTCACCGTGACGGCCTCGTCGGTACAGGGATCGACGGCGGGAAAACTCTGCGGCGGCAGATCGACGAATACCGCTCCAGCCTCCGCGACAGGTGCCGCTCCGATTCCGATTCCGGCGACTGCGAGGGCAGCAACCAGTGTGGTCTTGATGGTGCAACGCACGGTGATTCCTCCATGTTGATGGGTGTGTGTCCCGACCGGCCGGCTCGTCCGGTCGGTTTCGCCCAGCGTGCGCCACACGGGTCAAACACATGTCAAATGACACGTTCGTCCTGCTAGACGCTGGTCTTGACATTCGCTTGACGGCAGACGCATACCCTCTTTGACGTGGGTCGCTACGAGAATCGCCACCGCGACGGCGGCCGAGCGCCCGATGACGCAGCAGGTTCCCGCGCCAGGATCAACGTGCTCGGCAATGTCACGATCTCCAGTGACGGCGATCGCGCGGGCCTGAGCGCCGGCGGCCTGAAGCAGCGCACGGTGCTGGGTCTCCTGACGGCATCCGTCGGGCGGCCCGTGACCACCGATTGGCTGATCGAGGGGGTGTACGGGGATCAGCCGCCGTCCGGGGCCCGTCGGACCGTACAGACCTACGTCTCGAATCTGCGCGGTCTCACGAGCGGCTCGATCGAGCCATCGGGCGCCGGCTACCAGCTGAACCTGCCTCGTTCACAGATCGACGCAGGCCGGTTCGAGCTCGAGGTCTCCGCAGCCGCGAGGATCGGGGACGCAGGCGACCGAGCCATGGCGTTCAGCGACTCATTGGCGGCGTGGCGCGGCTTCCCATACGCCGACACCGACGCTTTCCACACCATCCCCGCTGAGGTCACACGGCTCGAGCAACTCCGGCTGTCGACCGTGGAACAACGAATCGACGCCGACTTGGAACGTGGGCGCCACACCATCTTGATCGGTGAGCTGGAGGGGCTGGCAGACGCCTATCCCCTCCACGAGCGTTTCCGGGCCCAGCACATGGTTGCGCTCTATCGGTCCGGCCGCCAGGTCGACGCGCTTCGAGCCTACGAGCGGGCGCGTCGCGAACTGATCGAAGAGACCGGGCTCGATCCGTCCCCACAGCTCGTCGAACTCGCCGACCAGATCCTTCGCCACGATGCCCGACTCGCGGCGCCACCACGGCAGCTCATTGCCCGGTTGGCAATCCTGGTCGCGGACGTCGCCGAAGATCGCAGGAAGGCTGCGCAAGTTGGCGCAGGGATGCAGATCGATCGAATTGGCTCACTCCTCTCCGAATCGGCGACGCGTCATGGCGGAACGATCTTCGCCGTGCACGGCAGCGCCACCTACATCCGATTCGACAGGTGTGACGCCGCCGCCGCCGCGGCGTCAGAAGTCCAAGTGGAACTGGCACGAACCGCCGACATCGGTCCTCGCCGGGTACGGATCGCGATCGATGTGGGCGATGTCGAGATCTCGCCGTCGGGCGTCGCGTCCGGCCCACCGGTCCGGCGGGTTGCACTGCTGGTTGGTTTGGCTCATCCCGGGCAGGTCGTGCTGCCGTCCGACGCCGTTCTCGACCTCACCGAGCACGGTGGAGACTGGGCCGTACGGGGGCTCGGGGCCCGCACTCTCCCCGAACTCGAGCACGCTCAACCCATCCACCAGCTGAGCATCGACGGACTCGACAACGACTTCCCGCCCCTCCCCAGTCGATCCGGGGGCGTAGCCCCCGGTACTGACGCCGCAGTGACGCCTGGCTACGAACTCCGCCAGCAGGTGGCCGTCGGCGATGCTTCGACGACGCACCGGGGGTACCAGCCCTCGGTCGGCCGCGAGGTGGAGATCTGTGTGATTCGTTCGGAGTTCTCGAACCAAGCCGCGTTCGTTCGCCGGTTCGAACTGGAGGCCCACTTGGTGGCACGGCTCCAGCACCCTCACATTGTTCCGTTGCTGGACTACTGGCGTGATCCCGACGGCGCATACCTGGTGCGACAGTGGCTGTCCGGTGGGTCGCTCGACAGCGCGCTCGAACACGGCCCACTCGCAATCACCACGGTCAACCGAATGATCGACGCCATTGCAGGTGCCCTTGCTGCGGCCCACCGGTCTGGTCTCGCCCATGGAAGTCTCAGCTCATCGGACATCCGTCTCGACGCCGATCAGAACTTCATGCTCGCCAATCTCGGCATTGATCGTCGATTGATGCGTGATGACGTCGTTCTGCCAGATGAGGACGTCAGAGCGCTTCGGCGACTCGTAGTCGAGTGCGCGGATCACGATGAGCTCTCCAAAGCCGCACGCCGGGTGTTGGCCGACGACCCTGAAGCGACCGTGGACGAGTTCCGACTGGCGTGGTCGGAGGCCATCGGCCACACCGACCCCGCTGGATCCCGACACACCCCAACTCGCAATCCGTACAAGGGTCTCGCCTCGTTCGGCGAGGCTGACGCTGCTGACTTCAGAGGACGGGCTGATCTGTCGCTGGCGATCGTCGCTGCCGCCCGGGAGCGGTCGCTGATCGCACTGGTCGGGCCCTCAGGAGTCGGCAAGTCCTCCGTGCTTCGCGCCGGTGTCCTCCCGCATCTACGAGCCGCTCAGCCCGATCGGTTCGTGGTCGATCTCGTGCCAGGACGAGACCCGATCGACGCCCTCGCCGCTGCCATCACCCGCCTCGCAGTGCGATCGACGGCCGGTGTTGCGGACCTCTTGCGTCAGGATGGCCTCGATACCGCGATCGGGCGCTTTCTTCCAGCCTCGGCTCGACTACTGCTGATCATCGATCAGTTCGAGGAGTTGTTCACCGAGACGCGCGATGTCGGCGAGCGGCAGCGATTCTTCGACCTTCTCTGCGACGCAACCCTTGGCGGCCAGGTCGACGTGGCACTCACCTTGCGAGCCGACTTCTTCGATCGTCCACTCGAGCACGGTCGTTTCGGTGCTCTCCTGGGCGAAGGTGTGATCCCGGTCCCCGCACCCGGGGTTCAGGAATTGAGGTCGATCATCGTCGAGCCGGCCGCCGCGCTCGGCATCCAGTGGGAATCGTCGCTGGTCGAGCGGATGATCGCAGAGGTTCATGATCAAGCAGGTGCGCTCCCGCTGTTGGAGTTCGCCCTGACCAGGCTGTTCGAGGATCGCGATGCCGACATCATCACGCTCGACCAGTACGAGGCCGGGGGCGGTGTGGTCGGCGCCATGGTTGCGGTCGCCGAAGCGACGCTCGCAGAACTTCGAGCCAGCGATCTCGACACTGCCCGCCACCTGTTCCTCCGGCTCGTGAACGTCGACGGTGAAATGGCGGTCCGTCGACGGGCGAGGGTCACGGAGCTGCACCGGCTCGTCGGAGACGAGAGGTCGACCGCGCGCGTCCTCGACGCATTCGGTGCGGCCCGTCTGCTGACCTTCGATTGTGATCCGACGTCCCGTGTGGCGACGGTCGAGGTCGCACACGAAGCCTTGATCGAGCACTGGCCGAGGCTTCGGGGGTGGCTCGACCAAGTACGCGGCGATCTACCGCTGCACCGGCGGCTCGCCGCAGCGACTGCCGACTGGCATGCGAACAGTGAGACGCCTGATCTCCTTCTGGCTGAAGGCCAGCTTGCACAACATGAAGCGTGGACGGAGTCGACAGACCTCCAGCTCACCTCCGAGGAGCGTGCCTTCGTCGAGCAGAGTCGACAAGCTGTCGACGACGCCCGTCGGTTACAGCGCCGTCGGCGCCACTTGGTCGTGGCCGGGCTCTCCGCCGTCGCGGCGATCGCCATGATCTTGGCGGTCACGGCCACGGTCGCCCAGCGCAACGCCACGGAGCAAGCTGACATCGCTGACGGTCGCACCCTGTTGGCGGCGTCGGCCGCCGTCCAAGACGCTGACCCGGATCTTGCATTGCTGCTCGCTTTGACGGGAGCCGAGTCCCTCTCGGGTGATGCAGAGGCTGCGACTCGTCTCCATGGGGCGCTGAGTGCGAGCCGAACGGTCTTCGCCGAGACCTGGCCAGGTGATCCTCCGGGCGGCACGTGGGGGACGATGAGCGGAGACGGCTCGAAGCTGGTCTGGTCGGCCGTGCCGGGAAACGTGGTCGAGGTGCGTTCCGTCGACACGGGCGATGTGTTGTGGCGGCACGAATTCGAAATCGAGCGTCCGCTCGATCTCGTCCTCAATCCAACGTTCATCAGCGATGACCGTGAAGTGGCGGTGTTCGCGATGTTCGGCACGGACGAGGATGGCGCCGACGACGAGCCGCCGAACGCGGTTGGCATGACCGTCTTCGACGTGGACACCGGCGAGGTGCTGCGTCGTGTGCGTGGCAACCGATGTGGAATGTGGCTCGCTGGGGGCGGCGTCGGATGGGGGGCAGTCGCACTCCAACGTCCGGAGGAGTACGTGCTCGTGCACCAGCGTTCCCAGTCGGTCATCGAGGTCGAGGGTTGCCGTCGAATCGGCGATGGCACACCGACCATCGACCTCCTCCGGATCGAAGTCGCCACGAGCGATCCACTTCCCGTCCTCGCGGAGAGTGCGGTGGTCGGTGTCCACTTTTCCTCGATGAGCGCCGACGGCCGATTCATCTCGATCGATCCGTTCATCGGCGAGCGAAGCGTGATCGACGTCGAGACCGGCGAGGTGGTCCTGACCGTGCCCGACCAGGACGCATTTGGCCCGACGGCGCTCAATCATGACGGTTCCCTCGTCGTCTTCGGTGCGGCTGACTCCAATCGTTTCGAGGTGTTCTCCATCGATTCCGGTGAGATGGTGCTGACGCCTGACGGCCATGCCGATGGGGCGGTCATCAACGGCGCAGGGTTCAGTGACGACGGCAGCCTGATCCACACGACTTCTGACGATGCCACGGTCCGACTCTGGGACACCGACACCGGCCGACAGGTCGCGTTGATTTCTGGCGCCGGCGCGGCGACCACCCAGGCACGGATCAGTGCTGACGCAACCCGTCTGTCGGCGTTCACGTTCGGCCCGCAGGTGCGAGTATCGAGCCTCGACCACATCGCCGAGGTCCATGCCGTGGCCGACTGTGCCCCAGGCGGCGAGCCCTTCCGCAACAACAAGGGTCTCACTGTCCGTGGGGACAAGATCCTCACGCATGCCGCATGCGAGGGTCGGGTCGAACCGAGTACTGCGAGAGTGCTTGAGCGGAAGAGCGGTCGAGTGCTCAGCGAGATCCCTGCTCTTGGTCAAACCGTCGGATGGTCGGCGGACGGGGAGTTCGTTGTCACACAGACGTGGGAGCGCGACGGTGACGAGATCGTCGGAGGTGCACTCGGCGTGTTCGATGCCACCGGACGACGCGTCGTCGAGCTCGACGGCCTGTGCGATTGGAGTTGGAGCGAGTCCTCGCGATTCACGAACGGGTTCATCGACTTCGCCGATCACTCCGGTCCGCAGTGCCAGGGAGCACCAGACCTTCCGTTCGCCGCCACCAACTGGGACATCGACGTGTCGCCCGATCGGTCTGTCGTGGCCGTGGCTGCAGCCGTGGCTCGCGGAGCGTTCGTTGTCATCGCGGAGATGACCGATGGTTCAGTTCGATCTGTCGTGACCGGCACGGACATCGCGTTCGCTCCTTCGTCCGAAGAGTTCGCTGTGTTCAACCAGCAGCGCAGGGCGATCGAGGTCTACGACATCGACTCCGCGGAGCTGCTGCGATCAGCGCCGGCAGCTGATCAGTCGCTTCTCGTGGATCTCCACTATGTGGACGGCGGCGATTCGATCGCAGCGCGTCCACAAGGCAGCCTTGCCAATCCGTCGATCTTCATGTTCGACGCCGAGTCGCTTGAATCCACGTTCACGATTGCCGACGTGCACGAATCGGCGATTGCACATCTCTCGACATCCGCAGACGGCTCATTGCTCGCCACGGCCGGCGTCGACGGATTCGCCAAGGTGTGGGACGCGACAACTGGCGAGCTGCTCCACGAAGTGAAGGTCGGCGACGAAACCGTCCAGGCCGTCGCGATCTCCGACGACGGGCAGCATCTGTTCGCCGTGGCCGACGGCTCAGCGGTATCGAGCTATCTGCTCGACTTCGACGACCTGGTCGCACACGCACGCGACCGAACCTCGCGCTCGTTCACACCAGCGGAATGCACGCGGTACTTCCCTGGCCACGACTGTCCGGATCACGACGGTTGAGCACCTTGGGCGTTCGTCTCGCCCGGACTCGTTCGCAGTGGTCATCACCGCCCTGTTCTCTCGCCGACGGGTCACTCGGCCGATTCCGCACGCGCTTCAGACGGTCGTTGCAGACACCCAGGCGTCGTAGAGGGCGCGGTATGGCCCATCCTGCGTCAACAGCACGTTGTGGTGACCGTCCTGCACGAGGCGCCCGTGGTCGAGAACCAGGACCCGGTCGGCACGAGCGGCGGTCGACAGCCGGTGCGCAATGGCGATCGTGGTTCGCGATGCGGCGAGACGCTCGAGCGCCCGGGCGATGCGCACTTCGGTCAGCGCATCGACCGACGACGTCGCCTCGTCGAGGATCAAGATGTCAGGGTCGGCGAGCCCCGCTCGCAACAGTGCAACGAGCTGTCGTTCGCCTGCGGACAGTTGGTCCCCACGTTCGCCCACGCTCGTCGCGAGCCCGTTCGGCAACGAGTCGACCCAGTCGGTGACACCGAGGTCCTCGACGACCCGCTGGACGTCGCGCACGTCGGCGCGTTCGTCGGCGAACGCGACGTTGGCAGCGACGGTGTCGTCGAAGAGGAACGGCTCCTGCGACACGACGATCAGCCGTGAGCGCAACTCCGCCCGATCGACCTTGCGCAGAGGGACACCACCGAGGTCGATCTCGCCGATCGTCGGGTCGGCGAATCGAGCGATCAGACGTCCGAGGGTGGTCTTGCCCGATCCGGTCGCTCCGACCATCGCAACCTGCTGGCCGGGTGGAATCGTGACGTCGATGTTCTTGAGGACCGCTTCGTCGGCGGTCTCGTCGCTGCGACTGCGATAGGCGAAGGTGACCTCGCGGATGTCGATCTGGAGCTGTCCGGGCGGCAGCGGAATCGGATCGTCGGGCTGCGGCGGCCCGACGGGCATGTCCAGCACCGACAACACACGACGGAGCCCGGCGACCGCCATCTGCGTCGTGTCGAGCACCTCGGTGAACTCCGCGATCGGCTCGAGGAATCGATAGGTCAGGAAGATGAAGCCGACGAGTGCGCCCGCAGTCAGCCCGCTCTCGGGACCCCGCCACACGCCGACACCGACGACCGCCGACACCGTGAATGCAGAGAAGACCTCGCCGGACGGGAAGAGGAACGCCCCGATCAAGGCAGCTCGAATCTGCGCGACCGCAGTGGTTTCGACCGACTCCTCGACCTGACCCGCCATTGTCTCCCCGGCTCCGTAGGCGCGAATCGTCGGGCCACCGGACACGAGTTCAGCGATCGAGCCGAGCGTCTGACCGTTGCTGTGACGAGCGCGGTCGTACGCGATCAGCAGGCGCGACTGCACCGCCCGGAGCACGAACAACAGCGGGATCGCCACGGCGAACGCCACCAGCGCCAGCACCCAGTCGTAGGCGAGCATGACACCGGCAACGATCACCATCAGCGTGCCGTCGACCAGCCAGGCGAGCCCGCCCCACTGGAAGAAGCGCGCCAGGGTCTCGATGTCGCTCGTGACACGAGCGACCAACCCGCCGCGACGTTCGTCGTTGTGGTCGGCAAGGCTCAGCTGGTGGATGTGGCCGATCAACCGCACCCGGAGGTCGTGCAACGCTCGTTCGCTGCGCTCGCCGAGTCGGAGCGATGCTTGCCGGAACGCCCAGCCCGACACGAGCACGGCAAGTGCTGCCAGAAGCGCCATCTGCACGATCACGTCCATCTGGACCTCGCCGGCCTCGATGCCTCGGTCGATCGCCTGCTGGATGAGGATCGGCACGACGACGCGTCCGGATGCGCCGACTGCTGCGAACAGCCACGTGACCCCGAGCCCCTGTCGCAGGATCGGTGCCGTCTCGAGACCGCGCCCGATCGTGCGAACAGCAGAATCCTGACTCGGCGGGGTCAGCGTGCCGACCTTGGCGGCCAGCGTCGGATCGATGCTCATGGACCCACCGCCCCCGAGCCAACGTCAGCGGACGCAGGTCCCGACGGAGCGGAATCGTCGCGATCCCGGTCGGACTCGAACGCCTCGACCAGCTCGCGATACGCACTCGTCGTGACGAGCAACTCGTCATGCGTCCCGTGAGCGGCGATCCGCCCGTCAGCGACGAACACGACGTCGTCGGCGAGGGCGATGGTCGACGGTCGGGACGCCACCATCAGTACCGTCGAACCACTCAGCCGGGATCGCAGGCGTTCGAGGATCAGCGCCTCGGTGGCAGGGTCCAGTGCCGAGGTCGTGTCGTCGAGCACGAGCAGACTCGGGTCGCGCACCAATGCGCGGGCGAGCGCCAGCCGTTGACGTTGACCGCCGCTCAGACTGACACCTCGTTCGCCCACGACCGTGTCGAGCTGCTGGGGAAGCCGCTGCACGAATTCGGTGGCTGCTGCCTGGTCGAGCGCGTCCCAGATCTCCTCGTCGGTGTAACTCGTGCCGAGCTCCACGTTGTCCCGGACGGTCCCACTGGAGAGGAACGCCTCCTGGAACACGATCGACCGGGCACCAGGGGCCAACCGCACCTCGCCTCGGCTCGGTCCGATCAGCCCGGCAGCCAACTGGGCGATCGTCGACTTGCCGGAACCGGTCGGGCCGACCAGAGCGGTGACACTCCCCCGGCTGACCGCCAGTTCGACGTCCTTGACGGTCGGTGGTCCATCGCCCTCGTGGGCGAACGTGACCCCGGCGAACTCGACACCGACCCCGTCGGCGGCGATGCCGATGCCTTTGGCGGGATCCGGCTCGATCGGCTCGTCGAGCACAGTACGGATCCGCCGCCAGGCTGCCATCGACCGCGGAAGCTCCGAGAGCGTGTACCCGATGAGACGCAACGGGAACACGAGCAGGGTGAACAGGAAGATCACGCTGGAGAACTCGCCGACCGTGACGTCGCCGGACCGAACGCGGCAGCGCACCGATCACCACCAACAGGATGTTGGTGAGCGACGGAATCACGTCGAGCAGCGCCTCGAACCAACTGCGGAGCTTGATCGCCTGCACGCGCGAAGCGCGCACTCGGTCGGCGAAGCCGGCCAGGCGTTCGGTTTCACGTTGTTCTGCTCCGTAGGACTTGACGAGCTGCACTCCCTCGAAGCTCTCGTGCACACCGGCAGAGAACTCGCCGAGCTGATCCTGAGCTCGCGGTGAAGTGGACGGACACCGACTTCTCGTAGACCACGTTGGTGGCCACCAGCAGCGGGAACACCACGACCGCGACCAATCCGAGTGGGATGTCGATCGCCAGCATCCAGATCGTCGAGGCGACCAGCATGATCACGGTGCCCGACGCGAACGGGATGGGAGCGAGGACGCTGACCATCGCTTCAGCGTCGACGCCGGCTCGCTGGACGAGATCGCCGTCCGGGCGACGGTTGTGCCAGCTGACCGGCTGCGCCACGTAGCGCTCGACCACTCGATTGGTGAAGGTCTGCGCGACCCGCCACATCGTGATCGAGGCATAGCTGCGTCGGACCACGATCGCGATGGCGCGGAGCACACCGATGCCGATCACCAGGCCGAGCCCGGCGAGCACCGTGCTCGTCGCCACACGGCCGTCTTCGAAACTCGGCAGGATCACGTCGTCGATCACCCGCCCGATGGCGAAACTCGACGCGACGGTCAGCATGGCGAACACCGCGGCGCCGCACATCGCGATCAGGAAGAGCTTCGGATGCACGCTGACGAGCTCGGAGATGAATCGAGCGTTGCGACGGGTTCGGTCGAGCGCTCCCAGTTCGTCGCCGGGCGCGTCCGTGTCCTCGGTGATCGCATCGGCGGGCTGCACAGGACGTTTCTACCAGCCGGACGCCGTCATATCGTGAGGCATTGTGACCACCGACGCTCCCGCCACACCACCGAGCTACGTCCCCGGCGGCCAGCCCGGTCGGTGGCGTCGCTCACCCGTCCGACGGGTGGTGCTCTGGGGCGCGATTGCCTTCATGGTCGTGTTCTGGGTGTGGGCGCTCCTCTTTGCGTCCAAGGAATCGGTCAACAAGATCGAGGACCGTGACTGGGCAGCGCGAGCCGAGAACATCTGCGTGCGCACAGACGCCGCGCTCCGAGCACTCGACGCCCAGGCCTCACCGGACCTGGTGGTGCGCGCCGACCTCGTCGACGAGTCGACCGATCTGCTCGCAGCGATGCTGGACGACATCGTCGCCGTCGCCCCGTCGGACGAGAAGGGCCGAGCGATCGTTCCCGACTGGGAGGCCGACTACCGCATCCTGTTGGAGGACCGGTACCGCTACGCCGACCAACTCAGAGCCGGGAACAACGTCGCATTCACCGAGACCGCCGTCAGCGGCGTCCCGATCACCGAGCGCATCGAGAAGTTCACGCTCGACAACGAAATGCCCACCTGTGCTCCGCCGCGTGGCTCGGTGGTCTGAACCGGACCGACCGGCTAGGACGGTTCGATCGTCTTGATCACGCGGGCCGGCACGCCCACGGCCACGCTGTAGTCGGGCAGGTCACCGGTGACCACGCTGTTCGCCCCGACCACGACATGCCGTCCGATCGTGACACCGGGCAGCACGACCGTGCCGTGACCGAGCCACGTGCCGTCGCCGATCGACACCGGTCGCTCGGGCATGACCTGTTTCGAGATCGGGAGGTCCCGGTCGCTGTAGCCGTGGTTCTGGTCGGTGATGTACACGTGATGACCGGTCCACACGTCGTCACCGATCACGATCTCGAGGTGCCCGACGATGCCGCTCCCCTTGCCGATCAGGCAGCGGTCGCCGACCGAGATCACCGGGTCGCTCACCATCTTCTGGCCCGGCACCATGCCGGCCGACAACGTGATCTGGGGTCCGAACATCGTGCCGGCGCCGATGTGGATGTACTGCTCGTTGAACAGGGCGTTCGGCGGGAAGCAGATCACGCTCCCCGCGCCGAGGCGGCCGAAGCGCTTGCCTCGTCGCGGTGTCGGGGCCGATCGCCCCGAGTTCGACCGCTGCCTCCCACGCTCGGATCACCCCGTGGCCGGCCGCCCGCTTGATCCCGGTGCGCAGCCGCTGCACCGGGCCGTCGTCGAGTGGCGGTCGTTCGAACACTCCGACCGACGCTAGTGCCACCACCCGACGCCAACCCGCCTGCGATGAGCCAAACCTCCGTATCCGGTCGCCTCGCTCATCGCACAGCTCCCACCACCCCCAGCGATGAGCCAAACCTCCGTATCCGGTCGCCTCGCTCATCGCTTGGTCCGTACAGTGGGCGGATGTCCGCACCCCAACGCCCGTCCGGGGTCGACCGGGCGCTGCCGGCCGGATCGATCACGGACGTCGCCGGAGTTCGCGTGGGACACCACCAGCGACGGGGCCGGGGCTGGCAGACCGGTACGACGGTGGTGTATGTCCCGAACGGCGCCACACCGGGCGTCTCCGTGCGCGGCGGCGGCCCGGGCACTCGGGAGACCGATGCGCTTCGACCCGAGAACCTCGTGCAGGAGATCCACGCGGTGTGCCTCACTGGCGGCAGTGCGTTCGGACTCGCGGCCGCTGATGGTGTCGTCGCCTGGCTCGAAGAGCGTCAACTGGGCTTCACCGTCGGCCCACCCGACGAACCCGAGGGTGTGGTTCCGGTCGTACCCAGCGCCGTCATCTTCGACCTCGGTCGCGCGGGAGCATTCGGCCACCGCCCGACATCCGAGTTCGGCCGACGCGCGATCGCCGCGGCGCGGGTCCGCCAACGGTCCTGGGGATCGGTCGGGGCCGGCACGGGGGCACGAGCAGCAGGCCTTCAGGGCGGCGTCGGCACCTCGAGCACCACCTTCGCCATCCCGGTGACGTCACCGGCCGACGGGTCCGCACAGAAGCCCGTCCTCGTCACGGTGGGCGCAATCGCTGTCGTCAATGCGAACGGAACGGCGATCGACCCGGCGACGGCACTTCCGTGGGATCCAACGCACTTCGAGCTGGCGTCGCCATCCGCACGCGATCGAAGGCGACTGGCCAGCCGACTCACCGGGCAGGGAACGGCGCTGAACACGACGATCGGAGCCGTCGCGACGTCGGCGGCGCTCTCCAAGGCCGAAACCTCGAAGATGGCCGACGTCGCGCACGACGGACTCGCCCGTGCGATCCGTCCGGCCCACTCGATGTTCGACGGCGACACGGTCTTCGGACTCGCCACCGGCGACCACGACCTCGGCCAACGGCCAGCAGCGATGCGCTCGACGCCGTCGCGCCAGAGCGCAGTCAACCTCATCCTGCAGGCTGCCGCCGACACCTTCGCCGCGGCCTGTACTCATGCGGTGCTCGCCGCCACGACGATCGGAGGCACCGCCGCCTACGCCGACCTCTGCCCATCGGCCCTCCGCAGCCCCGGCGGCCGGCCGCGTTCCGGCCACTAGCGTTGCCCGCGTGGCGTCCGCACTCGACAATCCGGCCGCAATGCGGGCTTGGGCAGACGCGACTCGCGTTGCCGGCCGCTCGATCGCCCTGGTCCCCACAATGGGAGCACTCCACCGTGGCCACCACGCCCTGATCCAGGCTGCTGCCGCGGTGTGCGGACCACGTCGTCGTCTCGATCTTCGTCAATCCGCTCCAGTTCGGCGAACACGCCGATTTCGAGCACTACCCCCGCCCGATCGACGACGACCTCCGCGCCTGCGATGAGGCCGGCGTCGCCGCCGTGTACACACCGACCGCGGCGACGATGTACCCGGACGGGTTCTCGACGACCGTGCATGTCGGCGGGTTGACCGGCGTCATGGAGGGCGCGTCACGACCAGGCCACTTCGACGGTGTCACGACCGTGGTCGCGAAGCTGTTCTCGGCGGTCCGACCCGATGCAGCCGTGTTCGGCGAGAAAGACTTCCAGCAGCTCGCGATCGTCCGCCGGATGACCGCGGATCTCGACCTCGGGATCGCGATCGTGGGCCACCCAACGGTGCGCGAGCACGATGGTCTGGCGTTGTCCAGCCGGAATCGACGCCTGTCCGACCGACAACGGCACGCTGCACTCTGCATCCCACAGGCGCTCGCGGCGGCGACCGACGTCGCGCGTCGGTCCGGATCCGAGGTGGGCGACGTGTTCGATGCAGCCATCGCGATCGTCGACGAGGAACCGCTTGCAGCACTCGACTACGTCAGCGTCTTCGACGCCGACACCCTCCAGCCGGTTGACGAGCTGACGTCCGAACGCCGGCGAGCGAATCGGATCCGCATCGCGATCGCCGCACGGTTCGATGACGTCCGGCTGATCGACAACCTCGACCCGTTCGCGCCCTGAGCGTCTTCGCTCACCCGAGGCGGTCCACCACTCCGGACAGCACGACGAGCAGGACCGCACCGTTGAAGATCGCATGCGCGACGATCGTCGGTCCGATTCGTCCGAGCAGGACGACAGCGATTCCGAAGGTCACGCCGACACCGGAGAGCACCAGCGCCAACCCGACGTTGCCGACCCCACGAACCGGGTCGATGTGGGCGACACCGAACAGCAGACCCTGCACCACGACCACCGCAACCATCGGCATCCGGCTGCGCAGCCCGCGCATCACCACCCCTCGGAACACCATCTCTTCGACGATCGGGGCGGCGATCACGGCGGCGATCACGAGGGACACCACGTAGGTTCGATCAGCCTGGATCTCGTCGAGTCCCTCGGTGTTTCCCACGAGCGGCAGACCGAGCGACACCACGACGATGACGATCGCGACCTGCGCGGCGATGGCGCCGAGCCAGATCACCGGCCCCCATCCGAGATCGGAGTACCGCGGGGTCAATCCGATGTCGGTACCGAGGTCTCCCGTGCCCCACTTCCGACTCGCGAAGCGGCACCACCACAGCGACGGGCCGTAGCCGACCGCCGCCAGGAGGGCGACATACAGGGCGACCGGCCACTCGAAACCGATCACCGCGCCCAGGAGGAGCTTCGACACGAGGAGGGATCCGCTGAGCACGGCGAGCGCCCCGATCGCGGCGACCAGCGGGAGCGTCGGGTCGCGACGCGGCGGGGTTGTCGCAGCCGAGCCGACCGCCGTTCCGGGAAGTGGCGGGGGAAGCGGGGAGGTCATCGTCGGAGCGAGTCGAGTCAAGACGGCCTCATGAACGGCTCAGGAAATCGTCAAGAACCTTCAAGAACGTACTGCCATCTCCCGATGCAGCTGGGAACCCTTCTCGACGATCGCTCCGACGCCAACCCAGGGACTCCTCCGCATGACATCAACTCCGCAGCCAACCAGACCTCGAAGTGTCCGCAGCGCCCGGCGCGGACTCACCCTGCTGGTGGGCCTCGCCGCACTGAGCACGACGGTGGTGGTCGGAGCTTCGACGACTGTTGCGACCGCAGCAGGACCGGCGGACACCGACTGGCTGGGGATCGTCAACGTCTATCGGGCCCAGTCCGGCCTCCCGCCGGTGGCGAACAACTCCGCGTGGTCCAGCGGGGCCAGAAACCACTCGTGTTGGATGCTGCTCAACGGCATCGCCCACGACGAAGCACCCGGCACCCCTGGCTACAGCACCGACGGCGACCAGGCAGGAAACAGCGGCAACGTCGCGGTGTCGAGCAGCGCGACCGCAACCCCGCGCAGCCACATCGATCTCTGGATGTCGGGTCCATTCCACGCGATCGGGCTGCTGCGCCCCTCGTTGCAGCAAGCCGCGTACGGCATGTGCGCCAGCCCGCCGAACCCGTCGGCGACGCCGTGGAAGTCGGCAGCGACGCTCGACGTGGTGCGCGGGAACAACTGGAGTGCACCGAAGCCATCGACACCGACCGTCTTTCCGGGCGATGGCGCGACCACCAGCCTCACGCGCTTCGTCGCCGAGTCGCCCGATCCGCGGAGCTTCTGCGGCTGGGGCACCCGAAACGTCGGCCTCCCCCTGATCGCCATGATGCCGTCCAACGTCACGACGGCCTCGGCGACACTGGTCGGTCCCAGCGGGCCCGTACCGACCTGCGTCCTCCACAAATCGAACACGAGCGGCGTCGCGAGCTCGATCCTCGGTGGCGACAACGCGGTCGTCGTCGTCCCCGCCTCGCCATTGACCAAGGGAAGTTACCGGGTCGCCGTCACCTCCAACGGTGGCAATGCGAACTGGAGCTTCAACGTCGACCCCTCGGCGCCGCTCGGCGTCAACGAGCCGGAACCGGGCGACTCGAAGACGCTCGCGCCGGGCGCCCCCTTCCAACCCGTCACACCGTTCCGGTTCGCCGACTCACGGTTGAAGCAGGGCGTCAGCATGCTCCCCGCTGGCAAGCAGGTCCGGGTCAAGGTTGCCGGGACGCGAGGTGTCCCGGCTGACGCGACCGCGATCAGCGCGAGCTTCACGATCACCGAGCCGACGGCGGCAGGATTCCTGACCGCGTACAACTGCCTCGGCGGGGTCCCGTCGGTCTCGACGCTGAACTACGAACGACGCCAAACGGTGTCGAACCAGGCCATCGTGCCGCTCGACCGCGGTGACGTGTGCTTGTTCTCCCTCTCGAGCGCCCACATCGTCATCGACGTGAACGGGTACGTGGCATCGAGCGGTACGCAGACTTTCAATCCGGTGACGCCGAAGCGGATGCTCGACACGCGCAACACCGGGATCCTCAAAGCTGGTGTTCGCATGCCGGTGTCATTGACCGGCGGACGCAGCCCGGTGCCGACCGGTGCGACCGCTGTTGCGATCAACTTGACCGCCGTGAACCCTCGGTCCGACGGCTGGATCCGAGCATTCCCCTGCGACGAGCGAGAGCCGACCACGTCGTCGGTGAGCGCCCGGCGCGCCCAGGTCATCGCGAGTTCGGTGATCGTGCCGCTCGCCGCTGACGGCACCATCTGCCTCAAGTCGATGATGACGACCAATGCAGTGATCGACGTCACCGGATGGTTTGGTCCTTCGACCGGCCTCGACTTCATCCCGATCGACCCGATCCGCCTCGCCGACACCCGGTCGTTCAACTCGACGCTCAATCCGTGGACCCGGGGCCAGCCGGTCGCGGCAGGAAAGGTCGTGCAGATCAAGGTCGCCGGCGTCCGTGGAGTCCCGGCGGGCATCACCGGGGCAACCGTCAACCTGGTCGCCCTCGGCGCTTCCAGTCCCGGGTGGCTCCGAGTCGTCCCGTGCGGAGCGCAATCGGACGTCTCGAACCTGAACTTCTCGAGTCCGGCTCCGATCGCCAACGGGGCCAACGTTCGCCTCAGCACATCGGGGACGATCTGCGTGGTGGGGATGTCGACGACCCACGTGCTCGTCGACATCACTGGGGTCTGGAAGTAGCCCGCCGGTTCAGCGGCGGACCGAGTGATCGGTGATCGCTGCCCGATAGCGAACCGTGTGCACGCTGTCGCCCGACAGGATCGCACCGCGCCCGAGCATGCGACCGAACTGCCAGTTCGACAGTCCGAGTTCCGGCGATTTCAGTGCGTACTGCCCGTCGACCCAGCGAGTGAAGCCGTTGCCCACGAACGGAGCGTCGACGGCTCCGTAGAACCGATCGAACTCGTCGGGGTCATCGGTGACGATCGAGGCGACGAACCGCGGGCTGAATCGGTTGCATCGGTCGATCGCGTCATCCACCGAATCGACCACCACCAACGTGACTTCAGGTGACGTCTCCCACTCCCACTCGGTCGCGAGACCGAGTTCGTCCAGCGTCGTCGCCTCCGGCTCGTCGCGCGCACCCTCGGCCCTGGTGATGGGGACGACTCGCTCGAAGCGCTCGTTCGGCACATACGTCTCGCTCCCCGCAACGACGTGCAGCCGTGCGCATGTGTGCCGTTCGGCGGCTGCCCGATCGATGGCGTCGAGAAGAACCGGCACCAGCTCGTCGGCGCGATCCCGGACGACAGCCACGACGTTGAGCGTGTTGCACACCTTGCGGTCGAGCGAGTGGGTGACCGCCTGGGTCAGGGTGGTCGCCGATGCCGACTGGCCCGCGACGATCCATGCTCCTCCCGTGCCATGGAGGCTGACGGGTGTGCCCGACTGCGACGCAACCGCTCCGAGTTCGGCCACGGCAGATCCTGAACCCCGGGCCACGGCCAATGCCAGTCGTGGATCCGCGAACAACGCGTGGCCTGCGGCGTGGGTCGGCGAGTCGACCAGCCGAACGCTGCCAGCGGGAAGCCCGGCGCCGAGCAGCGCGGGGCGAGCGCGTGCTCGACGATCGCCCTGGCGGTGGCGAGCGCGTCGCTTCCGATGCGGAACACCACCGTGTTGCCGGTACGGACAACTCCGCACGCGTCGGCGAACACGTTCGGTCTGCCCTCGAAGACGAACCCGACGACACCGAGTGGAGCGCGGCGGGCCTCGACCGACCAGGCACCGTGGTCGAGACGGTCGAGCAGCTCGTCGCGACGACTCGACGAGTCACGCCAACCACGCAAGCCGCTCACCATGTCGGTACGCATCTTCTCGTCGAGGACGAGCCGGGTGGTGGAGCGGCCTCTCGCGACAGCTGCGACGACGTCGGAGCGGTTCGCCTCCGCGATCGGCGCGAACCGCTCGTCATCGGCGAGGGCATCGGCGAACTGCTCGAAGAAGTCGCTGATCTGCTCGTCGCTCACCGCAGCAAGGCCGGCAAACGCACGGCTGGCGTCGGCCACGGCGTCACCCACCAGCTCATCGACCGACGCTGGGATCACGAGCAGCGCGCCGGTGGACTGCACGACGATCAGCCGGTCGCCTTCACGGAATCGCTCGGCGAGGTCAGCGGACACCACCGCGAGACGATCGCCTCCGAATGGGATCTCCTGGCCCTCCGTCAGGCGTGTGAGCGCTCGTACCTCGGGCTGCGATGACACGGCGTTAGCGTAGGCACGTGTCCACGTCTCCCCTCTACTTCCGTCAGCTCCTGTCCGGGCGAGACTTCGCCGTCGGCGATCCGCTCGCCTCGCAGATGGTGAACTTCGTCTATGCGGTCGGCGATCGCCGCTCCGGTGAGTGCGTGCTCGTCGACCCGGCCTATGCAGTGAGAGAGCTGGTCGACCTGGTCGGCGCCGACGGGATGACCGTGACCGGCGTGTTGGCGACCCACTATCACCCTGATCACGTCGGCGGCTCGATGATGGGCCACTCCATCGAGGGCATCGCCGAGCTCCTCGATCACGTCGACTGTCCGATCCACGTGCAGAACGACGAAATCGAGTGGGTGACGAAGTCGACCAGCGTCACCTCGGATCATCTCGTCGGCCACGGCTCGGGCGACGTGCTCGCCGTTGGTGGGATCAAGATCTCACTCGTGCACACGCCCGGCCACACGCCCGGCAGCCAGTGCTTCTTCGTCGATGATCGCCTGATCGCCGGCGACACACTCTTCCTCGAGGGGTGCGGGCGTACCGATCTCCCCGGCTCGGACCCGGTGAAGATGTTCGAGAGTCTGCGGCGCCTCGCAGAGGTACCCGACGACACGATCCTGTTCCCAGGTCACCGCTATTCGATCGCGAGCAGCGCCACGATGGACGTCGTCAAGGAGACCAACTTCGTCTTCCAGTGATCACCCGCACGCCGTCGTGCCGAGGTGCCAGTGTTCCAGGAACACCGGCACCTCGTGTTCGTCAGCAGTCGGACTTGGCCGGGATGACGATCTCGAGGCCGACGTAGAACGCGCTGTATCCCGAGGTGTTGACGTTGGCGGCGTTCAGCGCGTCGACGGTGACGTCGAACTTGGATGCCACTGCGCCGGGATAGTCGCCGTCGACCAGGGTGTACGTGCCCTGCGAGCAGTTGTCACCGGCGTCGGGAATCGTCTCAGAGGGAGTGGCCTCGGACGTGTCATCGGTGGAGCTGTCGCCCTCGGGTGTCACCGCCGTTGCTGCGACGACCGACTTTCCGCCCGGGGGGATGAGGATGACCGTACCGGGGAACGGGAACTGGTTGGGGCTGGTCCACTCGTTGACCCCGAGCAGATCCTCGAGCGTGATGCCGAACCGCTGGACGAGAACGTAGGGCGCATCTCCCGACTGCACCGTGTACTCCTGGGTTCCCTCGACGGTGCCTTCCGGGTCCACCGCTGAATCGGTCGGCTCGGTCGTGGCGGGCGGACGCACGACGAACGCGGTCGAGGCAGCACTGAGATCGATGGTCGATTGCGTGGCACCGGTCTCGGCCCCGCCGCACGACGACAGAATGATGGCGCCGATCAACGCCGGTCCGACGAGCGCGCTCAGACGGCGCACCCCGGTCGAAGAACTTGACGATTGCATGGCAACCAGCGTACGTGCTCCGAAACGACCTGTGTCGTCACCACCGGTTGGGCGGTGACGGGCATCGCCCGACCTCAGACGAGCGGGCGATCGGTCGGCTTGACCGGCGTCGGTAGTCGGGTCTCACCCATCAGGTACTCGTCGACGCCGGCAGCGCACGCTCGTCCCTCGGCGATTGCCCACACGATCAGGCTCTGCCCGCGGCCCATGTCACCGGCGACGAACAGCCCGTGCTGGTTGGTCATGTAGCGGGCGTCGCGTGAGACGTTGCCGCGGGCATCGAAGTCGACCTCCAACGATTCGAGCCACGAACCCTTCTCCGGCCCGACGAAACCGAGCGCGAGGAAGACGAAGTCGGCCGGGATCTCGTGATCGGTGCCCTCCACCTTGACGAAGGCGCCGTCGACGAGTTCGACCTCGTGAAGCCGCAGCGCCCGAACTCGTCCGTTGCCGTCGTCGAGGAACTGTTCGGTGTTCACGCTGTACAGGCGTTCGCCACCCTCCTCGTGCGCCGAGGTGACCTTGTACGTCATTGCGTACTGCGGCCACGGGTTGTTGGTGCCACGGTGCTCGGGTGGCTTCGGCAGGATCTCGAGTTGGGTCACCGAGGCTGCGCCTTGGCGATGGGCGGTGCCGAGACAGTCGGCTCCGGTGTCGCCGCCGCCGATGATGACGACGTGCTTGTCCTTCACGTCGATCGGTGATCGGTCGATGTCACCGAGCTGCACCCGGTTCGCGAACGGGAGGTACTCCATCGCCTGGTGGATTCCTCCGAGTTCCCGACCGGGGATCGGGAGGTCTCGCCAGGCTGTGGCGCCGCATGCCAGCACGACGGCGTCGTGCGACGCACGCAACACCTCGATGTCGACGTTCTCGCCGACGACGGCGTTGGTACGGAACTCCGTGCCCTCTGCTTCCATCTGTTCGATTCGACGATCGATGTGGCGCTTCTCCATCTTGAACTCGGGGATGCCGTAGCGCAACAGGCCGCCGATGCGGTCAGCCCGCTCGAGCACCACGACGTCGTGACCCGCCCGGGTCAGCTGCTGCGCGACCGCAAGTCCGGCCGGACCGGAGCCGATGACCGCCACCCGCTTGCCGGTTCGCACCGCGGGGATGTGTGGGGTGACCCACCCTTCGTCCCAGGCCCGGTCGATGATCTCGACCTCGACCTGCTTGATCGCCACCGGGTTCTGGTTGATGCCGAGCACACACGCCGACTCGCAGGGCGCCGGGCACAGCCGCCCGGTGAACTCGGGAAAGTTGTTCGTGGCGTGCAGGCGCTCGATTGCGTCCTGCCAATGGTCGCGGTAGACCAGGTCGTTCCAGTCGGGAATGAGATTGCCGAGCGGGCACCCGTTGTTGCAGAACGGGATACCGCAATCCATGCACCGACCGGCCTGGTGCTGGAGCGCTTCTTCGTCGAAGTCTTCGTACACCTCGTTCCAGTCGCGCAAGCGCACCGGAACCGGCCGCCGCGACGGCGTCTCGCGATCCCACTTCAGAAATCCGGTCGGCTCACCCACGAGCTGCCTCCATGATCTTGTCGACGGTCTGGGTCTCGTCGAGGCCGGCGGCCTTCGACTCGGCGATCACCGTCAGGACCCGCTGATAGTCACGCGGCATGACCTTGCGGAACGCCGACACTGCGATGTCCCACTCCGACAGGATGCGCTCGGCGACGGTCGATGCGGTCAGATCACGATGACGGGTGATCGTGTTCCGAAGGAACTCGAGGTCGCTGTCGTCGAACTCGACGAGATCGACCATGTCGTAGTTCACCCTGCTGGCGAAGACCTCGTCGGGATCGTAGACATAGGCGATTCCGCCGGACATCCCCGCGCCGAAGTTCCGCCCCGTCGGGCCGAGCACCACGACGCGGCCGCCGGTCATGTACTCGCATCCGTGGTCACCAACACCCTCGCTCACCGCCGTCGCACCGGAGTTGCGCACGCAGAAGCGCTCGCCGACGACACCGCGCAGGAAGATCTCCCCGCCGGTCGCGCCGTAGCCGATCACGTTGCCGGCGATGATCTGCTCCTCGGCGACGAACGTCGAGAACGGATGAGGATGCACGATGACCCGTCCACCCGAGAGCCCCTTGCCGACGTAGTCGTTGGCGTCGCCCACGAGACGGATCTGGATGCCGGCCGGCACGAACGCTCCGAGGCTCTGGCCGGCCGACCCCGTGAGTGTGATGTCGATCGTGCCATCGGGCAGGCCGGCACCCTTCCACTTCTTGGTCACTTCGTGACCGAGCAGCGTGCCAACGGTGCGGTTCACGTTGCGCACGGGCAGGTCGATCGACACGTGGTGGCCGTCGTCGATCGCCGGTTCGGACAGCTCGATCAACTGTTGATCGAGCGCCTCGTCGAGACCGTGATCCTGGCCGATGCTCTGGATCATCGTCTGGCCGTACGGGTTCTGTGGCACCGCCAGGATCGGGCTGATGTCGAGCCCTGACGCCTTCCAGTGATCGATCGCCCGGCGTGCGTCGAGCGCCTCGACATGGCCGATCATCTCGTCCATCGTCCGGAAACCGAGTTCGGCCATCAGCTCGCGCACCTCGGTGGCGATGTACTCGAAGAACGTCTCGACGAACTCCGGCTTGCCGCTGTAGCGAGAACGGAGTTCGGGGTTCTGGGTGGCGATGCCGACCGGACAGGTGTCGAGGTGACAGACCCGCATCATGATGCAGCCCGACACGACGAGCGGGGCGGTCGCAAAGCCGTATTCCTCGGCGCCGAGCAATGCCGCGATCACGACGTCACGCCCGGTCTTCATCTGGCCGTCGGTCTGCACCACGATGCGATCACGCAACCCGTTGAGCAGCAGCGTCTGCTGGGTCTCGGCGAGGCCGAGCTCCCATGGCCCTCCGGCATGCTTCAGTGAGGTGAGCGGGCTGGCACCGGTGCCACCGTCGTGACCGGAGATCAACACGACGTCGGCCTTGGCCTTCGAGACGCCTGCCGCCACGGTGCCGACGCCGGTCTCGGCGACCAGCTTGACGTGGATTCGGGCATCGGGGTTGGCGTTCTTGAGGTCGTGGATCAGTTGCTTGAGGTCCTCGATGGAGTAGATGTCGTGGTGCGGCGGAGGGCTGATCAGGCCGACACCGGGGGTCGAGTGCCGCGTCGCGGCGATCCACGGATACACCTTGTGCCCGGGGAGCTGGCCACCCTCACCCGGCTTGGCCCCCTGGGCCATCTTGATCTGGATGTCATCGGAGTTGGTCAGGTACTCCGATGTCACGCCGAAGCGTCCGGAGGCGACCTGCTTGATCGACGAGCGTCGCTCGGGGTCGTACAGACGGTCGACATCCTCGCCACCCTCGCCGGTGTTCGATTTCGCCCCGATGTGGTTCATGGCGATCGCCAGGGTCTCGTGCGCCTCGGCCGAGATCGAGCCGTAGCTCATCGCACCGGTCGAGAACCGCTTCACGATCTCGCTGATCGGCTCGACCTCGTCGATCGGCACCGCGGAACGGTCATCCGCGAACTCGAACAGCCCGCGCAGGGTCATCAGCTTCTCGGATTGATCGTCGACCTTCGAGGTGTACTCCTTGAAGATGTCGTAGCGCTTCGCCCGGGCCGCGTGCTGCAGTTTGAACACCGTCTCCGGGTTGAAGAGGTGGAGTTCTCCCTCGCGTCGCCATTGGTACTCGCCGCCGAGTTCGAGCTTGCGGTGAGCGCGTTCTTCCGGGCGGGTCGGATTCGCCATCGCATGGCGGGCGGCAACTTCGGCAGCGATCTCGTCGAGGCCGATACCGCCGAGCTGCGAGACCGTGCCGGTGAAGTACGCGTCGACGACGGGCTTGCCGAGACCGATCGCCTCGAAGATCTGCGCTCCGGTGTATGACGCCACCGTCGACACGCCCATCTTCGACATGATCTTGAGCACGCCCTTGCCGCACGCCTTGATGTAGTTCTTGACCGCCTGGACCGGGTCCATGCCCCCGAGGCCGTGCATCTCCTCGGCGATCAGGTCCTCGATCGATTCGAATGCCAGGTACGGGTTGATCGCCCCGGCGCCGTAGCCGATCAGCAGGGCCATGTGGTGCACTTCGCGAGCGTCGCCGGCCTCGACGATCAGGCCGGCCATCGTGCGCTGTTTGGTGCGCACGAGGTGATGATGGACCGCTGCGGTCAGCAGCAGCGACGGGATCGGGGCGTCGACCGTGTCGGCGTTGCGGTCGGAGAGCACGATGATCCGAGCGCCGGCATCGATCGCGTCGGATGCCTGCTGGCAGATCCCGTCCAGTGCCGTTCGCAGGCCCTGCCCGCCGTCGGCAACCCGGTACAGACCGGACAGCACCTTGGCCTGGAGCCCCGGACGGGTGCCGTCGTCGTTGATGTGGATGATCTTGGCGAGTTCGTCGTTGTCGATGATCGGGAACGGCAGCGACAGTTGACGGCAGCTCTCCGGGCCCGGGTCGAGCAGGTTGGCCTCTGGACCGACCGATGACGCCACCGCCGTGACGACCTCTTCCCGGATCGCGTCGAGCGGTGGGTTGGTGACCTGGGCGAAGAGCTGCTTGAAGTAGTCGAAGAGCAGCCGGGGGCGCTCGGACAGCACCGCCAGCGGCGTGTCGGTCCCCATCGAGCCCAAGGCTTCGCCGCCCGAGGCAGCCATCGGGCTGATCAGGATCTTGAGCTCCTCGTGGGTGTATCCGAACATCTGCTGGCGCCGCAGGACACTGTCGTGGCTGAACACCACGTGTTCGCGCTCGGGAAGATCCGGGAGTGCGACCATGCCGTCCGCGAGCCACTCACCGTAGGGGTGCAGTGCGGCCAGCTCCGACTTGATCTCGTCGTCGCTGACGATGCGCCCTTCGTTGGTGTCGATCAGGAACATCTTGCCCGGCTGCAGTCTGCCCTTCGAGACGATGCGCTCCGGGTCGACCTCGATCACGCCGACCTCGGAGGCCATCACCACGAGGTCGTCGTCGGTCACCCAGTAGCGACTCGGGCGCAGACCGTTGCGGTCGAGCACCGCTCCGATCATCTCGCCGTCGGTGAACGCCACGCTCGCCGGGCCGTCCCAGGGCTCCATCATCGCCGCATGGAAACGGTAGAAGTCGCGCTGCTCCTGCGACATCGTCTCGTGGTTCTCCCAGGCCTCCGGGATCATCATCAGCATCGCGTGGTGGATCGGGTAGCCACCGAGGTGCAGCAGCTCCAGCACCTCGTCGAATCGTGCGGTGTCCGACGAGCCCGGCGTGCAGATCGGGAAGGCGCGATCGATGCCCGGAAGCAGGTCGCTCTGCAGCATGGCCTCACGGGCCCGCATCCAGTTCTGGTTCCCCTGCACCGTGTTGATCTCGCCGTTGTGCGCGACGAAACGGTACGGGTGCGCAAGCGGCCACGAGGGGAACGTGTTGGTCGAGAAACGCGAGTGCACCAGCAACAATGCCGATTCGACGCGAGGATCGACCAGGTCGGGGAAGAACTCGCTCAGCTGCGGCGTGGTGAGCATTCCCTTGTAGACGATCGTGCGCGACGACAGCGAGGCGAAGTACGTGTCGAGCTCTCCCTCGAGCTCGCGGCGGCTCCGTTTGCGCGCCACGAACGCCTTGCGATCGAGATCGATCCCGGTCGCTCCGTCGGGATCGGCGACGAACAGCTGCTTGAACGTGGGCATCGCCGCCCGAGCGGTCTCACCGAGACAGTCCGGGTTCACCGGGACGTCCCGCCACCCGAGCACCCGCAGGCCCACCTCGTCGACGGTTGCCTCGATCGCGGCCATCGCCTTCTCGCAGGCTCCGGAATCGGCCGGCAGGAACGCCATCCCTGCCGCGTACCCACCCGCCGCGGGGAGGTCGAACTCGACGACAGCCCGCAGGAACGCGTCGGGGACCTGGATCAGGATGCCTGCACCGTCGCCCGTGTCGGGCTCGGCACCGGTCGCGCCACGGTGCTCCATGTTGGTGAGCGCCTTCAGCCCGGTGAGCACCAGTTCGTTGGATCGCACACCTTTGAGATTGGCGACGAACGAAACACCACACGAGTCGTGTTCGTTCCGGGGGTCGTACAGGCCGATCGGGCCCGGGGGCTGTTGCATCATCACATCCGCGTGTCTCGAAGTTGCACGGTCCCGTGGTGTTCCGGTCGCCGCTGACCGGTCGGAGCGGTCGACGATGACCAGCTCACACGGGTGCCCGAGACAACGCTGGCTCGAGGCGGGGAAGACACATCATAGGGCACGCCCCAGCCGATGGGGAAGCTCGTTCGCTCGTGAACCGGGTACTCCCCGACGCTTCGGCATCGTGCGACAATCTCGCCATGACGCATGAGCACACCGCCACGTCCCCGGACGGCACATCGATCGCGTGGAGCCGGACCGGTTCGGGTGTCCCGGTGGTGCTCGTTCACGGCATCACCGAGTCGGCTGCGTCGTTCGACCCGGTCACGGAACGATTGGCCAGCACCCACGAGGTGATCACTCTCGATCTGCGGGGCCACGGCGAGTCGGGCAACGCAGCGAACTACGACCTCGGCTCGATGGCCGGTGACGTCGCTGCGGTCGTTGCTGATGCCGGCGTCGAACGACCCCACATCGTCGGGCACTCGCTCGGCGGCATCGTCGCAACGGCCGCTGGATCGATGCTCCCGTTCTCGACGATCGTCGACATCGACCAGTCGTTGCAGCTCGATTCGTTCAAAGCCCAGCTCATGCCCGCCGAGGCGATGTTGCGCGATCCAGAGCACTACCGCCTCGTCGTCGATGCGATGTTCGAGATGATGATGGGCGACCGACTCCCCGCCGACGAGGTCGCCCGGGTGAACGGCCTACGCCAACCGCAACACGAGGTGGTGCTCGGCGTGTGGGAGCTGCTGCTGACGAAGCCAGAGGACGAGATCGCCGCCACGGTCGACACGGCGCTCGCCGGCTACGCGGGCAACGACGTCGCCTACCTCGCTCTGTTCGGACTCGATCCCGGCGACGGCTACGGCGACTGGCTCCGCGGACGGATCGTCAACAGCACCGTCGAGTACTGGGTCGACCACGGCCACTACCCCCACCTCGTCGATCCCGACCGCTTCGTCGAACGACTCCGCGCCTTCTGGTCGGCCTGACGGACGTCGCGGGTCACGTACCGGTCGGCCGCCACCGCCCGTACGAACTCAGACGTCCGAATAGACGGGTGGCCGCTTCTCGAATCCCGCCATGACCGCTTCGATCTGGTTCGGCGAGCCGATCTGCTCCCCGATCGTGGCGCGCTCCGCCGCGAACTGCTCTGCGGCACCTTCGTCCAGGATGCGATTGAACAGCGCCTTCGACCCCTGCACCGCCCCGGGGCTCATCGATGCGATCTCGCGGGCAAGCACCATCGCATCGGCTTTGGGGTCCGCGCTCAGGCGGGTGGCCAGTCCCATCTCGGCAGCCTCCGTCCCGGAGAACACGCGCGCCGTGAACGTCAGCTCCTTGGCGATGTCGGGCCGGACGAGCTTCGACAGCACGAACGTACCGGTCATGTCGGGCACGAGCCCCCAGTAGACCTCGCGGACCGACATCTTCGTGTCGGGATGCACGATGCGAATGTCCGCGCCGAGGGCGATCTGCAGGCCACCTCCGAGTGCATGCCCGTGTACCGCAGCAATCACGGGAACCGCGAGTTCCTGCCACACCCAACAGACCTGCTGGCCGAGGTGGGTGATCCGTCCGTCCTTCATCTGACCGGGATTGCCGTCGGAGCGGGTTGCCGCGCTGGACGCGTCGTCGCCACCTGCCATGGCCTGGAACGACGAGAAGTCGAGACCTGCGCAGAACGAGGCGCCGTCACCCGACAGCACGACCGCCCGAACCCCGGACTCCTGTTTGAGTTGCTCACCGGCTTCGGCGATCGCCGAGAACATGGCGTTGTCGAGGGCGTTGCGCTTGTCGGCACGGTTGAACACGACGTCGGCAACGCCGTCGGTGATGGAGATGAGGACGCGATCGGACATGGCGCCGAGTTTCGCACCATCGCATCGACGCCGACGAACGGACGCCGGCGGTGCTCGTCTGCTACCAGGCGTCCCAGTGCATCACGGTGTCGAGTGGGAGACGCTTGGCGAGCTGGAAATCGGTCCCGATCGTGTACGCAATCGGGAACAGGCCAGCCTGCGTGTACCGGTCATGAGGGATGCCCAGCAGCTCGGCCGCTTCCGCTTCGCCGCCGTCCATGAGATGGATCGTGGTCCATGCCGAGCCCATGGCACGCTCGCGCAGCGCCATCATGAAACTCCAGACAGCGGGCAGGATCGAACCCCACTGCGAGGCACCGGCGAATGCCGGCACTCCATCGAGGCGGCCCTCGATGCACGGGATCAACATCAGCGGCGCCCGGTGGAAGTTCTGGGCGAGATGGGTGGCGGACTCGGTGACCCGGTCGCGTTGTTCGTAACGGAGATCTCCGGGCTGGTACTGGTTGGAACGCGCCATCGAGGCGTACTTGGCGAAGTTGCGCGCGTAGATGTCGGCCAGCGCCTGCTTCTTGGCAGGGTCCTCCACGAAGACGAACTGCCACCCCTGGCTGTTCGACCCGGTCGGCGCCTGCAGCGCGATCTCGAGACACTCCTCCACGACCGCTCGCTCGACCGGCCGGTCGAAGTCGAGCCGCTTTCGCACCGAACGCGTGGTGGTCAGGACTTGATCGGCGGTGAGGTTGAGCTGCATCAGGCGAGTGTCGCAGCTCAGCCGTTTCGGCGACGCACCAGGGCGAGAACGGCCAGCCCCCGGTCTCAGCGCTTCCGCGCGACGAGCGTCCGGTCGATCTCGGCGACGGATCGGACACCCGTGAGGGCCATGGTGCGCTCCATTCCCTCACGCATGAACGCCAGGAGCTGATCGACCCCGCGCTCGCCTGCAGCGCCGAGGGCATACAGGTACGGGCGACCGACCGTGACCGCGTCGGCTCCGAGCGCCACGGCCTTGACGATGTCGCTGCCGCGACGAACTCCGCCGTCGCAGATGATCGTGACGTCCTCGCCCAACTCGTCCCGAACAGGTTCGACCAGCTCGAGCGGAACGGGGGCGTCATCGAGTTGTCGCCCGCCGTGGTTCGACAGACCGATGCCCTGGACGCCCGCCGCGACGGCCTGCTTGGCGTCGGCGACGGTCTGGATTCCCTTGAGAACGATCGGACCGTCCCAGATCGAACGGAGCCATTCGATGTCCTTCCACGACAACGACTGGTCGAAGTGACCGGCGACCTTCTTCGCCAAGGAGATCGGTGTGGAACCGTCGAGCTCGCTGCGCCCGACGACGTTCGAGAACCTGATCGGCTCGTTGCGCAGGAAATCGAGCGTCCAGCCGGGGTGGACGGCACCGTCGATCAGCGTCCCGGGACCGATCTTCGGCGGCAGCGTGAATCCTCGGCGCACGTCTCGTTCCCGGCGTCCCAGCACGGCGGTGTCGACGGTGAGCCAGACCGTGGTGTATCCCGCCTCCTTGGCTCGGCCCACCAGCTCCTCGACCAGCGGCCGGTCGCGCCAGGTGTAGATCTGGAACCACTTGTCGCCGTCGGACACCGACGCGACCTCTTCGATCGACCGAGTGCCCATCGTCGACAACGAGTACGGGATACCGGCGCGTTTCGCCGCTCGCGCAACAGCTAGCTCACCCTGGGAGTGGGCGATGCGCGTGTATCCCGTCGGAGCGATGATCAAGGGCATCGCGCACGATCGACCGAACAACTCGGTGGACGTGTCGAGATTGCTGACATCCTGCAGCACTCGCGGTTCGAACTGATACCGCCCGAACGCGTCGACGTTGCGGGCCATCGAACGCTCGTCCTCCGCTGCCCCGTCGATGTAGTCGAACACGCCTCGCGGCAACCGGCGCCGAGCGATGCTCCGCATGTCGTCGACGGACACGCAACGCTGCAATCGACGTTCGGTCGGATCGAGCGTCGGCTTCTTGAACTGCACAACGGACCGGAACGTCTCGACCATACCCATGACCCCAGCGTACGTGGACGTCACTCGACGATGCGCAAGCCGCTGGGGGTCATCGACGGCTCGGCCTGGGGCAGGTCGACCACGAACTCGGTGCGGTGTGCCGGGAACAGATGCTCGCTCAGCAGCACGGCGCGGCCGGAGTCGTCGGTTGTGGTGCGCTGACACCTCAACACCGGCGATCCGGCCGGTACGCCGAGGAGCTGGGCGTCTGCGGCGTCGACGAGGTCGGCGCCGATCGTCTGGGTGGCTCCACGAAGCTTGACGTCGAGCAGTTCGTAGAACGGGCGCCGCTCGACATCGCGCCGAGACAGGTGTGCCCCCAGTTCCGCAGGGCACCACACCGTCACCACTGCGAACGGATGGCCGTCGGCGAGATTGACCCGCTTCACCCGCAGCACCTGGTCGACGCCCAGCACCCGCTCGACTCGTTCCGGCGCGGTCTCGTACGCGAATTCCTCGATCTTGCGCTCCGACAGCTTTCCGACGCCCTCGACGTGCGACTCGATCGTCGCCAACGACTCGAGACTCTGTGGAACCGGCTCGGTGGCGACGAACCAGCCGAAACCCTGACGAGCCGCGATCAAGCCTTCCTCGCGCACCAGCTCGAGCGCGCGTGTCTGATCGTCACCCGGGAAGCACCGAACTCGGCCGACATCTCGGCCTCCGACGGCAACACGGATCCGGAGGGCGACTCGATCGCGCGCTGCCGCAACTCCTCGGCAATCTCCTGGTAGCGGATGTGTCGCATGTTGTCTCCCGACGGCCGCTGCACTGCGTTGTCGGCTGGTTGCGCAGCGGCCAACTTGTATTATAGTTGTCTACATGACCGATGCCAGCCAGGATCCCAGCACGAACGGTGCCACCACCCCCATCGAGCTCGTCGAGGGCGTCTACGCGAGCCTCCCGGGCGCGTCGCCGCCGGCCGGGCACGTCTCGGCCGCCCGCTCACGTTGACCGAGAAGATCCTGATCAATCACCTCGCCGATGCGAACGAGGAGATCGAGCGAGGCGTCACGTACAACGACTTCCGACCCGACCGTGTCGCGATGCAGGACGCCACCGCCCAGATGGCGCTCCTGCAGTTCATGACCGCCGGCCTGTCCGAAGCTGCGGTGCCGTCGACCGTGCACTGCGACCACCTCATCCAGGCCAAGGTCGGCGCCACGATCGACCTCGGCGTCGCGGTCGACACCAACAAGGAGGTCTACGACTTCCTGCGTTCGGTGTCAGCCAAGTACGGAATCGGCTTCTGGGGGCCCGGCTCGGGCATCATCCATCAGGTCGTGCTCGAGAACTACGCCTTCCCTGGCGGGATGATGATCGGCACCGACAGCCACACCCCGAACGCCGGCGGTCTCGGCATGATTGCGATCGGCGTCGGCGGGGCGGACGCCGTCGACGTGATGACCGGCTTCCCGTTCAACGTTCGCTGGCCGAAGGTGATCGGCGTCAAGCTCACCGGCACGCTCAGCGGCTGGTCGAGCCCGAAGGACGTCATCCTCGAGGTCGCCCGCGTGCTCACCGTCGAGGGCGGCACCGGCGCCATCGTCGAGTACTTCGGTCCCGGCGCCGACTCGATCTCCGCCACCGGCAAGGCAACGATCTGCAACATGGGTGCCGAGATCGGTGCCACCACGTCACACTTCCCCTATGACGCCAACATGGCCGCCTACCTGAAGGCGACGGGCCGCGAGGCAATCGCCGACGCCGCCGACGAGGTCGCGGTCGACCTGCGCGCCGACGACGGCGCCGTGTACGACCAGCTGATCGAGATCGACCTCGACGAACTCAAGCCGCTGATCAACGGACCCCACTCCCCCGACCGCGCCCACAAGGTCGGCGCCGCCGGCGTCGGTGCTGCGGCTCGCGAGAACGACTGGCCGCTGGAGCCGTCCGCCTGCCTGATCGGTTCCTGCACGAACTCCTCGTACGAGGACATCACGCGGGTCGCCTCGATCGCCCGCCAGGCCGCTGCCGCCGGCCTCACCGCGAAGTGCGAACTGCTGATCACGCCGGGTTCGGAGCAGGTGCGAGCGACCATCGAGCGCGACGGCCTGCTCGCGGATCTCGAGGCGATCGGCGCGACCGTCCTCGCCAACGCCTGCGGCCCGTGCATCGGCCAGTGGTCACGTCCGGAATCGATCACCGGGCAAGCGAACACGATCGTCAACTCGTTCAACCGCAACTTCCCCAAGCGCAACGACGGCTCCGCGAAGACGCTCAGCTTCGTCACGTCGCCCGACACCGTTCTGGCGATCGCTCTCGCCGGCCGCCTCGACTTCGATCCCACCGTCGACACGATCACCGCACCCGACGGCACCGAGATCACGCTCGCCGAGCCGGTCGGCGAAGTGCTGCCCGACGCCGGCTACGACCCGGGCGTCGACACCTACACCGCTCCCCCAGCCGACGGCTCGGGCGTCGAGGTCGCCGTGTCACCGACATCCGATCGCCTACAACTCCTGGCACCGTTCCTCGCGTGGGACGGCAACGACTACCACTCCCTGCCGGTCCTGATGAAAGCGCAGGGCAAGTGCACCACCGACCACATCTCGGCCGCCGGGCCATGGCTGAAGTACCGAGGCCACCTGGAGAACATCTCGGGCAACCTGTTCGCCGGCGCGATCAATGCCTACAGCGGCGACGCGGGCGTCGGCAAGGACATCACCGACGGCGAGTACCGCCCGTATCCCGAGATCGCGATGCGCTACCACGAGGCCGGCATCAACTGGGTGGCGATCGGCGACCGCAACTACGGCGAGGGTTCGTCACGCGAACACGCCGCGATGGAGCCTCGGTTCCGCGGCGGCCTGGTGATCCTGGCCCGGTCGTTCGCCCGCATCCACGAGACCAACGCGAAGAAGCAGGGCCTCCTGCCGTTGACGTTCGCCGACCCCGACACCTACGACCTGATCGATGAGGACGACCGCCTCAACGTGCTCGGGCTCCCTCCGGTTCCCGGTCAGAACGTGACGTGCCAGATCGTGAAGCCCGACGGCACCACGATCGACTTCGAGGCAGTCCACACCTTCAGCCCCGAGCAGGTCGAGTGGTTCAAGGCCGGCTCCGCGCTCAACATCGTCCGCCAGAAAGTCGCCGCCGCCAACTGATGTACGCAGGGGTCAGACCCCTGCTGCAACGGTTACCGTTCGGCGTATGGACCTCCGCGACGCGATCAGAACGAACGGGACCGTTCGTGACTTCACCGACGAGACGGTCGACGACGCGACCGTTGCGAGCATCCTCGACGATGCGCGCTTCGCTCCGTCGGGCGGCAACCGTCAGCCGTGGCGCGTCGCCGTTGTCGACGATCGCACGCTGCGGCGCGAACTGGCCACCCTGATGCAACCGGTCTGGGACGAGTACCTCGAGACCGCCATGGTCGGTGGAACGCCGTTCAACGTTGTCGACTACGTCAAGCCCCACGACATCACGCCCAACAAGGCGAATGCCCTGCTGGAGCACATCGACACGATCCCCGTCGTGCTCGCCGTCGCCGCGAACCTCGCGGATGTGGCGATGATGGATGCCGACCTCGATCGCAAGCCGGTCACCGGTGGCGCGTCGATCTACCCGTTCTGCTGGAACCTGATGCTGTCGGCGCGCGCACACGGTCTGGGAGGCGTGATGACGACGTTCCTCAGCCGGGTCGAGCCTGCGGCTGCCCCGGCGTTGGGCCTCCCCGAACACCACGCGCTCGTCACGACGATCTTCCTCGGCCATCCGGTGCATCAACCCACCCGGCTCAAGCGGAGACCCGTGGCGTCGTTCGCAACCCGCAACCGGTTCGACGGCCCGGCGCTCGGGTAGGTGTTACCGGGCGTCGATGGCGGCGCGAACTTCGGCGACGTACTCGCCGACGGCATCGGGGCCGCTGCCCATCAGGCGGCGCACCACACTGGCGCCCTGGATCACGCCGTCGGCGACGCGGGTGGCCTGATACGCCTGCTCGGCGTTGGACACCCCGACACCGACCAGCACGGGCGTGTCGGTGATCTGCTTCAGGCGAGCGGCCAGCGCCGTCGCTGTCTCGGCGAGCGACTCCCGCTCACCGGTCACGCCGAGCAACCCGACCGAGTACACGAACCCCCGGCAGCGTGCCGCCACCTTCGGCAAACGCTCGTCCGGAGCGGTCGGCGCGGCGAGCATGATCGTCTCGACGCCCTCGGCATCGGCCGCCTCGCACCACGGACCCGACTCCTCCAAGGGCAGGTCCGGAAGGATCGCAGCGCTGATGCCTGCCCGCTTCAACTGGGCGGCGAACCGCGTGGGCCCCGGGTGGTGGACGAGGTTGTAGTACGTCATCACGGCGAGCGGGATCTCGACGTCGAGCGAGGGGACCTCGTCGAGGATCGAGGTGGGCGTCACGCCGCTCTCCAGTGCAGCTTGCGATGCCTGCTGGATCACCGGACCGTCCATCACCGGATCGGAGAACGGGATGCCGATCTCGACGGCATCGGCACCGTTGGCCGCGCACGCACGAATCGCCGCCTGCCAACCGGGGTACCCACCGGTGATGTACGGCACCAGTAGCTTGCGTCCGGCGTCGCGCTTGGCGCGGAACTCGGTCTCGAGCCGACCGTAGGTGAGGTCGCTCGCGATCACAGACGCTCCGCCAGGATGTCCATCATCTGGGCGACGTCCTTGTCGCCGCGCCCGGACAGATTCATCAGCACGGTCTGGCCCTGCATGTTCGGGGCCTCCCGCGAGATCCATGCGACGGCGTGCGCGGACTCGAGCGCCGGGATGATGCCCTCGGTCCTCGACAGCAGCTGGAACCCCTCGACCACTTCGTCGTCGGTGACCGACGGGTACTCGGCCCGTCCGATCGAGGCGAGGTGGGAGTGTTCGGGTCCGACACCCGGGTAGTCGAGCCCAGCCGAGATCGACAGCGCTTCTTCGACCTGGCCGACCTCGTCCTGCATCAGGTTGCTGCGCATCCCGTGGACGACGCCGGGCACACCGCGCCCGATCGCCGCACCGCCTGCGGGTTCGACGCCGACGAGGCGTGTGCCCGGCTCGTCGACGAACCCGCTGAAGATCCCCATCGCGTTCGATCCGCCGCCGACACACGCAACGACGACGTCGGGCATCGCCCCGGTCATCTCCTCGATCTGGCGATGCGCCTCGTCGCCGATCACGGACTGGAACTGGCGCACCATGTACGGATACGGGTGCGGACCGACGACCGACCCGAGGCAGAAGTGGGTGTCGGTCACGTTCGCCACCCAGTGCCGCATCGCCTCGTTGACGGCGTCCTTCAGCGTCCGGCTCCCGCTCTCGACGGAGTGGACCTCGGCGCCGAGCAGCTTCATCCGGAACACGTTGAGTTCCTGGCGGGCCACGTCGACGGCACCCATGTACACGGTGCACTCGAGACCCATCAGCGCGGCGGCGGTTGCGGACGCCACCCCGTGCTGGCCGGCGCCGGTGTCGGCGACGATGCGCTTCTTGCCCATCCGCTTGGCGAGCAGCGCCTGGCCGATCACGTTGTTGATCTTGTGCGAACCGGTGTGGTTGAGGTCCTCACGCTTGAGGATCAGCCGGACGCCGAGCTGCTCGCCGAGGTTGTGACACTCGGTCATGATCGACGGACGTCCCGAGTACTGCGTGTGGACCCGCGTCAGCTCGGCGCGGAAGTCGGGGTCGGCCCAGGCCTCGTCGAACGCCGCTTCGAGCTCCTGGCACGCCGGCACCAGGGTCTCGGGCACGAATCGCCCGCCGAACTCGCCGAAGCGGCCGGTGGCGTCGGGCGGTGCCGACAGGGTGGGTGGCTGGTCGAGTGTGGTCATTCGAAGTCCCAGTCGTAGGGGAGGTCGTCGTCGCCGATGTACGGCTCGACGGCGTGGGCGCGGGCGTTCTCGATGAACCGTTTGACGGCGAGGGCGTCCTTCTTCCCGGGGGACCGCTCGACCCCGGTGGCGACGTCGACACCCCAGGGCTGCACCTCGGTGATCGCCGCACCGACGTTCTCGGGCGTCAGGCCACCGGCGAGGATCAGCTTCAGCGAGTCGGGGGCGTCACCGGCGAGCGACCAGTCGAACACCTTGCCGGAGCCGGGCTCGGGAGAGTCGAGCATGATCATGTCGGTGCCGTACTGATCGGCTCGTGGCAGGTTCTCGTCGTCGGCGCTGAAGGCCTTGATCACCCAGCGGAAGTGCTGGGCGATCTCGATCGTCTGCGCGGCAGTCTCGCGACCGCTGAGCTGGACCGCCTTGACGCCGGCCCGATGGGCGGTGTCGACGACGAGCTTGGGGTGCTCGTTCCGGAACACCCCCACGGTGAGGATCTCGGGCGGCAAACGGCGGGTGATGTCGTAGACGACCTGGGCGGCCACCTGCCGAGTGGACGGAGCGAAGATGAACCCCACCGCGTCCGCACCCATCGCGACGGCGAGCAGCGCGTCGTCCTCGTTGGTGATCCCACAGATCTTCACGAACATCGCTGGTCACGGTACTGGTCGGGAGCTCGCGGTGGGAGATTCATTGCGTGGGTTCATCCGCGCCTAACGTCTTCGGTGCATGGGACGACTCGATGAGATCGATCTGTCGGCGAAGTTGTCGACCGACGAGTACGAGAAGCGATTGGCAGCGGCGCAGGAGCGGTTCATGGAACTCCGCCTCACGCTGGGCGGCGAGATCGGCGATCAAGGCGTCGGTCCGGGGCTGCTGGTCGTGATGGAGGGGGCTGACGCCGGCGGCAAGGGAGGCGCAACTCGACGCATCGTCGAGCGGCTCGACCCGCGCCACTTCAGCGTGTACTCCTACGCGAAGCCGGACGAACGCGAGAAGCGCCACCACTTTCTCTGGCGATTCTGGACCAAGGTCCCCGGCCTCGGCGGCATGTGCGTGTTCGACCGCAGCTGGTACGGACGACTGCTGGTCGAGCGAGTCGAGAAGTTCGCCACGATCGAGCAGTGGACCCGCGCCTACAACGAGATCGTCGAGTTCGAACGCAGCTTGGTGCTCGAAGGCGTGATCCTGGTGAAGTTCTACCTGCACATCAGCGCCGACGAGCAGCTCAAACGTTTCGAGAGTCGCGCCGGGGACCCGCTGCGGAGTTGGAAGCTGAACGACGAGGACTGGCGAAACCGCGACAAGTGGGACCAGTACATCGAGGCCGCCGAAGACATGTTCGAGCGTACCGACCACCAGTTGGCGCCGTGGGAGATCGTGTCGGGCGAGAACAAGAAGTGGGCTCGCGTCACGATCCTGGAGACGCTCAACCAGCGGGTCGAGGACGGCATCCTGCGTTGGGAGATGCTCAACACGCCCTCCTCCGGCTGACCCCGCCTTTCGCAGGATGCGGCCGGACGATCGCCGACAGGTCCGGCACCCTCGGGAAGGTGGCCCCGTCGCCGGCCGCTTGAGCTACGACGCCGAAATCAGGTCACGGACCGCTGCCGCCGGATTCCCGCTGGTCACGAGTGTTTCGCCGACCAGCACGGCGTCGTATCCGGCAGCGCTCAGCGATCGCGCATCGGCGGCGCCGCGAACGCCGGACTCGGCGACCTTGACGGCGTGGTCCGGAATCACCGTGGCCATCCGAACCGCTCGCTCGTGGTCGACGTGGAACGTGACGAGATCGCGCTGGTTGACCCCGATCAGTGTTGCGTCGGCGGCGAGGGCGAGTTCGAGTTCGGCCTCGTCATGGATCTCGACGAGAACATCCAACCCGACCTCGAACGCGAGCGAGTGGAACGCGACCAGCTCCGCCGGCTCGAGGGCAGCAGCGATCAGGAGCACGCAGTCCGCACCCATGATCCGAGCGTCGAGCACGTCGCGTTCGCTCACCGTGAAGTCCTTGCGGATCACCGGCAGCGAGCACGCCGTCCGAGCTGACTGGAGGTCGTCGACCGATCCACCGAAGTGCTTCGCGTCGGTGAGCACGGAGAGACACGACGCTCCCCCGAGTTCATACGTCGCCGCCATCGCCGCAGGATCGAGATCGGCGTTGAGATCGCCCTTCGACGGTGAGCGGCGCTTGATCTCCGCGATCACGCCGAGCTGATCACGGCTGGCGAGCGCCGCACGGAAGCCTCGCGTCGCCGGCATCGCCCGTGCACGATCGACGAGCCGTTCGACCGATCGGGCATCGGCGGCGGCGACCGCTCGATGGTGATCGAGGATCGTGTCGAGATAGGTCGCCGCCATCAGAACCCCGAACCGCGGGTCAGAGGCCCTTGCCGCGCACCGGTGTGAGCATGGTCAGCTCGGGTCGACCGGCGAGGATGCCCCCGAAGGCGTTCATGATCTGCTTCATGACGTCGCTGGTACTGTGCGCCTGGAGGGCGTCACCATCGGTGTAGAGCTCGTACATGTAGGCGACGTTGGCGTCGTTGGGGTCCTCGAGGAGCTGGTAGAGCAGCGTGCCCTCTTCTGAGTCGACGTGATCCATCATCGGCGCGAGACCGGCGTACAGGTCGTCGCGCTTTCCGTCGATGCACGTGAACTTGGCGATCATGGCTACTTGACTCATGAGCGCCGACCGTAGCTGTTCAACCGGTCGCGACGTCCATTCTCACCCGGCGAGGGAAACGCCGACGAGGAGCCGGAGGGGGACGAGCGCAGCGAGCGAACCATCGCGTCAGAAGCCCAGGCGATCGGAGACCGTGGCGAGCAGGTCGTCGATGGGGACGCGGACCTGTTCGGTGGTGTCGCGATCGCGGATCGTGACGGCCCCGTCCTCCAGCGAGTCGAAGTCGACGGTCACGGCGAGCGGCGTGCCGATCTCGTCCTGTCGTCGGTACCGCTTGCCGATGTTCTGTGTCTCGTCGTAGTCGACCATGTAGCGCTCGGCGAGCAGCGTGCGGACCTCGTGGGCGAGTGGTGTCAGCGTGTCCTTCTTCGACAGCGGCAGCACGGCCACCTTGTACGGCGCGAGGCGGGGATGCAGCCGCAGGACGGTGCGGGTCTCGTCGTTGACCACGTCTTCGTCGTACGCGGCGAGCAGGAACGCCGCCATCGTGCGCGTGGCACCCGCGGCCGGCTCGATCACGTACGGGACGTAGCGTTCGTTGGTCTGCGGGTCGAAGTAGTCCAGCTTCTCCCCCGAGTGTTCGGCGTGCTGCTTGAGGTCGTAGTCGGAGCGTTGGGCGATGCCCTCGAGTTCGTCGAAACCCCACGGGAAGGCGAACTCCACGTCGGAGGTGCCGCTCGAATAGTGCGACAGCTCGTCGTCGTCGTGAGCGCGCAGCCGCAACATGTCGACGGGGATCCCGTGCTCCACGTACCAGTTGAGCCGTTCGTTGCACCAGTACTCGTACCATTCGGCCGATTGCGCCGGCGGCACGAAGAACTCGAGTTCCATCTGCTCGAACTCTCGAGTGCGAAAGATCCAGTTCTGCGGCGTGATCTCGTTGCGGAAGCTCTTGCCGACCTGCGCGATGCCGAACGGCGGCTTCTTGCGCGACGTCTGCAACACCTGCCCGAAATTGGTGAACATGCCCTGCGCCGTCTCGGGCCGCAGGTAGGCATCGGCGCCCGTGCCCTCGACCGGTCCGGCCTGGGTCTTGAACATCAAGTTGAACTCACGGGCCTCGGTGAAGCTGTGCTTCGAGTCGCAGTTCGGGCACACGTCGGGGTCGTCGAGCTTGTCGAGACGGAAGCGTTGCTTGCACTCGGTGCAGTCGACCAGCGGGTCGGTGAAGTTGGCCAGGTGTCCGGATGCCTGCCAGACCTGCGGAGGGCTGAGGATCGCGGCGTCGATCAGCACCACGTCGTCGCGCTGCTGCACCATCGAACGAATCCACGCCTCCTTCACGTTGCGCAACAGCAACGAACCGAGCGGCCCGTAGTCGTAGGTCGAGCGGAAACCGCCGTAGATCTCTGCCGACTGGTAGACGAAGCCGCGGCGCTTGCAGAGGCTGACGATCTGTTCGAGGTCGGTGGCAGGCATAGGCCTCGGAGGCTACCCACCCCCCTTTTCCGTTTGCGTGCGAATTCGGAGGGACCGTCCCACCCGAATCCGAACAGAAACGGTGGAGAGGTTGTGGTGCTCAGTGAGTTTCGAACATGGCGACCGCCTTCAGACGACGCTCGATGTGGAACTCCAGCGCCCGGGTGGCCATCGACGACACCTCGTGGGTGCTCGGCGACTCGTCGCGCGACAGCGCCGCGACCAGCTGACCGCCGAGGATCTCACGCAGGATGGCGAGCGCTGCGGGGCTGATCGCCTGGCCCGAACGACACGAACGACAGAGCACTCCCCCCTCGTTCAAGTCGAACGCCACGAACTGCACCTCCGGTTCGGTGTCGCCGCAGCGCACACACCGGTCGAGTTCGGGTCGCATGCCTTCGTTCGCGAGCAGCTTCCAGTAGAACGCTGCGACGTTCAACGGCGACGGCGACTGGTCGGGCGGGGTCGCGGCAATCGTCCGCAGCACGCCGACGAGCATCCGGTACAGCTGGAGATTCGGTTCGCGTTCGAGCGACAGCTGATCGACTGCCTCGATCGACGCCAGGCCCTGCGAGGCCCGGTCGAGCGACGACAACATCGGCGACAGTGGTTCGACCGCTTCGGCCTGGCTCACGATGTCGAGCTCGCGACCCCGGTACAGCAACAACCGCACGTGGCTCATCGGCTCGAGGCGGGCACCGAACTTCGACTTCGTCTTGCGTACGCCCTTGGCAACCGCACGCACCTTGCCGTTCTCGGCCGTGTGGAACACGACGATGCGGTCCGACTCGCGCAGCTTGTAGGTACGCAACACCACTCCGACGTCGCGGTAGAGCTCGCTCACGCCGGAACCGCCACGTCGGTCACGCGTCGTCGTCGAGTCCGCCGAAGCGACGCTGACGGCGAGCGAAGTCGGCGATGGCCTCGAGCAGATGGTCGGGCGACAGCTCGCTCCAGGCCATCGGGTGGAAGACCAGTTCTCCGTACGCCAGTTCCCACACCAGCGATGGCGGTAGGCGCGTCGACTCGCCCAGCACGACGATCAGGTCGGGCTCACAGTCGGCCGGGGCGTACAGCGCCTCGGCCACCGTGGCTTCGTTGACCGGCTCGTCGGGATGCAGCCGTTGCATTGCCTCAGCGAAGCGCTGCCGACCATCACCACACGGATCGACGATCACGTGGCACGATCCGACCACCCGGTGCCACCACTCGAGGTCGACCGGGTCAGCGCCTGGTTCGTAGGCACGCAGCGTCAGGAACGACGCTCCTGCCCGGTCGGCGATCGCACCGAGCCGTTCCACACGTTCGTCCCAGCGTTCGTCGCCGAGCTCGTCCCAGTCACGCAGCGTGCCACCGACGACCATGATGTGCCGGAGCAGCTGCCGCGTGGGATCGCCGGCCCGAGACGTGACCGTCGACGCGGAGGCAGCCGCAGAATCCGGTCTGGTGCTGGTGAACGACGCTGCCACAGCTTCATTCTTCCACGCCACGGTCGGTCGGCGCTGGCTGGCTAACGTGAACGACGTGCCGCCCCAACCCGCCGTGACCCACGAGGGCACCGCAACACCATTGCACGTCGCTTGCATCATGGACGGAAACGGCCGATGGGCAGGCCGTCGGGGCCTCCCTCGGACAGAGGGACACACCGAGGGCGAGGAGAACCTCGCTCGACTGGTCCGCATCGCCGTCCACCGGAACATCGGGTGGCTGACCGTGTTCGGGTTCTCCACCGAGAATTGGCAGCGTCCCCGTCCGGAAGTACGCCACATCCTCGGGCTGCACGAGAAGCTGTTCGGACGGGTTGCCGAGCTCAACGAACTCAACGTCCGCATCCAGTGGATCGGGCGGCCGTTCGACTCACCGATGGCCAGAACGCCTCGCTACGTCCAACGAGCGATCCGAAAGGCGATCGCCGACACCGCGGACAACACCGGCATGGTCTTGACGATCGCATTCGACTACGGCGGGCGCTCGGAACTGGTCGCCGCGGTCGAAGCGGCGCGTACGACGGCCGAGGGCGTCACCGTCGACACGATCGGGGACCATCTCTATCTGCCCGAGCTGCCGCCCGTCGACGTCCTCGTGCGCACCAGCGGGGAGATGCGCGTGTCGAACTTCCTGCTCTGGCAGGCCGCCGGCGCAGCGATCCACTTCACCGAGACTCCCTGGCCCGATTTCGACGAGCACGAACTCGACGCGGCGTTGGCGCTCGCTCGATGAGCGAGGCGCTCGCTCGAGTCACCGCAGCTCTCGCCAACGCGGAGGACCGCGCCGGCCAACAGCACATGGCCGACCTCGTCGCGTCGGCCATCACCGACCAGCGTCACCTCGTCGTGCAGGCCGGCACGGGCACGGGCAAGACGCTGGCCTACCTCGTTCCTGCGATCGAAGCCGATGCTCGTGTCGTCGTCGCAACGGCGACCAAGGCGCTGCAGGACCAACTGGCCACCAAGGACCTTCCGTTCCTCGCCGATCACGTCGGCCGCGACTTCGACTGGGCGGTGCTGAAGGGTAGGTCGAACTACGTCTGTCTTCAGCGCCTACGCGAGATGAGCGCCGACGATCAGGGCCAACTCGAGCTCGAGTCGATGGCGCTCACCACGAAGGTCGAGATCAAGCGGTTGGCCGAGTGGTCCGGGTCCAGCGCCACCGGCGACATGGCCGAACTGGACTGGACGCCGTCGGACAACGCCTGGCGAGCGGTGAGCGTCGGCAGCGACGAGTGCCCGGGTGCCGACAGATGCCCACTCGGCGACCCATGTTTCGCCGAGCAGGCGCGTCGCCGGGCGGCGGCCGCCGACGTGGTCGTGGTCAACACCCACCTGTACGGCCTCAACGTCGCCAGCGGCGGCGCGATTCTTCCCGACCACGACGTCGTCGTCTTCGACGAGGCTCACGTTCTCGAGGACATCATGAGCGACACCGTGGGCGTCGAGATCGCACCTGGCCGCTTCACTGCGCTGTCGGGCATCGTCCGACGGATCCTCGACGACCCGAAGCTCGTCGGCTCGATCGCGGAGATCGCCGAAGCACTGCGCGACGCGTTGACGCCTCACGCCGGCAAGCGGCTGTCGACACCGCTGCCCGACTCGGTCCACGAGGTCCTCACCGACGCTCGCCTGCGTCTCGGACGAGCCAACGAGGTGCTCATCGCCATCGACACCAAGAACGAAGACGCCAAACAGCGACGCCTGCGTGCGCAAACGATGACCGGTCGGGCGATCGAGCAACTCGACATCGCCATCGAGGGACGCGAGGGATACGTGGCGTTCGTGTCGGGGTCGCGGGATGCTCCGCGCCTCGAGGTCGCGCCGCTCGACGTCGGGCCGGCCATGACCGAGGGCGTCTGGTCACAGCGAACGGCGATTCTGACCAGCGCCACCATTCCGTCGTCGCTCGCAGCCCGGGTCGGGATCGCGCCGGACAGCGTCGACGTCGCCGATGTCGGGAGCCCGTTCGACTACGAGCACCACTCGATGCTGTATTGCGCCATGCACCTACCGAATCCGAATTCGGAAGGATTCCGGGCTGCCGTGCACGACGAGTTGGAGGCGTTGATCACCGCCGCTGGTGGTCGGACCCTCGCGCTGTTCACGAGCTGGCGCTCGATGGACGAAGCCGCCGAGGAGTTGCGCGAGCGGATCGATCTACCGATCCTCACCCAACGTGACCTGCCGAAGCCGGCCCTGATCAAGGCCTTTGCCGACAGCGACGAGACCTGCCTCTTCGCAACCGCCGGGCTGTTCCAAGGGGTCGACGTGCCCGGGCAGACCCTGTCGCTCGTGGTGATCGACCGCATCCCCTTTCCCCGACCGGACGACCCGCTGCTCAGCGCCCGGCGCGAGCAGTTGGGTCCGACCGCGTTCTCGGAGATCGACATCCCGAGGGCCTCGATGATGCTTGCACAAGCCTGCGGGCGACTGATCCGGTCGGCGACGGACAAAGGCGTCGTCGCCGTGATGGACCCGCGCCTCGGAACCGCCCGCTACCGGTGGGACATCATCAAGGCGCTCCCGCCGATGCAGCGCACCAAAGTTCGCGCCGACGTCGAAGCGTTCCTCCGCGACATCGCCACCGACTGACAAGGTGAGCAGGGGTCAACCCCCGGTGTGATCAGGTGATCGAGGCGGCGTAGATGGCTTCGATGGTCGAGCCGATGGCGGCGTTGAACTCGTCGTCGGTCTGGCCAGCGCTCAAGCCCTCGGTCAGCGCCCGGCTGAAGCTGGCGATCATTCCGCGCTGGCGCGACAGGCGTTCGTTGGCCTCGTCACGGGGATACCCCCCGGACAGTGCGACCACCCGCACGACCCGGGGATGCGCGATCAGGTCGGCGTAGAAGTTGTCCACGCTCGGGAGCGAGAGCTTCAGCATCACCGGCTGGTCGTCGCTCAAGCTGTCGAGTTGCATGACGATGCGGTCGCGCAGCAGACCTTCGGCGGCTTCCTTCTCCGGGCTGTGGATGTCGACCTCGGGTTCGATGATCGGCACGAGCCCCGCGGCGATGATCTCCTTCGCCACCTCGAATTGTTGATCGACCACGGCGTTCACACCGGCTTCGTTCGCCAGCTGCACGACCGAGCGCATCTTGGTACCGAACACGCCCAGGCCAACGGCGCGCTCGCACAACTCGCGCAACCCAGGGATCGGCTTCATGACCTGAGCTCCGTCGACGACGTCGGCCAGTCCCTTGTCGACCTTGAGGAACGGCACGACGTTCTTGACCGACCACAGGTAGTCGGGGGTGCCGCGACCTTCGACGTCACGGTCCATCGTCTGTTCGAACAGGATCGCCCCGAGCACGCGCTCACCCGTGAACGCCGGCGACGTCATGATTCGCGTTCTCATGTCGTGCATCAGATCGAACATCTCGTCGTCGTTCGACCAGGCGTCCTCCTCGATGCCGTAGAGCTTCAGCGCCTTCGGGGTGCTGCCGCCACTCTGGTCGAGCGCAGCGATGAAACCCTGGCCGGTACGGACCTTGTTCAGCATGTCGTCGTTCACGGTGACGACTGTAGCCAACGGGGACCGGCGAACCTTCGGGGCACCGGACTGGTGACCAACGACCCATGGGTCGCTACGGTCGGCGGACATGACGGCTGCTGAGGCACGCGATCCGGATCGAGTGGTCCACTGCGACGTGGTCGAGGGGATCGCCTCGATCACACTCGATTCGCAGCACAACCGCAACGCGTTGTCGCGCCAACTCCTGGCCGATCTGCACCGCTCGCTCGACGAGGCCGACCGCGCCGACGTTCGGGCCATCGTGCTCACCCACCGCGGACCGGCATTCTGTGCGGGAGCGGACCTCAAGGAACGAGCTGCAGCAGGGAGTGCACCGGCCGATTCGTCACCGTTCGTCAGCGCTCTCGAACGACTCATGGATGCGGCGTGCCCCACCATCGCGGTGGTCAACGGCGCCGTGCGCGCTGGCGGGATCGGGTTGATGGCGTCGTGCGATCTCGTGGTCGTCCACGACTCGACGACGTTCGCCCTCACCGAAGTCCGAATCGGCGTTGCACCGGCGATCATCGCCGTCCCGATCCTGCAGCGAGTCGCGCCGAGCCGGATTGCCGCGGCCATGTTGACGGGTGAAGCGTTCGATGCCGAATCGGCTCGACAGATGGGTCTGATCACCCATGTCAGCAGCGACGTCGTCTCGACCGTCGACGACCTCTGCGACGGCATCCTGCGAGGCGCACCGACCGCCGTCGCGGCCACCAAACGATTGCTGCACACGGTCCCGGCGATGGATCGCGGCGATGCCTTCGAGTCCATGGCCGTGCTCTCGAACGACCTGTTCAACGGGCCCGACGCAGCCGAGGGCATGGCTGCGTTCGCCGAGAAGCGCCAGCCGAACTGGTCGCGGACCGACCGATGACCGTCGGCAAACGCACGACGACGATCAGCGTCACCAACGGCATGACGATCGCCGCAGACGAATGGCCGGGCGACGGATCCGCCGTCGTGCTCGCCCACGGCGGGGGCCAGACCCGCCACTCGTGGGGCGGTACCGCCGCGGCGCTCGCAGCACACGGGCACCGCGTCGTGTCGATGGATCTCCGCGGTCATGGCGACTCGGCATGGGACCAGGCCGGCGACTATTCGATGAGCGCCTACCGGGACGACGCGCTCGCCGTCGTCGACTGGGTCGGCGAACCGGCGGCCTGGGTCGGTGCCTCGCTCGGCGGCATGACGGGTCTCCACGCCGTCGATACGGCACCGGAGCGGTTCTCGTCGCTGGTCCTCGTCGACATCACGCCGCGTCCTGCTGCGGCCGGCGTGCGACGCATTCTCGACTTCATGGCCAAAGACGCCGTCGACGGCTTCGCCACACTCGATGACGCGGCCGATGCGATCGCCGCCTACCAGCCCCACCGACCGCGGCCGACCGACCTCTCCGGCCTCGCAAAGAACCTCCGCCAGGGCGACGACGGGCGCTGGCGGTGGCACTGGGACCCGGCGTTCGTCAACATGCGCACGGGTGACACGAGCGAGCATGCGCGAGACCTGCACCACGGCGAACTCGAGGCGATCGCACGACGGCTCACGCTCCCCGTGCTGCTCGTGCGGGGCAGACTCTCCGATCTGGTCACCGAGGCCGAGGTCGCCGAGTTCCGCCAGATGGTCCCGCATGCGGGGTACGTCGACGTGGCCGGAGCAGCGCACATGATCGCCGGCGACAAGAACGACGTGTTCACCGACGCGGTGGTCCGATTCCTCGCACCGGACTGACGCGGAGCGACTCGATCGCCGCGGCATGTGTCAGTTCGCGTGCGGACGCGCGACAATGGTGGGATGACCACGAGCCAAGAACTGCACGACCGCATCGTCGGACAGAACCTGGGGAAGCGATTTCTCGCCAACCTCGACAAGAACGCCGACGTCGAGGTCGTGCGGTGGAAGGACACCGACGGTGGCTGGCACGGCTGGACGATGACCGAACTCGCCGACGTCACGGCGAGACTGGCGACTGGACTCGCCGGTCTCGGTGTTGGCAAGGGCGACACCGTCGTGCTGATGATGCGCAACCGCCCCGAGTTCCACGCCCTCGACGTCGCCGTCCTGTTCCTCGGTGCCACGCCCGTGTCGATCTACAACTCCTCGGCGCCGGAACAGATCGACTACCTGATCAACGACTGCAAGGCCAAGCTGGCCGTGGTCGAAGACGACGGTTTCCTCGAGCGGTTCCTCAAGGTCCGAGAATCGCTGACCACCCTCGAGACGATCGTGCTCGTCGAGCCGTCCGAGACCGCCGGCAACGCCGTCGTGCCGTTCAGCCAGCTCTCGGGTTCCGAGCCCGCCGATCTTCGTCAGCTGGCGGAGATCGCAACGCTCGACGACATCGCCACGATCATCTACACCTCCGGAACGACCGGCCCACCGAAGGGTGTGATGCTCTCGCACAGCAACATCGCATGGACGCTCGAATCGGTCGGCCAGTCGATGCGCGATCAGACCGACATCGAGGACTTCGCCGGCAAGAAGCACCTGTCGTACCTTCCGATGGCCCACATCTTCGAGCGGCTGCTCGGGCACTACTACCTGCTCGACTTCGCAGCGCAGATCACCTGCTGCCCCGACACCTCGCAGCTCACGGCGTACACCAGCGAGGTGCGCCCGAACGTGTTCATCGGAGTGCCACGCGTGTGGGAGAAGCTCTACGCCGGCGTCAACGCTGCGCTTTCGGGTGACCCCGAGAAGTCGAAGGCCTTCAACGAGGCCGTCGAGGCTGCACTGCCGATCGTCGAGAAGATGACGCGGGGTACCGCCACACAGGAGGAGATCGACACCTGGAACTTCCTCGACCAGGTCGCCTTCCAAACCGTACGCGGCCTGATCGGCCTCGACGAGACCGAGATCTGCATCACCGGCGCCGCCCCCCTGCCGGCAGAGATCCTGGCCTGGTTCCGCGCCATCGGTGTCCCGCTCACCGAAGGCTACGGCATGTCGGAGACCACGGCGGTGCTCACGTGGGCCAACGACCCCAGGCCGGGTTGCGTGGGTCGCGCGGCCACGGCCGTCGAGTTGAAGATCGCCGACGACGGCGAAGTGCTCTGCCGCGGCGGCAACAATTTCGTCGGCTACCTCGGCAAGCCGGAGCAGACCGCCGAGACGATCGACAGCGACGGCTGGTTGCACACCGGCGACATCGGCGAGATCGATGGGGACGGCTATCTCAAGATCGTCGATCGCAAGAAGGAACTGATCATCACCGCGGGCGGCAAGAACGTCAGCCCAGCCAACCTCGAAGCCGAGCTGAAGATGATCCCGCTGGTCGGTCAGGCTTGCGCCATCGGCGAACAGCGCCCGTTCATGTCGGCGCTCGTCGTGTTGGACCCGGACGCCGCCGCCGCGTGGGCGGCGTCACACGGGCTGTCGGGTGACGATGCCACGATGGCGGCGCTCGCCGAGAACCCGGACGTGGTTGCCGAGATCAACGAGGGTCTCGTCGAGGTGATGAAGGGCTTCAACAACGCCGAGGCCGTCAAGAAGGTCAAGGTGCTGGGCGAGGAGTGGCTCCCCGATTCCGAGCTGCTCACGCCGACCTCGAAGCTCAAGCGCCGCGGCATCCTCGCCAAGTTCGCCGACGAGATCGAAGCCCTCTACGCGAAGTAGTCCCCGTACCCCGGCGGGCAACCGGACCACGTGACTCCAGCCACCGATGAGCGAAGTGACCGGATACGGCGGTTTCGCTCATCGCACCCCCAGACCACACCCCACCGATGAGCGAAGTGACCGGATACGGCGGTTTCGCTCATCGCACCCCTGACCGCACCCCACCGATGAGCGAAGTGACCGGATACGGCGGTTTCGCTCATCGCTGGAAACGACGCGGACCGGTCAGGAGGACATCAGGCGGTAACCGATGCCGCGAGCGGTCACGATCAGCTTGGGGTCGTCTGGGTGGTCTTCGACCTTGAGCCGAAGACGTCGCACATGTGCGTCGACCAGGCGCGAATCCCCGAGGTACTCGTAGCCCCAGACCCGTTCGAGGAGCTGATCGCGAGAGAGCACGGCGCCGGCGTGGTCGGCAAACTCGCACATCAGGCGGAACTCGGTCTTGGTGAGATTGAGTTCCTCGCCAGCCTTCAGCACGATCCCCTGTTCTCGGCGGATCTCGACGTCACCGAAACGCGTCGCCAGCGGGGTCGTTGCCTTGCCCTGCAGCTGCACGCGCCGGAGCAGTGCACGAATGCGCGCGGCCAGTTCCTTGGGCACCACCGGTTTGGTCACATAGTCGTCCGCGCCCGCTTCGAGCCCGGCCACCATGTCGTGGGTGTCGGTCTGCGCGGTGATCATGATGATCGGCACGATGCTCTCGGCGCGCAGCGCTCGGCACACGTCGAATCCGGACATGTCGGGCAGCCGGAGGTCGAGCAGCACCAGGTCGGGTGACAACTGACGGAACTCGGCGAGGCCCGCCTCCCCGTTGGGCGCCTGACGCACCGCGTACCCTTCGTCCTCGAGCGCCATCGACAGCGCCAGCCGGATCCCGTCGTCGTCTTCGATGAACAGCAGTGATTCCATGGGCGCTGGCCAGTGTTGCGCGTGAAAACGACGAAGCGTGCGTTTTGTTACGAAAATCGCACACTTCCCGCAACAGTCCGTCACACAGGGGCTCCATCATGACCACTGTTCACGCTGCCCCGGTGGGATGCCTTCCTCCCCCTGGCATTCCACCGGCAGCGGGTGAACTCGCCGGACGGTGAGCGACGACTCCCACCTGCAACACTGAACCCGTGGCCCGGCGTCGAACTCTCCGTCTGCGAACACGGGTCACCCTCTTCTTCGCCTTCATCGCGCTCCTCGCCGGTGTGGTCCTGATCGGCGTGACGTACGGGCTGACGCGAAACAACCTGCTCGACGAGGATCAGAACGCCGCGCAACAGCAAGCGTTCGCGAACGCCGATCTCGTACGCGAACAGTTGACCGTCGACCCTGCCGCCATCGGTGTGTACTTCGACGACGTACTTCGCACCGACAACGACGGGTTCGCCGTACTCAGCTCAGGCGACCCGACCGCCCCGCGAGCGAGTACGAGCGTGCTCCACCCGATCACCGACTTCTCCGAACGACTCGTCGACAGCGTCCGCGGCCGCACGAGCGCGCTCGAGAACGCCACGATCGACGGATCCGACTACGTCACCGTGGGCGTGTACATCGCCGAGTACGACACCGGCTATTTCGAGGCGTTCCCGCTCGCCGAGACCTCGTCGACTCTGACAGCGATCCTCACGGCGCTGTTGCTCGGAGCGCTCGGCACGGTGGTACTCGCCACCCTGTTCGGGCTGGCCACCAGCCGGCGTTTGCTCCGGCCACTGAGCCAGGTGGCCGACGCCGCTGCCGACATCGCATCGGGCGGACTCGACACGCGCCTCGCCACGGAATCCGACCCGGACCTCGACCGACTCGCCGGATCGTTCAACGACATGGCCGACGCCGTCCAGGCCCGCATCGAGCGGGAGGCTCGCTTCGCGTCCGACGTCAGCCACGAGCTGCGGTCGCCGATCACGGCCCTCACCGCCGCGGTCGAGGTCCTCGACGGGCGGCGTGACGAACTCCCGGAGCGGACTCAGCAGGCCCTCGACGTCGTCGTCGACCAGGTGCGCAGGTTCGACAGCATGGTGATCGACCTGCTGGAACTCGCGCGGCTCGATGCCGGGGCAACGGATCTGAACATCGAAGATGTCTCGCTCGTCGATCTGACGCAGCGGGTGGCGGCCCGGTTCGGTGAACCCGACGTACCCATCGTGGCAGTCAGCGGCACACCGGACGAGGTCGCGCTCGACAAGGTGAGATTCGAGCGTATTCTCGGCAACTTGCTCGAGAACGCCCGGAATCACGGTGGAGGGCCCCTCCGGATCGAACTGACCGCAGCAGCGCCGGGACGGTTCCGCCTCGCCGTCGAAGACGGCGGTCCGGGCGTCGCCCAGGGTGAACGGGAGCGCATCTTCGAACGATTCGCACGCGGCTCGGCGGCGCGCCACCGCATCGGCACGGGGCTCGGCCTCGCACTCGTCGCGGAGCACACCGCTGCCATGGGAGGCACCGCGTGGGTGCAGGACCGAGTCGGCGGGGCGCGCGTTTCGTGGTCGAACTGCCCGAGCGCGTGGTCGAGGAGGTCCCAGCCACATGATGTCGAGAAGCTGGCGGACGATGGTGGCCGGGGCTGCGGTTGCGGCGGCGGCCGTCGGCGGCGCATGCGGCGTTCCGACCGGCGAGGACAGCTTCGCCGTGATCCCGCCGGGGGAAGACCCCTTCGGTCTCGACGCGACCTCGACGACCACGACCTCGACCACCACCACCACGACCACCTTGCCCGTCGCACCGGACACCATCGCGAGCACGACCACCATCGTCCGTCTCGAGCCTGCCGAGTTCTACTTCCTCACGACTCGGGGACGTCTGCAGCCGGTCGTCGTCGACCTTCCCCCACCGTTCGCCGCCGACCAGATCGCCGACATCCTGGAGGCGGGTCCGCCGCCCGATGTCTCACTCGAGTCGCTGATCGACGAGGGCCTGATCAAGAGTTCGAGCGAATCACGAGCGGTGCTCACCGTCGATCTCGACGCCGCCACCTTCAGCCGCATTCCGAGCAGCCAGCAGACCGAGGCGATCGGCCAGATCGTGATGACGATGATCAGCAGTCTCCGTCGGGTCGGCCTGGTCAACTTCAGCATCGACGGCGAGCTGATCTCGGTCAAGAAGGGAAACAGCCTGCTGTCCGACGTCGGCGAGCCGTTGTCCTACGACGACTACGTCGTTCTCCTCGCGAGCCCTCCTCCAGCCGTTGCCTCCACGACGTTGGCGCCCGACGCCGGCGCCGGCTCCACCCTCGAGGCGCCCGACGCATCCGTCGTCGGCCCCTGACCCCGGCCACCGGGCCCCCGGGACGCAGGCCGGCGCTCAGTACCCGAGGCGCTCGACGCGATCGGGACGGCGCTGCCAGTCCTTGTCGACCTTCACCCGCAGCTCGAGATAGACGCCCTCGGGCAACTGGGCACGAGCGCGCTCGCCGACCTGCTTGAGGATCTGCCCGCCCTTGCCGATGACCATCCCCTTCTGGCTGTCGCGTTCGACGACGATGTCGACGCGGATCCGAGGCCACTCCCACTCGACGACCTGCGTCGCAATCGAATACGGGAGTTCGTCGCGGGTGACGGCGAGCAGCTGCTCGCGAACGAGTTCGGCCACCCACCGCTCTTCGGGCAGGTCGGACACTTCGTCGTCAGGGAAGTAACGCGGTCCGTCCGGCATGCGCTCGGTCAGCTCCGCCACGAGCGGACCGATGCCTTCGCCCGTGACGGCCGAGACCGGGAAGTACGCGTCGGCTCCCAGTTCACTCGCGGCGCCGAGCATTGCCAGCACCTGTTTGCGGCTGGCGACATCGATCTTGTTGACGATCACGATCGAGTTCGCGACGTCGAGACGGTCGGCAACCCAACGATCACCCTTGCCGAACGCGTGAGTCGCGTCGAGCACCAGACACGTGACGTCGACATCTCCGACACTGTCGAGCGCAGTGGCGTTCACCCGTTCTCCCAGAGCGGTGACCGGCTTGTGCAGACCTGGCGTGTCGACGAACACGAGCTGCGACCCGGGACGGGTCAACACCCCCATGATCCGATGCCGAGTCGTCTGAGGCTTGTCGGACACGATGCTGATCTTGCGGCCGCAGATCGCGTTGACGAGCGACGACTTGCCCACATTCGGCCGTCCCACAAACGTGACGAAGCCCGACCGCAGGGCCGCCTCGCCCTCGAACTCGTCGTCGGTTTCGTCGCTCACCTGTCCAGTTTGCCAAGCTCAGGTCCATGACCCGCATGATCAACGGCATCGATGAACTCAAGACGCTCGTCGGCGAGCACCTCGGCTACTCCCCGTACGTCGAGATCACACAGGAGCAGGTGAACACCTTCGCCGACGCGACCGGCGACCATCAGTGGATCCACGTCGATCCCGAACGCGCCAAGGCAGGCCCTTTCGGTGGCCCGATCGCCCACGGCTACCTGACCCTGTCGCTCGGCCCCATGCTCGCACCTCAGATCTTCGCTGTGTCCGGCGTCGCCATGGGCGTCAACTACGGCGCGGGCAAGATCCGGTTTCCGTCACCGGTTCCGGTCGGCTCCAAGTTGCGCCTCGGCGTCACACTCGCGTCGGTCGAGGACATCGCCGGTGGAGCGCAGGTCACCCAGGAGTTCGTGTTCGAGGTCGAAGGTGCAGCCAAGCCGTCCTGTGTCGCCGAGGTCATCTTCCGCTACTACGTCTGAGCTGCGGTTTCTCTCCTCCCCGAAAAGGGGCAGTGGCGAACCGACTCGACTCACACCGCCTGCAGTCGACGAGCGTCGCCGGCTGCTGCTGCGACGAGGTCCCGGCCTCGTGATGGCTCCTATGCCGACGTGGGGTCGCGGCGAGCGATGAGAAGGGCGAGCGCGCCCAGGAGGAGTGCGATGGTTCCGCCGATCGCGGATCCGGTCGTCGCTCCAGACCACGGCCCGGTCGAGGGCAACTGGTTCGGCGAGGTCGTGCTGGGCGCTTGGGCACCGCCGGACCCCGCAGCGCTTGTCGTGGGGGGCGCGGTCGTCGCCGGCGCAGTGGTCGCCGGTGCCGTCGTGGCAGGCGCGGTCGTCGCAGGCGCGGTCGTCGTCGGTGCCGCCGTGGTGGTGGTGACCTCGGTGGTCGTGGTGGGCGGTGGGGCGACGGTGAGGTCGACCTGGCTCTGCGCGCCGATCGCATCGCACGACACGGTGATGCTGTTTGCGGTGTTCGTCACCGTGACGTTGGTGATCCACGCCGACAGCGTGCTGTTGCCCGGCGTCGAGGGCGGAACGGAGTAGCTGACCGACGCGACCGGGCCGGCGGCCGGAACGGAGACGCCGGTGGACGATCCCGTTGCCGTGCTCCCATCGGGCAGGCGAACAGTCAGCTGCCAGTTGCCGGTGAACGCGACCCCTGCGTCTCCGTAGATCAAGCCGTAACTGACCGTCTCACCCGGATCGACAGCGGACCCCGGGAAGGACGCCTGCAGCTGGAACGTCGCCCCCGCGGGGAACGAATTGACGCAGGTGTACTGGGCACTGTTGTTCGGATCGCTCGTGGAGGAGTTGGCGACATCGGCCGACGACGTCCCGCTGATGGCGAAAGTTGCAGCGGCGACGCCGACTGCAGCGAACATGATCTTCTTCGTCGCACTGATCCGAGCTCTCATAGGATCGCAACGTAGCAGCGAGGTCGCACTCTGCTCCAACCCGCGAGGACCCGGTCGACCACGCCGACCGTCGCGGTCGACCATGGCTACGGCTTCGACTTCTCGAGGATCTCGAATTCCTCGACGATGCGTGCCGCCAGATCGCCGAGATCGGGGATCTGCTCGCGGTCGGAAACGAGGCTCAGACAGAGCCGATCCCCCACGGAGATGGCGCCGATGTGTAGGCCCATCCCGTCGACCACGCCGAGGATCGGATGGATGGCGGTCACCTCGGCGCCGAGCGCGTACTGCGGTTCCTGCGACCCTGGCACGGACGTGATCGTGGTGTTGAACGGCGGCATCAGCCGATCGGCCAGCGGGCTGCGTTCCAGTAGGCGCGACGCCACGATGCCCAGGAGCGGCGTGCCACCACCGATGCCGCGGATCTCGGCTGCGGTCATGGCACCGTGGCGCGTCACGGCTTCGCCGATCTGCTCGTGCACGATCGCCAGCCGCTCGTTCACGCGATGGAGATTGGTGCTCAGACTGACGACCGCTCCGGCGATCCCTTCGATCGCCTCCGGGTCGGTGACCGACAGCGGAACGAGCGCCTTGAGCGTTTCGCGTGGCAGCTCGTCGTGCTGGAGGAGCCACCATCTCAGCGCTCCCCCGCAGACCGCGGTGAGCACGTCGACCGTGCTCACCGCGAACCGGGAGCGCACCTTGGCGATCCGCTGCAGATCGAGCTCGGCGCTCGCCCAGCGCCGGTGGGGCCCGATGCGCCCGTTGAACGACGTCCGCGGTGTGATCCCGGACTGATCGGCGATCACAATCGATCGTTGTGAGCGCTGGTTCATCAGCGCCAGCGCCGGATTCAGCAGGCTGCGGATGCCGGGAACCGAGTTCAACGTGCGGGGCACCGTGCTCAGGGTCCGCATCGGGTCGATCATCGCGTTCATCCAGGCGCGGGCACCGAGATCGTGCAGGGAGGGGCCGGGCTGCGGCACCCAGTTGCGCAGCTCGTCGGCTGGTTCGCCGATCAGGTCGGGCGAGTCGCCGATCAGACCGGCACACAGCGAGTTGCCCGTCGACGCCGCCAGGGCAGCGAGATGCATCTTGAACAACAGCGCCGCGCGTCCGTCGGCGAGGCCCGAGATCAGATAGAGCTCCCAGAGCGGTCGGTCACGGTCCAGTGGACGGCTGTGGATACGAGCGACCAGGTCGGCGAGCGAGTCCGGATCGTCGGGGTCGGGCACGGCGATGTGTCGAAGGTGGTAGTTGAGGTCGAAGCCGGGATGATCACGCCACCACGGTCGATCGAGGTTCAGCGGCACCTCCACGAGCGACTGGCGCAGCATCGGGTGGTCGTCGAGCCGGGCGCTGACCTCCTGGCGGAGCAACGCGGCGTTCAGCCGGTGCGGCGCATTTGCCGCGTCGACGATGGTCAGGGTCGACGTGTGTCCGAGCGCCGTCGGAGTCTCGATGGCGAGGAGTCGCGAGTGACCGCGCTTGATCTGCGACGTCGGCATCGTGGTCAGGCTCCCGCTGCGCCGGCTGCTGCGGCGTTGTCACGCTCGGGATCCGGGTAGCACCAGGCCATCGCCGGTGGAGGCACGAAGGGCCGCCACTCTCCATCGCGCTGGGCAAGCCGGTCGGCGACTGCCCAGACCGCCGACGCGTTGTGACCGAGTCCGATGTGGGCGCCGCGAACCTCGATGTTCTCCGAGGTCGGTCCTGCCGGCTGTAGGCACGATGCCGGGGCAACCACTCCGTCCTGCCGGGAGTAGATGACGGTCGAGGGCACCGGGATGACGGTCAGGTCGTGACCGCGGCGACCCCGCTGCAAGCCGGCGAGCTGGGAGAGCCGCCGGACGCTGTCGCTCAGGTTCGCCTCGGGATCCTCGACCCGGATGGGGCTGCCCAGCGACACCGCCTGACGAACGCGGTCGGGGTGGTGCAGAGCGAGCAGTCGCGCCATGATCCCGCCGAGGCTCCATCCAACGACGTCGATCGGTCCCCCGTTCTGCTTGACCAGTTGGTCGAGACGGCGCAGCAGCTGCCGGACCGTCTCGTCGTCGGGGCCGACGTTCAGACCGAGACCCCACGGGGCGGGTCGGTGGCCGAGCGCCCGCAGCGCGAAACGCAGTGGTGTCGTCGACACGTCGCCAGCGGTGAAGCCGGGGAGCACCAGCACTCGCCGACCGACACCTCGGGGTGCCGTTGCGAGCCACGGAGCGGACAGGATGAACGCTCCGAACTCCGGGATGGCGAGCAACTCGGAGATCGCGGGCGCTGGACGTTCCACGGTTCCAGGCTATGACGCGGCGAACGTCGTCGCCCCTTCCTGGTTCGCAACGGTCACGAGGCGCAGATCGAGTCCTCGACGTTCAGCACACACGAGCGCCACGTCAGCCGGCCGCAACCGGCTCCGCCGCAGCCTCGGGCGGGTCGTCGGTCCGTTTACGGCGCTTGGGAACCTTGATGATCCCCTGGCGGCTCGCCAGCGCGACCGCGATCAGGAGCGACACGCCCTCGAAGAGCGGCTCGATCCAGGCGGTGCCGGTCGTGAAGGTGAGCTGCAGCCCCTTGACACCGAACGCCAAGGCGTACACGGCGATCAGCGTGCCCCACACGTTCGGTCGCCCCTTGAGCTGCGATGCGCCGAAGAAGACCGCGGCGACCGCCGGGAACAGGAAACCCGGCCCGATCGAACTGCTGTAGGTACCGACCTTCCACGTGTGGATCAGGCCGGCAATCGACGCCAGCACCGCCGACGCGACCAGGGTGCCCCAGCGGTACATGTCGGTACGCAACCCGGACAGTCGGGCGGCGTCGGTGTTACCGCCCGTGGCGAAGAGGTACCGGCCGAGCGGAGTCTGCTCGAGCACGTACCAGAGGACCAACGCGATCAACATGACCAAGTAGAAATACAACGGCAGCCCGAAGAACTTGGTCCGACCGAAATCACGGTAGGCGTCACTGAGTACACCATTGATCGAGCGATTCCCCGAGATCAGGATGTTGACGGCGGCCAGTACCTGGCTCATGCCGAGCGTGGCAATGAACGAGTTGACACCGAGCTTCACCACGATGAACCCGGACACGAATCCGACGGCGGCACAGGCAAGTACGGCGATGAGCGCGTTGAGCGCTTGCGGATTCCCGGTGTTCTGGGCCAACGACGTGGTGATCACGATCGAGAACCCCATCATCAAGCCGATCGACAGGTCGAACGTGTCGGCGACGAGCGGCACGAGGAACGCCAGCGCGAGCAGCGCCACGATCGCCTTCTCCGTGAGGACCAGGCTGATGCTGGTCCAGGTCAGGAACTGCGACTGGGTGAGGCTGAAGACGATCATGAACCCCGCCCACAGGTACAGCGCGCTGTACTTGTCGAGGCCCGACTTCTGCACCCATGTCTTGGATGGTGGCGCCAGCTCGAGTAGCGCGTCGTGCGGCTCGTTGCGCACCGGTTCGGATGTGGTGGTCATGACGTTCAGTTCTCCCCTGTTCGATCTGTGAGTGCCAACTGTGCACGTTCGATGGACACCGCGTTGATGGCATCGCCCTCCAGCTCAGCAACGATCGAGCCTTTGCGCATGACGACGATGCGGGTCGCAACCCGTACCAGTTCGTCGGTGTCGGTCGACGCCACGACGATCGCAGCGCCCTCGTTCGCCTTGGCGTCGATCAACGAGTGGATCTCCTCTTTGGCTCCGACGTCGATGCCCTGGGTCGGCTCGTCGAGGAGCACGACGCTCGGCGCGAGTCGGAGGCCACGTGCGAACAGCACCTTCTGCTGGTTGCCGCCGCTCAGGGTCCCGACCGGCACGTCCGGTGCTGCCGCCTTGACTTGCAGGCGATCGAGCCAACCGACGGCATCGGCTCGTTCGGACCGCTTGTTGAGCCTGCCGCGACGAGCATTTCTGCCGACGTCACAGATCGTCGTGTTGTCGATCACCGACATCAAGGAGAACAGCCCCAGCGACTTGCGGTCCGCCGTGACGAACGCCCCACCGGCTCGGAGCACCTCGTCCGGTGCATAGTTGCCGACGAACCGGCCGTTGATCTCCACACTGCCGCCGCTGCTCGGGGTCTGACCGGTCAACAGCGGCACGAGGCTCTCGCGCCCCGACCCCGTGATCCCGGCCACACCGACGACCTCGCCAGCGCGGACCTGCAGATCGACGCCGTGGACATTCGCGCCCTGCAGAGCTCGGACGTCGACGAGCACCTCGTCACCGGCCGGTCCGGCACCGCTGCGACCTTGGACGATCTTGTGACCGATCATCAACTCGATCAGTCGATCGTGGTCGAGCGTGTCGACCCGTTCGGTGGTGACCCGCCGGCCGTCGCGAAGCACCGACACCTCGTCGGCGATCTCGAAGACCTCGTCGAGGTGGTGCGACACGTACAAGATCGCAACGCCACGTTCCTTCAACCTTCGGATCGCTTCGAAGAGGTGTCGAACATCGCTCGCCGGAAGCGACGCGGTCGGTTCGTCGAGGACGAGCAGGTGGGCGTCGTGCTCCCAGCCGAGCAGCGCTCGTGCGAGCGCGACGCCGGTTTTCTGTGCGGGAGCCAGCGCGCCGACCGGGAGCTTGACGTCGACGCTCTCGAAACCGATCGACGCAAGGGCCTCGCGTGCTCGCACGACGTCCGCGCGCCAGTTGATCTTGCCGAACGTCGTGGTGAAGCCGTTGCCGAGTGCGAGGTTCTCGACCGTCGTCAAGCTTTCGACGAGGCCGAGGTCCTGATGGACGAACCGGATGCCGTCGCGCTCCGCGGCACGTCCGTCACCGAGTTCCAGAGGTTCACCGGCGGGGTCGTTGCCGAAGTAGGTTGCCCGGGCGTCGTCGCCCGTCGGCTGGTGATAGCCGGCGAGAATCTTGATGAGCGTCGACTTCCCCGACCCGTTCTGCCCGACGAGCGCATGCGTCGTCCCAGCCTCGATCGTCAGGTCGACGTCATCGAGCGCGACCTGACCGGGGAACACCTTGGACAAGTGCTCGATCCTCAACAATGCCGGCACGCATCCCCCTTGTCCGCGAACCGCCCTCCGGTTCGCTTGTTGCGCCTCACGATAGTTTAGAGTCAAAGTAACCGGGCGGCCGAATCAGAGGGATTCGACACACCCGCTCTACACAAGGGGGAACACCCACATGACCAAACGCTCTCGACTCGCGGTGCTGCTGGTGCCACTGGCACTCGTCGCCGCCGCATGTGGCAGCGACGACGACGCCGATTCGGGCTCGGACACCACCGACGGTGCAACCGAGACCACCGACGACATGACCGAGACCACCGACGACATGACCGAGACCACCGACGACATGACCGAGACCACCGACGGCGGATCCACCGGTGGAGACGGCGTTGCTGCCGCTCAGGCCATCGTCGACGCAAACAGCGAACCGGCCACCGACATCGGCCCGACCATCCCGCTCGACGGAGTACCCGAGCCGAAGACGATCGGCTGGCTCGAGTGCGAGCTTCCGGCATGCACCGCCATCGGGCCTGGCGTGAAGGACGCAGCCGCAGCCCTGGGGTGGGAGGTCGTGACGATCCCGGCAAGCAGCGGCGACCAAGGTCCGGCCGTCCAGCAGGCGCTGGACGCAGGCGTGGACTACATCGCTCATACCGGGTCGCCGTTGGCGACCGCGGAAGAGCAGATTGCCGCCGCTCAGGCAGCCGGGGTCGGCTACTACAGCTGCTACTCGACCGACATCCCCGACCCGGAGAACAACAACCTGTTCATCCAGTGCGGCGACACCGAGGGCGTGTTCGCCACCGGCAATCTGATCTCACAGTGGATCATCGCCGACTCGGGTGGCACAGCCAACACGCTGCTGGTCAACATTCCTGACTTCCCTGTGCTGGTGAGCGAAGCTGAAGGCGCCGCCGCTGCCTACGAGGAGAACTGCCCCGACTGCACGCTCGAGACACTCGACACGACCCTCGACAGCCTGATCGCCGGTGAGGTCCCCGCTGCAGTGGCATCTCGACTCCAGGCGAACCCGGACATCGACTACATCCACTTCACCTTCAGTGACCTGCCCGCCGGCGTGGCCGACACGCTCGAGGAGGCCGGACTGCTCGATGGAGTCCAGATCGTCGGCGTCGACTTCTCGACGGAGATCGGTCTCACCGAGATCGTCGCCGGCCGCCATGCTGCCTGGACCGCCAACCCCAAGCCGTACGCCGGCTGGTTGATGGTGGACGCCATGGCCCGTGAGGCGCTCGGCATGGACAATCCCGAGGAGCGTGCCAACGCAACGCTGCCGACGTTCATCGTCAGCGACCCCGACACCGCGCAGTCGATCATCGATCTGGGCCCCAACGGATGGCCCGGACCGGAAACGATGGAGGACCAGTTCAAGGCCCTCTGGGGCGTCGACTGAGCCGACCCCACCCGTGAACGATCGAGGGCCCGGTCCACGTCGGACCGGGCCCTCGTCGTTCGATTCACCCATTCCCACTTCTCATGACCACACCGCTTGCGCACGATCCGATCGCCCTCGCCCGCGACAACTGGCGTGGACGCGGGTGGACGGATGCCGCCGACGGAATGGCACTGGTCACTTCGATCATGCGAATCCAGCAGGAACTGCTGTCGCGGATCGACGGCGAACTCCGATCGTTCGGCCTCACCTTCGCCCGATACGAGGTGCTGATGCTGCTGGAGTTCACCCGCAAGGGCCGACTGCCCCTCGGCAAGATCGGCGCTCGGCTGCAGGTGCATCCGGCGAGTGTCACCAACGTGGTCCAGCGCCTCACCGACGACGGTCTGGTGCGGTGCATCCCCAATCCCGACGACGGCCGCAGCACGCTCGCGGAGATCACTTCCGAGGGGTCACGGACCGCCGTCGCAGCCACGGAACGCCTCAATCAACGCATCTTTTCCGACCTGCCACTCGACGCCGCGGACCAGGTCGAGATCTACGAGACCTTCGCCTTCGTCCGCCATTCATTCGGAGACTTCACATGACCATCGTCCCTCGGCCATCCGGCGCGAGCGCCCGCACCACTCGTAGCGCCCGTCAAGCGATCGGTACCATCGTCTCGTGACCGACAACCGCAAGATCTGGCGCGACGCATTCGACAACTCCAAGCTGCGGGAGGGTCGATTCACCACGATGTCCGGCATCCCGCTCGAGCCGGTGTACGGCCCGGACGACAGCGAGTTCCCCGGCGTCTACCCGTACACGCGCGGTCCGTATGCGTCGATGTACCGATCGCGTCTGTGGACGATGCGCATGTTCGCCGGGTTCGGCACGGCGGAGGACACGAACTGGAGATTCAAGGAGATCATCAAGTCCGGCGGCGACGGGCTGTCGACAGCGTTCGACATGCCGACGTTGCTCGGCCTCGACTCCGACGATCCGATGTCGCTCGGCGAAGTGGGGCGCTGCGGTGTCGCCATCGACTCGCTCGCCGACATGGAGGACCTCTACGCCGGCATCGACCTCGGCGAGATCACCACGTCGATGACGATCAACAGCCCAGCGGCGCCGATCTTCGCAATGTTCGTCGCCCAAGCCGAGAAGGCCGGCGTACACCGCAGCCGCCTCGGCGGGACGCTGCAGAACGACATCTTGAAGGAGTACCAGGCACAGAAGGAGTTCGTGTTCCCGCCGCGCCAGTCGATGCGGCTCGTGCGCGACACGATCTCGTTCACGGCTGCCGAGATGCCGCGCTGGCACTCGATCTCGATCTCCGGCTACCACATCCGTGAGGCCGGCTCGACCGCAGCCGAGGAGCTGGCGTTCACGCTGGCCAACGGGTTCGCCTACGTCGAGCTCGCGCTGCAGGCAGGGCTACCGATCGACTCGTTCGCTCCGCGGTTGAGCTTCTTCTTCAACGCCCACATCGACTTCTTCGAGGAGATCGCCAAGTTGCGCGCAGCGCGTCGGATCTGGGCGCGCTGGATGAAGGAACGCTACGGCGCCCAGCTCGAGCGGTCGATGCAGCTGCGTTTCCACACTCAGACCGCCGGTGTGTCGCTGACCGCCCAGCAGCCCGAGGTCAACATCGTCCGCACGGCGATCGAGGCCCTCGCCGGAGTGCTCGGCGGCACCCAGTCGCTGCACACCAACTCGATGGACGAGGCACTCGCGCTGCCGACCGAGAAGGCCGCACGGATCGCGTTGCGGACCCAGCAGGTGATCGCCCACGAGACCAACGTGACCCACGTCGCCGATCCGCTCGGCGGTTCGTACTTCGTCGAGGAACTGACCGACGAGATGGAACGCCAGGCCGAGGAGATCTTCGCCACGCTCGACGAATTCGGCGACGGCTCGTTGCTCGACGGCGTGATCAAGGGCATCGACGAGAACTGGTTCCAGGGCCGCATCGCCGATTCCGCCTACGAACTCGAGCGCGCGTTCAACGCCGGCGAACGGGTCATCGTCGGTGTGTCGGGGTTCAAGGAAGGCAACGACGACGACGACCTCGACATCCTGCGCATCTCGAACGAGGACGAAACGCGCCAGCGCAAGCGTCTCGACGCGGTTCGCCACGACCGGGACCAGAACGCCGTCGACGCCGTGCTCACCAGACTCCGCGCCGAAGCAGAAGACCCCGAGATCAACCTGATGCCCACGCTGATCGAGGCATCCCAGGCCTACGCCACGCTCGGCGAGATGATGGCAGCCATGGCCGACGTATTCGGCCGCCACACCGAAGTCCCCGTGATCTGAGCATCGAGGCCAACATGAGTGAACGCATCCTCGTCGCGAAGGTCGGCCTCGACGGCCACGACCGCGGCATCAAAGTGGTGGCTCGCATCCTGCGCGATGCGGGCTACGAAGTGATCTACACCGGGTTGTTCCAGACGCCCCAAACGGTCGCCGCTGCCGCCGTCGACGAAGACGTCGACGCGATCGGGTTGTCGATGCTGTCCGGCGCCCACATGACGCTGGCACCGCTCGTCGTCGACGAGGTGCGCAAGCTGGGCAGCGAGATCCCGGTGGTGGTCGGCGGCATCGTGCCCAACCAGGACGTCGAGCCGCTGATGGAGGCCGGCATCGCCGCCGTGATCACCCCTGGAGCGAGCGCGGAGCAGGTCGTGGAGACCATCCGCTCCGTCCTCGCCGACTGAACCGTCACAGTCCTCGCGGGCACGGGGCCGGGGAGGACCGTCGGGCTGTCAGAGGCGGCGGGCGTACTTCGCCGGAGAACGGCCGTGTTCGTCGACCAGGCCGAACTCCTCGCCGAGATCCTCGACCCACTGGATCGAACCCGAACGCTCCATCAGGTCAGGTGCCGTGGCCAGCGCCGCGACGCTGCGGCCGACGACGAGCGGTGTTTGAGCGCCGTCGAGATCGGTGTCACGCTGGCCCGACCATTCGACGATGAACTCCGTCGACACCGTGCCGGGATAGACCGTGACGACGGCGATCCCTTTCGGTTCCAGCTCGATCGCCATGTCTGCGCCGAGCCGATCGAGCCCGGCCTTGCCGGCCCCGTAGGAGGAGCTGAAGTGATAGCTCTGGCCACCGGGCGAGGAGATGTTGCAGATGAAGCCGCCCGGTCCCGCTGCGAACAGCAGCGGCGCCGCATGCCACGAGGCCACGTAGTGCGCCCGCAGCCCGATGCCGACCTGGTCGTCCCAGATCGAGATCGGGTGGTCCCAGAACCCGCCGCCCCACGCCGGCGGGTCGGGGATCTTGTAGACGTTGTTGACCAGGATGTCGAGCTTGCCCTGGTCGGCCCGCACACGATCGAACAGCGCGGCGATCTGGTCGTCGTCGCCGTGGTCGGTCTGCACGGCGATGCCGTGACCGCCCGCTTCATCGACGAGCGCGGCCGTCCGGTCGATCGTGAGTTCACCCGATCCTGTACTGCGTCCTGTGATGTAGACGGTGGCACCCTGCTCGCCGAGTGCAACGGCCGTGCCGCGACCGATGCCCCGACTCGACCCCGTGACGACGGCGATCTTGCCCGCCAATGGCCCGGACATCAGGCCGCCCCCGCCGGGACGACATCGACGTCGAGTCGGGTCAATCCCCGCAGCAGGAAGCTCGGGAAGTATTGGTACTCGTTGGTCTCCGACAGCGAGAAGCTCTCCAGCCGGCTCGAGAGTTCCTCGAGTGCCACCTTGCCCTCGAGACGCGACAACGCCGCGCCGAGGCAGAAGTGGATGCCCTTGCCGAATGCCAGGTGATCACGCAGGTTGTCGCGATCAGGATCGAAACCGTCCGGGTCGGGGTACAGCGACTCGTCACGATTCGCCGACGCGAACACGATCACGATCCGGGCCCCTTCGGGAATGTGGACGCCGCCGAGTTCGTGATCCTTGGTCGAGATTCTGAACATACCCTGCGTCGGCGTCGACAACCGCAGCGCCTCCTCGACGATCTGCGGGGCCCGGGTCGGGTCCTGCTTCAGCCGTGTCCACTCGTCGGGGTTCTCGGCCAGCAGTCGCATTGTCTCGGTCAGCAGCTTCGTCGTCGTCTCGTTGCCGGCGACGAGGAGTTGCTGGATGATGCTCAGCATCTCCGGGACGTCGAGCGGACGCTTGTCGGTCACTTCAGGATCGTCGTCGTCGATCCGGGCGTTGAGCAGTGCTGTCAGCAGGTCGTTCTGCGGTTCGCTCCTGCGCCGCTCGAGTTCGGCAGCGAAGTAGTGCTGGAACTCGTTCACGCCGCGCTCGGCGTCGAGTCGCTGTTCGAGCGAGATGTCGGTGCCGATCCCGGCAATCGAGTCGTCGGACCAGCGCTTGAAATCGGCGAGGCGCGAATCAGGCACGTTGAGAGCGTGGGCGATCACCTCGACCGGCAGTGGTACGCCGAACTGCTCGACGAACTCGATGCGACCGCTGTCGATCCAGGAATCGATCAGGCGGGTGGTGATCGAGCGGATCACCGGTTCGAGCTCGGCGACCACCTTCGGCGTGAACGCCTTCGACACCAGCCGGCGGTACCGGGTGTGTTCTGGCATGTCGGCGGTGAGCATCGTGGGGACACGGGGATAGCCGTCGGCCATCACCTCCATCATCTTCTCGCGAGCCCCCGGAGGCAGCGGCATGCTGGCTCCGCCGAACAGCGACGAGTAGGTCGCCGGATCCCGAAGCACCTGCATCACCAACTCGTGATTGGTGACCAGATACATGCCGACGGACTCGATGAGCGCCACGGGCGCTTCGTCGCGCATCTGCGCATAGTGCGGGAACGGGCACTGGATCGCAGCGGGGTCGAACGGGTTGAACGTAGCGAGATCGGCAGTCATCGTGAACTCCTTGAGGGTCGGTTCGGACGGGTCGTGATGGTCACAGGTCGGACAGCATCTGCTTGAGGGTCGGCAGCTCCATGCCGCGCGCCAGGATTTCGTCCATGCCGCCGACCACGCCGGTGATGTTCGCGAGCACGACGTGCTCGAGGCCGTTGCGTGCGTACGCCTCGAACTGGCCCGTCAGTTCCTCGGAGTTGCCGACGAAGAGCACCTCCTGCACCATCTCGAACGGGATCGTCTTGGCGACGTCGCGGAGCTCGTCGGGATCGAGGTCGTGGATGATCACGTCAACGAAACCCTTCGAGTCGTTGCCGAGCGGGTGTTCCAACCCGTGGGCTTCCCACATGTGTCCCATCGCGAACAGCCCGAACAGCTTCCCCAGCGGCTCGCGTTCGAACATCTCTGCAGCGGCCTCGGCGCTCTCGGCGAACAGCACGAACGGGAGCAGCGAACATTCCGGCATCGGCCGGCCCGCCGCGGCGGCGTGACCAGCGATGATCTCGCGTTTCGCGCCGTACTCCTCCGGGGTCATCCACCACGCCGGGATCCAGCCGTCGCCGTACTCGCCGGTGAGCTTGAGCATCCGGGGACCGTGGCCCGCCACCCAGACGGGCGGCTTGCCGCGACCCTCGGCCTCGAGCGGGAGCCCCATGCGCCCGACGCCGCCGTCGGCCATCAGCCCGGTGTCGAGCAGCGATCGGAGATCGCGCAGGACGTCGGCGAGGATCGACACCGGCTTCTCGAACGGGTACCCGAACGGGACGAGGCTCTCGGCCTCGCCCGACCCGATGCCGAGGATGAACCCGCCGGGGTTCAGGTCGTTGAGCGTCAGAGCGGTGCGGGCCAGGTCGGCCGCACCGCGCCGCGTCGCGTCGGTGACCGAGATGCCGAAGGGCTTGTCGGTCATCGTGCCGACCACGGCGCCGTAGCAGAACGGGTCGTAGAACGCGTCGGGGTCGGCTGCGAGATCCGACAGCGGGATCTCGCTCCACAGCCCCGGGTGGAAGACGCCGAGCATGTGGTCGGGCGACCAGTACGAGTCGAACCCGACCTGTTCGTAGACCTCCATCATCTGCACGGTGCTCCCGAACGGGAACTGAGAGGGCAGGTTGACTCCGACTTTCATGGTGTCCTTTTCGTGGTTCGTGGTATCGATTCGTGGGTTGGTGTTCGGTGCTCAGGTTCCGGCGAGCCGCTCGACGATGGGGGCGACGGCATCGACCGTCCGACCTGCGAACGTGATGTACGAGATCCCGTAGGTCTCGCGCCGCTCGACGAGTTGGTCGCAGATCGAGTCGACGGAGCCGATGAGCGCGTGCGGGTGTTCGCCGAACACGGCGGGCTCGAGACCGAACATCGGTGCCATCTTCGCCAGCGTGTCCTCGCGGTCGTCGGTGACGACCGTGAAGTACCCCGCGATCTCGAGTTCCAGATCGTCGAAGCGGTCACCAGCTCCGGCGCGGATCCACTCGATCTTCTGCGCGGTGAGTTCCGCGGTGCTGCTGCCGACACCGGCGGGGCCGATCTTGCCGGAGCTGTTGTCGAAGTTCAGACTGACGATGTCGGCCTCGCGTCCGGCGATGCCGAGCACGCGCGGCGCTCCCCCACCGATCATGATCGGGGGCAGACCGGTCGGGACCTTGGGGACGCCTTCGAAACCTCTGGCGTGCACGTGGGCGCCGTCGACGTCGATCTCACCTTCGGCGAAGTGGGCCCGGATCAACGCGATGGTCTCCTCCATGCGATCGATGCGCACCCCGGCGGGATCCCACGGCACGCCCATCGCTTCGTACTCGCCCTGCAGCCATCCGGCGCCGAGCCCGATCTCGAGACGACCTTCGGCGAAGTACGCGAGCGTCGCCAACTCCTTCGCGAACATGACCGGTTGGCGGTAATCGGTACAGAACACCCGCGAGCCGATGTTGATCGTGCTCGTCGCCTCGATCGCGACGACCATCGCGGGAATCGCCGCGATGTCCTGCACCGGATGATTGGTGGCGGCCAACGCCGGACCTGGGCCGATCACGTGGTCGGCCACGCTGAACGTGCTGAATCCCAGGGCCTCCGCATGCCGAGCCTGATCACGCCAGTCCTGCGGGCCGGTGGTGTTGAAGCTCTGCAGTCCGAATCGGAACGGGCGCGTCATCGAACGTCACCCGTGTCTCGAAGAACCTCCACCCGATACCCCCCTGTAGCTCGACGTCTGCTGCGTTCAGAAACTAGCCGACGGGTTAGTTTACGAACGTACGGAAACGACCGGAGGCGTCACGCATGACATCCACCACACCCGAACCGACCGCGGAACTGCAGACGAAGGCGACCTTCTGTCGGGTCTGCCATGCCAGCTGTCCCATGGAGGTCGATGTCGTCGACAACCGGGTCGTCGCCGTTCGCGGCGTGATGGACGACCCGCTGTTCGAGGGATACACGTGCATCAAGGGGCGCCAGATCCCCGACCAGATGTCCGACCCCAACCGCCTGCGCTCCCCGCTGCGGCGCCGGCCGGACGGCACCTTCGAGCAGGTGAACAGCTCCGAAGCGCTCGACGAGATCGCCGCGGAACTCCGCCGCATCATCGACACCTACGGTCCGCGCGCCGTGGCGTCCTACACCGGGACCGGCGGCTATCAGAACTCGGTGGCGGTCCCCGTTGCGCGTGCCTTCCACCAGGGCATCGACTCCGTGTCGTTCTACACATCGGTGACCATCGACCAGCCGGCGAAGGGCCTCGCGATGCTGCGCCTCGGCGGATGGGAAGCGGGTTATCACAACTTCACCGACTCCGACGTCCACATGGCGATCGGGTACAACTCGATGGTGTCGTCCTACGCTCCGATCGGCGGACTCCAGGGAACCAACCCGTTCGTCGTCATGCGCCGACGCAAGGCCGAGGGCATGAAGCTCATCGTGATCGATCCGCGCCGCACCGAGTTGGCCGGATTCGCCGACATCCACCTGCAGATCCGGCCCGGTGAAGACCCGACGCTGCTCGCCGGGATGATCCGCATCGTGCTCGAGGAGGGCCTCCACGATCACGAGTTCTGCGACCGGTGGGTCAGCCAGCTGGGTGAGCTCACCGACGCGGTCGACGGGTTCACCCTCGACTACGTCGCCGAGCGTTGCCAGCTCGACGCGGACGACATCGTCGCAGCAACTCGGCTCTTCGCCGCAGGACCCCGAGGAACCGCGGGGACCGGGACGGGACCGAACATGGCCGCCCATTCGAGCCTGACCGAGCATCTCACCGTCGTGTTGAACACCATCCTGGGTCGTGTCAACCGCGAGGGCGACCTCATCGAGAACGGCCTGCTCCTCTATCCGGAGATGCCACACCGGGCGCAGGCGACCGCCCCTCGCGCCCCGGCCAGCGGGCCGCCCTCACGCCTTCGGAACCTGCGGGGCTACCGCGGCGAGATGCCGACGGCTGCGCTCGCCGAGGAGATCCTCACGCCCGGAGAGGGACGCATCCGTGCGCTGATCGTCAGCGGTGGCAATCCTGCCGTGGCGTTCCCGAATCACGAACTCACCCTCGAGGCGCTGGCCGACCTCGAGTTGCTCGTCGTCATCGACTACCGCATGACACCGACGGCAGAGTTCGCCGACTACGTCATCGCACCCACCCTGGCGCTCGAGCGCGCCGACGTCCCGCACCTGATGGACCGCTGGTTCCGTCTGCCGTACACCAACTACACCGATCCGGTGGTCGAGCGTGACGGTGACGTACTGAACGAGTGGGAGGTCTTCTGGGAACTGGCATCACGGCTGGGCAGCACGCTGCCGCTGCCCGGGGGATCGCCCGACATGGGCACGCGACCATCGACCGACGAGATCATCGAACGTTCCTACGCTGGATCGCGTATGCCGCTCGACGAGGTGCGGGCCAATCGCCGCAAGGTACATCCCGATCTCCGGCTGGTCGTCGAACCTGCGGACCCGAGTTGCACGATCAAGTTCACGCCGGCGCCCGAGGACTTCATGGCCGAACTCGCGGCGCTCCGAGTCGAGCCGGCACCGATGCTCGGCGACATCGACGTCAGCGCCTACCCGTTCCGGCTGGTGAGCCGCCGGCTCAAGCACGTCTTGAACTCGACGGGAACGGAACTCCCGGCGCTCGCCCGCAAGGGGACGACGAATCCGGCCTACATGCACCCCGACGACGTGGCCGAGCTCGGCATGGTCAGCGGCGACCTCGTCGAGATCACCTCGCCGTCGGGCAGGCTGGTCGGCGTGGTCGAGCCCGCCGACGACGTCAAACGCGGTGTGATCTCGATGGCACACTCGTGGGGCGGAACATCGCTCACCGACGAGAAGGTCAGAGACATCGGGACGCCCACGAGCCGTCTGGTGTCCGTCGACGCGGGTCACGACTCGGTCACCGGCATGGTCGTCTCCAGTGCGATTCCCGTTGCCGTCAGCAAAGCGGAGGTGCCTGCATGACCACGAGCGAGATCAGCGCCCCGGCCACTGCACCCTCGTACGGCCGATTCACGCAGCCGACCGAACTCGACCACCACGGCCGACCGTGGCAGCCGGATTGGCACGCGGTCGCCGGTCGCCTGCTGACCCACCTCGACGAGAACACCACCGACTCGCTCGACGACACCATGGCCGTGCCGGTCGACCACTACCTCGACGCAGAGCGGTGGGAGCGCGAGGTCGATGCCCTGTTCCGCAACGGGCCGGTCGTGTCAGCGATGAGTGCGCACATCCCCGAGCCAGGGTCGTACCGGTCGATCGACATCGCCGGCGTCCCGGTGCTGACCGTTCGCCAGGCCGACGGCAGCGTCAAGGCGTTCATCAACGCCTGTCGACATCGAGGAGCACTGGTGGTCGGCGAAGGGTGCGGACAGACGCGCCGGTTCACCTGCCCGTACCACGCGTGGAGCTACGACAACGCGGGAGCGTTGGTGGGGATCTCCGGACGCAGCAAGTTCGGTGACGTCGACACCGACACGCATGGCCTCACCGAGCTGCCGTGCGAAGAACGCAGCGGCATGGTGTTCGTCGTGTCGCGCGCGGGAGCGGAACTCGACCTCGACCGTTGGCTGGGTGGCTACGACGTCGCACTCGATCAGCTCGGCCTCGCCGACATGGAACTCCTCGACGAACGGGTATTGATCGGGCCGAACTGGAAGGTCGCGTTCGACGGCTACGTCGACGGCTACCACCTCGACATCCTGCACCGGGACACGCTCGGCGTGGACGTCATGGGCAACGTGATGACCTGGGACGCGTGGGGGCCGCACCAGCGCGTTGCGTTCGCCCGCCGTGTCACTCCCGAACTGCGCGACATCCCGCCAGCCGACTGGAACCCGGCGAAGTACGTCGGTTTCGTGCACACCGTGTTCCCCCACGTCTCGGTCGCCGGCAACGGCGGTCGCGGGGCGATGGTCAGTCAGCTCTTCCCCGGCCCGACATCGGATCGGTCCCGCACGGTCCAGACCCACCTGATCGCGAAGAGCGCCTCGGATGAGGAACGCGCCGAGACACTGAAGCGAGCCGACTTCCTCGAATGGGTGGTCAACGAAGAGGACTACAAGACCGGCCTCGGCATCCAGTCAGCACTGGGATCCGGAGCGAACACCGAGTTCGTCTTCGGGCGCAACGAGCCGGGCAACCAGATGTTCCACCGCTGGGTCGACGACCTGCTCGACTCGATCCCTGTTGCCGGCCCCACCACCAAGGAGACCTGATGGCCCGTATCGACGTTCCCGAGGGCGACGGCCTCGAAGCGAAGCGCATCTGGGAGCTCGCGCCCCATCTGGGCAAGGCGATGGGCGCGATGGGTGAGGCCGTCTACGTGCAGTCGAGCCTTCCGGTACGCGAGCGCGAAGTCGCCCGTATGCGCATCGCCCAGCTCAACGAGTGTCACGTTTGACTGAACACCAGAGCTGCATCGGCGATGCAGCAGGGATTGACCGACGAGCTCTACCAGCACGTCCACCAGTACTACGACCACCCGGACTTCACGCCGAGAGAGCGCCTTGCGGCCGAGTTCGCCGAACAGTTCGCCATCGACCATCGCGGCATCGATGACGCGATGTGGGCACGGATGAGCGAGCACTTCTCCGACCGCGAACTGCTCGACCTGACGATCACCTGTGGGTTCTGTGTCGGCATGGGGCGGGCTTACCAGGTCCTCGACATCGCCGTGGACTTCGACGTGCTCTGGAGCCGCGAGCCGCCCACCGACCCCTGACATGGCGTTCCGGACCCCGACGAGGGGTTACTCGTCGACGGTGGACCACCAGTCGGCGAGGACGGCGGCGAAGCGATCGGTGTAGTCGATCGTGAGCTGGTCGGCGTCGGGAGGCGCGGTCTGCATCCTCGTCGGGTTCAGGGCGCTGGCACCCGGAACCGGGTCGACCCATTCGAGGCGGAGGCTCTCGATCATCCGGCCGAGTTCCGGCGATGCCGACTCGTGATGGTCACTCGTCTGGTGCGCGATGAATCCCCGGTGATCGTCGAACGAGAGCAGCGTGTAGTAGGTCCGGGGCTCCGACCCCCGCCAGTACTCGTAGTGGCGTACGGCCGTCTCGGTCGCGTGCGTCCCCTCGTAGAGCGTGCGGGCCAGGGCTTCGAAGTCGGCCTCGGTGCCGGGTCGGACGGTGATGTGGGCCAGGATCGTTGCCATCGGTCGAGGCTAGCGAGCCCCCCATCGGCGCCGACGACGTGGAGCTGCCGCCGCCTCCCCTCCCCCGCTGCGATGAGCAAGACGACCGCATACGGGACACCCCGCTCATCGCTGCCGGATCGCAGACACCCGCGATGAGCGAAGCGACCGCATACGGGCACCTCGCTCATCGCACACCGTTGGTCGACCGGAGCTCGGAGACGTCGAGACGTCAGGCGCGTTCGGGATAGCCGCCGGCGGGCAATGCACTGATCGGGCCGTGCAGGATCATCCCGCCGTCGACGTACAGACACTCGCCGGTGATGTACGCCGCGGCGGGCGACGCGAGGAACACCGCGGCGTTCGCGACGTCTCCCGGGCGCCCGGGATACGGCAGCGGGACACCCGACATGTCGTTGCCGACACCCTCGTCGTAGGTCGCTTCCCACCCGTCGGTACGGAACGCTCCGGGCGCGACGCAGTTGACCCGGACCTTTGGCCCCCACTCGAAGGCGAGTGTCCGACTCAGCTCGACGACGCCTGCTCGCGCCGCCGAGCTGTGGGCGATGCCCGGCATGCCACGGCCGACGAGCGCGACGATCTGCACGATGGTTCCGCCGTCTCCGTCGAGCATCTGGTTTCCGAACACCTGCGTCATCGTCCAGGTGCCGTTCAGGTTCAGATCGATGACGCTGCGCCAGCCGTTGGCGCTGAAGTCGCGCGCCTTCTGAGGGAACTGACCGCCGGCGTTGTTGACGAGGATGTCGATCCGGTGCCGTTCCGCCAGCGACTCCACGCTCTCACGATCGCGGATGTCGACCACATCGGCCACGACCGGACTGCCGGTCAGCGAGCTGATCTCGGCCGCGGTGACTTCGAGGCGTTCGCGCCGACGGGCCGCGATGACGACCGTCGCACCCACTGCGGACAGCCCTTCGGCGATCGCTCGTCCGAGACCTGTTCCACCGCCGGTGACGAGAGCGGTGCGGCCGGCGAGAAGGTCGGCAACGAACGGGCTCGTCACGCCTCGTCCAGCACAGCCTCACCGAGGTAGCTGGCTTCGAGGACATGACGGTTCGCGGAGAGCTCGGCGGCGGAACCTGCCAGCACCATCTCGCCGTGATTCAGCACGTACCCGCGGTCGGCCACCTCGAGTGCCATGTGGACGTGCTGTTCGACGACGAGCACTCCACACCCGGTCTGGTCGGCGATGTCGCGAACGATCGGGAGGAGCCGTTCGACGATGATCGGGGCGAGACCGAGGCTCATCTCGTCGACGAGGATGCACTTCGGGGACGACACCAGCGCTCGGGCCACCGCGAGCATCTGCTGTTCACCGCCCGACAGCAGTCCGGCGTGGCGGCGGCCGAGGGGCTTGAGCGCCGGAAGCAACTCCATCGCCCGATCGTGGGCTTCCTTGCGCTCGGCGCGGGTGCCCTTCAGGCCGAGACGGATGTTCTCGTCGACGGTCAGATCGAAGAACAGCGACCGGTCTTCGGGCACGTGCGCCAGGCCCCGCCGGGCGACGTTGTATGCCTTGTGGCCGGTGACGGGCTCACCCAGCACGGTGACCGAACCCTCGAGCGGAGCGAGCAGCCCGGAGATCGTCAGCAACGTCGTGGTCTTGCCGGCGCCATTCGGGCCGAGCAACGCCACGACCTCACCGGGTGCGACGTTCAACGTGACGTCGCGCAGTACCGGGATCCCGTCGTAGCCGGCATGCAGCCCTCGGACGTCGATCAGGAACTCATCACTCATTGCCGGCCTCCGATGCCCCCGTCTGCGATGTTGCAGGTTGCGATGCCACGACCCCGGCAGCACGATTCGCGACCATACCGGCCTCTGCCTGCGCCTCCCCGGCGGATTCGCCGAGATAGGCGGCGATCACTGCTGGATCGGCGCGGACCTCAGCCGGGGTACCGTGCGCGATCACCTGGCCGAAGTCGAGGACGTAGATGTAGTCGCAGACGTTGAGCACCAGCCCCATGTCGTGGTCGATCAGGAACAGGCTCACACCGAGATCGAGAAAGCCACGCAGGTGAGCGCCGAGCAGTTGGCTCTCCTTGGTGTCGAGCCCCGCGGCCGGCTCGTCGAGCAGGAGCAGCTTCGGGTTCGCCGCGAGTGCTCGGGCGACACCGACGAGCTTGCGCTGGCCGTGGCTGAGGTCACTGGGGTGCTTGTCGGCGAGGTCGCCGAGGTCCATGGCGTTCAACGCGACGTCGATCTGCTCGAGGGCCGCTGCCTTGCCGCGGCTCGGCAGCACGATGTCGGACAGGAACGAATACCACCTCGGTTGATCGGCGGCGACGAGCAGGTTGTCGCGGACGGTCAGATCCTCGAACAGCTCGAGCGACTGGAACGTTCGGACCAGGCCCAGCTTGGCTCGCGCGTCCGGACGAAGACCGTTGAGGTCGACTCCGTCGAAGCTCACGTACCCGTGGGTGACCGGTGTGAAGCCGGTGATCGCGTCGATGAAGGTCGTCTTACCGGCTCCGTTCGGACCGATCAGGCCGACGAGCTTGCCGGCCTCGCACTCGAGATCGATCTCGTCGTTCGCGTTGAGCCCGCCATAGCTCACGGTGAGCCCCTTGGCGTCGAGTAGTGCCATGTCAGTGTCCCCCTGCTGGAGTCGGAAGTGCGGCGGCCATATCGGGAGTCTCGGGCGGTGGTTCCGTGGCGTGCCCGCCCCTGATCTGCAAGTAGATGTTCCGGACGAACAGGGCGAGCAGTGCCCCCAAGATCGGCATCCAGAACATCGAGTACGTGTCGACCCGCAACGGCCAGATGATCCAGCCGAGAACGTATCCGACGAGGGCAGTGGGGCCGAATCGCCTCGCGGCGCTTGCCCACACGCTGCCAGCCTCGGGGAACGTGGGCGAGATCGGGCCGATCAGACGGGCGAACGCCAGCACGATCAGGAACAGCAACACCATGCTGATGAACACCCACCATTCGACGGATTCGACGAACTTCGCGTTGTACAGCCAGAGCGCTGTACCGACCACCAGGACGGCGAGACCGGACTTGACGAGCACGTGCTTGGGGCCCTCGCGATAGTTCGACCGCAGGGTCTCTGCGCCAGGTATTGCGGAGACCGTCCAGTTGCCGAGATGTCTGATTCCCTCCGTGAAGAACGGTGCCACACCCTCGGGGTGCACGATGGCGGTGACGATGATGCCGAGACCGCTCAGCAGCCCGATGTAGTTGTCGATGTTGGTGCCGGCGAAGAAGTAGTTCGACGTGGTCGGCACGAGCGCCTGCAGCAGCATGCCGGCGACGATGGCGCCGCTGATCGACGAGATCCCCGCGAGATACGCAAACGCCAACACCGACAGGCTGGCGCCGTAGGCGAAGTTCGCCGAGGACACCTCGACCTGCTTGAAGCCGAGCATCAGGCCTCCGATGCCGGCGATGCCGGCACTGATCGCGAAGGCCAGCAGCTTGGTCCGGGTGACGTTGATGCCGGCCGCTGCGGCCGCCCGTTCGTTGGCACGCACGGCAAGGAACCGGCGTCCCACGCCGGCACGTCGCATGTTCGCGACGGCGACCGCGCACAGCGCGAGCACGATGCCGCCGAAGATCACGAAGGCCGGATTCTCGTTCTGCTCGCGCGCGCTTCGGGCACCGACGTCGATGCCGAAGATCGTCGGATCCTTCACGAAGGCCGGCACACCTGCACGCAGCTGCGTGATCACTTCGTTCTCGAAGTACATGCCCTGCGAGCGCGACGGCGGCGGCGATGGTGACCACGGCGAGTTGGACACCTCGTATTCGGACCGCCGGTAACCCGACGACAACGCCGACGACCACTGCTGCAGCGATACCGATCGCCCCGGCGATCGGCCAGGCGAGCCCCGGTCCGTCGACCGGAACGAGGTTGGACCCTCGTCCGATGCCGTCGGCCATCATGCTGGCCATGACGAAGGCAGCAATGCCGGCGAACGACATCTGGGCGAGCGAAATCTGACCGGTGTAGCCGGTGATGAGCACGATCGAGAGCATCACGATCGACACGACCAGGCCGGTCTGGATCGAGTTGGCGAAGCGCGTCCGCCCACCCGAGTCCTCGAACACGAACGCCATGAGCGAGAGGACGACCACCCAGAAGAACGCGTGCTCCCGCACACGCGTCGCGGGTCGGGGGCGATCGGGAGCCGCTTCTCCTCGACGGCGCCGCGGATGGGCAGCGACTTGCCCCGTGCGTACAGCACGACGATGATCACGATCAGCGGCAGGAAGTTGCGGACTCCCGTCTGCATCCATTCGAGGTTCCCCGTGAACCAGTCGACCTTCCTGACGTCGAGCAGTGTCTGGACGGCGCCGAGCGCCAGACCTCCGGCCACGGCGATGGGGATCGAACGTAGGCCGCCGATCAGGGCGGCGGCGAGCGCCGGCACGATCAGGGCAGTCAGACCGACGGGGGTGATCGTGCCGGCGATCGGACCGACGATGATCGCCGCGAGTGTCGCCAGCACCGACGCGAGCACCCAGTTGATCGCCGCCAGCGTCTGGGGCGAGTACCCCAGGAGCACGGCCCCCTTCTCGTTGCCGGCGGCAGCCCTGGTGGCAAGCCCGAAGCGGAGGTACCGGTACGCGGCCCAGAGCAGGATGCCCATCAGCACCGCGAAGCCGACGACGTAGATCGTGTTGCGGGGGAACACCTTGCCGAGACCGAGGAAGTTGTCGATGCCCTCCTGGGGCACGACGCTCCTCGGCTGCGGGAACGAGTTGCCGAAGTTGATCAGCGCAACACCCTGCAGGTACAGCGCGAGCCCCAGCGAGGCGACGACCTTGCCGAGCGGAGCGGCATGTCGGAGCGGACGGAAGACGAGGAAGTGCGCACCCAGGCCCAGCGCGACCGCCATCAGCAGCGCGAGCACGAGCGACGCCGTCATCGGCCAGGTGCCGCTGTCGGACAGGGTGATCTCGACGGGGACGTTGAGCCCCTTCGTCGGAAGGAAATCGACCCAGGGGAAGAAGAACTGCCCCCGATTCCACGCCGTGTCGAACGTGAACAAGCCGTACATGGCCATGGCGCCGTACGCGAAGTTGATGACTCCGGAGCCCTTGTACGAGATGACGAGCCCGGCGCCGAGCATCGCATAGAGCGCACCCAGGCCGAGCCCGATCAGCAGGATGAAGATGATGTCGTTCAACGCGGAGCCCCCAGGTCATCTCACGTGACAGTCGGAACGCACGGGTCGGGGTCGATTCTCGAATCGACCCCGACCCGAACGGTGTTCAGTGTGTGGTGTTCAGTGTGTGGTGTTCAGTTCGTGTCTTTCGACGTGAGCGCTCACCCGGCCGTGGGCCGCAGTTCCGTGCCCGCGACCAGATCGAGTCCGGTGAAGCTGGGGATGACGAGGTCGATCGTCTTCGTTTCCGCGTCCCACTGCGTCATCGCGATCTCCGAGCTGCACACTGCAATGTACGGCGGCGGCGCCCCCGCACAGTTCAGCGGCGGGCCACCGAACGTCGGCATCGAGCCATCGGTGGCGGCGAACCCGTCAGCGAGGGCCGCTCCGGTGACGTCGCCGTCGATGAGCTGCGCCTGCTCCCAGATGTTCATGATCGCCGAGAAGCCCTGCGTGGCGAAGCCCTTGTTGAGGTCGTCCTCGCTCAGGCCGTACTCGATCGACTTGGTCTGGTAGATCTCGGCGTTGTCGCGATCGGTGCCTTCCAGGTCCTCGAGCGGCGACAGGACGCTGCCGACCGAGCCGGTGAGGTAGATGCCGTCTGCAAGATCGCCGGCGGCCTCCATCGCCGTGAAGTCGGTGCAGGCACCCGACAGCACCAAGGGGATGTCGTCCTGACTCCAACCCAGGCGACCGAGCGCATCGACGAAGTTCCAGCAGTCCGCGCCCTGAGCCGAGAAGATGATCACGCTCGGATCGAAGTCGAGGACTTCGCTCGCCTGCGGTGTCGCATCCGGAATCGCCGGCGCGACCGGAACACCGATGTGCGTCATGTCGGGCAGCGAACCGGCCCGCTCGGCGTCGCCGGGCGTCGTGCCGTTGAGCACGTCGAGCGGCTTGGCCTCGAGGTCGTTGTAGCAGACCACGCCGGGAGGGGTGTCGGCCCACGGAACACCGACCCGCTCGACGGTGATGTCCTCGAACTCGGTGATCTGATCGGTCGCGAACTGCACCAGCCCGGTGTGGACACCGAGGCAGCCGCCGCCGGCTCCGATCGCGTAGACGCCCTCCGAGGTGAAGTCGGCGATGGTGATCGGGGTCACGACGAGCACCGGGATGTCCGAGCCCTGGTAGATCGAGAAGTGGTTGCCGAAGAAGTTGATCGTCGAGATGGCCATCTCGACCTCGTCGGCCGCCAATTCGTTGGCGCACCGCTGCGAATCATCGGGCGACACGACCGACTTGCAGAGGACGAGTTCGATCGGGCGACCGCCGAGACCGTTGAGTTCGGTGTTCACGTAGTCGGCTGCGGCCTCCATCGCGAGCGAGAACTCGGGGAACGAACCGTTCGGGTCGCCCTCGAGGTTCTGCACGCCGATCTTGATCGGCTCGCCCGTCGCCTCGCCCATGTCGCCCATGTCGCCACCCTCACCTTCATCGCCGCCGTCGGTGGCGTCGGGTGCGTCGGTGGCGTCGGGCGCGTCGGTGGCGTCGGGTGCGTCGGTCGCCTCCGGAGCGGCGCTGTCGGTGCTCGCACCGTCGTCGTCGCTCCCGCAGGCGGCCACGACGAGCCCGAGACTGGCAACGATCCCGAGCAGTGCCCGGGAGCGCTTCGATGATCTTGTCATGATGACAATTCCCCCATTTTCTGTGTGACCGGACAAGCCCCCCAGGGCGCCGGACGAGCCATCAGTACGGCTCGATGCGCAGAAACTAACCGATCGACCAGATACGCGACGGACCGAAGGAGAATTTCTTCCCGACCGGAGGTCGAGCGTGCACCATCACGGCTCCGGTGTGTAGTGCAGTCCGGGGATGCCGGCGCGCATCGCCTCGTACCAGTCGGGTCGCGGCTGGATCCCTTCGTAGCCGCGTCCGATCCTCGGCGCGGTGTCAGCGTTCCACTCCTGATGGATCGGCGGGATCTGGTAGTAGCCGTTCGCTGCGTTCGTGCCGCCGTCGACATTGAGATCGTGACCGGTCACGTAGCTCGCAGCATCGGACGCGAGGAACATGACCGGCGAGACGATCTCGTCGAGTTCACCGATGCGACGCATCGGCGTGCGCGAGGCGATCCACTTGTCCATCCCCATTCCTTCGAGGGCGGGACGCACCATCTCGGTCACGATGAAGCCGGGCGACACCGAATTCACCCGAACGCCGCGGTCCGCCCACTCACAACCGAGCTGCAGCGTCAGATTGCGCAGCGCCCCCTTGGCCGCCGTGTACGCGATCACGTTCAGTTCGTTCGCGCCGTGCCCCATGATCGAGCAGATGTTGACGATCGACCCACCGCCGGCCTCGAGCATGTGCCGGCCGACGTCGCGCAGGTACATGAACGCACCGTTGAGATCGATCGACATGATCCAGTTCCACGTCTCCATGTCGAACGCTTCGGGGGCAACGCCACGCATGTCGCTGACGCCGGCGTTGTTGACGAGCACGTCGATGCGGCCGTGCGCCTCGATACCCGCGGCCACCACCCGAGCGACGTCGGCTTCGACCGACACGTCGCCGGGAACCACCGTGACCGTCGAGCCGTGCGGCCGGCAACGTTCGGCGACGCCCTCGAGCAGGTCGGCCGAACGGGCGGTCAGGACGAGGTCGGCGCCCGCCTCCGCGAAGCCGAGCGCAAAGCCCTCCCCGAGGCCCATCGAGGCACCGGTGATCAACACCGTCTTGCCGGAGAAGTCGTACATCAGTGAGCCCCCTTGGGATCGACGAGCACCTTTGTCTGCTCGCTGGTTCCGCTCGCCAGGTCGGCGAGCGCTGATTCGAAGCCGTCGAGGTCGACGGTGCTGGTGTGGAGAGCGTCGACCGAGACTCGGCCATCAGCCATCATCCCCATCGCAATCTCGAACTCCTCGTGCAGATACGCCAGCGACGAGGTCACCGAGATCTCCTTGATCAGCCACGCGCCGGGTGAGATCGACGCGTCGCTGTCGGCGAGGCCGATCAGGCACATCGCGCCGCCCCGCCGCGCGAGGTCGACGGCCGTCTGGACGGCGAACGGCCGCCCGACGCACTCGTAGACGATGTCGGCGCCGAGACCGTGCGTCCGCTCGCGGATCGCCTGATCGGCCTCCTCGCCGGGAGCGACCGCAACGTGAGCGCCGAGTTCGAGCGCGAGTGCTCGCCGCTGTTCGTTCGGCTCGACGACGATCACTTGTCCGGCGCCGCCCGCGCGGACCCACTGCATCGTTCCCAGTCCGATCGGACCGGCCCCTTGGATCACGGCGGTGTCGCCGAGCCGGAGGGCGCTCGTGCGAACGGCGTGGAAGGCGACCGTGGTCGGCTCGACCTGCGCGGCCTGCTCGTCGGTGAGCGCCGGATCGGTCTTGACGACTCTTGCTGCGGCCACGGCAATACGCGGCGCGAATCCGCCGTGGGGCGGCGCCAGGGGGTCACGCCCGAGCGCCGAGAGGAACGTCACCTCGCAGCGGTCGGTCTGGCCCCGATGACACGCCGTACACCGACCACACGACGGCGCCACCGCGACGACGACGCGATCGCCCTCGGCGAACGACGACACCTCGGCGCCGGTCGCCGACACGGTGCCCGACCACTCGTGCCCGCAGATCGCCGGATTGTAAGGACCTCCCGACTGGTAGGCGTGGACGTCGGTCCCACAGATCCCGCAGAACGCGATGTCGACCACCACTCCCGTCGGTGCCGGTGTGGGGTCGGGAAACTCCCTCAATTCCACGGTGTCCTTGCCGGTGATCAACGCTGCCAACATCTCGCGACCTCTTCTCGGTTTCGCGCCCGACTCGTTCGGGCGACGACCATCGTCGTCATACTGGCGAGCGAACGCCGGCCCGGACGAACCGGCCCGATCCCACCCTGTCCGATCCCACCCTGCCCGATCCCACCCTGCCCGATCCCACCCTGGAGGAACCATGAGTCTCATCGCTGTCGAAGCCGCCATCACCGTCGCCGATCCGTCCAAGCGTCAGGAACTGCTCGAACGCACCGCGCCGATCCAGAAGGCAACGAGGGACGACGAGCCGGGCTGCATCGTCTACTGCTTCGCCGCCGACCCGTGCCAGGACGATCTGATCCAGGTGTACGAACTCTGGGAGTCGGAGGAGGCCCTCTCCGCTCACTTCGACCATCAGAACTACTTCGACATGCGAACGATGCTCGGCGAGGGTGGCCTCGTCAGCGCGGTGAGTCGCAAACACCGCATCGACGCAACCGCCCCGGTGTACGGCCCGGACCTCAAGGCGACCGCATCGTTCGACTGATGCCCGACGCCTCCCGAGCCCGGGTCTCCGGGAACCACGACGGATTCGAGGCAGTGGTGTTCGACTTCGGCGGCGTCCTGATCACGTCGATCTCCAACCAACTGAGCACGATCGCTGCCTCGCACGGCGTCGACACCGCTGTGATGCACGAGGTGATCCTCGGCCCTCGGGACAGCGGTCCCGAGCACCCGTGGCACCGCGCCGAGCGCGGCGAGATCGCGGTCGCGGACATTCAGGAGTTGCTCGGGCCATGGGCCGTCGAACGTGGGGTCACGCTGCACGGCGACGAGATGGACCGAATCCTCGCGCCGGGCGGCTACACGGTGGTCGAGACCATGATCGGCCGAGTGACACGTCTGCGCTCCGAGGGCTACCTCACCGGATTGCTCACCAACACGTTCGCCGAGTTCCAACCGACGATGCAGCGCGACATCGACTTCGATCTGTTCGACGTGGTCGTGGAGTCGTTCGCCGTCGGTAGTCGCAAACCCGAACGTGCCATCTACGAGATCACCCAGACCAGTCTGGGCGTCGATCACGACGCGATCGTCTACCTCGACGACTTCGATCAGAACCTGATCGAGCCCCTCGCGCTCGGCTGGACGACCATCCGGGTCGGAGACCACGCCGACGCCCTCGGCCAGCTCGACGAGCTGCTCGCCGTCCGGTGACGCGAGAAACTCATCGTGTGGTCAATAATGGTTGGATGACCGCCACCGACCAGCCCGCAGTGGACACTGGTGCCCGCTCGCCCGGGCCCTCGTTCCAGGACCTGCTCGACGCCGACACCCACCCGGTCCCCGACGTGTTGCGCCTCGAGTCACCTCGCTACTTCGGCAGCGAGGACATCCCGATCGAGCGGTACACCAGCCGCGAGTGGCACCGACGCGAAGTCGACCAGCTGTGGTCCCGTGTCTGGCAGTTCGCCTGCCGCGAGGAGCACATCCCCGAGCCGGGCGACTACATCGTGTACGACATCGCCGAGAAGTCGTACCTCGTCGTGCGCCAGGCCGACGGGTCGATCAAGTCGTTCCCGAACGCGTGCCTCCACCGGGGCCGCCAGCTCAAGGAGTACGACGGCCGCTGCTCGGAGATCCGCTGCGCCTTCCACGGTTTCGCGTGGGATCTCGCCGGCAACCTCGCCGACGTGCCAGCGGCGTGGGACTTCCCCCACGTCGATCAGCGGCCCGACGACTTCGTCCTGCCCGAGTGCCAGGTCGGCACCTGGGCCGGATTCGTCTTCATCAATCCCGACCCGAACGCCGGCTCGCTCGACGACCACCTCGGCGAGATCATCGAGCAGTTCGAGGTCTGGGACCTCGGCAACCGCTACGTCGAAGCGCACGTCTCGCGCGTCATCAACGCCAACTGGAAGATCGCCCAGGAGGCGTTCTGCGAGGCCTACCACGTCAACGCGACCCACCCCCAGATCCTCACCTATCTGTGCGACGTCAACAGTCAGGTCGACGTGTGGGATCGATGCTCGCGAGTGATCACCCCGGGTGGCGCCCCCAGTCCCCTGCTCGGCGACATCGAGGTGCCCGAGCAAGAGATTCTCCGTGGCATGCTCGACGTACGCGTTGATCAGGAGGCGCCGATCACGCTCGCCGAGGGGCAGACCGCTCGGGCGGTGCTCGCCGAGATGTCGCGAGAGCGCTGGCGTCCGAGCGCTGGTGATCGCGTCGACGAGATGAGCGACGCCGAGATGATGGACTCGATCGATTACACGGTGTTCCCGAACCTGCATCCGTGGGGCGCCTTCAACCGGATCACCTACCGGTTCCGCCCGAACGGCGATGACCACCGCTCGTCGATCATGGAGGTGTTCTTCCTGTCGCCGTTCAGCGGCGAACGACCGCCGCCGGCCGCAGAGCGAAAGCTCGGCGTCGACGATCCGTGGACTGATGCGCCGGAGCTCGGCATGCTCGCCAAGGTGTTCGAGCAGGACGTGTTCAACATGGCCAAGGTGCAGAAGGGACTCGAGACCACCCAGAAGCCGGGAGCGACATTCTCGAACTACCAGGAGTCGAAGATCCGCTGGCTCCACCAACTCCTTGGCGAGTTCGTGAGCGACACCACCGACACCCCCGTCAGCGTGGGGACGCGGTCATGAGGGGCATCGTGCATCCGTTCACCGGCGCGCTGCACGAGCAGGACGGCGAGGGGAACATCCGAGTCACACTCGACGGCAAGGAAGGGATCTTCGGCACCGATGGCCACTGGATCTCCGGCGAGCTCCGCGAGTGCGATCCGCAGCTGTGCGGCTGGGTCGGTGGGCCGATCCTGACCAACCACCGCGTCACCAACCAGCCTGCCGCGAGCTGACACGCCCCGGCCGGTCGCGTCCCGGTGTGGGCTCACCAGCCCGTCAGGGGCTCTGGACGAGGGCCTCGATCCAGTCGGCTGCCCGGCCCGGGCCCGCTGCGTCACCGATCTCGTCGCGTACCTCGCACGCCGCGTCCACCATGAACCGGTCGGTGAGGGCACGCGTGATCGCCGTGCGGAGGACGGACGCGTCGCCGATCGCCGCGACCGCCGGTGACGCATCTGCTGGCCGGACACGACGGACGGGTTCCGGCGGGGGCTCCAGGTCCAGGGACGCCGGCATCGGGTGCAGGTAGAGATCACCGATGTGCAGTCGATCGGAGTCGACGGTGACGCCGGCCGCCCGGAGCACCGGGGCGAGCGCCTCGTCGGCCATGCGCCACGCAGCCCCGATCGACGAGACGAGGATGCGCATCGCCGGCATCATCGCACGCGACGACCTGCGGCTGGTTCAGCGCGGCGCCAACGCCTCCAGCAGCTCCCACGGCGGACCCGAACGGTCGGGCTGCGACGCGCCGAGCAGGATCTGGTCGGCGCCGGCATCGCGGTGGGCGGTCACCCGTTCCAGGATCGTGTCGGCATCGCCCCACGCGACGAAGGCGTCGACGAGCCGGTCGCTCCCCATGCCGGTCCAGTCGCTCTCGTCGAAGCCGTTCGCCGCCCACTGGCGTTGGTATGCAGGCAGCGGCAGGTAGATCGACAGCGCACGCCGCGCCGCTCCACGGGCGACCTCCGGATCCGTGCTGAGCACGCACGGCAGCACGACGTTGAGCACCTTGTCCGGCCCGAGCGTCAGTCGTGACTCGTGCGTGTGCTCGGGCGGCTGCATGTAGGTGTTGGCGCCGTCGGCGAGATCAGCGGCGACCCGCATCATCTGCGGACCGTGCGCCGCGAGGTACACGGGCACTGGCGGAGGATCGGCCGGGGTGTGCAGCAACCCACCGCTCATCTGCGCCCTCATCGCAACCAGGTAGTCGCGCATCTTGGAGATCGGTGGTTCCCACGTGAGGCCCCGCAGCTCCGCCGCCGGCGGATGCGAGATCCCGAGCCCATGGATGAACCGGCCGCCCGAGAGCTCCGCGAGCGTTCGCGCCGCCTGCGCAGACGCGATCGCATCACGGCCGTAGACGTGGGCGATCCCGGAGGCCACCTTGATCGTGGTGGTGTTGTCGAGGAGGTACCCACACGTCACGTAGATCTCACGCCCGAACATGTCGGGGATCCACACCGAGTCGTACCCGAGCGACTCCACGCGCTGGACGTACTCGACGAGGTCGCCGGGACTCATCATGTCCGCGGGAACGATCACACCACCGATCGACGACATCACCCGACTCCGGTGAACTGGGGCGGGCGGCGTTCTGACATGGCGCGGGTTCCTTCCCGGAAGTCGGCCGTACGGCGCAGGCGCTCCTGCTCGGCGAGTTCGTGATCGGTAGCGGCGGCGACGCGGTCGGCGAGATCGCCGCGCAGGGTCGCGCGGATGGACTGCACGGCGAGCGGCGCCGAGCCGGCGATCTCCGCGGCGAAGTCGTGAGCAGTCGTGGAGAGGTCGGCGAGCGCAACGACCCGGTCGACGAGGCCGATCGCCAGAGCGTCGTCGCCCGTGATGCGGCGACCGGTGTACAGCAGCTCCGCAGCGTGCTGGCCACCGACCGCGGCGGGCAGGGTGACACTCAGACCGAAACCGTGGTGGAACCCGAGGCGGGCGAAGTTCGCGCTGAACCTCGCCTCGGGCGCTGCCACGCGGAAGTCGGCGACCATGGCGACGCCGAGCCCTCCTCCGATCGCCGCGCCCTGCACGGCGGCGACGATCGGTTTGCGGGTCCGGAACAGTCGCACTGCCGCCCGGTACAGATCGCCGGTCGAGTCCGCTGGTCCGGTCGACGAGAAGTCGGCGCCGGCGCAGAAGTGCTTGCCCTCGGCCGCCAACACGATTGCCCGGCTGGACACGTCGTCGTCCAACGCTTCGAAGGCCTCGGCGAGCTCGGTGATCATCGCCACCGAGAAGAAGTTGTTCGGAGGGCGACAGAGCGTGACCGTCGCGACGTGGTCGTCGGACGACGACACCGCGACGAAGGGCTCCGCCATCAGTGCAGGTTCCGGTCGAACAGATCGAGCAGCGCCGCCCAGTGCCGATCGTCGGCGACCGCGTCGTAGGCCGGCCGGTCGTCGAACGCGAAGCCGTGATGGGTGCCCCAGTAGCGCTCGACGCGGCCGCCGACGTTCGCTGCCTGCATGGCTGCTTCGAAGCGGTCGATCATGTCGAGCGGCACGTAGTCGTCGTGCTCGGCGGCCCCGACATACAGCTCCCCGGCGATCCCGCCCAGGCGCAGGTGCGGCGAGTCGGACGCATCCACGTGCAGTCGTACGCCGTAGAAGGATGCGGCGGCCTTCACCTGTTGCGGATATTCGGCCGCCACCCAGATCGAGAACGGACCGCTCATGCAGTAGCCGACACAGCCGACGTTGGTGGTGTCCGCGGCGGCAGCATCAGAAGCGGCATGGGCGAGCAACGCTCCAGCATCCCGGCCGACCTTGCGGTTCCCGAGGTTGCTCATCAGCTCGACCATCTGCTGGAACGACTCCTTGCTGGCGAAGTCGAGCTGGAACTCGGGCGTGGTGCGGTAGTACAGGTTCGGCAGCATGACGTAGTACCCGTTCGACGCGAGTCGACGGGCCATGTCGTGCAGGAGCGGCCGCTTGCCAGGAGCATCCATCAGGAACAGCACGACCGGATGCGGCCCGCCACCGTCGGGATGCACGACGAATGTGCCCATCGTGCCGTCGTCGGTGGTGATGTCGACCTCGGCCTCCGGCATGCCTGCAGACCGTAGCCAGCCTGTCCTTCCGGACCCGACCCCGACGGACACGGTGGGTACGGTCAGGGTCGTGACAGCGAGACCACCGGACGAGGCAGAACTCCGCACCCAGATCCACAGCTGGCTGCGTTCGAACTGGGATCCGGAACTTCGTCTACTCGAGTGGCGGCGCCTGCTCGTCGACGCCGGATGGGCCGTGCCGTCATGGCCGACGCGCTGGCACGGACGCAACCTTCCCTCGTGGGCCGACAAGCTCGTGGCAGACGAGATTCGACGCGCAGGTGCCGTCGGGACCCCGCTCGGAGCCGGGATGTCTCTCGCTGCGCCGACGATCATGGCCCACGGTTCCGATGAGCTCCGCTCGCGCATCCTTCGACCGACGATCACGGGCGAGGTCACCTGGACGCAACTCTTCAGCGAGCCCGGTGCCGGATCTGATCTCGCGGGGCTCACCACGACTGCGGTGCGCGACGGCGACGACTTCGTGGTCAACGGCCAGAAGGTGTGGAACACGAGTGCCCACCACGCCGACTTCGGCATGCTGCTGGCGCGCACGGACTGGGACGTGCCGAAACACCAGGGCATCAGCTACCTCGTGCTGCCGATGGAACAGCCAGGAGTCGAGGTCCGCCCGATCCTGCAGATGAACCGGCACTCGTCGTTCAACGAGGTGTTCCTCACCGACGCCCGCATCCCCGTCGCCAACCTCGTCGGCGATCCGGGCGACGGCTGGCGCGTCGCCCGGACCACGCTGATGCACGAGCGGACCTTCGCCACGCTGCGACGTCCGTCGTTCGCCGGGAGCGTCGGCGGCAGGACGATCGACGAGGCAGCGGCCGAGGCCGCTGATCACTTCGCCACGTACGCCTGGTACCCGCAGCGGGCCGGGCGCGCCGACCTCGTCGCGGAACGCGCCCGCGAGTTCAGCCGCACGGACGATCCGCTCGTCCGCCAGGCGATCGCCGAACTCGTGTCGTTCCAGCGCGCGAACGAATGGACCGCCGAGCGCGCCCGCGCAGCACGGGCGCTCGGTCGGGCGCCCGGCCCGGAGGGATCGCTCGGCAAACTCGGCGCAAGCGGTGTCGCTCGGCGTTCGGCGCGGGTGCACAGCCTCATCCCCGGCGCGTCGGCGATGCTCACCGACGGACCCCACCCTCACGACGACATCATCGCCGAGGTGCTCGTCTCCACACCGGCTCAGTCGATCGCCGGCGGCACCGACGAGATCCAACACAACATCATCGGCGAGAACATCCTCGGTCTCCCGCGCGAGCCGAACGCCGGTCGTGACATCGCCTTCCGAGACGTGCCCCGCTGAGACCCCTCTGCGATGAGCCAAGTGTCTCCGTCCGGGCGCTTCGCTCATCGCAACAACGCACCCAACCCCAGCGATGAGCCAAGTGTCGCTATCCGGGCGCTTCGCTCATCGCTAGGACCATTCGTTCCAGCGGATGAACTCCTCAGCGGGTGGGCGCTTGGCCGGCTTGAAGTCGGTGCCGATCGTGTAGGCGACCGGGAACAGGCCCGCCTGGCTGTAGTCGTCGTACGGGATGCCGAGCAGCTCGGAGATCTCGCGTTCGTTCTGCAGACTCAACGAGGTCCAGGCCGAGCCGAGGCCTCGCTCGCGCAACGCGAGCATGAAGCTCCACACCGCAGGGAGAATCCCGCCCCACCGTGATGCCTGGCGCCACGACGGCGTGCCCTCGCCCATGCGATCGGCGAGCAGCGGGATCACCAGCACCGGCACCTCGTGCATGTGCTCGGCGAGATACCGCGCCGACTGGTTCACCCGGTCGGCCTGGGAACCGGGCTTCGGCTCGGGAGCACCTGCGTAGGCCGCCGCGAAGTTGGCGCGGTAGATGTCGGCGATCACCCGCTTCTTGTCGGCGTCCTCGACCATCATCCAACGCCACCGCTGCGAGTTCGAACCGGTCGGCGACTGGTGGGCGATGTCGATGCACTCGACGAGCACGTCACGCGGCACCGGTCGGGTGAGATCGAGGCGCTTGCGGACGGCACGGGTCGTCGTCAGCACCTCGTCGGCGGTCAGGCCGAGCTTCTCGGTCACGAGGCAGCCCCCTTCTGGGCGCGCATCCACTCGGCCGTCGCCTTGCCCATCTTCTGGCCGTCGTACCCGATGCGCTGGGTCGGCTCGACCTCGAGGATGACGCGGCGCGGCGAGTCGAGGAACTTCTCGAACACTTTCGCACCCTCGACGTCGTCACCGCGGATCGCCGTTGCGAGTGCCGGGTAGAACCAGTCCTTGGTCTCCTGGTCGTCACGGACCGTGCACGTGCCCTTGTAGGTCACCGTCTTGTTGCGGGCCATCTTCGAGCCGGTCGACGTGACGACGATGCAGACTCGGGGATCACGTCGTACCGCGCTGATCCGGGCCCGCTGGCTGGATGCGGTCAGCCAGAACTTCCCGTCGACGTACACGTACGACATGATCACGCCGACGGGCCATCCCTCCTTGTTCGACCAGATGAACGTGCACTCGTTCTGCGCATCGAGCATCTCAGCTTCGTCGTCGGCGTCGAGGCCGAACACGGTGACGTCTTCGTAGTTCTCGGGATGTTCGCTCATGGTCGAACCGTACGGTGCCGGCGGAGCGGCCGACGATGCAGAGCGGTCAGGCAGGTTCGAAGCGCAGCGGGAGTTCCCTCATCGGGAACAGGATGAAGCTCGGCTCGTGGACAGGCGCGACGAGTTCTCGTGCCAGTTCGATCGACGAGGTGCGTTCGAGCCATTGAGTGAACCCGCTGACGAGTTCCTGGCGGGCGAGCGCACTGCCCACACAGAAGTGTGGACCGACACCGAAGGCGAGGTGCTGCGGCGTGCGAGGTCGGTCGATGTCGAACTCGTCGGCCCGTTCGAAGACCGACGCGTCGCGGTTGGCGGCGGCGTACCGCACCACGACCATCGACCCCTCGGGGATCACGACGCCGCCGACCTCCACGTCTCGGGTGGCACGACGAGCGAGCCCCTGCACCGGGCTCTCGAACCGCAGCACCTCCTCGATGAAGCTGGGCACGAGCGACAGGTCGCGTCGAACCCGCTCCTGCACGTCGGGGTAGCGGGTGAGCAGCCACATGCCGTGGTTCAGTGCGCTCGTGGTCGTCTCGAACCCGCCCGTGACGAGTTGATGCATGAGGTTCTGCAGCTCGGCGACGGTCAACGGTTCCACGCCCTCCTCGTCCTCGTGGGCGTGGACGAGCGTGGAGATGAGGTCGTCGGTCGGCTCGGCACGCCGGGCCTCGAAGACGGCGGCGAGGTGATGCTGGGCCTCGAGCTCGATCTCGACGGTCTCGAGCACCTCGTCGTCGGTCAGCGGGCGCATCGCGAGCGCGAGCATTGCTCCAGCCCAACGGTTGAAGCGATGGATCTCGGAACTGTCGAGGCCGAGCTCCTCGGCGATGATGATGCCCGGAAGCGGCATCGCGAAGTCGAGGTTGAACTCGCACTCTCCACGCTCGATCAACCCGTCGATCAGTCCGCGGGTGACATCGTCGATGTGGGCTGCCATGTCGGCGATTCGACGCGGGAGGAACGCCTTGGCGACGAGGCGGCGGTAGTCGGTGTGAATCGGTGGATCGGTGCGTTGCAGTGTCTCGACGTGGCCCCAGCCGCGCTCGCGCAGGATTTCCTGGTACCGGCGTGCGTTGTCGACCTGTAGGCCCTTCTTCGCTCCCCCGCCGCGTCCGCTGCTCGAGAACAGCTCCGGGTTGGTGAGCACGAACCGGACGTCCTCGTAGCGCGTGACCATCACGGCACCGATCTCCGGCATCGGGAACACGGGGCAGCGTTCGTGCAGGTCGGAGTAGAAGTCCCACGGGTCGTCCTGGACCATCGGGTCGAGCATGGTGTGGTCGACCGGACACGCGAGTGCACCGATCCGATCCTCGAGTGTCTGCTCTGCCATGCCGACCAGTGTTCCAGGTGCCCGGCGCCCCGTTCGGAGCGGACCGACCTGGTCGACAGGTGAATTCCACGGGAATAGACACCACACCGACCGTGTTGCATTATTTACTACTAAAACGTGAGACGTGCTCGCACCCTCCAACTTCGAAAGCAGCCCCAGGAACGACATGTTCGCCACCAAGACCCGCATCCATCCCGAACTCGCCGCCAGTGAACTCGGCATCGTCGTCCCCATGGACGAACTGCTGACGCTCGATCGTCTGGCGACCACCATCTCGGTCCCCGCCGGTGAACAGATCATGGAGAAGGACGGTTTCGGCCGCGAATGCTTCATCGTGATCGACGGCGAATTCAGGGTCGAACGCGACGACCTGACAGTCGTCGTCGGCGCCGGCGCGGTCCTCGGCGAGATGGCGCTGCTCACGCTCAAGCCGCGCAGCGCCACCGTGACCGCAACCACCGACTCGAACGTGTACGTCCTGAACCGGGCCGAGTTCTCTGCGGTGCTCGATTCCTGCCCGAGCATCGCTCAGCACGTCCTCGTCGGTGCCGCACGTCGCGCCGCCGCCTGAGCCTGCCGCCGCTCGACCCTGATCTCGGGTCCTAGGTTGTGGACATGACGACCGACGACCGACTGCTCTCACTCGCAGCTGGCGTGTGCCCGGAGACCGGGCCTGCCGAGTTCGTGTCGGCGTGCGCGTCCGCGGGCTGGCCTGCCTGCGGCATCTGGTTCGACGCCGCGACGTGGACCGACGCAGTTGCGGCCGAGGTTCGCCTGCGGCTCGACGACACCGGGCTGATCGCGCTCGACATGGAGCCGATCTTCGTGACTCCGGACGGCGACCACGGCGACGCGATGATCGAGGCGGCAGCAACCGTCGGCGCCCGGAATCTCCTGGTCGTGTCCCGGGGCGTCGACGACGACCGGTTCGTCGATCGCTTCGGTGAACTCTGCGATCTCGCCGCGGCGCACGGCATCGGGTGCAGCCTCGAGTTCATGGCCTTCATGTCGATCCGCGATCTCTCACAGGCGAGCGCTGTCCTCGACGCAGTCGACCGGCCCGAACGCGAGCGTGTTGATCGACAATCTGCACCTCGCCCGAACCGGTGACACGGTCGCCGACGTGGCCGCAGTCGATCCGACACGGCTGCCCTACGTCCAGCTGTGCGATGCGCCGGCATCAGCACCCGACCAGCTCGTCGTCGAGGCCCTCGACGGCCGCCTCACGCTGGGAGCAGGCGAACTGCCGGTCAGCGAACTCGTCGACGTGCTCCCCGCGCACACCGCGCTCTCGTTCGAGATCCGCTCCGCCGACCTCCGCTCGGCCCACCCCGATCCCACCGACCGAGCACGCCACGTCCTCTCGACGACCCGAGCATTCCTCCAACGATGAGCGAAAAGCCGCTATTCGGGCGGTCCGCTCATCGCTGGGGGTGTCGGACGGTCCAGCGGATGGGGAGGGTGGTCCAACGGCGCCGATCTGTCGCCCTTCTCAGCCGAAGACCTTTCCGATCGTTGGCATCGCGTCGGCGATCGTCAGGATCGGCGTCGTCTCCATGTCCATCCACTGCTGGTATCGCAACGTGGACTCGTACGCGTCCTGCAGGGAGTCCACCTCCGAGATGGTGAAGCCGCCGCGACCGTCGGCAAGCACATAGTGGGCGATTTCCCCCTCGCCGGGACCGAGCTCGGCAAAGACGGCGAGCAACGCTTTGACCGACTCAGGTGACTGGTCGCCCTTGAATGTGTACTTGGTGGCAATGAGCACTTCGATCCCCGTTCTGTGTGCGCCGGACACCCCCAGTGACGTCCAGCTGTCACGATGATGAGCCCGCGCGAGGTGTCAGTCAATATGTCAAGGGACACACGCCCACCGTGCGCTCGCCGCCTGGCAGACCGCGCACGCGAAGTCCTGCGCCGGACCCGGACAACGCCGGGTCCTGGCCTCCTAGCGTCGAACCGTCCAACGAATCGGCAGCGTCGTCAGCCCTCGGAGCACGAACGGCTCGTTGACCGCCACGTCACCTGTGCGTTCGACGGTCTCGAAGCGGTCGATCATCAAGCGCAACGCGACTGCGCCCTCCCGCCGGGCCAGTGCAGCACCGATGCAATGATGCACCCCCCAACCGAATGCCAGATGCGACCTCGATCCTGGCCCGAACCGATCGAGCCGGATCGAGTCGGGGTCGTCGAAGACCTCCGGGTCACGATTCGCGGACGCGAACATCACCTGCAGCCGCGAGCCCGGCGCCAGCACCTCACCTCGAACCTCGCTCGGCTCGGGATTGGTCCGGAACAACCCCTGCACCGGCGAATCGAACCGGAGGAACTCCTCGACCGCCGAGGGGATCAGCGAAGGATCCGCCCGTAGCTGGGCGACCAGTTCGGGTCGCTCGATCAGCCGGTAGAGCATCAACGAGATCAAGCTCGCCGTGGTCTCGTGGCCGGCGACGAGGAGCTGCTGGCTCAAGCGACGGACTTCGTGGTGGGTCAAGTCGCCTTCGAGTTCGGCGAGCGCCATCACCGACAGCACATCGTCGGGCAGCGCGTCGCCACGTTCGTGCGCGGCGACGCGATCGACGACCAGTTCGTCGACCAACGAGAAGATCTCGCGGTTCGCGGCCTCGGCTTTCTCGTGATCACCTCCACCGAGGAAGTTGACGATGTCGTCGGACCAGCGGCCGAACTCGTCGCGACGATCTCGCGGAACGCCGAGCAGCGCTGCGATCACGACCGCAGGGAACGGAAAGGCGAACAACGGAACGAAGTCGCCGTCGCCGTCCTCTCCGAAGGCGCGGGTCCACAGGTCATCGGCGATGTCGTCGACGTCGTCGTCGAGACGGGCGAGTGACCCCGGACGGAAGGTGTCCTGCAGAATCCGTCGATGTCGGCGGTGGTCGGGATCGTCGGTGGTACCGAGTACGCCTGGCGGTGACGGCTCGATGCCGACACCAGACCCGTTTCGCCACTCCCCCGGCCGCATCAACACGTCGAACACGTCCGTATGCCGGCTGAGCACGTAGAACGGCGGATCGTGTGCCTCTTCGACGTGGAGCGGGCAGTGTTCTCGAAGATGGCGATGTCCGAAGGACGGCTCGACGTCGTTCGCGTGGGCGAGATGCGAGTACGGCTGCGACCCGTCGAGTTCCGACATCATGATTCCCCGATCATCGGTTGCTCAGTACGGCATCGTCCCGCCGTCGACGGGGAACATGCAGCCGGTCATGTTCTTCGCAGCATCGGAGGCGAGCAACACCGCCACCGCGGCGACTTCCTCCACCGTGTTCGGGCGCTTGATCGCCGACTCGGAGCTGAACATCTCGATCAGCGTGTCGTAGGTACCGACACCCATCGCCACGGCCGAATCCGGGCCTGTCTCGCGAACGATGTCGGTCTCGATGATGCCGGGCAGAATGGCATTGATCGTGATGCCGAGCGTGCCGACCTCCTGTGCCGCAGCTTTGACGAGACCGTTCACCGCATGCTTCGTCGCCGAGTAGCCCGGGATCCCCGGTTTGCCGAGCTTGCCCTCGACCGACGACGTCACGATCACGCGACCGGTCTCACGCGGGATCATGTGCTGCAGCGCGCGGCGCATCCCCCAGAACACGTGGTTGAGGTTCCAGTCGATCTCCAGCTGCCACTCCTCGTCGCTCATCTGAGCAACCGGCGCGGTCATGTTGACGCCGCCCGAGTTCAGACAGCAGATGTCGAGCTGGCCATACCGTTCGATCGTGAAGTCGATCAGACCTTCGACCGCGTCCTGCTTCGACGCGTCACCGGCGAAGAACGCGGCGTTGTCGCCGCCACCCATCTCGGCCAGGCACTGCTGGCCCTTGGCTTCGTCGCGACCGTTGACCACGACCTTGGCGCCCTCGGCGAGGAAGGCGTCGGCCATCCCCCGTCCGATGCTGCGCGTGCCGCCGGTGATGCAGGCGACCTTTCCGTCGAGCTTTCCCATGATGGTTCCTTTCGTTCCCGCCCGGCTCAGTACGGAGCCGTGCCACCGTCGATCGAGATGAGTGAGCCCGTGATGCCGGCGCCGGCGTCAGAGGCGAGCAGGGTCGCCACGGCGGCCACGTCCTCGACCTCGTTCAGACGCTTGATCGCCGATTCCTGGGCGAACATGTTCAAGAGCCCCTGGTAGTCCAAACCCATCGACTCGGCCGCGGCAGGACCCTCGGCCATCATGATGTCGGTCTCGATGGCACCTGGGCACAATGCATTGACGGTGATGCCGAGCGTGCCGACTTCGTGCGCACCCGACTTGATCAGGCCGTTGATGGCGTGCTTGGCAGCGACGTAGATCGAGATGCCGGGCTTGCCGACCTTGCCTTCGAGGGAGCTGACGCTCATCACGCGCCCGAACTCCTGCGGGATCATGTAGTGGAACGCGCGTCGCATGGTCCAGAAGGTGTGCCAGAAGTTCCACACCAACGAGTCCTGCATCGCCTCGTCGGTCAGGTCGACGATCGGCGCGTGCCCGGAGGCCCCACCGGCGTTCGCGACGAGGATGTCGATGCGACCGAAGCGCTCGACCGTGCCGTCGACGATCGCCTCGCACGACTCGCGTTGCTTGACGTCGCCGGCGATGAAGTGGACCCGATCGCCGGCGTTCAGCTCGGCGAGCGTCTGCTCGGCCTTGTTCGGGTCGCGTCCGTTGACGACGACCGACGCCCCTTCGTCGAGAAATCCCTTGGCGATACCGAGGCCGATGCCTCGAGTCCCACCCGTGATGCAGGCAACACGCCCGTCCAGTACACCCATGTGAATCCCCTTCGTGTGTTGGCCGAGCAACGTACAACCTCCGCTGGCCGACCGGGCAATCGGACCCGGCCGACGCGTTCAGGTCGACGTCGGAGCGACCAGTTGTCCGCGCAATGCCATCTTGATCGAGGTCGTGGCGAGCTTGTGGCGAGCGGAGTCGTCGGAGACACCGTCGGTGAGCCCGACGAGGATGATCGCAACGAATTCGTTCATGGCGTCACGATTGCCCGGCGGGATCTCGCCGCTCTCGATGCCAGCGTCGACCAAGCGGACGAAGAATCTGCCGCGTCGCTCTGCATGGGCCGCGAGCGCTTCGGCGATCTCGGGGTGGCGACGCATGTCGGTGCGTACCGCTCCGAGGAACGCGGCGAACGTCGGATCCGCCTTGTTCAGCTCGTGCGCGGTGTCGAGCACGGCATCGAACTTCGCCAGGAACCCATCGGCCGCATCCGCCGCCGCATTGAACTGCCCGTAGACGCGTTGCTGCACGTCCTCGTGCACGGCGAGGTACAGGTCCAGCTTCGACCCGAAGTAGTGATACAGCGCGCCCGAGGTGATTCCTGCCTTGGCAGCCAGCTCACGATTGGTCGAGCCGTCGTAGCCGCCGAACGCAAAGGCGGCACGCGCGATCTCGAGGATGCGCTGACGAGTCTCGGCGGAGTCGGTGTCCGGCGGCCGCCCCAGTCGGCGAGATCGGGTGCCGGCAGCCACCGGATCAGTATGGTCCACGTCCTGGCGCGCCTGCGTCATGCGTCGCGCGGCCGGTACTGGTGGGTGCGCTGGGTCCGGCCACCGGCGACGAGGATCAGTTGGCCCGTCACCCACGACGCCGCATCCGACACCAGGTAGAGGACCGCTCCGGCGATGTCGTCAGGCTGCCCGACTCGTCCCAGCGGAATCGTTGCGGCGATCGCTTCGTGCTTGCCGTCGGTGTTCAACACCTCGGAGAACGCCTCGGTCGCGACCGGCCCCGGTGCGACGGTGTTGACCCGGATGTCCGGCGCGAGCTCGAGGGCGAGCGTCTCGGAGAGGTTGTTCATCCCCGCCTTCGCTGCGGCGTACGGGCCCGTGTACGGCGACCCTCGCATCCCGGCGCCCGAACTGATGTTGACGATCGAGCTCCCCGGCTGCATCCGCTTCGCCGCGGCCTTGCAGCCCTGGAACGCCGAGGTGAGGTTGAGTTCGAGCTGGGCTCGGAACACGTCGTCGGGCGTGTCGATCAACAGGCGAGTCGTCTTCTCGTCGGAACCACCGACGTTGTTGACCCAGATGTCGATGCGACCGAAACGCTCGATCGTGCGCTCGGCGAGTTCCTCGGAGAGGTCGCGGATGTCGCCGGCCACGATGAGGGCGTCGCGCCCGCGCTGGCGGACCCCGTCAGCGGTGACCTCGAGGTCATCGATCCGTCGAGCGTTCAGCACCACGTCGCATCCAGCGTCGGCAAGGCCCCACGCGATCGCCCGGCCGATCCCCTGGCCCGAACCGGTGACGACGGCGACGCGACCGGTGAGGTCGAACTGATCGATGATGCTCATGCTGTGGACTCCGTGCTCGACTCGCGAGGAAGGAACTGACCGGTGTTGGCCGTGATGCCGCCGTCGACCGGAACAACGGCGCCGTTGACGAACGACGACTCGGCCGAAGCGAGGAACGCGATCACCGCGGCGATCTCGTCGGGTCGAGCCCAGCGTTGCAGCGGGATCCTGCGGCGCAGGCTCTCGTAGACTTCGGGCATCGACGAGATGCCGCTGGTCATCCCGGTCTCGGTCGGGCCGGGGCACACCGCGTTGACGGTGATCGCGTCGGCGCCGAGATCGACCGCGGCGGCACGAACGAGGTTGATCACGGCACCCTTGGCCGTGTTGTACGCCCACATGTTCGGATCACCCGCGATGCCCGAGGTCGATGCAGTGACCACGATGCGACCGCCACCGCCAGAGCGCATCGCCGGAACGACAGACCGTATGCCGACGACGACCGCGCGAACGTTGACGTCGATCGCCCGGTCGAACTGATCGAGCGACAGGCCGAGCAGATCACCGCTCATCGAGATGCCCGCATTGAACACGGCGGCGTCGAGCCGCCCGAAGGTGTCGAGCGCCGCTTCGACGGCCGCGTCGTTCGTGCGTGCATCGGTGACGTCCCCGAGGACCGTGGCTGCAGCTTCGCCGAGGACGTCGGCCCACGCGACCGGCTCGCGATCGACCAGCACGACCGACGTACCGGCCGCCACGAGGCGTTCTGCGGTCGCGCGGCCGATCCCCGACGCGGCACCGGTGACGATGGCGGTTCGGTCACTCACGGGTTCATGTAGTCCTTGTAGTAGACGAGCTGGCCGTTTCGGACCCGGTACACACCGACACCCTGACGCACACCCTTGTTCGTGGTCGCCTCCCACTGCGCCCAGGCGGTCTCGTCGTCGCCGGACAACTCGACGAGGCGGAACGAGGCACCCGCCTTGGCCATCTCGGTGTTCATCATCGTGAAGAACCCAGCGATGGCCTCACCGCCGACGAACGTGCCGTAGACCGGGTCGACCACCTCGGCGTCGTCGGCGAACAACGGCGCCAACGCCGCGTAGTCGCCCTCGTCCTGGATCTCCCAGAACCGCTTGATCGTGTCGTACGCGTCACCTGCCATCGCCGCACCGTAGAACGCTGCGTCCAGCACGAACGATACGGGGCGGCCGGCGGGCGGAGCGGGCGGGTTTCGTCCGGCTGACGAAACCGGTCACCCGGTGAATTAGCTTCGGTCTCGCTGGACCGACACCGGTCCGGCGCACATCGAGCATCACACAGGAGACAACCATGGACCTCGGACTCAGCGGCAAGAAGGCACTCGTCACCGGAGCCACCAAGGGCATCGGACGCGCCATCGCGGAAACGCTCCTGGCCGAGGGCGCGTCGGTCGCGATCTGCGCTCGCAACGCCGAGGGCGTCGACGCCGCGGTTGCGGAGATGTCGTCGCTCGGCACCGTCGTCGGCGCTGCGGTCGACGCCGCCGATGGCGACGCACTCGCTGCCTGGGTTGCCTCGTCGGCCGACCAGCTCGGGGGCATCGACATCTACGTCCACAACACCTCCGGCAAGCCCGCGCGCAGCACCGACGCCTGGATCAACAACTTCCACATCGACCTGATGTCGCTGGTGCTCGGCGTGGGCGCAGCCACCGATGCACTCGCCGACGGCGGCGGCTCGGTGATCAGCATCGGCACCACCGCCGTCGCCGAGCACTTCGCGTCGGGATCGGGCAGCTACAGCGCCTTCAAGGCCGCAGTGACCAACTGGACGCTCGGACAAGCCCAGGTGCTGGGCGCCAGGGGCATCCGATGCAACGTCGTCTCGCCGGGCCCGATCTTCATCGAGGGCGGCGACTGGAACATGATCAAGGACAACATGGCACCGTTCTTCGAGGCGACCCAGAAGAACCATCCCGGCGGAGAACTCGGCACCGCCCAGGACGTCGCCGACGTCGTCACGTTCCTCGCCAGCGAGCGGGCCAAGCACGTCAACGGTGTCAACGTCACCGTCGACGGCGGCTTCCTCAAGCGCGTCGACTACTGATCGCCGCCATGGGCCGAATCGACGTCACCCTCGTCGCTGGGGGCATGTACCACGACATCGACTTCACGCGGCGCGAGCTGCTCCAACTGCTCGGCGAGCACGAGGAGTTCCGCGTCCGCGTGCAACCCGACTACGAGGACACCGACGGCATCACCGCGAGTTCGATCCTGGTGAGCTACACCTGCAACGTTCGTCCGAGCATCGACGCCCAGCAGCGCGTTCGCAGCTGGGTCGAAGGCGGTGGACGGTGGGTGGCGCTGCACGGCACGAACTCGGCGCTCGACGTCGGCACCCCGAACGGCGTCGACTCACCGCGGGTGTTCCCCCTGTGGGCCGACACGCTCGGCTCGCAGTTCGTGGCCCACCCACCGATCATGCCGTACCTGGTCGAGTTGGCGACCGACGGCCACTGGCTCGTCGACGGGATCGAGCCGTTCGAGACCGACGACGAGCTGTACCTCTCCGAGCACGCCGACCGTGACGCGCTGATCCCGCTGCTCGAGACCACGTGGTCGGGGGACGCTCGTGGCTTCGTCGAACACGACTGGACCGAGGGGCCCGATCACCACCTGGTGATGTACCTGCGCGAATTGGGCGACGGCGCCGTGCTCTACAACACGCTCGGACATTGTCGGGGCCACTACGACATGGTCCCGGTGGTCGACTACTACCCCACCATCGAACGGGGTTCGTGGGAGCACCCGGCCTACTACGAGCTGCTGCGCCGTTCGCTCCGCTGGGCCCGCGGCGAGACCGCCTGACCGGTCGCGCCGGTGCCAGACGCCGGCGCAACGCGCCGAGTCGCTAGGGTCGGCGCATGACCGAACACGACCGCTCCCGTGGTCGTATCGGAAGGCCGCCGAAGGTCGACGCCGATGGCATGCCCACGCGAGACCGACTCCTTCGGGCGGCCGTCGACGCGTGCGTCGAGTGCGGCTACGAGAGTGCCACGCTCGCCGACATCGCTCGACGTGCGGAGGTGTCGACGCCGGCGGTGTACGGCCACTTCAGCGGCAAGGCGGCGTTGCTCGTCGAAGCGAGCAAGCGAGAGCTCGACGCGATCAGCACCACTCGCCTCGCCGGCGAAGCGGGCATCCGCGAGATCGCACGTCGCTGGCTGCGGCCCGACTTCGCTCGCACGCGGGTACTCGTCGCCGAGCTGCACGGCGCGGCGATCCGCCAGCCCGAGGTCGCCGAACTCCTCGCAGCGTGGCAGCACGACAACGCAACTCGGCTGGCCCGCGTGGCCGGGCTCTCTCCGGCCCAGGTCAACATGTACTACCTGCTCCTGCTCGGGCTGTCGCACACCGATCAGGTCAGCGGTCTCGGCGTCACCGAGGCCGAGATCGGCGAGCAGGTCGATGTCCTCATCGACGGTTGGTTCGCTGCGTCGCCTCGGAAGGCCGACTGCTAATCTCCCTTTCCGAACGATCATTAAGCAGGTGTGTCTCAGCGACCCTGTCGGCCCCCCGAATGGCTGTCACCGTCGAGCGCACCGAGTCGAGGGGAGCTCCATGACCACCACTGTCGCCGTCGCCGACGGCATCTTCTCCATCGAGGACGGACAGCCCAGACTGCTCGGCAGTCGATGCACGAACTGCGGCAACCACATGTTCCCCCGCCAGAGCGGCTGCCCGAAGTGCATGTTCGACGAGCAGGAGGACGTCGAGCTCTCCACGACCGGAACGTTGTGGACCTGGACGGTCCAGGCCTTCCCGCCCAAGGCACCGCCCTATCTCGGACCAACCGGCGACGACTTCGTTCCGTACGGCGTCGGCTACGTCGAACTTCCCGGGCAACTCCGTGTCGAGGCCCGGCTCACCGAATCCGATCCCGAGAAGCTGACCATCGGCATGGAGATGGAGCTCGTGATCGACCCGCTCTGCATCGACGACGACGGGAACCAGGTCGTCACCTACGCATTCGCCCCCAAGCAGCCCGCGAACTCCGAAGGAGCATCCTCATGAGCAACGTCGCCATCGTCGGTATCGGAATGCACGAGTTCGGCCGCAACGACGGCATCTCGGGCATGGATCAGGGAGTTGTCGCCGTACGCCGCGCCCTGGCTGACTGCGGACGCCAGTGGTCCGACATGCAGTTCGCGGTCGGCGGCTCGATGGACGGTGGTGCGGCCGACACGATGGTCAGCCGGATCGGGCTGACCGGGCTGCCGTTCACCAACGTCGTCAACGGCTGCGCCACCGGCGGCACCGCGCTCGCTCAGGCGGTCAACACGATCGAATCGGGCGCCGCCGACGTCGGCATCGCGATCGGCTTCGACAAGCACGAGCCGGGCGCGTTCCGCATCCGGGGTCCTCGCGGCAAGGACTGGTACGGCGGCTCGGGCCTCGCGCTCACCACGCAGTTCTTCGGCATGAAGATCACCCGCTACATGCATGACTACGGGATCACCCAGCAGTCCCTCGCACGCGTGGCGTCGAAGGCGTTCCGCAACGGTTCGCTCAACCCGATGGCCTGGCGCCGCAAGCCGCTGAGCGAACAGGAAGTGCTCGACTCGTTGATGCTCTCGTACCCGCTCACGCAGTACATGTTCTGCTCGCCCGGCGAAGGTGGCGTTGCGATGATCGTGTGCCGCGCCGAGAAGGCCAAGGAGTACACCGACCGCCCGATCTACCTGAAGGCGGCCGCCGTGCGCACCCGCAAGTTCGGTTCGTTCGAGGTCCTCGCCCCGTCGATCTCGATCGAGCACGATCCGGGTCCGACGACTGCCGCGTCGAAAGCGGCGTTCGAGATGGCCGGCATCGGCCCCGAGGACGTCGATGTCGCCCAGCTTCAGGACACCGAGGCGGGCGCGGAGATCATGCACATGGCCGAGAACGGCTTCTGCGAGCACGGCGAGCAGGAACACATGCTCGCCAACGGCGAAACCGAGATCAATGGCCGCCTGCCCGTCAACACCGACGGCGGCTGTCTCGCCAACGGAGAGCCGATCGGCGCGTCGGGACTCCGCCAGGTGTACGAGAACGTGCTCCAGCTGCGCGGCGACGCCGGTGAGCGCCAGGTTCCCAACGAGCCCATGGTCGCCTACACCCACGTGTACGGCGCGCCCGGCATCTCGGGCGTCACCATCCTCAGCCGCTGACCGCTGCGCCACCCGATTCCGATCCGAACGACCCGACAGACAGGACACCGATGGAACTCTCGACCGACGTGCAGATGGACCTGCACCGCCGCATGGTGCGGATCCGACTCTTCGAAGAAGCGGCGGGCCGACTCGCCGAAGCCGCCAAGCTGCCGGGGTTCCTCCACCTCTACGTCGGCCAGGAAGCGGTCGCCTCGGGAGTGTGCGCCACGTTGAGCGACGACGACCAGATCACCTCGACGCACCGCGGCCACGGGCACCTGGTCGCCAAGGGCGGCCAGTTCAACGAGATGATGGCCGAGCTGATGGGCAAGGCCACCGGTTACTGCAAGGGGCGCGGCGGCTCGATGCACATCTCCAATCTCGATGTGGGAATGCTCGGCGCGAACGGCATCGTCGGCGCCGGCGCTCCGATCGCCGTCGGCGCCGGGTTCGCCAACAAGTACTCCGACAACGGCAATGTGTCCGCGGCGTTCTTCGGCGACGGCTCGACCAACATCGGCGCCTTCCACGAAGCGGCGAACATGGCGTGCGCGTTGAAGCTTCCTGTGCTGTTCATCTGCGAGAACAACGAGTACGGCGAGTTCACCGCCCGCAAGGACACGATGGCGATCACCGACATCGTCGACCGCGCCGCCGGCTACGGCATGCCGGGCGTCATCGTCGACGGCATGGACGTCGTCGCCGTGCACGAGGCAGCCGTCGAAGCCGCGGCGCGTGCACGCCGAGGCGAGGGACCGTCGTTGATCGAGGCGAAGACCTACCGCTTCTACAACCATCACGGCGTGCAGAACCTCGGGCTGAAGTACCGCACCGACGACGAGGTCGCGGTCTGGAAGGAACGCGATCCGATCTTCACGTTCGAGGATCGGCTGATCGAGGCGGGAACCGCTACTCGAGCCGACTTCGACGCCATCTGGGACGAGTTGCGCGCCGACATCGAGACGGCGATCGTGTTCGCGGAGGAAAGCCCGCTCCCCGACCCCGACGCCGTACTCGCCGACGTGTACACCCTGATGACCCCGGCGGAGGTGACGGCATGAGCCGCAAGCTGAGTTACGTCCAGGCGTTCAACGAAGCGGTGCGCCAGGAGATGGCGGTCAACGACGACATCTTCTGCGCCGGCGAGGACATCGGTGCGTTCGGTGGCGTGTTCCAGTCGTACGCCGGCCTGCAGGCCGAGTTCGGCAAGCGACGCGTGGTCGACACGCCGATCAGCGAGCAGGCGATCATCGGCCTCGGCGTCGGCGCAGCCGTCACCGGGCTGCGCCCGATCGTCGACATCATGTTCATGGACTTCATCTGCGTCGCCTTCGACCAGATCGTCAACCAGGCGGCCAAGCTCAAGTACATGTTCGGTGGCGCCGCCACGATCCCGCTCACGATCACCACCGGCGGTGGCGGCGGCCTGTCCGCAGCGGCGCAGCACAGCCAGTCACTCGAAGCGCTGATCTGCCACATCCCCGGGCTCAAGGTCGTGCACCCGTCGAATCCGTACGACATGAAGGGCCTGATGACGGCCTGTATCCGCGAAAACAATCCGACGATCATGATCAAGCACAAGCGCCTGCTCGGCATGTCCGGTGAGGTTCCCGAGGAGCCCTACGAGATCCCGCTCGGCAAGGCGAACATCCTGCGTGAGGGCAAGGACGTCACCGTCGTGGGGTGGGGCCGGATGGTCAACGAGGCGCTCGACGCGGCCGAACGGCTCGCCGCCGACGGCATCGACGTCGAGGTGATCGACCCCCGCACGCTGCAGCCGCTCGACACCGCCACCATCATCGAGTCGGTCAAGAAGACCAACCGTGCCGTGGTCGTCCACGAAGCGGTGCGCTTCGGCGGTCTCGGGGCCGAGGTGGCAGCCCAGATCCAGGAGGAGGCCTTCGACTACCTCGACGCTCCGGTCGGCCGCATCGCTGCCCCGTTCTCACCGGTGCCGTTCTCCCCGGTGCTCGAGGCGCACTACCTCCCCTCGGTCGACGACATCCAGGCCGGTATCCGCGCCGCCGTTGCCCGCCCCGGGATCTGAACCATGACCCACGCTGACGTGTCGACGGTCGGCGTCATCATCAATCCCCATGCCGGCAAGGACATCCGTCGGCTGGTCTCTGCGGCAGGCCAGACATCCGATGCCGTCAAGATCGGCATCGTTCGACGCACCGTCGTCGGTGCGCTCGAACAGGGCGCCGAGCGCGTGCTGCTCAGCTCGGACACCCACCAGCTCGCGGAGCGGGCGGTCGAGGGCATCGACGGGCCGCTCGAGTTCGTCGAGAGCCCGTTGACCGGATCGCATCTCGACACGATCGCCGCCACGCGATCGATGTGGAAGGAACAGGCCGGTGCGATCGTGGCGCTCGGCGGTGACGGGACCTGTCGGGACGTGGCCACCGGATGGCCCGACGCACCTCTGATCGCGATCTCGACCGGTACCAACAACGTGTTTCCGAGCGCCCTCGACGGCACCACCGCCGGGGTCGCAGCCGCGCTCGTCGCGACCGGCGCCATCGGGCTCAGCGAGGTGAGCCATCAAGCCAAACGGGTGGCGCTGCGCATCGACGATCCCGCACGCGACACCGTCCATCACGAGACCGCGCTCGTCGAGGCGGCCCTGATCGAGACTGCCTTCGTCGGCGCGCGTGCGGTGAACGACCCGATGGCGATCCGCTGGGTCGTCGCCGCGATCGCCGAGCCCGCCAGCACCGGTATTGCCAGCATCGCCGGGCGGGTGCATCCGACCGATCGACGAGCTGACGGCGGTGTTCTGATTCGTCTGGGCGCCGGCGGCCGACAGGTTCGCGTGCCCTTGGCCCCCGGCACCTTCACCACCGTTGACGTGCAGTCGGTGGAAGCCCTCGCCTTCGGTGAACCTGTCGAGGTACCCGGTGGCGGAGTGCTGGCCTACGACGGTGAACGAACGACCCCGGTCGGCAAGGATGCAACGATCACGGTGTCGATCGAGGCGTCCGGTCCCCGGATGATCGACGTCGAGGCGGCGCTCGTCGCCGCCGCCCGATCACAACTGTTCGACGTGTCCCCCCGACGAAAGGACGCCCATGGCGACTGAATTCCTGATGCCGAAGCTCGGCCTGACGATGGAGGAAGGCACCATCACCGAATGGTTCGCCGACGACGGAGCAACGATCTCGGCGGGCGAGCCACTGTTGCGGATCGAGACCGACAAGACGGAGACCGACGTCGAAGCGGCCGCGACCGGACGGCTGCATCGAGTCGGACAGGTCGGCGAGACCTTCGCCTGCGGCGACCGCATCGGTTGGTTCCTGGACGAGGGCGAAGACGCTCCGGCATCGGCAGCCCCCGCCGCGGCGGCCTCGGCCGCGGCGACCGCAGCACCACCGTCGACAGCCCCTGCCGCTGCACCAGCCGCTCCCCCGGTGGTCCACACCGGACGCCTGGTCGCATCACCGCTCACCAAGCGGCTTGCGGCCGAGCGCAACATCGACCTGCGGACGGTTCGCGGCACCGGCCCCGGTGGACGCATCGTCGCTGCCGACCTCGACGATCTGCCCGCCAACGCGGCCCCGGCTCTGGCACCCCCGGCGAGCCCGCAGCCGGTGCAGCCGGCGGCGGTTGCTGCCGGCGCCTCGGTGCCTGCCACCGTGGCCGCGCGCAGTCTCGCCGACCTGCTCGGTGTCGATCTGGCTCGAGTTCCGATCGATCCGATCGAGCAACGCGTCACCAAGGACTCTGTTGCGCACCACGTACGCAGCCTGATCAGCGGTAGTGCACCCGCCGCACCGCCCGAACCGACCGGGGCCCTGCTGCCGGCGTTGCAGGAACCGACCGACACCATCCGCCTCAGCGGCATGCGCGGCACGATCGCGAAGCGGATGCACGAATCGCTTCGTCAGATGGCCCAGCTGACGTTGTTCATGGACGCCGACCTCGATGCGGTGGTCGCCGACCGAGAACGACGCAAGCAGTCGGGATCGGCACCGAGCTACACCGACTACGTGATCGCTGCTGCGGCACGAGCGCTCGGCGAACATCCACTCGTCAACTCCCAGATCACCGACGACGGCGTGGCCCTGCTCCCGACTGCGCACGTCGGTATGGCCGTGGCCTTGGATGGTGGGCTGATCGTTCCGGTGATTCGCAACACCACAGCGCTCGATCTCGACAACCTGTCCGTCGAGTCGTCGCGGCTGGCCCGAGCAGCACGGGCAGGATCTCTCGAACTCGGCGACCTCGAGGGCGGGACGTTCTCGGTCAGCACGCTCGGCATGTACTCCGTCGACGGCTTCACACCGGTGATCAATCCGCCGAACACGGCGATCCTCGGTGTCGGTCGTCTCCGCGACGACCTCGTCATGACCACGAAGCACAAGAAGGGCAAGAAGAGCAGCAAGGCGAAGGTGTCGACGACGAAGCGTCTGACACTCAGCCTCACCTGGGACCACCGCGCCTTCGATGGTGCGCCGGCGGCCGCCTTCTGCAAGACGATCGCCGACCTGCTCGGTGATCCGGCCGCCCTCGACGCCACGTGATCGGAGCATCTCGATGATCGACTACCAGCGCCTGTTCCATGTCGGAGTGCGGGTCCCCGACCTCGTCGCTGCCATGGACGAAATCGGGTCCAGCATGGGCGTCACGTGGGCCGAGCGCCGCGAGAACCCGGCCCAGAGCCTCTGGACACCCGACGGCGGATTGCAGGAGGTCCACCTGAAGTACACGTACTCGGCGGAGGGGCCACAGCACATCGAGTTGCTCGAAGGTCCGGTCGGCACCTTCTGGGACGGGACGGTCTCGCCCGGAGCGCATCACGTCGGGGTGTGGGCCGACGACGTCCAGGCCGAAACCGACCGGCTCGTGTCGCTCGGCTGGACGCTGGTGGGCGCCCAACACGATCCGACCGCCGGCGAGGGGGTCGGCATGTTCACCTACCTCCAACCACCGAGCGGCCTGATCGTCGAACTCGTCGACAGCGCGGTGCTTGCCCACTTCGAACAGTGGTGGTCTGCGTCCCTCCCCTGAGCCCACCCACGACACCGTTGCGATGAGCCAAACCGCCGCATACGGACAGATGGCTCATCGCACCGGCCCGCATTTCCGTTGCGATGAGCGAAACCGCCGAATATGGACGGTTCGCTCATCGGTGGAGGTCGCGGGTCAGGGGGCGGCGAGAGCTTGGTCGCGGGCCCAGCGGTAGTCAGCCTTGCCGTTCGGCGCGCGGTAGACCTCGTCGACGAAGACGACGCGGCGCGGCGCCTTGTAGTCGGCGATCGACGACTTGACTGTGGCGATGATCTCGTCCGCCGGGGTCGGCTCGCGGACCGAACACACGAGCACCACGGTCTCACCGAAGCGTTCGTGAGGAACCCCGACGGCGTTGGCATCGATCACGTTCGGATGCTTGCGAGCGGCCACTTCGACCTCCTCGGGGTAGATCTTCTCGCCGCCGGAGTTGATGCACACCGATCCCCGGCCGAGCAGGGTCACCGTGCCGTCCTCGGCGATCGTGGCGAAGTCACCCGGCACCGTGTAGCGGACGCCGCCGATGGTTCGGAACGTCTCGGCGGTCTTGGCCTCGTCGCCCCAGTAGCCGCGCGGCATCGGACCGGTCGCCGCGAGCATGCCTGGCACCTCCGACCCTCGCGGCAGGACCTGATCGGTCATCGGATCGATCGTGACGACGTTGGGCGGCGCGGTGAAGACCGCCGTCTCGGGCGGCTCGGCGCCGGGCATCGTCATCGACATCGCATACGGACCGCCCTCGGATGCACCGATCATGTCGATGATCACCGCGTTGGGAAGCCGGCGCTGGAAGGCGCGCTTCTGATCGACCGACAGCGTCGCTCCGGTCGACACGATGCGCGTCACCGAGGTCAGGTCGTGGAGCACACCGTCGGCTTCCGCGGCGTCGAGCGCCTCGTTGAGTGGCCGGGCGAACGCGTCGCCGACGAGGGAGATCTGCGTCACGCGATGTCGTTGCACGAGGTCCCACAGTTCGTTGGCGTCGAACGATCGGCTTCCGAGCAACACCACGCTGCCGCCCATCACGAACGCGCCGATCGCCAGGAACAGCGCCGTGCCGTGCATCAACGGCGGCGCGCACAGCATCACGGGGCTCTTGCCCTCGGCCCGGAGTTCAGCAGCGACCCGCCCGACGTCGTCGGCGGTGGTCGGCACCTCGATACCGGCCGACATGTAGGCCGTGAAGGCCAAGGCACCGAACAGATCGACGTGGCGCCACACGACCCCTTTCGGATTGCCCGTGGTGCCGCCGGTGTAGAGCATCAGGGTGTCCTCGCCTGACCTCTCGATCCTGGCAGCAGGCTCCGAGGCACCGACGACCTCGTGGTACCACTCGGCCCCTTCGACGAGCGGCGTACCGTCGTCGACCTGGAGCAGCACGCGCACGGTCGGCATCGACGCGACGGCGTCGGCGACGTGCGGGCCGAGCGAGCCGTGGAACACGAGCACCTCTGCACCGGCGTTGTCGCAGATGTACGCGATCTCGGGCGACTTGTACCGATAGTTCACGTTGACCGGCGTGGCTCGGAGCTTGAACGCCGCGTACGACGATTCGAGATACTCCGGGCAGTTGTACATCAACTGTGCGATGCGAGTTCCGATACTGCAGCCGCGTGCGGCGAGCGCCGACGCAAGTCGGGCGGCCCGGTCATCCAGCTCGCGCCACGTCTGTGACACGTCGCCGACCACGACCGCGGTCTGGTCCGGCTGGGCGTCGGCGAACGCCTCCCACAACGTCGCCCAGTTCTCACTCAACCCTGCGCTCATGCGACCCCTTTCGTCGCTTCGACAGTACCCGGGCGACCGGGCATGGGATCAGCCGAGTGACTGGCTGCGCGCGACGACCGTCGTCGGTTCGAGCTCGAAGCTCGCCCATCGCCGTCCCGATGCGAGTGCCTGCTCGATCCTCGAGACGAACGCACCGGCATCGTCGCCCAGGTAGTGCCGCGCGGCGGCGGCGATGTCGGCGTCGAGATCGAACTCGACCTCGCTCACCGGGCCTTCCAACGTGACGTAACGAGCGAGCGGCAGTGACTGATCGTGGACGCACAGGCTGGCCCTCCCGGTCGAGCGCAGCGCTGCGGTCTTCGACGAACCCGTCGGGCTCTGGAAGCGGGCCACGCCGTTGACCCACCGGAACCAGATCGGCGTGCCCATCGCACGACCCGACGGCAGCATCACGCTCAGCACGGCATCACGCGGCTCGGACAGGAACGACTCGATCTCGCTGGGGTCCACCTCGGCAAGGTAGCGGTCAGACCTCGTCCAGTACGTTTCGAAGCATGCGTGACTGGGAGTCGTTCAATACCGACGTCATCGCCGACTTCCGCTCCAATTCGGGCGTCGTCGCCCGGTTTGGCGGCCTTCCGCTCGTGATCGTCCACACCATCGGCGCGCGAACCGGTACCGTCCGGGAGGTTCCCTTGATTCCGGTGCTCGAGGAGGACCGAATGTTGCTGTTCGGCACCGCCGAGGGCGCTGCGGTCGAACCCGCCTGGTGCTTCAACCTTCGAGCGCATCCTGTCGTCGACGTCGAACACGGGACGGAGCGGTTCCTGGCCGACGTGGTGGAACTCGATGGCCACGAAGCAGCGGCGATCGTCGGACGCCGCGCCGAGACGACCCCGCGACTCGCCGACTACGTCGCACGCGCAGCTCCGCGCACGATCCCCGTGTTCGAGATCCGCCGTCGCTGACGACCGTGGGCAGCCGCCGCCCATTCACGCCTGCGTGATCGGAGTTCAGGACATCGAGACGATCGTGACCTTCCCGGTCGACCCGTCGAGGGTGATCGTCGCTCCGTCCGGGATACGGCGAGTTGCGTCGGCGATCGAGGGAACACACGGGATGCCCAGTTCGCGGCTCACGATCACCGCATGGGTACCAACGGCACCGATGTTGGTGATCACGCCACCGGCGGCAAGGAAGAGCGGCGTCCACGACGGGTCGGTCGACTCGGCGATCAGGATGTCGCCGGGTTCGAGCCGATCGCCGTCATCGAGGTTGTGCAGCACCCGTGCGGTACCGGTGACCGTGCCGGGTGATCCTGCCACACCACTGAGCACGTCCCCGACGGCGACCTGCTCGGCGGTGAGGGAGTCCTTCCGCCTCCACTCGCTCAGCGGGGGCACGACCGTGTCGACGATGTACGGGGGCTCGAGGTCGTAGAGCGACAGGTAGTCCTGCTCTCGCTCGGCGAGCCGCTCGGTGAAGGCGGCGGGATCGACGAGCCAGTCGTCGAGTTCGTCGGCGAGCAGCATGAACACCTGACGCACGTGGCCGAGGTGACCAGCAGCGACGGCGCGGCGGCCAAGCTCGAGGAAGCACTCGCGAACCTCGCCGACGACACGGATGTGGTTGCTCTTGCACCGCTCACGCGCCGCCATGAACACGGCCAACGAGTTCACCGCAGCGAGGAAGGTGCCCTGGGCCTCGGGGTCGGCGGCGAAGACCTGGCTGTAGTGCTCGATCAGCCGTTGCCGCTCGGCCGCACCGGCAGCGAGGGTCGCCACGGGATCGTGGTCGTCGCCTGCGCTGCGAACCTTGTCGATCGCCTGGGCCAGGAGGAACGGCCGGGACTCGTAGCTCCACGAGTACGGGTCGTACTCGTTGGGGCCTCGGCTGCCGTGAACGTACATGAACTCGGCGACCGCGGCGGTGAACTCCGCTGCCTCGGCCGACGCTGACGCTGCGATCCGGCCGAACACGCCCTCGTTGCCCTCGGCGAAGGCCGCCTGGAGCTCGTCGCTCGCGTTGACCTGCCGCGAGAGCCGGAAGATGCGGCCGGCGATGTCAGCCGAGTCGACGTCACCGATGCCGGTGATCAGCTTCCCGATCGCGCTCGGGTCGTCGGTGATCAGCGTCGGAAGGATGCCGTTGCCGACCGAGCTTCCGAGCGCCGCCCACACGACCTGGGAGAACGTCGCTCGGAGGTAGCGCTGCATCGTGCGGGCGCGGGCGAGGAGCTGGACGTCGGTGAGCGTCGACAGGTCGGGCCGGCTGTCGCGCAGGGCCTTGACCTCGGGCTTCTGGCGGTCGATCTCGGGCACGTTCGGCGTGGTGAGACACCAGCCGACGGTGAGCTGTAGCTTCTGGGTGTGTCGCGGCGAGTCGTGCCAGTCCGCAGCGACGTAGGCGGGGATCTGCTGGCTCTCGGTGTCGAAGAAGGTGTTGTCGATCGCCTCCCAACCGGCTCCGGAACGGATACCGAAGAGACGCGACTGGGTGAGCGAGTTGTAGAAGTAGCCGCCGAAGAGTCCGAAGGTCTCGGGAAACTCCTGGTCGTACTCCAGGGCGTCGAACACACCCATCTGCTCGAATCCGTCGACGCATCCCCGGACCATGCCGGGCTCGCAACAGAACGTCCAGCCGATCGGACTCACCGGGTCGGCGAGCACCTCGCCGGCGTTGCCCCGCGTGTAGTTCGGAAAGCGTTCGGTCGGAACGCGGTCGTAGATCCAGCGATCTCCGAGCATGTCTGATCCCCCAGGGAGTAGCTGACGAGCTGATGGTCCGGCGAACCCTACCGGGCACCGTCTCCACCGGCCAAGCCGTCGGGCGGCCCTCCCCTTCGTCGCCGAGACGCCCCAGCGACGAAACTGAACGGGTCCCCTCCGGACGATCCCGTTCGGTGGAGACGCCCACGGCGCGACCACCATTCGACCCCCGACCATGCGACCACGAGGAGACCGATGAGCGAGCAGAACGACGACTCCGGGTACACCGACAGCTACGAGGACGTCTCGGTGTTCACCCTGTCGGGCGACCGGGAGGAGGTCCTGCTCGATACGCAGACCGAGTGCACGTTCATGTGGACCACCAAGACCGGTGACCCGGTCGGTGTGATCATGAACTTCGTCTACCACGATGGCGCGTTCTGGCTCACGTGTACCCGGCGACGCAAGCGCGTGCCCGCCGTCGAGGCGCGACCCCGCGTGGCGATCGCTGTCAGCAGCCGCGGCACCGACATCGGTATCAGCCAGGCTGTCACCTACAAGGGCAATGCCACGGTGCTCGATGACCGGGCGACACTCGACTGGTTCTACCCGGTGCTCGCCCGCAAGGTCCGGCCGACCGACGAATCCGCACAGGCCGCCTTCGTCCGCCACCTCGACTCGCCGGGCCGCGTCGTGATCCGCATCGATCCCGATGCCCGAATCGGTTTCGACTCCGAGGCAATGTTCGCCAACTCGCCGGCTGGCAAGACCAGCTCCAAGGTGTGAGATGGACCCGGCCCTGATCGACCGCATCGTGGCGGACATGCAATTCGAGTTCGCCCGCACCGCGCCGCCGGACGGGTTTCCGGCGTTCCACGACATCCCCACCGAGCGCCACACCAGCGACGAGTTCCACGACCTGGAGCAGGAATTCCTGTGGCCCAACACGTGGGTGATCGCCGGCCGAGCCGAGAACGTCGCGGAGCCCGGCGACTACATCACGTTCGACGATCTCGGTGTGCCCCTGCTGATCGTGCGGGGCACCGACGGCGAGATCCGCTGCTTCTACAACACCTGCCAGCATCGGGGCGCGCCGGTCGTGCGCGACGAGCGGGGATCCGCCCGTCGCCTGCGGTGCCAGTATCACTCGTGGACCTACGAGATCGACGGCGGCACGCTCGTCTCGGTGCCCGACGAACGCGACTTCGTCGACCTCGACTGGACACAGCGCTGCCTCCCACAGGCGAGCTGCGAGACCGCCGCCGGCTTCGTGTTCGTCAACCGGAACCCCGAGGCGACGCCACTGCGCGACTGGCTCGGACCGGCTTGGGAGATGCTCGAGCCGTTCCAGGGTGAACGGCTCCGTGAGGTCTACCGGGAGTCACGCATCGTGCCGTGCAACTGGAAGGTCACGGCCGAGGCGTTCCTGGAGGTGTACCACTTCCGCCACATCCACTCCCACGACGGCGTGAGCGTGCTCGACAACCGCGGCGCCGCCATGGGTCTGTACCCGCACGGTCACAGCCGGATGATCACGCCGTTCTCGACGCAGCACTGCTCGCGGATGGGGCTCCGCGCATGGGACGACTGGCAACACATCGATCAGACGCCCTTCCCGACAATCGATGGTGTGCCACCGATGGTCGACTGCACCAGCACTGCGGTCAGCTTGTTCCCGAATGCCATCATCCCGCTCGGTCGGATCGGCTTTCCGATCAACCTGTTCTGGCCGATCGACAAGAACACGACCCGTCTTGACTGGATCTACTACGCACTGCCACCCGACGGCGAGGACCGATTCGATCCCGACGCGCTCCCCGAGCACTGGCAGTACCGGCGCGGCGTCTACAACCAGATCATGGCCGAGGACGAACGAAACATGGCGCCGATGCAGCGTTCGATGGAATCGCCCGCGTTGCGCGGCATACCGATCAACTACCAGGAGCGACGGATCTGGCATCTCCACGAGGAGATCGACCGCGTGATCGGATCCGAACGAATCCCCGAGCGGTTGCGGATGCAGCAGGTGCTCGGCCCGTACCTCGAACCGGCCGACGCGCGATCATGAAGCGATGACCGAGACGATCACCGGCACCAACCGCTCAGCAGGCGTCAGCCTCTCCGAGTTGCTCGACGCCGACTCCCACCCAGTGTCCGACCTCCTGCGCGCCGAGTCACGCGTGGGGCTGCGCGAGGGAAACACACGGGTCCCCGCGTGGTACTACACCTCGCCCGAGTTCCACGCGCTCGAAGTGGAGAAGCTCTGGAGCCGGGTCTGGCAGCTCGCCTGTCTCGAGGAGGAGATCCCGAACGTCGGCGACTACCACGTCTACGAGATCGCCGACATGTCGTTCCTGATCGTGCGCACCGCCGACGGCATCAAGGCCTACCGCAACGCCTGCCTACACCGCGGGCGACGGCTCCGCGAGGCACACGGCGAGGGGGCGAAGAACCTGCGCTGTGCGTTCCACGGTTGGTCGTGGAATCTCGATGGCTCGCTGAAGGAAATTCCTTGCGAGTGGGACTTCCCGAGCGTCACCGCGGCTGACTACGCCCTCCCCGAGGCGCGGGTCGACACCTGGCACGGCTTCGTGTTCGTCAACCCCGACCCCGACGCCGGGCCACTGGCCGATCACCTTGCGGGCCTCGACGACCATTTCGCGGCCTATCCGTTCGAGCGACGAGTGAAGGTTGCTCATGTCGAGAAGATCATGCGGGTCAACTGGAAGGCGTGCCAGGAGGCGTTCATGGAGTCGTACCACGTCGTCGCGACGCATCCGACGCTGATGGACTACCTCGGCGACGCCAACACCCGGTACGACACCTACGCCAACTTCTCGCGGGCGATCTCGCCGCAGGGCATCGAGAGTCCGCACCTGGAGGGGATGCCCCACTACGAGCGCCTCGACGACGGCATGCAGTACGCCCGCTACCGGCATCCGATGAACGGTCACGTCTACGAGCGCGTCGAGCTCGGCCGGGTCAAGGTGATCGACCTCGACGGCAACGAGAGCCTGTTCGACGATGAGGGCAACCACCTCGACGGGCCGGTCACCCAGGGCGATCCACACCTGTGCAAGTGGATCGGCGGCCCGACGCCCGAGGGTGTGCTCGACGCACCGTTGAGCACGCCGGTACCGCCCGAGGGCGTCGACGACCCGGCCGAAGTCCGGGCATGGATCGCCGCACAGCGACGCGAAGGACTGCGAGCCCAGTACGGCGACGAACTCGACCCCGAGCAGTTCAGCGACGCCGAGCTGCTCGACGCGATGTACTACTCGGTGTTCCCCAACTGGTCACCGTGGGGCACCTTCAACGCGCTCTTCTACCGGTTCCGCCCGAACGGGAACAATCCCGACGAATCGATCTTCGAAGTGATGATGTTCGTCCCCTGGAAGGACCAGGCCAACCGTCCCGCACCGGCGAAGGTCACCCATCTCGGCCCCGACGACGACTGGACGATGGCCCCGGAACTCGGCCCGACGTCGAAGATCTTCCAGCAGGACTCGATCAACCTCCCTCAGGTGCAGCGCGGGCTCAAGGCGCTCGGCCAGGACGAGGTCGTCTTCGGCAACTACAACGAGACCAAGATCCGCCACTTCTGGGAGCACATGTACCACTGGCTCGAGATCGGCCCGACCAACGTCACCGAGACCCCCGTGTCGATGAGCCAACCGACCGCATAGGCGCACCTCGCTCATCGCAACCGGCTGGTGTCGCCCTGTGATGAGCCAACCGACCGTATCCGGCCGCTTCGCTCACCGCAGGAAGATCGTCAGGCGGCGGGGACGGGGACCGGGGCAGGCTGAGATTTCAGCTCCCGCTTGCGTTTGGCGGCCGCAGCCTGTTGGCGGATGCCACCTGCGATGCCCTCGGGATTCAGGATCGCCGTGAGGATCAGCAGCACGCCGCCGATGAAGACCTCCCATTGACCGAGGCTGTCGGTGATGTTGCTGAGCAGGTAGAACGCCACGCCGGCGCTGGCCGTGATACCGGACGTGACAGCGCCACTCACGCACGTGATACCGCCGAGATAGGCAACAGCGAGCGCGGTCAACGACGCCACGGTCCCGAACGACGCATCCGAGACGCTCCCGAACCGGTAGGCGATCAGGCACCCGCCAACACCGGCGATGAAGGCCGATGCTGCGAAAACCTCGAGTTTCACCCGTGCGATGTTGACGCCGCTCGCAATTGCGGCTCGCTCGTTCGATCGTGTCGCCAACATGCGGCGGCCGGACGAGCTCTTGCGGATGTTCGCCACCGCGATCGCCAACACGAGGGCGACCGCCACGAGAAAGATGCCGAAGATCGGCCTCGAGGCCTGATCGCCGAGAATCAGACCGAGGTCCCAGTTGCCCAGCTTCGGATTCGGAATCTTGGCGCCACCGGTCGAGGCATCGCCGACGTACTTCGGATTCTTGAAGATGAACTCGTTGATCGCGACGCCGCCGGCGAGCGTGATGATCGCGAGATTGGTCCCGCGTACACGAAGTGCGGGGATACCGACGATCACCCCGAACACCATCGCGATCAACGACGCGAGGATCGGCGCGATCGGGAAGGGGATGTCCCACTGCATCGCCAGTTTGGACAGCGCGAATCCGGCAACGCCGGCGAAGGCCAACTGGGCCAGCGACGGTTGGCCACCGAAACCGGACAGCAGCACCAACGACAGCGCCAGCACGGTCGCGATCGTCGTGGTCATGATCGCGCCACGCCACAGCGGGCTCAGTACCAACAGTCCGGCCACCGCGAGCCCGACGGGAATGACAATGCTCGCCGTCGTGACCTTTGCCGGCGGAATCGCAGGCATCTTGAAGCTCTCGACCGAACCGCGGTCGGGCAGCCGCTCGCCGAGGACCACCATGGCGATGATGATCACCAGAAACGGGAGGCCCTCGCGCCCCGTACTGCGGGAACCAGCTGAAATCGGTCTGCATCTTGGTGAAACTCGACTGCAGCAGGCCGATCGCCAAACCAGTGAGCACGGTCGGCCAGACCTTTCGGAAGGCCCCGATCAGCGCTGCTCCGAGCGCCGGGATGAGATAACCGAACGTGAACACCCCCGACGACAGCTGGATCATCGGGGACGCGAGGATCACGACGAGCCCACCGATCAGCGACGCCACCACGAAACTGGACTGCGCCAACCGTTGCGGCGAGTAGCCGAGCAGGATCGCGCCCTTCTCGTTCCCCGCCGCTGCCCGGGTGGCGAGGCCGAGCCGGGTGTACCGCGACGCGATCCACATCCCCGCGGCCATCACGAGGACGATGAGCACCAGCCAGAGGCCGTCGCGCGGCACGGTGACACCGTCCATGATCGTGACCGGCTCCCGCGGGAGGATGGCATCCACCCGGAGACCGGCGTTGTCCTCGAATCGTCGCTCGATCAGCGACGTGAGAACGATCACGAGTCCGACGCTGGCCACGATGTTGGCCAGTGCCGGCGCCCGATACAGCGGTCGGAACACGAGTTGGTAGACGAGCACGCCCATCAGTGCCGCTGTCAGCAGTGCCAACCCGAACGCCCACCAGATCCCGACGTCATCACCGAAGTGATACCGGTCCGGGAGCCCCGGGATCGGGAACGGGTAGGCGCCCTGGCGCAACTCGGCGTAGACGTAGCCGGTCCACGTGGCCATCGCCCCATAGGCGAAGTTCACGATGCCGGAACCCTGATATGTCACCACGAGACCGAGGCCGAACGCTGCGATGATCGCGCCGGCCCCGGTTCCGAGGAGGATGAAGAACAGGTAGTCAGTCATCGAGTCGCCGTGCGACCGGCGTCACGGAAGGTAGGGGGTGGTGTCGAACGCCTCGTAGCCTGGGACGGTTTCGATTCCGGTCCCGGGCACGTACGTCGCGATCGGGAAGATGAAGTTGCAGACGGTCGGGTACGCCGGTGCTGAGCCACACGAGAACGGGAAACCATCGGGCCAGTTGACTGCCCCATCGGATGCTCCCAGTGTCTCGTAGATCGAGGCACCAGTGACCTCTTCACCGTCAGCAGCCATCATGTTGGCGATGGTCGCGAGGCTCAGCATGCCCGTCACTCCCAGTCCACCCAGCCCGAGCTCGGTGGAGTTCGTGAAGCCGAGGGATTGCAGGATCGCCTGCAAGTCATCGGCCTCTGGCGTGCCGGACTCCTCGGTGGACGCGCCGATGAAGTACCAGCCTTCGGCGTCGTCGCCGACGACGTCGATCACTTCGGCGCTGTTGCAGATGGCGGTCGTGATCACCGGGGTTTCGATGCCCAACGCGACTCGGCCCCGCATCGTGCCGATGCAGCCGGCATCGGCATAGAGCGAGTACAGGACGTCGGGATCATCTGCCGTTGCTTGGGCCATCAGACCCTGGAAGCCGGCGTCGGTCTCGTTGTCACCGCCCTTGATGGAGACGTAGGTGATGCCGACCGCGTCGAGCGCCTTCTTGAGGTCTGCTTCGGTTCCGTTGGCGCCCGCATTGTCGGCGCTGATGATGCCGGCGGTCGTGGCACCGAAGTTCTGCTGGGCGAACGCGGCCATTGCCGACGTCGTGGTGGTGTTGCCACCGCCGAGGAACAGCGCGTTCGCGGTGTAGTCACCCGGCAGGATCGGAAGGATGCCCGTGACCGGGATGTTCGAGGCCGTGAACGTGTCGTAGCCGGGGAAGAGGTCGAGTCCGAGCATGACCAACTCGACGTCCTTGCCGGCCAACTCCTGGGAGCAGGCCTGCGAGGTCTCCGGCGAACCGGCAGCAGTGCACACCTCGAACTCGATCGGTCGGCCGCCGAGGCCGCCGTGATCGTTGAGGAAGTCGACGGCTGCCTGCGTGGACGCCGAGATCTCCGGGAAGTCGAGTCCGGGGCTGCCCTCGGTGTTGACCATCCCCACGATGATCGGGTCACCGTCTGGCGGCGCCAGCGCCAAGAAGCCCTCTTCGTCGCCCATCGGCTCGGTGGTGTCCGGCTCGGTGTCGGCCGGCGCGGAGTCGGCCGGCGCGGAGTCAGCGGGCTCGGTGTCGGCGACAGTGGTCTCCGTCGCGTCGGTGTCCGATGGAGCGGCGCTGTCGGAAGAGTCCGAGTCACTTCCGCACGATGCTGCGACGAGCGCGAGCGCCGTCAGTCCTGCGAGAACGCGCGCGGTGCGGTTCCTGGTCATGTTGTCCCCCTCATTGGTTGTTCCCCAGTTGTATTCGATTGCGTGTTCAGACCATCTTGCTGTCCGGCACCCAACTGCCATGTGCACCATAGGGCACGCGACGCGGCAGATGGATCGTCGCGACCGGCGGTGCCGAGAAGTTCTGGGCGTCGACGATGATCAGTCGAGACTCGTCAGAGTTCGTGTCGTGCGTGAGGCTGATCACCCAACCCTCGTCCTCTCCTGCGTCGGGCGATGCTGGTGCGAACACCGGCTCGGCTCCCCGCACACCGTTGCCGAGCTGGTGCTCCCAGCAGGCGCCGTTCGTGAGGTCGTACTTCCACAGCGCCGATCCGTAGACGGGCTCTTCGGCGTTGCCCTCGCCGGCCATCGCCATCAGGTAGCCGTACCGGGCGTCGAGGCCGACCAACCGGTCGTCGACGCGTCCGAAGTCACCGGGGCGATCGTCGATCTGTTCCTCGGTGACCGTGCCGGCATCGAGATCGATGGTCCACTTCCAGAGGCGGCCGACCTCGGCATAGTCGTCGTTGCTCGACCCGAACGCCTCGGGCTGGCGGGACACGTGCAACACGATCGTGCTGCCCGACTCGTGGGCGTTGACCGGATGGAAGACGTAACACGGGTCGATCTCGAACCAACGGACGTCGGCGTTGGTGCCGTTGCGCGGCATCACGCCGAGACGAGCTCCGGCGTCACGGTTGAACTGGAACGGCATGCCGGTTTCGAGCGCCCCGAGGTTGAAGCACACCGGCAGGTCCATGAACACGACATGGTTCTGCGTGACGTTGAAGTCGTGCATCATCACCATGTTCGGGATCTCGATGCCTTCGAGCTGCTGCAGGACACCATCGGCGCTGATGCGGATGTAGTGCAGGAACGGCGGCTCCGGGCTCATGTAGCTGAACGCAATCAGCTCTCCGGTGACAGGACAGATCTTGGGGTGGGCGGTCATCGACGTGGTGAGCGCACCACCGAAGTTCTCGTAGCCGAGCGTGTTGAGTTCGGTGTCGATCGCCCACGGCCAGTGGCCCTCTTCGAGGCAGAGCAGTTTCTTGTTGTGCGCCAGCACGTGGGTGTTCGCGGTTCCTCGGGTCAGGTCACCCATGTTTGCCATCACGTCGCCGCTGTCGGGGTCGGTGATGTTCGGCGTCTGGACGAAACGGTTGCGGTACCACTCGGCCTTGCCGCCGGCGATGCGCACGCCGTGCACCATGCCGTCGCCGAAGAACCAGTGATCGGACGTGCCCGACGCTGGGTTGGGCCCCGTGCGGACGTAGGTGCCCTGGAGGACGTCGGGAATCGATCCGTCGACGCGAAGCTCGGTGTCGGTGCGTTCGTCGAGCACGGGCGCCCAGTTGTCGCGAAGGTGCCAGGGAAGCGTGGTCGGCGGCGAGTCGATCGTCGTCATGCGCCGAAACGTAACACGGTCGCGCCGTCCGCAATTTACTTGGAGTAGATTTTTTTGGGATGACCCAGCCGAGCCCCCGTCGACGCGGCCCGGGGCGGCCGAAGGGCGGGCAGGTCGTCGCCGACCGGACGCAGTTGCTCGACGCTGCTGCCGAGGTGATCCGAGCCCAGGGACCCGACGCCACGATGGATGACATCGCTGCCGGCGCGTCGGTGACCAAGCCGATCCTGTATCGCACGATCGGCGACAAGGCAGCGCTTGCCGCTGCGTTGTCCGAGTCGCTGATCGACCACATCGATCGTTCGGTCACCATCGCCAGCGCATCGGCGAACGACCCGGGCGCGTCCTTCGAGGCAGCGCTGCGCGGCTACGTGACTGCGATCGAGAGCGACCGCAACCTGTTCCTGTTCGTGAACTCCTCGCCGCCGGGCACCGAACCGTTCCGGCGTCTCGTCGATCGATCAGCCGCCTCGATGGTCACCGTGTTCAGCGCCGCCCGCACCAACATCGGCCTCGATCCCGACGGGGCGAAGACGTGGGCATGGGCGATCGTCGGCGCCCTCCAAGTGGTGACCACCATGTGGCTGCGCGACGACGACGGCGACCTCGACGCCCTGGTGCGCGACGTCAGTCAGCTGCTGTGGTCCGGCCTCGGGCCGACGCTCGCCGGCAACGGTTCCGACTGATCCCCGCCGACCTGTCAGCGCTCGGTGCCGGCGTTCCCTCCTCCCGAACAACGAGCCTGACCGAAACGGTCAGCGGGGAATGGAACTCCACGGGCCCGAGTCGGCGCGCGGTTCGCGGGGCAAGCCGAGGACACGTTCGCCGACGATGTTGCGCTGGATCTCGTCGGAGCCGCCGGCGATGCGATAGCCGGGGGCACCGAGCAGATGCTCGTTCCATGCGTAGGTGCCCCACTCCCCCGTATCGGCGAGCAGCTTCGCCCCGAGGATGTCGCCGATGATCTCGCCCACCTCGGTCATTCCCTCGGTCCACAGCAACTTGCCGAGCGAACCTTCCGGGCCGGGCGTTCCCGACCGGGCGAGATCCGCGGCGCGGCGGTTCGTGTACGACTCGACCCGGCCGTGGATGTAGACCTTGGCCAACTTGTCGCGCATCACCGGGTCGTCGGTGACGCCCATCATCCGGGCGGTGGCGAGCAACTGCTTCCACGAACCGCCCGAGGCCGAACCCTCACCGCCCGACTCGGAGTGGTCACGCTCGAAGCTGAGTGTCGTCGTCGCGACCTTCCAACCTTCGCCGACCTCGCCGAGGCGCAGATCGTCGGGGACCCGGACGTCGCTGAAGAACACCTCGCAGAACGATGATCCGCCACTCATCTGCTTGATCGGACGCACCTCGACGCCAGGCGCATCGAGTGGAAGCATGAATGCGGTGAGGCCCTGCTGCTTCACCACGTCCGGGTCGGTTCGCGCGATCAGCTCGCCCCATTGACTGAACTGCGCGCCGGAACTCCAGACCTTCTGGCCGTTGATCACCCACTCGTCGCCGTCACGAACCGCACGGGTCGCCAGCCCGGCCAGGTCGGAACCCGCACCGGGTTCACTGAACAGCTGGCAGGCCAGGATGTCGGCTCGACGAAGGTCGGCGACGAATCGATCCTTGAGGGCATCGCTGCCGAGCAGCCGAATCGTGCTCGCGACGAGGCCGACGGTGACGCTGACGAGTTCGTGGCCGCCCGGCGACTGGTACTGACGCTCGATTCGGCCCAGCGCTCGTGCGTGCGCACGGCTCAGCCCGAGCCCGCCGTACTCGACGGGCCAGTCGACAGCGTGGTAGCCCTGCGTTGCCTTCTTCTGCACCCACTCGGCGATCGAGAGGATGTGAGCCCGCTCGTCCTCGAACGACATGTCGCTGAACACCGACACGTCGAACTCGCCCTCCCCCCAGACGAGTCCGGCGTCGAGCGTTGCGCGCCGCGTGGCGTTCGCCTCGAACCATTCGGTCGCCTGCGCGGTGAAGTCCTCCACGCTGATGTCGGGGTCGACGAGGGGTTGTTCCCGACCGCGGGTTGTTTCAGTGTCGGTCATGTCAGCCTTTCAGGTCGTGACGAGTTCTTCGAGGTCGCCGGCGAGCCATGCATCGCGCAACCGGCGCTTGTTGATCTTGCCCATCGTGTTGCGCAACAGGTCCGAGACGAGGTGGTACTCGCGAGGGCACTTGTAGTGACTGAGACGCTCGCGCAGCCAGTCGGACAGTTCTGCCGAGTCGGGTGGCGATTCCGGATCGATGGGCATCACGAGCGCCACGAGCATCTCGCCCATGTCGGGATGTGGCACGCCCACGCACCCGACGTCGGCGACGCCGGGATGGTCGATCAGCAACTGCTCGGCCTCCGCTGGATAGATGTTGACTCCACCCGAGACGACCATGTCGCTGAACCGGTCGGTGATGAAGACGTAACCGTCGGAATCCATGTAGCCGATCTCGCCGAGGGTGAACAGTCCGGGTTCGGGGTTCGACGCAGCGGTCTTCTCCGGGTCGTTCGGATAGATGATCCCGCGCCCGGTCGCGTCGCGGAAGAAGAGCCTGCCTTCGGTCCCCGCTGCCACCTCGTTCATGTCCTCGTCGAGGATCACGGCGGTGAACGGCGGAACCGACCGACCAACGGAGCCCTGATGTTCGAGCCACTCCTCGCTGGAGATCGTGCAGACCGTCCCCACCTCGCTGGCACCGTACGCGTCGCGGAACACCGGCCCGAACCACTCGATCATCGCGGCTTTCACCTCGACGGGGCACTTGGCGCCGGTGTGGGCAAGCATCTTCATCGAGCTGACGTCGTACTTCGCCTTGACCTCGTCGGGCAGGGCGAGCAACCGCACGAAGTGGGTCGGGACCATCACGCTGGTCTCGGTCTTGTAGGTGTCGATGGCTGCCAGGGTCGCCTCGGGGTCGAACTTCGACAGGATCACCGAGGGCACACCCGCGCACAACAAGCGCATGCCCGACAACGGGCCGGTGTGGTACATCGGCCCGACCACCAGGTGGGTGCCGAACCCCGAGAAGGCGCCCTGCGCGAGAACCTCGAGGTGTTCGACCATGTTCGTGCCACCAGCGAACATGGTCGGCGGGAGCTCGGTCCCCTTCGGCAACCCGGTGGTGCCCGAGGTGTACAGCAGGTTCGGCCGCGGGACGACCTCGTCGGGCGGGTCATCGGTCGATCCACCACCGAGCCAAGCGTCCCAGTCGATCACCCCGTCGATCCCGTCGCAGTTCCAGCCGATCACCAACTCGACGCCGGCCTCGCGGGCCGCCTCGACCCCGCGCTCGGCGGTCTCTGGGCCCACGAAGAGCACCCGACTGTCGGAGTCGGACAGGATGTACGCCGCTTCGGAGGCCGTCAGGTGGAAGTTGACCGGCACGGACGACGCTCCCGCGAGCAGCCCGCCGAGATGTGCGAGTGCGGTCTCGGCGGAGTTCTCGGCGAACACGGCGATGCGATGCGCCGGCCCGAGCGCACCGGAGCGGTCGGCCTCGAGCAACAGGTTGGCGCACCGGTTCAGCGCCTCGTCGACCTGCGACCAGGTCAACTCACGTTCGCCGTCGACGAGCGCGAACCCCGTTGGATCAGCGGCGGCACATTCCTTGGCAAAACGAGGCATCAGGGTCCGATCGGTCGGTTGGTGGAGGGACGGTCGAACGAACCCGGACGGAACTTGTCGACGTCGAGCTTCATCGCATCGGGGACCGCTTCGGTGGTCGAGCCGTGGTGTACGCACACGCGGTGCAGGATTCGCCACTCGCCGCCGCGACACTCGTAGCTGTCGAGGTAGCGGCCATAGAACGTCGACAGTCGGCGTTCGTCGCGGTGGAACAGGTACGCAACCGTCAGAGCCTCGCCGCGTGCGTGCACACCGTCGGGGTCGATCTGAACCCGGTGGTTGGAGGTGGTGTGCATCGTCCACTCCCACGCGTCGTGAGTGCCGACGACGCGTTCGCAGAACTCCCACGCATTGCCGACGAACACGCCGTGGTCGTCCGTGCCATCAGGCCAGTACGCGGACTTCATCACCTCGACGTCGAGCCGGTCGACGCCGTACGAGTACCGGCGCGATGCCTCTCGACATGCCTCGATGGCGAGCAGTTGTTCGACCGTCGGGGTGGGATTGGACACGTCGCTCATGCGGTCGAGCCTCCATCGACGACGAGCACGTGCCCGGTGACGAACTCCGCGAGGCCGGACGCGAGAAACAGCACGGCTCGCGCCACGTGATCGGGTTGTCCGACCAACCCGAGGGGGTTCGCAGAGATCCGGGACGCGATGTCGACGCCGCTGGCCTTCAGCGGCTCGAGTTGGTCCTGCACGCCAGGTGTGTCGATCACGCCCGGGGCCACGGCGTTCACGCGTATGCCTCGTGGCCCGAGCTCGCGGGCGAAGGCACGCGTGAGCGACACGACGGCGGCCTTCGAGGCGGCGTAGGCCGAGATGTTGGCTCCGCCACCGAGCGCCGCGATCGACGCAAGGTTCACGATCGAGCCGCCCTGCGGCATGTGCCGGGCAGCCTGCCGTGCGACGCTGAACGTCGAGCGAACGTTGACGTCGAGCATGCGCGTGACGAAGTCGTCGGAGGCATCGATCATCGGTCCGGTGGTCGGGAAGATGCCCGCGTTGTTGACGACGATGTCGAGCCGATCGTCGTGTCCGGCCGCAGCACGAACCGCTTCGTCCACGTCGTCCGGACGCGTGATGTCGCAGCTGACGAAGTCGGCTCCGGTGGCGACCGCGGCGGTCGACGTGACGTCGATGTCGCCGACCGTGACGAACGCACCGGCATCGACCAAGCGGCGTGCGATCGCCGCTCCGATGCCTCTGGCGCCGCCCGTGACGAACGCCCGCTGTCCGGTCAGGTCGATCAACTCCGAGAGTGGTGCGACCTCGGGCGAGACGAGCTGATCGGTCACGGCGGCGAGATTACCGAACCCTCGCGACGAATCATGAGCCCAGCGATGAGCAAAACCACCGCATGCGCGCCTTTGGCTCATCGCAACTCACCGACACGGCCCGGCGATGAGCGAAACGGTCGCAGACGCGCCTTTCGCTCATCGGTAGGTGACGTCGAGCTCGAGATGTTCCAGGCCGCGGAGGATGAAGCTGCGGCCGTAGCGCAGCGACGTCTGGTCGACGACGGCGATCGTGTCGAGCCGTGCGGCCAGCGTTTGCAGTGCGCACACCGCTTCGAGACGTGCCAGCGCAGCGCCGAGACAGAAGTGGATGCCGTGACCGAAGGCGAGGTGCTGGTTCACCCCCGGCCGGTCGGGGCGGAACTCCTCGGGGTCCTCGAAGACACGGTCGTCGTGGTCAGCCGATCCGTACATCACCCACACCGTCGAACCGGCGGCGATGGGCGTGCCGGCGATCTCGGTATCGGCCGTGACGATCCGGAACAGACCCTGGTTCGGGCTCGCCCAGCGCAGCGCCTCTTCGACGACCAGCGGCGCCCGCGAGGGGTCGGCCTTGAGCCGCTCCCACTCGTCTGGATGATCGGCGAGCTGGACCATCACGTCAGCGAGCAGACTGGCGGTCGTCTCGCTGCCGGCGACCTGGATCTGACGGATGATCGACAGCATCTCGGCCATGCCGAGCTGACCGCCCTCGACGCCGTCTGCCGGCGTCAGCTCGGCGTTCAGGAGATCGGTCAGGAAGTCGTCGCGGGGGTTGTCCCGTCGATCCTCGATCTCGGACGCGAAGTACCGCTGTTGCTCGACGATGTCCAGTTCGGCGGCGACACGCTCGTCGTCGGTGATCGCACGTCCGATCGCTGCAACGGACGAATCGGCCCAACGCTTGAATTCCGCCTGCCGGGTCTCGGGCACCTCCAGGATGACCGCGACCGCCCGCACCGGCAGCGCGACGGCGAACGAGTTGAGGAAGTCGACGTGCCCGGCCCCGTCGAACCCGTCGACCAGCTCGTCGCAGATCGTGCGGATCGCAGGTTCGAGTTCTTTCACACGTTTCGGCGTGAACGCCTTCGAGACGAGCTGTCGGTATCGGGTGTGCGTGGGCGGGTCCTCGGTGAGCATCGTCGGCACATTGGGCCATCCCTGCGCGATCACCTCCCGCAACCGCGCAAGAAGTTCGGGCGACGGTTTCGCTGCCGGCGTGCCGAACCTCGACGAAAACGTCGCGGGCTCGTGCAGGATCCGCTTGACGTCCTCGTGGCGCGAGACAGCGAAGATGCGCTCGCCCGGACGGCCGAATTGGGCACCGTCGAGTTCGAGCACCGGCGCCTGATCGCGCATCTCCCGGTAGTGCGGATAGGGGCACTGCACCACCGCGTCGTCGGTGGCGTCGAAGGAAACGGTCATCGAGCGATCCACTCGTCGAGGATGGCGTGGAAGTGCCGCGGTTTGGTCTCCTGGTAGTCGGCGAACGTGACGCCCGGCTTGATCATCGCCTCGAGGCCGAGCTGGACTTCGGGCAGGTTGTAGACATCTTGGTTGAACACCCGTGCGAGCATGCCCAGTTCGGTGGCCACCGTCCAATCGTCGTCGTCGGTCAACCAGTGGATCGGGGCGGCCGGCGGTCGCTCGTCGCCGGGGTACGGCGACAGGAACATGCACTCCATGATCGACCTGCGGTGATCGTTGCCGTACGGCCGGAACCGGTACACGATCCGGTTGTACGCGCCCCACGGATGGAAGTTCGGGAACACGGTGTAGTAGATGCTCTCCGTCAGTTCGGCGTCGCACAGCTCGTCGGCTCGATCGCCGATCGCCGGCCGCAACGCCGCCCGAGCGGATTCGGCCGCCAGATGTCGCGCCGTCTCGTCGAGCGGCACGATCATCCGAGGCTCCTCGTCCAGGTTTCGATCGCTCATCGCGTCGAAGATCTCCTGCTGGGTCGGCTCCCAAGTGAGGTGCGGGCTCGGCACACCGTTGGGAGTGATCGCCCGGCTGAAGTTGCCGAACACGTCGTACTGTGTGATCGCGTCGCCGAGGCTCGGGAGCAGCTGCGGATGCGTCGCGACCACGTGGTATGCCTCCATGAACGCTTCCTGGGCAACCTTCCAGTTGCAGTCCATCACCTTGGCGACGTGAGCTTCTTTGTAGCGGTCTTCGAGCGGCCACCGGGTGAAGTGAGCACTGAGATCGCCCAAATGGTCCTCGAGCGGTGCGGCGTCGAGGTCCATGTTGATGAACACGAAGCCGCCCCACGTGCCGACCAGGACCTCGGGCAACCCCCACTCGTCGGGTTCGAGCCGGGGGAAGTCCCACTGGCACGGCACCTGCTTGAGGCAGCCGTTCAGCTCCCAGGCGAAGCCGTGGAACGCGCAGCGAAGTTCGGTGTCGCGGCCTGCGTGCTCGCGGATCCGGCGGCCACGGTGCGGGCACACGTTGTGGAAGGCGCTGATCTGGTCGGGAGCGGAGCGCACCACGAGGATCGAGCGCCCGACGATGTCGTAGGTGATGTGGTCGCCGACTTCGGGGATGTCCTCCTCGCGACATGCCATCTGCCAGACCTTGGTCCAGACCTTCTCGACCTCGAGTTGATGGAACTCGGCGCTCGTGTAGCGCTCGACGGGAACGTCGGCCTCGCTCGGGGGCATCGGTGAGAACCACCGCAGCACCTCGGGCACCTCGTGACTGTCGGTGTCGAGGAGCTGCTGGTAGGTCAGCGTCGGTGGCTTGGTGTAGTCGATCGCAGTCACGCGTTGGCTTCCTTTTGGCTGGTGGAGCTGGTGGACGAACCGTCGGCGGCCGGGTCCGCGCTCGCGGACTCGGTCTGGCGGAATCGTGGGAGTACGGCAAGTCGAGGCGGGAGCTGAGGCCCGGCGAGCCAGCCGCAGAGGTGCGGATCGGCGTGGTACACGTCGCCGCTCACCCATTGACCGTCGGGCGTGAAGACGCCGACCCGTCCATCGCGGGCGGTGACGGTCAGATTGCCGTCGTCGCGCACGTCGTAGAGCGCGCCGCTCAGTGCATGCTTTCGTTGTCGCATCGGAAACCCCCAGGCCAGATCGTCGTGTGGGTGACACGATCTCAGGTGCCGGCGGTGCCGATCAGGGCCAAAGGTCCCAGAATTGACCACGTGGCCGATTCTGGAGTCGGGCGTCGATCAGCCGGGGTGAGCGACGGCGACGTTGCCCTCGGTCCACATCACGGTCAGGGTGCGGTGCGTGATCCGCCACCCGACTTCGGTGCGGGCGAGCCTGTCCTCGTAGCGCCCCGCCACGATGTAGTTCGGCCCGCCGACCGCGGCCTCACGGATGTGCTGTGCCTGCAGGTAGCAGCGATGCGTCGCGACGTCCCCGTCGACGGCGATCTCGTGGTTGCCCACGAGGTGCTGGCTGTCGTCGAGATGCTGAAGGGCCGAGCGTATCCGCTCGCGGATCGCCTCGAGACCGACCAGTGTGGCCGGTGTGCCCAGTTGGCCCGTCGCGTCGGCGACGAACACGTCGTCGAGCAGCGCCCAGTCCTTCGTGTCGAGCGCCCGGCAGTAGCGCAGGGCGACCTGGTGGATCTCGCGCTCGTCCAGAAGTGTCTGGAGCGTGGCGGCGGCGTCGGTCATGTCGGTGCTCCGTTCGGCTGAGGTCTCAGATGCAGTCTCGGTTGCGGTTTCGGGTCCGCGCTCAGATGATCGTCCAGCCACCGTCGACCGCAAGGTTCTGCCCGGTGACGTAGCTCGACGCGTCGGACACCAGATACAACACGGCGTTGCCGATGTCGGTGGGTGTGCCCTTGCGTCCCAGGGGCACGTTCGACGATCGCTTGGTGGTGATCGGCCCCATCAGGCCACTCACGGACGGGTTCTTCGGCCAGAAGTGCTCGATCTCGCCCGCGTGCATGCGATCGAGTGTTGGCACGGGCACCACACCAGGGCTGACCGCGTTGACGCGGATGCCGTGCGGCGACAGGTCGACGGCGAGACTGCGCGTGAAGTGGATCGCTCCCGCCTTCGCCGTGTCGTAGCTGGTGCCGAGGCAGGGCAGGAGGCCGTCGACCGACGCGATGTTGACGATCGCTCCTCCGTCACCCTGCTCGACCATGCGAGCGGCAACCGGCTTGCAGCAGTTGAACAGGCTGGCAAGATTGATGTCGATCGATCGCTTCCACGACTCGACGCTCTGGTCGAGGATGCTGCCCGCCTCGTGGTACGACCCAGCGTTGTTGACGAGGATGTCGATCCGGCCGCCGAGTCGTCCGAGCGTGTCGGCGCAGGCGTCGGTGTCGGTGACGTCGAGCGGTACGGCGGCGCCTCCGATGTCGGCGGCCACGCGTTCGGCGCCCGGGAGGTCGATGTCGATGACCGTCACCGATGCTCCTGCGCCGGCGAGGCGCCGGGCGATGCCCTCTCCGATGCCGGTGGCTGCACCGGTGACCAGCGCTGTCCTTCCGGACAGGTCGAACAGTGCTGCGATCTCGTCGTTCACCAACGTGACGTTACGGAGTCGGATCGACGCCACCGGAGTCGGAGGCCAACGGCGACGCCAGGAGAGCACGGCAGGCGGTCACGGCGGCACGACCCAGCGACCGTCGACGTCGAACACCAGGTCGGTCAGTTCACCCGGGACCACCTCGACGTCGGTCCCCAGCGCGACCGGCACCTTCTGGTAGCTCCACTTCATGACGTCGAGGGCCAGCTCGATCACCTGGTCGCTCGTGAAGTGCGCAGCGAGACGCGTCCGCAGATCGGCGGTCGCGCCTGCCGGATCGACCATCAGGATGTCGGCGAGCTCGAGCGCGACGAGTTGCGCCTCGGTGAGGGCGGGCTCGCTCGACGCCACCTGAGCGACGAGCACTTCGTCGAGTCCCTGCTGCTTGGCAACTGCCGAGCGCAGCGACAGTCAAGTGTGGCAATCGTGGTGGGTGGCGCAGCGCAATCGGACCAGTTCGGTCGTGATCGGGTCGATCGCGTCGTTGCGAACCGCGGCCGCAGCGAAGTCGCCCAGCGCCCGGCGGAGTTCCGCGTCTGCACGCACGCCCGGCCCGACGCGTGGATGCCGTTCGGCGGTCACCTCACAGCACCCGCTCGAAGAACAGTTCGAGGCTCATGCGCTGTTCGACGACGAGGAGTGCATTGACGAAATCGACCAGACCCTGCTCGCCGAGATGGACCGCGAGCCGCCCGACCTGGGCATCGGTCAGTGACGCGACGTCGATCAGGTACTGCTCGGTCACGTCGAGGGCCGCACGCTCGACATCGCTGAACCCGGTCGAGGAACTCCAACGGCTCAGGGCGGCGCACTCGTCGTCCGACATCGTGGCCAGTGTCGGTTCGTGACGCCGGAGCATCGCCATTCGATTGCGGCACAGCGAGAGCAGCGACGGATCGACCGCCGCCCACGCAGCAGCGTGGGCCGCATCGAGCGCTGCCAACGCGTCGGTGCCGGCGAGGCAATCGTCAAGGACCACAAGCGGCACCGTACTCGGGCGTCTGCCCCGGGACGGGCTTGCGCAACCCCGAGGTGATCACTACGTTGTACAACAGTCATTGCACAACGATCGAGGGGATCCGCCAGTGGAAGAAGTCGACGTCGTCGTCCTCGGTACCGGCGCGGCTGGGCTGACCGCTGCGGTGACAGCGCCTTCGACTGTTGGTGGGGAGACCCTCACCGCAAGGGTCGTCGCGACGCGACCCTCGGCCCGCTCGACCGGGGCCCGTACTACGCGTTCCAGATCCACAGCGGCGCTCTGGGCACGAAGGGTGGCCCGCGCGTCGATCCCGATGCCCGGGTCCTCGACCTGCGCGGCGAGCCGATTCCCGGCCTGTACGCGGCCGGCAACGTGATGGGCTCGCCGTTCGGCATGACCTACGGCGGGCCCGGCGGCACCATCGGCCCGGCGATGGTCTACGGCTACCTCGCCGGACGCCATGCCGCCGCCCGGACCACGACACTCGAAGCCCGACTGGACTGACACCATGACGACCACAACGACCATGTTCGACGACATCCTCGAGCGGCTCCGCGCCAATGTTGAGTCGGGTCTGCCCGACATGTGCGATGCCCCGATGAAGGTCCCCGCGTCCGCCTACGCGGACGCTGACCAGTACACGGACGAGATCGAGAAGATCTTCCTCCGGGTCCCGCTGCTCGTCGCGCTGACCTGCGACATCCGCGAGCCCGGCGAGTTCCTGGCCTACGACGTCGCCGGCCGTCCAATCGTGGTGGTGCGCGGCGACGACGGCGTTGCGCGGACGCTGCTCAACGTGTGCCGACACCGCGGCGCACGGCTGACCGACGAACACTGCGGTACGGCCCGCCGGTTCACGTGCCCGTACCACGCCTGGAGTTTCGACAACCAGGGCACGCTCGTGAGCGTGCCAGGCGACGACTCGTTCGGTGACATCGACGTCAGCGGCCTCATCGAACTCCCCACCGAGGAACGCCACGGCGCCGTGTTCGCGTCGCTCGACCCGGACGCGACACTCGACCTCGACACCTGGCTCGGAGGCCTCGGCGAGTCGCTCGACGCCTTGCGACTCGATGAGCTGTACCCCTACCGTGTGCCGACCTCGATCGCGAGCCCGAACTGGAAGCTCGCTGCCGACGGCTACCTCGACGGCTACCACATCGGCTACCTCCACCGGAACACCATTGGACGCAAGGCGATCACGAACCGCAACACGTACGACTTCTTCGGACCGCACGTGCGCGTCGGGTTCGCCACCAAGATGACACGAGACGAAGTGGGTCCTGTCGATCCTGCCCGACTCCCGGACTACATGAGTCTCGTGCACTACGTGTTTCCGAACGTCTCGATCTCGGGCGGTCACGGCGACACGCTGATGCTGAGCAAGCTGCTGCCCGGTCCGACGGTCGACCGCTCGACGACCGTGCAGTTCCAGTACTACCGCGAACCGGTGGAGGGTGACCTCGTCGCGATCGCCGAGGAGAAGCGGACGACGTACGAAGCGGTGGTGCGCGACGAGGACTGCGCGACGATCTTCGGCATCAACGACGCGCTCGGCGCCATCGGAGACGGGCACGTCATCTTCGGACGGAACGAGTCGGGCAACCAGCACCTGCACGACACGATCCGATCGCTCACGAAGGACCGCTGAGCTCGTACATGCCCAAGCAGGTCGACCACGAGCAACGCCGTCGCGACGTCGCCACCGTTGCAGCCGACGTCGTCGCCACCCATGGTCGGCGAGCGCTCACGGTCCGCAATGTTGCCGATGCCGCCGGGTACTCCACGACCGTGGTGTCGCACTACTTCGACGATCTCGCCGACCTGCTCCACGAGACGTACCGGATCGCCGTCGCACGCGCCCGCTTTCGCGTCGAGGCGGTGCTGTCGGCCGACCCCGGCGACCTGCGCGGGTTGATCGAGGCCGTTCTCCCTCTCGACCCCGAGCGCGAGGCCGACTGGCGGATCTGGCTGTCGTTCTGGAGCGAAGCACTGTCGTCGTCCGCCTTTGCCGACGAGCAACGGGCGAGAACGCGTAGCACCACCGAGCGGATCGCTGCCTGCCTGCGCCATCTCGACGATCAGGGGCGGCTCGACGTATCGATCGACATCGAGCACACGGCCGACCGGTTGTCGGCGATGATCCCTGGGATCGCCTCCGAGGCGGTCTTCGATCCTCGGAAGTGGTCGACCGAGCTGCAACGACGGGTGGTTGACGACGAGCTCGCCGCACTCGGCATCGTCGTCAGCGGCTCCCGCCGTTGACGACGAGCGTGTGACCGGTGATCCACGACGCAGCAGGCGAAGCGAGGAACACCACCGCGTTGCCGACGTCGTCCGGTGTCCCGAGCCGGCCCAACGGGACGCCGAGCTTCTGTGCGAGCTGCGGGAGATCGTCGTCGGTGGCACCGAAGAACTCCATGAACACCTCGGTTGGCACCGGGCCCGGCGCAACGCCGTTCACGCGGATCGCTCGCGGAGCGAGTTCGATCGACAGCGTCTTGGTGAGGCTGTCGACACCGGCCTTCGCTACTGCGTAGGGTCCGTTGTTCGGTGAGGCCTTCAGCGCCGCGGTCGAGGAGATGTTGACGATCGAACCGCCGTCGCCCATCACCCGCGCCGCCGCTCTCGCTCCGGTGAACACTGCTCGCAGATTCACGTCGAGCTGGTAGTCCCACTGGGCGTCGGGCATGTCGGCGAGATGCCGTGGCGTACGGTCGTCGGCCCCACCGGCGTTGCTCACCCAGAGCGTCAACCCTCCCAGCTCGGCCGCCGCCCGCTCTGCGAGCTCGTCGACGAACGTCCCGTCGGTGATGTCGCCCGGTATGGCGACGGCTCGCCGACCGAGTTCCCGGATGCGTTCCGCCACGGCCTCGATCTCGGCAACCCGCCGAGCCGTCAGTACGACGTCGCAACCCGCCTCGGCGAGCGCGATCGCGATCCCCTCACCGATGCCACGACCGGCACCGGTCACCACCGCTCGGCTGCCGTCCAAGGCGAATCGATCCAGCACTGCCATGTCTTCTCCTTGTCGATCGTCCGCACCCGATGGCCGGTACGGTGCACGACCATAGACACCGCTACGGTCGTTGTTCGTGCTCGGAGCACCCGTTCAGATCGCCTACGCCGTCGACGACGTCGAACAAGCCGCGGCTTCATGGGCCACTCATGGGGTCGGGCCGTTCTACGTGCGTGCACACATCGAACTGACCAACGTCCGCGTGCGCGGTGCCGACGCGACCTTCGACCACTCCTCGGCCTTCGCTCAGTGGGGCGACGTGATGGTCGAGCTGATCCACCAGCACGACGGCGGCGATGACCCGGTCGTCGGCGACGCGCGCATCCATCACGTCGCGCACTTCGTCGACGACTTCGTCACCGCCTCCCGTGACCTCGCGGCGGCCGGACATCCCGAGGTGCTGTACGCCGAGACCACCACGGGGATGCCGTTCGCGTTCCACGATGCGCTCGCCGATCGTGGCCACCTGATCGAGATCTACGAGCGGACCCCGGCACTCGCTCGGTTCTACGACATGGTGCGCGACGCCTCGATCGGCTGGGACGGCACCAATCCCGTCAGGCGTCTCTGAACCACCGCCGGATCAGCTCGTACGGCCTGCCTCGTGGATCTGGCGACTCGAGCCGACGTTGAACCGGTTGGGCGTCATCCCCGCGGTGGTCTGGCCGGCATCGACGACCAACGTGTGCCCCGACACGTAGCGGGAGTCGTCGCTGGCGAGGTACAACGCGGCCGCGGCGATGTCGTGAGGAACGCCTGCATAGCCGAGCGGCGACATCGACGCGATCCGTTCGTTGGTCTTGTCGAGATCGTTCGGGTCACCGCTGGTGACCGACGCGGTCATCGCAGTGACGGTATTGCCCGGTGCGATCGCATTGACCCGGATGCCGTTGGGAGCGAGCTCGTTGGCCACCGATTTCGTCAGACCGATCACACCATGCTTGGCCGCCGTGTAGGCGTGCGGCCCGAGTCCTCCCATCACGCCAGCGGTACTGGCGGTGTTGATGATCACGCCAGAGTTCTGTTCGAGCATCACGCGGGCGGCGTGCTTGGTGCCGAGGAACACGCCGCGCAGGAGGATCGCGATCGTGTTGTCCCACGCGTCGGCCGACATCTCGGAAATCCGTCCGACGGCACCGACGATGCCGGCGTTGTTGAACATGATGTCCAGCTGGCCGAACTCGGACGCCGCCAGGTCGACCGCTGCGGCCACCTGCGACTCGTCGAGGACGTTGACCTCGGCGAACCGAGCACGCGGTCCGAGTTCCGCGACCAGCGCGCGGCCGGCGTCGACCTGCATGTCAGCGACGACCACCTGAGCGCCTTCCTCGATGAAGAGCCGAGAGGTACCGGCGCCGATACCACTCGCTGCTCCGGTGATCACTGCGGTCTTGCCTTCGAGACGTCCGGTCATCGCGTTCTCCTGTCGTTCGTGGTGGTCAGCGGTCGTTCGGGCCGAGTCAGGCGCCGAATCCATGGTCGAGCAGGGCGGCCTGCGCACGTTCGACCACAGCGGTCCACAACGCCACCGCCCGTTCGCTGGTGAAGTCGAGGGTCCCGACGGCGAACACGGGGATCACCCAGCCGCACGCGATGCCCACCTTGTAGTCGGCCTCGAACGTCTCGAACGAGTAGCCGCTGACCCCATGTGCGACGAGCGCGTCGTGGTACGCGCGCAACAGGTCGGTCTCGTGTGCCCGGCGGTCGTCGACGGTCAGGTTCTGCGACAACAGGTAGCCGACATCCTCGGCACCTCCGCCCTGGCTGATGGTCTGCCAGTCGACGACGGCGACCGACCCGTCGGTGTCGAACATCAGGTTGTCGGCGCGATAGTCGAAGTGAACCAGGGTGTGCGGCATTGCCTCGAGGTCGTCGAGGATCTGCCCGCGCACAGCGGCGTAGCCGGCGACGTAGCCCTCGAGCTCCGGCAGGATCACGTCGCCGAACGCCTCCATGAATCCCGGCAGCGAGGCGTCGTAGATCGACGCGCCGGCCTGGTTCAGCGGACCGTTGATGATCGGCACGAAGTCCGCGTTCTCGAGCCCGACCCCACCCCAGAACGCAGCGTGGTGTCCGGCCAGCGCAACGAGCGCGAGCTCGGCCTGCTCGACCGACAGCCCCGCCAACTGATCGCCGAGGGTGAGCGACGACAGGTCTTCCATCAGCAGCATGTAGCGCTCGTCGTCCGGTGCATCGGCGGTCTCGCAGGTGACGTGGTAGACCGCGGGTGTGCGCAGCGACGACTTCGGGGCGAGCTCGGCATAGAACCGGTGTTCCCGTTCGTAGATGCGCGTGGGATGCATCATCGCTCGAACCTCCGGCGACGCCGTCGGGAACTTCGCGATCATGCTGGTCGGCGCATCGGTCGCAGCGCCCTCGTAGACCACGCCGACCTTGCCGACCTCGCCCATGAATCCGACCCCGGCGGCGCCCGTGTCGAGCACCACCGATGCCACGGATGTGTCGGCGCCGATCGTTCCCGATCCGCGCAGCGCTTCGGTCATCCACTCGGCGGTGATCTCGCTCGTGGTCGTCGGGAGTTTCGAAGTCATGGCGGCGAACGTAGCGATGCCGGGTCGACGCATTCGCACCGGAACGCGTCGACCGGCGACACGTCCGCGGTCAGACCTCGGATGTCGCGCCCCGACGTGCGGCGAGTCAGCGGGTCCGGAGGCGACCGGCGTCGGGGCCGGAGTCGTCTGAGTCGCGTCCGCCCATCACGACCACGGCGATCCCGTCTGACTCCTCGACCCGGTGGCACGCCACGCCTTCCCATGCGGGCGGGCCCGAGTGCGAGCCGTCGCGCACGTCGAACGAAGCGCCATGGAGTGGACATGTCAACCCGTAGCCGCGCAGCCGCCCTTCGCTCAGCGGCGTGTCCGCGTGCGAGCAGTTGTCGTCGAGCGCGTACAGGGCGCCGGCGACGCGGCAGACCACGATCCCGTCTCGACCCACGTTCTCGAAACAGCGCAACTCACCGTCGGCGAGGTCGCTGAGGTCGCCGAGTTCGATGCGTGCCTCCTCAGCCATCGACCGGGCCCATCGCGAGGTGGCGGTCGATGTTGTCGTGGAAGAAGCGGATGCGACGCTCCTGCCACGGCATGTACTCGCCGCGGAAACCACGCGAACGCAAACCCTGCTGCTGCGTCTTCCAGATCGCGACGTCCTGATCGATGCCGGGACCGCACGACACCTCGCCGGCGATGCCGGTCTGGTGCTCGACCTGATGGTCGATCGACACCCAGTCGCGCATCGAGTTCGACCAGTACTCGCTCGAACCCGCGGGGAAGAGCGTGAGGTACCACATGTCGAAGAAGCAGCGCTGGGGATCGGTGGGGTGCGGAGTGGCGCGCAGCCAGATGCAACCGTCGGGCTTCATGCTGAAGGAGATGTTCGGGAACACCGTGTAGTGGTAGTTGTCGGTCAGCTGCTCGTCGGAGTACGAGGAGAAGTCGTACCCCTTCGACGCGCCGAGTTCACGCTTGCGCCGCTGGAGCGCGGTCCGCAGCGACGGCAGGTCATCGAGATACGGCTCGGGGTCGAGTTCCCAGAACTCGAGGTCGGGTCCAAGGCTCTTGATCGTCCGCTCCGGCTTGCCCTGGTACTGGGGACCAGGCGCGCCGCCGGGCATCAGCATCCGGGCGTGACCGGACGGGTAGAGGTCGAACTGGCACCCGCTGTGGTGCTCGTTCATCGACGCGAGGGTCTGCGGGTGCACGTACGGCAGGTGATAGCTCTCGTTGAAGTTGTCCTGGACGCACTTCCAGTTGAAGTCGCCCTCGACCGTCACCCAGTGCGTGCGCTTCATGTCCTCCATGCGGTAGGCGTCGAGATGCTCGGCGACCGGATCGAGCCACTCGCGCAACGGCGCCGCATCGGGATCCATGTTGAACCAGATGAACCCGGCCCAGACGTCGGATGGCATCTCGACGAGGTTGCGGACCCCGCACGGGCTGCCCTGCGGGAAGTCGTCCTCGTCGGGCACCCAGTTGAGGCGACCATCGGTGCCGAAACGCCACCCGTGGTAGGCGCACTGGAACTCGCCGGTGAGGAGCGACCCGACCTCGGCGGTGACGAGCCGGTTGCCGCGGTGCTGGCACACGTTGAAGAACACTCGAACCGCGCCGTCCTCACCGCGAACGGCGATCACGGAATCGCGCCCGATCTCGTAGGTGACGTAGTCGCCGGGCTCGGGGATCTGGTCGACGCGTCCAGCCACCTGCCACACACGCGGCCACAACGCTTCCTCTTCGCGCCGGGCGAATCCGCTCGACCAGTAGCGCTCGCCGCTGATCGCGGTGTCGCTCAGTTCGGGCTCGGGCGCCTTGTCGCGTGTGGTCCCACGCACTGACACTGGTTGTTCGATGATGTCGGTCATGCGATGCTCCTCGACCCGTTCTCCGTGGTGTCCCCGGAACTAACCTAGTGAACAATTACCGGCTCGGACGGCCCCGAGTCGTTGCCAGGGGGAACCTTCGGACATGCACCGACACTCGAACGAGCGGCCTCGATGATCCGCGGCATCCACCACGTGGCGATCTCGACGCCCGACATCGATCGGCTCGCCGCGTTCTACACCGAGGTGATGGGGTTCGAGGTCGTGATGACCACACAGTGGCGAGATCGCGAGATCATCGACCGGATGATCGGGCTCCCGGGCTCCGCAGCCCGCCAGGTGATGCTCAAGGCAGGCAACGCGTACCTCGAACTCTTCCAGTACGAGTCGCCGGAACCACGACCTGCCGACCCCGCCCGCAACCCGGCGTGGCACGGCTACACCCACTTCTGCATCGACGTGGTCGACATCGACGCCGAGTACGAGCGTCTGTCGCTCAACGGCATGACCTTCCACGCTCCCCCACCGACGATCGACGAACTCGGCCATGCCCGACTTCGCGCGATCTACGCGCGCGACCCCGACGGCAACATCGTCGAGCTCCAGGAGATCCTCGATCCCTCCATACCGTTCGCGCTCGACCAGACCGACCTCGTCCACTTCGAGAAAGCAGCGCCATGACCGAGACCGTCACACCCGTCGATGTCCGCCCGGGCGACGCCCGATGCCCGGGGCCGAGCACCCGCGACCTCATCCTCGGCGATTCGACCCGGCCGCCGGCACCGCTGCTCGAGCAGTCGTACACGTTCGAGAGCGACGAGGACGTCGACTACGACGAGTTCACGTCACCCGAGTACGCCGCCGCCGAGCACGACCACATGTGGTCGCGCACCTGGCAGTGGGCCTGCCGGGAAGAGCACATCCCCGAGCCCGGCGACTACTACGTCTACGACATCGGCGACCGCTCCGCGGTGATCGTGCGCGGTCCCGACGGCGGCATCAAGGCGTTCCACAACGCGTGCCTGCACCGCGGCACCCAGCTCAAGCCGCCCGCGTCGGTCGGCTACAGCCCGAAACTGCGCTGCCCGTTCCACGGGTGGACCTGGTCACTGGACGGCGAGCTCGTCGATCTGCCGTGTGAATGGGACTTCCCCCACGTCGACACCGACGAGTTCCGGCTGCCGGAGATCCGCACCGGCCTGTGGGGCGGGTTCGTGTTCGTCAACTTCGACGACTGCGCTCCCGAGCTGATGGCGCCGACACTCGAGGAGTATCTCGGCGTGCTTCCCGAGCACTTCGCGAACTGGAACCTCGGCGACCGGTACATCGAGGTTCACATCCGCAAGCGGCTGCCGGCCAACTGGAAGGCATCTGCCGAGGCGTTCCTCGAGGCGTACCACATCCTCGAAACCCACTCGCAGTCGATCTACACCGCCGGCGACGCCAACGCGCAGTACGACGTGTTCGGCGACCACGTCAGCCGGTTCATCCACACGATCGGCACGACGAGCCCGCATGTGCCACCCGAGAAGCGGCCCGACGAGCAGGGCATCTTGAACATGTTGATGTACCGCAAGAACCCGGGCCAGGAGATCCCGGAGATCCCCGAAGGCGAGCGCGCACGCGACGTGTACGCCCGCCACATGCAGGAGGTGCTGGGCGAGCAGTACGACAACGACTTCTCGCACCTGTCGGTGACCGAGACGATCGACTCGATCGAGTACTTCGTGTTCCCGAACGCGTTCTTCTTCCCGGGTCTGCAGATCCCGCTGTGCTACCGGTTCCGGCCCGACGGCCCCGATCCCGACCGGTGCATCTACGAAGTGCTCTACCTTCGCCCCAAGCCCCGGTCGGGACCGACGCCGCAGCCGGCCGAGCCGTTCGATCTCGACGTCGACGACAGCTACACCACCGTGCCGGGCCTGCCGACGTCGCTCGGCCAGGTTCTCGACCAGGACACGACGAATCTCGCCGCGCAGACCCGCGGGTTCAAGTCGAGCAAGAAACGCGGACAGACCCTGGGCAACTACCAGGAGATCCGAGCCCGCCACTTCCAATCCACCGTCCGCCGGTACATCACCGAGGGACGCCGAGCAGCACAGGGATGAACATGCAGCGACAGATGACGAGGACGAACCGATGAGCTACGCCACGATCGACGACCTGCTCCACGGCTATGCCGACGCCGTGGTCCACCGCAACCCCGAACAATGGATCTCCACCTGGGCCACCGACGCGGTCTGGGAGCTCGGCAAGGGACGTCGCGTCGAGGGCGCCGATGCGATCCTCGCACTGTGGAACTCCGCGATGGACGGCTTCAAGGCGGTCGTGCAGAACGTCGTCAACCACACCGCCGACCTCGACGAGGCCGCCGGAACCGGGTCGGGCCGCTGCTACATCATCGAACACTGGTGTCGCGCCGACGACTCACGCGGCATCCTGCTCGCCTACTACGACGACCTGTACGTCCGGTCGGATGCCGGCTGGCAGTTCGCCAGCCGCGAACTCGTCGTCCAGTACGGCGGGCCACCCGATCTGTCCGGTCCCTTCCTCAACGCCTGGAGCTGAGATGTCCGTACTGACTGCACCCTTTGCCGCCGCGCGCGGCAACGACCTCGCTCTGGCCGACGACACGTCGACGCGTTCGTGGTCCGAGCTCGACCGTCGCGTCAACCAGCTGATCGACGGGTTCCGCACCGCGGGGATCCGGCCGGGCGACACGATCTCCGTGGTCGCCGGCAACTGCAACGAGTGGTTCGAGGTCGCGTTCGCGTGTTCGACGAGCGGCATCACCTTCGTGCCGGTCAACTGGCACTTCGTGGCCCGCGAACTGGCCTACATCGTCAACGACTCCGGTTCGAAGGCGTTGATCGCCGGTCACCAGTTCCACGACGTCGCCACCACGGCGCTCGAGGAACACGACTGCCCGAACGTCGAGTTGGCACTGGTGATCGGCGCCCCGTCGAGCGGTCGCTTCCGGAACTTCGACGACTTCGTCGCCGCCGGCTCGCCGGAGGAACCTGCCGACCAGAGCTTCGGCGGTCCGATGTTCTACACCAGCGGCACCACCGGATATCCCAAGGGCGTCCGCAGCTCGCTGTCGAGCATGCCGGAGGGCAGCGACCCGGCGATCTGGCAACTGGTGGGCGCGGGATTCGCCGACCTGGTCGAGGGCATCGGCACCACGGTGCTGTGCGGGCCCTTCTACCACTCGGCCCAGTGGGCGTACTCGTTCCTGCCGATGATCACCGGGTCGGCCACGGTGATGCAGCACAAGTACGACAGCGCCGGGGTGCTGAAGCTGATCGATGAGTACCGGGCCACGAACATCCACCTCGTCCCCACCCAGATGAAGCGGCTCGTCGACCTGCCCGACGACGTCAAGGCGAGCTTCGACGGCTCGTCGCTGCAACTCGTCCTGCACGGCGCGGCGCCCTGCCCGCCGCTGGTGAAGCGGGCGATGATCGACTGGTGGGGTCCCGTCATCAAGGAGTACTACGGGTCCACCGAGGGGTCGGTGATCACGATGATCGACTCCGAACAGTGGCTGGCCAAGGGCGGCAGCGTCGGTCCGCCGCTGCCGGGCAAGGAGATCATCGTCGTCGGCGACGATGGCACACGCCTGGGACCGAACGAGTCCGGAACGCTGTACTTCCGCGATGCGATGGGCATGGACTTCGAGTACCACAACGCCGCGGAGAAGACCACCGAGGTCCACCTGGAACCCGGCGTGTTCACCACCGGTGACGTCGGCTACCTCGACGACGACGGCTACCTCTGGCTCAGCGACCGCAAGATCGACATGATCATCTCTGGCGGCGTCAACATCTACCCCGCCGAGATCGAGGGGGTGCTCGCCGGTCACGACCTGGTGGCCGACGCCGCGGTGATCGGCGTGCCGAACGAGGAATTCGGCGAGGAGGTCAAGGCCGTGGTCGTCCCGCAGGAGGGTGTGAGCGCCGACGACGAGCTGCGCGGCACGCTCGCTGCCTACTGCCGCGAGAACCTCGCCGGCTTCAAGGTGCCGCGCTCGATCGACTTCGTCGACGAGCTGCCGCGCACCGGCACCGGCAAGATCCAGAAGGCCAAGATCCGCGAGCCCTACTGGGAAGGCCGCGACCGCCAGATCTGAGCATCGGCCGACGGTCCTCCCCGGCCCCGTCCCCACCCGGACCCTAGGCCCTCCCCGGGACCGTCCCCGGGGGACTGTTGCTCAGCGACCGGTGGACGTGGCGGCCCATCGGATGGCGTTGCCGAGGATGCGACGGTAGGTCTGGTCGGCGTAGGTGGCGGGACCGTCGCCGAACTGCAGGTACGCAATCGGTGATCGGCCGACCGTCTTGGTCCAGGCAACGAGGTTGCTGCCGGGAGGGTGGTTCCAGCCGGTGCGATCGTCGAGGCTTCCTCGGATGGCGCGGTCGGCCGAGTAGAAGTTCGCGTCGACGAAGTCGTAGGTGCTGCGCATCAGTGGCTCGACGCGATCCTCCAACACGGGGAACAGGTACAGCTCATCGGTGATCTCGAACGACGGGTCGACGCCGGCCACGATCGGATGGGCGGGATCGAGGACCTCGACGGTGTGAGTGACGTCGTGGCGATAGCCCGAGTCGGGGTAGGCGACTCCGTCGAGCACCGCAGGCTGGTAGTGAAAGCGACCACCGACGATGTCGGCGTAGCCCTCCCACGCCGGCCAACCCGCGATTGCGTGATGGAGGAACACCATGCCCTTTCCTTCCTCCAAGAGCGCGCGGAACTTGTCCGGGTAGCCCTCGGGTGGGTCCAGGAAGTCGGCCGGCGGGTCCGAACGGGTGAACGAGATACCGGGCATGTCGTACATGACGAACACGTCGAACTCGGCGGCCCGATCCGGCTCGACGAGCTCGAGCGCCTCGGGGTGCTCGACATGGATCCAGTCGATGTCCTCCGTCGAATCGAAGACCTCGAAGAATGCCGGCCCGTCGAACGGATGTCCCTTGGTGACGACGGCGACACGAATCGGGTTCGACATGACGCGAACGTACCCAGCGATGAGCCGAACCGCCGTATCCGGACACCTCGCTCATCGCACGCCCGGACCCGCCCCTTCCAATGAGCCGAACCGCCGTATCCGGGCACCTCGCTCATCGCCGGCTACGTGTGCGCGGCGAGCCGGATGGCAGGATCGACGGATGAGCGATGACGTACTGCTGGTCGACGATCCACTCCCGCGTGTGCGACGCCTGACGTTGAACCGCCCCGACAAGCGCAACGCCTTGAACGACGCGCTCCGCGGCGCACTTTTCGACGAACTCCGCCGGGCCGACCGCGATCGGAACATCTCGGTGATCGTCATCCGTGGCGCCGGTCCCGCGTTCTGCGCCGGCTACGACCTCGGGTCGGCGAACAGCGACGTCGAGCGGCCGATCGCCAAGCAGGACGGCTGGTGGAGCCGTCACGTCGTCAACAACTGGTTCGAGATGTGGGACATGCCGACGCCGATCATCGGCCAGGTCCACGGCTACTGCCTCGCCGGTGGCAGCGAACTCGCCGCAGCCTGTGACCTGGTGTACGTCGCCGACGACGCGAAGATCGGTTACCCACCGGTTCGATTGATGTCGCCACCCGACATGCAATGGCAGACCTGGTTGATGGGCCTTCGTCGGGGCATGGAAGCACTCCTCACCGGCGACGCGATGAGCGGCAGCGACGCCGTTGCCGCCGGAATGGCCAACCGAGCGCACCCTGCCGACGAACTCGACGACGCAGTGCTCGCCGTCGCGGAACGCGTCGCCAAGATCCCGATCGAGCTCCTGGCGCTCAACAAGCGATCGGCACACCGGGCGATGGAGGCCCAGGGCATCCGTACAGGGATCCGGGCGACCGCCGAGATCCAGGCGCTCGGGTTCCACCAACCGCCCTCGATCGAGTACCTCCAGTCCTTCGCCAAGGTCGGCGTGTCCAAGGCGCTCAGCGAACGCGACGCCGCGTTCAGCGACTATCGCGAGGCACAGGACTCGGGATCGGACGGCTGACACCTCGCTGGCTATGGTGACGATCTGTTGCGCCCGGCATCAGTACCGGGCAACGAATCGACACGACTCAACACGACTCAACACTGGGGGAAATGTGAACACCGACAACAGCGGATGGATCGGCGACTCGACGCTCGGTGAGCGGTTCCCGGCATGGACCAGGGGCAACGCCGCCGACGTGTTCCCCGACCCGTTCAGCCCGCTCGGCAAGTCGCTGGTCCTCCAGGAGGCGATGTCGCTCGGTCTACGCGATGCCTACATCGAACTCGGTGCGCTCAGCTACGACGAATTCGAATCGCCGGAAGCACCCGATCTGTTCAAGATGTTCGGCGGGTACGTCTACAACCCGCTCACGATGACGCGGATCCTCGGCGCTCGGATGCCCGGTGCGTCTCCCGAGATGATCGACAAAGCGTTCTTCGACGAACGCGACGAAGTGCCCCCGTACGAGGAGCAGCCCTGGCACGTCTCCCCCGAACACGAGGCCAAGCTCGGCGAGTCGATGGCCTGGGCGATGTCCGCTGCCGAACTCCCGGAACTCGAGGCCGATCGCCAAATGGTGCGGTCGCTTCGGGAACACCGCCCGGACCTCTCGACGCTGACCGACGCAGCGCTGCTCGCACGTGCCCGTTCGATGGCACCGCTACTCCAGCAGACCTTCGAGAACGCGATGCGCGTCTCGTCGATGGCCTCGCTCGGCCCTGGTGCGCTCGGGGCCGTCTGCGAGGCGCTCGGCGATCCGACGCTGTCCATTCGCCTGCTCGCGGGCATCGAGGTCGACTCTGGTGCACCTTCGCACGCGATGTGGGAGTTGGGTCGTGCCGCAGCGGCGTCCCACGAGGTGTCCGCCGCGTTCGACGCTGGCCCCGACCAGGTGCTCGACATCCTCCGAGCGTCGAACTCGGCTGATGCCCGCGACTTCCTCGACCGGTTCGACACATTCCTGTTCGAGCACGGTGCACGAGCTCAGAACGAGTACGACCCGTACTCGACCTCCTGGGAAGTGAAGCCGCGCATCGCCCTGGCGGCGATCGACCTGATGCGCCGGTCGGATGTGTCGCAAGCGCCGACCAATCGCACGGGCGCGTCGGTCGCCGAACGCGATCGGATCGCCGCCGACATCCGCGCAAAGATCGCCGACGACCCCGAGACCGCAGGAACCTTCGAGGCTGCACTCCAGTCCGCCCAGGTCTTCCTGAGCGGGCGCGAGCGAGCAAAGACCAACGTCGTGACGGTCATCAACGAGATGCGCGTCGCACTGCGGGAGTTCGGTCGCCGTCTCGTCGAGCGGGGCGTGATCTCCCAGGTCGAACAGGTCTTCATGGTGACCAACGACGAACTCGACCGGCTCCGGCTCCATCCGGACACGATGAAGGACCTCATCGCCGAACGGTGGGAACAGTTCCAGTCGTTGTTCGACTACGAGCCGGTGTTCATCGTCAACGGCCGGGTGCCCGAACTGTCGGAGATGACTCGCCGAGGCGGCAAGAACCTCGCCCAGGTCACCGCCGGCTTGGTCCTCACGGGAGCGGCCGGATCGGGCGGTACGGCGACCGGCCGGGCGCGGGTGATCCTCGATGCCGCCGATCCGGCCGGGCTCGAGCCGGGCGACATCCTGGTGGCGCCACAGACCGACCCGTCGTGGGTCCCGCTGTTCGTGCCGGCGGCAGGCGTCGTGGTCAACGTCGGCGCGATGGGCAGCCATGCGATGATCGTGTCGCGGGAGCTCGGGGTGCCGTGTGTGGCGTCGGTCGCCGACGCCACCGACATCATTCCCGACGGCGCGATGGTGACGATCGACGGCAACGCGGGCACGGTCACCATCGACTCGCTGCCTTCCTGAGTGCTGTGACCGATCCCCCACGACCGGCTGAATTCAGCCTCGCCGAGGTCCACGAAGCCATCGCTGCGTCCCGACCGGACGACGACTGCCTCGTGTTCCGCAACCGGAGGTATTCGTGGGCCGAGATCACCGAGCGAACGCGCCGCCTCGCGAACTACCTGATCAGCAAAGGCCTCGGGGTCGAGACGGAGCGAGCCGATCTCGCCGGCCACGAGAGCGGACAGGACCACCTCGCGATCTACCTCCACAACGGCAACGAGTACCTCGAATCGATGCTGGGCGCGCTCAAGGCCCGCGTGGCCTCGCTCAACGTCAACTACCGCTACGTGGCCGAGGAACTGCTGTACCTGTTGAACGACTCTCAGTCGAGCGCCGTCGTCGTGCATTCGGCGTTCACACCGACGCTCGCCGAGGTGCTCGACCAGCTCCCGAAGCTGCGCGTCATCCTGCAGGTTCCCGACGAGTCAGGACATCCGCTGCTCCCTGGTGCTGTCTGGTACGAGGATGCGCTCGCCGCCGCCTCACCGGAGCGCCCTGACGTCGAGTGGAGCCCCGACGACCTCTACATGCTCTACACCGGAGGCACCACCGGCATGCCGAAGGGTGTGATGTGGCGCAACGGCGATGCCATGGTCGAGTGTTTCGGCGGATCGAAGACGGCCACCTCGATCGACGAATTGGTCGCCGAGGCGAACACGGGCCTGCAGGCGCTGCTCGCTCCGCCGTTCATGCACGGTGCCGGCCATTGGATGAGCTTTCGCACGTGGCTCGGCGGCGGCACCGTGTTCGTGCAATCCGTGCCGGAACGGCTCGACCCCGTCGACATCTGGTCGACCGTCGAACGCGAACAGATCAACTTCCTGTTGATCGTCGGCGATGCCTTCGCCCGCCCGCTGCTCGACGAACTCGATCACCCGACCAACGGCCAGGGATACGACCTGTCATCGCTCACCGTCTTGTTGTCCGGTGGCGCCGCTCTGTCGGCACCACTCAAGGACGAGTTCCTCGCCCACCTCCCCACGCTGATGATCGTCGACGGGCTCGGGTCGTCCGAGGCGGGCGGCCAGGTGTCGCACGTGTCCACCGGAGGCGGCGCCACCACGGGCACCTTCGAGATCACGCCCGGCAACGTGGTGCTGTCAGCTGACCTCGACCGGGTGTTGGAGCCAGGGGATCCCGAGATCGGTTGGCTCGCCAAGACGGGGCGGCTCGCCCTCGGCTACCTCGGTGACCCGGAGAAGACCGCCCGCACATATCCGGTCGTCGCCGGTGTCCGGTATGCGATCCCCGGCGACCGCGCCCGCCTGCTCGACGGCGGCATGGTGGAGCTGCACGGCCGCGACTCGGTCACCATCAATTCCGGCGGCGAGAAGATCTTCGCCGAGGAGGTCGAAGCTGCCATCAAGTCGCATCCCGGCGTCTACGACTGCGTGGTCGCCGGACGGCCGAGCGAGCGGTGGGGCAACGAGGTGGTCGCCATCGTGCGGATCCGCGAAGGTCACGCGGTCGACGACGAAGCGCTGCGGGCCGCTGCCGCCGAGCACATCGCTCGCTACAAGCTGCCGAAGGAGATCCGCTACGTCGATGAGATCGTGCGGTCGCCGAGCGGCAAGGCCGACTACCGGTGGGCCAAGCAGGTCGCCGCCGAGCCCCTAGCCTGAGTCGGGTGACCGAGCCCGCTGCGACACGCCCATCGTGGGACACCGACGATCTCCCGCAAGGCGAGGAGAAAGTTGCCGCCGTCCAGGGGATGTTCGATGCGATCGCGCCCAAGTACGACCGGCTGAACCGGATCATCTCGTTCCGTCTCGACGTGCGGTGGCGCAAGCGAGCGGTCCGCGACCTCGCCTTGCCGGCGGGCAGTGTCGTGCTCGACCTGGCGAGCGGCACCGGAGACCTCTGCATCGACCTCGCCGATGGCGGCATTCGACCGATCTCGATGGACCTCAGCTTCGGCATGCTGTCGGCCGACCGGTCGGGGGTGCCGCGGGTACAGACCGACATCTTGCGCCTGCCGGTTCCGGATGCCTCCGTCGACGGCGTCACCTGTGGATTCGCGCTGCGCAACCTGCTCGACCTGCCGACGTTCTTCGCCGAACTCGGCCGTGTCGTGCGCCCCGGTGGACGGATTGCCCTGCTCGACGTGAGCGTGCCCGACAACCGAGTGGTGCGGTGGGGCAACGACATCTACTTCGGAAAGGTGGTGCCCCGGATCGGTGCGCTGCTCTCCGACGGCGCCGCCTACCGGTACCTCCCCAAGAGCGTTGCCTACCTGCCGACACCGGAGGAGCTGCTGGTGTCACTTCGATCGGCTGGCTTCGCTGACGCACGCCATGCCCAGCTGTCCGGCGGGCTCACGCAGTTGATGGTCGCCACCCGCGATCGATGAGAGCCGTCACTCGCCCGCTGTCGGCGTACCTCGATGGGTTCGTCGACCTCAACGACATCGCCGGCGGCGACGGTGTGTTGTTCGTGCGCAACGCCGTCGGGGTCGCCGGGCGAGGCGTCGCCGCAACCGTCGCCGTCGACGAGGCCGCCGACTTCCTGACCGACCTCGATCACGACTCGACCGTGCCGGGCGCTGGGCCCGTCGCACTCGGCAGCGTTCCGTTCGTACCGGGCGCGGCCGCCGATCTCGTGGTGCCGACCGTTCAGTTCCACAAGGATGCGACCGGCGCGACGAGCGTCACGGTGGTCGGCGACCTCGACGAACCGGGCGACCTCGTCCACGAAGCGCTGCGGCCTCACGAACCGGCGCCGGCCGCTGCGGCGAGTTGGTCGATCGAGCCAGGCGTCGACGTCGACGCGTATCTCGATGCCGTCGCCGCGGCACGGGATGCCGTACGCGCCGGCGACCTGACCAAGGCGGTCATCGCCCGTCCGATCATCGTGAGGTCGAGCGAGCCGATCGACGTCCATGCCGTGCTGCGCCGGCTTCGGGCATCGTTCGGGTCGAGCTACCGCTACTCGATCGACGGGTTCATCGGGGCGTCACCGGAGCTGCTCGTGGAGGTCGACGGCCCGACCGTGCGCTCCCACCCGCTGGCCGGCACGGCACCGCGCACCGGCGACGTCGACAACGATGCGCGCATTGCCGCCGACCTGATCGCGAGTACGAAGAACCAGATCGAGCACCGAGTCGTGATCGACGTCGTTCACGACACGCTGCTGCCTTGGGCGAGCTACCTCGACTGGGAACCCGACCCGTCGATCGTGACGGTCGCCAACGTCCAACACCTCGGCACCCGAATGGAAGGGATGCTCTCGCAGCCGGGTCCGTCGGTGGTCGAACTGGTCCGAGCGCTCTCGCCCACGCCGGCACTCGGTGGCCACCCGCGAGACGCGGCGCTCGAGCTGATCCGGCAGGTCGAGGGATTCGAACGGGGCCGGTACGGAGGGGCCGTCGGCTGGGTCGACGCCAATGGGAACGGAACCTGGGCGGTCGCCATCCGCTGCGCCGAGCTCGCCGAAGATCGTCGCTCGGCTCGCCTCGTCGCCGGCGGTGGCATCGTCGCCGACAGCGATCCCCACGCCGAGCTCGCCGAGACCCAGGCCAAGTTCCAGGCGATGCTCAGCGCCATCGTCCGACCCTGACCCCGAGCGGCTCCCACTCCCCCACCTGGCCCCACCGCCAGCGATGAGCGACGCACCCGAATGCGGACGCTTCGCTCATCGCACGCCACGGGCGAACCCCAGCGATGAGCGAAACATCTTCATGCGGACGCTTCGCTCATCGCGACCAGGGTCGCGTCGCTCGTTCCCCGAGGGCGCGAACCAACGTCTCCGGGCTACTACGACAGCGCGCCGATCACAGCGGCGTGGAGCGCTGCGTGAACCTCGACGTTGTGACGCCGATCGGTCGGGACGCAACAGACCCACGGGCCGGGCTGTGCGAGCTGATCGACGAGTTCGTCGACGGCCTGCACGGTGCGCGCTTCCAGCCCGTACGACGTTGCGAGCGCCACGATGTCGACCCCGAGCGGCGTGCCGAACAACTGCTCGAACCGGTCGGCGGGCAACGCAGCGGCCTGCGGCAGGAACGAGAAGATGCCGCCGCCGTCGTTGTCGACGACCACGATCCGCAGATCGATGTCGCGCTGCGCAAGCGCCGTGAGGGCGTTGCTGTCGTGGACGAAGGCGAGATCGCCGAGTAGCACGAAGGTGGTCCGCCCCGTGAGCGCACGTCCGACGGCTGTGCCCAGCACCCCGTCGATCCCGTTGGCGCCCCGATTGGCATGGGCTCGAGCCCGCCTACCTCCGAACCACTCGAGGTCGCGCACCGGCATCGACGAAGCGACGACAAGGTCGCTGTCGTCGGGAATCCCGTCCGCCAGGACCCGCGCAACGCCTGGCTCGGTCAGCTCGTCGAACCGCCCGAGGAGCTCAACCATCGTCTGATCGGCGAGTTGGTCCGCCGACCTCCACGATTCGGCCCAACGGACGTCGGATGTCGACATCGACGAGACCGCATCGAGCAGGTCATCGATGGCGACCACCGCAGCGACGTTGTGCTCGGGATCGATCACTCCGGGGCCTCCCACCTGAAGCAGCGTGGCGCCCGACCCGGTGGCACGGGCCGTCCATTGCGCGAGCACCTTCGATGCCGCCGGCCGACCGATGCGGACGATCACATCAGGTAGGTGATCGGCAGCGAAACGCTCGTTGCGCAGGATGGCATCGGCCGTGGAGATCGACTGCGGGAGTTGACGCATCTGTGAGACGGGATCGGCGATGATCGGCCAGCCGGTCCGCTCCGCGAAGCTGGCCAGCTGATCCGCGCCGACACCACTGCGACCGCCGACGACGACCAGCCCGCGCCCACCGGCGATCGGCGGGACCGTGTCGGATCGACGCCCAGGCGCAGTTCCGAGTGCCGGCGACCGGGACGTTCCATCGGATCGAGACGGGAGGTCGCCGGCCGCGCCGAGGAGCGGTTCGCGGAACGCGAGGTTCAGCTGCACGGGACCGCTGGCGGCATGCGTCCAGGCGTCGAACGCCAGCTCGCGCCACAACGAGGGCTCGGCGGCGTCGGGGACGCCCGGATCGCGCGACCAGGTGACGTGGCGCCCGTACAGATCGACCTGGTCGATGGTCTGTGGGGCGCCGACGCCGCGCAGCTCCTCCGGACGGTCGGCGGTGAGGACGATCATCGGGACCTCGGAGAGCCCTGCTTCGACCACCGCCGGATAGAAGTTCGCCGCGGCGGTACCGCTGGTGCACAGCAGCAACGCCGGATCGCCGTCGAGCGCAAGCCCGAGTGCGACGAAGGCGGCGGACCGCTCGTCGTGCACCACGTGGACACGCATCTCGCGGCGATCGGTGAGGGCGAGCGCCATCGGCGTCGAACGGGATCCCGGAGCGACCACCGCGTGGACCACCCCGAGTTCCAACCACTCGTCGACGAGTGTTGCGCAGAACGTCGCCTGGACGTCCTCGGGGCGGGGATCTGCGACGCCGACCATTACCGACAGACGATAGGCGCATACCGTGTGGAACATGACGGCGATCTCGAGCGAGAACACGACCCGGCCGACGGTGACCGTCGAGGTCTGGTCGGACGTGGTCTGTCCGTGGTGCTACATCGGCAAGCGCAAGTTCGCCTCCGGACTGGCCCAGGTCGAGGCGGAGTTGGCGGAGCAGGGCGTCGAGGTCGCCTTCGACGTGTCGTATCACCCCTACCAGCTCGACCCGACAGCGGCGCCGGGGAACGCCAGTCCCGTCATCGATGCCTACGCGAAGAAGTTCGGGGGTCCCGAGCGGGCCGCGGCGATCATCGCCAACGTGTCCGAAAGAGCCGCCGAGGTCGGCCTCGACTTCCGAATGGACCGAGCCCTGCGGGCCAACACGCTCCTCGCCCACCGTGTGATCTGGTTGGCAGGCCAGCCCGACTCGCCGGTGGAGCAGGACGCCGTGAAGGAACGGCTGCTGCGGGCGTACTTCCACGATGGCCTGAACATCGGCGACCCCGACGTGATCGCAGACTGCGCCACCGAGGTCGGCTTCGACCGCAGCGAGGTGTACGAGTTTCTGGCTTCCGGCCGCGGCACCGACGAGGTGCGTGCCGAACTCGACGTGGCGAGCGACAACGGCATCACCGCCGTGCCGACGTACGTCGTCAACGGGCGCTGGGCCATCCCGGGGGCGCAGGAACCCGAGACGTTCGCCCAGGTCCTGCGCAAGATGGCCGCCCAGGCGGTCGCCGAGCACGAGTGATGGGCCGCGACGTCGACGAGCCTCTGCACCGCCTCGTCCTCGCCCATGGGTTCACCCAGACCGCCAGGTCGTGGGCGACGTTCGATCGACTCCTCAAGGATCGGCTGCCCGCGATCGAGACCGTCGCGGTCGACCTCCCCGGCCACGGGGACGCTCCTCCCCCGTGCGACCTCGACCTGTGGGCGAGCGCCGAGCGACTGGTGTCGGCGGGAGGGAACGGGGTCTACGTCGGCTACTCGATGGGCGGCCGTGTGGCGCTCCATGCCGCGTTGGCGGCACCCGAGGCCGTGCAGCGACTCGTGCTGATCGGCGCGACCGCCGGTATCGACGATCCCGACGAACGCCAGGCCCGACGCGAGGCCGACGAACGGCTCGCCGACCACATCGAAGCCGTCGGAGTGCCGACCTTCGTCGACGAGTGGCTGACCAACCCGCTGTTCGCTGGTCTGACGGAGGACACGGCGATGCGCGCCGATCGTCTCCGCAACCGCGCGTCAGGGCTGAGCGCGAGTCTGCGTGCCACCGGGACCGGCACCCAAACGCCGCTGTGGGATCGCCTCGGAGAGATCCGGTGTCCGGTGTTGGTGCTCGTCGGCGCGCACGACGCGAAGTTCACCGACCTCGGCCGGCGCCTGGTCGAAGGACTCCCGACCGCCGAACTCGTCGTGATACCTGACGCCGGCCACAGCGTCCACCTGGAACAGCCCGAGGCCACCGCGACAGCCGTCGCCGCCTGGCTCAACTGAGCCCCGTCTGCGATGAGTGAGACCGCCGCATACGGCCAGTTCGCTCATCGCCGGAATCATGAGAGGGCGAGTCCGATCGTGACCAGGAGTCCCCAGGCGAGCTGGAGTTTTCCGGTGGCACCGAGGACCGGGATCAGCGCGCCCCCGGTGGCACCGCCCAGCACCGCCCGGGCCGGACGGATCGCGAGCGGGAGGGCGAGAAACCCGAGGAGCACCGGCGGGTGCCAGACGGCGACCACCGCCGACAACGCGAACGCGGCGGCAATCAGCAGAACATAGAACCACCGTGTTCGATGGTCGCCGAGGCGAACCGCCAAGGTCTTCTTGCCGACCTCTCGATCGGTCGGGATGTCGCGAAGGTTGTTGACCACCAGCAAGGCGCACGCCAACGAGCCGACCGCTGAACCGATCACGAGTGACAACGCAGTGACCGCTTCGATCGCAGCGAACGTCGTACCAGCAGTGGCCACCAGCCCGAAGAACACGAAGACGAAGACCTCGCCGAGGCCGAGATACCCATAGGGGTGGGGCCCGCCGGTGTAGAACCAGCCCGCGGCGATCGCCGCAGCTCCGACGAGCAGCAGCCATGGCGACGTGGAGATCGCGATCGCCAAGCCGGAGAGCCCTGCGACGCCGAATGCCAACAGCGCTGCTCGCTTCACCGCACCCGCGCTCGCCAGGCCGCTGGCCACCAGACGCGTCGGTCCGACGCGGACGTCGTCGGTGCCTCGAACTCCGTCGCTGTAGTCGTTGGCGTAGTTGACGCCGACCTGCAGTGCGAGGCTGACCACAAGGGCTGCAGCAACCCTCCACCAGACGACGTCCACCGGTTCGACGACGGCCGCAGCTGTGCCGACGGCGACAGGAACCACCGCCGCAGGCAAGGTCCGGGGCCGCGCTCCGGTGATCCAACGATTCATGTGTGCGCCATGATGGGGCCATGACGCAGCTGTGGCAACTCGGTGCACTCGAACTCGCCGATCGGATCCGACGCAAGGAGACCTCCAGTCGCGAGGTCCTCGAAGCCCATCTCGCCCGCGTCGACGAGTGCAACGGCTCGCTCAACGCTGTCGTTCGCGTACTCGCCGACGAGGCGCGAGCGGCTGCCGACGCCGCCGACGAAGCGTTCGCCGCAGGAAACACCATCGGTCGTCTGCACGGCGTGCCGTGCACGGTGAAGGAGAACATCGACCTGGCGGGCACGCCGACGACGCAGGGGGTCAAGGCGTTGGCCGACGCCGTCGCACCGACCGACTCACCGACGGTCGAGCGCATGCGCGCCGCCGGCGCGATCCCGTTCGCCCGAACCAACCTGCCCGACTTCGGCCTTCGCGTCCACACCGACTCCGAGCTCCACGGCCCCACTCGGAACCCCTGGAATCCGAACGTCACGGCCGGCGGATCGAGCGGTGGTGAGGGCGCAGCGATCGCGTCGGGAATGAGCCCGATCGGTCTCGGCAACGACATCGGTGGCTCGCTGCGCAACCCGGCGCACTGCTGCGGCATCGCGTCGATCAAGCCGACCGTCGGCGTGATCCCGATGGCGACGATGATCCCCACCGAGGACATGACACTGTCCGAGCAGTTGATGGTGGTCGAGGGACCGATGGCCCGGCATGTGGCCGACGTTCGTGCGGGCCTCGAGATCCTCGCCGGCCAGCACTGGCGCGACCCGCGCAGCGTGAGCGCCGTGCTCGCGGATGCGGCGGACGGCGAGCGGCTCCGGATCGCCGTGATGACCGACCCACCCGGCGGCACCACCGATCCCGGAATCGCCGCAGCCGTCCGCGGCGTCGCCGACCTGCTGGCCGATGCGGGCCACGAGGTCGTCGAAGCCACCCCGCCGAGCTACGAGCGCACGGCCGATCTGTGGCGGATGTTGATGATCGACGACGTCCGCGCTCAGAAGGATCTGCTCCCGCTCGTGCTCGGCGCGGATGCGATCGCCCTCCTCGACATGTTCGACGAGTCGTCCGAGCCCACCAGGATCCCCGACACTCACCTGATGCACGCGGAGCGCTACAGCCTGATGCGGCAGTGGTCGGCGTTCCACCAGCAGTATCCGATCCTGCTGTCGCCGACCTGGGCGTTGCGTGCGTTCGCTCCCGGCGCGGACCTCGATCCCGAGACGGCCGTCGCGATGATGACCGATACGATCCGACCCGTCGTGCCCTCGAACCTGCTCGGGACGCCAGCGGTGGTCACCCCCGCAGGTGTCGTCGACGGCCTCCCGGTCGGCGTGCAGGTGATGGGCGATCGGTTCACCGACCTCCGGTGCCTCACGGTCGCCGAAGAGATCGAGTCGATGGTCGGCACGATCACCCCGATCGACCCGATCACTGCGTGAGCCTGCTCGTCGCCATCGATCTTCCGGGAGGCCCCGGCTTCGTCGACGAGCTTCGGCGCATCTGGGAGGCCGGCGATGCGGCGTTCCCCGTGGATCAGCGACTCCCCGAGGCCGCGAAACGTGAAGATGTGCACCGCGATGCGCGTCGGCGAGAGCGTCGACCACGGCGACGCTCTCGTGATGGCCACGAGCGGCTCCGCCGGTTCACCGAAGGGCGTCGTGTTGACCCATGAGGCGGTCGCAGCGTCGGCACGGGCCACGAGCGCGCGACTGCACGTGCAGTCCGACGATCATTGGCTGGCGTGCCTTCCCCTGTCTCACGTGGGCGGGTTGTCCGTCGTGACACGAGCGCTCCACACGAGCACCGCGCTCACGGTCCTACCCGGCTTCGATGCCGGAGTGGTCGATTCATCGGGTGCGACGTTGGTCTCGCTGGTGGCGACCGCACTCAGCCGCATCGATCCATCCCGGTTCCGCACGATCGTGCTCGGCGGGAGCCGACCGCCCGACGACCGCCCCGCCAACTGCGTGACGACCTATGGAATGACCGAAACCGGCAGCGGGGTGGTGTACGACGGAGTGCCACTCGACGGCGTCGAGGTCGACATCGCCGAAGACGGCGAGATCCGACTCCGAGCGCCCATGCTGTTGCGCTGCTACCGCGACGAGTCGTGCCCGGTCGACGCCGATGGATGGTTCGCTACCGGCGACCTCGGGGTCTTCCTGCCCGACGGACGACTGCACGTGGCCGGACGGCCGCGGCGACCTGATCATCACCGGCGGCGAAAACGTCTGGCCCGAGGCGGTCGAGGCCGCGATCGCCGACCATCCAGGCGTTGCCGACGTGCTCGTTCGCGGGGTGGACGATCCCGAGTGGGGCCAACTCGTCGAGGCGGTGATCGTTCCCGTCGGCGACCCGCCGACGCTGGACTCGATCCGAGAGCACGTCAAACAACACCACCCCAGCTTCATGGCGCCGAAACGACTGGCCTTCGTCGAGGCCCTCCCCCGAACGAGCCTCGGCAAACTCCGCCGCCACCTCTCCTGAGGGTGGGTCGCGGCGGGATCAGCCTGCAGCGGCCACGCCGGCACCGCCGTCGATGACGTAGGTCTCGCCGGTGATCCAGCTCGCGAGGTCGCTGGCGAGGAACGCGGCGAGGTTGGCGATGTCCTGCGGGTCCCCCAGGCGCTTCAGCGGCATCCGAGCGGCCAGCTGTTCACCGAAGTTGTCGACGAGAACCTGGGCGAAATCGGTGACGACGAGGCCAGGAGCGATACCGACCACCCGAGTCGGCCCGAGTTCGGACGCCAGTTGACGCGTCATGTGGATGAGTGCCGCCTTGGTGAGGTTGTAGATCCCCAACCCGCCTCCGTCGGTGCGCAGACCGCCGACCGACGCGATGTTGATGATCGTGCCGGGCTTCTCCTTGAACGACTGTTCCCACGCCGCCTTGCACCACAGCAGCGGAGCTTCGAGATTGACCTGGAACGTCTTGTCGTAGCGACCCTTGTCGACGTCGAGCGTGCGGCCGTAGTACGGATTCGTTGCTGCGTTGTTGATGAGGATGTCGAGCCCGCCGAACCGCTCGATCGTGGCGCTGACGGCGCGCTCGCCCGAATCGGCATCGCCGGCGTTGGCGGCGAAGATCTCGACGTCGCCGGTCATCTCAGCTCTCGCTGCCTCGAGCTGATCCTGCTTGCGACTGTTGATCATCACCTTGGCACCGGATGCCGCGAGCGACGCTGCGATCGCCTTGCCTATGCCCTTCGAGGCGCCCGTGACCAGCGCAACCTTGCCGTCGAGTGAGATGTCCATGGCCGCCGAAGCTAGGCGTGGTGCAACTCGCACGACGAACCGGTCTGGACTCGGGCAGTCCGCTGCTGGGGCCTCGTCGCCTGACACACGCTCGTCAGGGCATCGACGTCGTTACATGGTCGACCTGATCGATGGTGACCAGATGACCGGAGACCGTGATGACCACCGATGCCGCGATGGCGACGGACTGCAACATGAACGCGATGGCGAAGTAGACGGTGAACCCGAGGAACTGGCCGAACGCGGTGAGGGAGTTGACCACCCCGCTGGCCACACCGGCGATCAGGCCGGTGATGAGCAACCGTCCTGCCACGTACCAGAAGCGCCCGTGTGTGAGACCCCAGCCGCGCTTCACCCCGATGCCGCAACCGCCGACAGCGGCGATCACCGGCGCCAGGGACAACCGCACCCACAGCCACGCCATCGCCACCAGCAGGAGAATCACGACGAACACCACCGTGAGCACGATCGCCGCTCCACTGCCGCCGGCCACTGCGACCAGCACCACCGGGAGCCACGCGACGATCCAGACGCCGACGAACACCAGCAGCACCGTGATTCCTGAGCCGATCACGGCGGGGACTCGGCGCACCGCGGCCCCGACCGCCGCTGCGAGTCGCTCGTCGGCTCGACCTTCGCCGATCGGTGACTCGACCAGGCGAGGCTGAACCACCCTCGCCGCCAGCGCGATCGACCACGCCGAGACCACGACGTAGGCAACCGCGAGGACGACGAGCCACGGCAGCACCGCCCAGAAGATGTCCTGGATCAGTTCCCACGCGCGTTCCGCCTCGTCGTTCGTCAACTCGGCCGTCACCGTTGACCCGGTTGGCCCGAACGTCGTCTGATCGATCTCGAGCAATCGGCGGAGTTCGCGGCCGCGGTCGCTGTCGAATGCGGACACGACCGTCCACCAACCGGCGACGCCGAGCAACAGCCACACGGCGACGAGCAGCAGACCCACCCGACGCAGCCCGACCTTGACCGCGGCCACCGATCGCTCGAACCACACCGAGAGCGACGCGGGGTCACGCGCCGGCGGCACCCACATCGGCGCCCGGTGCTCGGTCCACCGAGCGCCATCCCAGTATCTCCACGTCCACGGCTGTTCCGGATCGTCGTACCATCCGGACGGCGGCATCGGGGGCGGGCCGGTCGGCCAGGTCACGCCTGCAACCTACTGCGATGAGCGAACGGCGCGTATCCGGCCACCTCGCTCATCGCCGTCCGGTTTGGCGGCGTCTCAGTCGTGGGACTGGCGAAAGCCGGGGGGAGCGGCACCGTTCCAGTGGAACCGCTCGAGGAGATCGAGTTCGAGCGACCGCATCAGTGCGGTCTCGCCCGGCTCCGCATGATCGTGGCCCAGGACGTGCAGGATGCCGTGTACGACCAGCAGAGCCAGCTCGTCGTCGAGCGAGCCGGCGTGATCGACGTACTGGCCGACGGCCACCGCCGGGCTGATCACGACGTCGCCGAGCAGCGTCGGCACGCCGGCGACCGGCTCGTCATCCATCGGGAACGACAGGACATCGGTCGGCCCCGACTTGCCCATGTGTTGCGCGTTCAGGTCAGCCATGTCGGCTCGATCGATGAAACTCAGTGTGAGTTCGCCGATGGCGCCGGTCGCGAGGAGAACGTCGATCGCGAGCTGCTCCCATCGGGCGACGTCGACGACGACCTCGGGCGAATCATCCTCACTCCGCTCGTCAGCGACGACCACCGTCGGGATCGACGCGGTCATCGGGATCGGACCGTCGCCGCGACGCACGCCTGTGGATTCATCAGCCGTCGACGGGCCCGGAGTCGTGTTGCTCGTAGGCAGCCACGATGTCGGCGACGATCTTGTGACGCACCACGTCGGAGCCCGACAGGCGCACGAACGCGAGCCCGTCGATGCCCGTGAGCGTCTTCTCGAGACCGGCGAGACCGCTCTTGCCAGTGGGCACGTCGACCTGCGTGGTGTCGCCGGTGACCACCACACGCGAACCGAATCCGATCCGGGTGAGAAACATCTTCATCTGCTCGGGCGTGGCGTTCTGTGCCTCGTCCAGGATGATGAAGCTGTTGTTGAGCGTTCGACCCCGCATGAACGCAAGCGGAGCAACCTCGACCACTTGGCGCTCGAGCAACCGTTGCACGGCGTCGGGATCGAGCATGTCGTAGAGCGCGTCGTAGAGCGGGCGAAGGTAGGGGTCGATCTTCGCCATCAGATCACCCGGCAGGAAGCCGAGTCTCTCACCGGCCTCGACCGCCGGCCTGGTGAGGATGATCCGCTGCACCTCCTTGGCCTGCAACGCTCGCACGGCCATCGCGACCGCGAGCCACGACTTGCCGGTTCCCGCGGGACCGAGGCCGAACGTGATCACGTTCTCGGCGATCGTGTCGATGTAGCGTTTTTGGCCGGCTGTCTTCGGTTTCACCTGTCGGCCCTTGGCACCACGCAGAACCTGATGACCCAGGATCTCGCTCGGCCGTTCGCTCGCACCGACCATGGTCATCACCCGTTCGAGGGTGACGGCGTCGAGCTGCTGCCCGGCCTGCAGGAGCGTGGACAGCTCTTCGAACAGGTTCGACACGATGCTGACGTCGGCTGCCTGCTCGCCGGAGATCCGCACCTCGTTGCCTCGCACGCTGATGCGAGCCGACGGGAATCGCTGTTCGATCTGGCGCAGGTTCTGGTCACGCGGCCCGACCAGCGCAGTCATCACATGGGTGCCGGGAACGACGACGGTCGTTGAGGAGGTGCTCGTTGCCATACGGTGCGGTGAATCCTCCGGAAAGGCTACCGGTCCCGGCCTGTCCCATGGCACTCGGTCGCCCCGACAGTGCCTCGCCGCCTCCGCATCGGCCCACTACGGTCGTGTCGTTCCATGACACTCCGCACTCGAAATTCGCTTCGCCGGGCGCGCTGGGGCCACTGCTCGTTCGTGTTGCTCGCGACGATCGCCGTGACCGTCGGGCCCGCCGTTGCCGGCGCCCAGTCGACCACGCTGCGACCGCTCGCCGACGACGCCGGGATCGCGTTCGGTGCCGCCGTCGACGTCGCTGCACTGGATGATTCCGCCTACCGACAACTGCTCGCCGACCAGGTGAATCTCGTCTCGACGCGCAGCGAGCTGTCGATGGCGGCGGTTCAGCCCGAGCCTGGTGTCTTCGACTTCGGTGCCGCTGACGCGGTCGTCGACTTCGCCGTCGAGAACGACATGGCCGTGCGCGGCCACGATCTGATCGGGAGATCCTTGCCAGGCTGGGTGGTCGGCGGCAGCTGGACCGCTGACACGTTGACCGAGGTCCTGCGCTCCCATGTGAGCGCCGTCGTCGGGCACTACGCCGAGAGAAATCCGGGTGTCGTCGTGCAATGGGACGTGGTCAGCGACGCGTTCCTCCCCGACGGCGCACCACGCCCGACCATCTGGCAGCAGGTGATCGGGGACGACTACCTACGCATCGCCTTCGAAGCGGCTGAGACAGCTGATCCCGCCGCCGAGCTCTACTACAGCGACTTCTACGACGATCTCGCAGTCACCCAGGATGCGGTTGCCTCCGGGGTGCCCATCGTTCCGGGCGCCAACGCGTCACGCTCGACCTGCGATGCCGTACCCAAGTGTGTCGGCGTCCGTGACCGCATTGCGGCACTCGACGCCGAGGGCGCCCCGATCGACGGCGTCGGCTTCCAGTCGCATCTCTTCTCGCCCGATCCCGCCGACTTCTCCCAATTCACCAGCTGGGTCGCCGATCTCGACCTCGCCTGGGCGGTCACGGAGTTCGACGTGCCCTTGCCGGTGACGGAAATCGACAACGCGGACAGTCTTGCGTTCCAGGCCGAGGTCTACGCGTCGGCGCTCGCCGCGTGCGCTGACGCTCCCAACTGCGACACCTTCGTGACGTGGGGCATCACCGACCGCTTCTCGACCATCCCGGCAGAAACCGGTGGAGCATTCGGCGGCGCACTCTGGCTCGACACGAACGACGCTCCGAAACCGGCCTTCGACTCGATCGCCGATGTCTTGATCGAGCGCGGGACCCCCGTCGTGGCCACCACGACCCCCGATGCAACGGTCGCAGCAGCATCCACGACGGTCGAGCCCACGTCCGTCGACGAATCCGACGGCGACGACGGCGGGATCGCCGCGCCGATTCTCGTGGGCCTCGCCGCCCTCGGCGCAGTCGCCGCCGTGATCGCCATCAGCCGTCGACGCCGAAGGCCGTCCGGTCCCCCGCCCCAGCGATGAGCCAAACCACCGGATACGGCCCCTTCGCTCATCGCAGCCGGTGCAGCTCCCCCAGCGATGAGCCGAACCACCGGATACGGCCCCTTCGCTCATCGCAACGACAGCCGCACATGGGCCCCGACGCGACGAACCCCTGAGCGGGGGTTCCCGCTCAGGGGTTGGAGGCGACGATGAGAATCGAACTCATGTACACGGCTTTGCAGGCCGTTGCCTAAACCACTCGGCCACGTCGCCAGTTGAGGGGCCGAGGATAGCGGCCCCTCGCAGTCACGGTGCAGCGAGGCCGCGATCGGCGCCGTACCAGACCTCGAGCCTGGCCAGTCCTTCGTCGATCGAGACGGCCGGCGACCATCCGAGATCATCTCGTGCCGGCCGCGGATCGAACCAGTGCGCGGTGCCCAGCTGTTCGGCCAGGAACTGCGTCAGCGGGGGTTCGTCGCTGCGACGCAGCAGTGGCCATGCTCGTTCCACCACTGCACCGAGCGAACGACCGACTCGCAACGACACCGTCTTCGGCTCGAATGGCACCCCGGCGGCGCGGCAGATTCCCTCGACGAGTTCGCGGATCATCCGCGGCTCGCCGTTGGACACCACGTACGCCCGGCCGGAGCAGCGAGCACCTGGCTCGACGGCGTCGAGTGCAGCCACCAGCGCGTCGACGGCGTTGTCAATGTAGGTGGTGTCCACCAGCGCACGACCACCCCCCACCAGGGCCAGACGGCCGGCCGCTGCTCGATCGACGATGCGGCCGACCAGTTGCGTGTCGCCGGGCCCCCACACGAGGTGGGGTCGGATCGCCACCACGCCGAGTTCGTCGCTGGCCGCCGCCAACGCTTCGATCTCGGCCATCGCCTTCGACTCGGGGTACCAGGCGTGACGACGCCCCAGCACCGGTGCGTCGGCCCCGCCCCCGATGATCGGCTCGCCACCGTGCGCAACCGACGGCGACGACACCTGGACCACCCGCCGGATGCCGGAGCGACTCGCGACCGCTACCACGTTTCGAGTGCCGTCGACGTTGATCGACCGGTAGTCCTCCCACTCCCCCACGACGCCGACCTTGGCGGCGAGATGGACGATCGCGTCGCACCCATCGGCCGCCGCGGCGACGGCGTCGACGTCGCGGATGTCGCCGAGGTGCTGCCGCACACCCGGCCGGTCGAGCGCAGCCGACTGGCTTCGCTGCTGGACCACCACGTCGTCACCTCTGGCGACGAGCGCAGCAGCCACGCCGACACCGATCAGGCTCGACCCACCGGTGACGAGAACCTTCATGTGCAGACCCTCAGTACGCGATCCATCAGCGGCGACGCGAGAGGCGTCCGGGCCGGCGACCGGCGAGCACATCGGCAGCCCACGCGGCGACGACGGCTCGGTCGATCTTGGCGTTGTGGCGGATGTCGACTGGCAATTTCGGCACGGTCAGGACCGCCGCGACCTGTTCGCTCACTGCCTCCCGCACCGCTGCGACAGTCGCCACGTCGGCAGGCCCCTCGGCGGCGTCGGCGTCTTCGATCACGATGACCAGCTGTTGGCTCCTGCGCGGGCCGACGCCCACCGCGGCCACCCGCCCGAGACCGAGCGCTCGTTCCACCGCGCGTTCGACCGGCACCGAGGTGACGGGACCGTCGGCAGCGTCGATCACATGGACAGCGCGGCCTTCCACCCAGAGGCGACCGTCGTGGTCGAGATGGCCGACGTCACCCGAACGATGCCAGTCGCCCGCCGAACCGGGCCGAGCTGCGCGCTGCGTGGCCCACAGCCCGAGATACCCGTCGGACACCCACGGCGCACGGATCAGGATCTCGCCGGTCGACCCGGCGTCCAGTGCCGGCGGCAGTTCCGTCGCGTCGAATCCCAACTCGGCGATGCGGACCTCGGCACCCGCCACGGGATGTCCGACACACACTCCGCCACGGGCATCGTCCTGCTCGGCACGCTCGATGGCACCGAGTTCGATGTCGGCAACCGGCAGCACTTCGGTCATCCCGTAGGGCGTGTGCAGCGATGCGTCCGGCGCGAGCGACGCGACCGCTCGGAGCGTCTCACTGGGCACCGGCGCGCCCGCCGAGAACACCACCCGGAGGCGCCCCAGACCGTCGTACGGCGCAGCGGGTTGCACCGTCGCGACCACGTTTGCCAACGCGGCAGGGGACGCGAATGCGAGTGTCGCCCCGATGCGTTCGCATGCAGCATCGAGGGCGTCGGCGGTCAGCTCGCCTGGCTTGGTGACGTCGACATCGGGCAGCGCGGTCGGGAGACCGAGCGCCGGCCCGTACAGAGCGAACGGAGCGAATGCGGCGACGAGGCGATCGTCCGAGGTGATCGCATAGGTCGCTGCCAGCGCGTCACGTTGCGCTGCGAGTTGTGCGTGGAGATAGCGGACCCCTTTCGCCGGCCCCGTTGCCCCGGAGGTGAACAACACCGCCGCCGGATCCTCTGCCCGGGGCATCGCAGGGAGCTCACCGACTTCGGCGCCGATCACCTCGGCGACATCGACCCGTGTCGCTCGTGGCGCCCAGCGAAGCGCCGCAGCGGCCAGCCGAGCCTGACGAGGTCCGATCACGAACTCCGGACGGGCCGAACGTACGGCGCGACCAAGTCCACTCAGACCGAGCCCGCGATCGGCGATCACGGTCACGCCGCCGGCGCGCCAGACCCCGTAGACCGCGGCGACCAAGTCGACACCTGGCGGCGTGAGCATGGCAACGTGATCGCCCGGTCGCAGCCCCCGTCGGTGCAGTTCGCTGGCAACGGCATCGACGCGCCGGGCCAGCTCGGCGAAGCTGATGGCATCGCCCGTCGCCTGGTCGACGAATGCCTCGCTGCCGTCGTCGCGGTGAGCGTCGATCGCGGCCCACAGCGGCTCGATGTCGTCGGCATCGGCGTGCGCACCGGCGTCGTCGACACCGGCGTGCGCACCGGCGTCGTCGGCATCGGCGTCCTGGACAGCCGGACCGGAGAGACTTCCATCGAACAGGTCGGCGAGCCACGTTTCGGCAACGGCTGCGACATCGGCCTCGGCCATCACGAGGTGGTTGGCGGCCGGAAAGCGCTGCGTCGTCGAGTTCGGGAACCTGGCTGCGAGGTCGGCGGCGAAATCATCGTTGAACACCGGGTCCCGGTCGCCCCACGCCAACAGCACCGGCGCCGTGATCGACGGCAGGCGGTCGGCGACCTCGGCGATCGCCGCCTCGGAAGGATGACCCTCGCTCAGCGGGATGTCGCCGACGAAGTCCGCGATCGCTGCTCGGGCCGGCGCGGTGCGATACGGCGCCCGAAAGGCCTCACGGTCGACCTTGGTGATCCGACGGCCCGAGAGCCGTACGGTTCCCTCGACGAACGCCGGCGTGCCACGACAGACGGCGTCGAGAAGCCACGGAGATGCAGCGAGACGGATGATGCCCGGCGCACGCCGTCCCTCCGGCACGGCGATCCCGGTGTTGCAGAGGATCATGCCGGCGACCTGCTTGGGGTCCTGAACGGTCCATCCCATCGCGATCGCTCCACCCCAGTCGTGCGCCGCCAACACCAATGGCGAGTTGCGCCCGAGGTTCAACGCAACGATCACGTCATCGAGATCGCGGACTCGGTCGGAGTAGCGGCGCGAGGCGGTGCGATCGCTGTACCCCATCCCGAGCTGGTCGACAGCGACCACTCGATAGGTGCGGTGCAATCGCCGCAGGAAACTGGCCCAGGCGTAGGCCCACGTCGGATTGCCGTGTACACAGAGCACGGTGGGCGCATCCTCGCGGCCGGCCGGAGCGCCCGTGTCGAGGACGTGCCAGCGGTGGGTGCCGCCTTCGTGGCTTGCGACGTCGAGGTATCGCGACCAGGACGGGTCGAGACCCCACCGGCGCCAGGTCTCCGCGTCGGGGGCGGCGGGTGTGGCATCAGCCACCGTTCGGTCTCCGGCCGGAGAAGTCGTCGCGGTCACCAGACGATTTCGGTGAAGCTCGTGTTGAGCCCCGATCCGATTCCCATGCACAGCACGCGATCGCCGACCTCGATGCGATCGGCCGACTTCGCCAGCGTCAGCGGAATCGCCGCCGGGCCGACGTTGCCGTACTTCGGGAACGTCAGCGGTGCCTTGTCGGGATCGATTCCCAGACGTTCGGTGATCAACCGGGTGTGCACCTGGCTGACCTGGTGCACGATGTACCAGTCCATACCGACTTCCCAATCGAAGTCATGACCGGAGTGCTTCCACGCAGCTTCGGCGAGATCGAGACCGGCGACGAGCAGGCTGTGCGTGTCGGTGGTCATCCGATCGAGATCCCCGACGCACAGTTCGTGATGCTGGGTGCCCGACCGAGCGACGCCACCGACGAGTCGGTGTGCCTCGGGATGCTCGTCGAGCCGGCAGAGTACCGCTGCAGCGGCACCGGAGCCCAGTGTCAGCGACGCAAACTCTGCGAACACGTCCGCGGCCTCCGTGGCCGGCTGTTGGAGTCGGGCGATCGTGGTCTGCTGGGTGTACCGGCTGCCTTCACCGTCGACGATCAGGGCGTAGTCGATCGAACCGGCGTCGATCGCTGCGGCAGCGATCTGCATACCGTTGATGAAGCCGAGGCAGGCGTTGCCGACGTCGAAGTTGAGGCAGTTGGGACCGAGCTGCAGTTGATGATGAACGGCGCACGCGACCGAGGGCTCGAGATGGTGCTTGCACACCGACGTCGAGATCAACATCCCGACACGCTGGGGGTCGATTCCCGATGCGTCGAGCGCTGCCTGGCCCGCCATGGCGGCCGCCTGGTCGAACGTGACACCTTCGGGCCACCAGCGACGTTCCTCGATCCCGGCGAGATCGGACAGCGTCCCCGGCTTCAAGCCGGTGCGTTCGTACGTTTCCGCGAGCTGCTCGTCGATCCACGCCGAGGTGACGACCTCGGGAGCATCGACCGCTTCAACCGCCAGAACCCCGACGTTGCGGTGGGTCAGTACGGAGTTCTCGGTCATCGGCGGTCCTTTCCCATGGGTGGGCCGCAGCCTACGCCATCATTTCGGCCCGCGTTCGGTCGACCGCCGAGCGTTGTCAGCAAGTACGGTCGCACACGAAACCGACACGAGGGGGGAACGATGGAACTCGGACCAGGGAAGGTTGCCGTCGTCACGGGAGCGGCGGGCGGGATCGGTCTGGCGCTTGCGAATGCGTTCGCCGCTGCCGGCTGCTCGATCGTGCTCGCCGACGTCGATCAGGAGGCGCTCGACGCCGCCGCCGCCGAGGTCGGCGCACACGGCGTCGAGACGCTGAGCGTCGTCACCGACGTCAGCAAGGCCGAGGCCGTCGAGGCGCTGGCGGCCGCGACCATGGAGCGTTTCGGGGCGGTGCACGTGGTCTGCAACAACGCTGGCGTGGGCGGCGCCGGCGACCCCTGGCTCGGGCCGATCGAGACCTGGGAGTGGGTGATCGGCGTCAACCTGTGGGGCGTGGTGCACGGAGTGCGAGCCTTCCTGCCCCACATCGTGATGTCGGGCGGCGGCCACATCGTCAACACGGCGTCGATGGCCGGGCTCTACCCCGGCTTCGCCGCACCGTACGACGCCACCAAGCACGCCGTCGTGGCGCTCACGGAGGGCCTGTACTCGACCGTGCAGTCAGCACAGCTGCCCGTCGGGGTGAGCTGTCTGTGCCCAGGATGGGTCCGGACGGGCATCGCCGAGTCCGAGCGCAACTGGCCCGCCGAGTTGGGAGACGCACCCGAACGGACCGCAGCGCAGCAGGTGTCGCTGAACTATCTGCGCCGAGCCATCGACGAGGGCATGCCGCCGGCAGCAGTGGCCGATCTCGTGGTCGACGCGATCCGGCACGATCGCTACTGGATCTTCCCGCATCCCGACTGGGTCGAGATCGCTCTGGAGCGCTTCCATTCGGTCGGCGAGGGACTGAACCCGTCGCCGCCCGAGGAGTTCCCGGGCATGCCGCCGCGTTCACAGATGCTCGCCGAGGTCATGGAGGCGATGCTGGCCGAGCAGTCCGGCGACACCTGACCCGGCCCCGCCCACTCCGCCAACGGGTACCTCAGTCGAGCCGGTAGACGCGCGCCGCCGTGCCACGGAGCATCGCATCGCGTTCGGCGGGCGAGAAGTCGGCGATCATCTTCTTGGCCGCATTCCAGAAGGTCCGGTACGACAGCGAGAAGCGGTCGACCGGGAAGTTCGACTCGAACATGCACCGTTCGGGGCCGAACTGTTCGATCGTGTGGAGGTAGTAGCGACCCTGCACCTCGATGAACTCGTCGGCCGTCGGTGGGCGCTCGGCGGCGTGCCAGCCGAACCCGTTGTCCGGCATCGCCAGGCCCCCGATCTTGGCGACGACGTTCTCGCAGCGGGCGATCGCAGCGATGTCGGACTTCCACTGTTCGAAGATCTGTTCACGTTGCGACGCGTACGGCCCGACACCGAGCGGCGTTCCGAAGTGGTCGAGCACCATCGTCGTGCCGGCAGCGTTTCGTGCCAGCTCGAGGAAGTCCTGGTTCTGATAGTGGTAGTGCCAGGTGTCGTAGGTGAGGCCCCGCTCCCCCAACCGGGCCACACCTGCCCGGAAGGCGGGGTCGCCGTACAGCCCAGCGGGTGCTCTGCCCGGGATCGTCAACACATCCGGATGCAACGCATGCGAACCGGCATCGCGGATGCCCCGGAACCGGCCGTGACCGGCTGCTTCGTGGGCGTCGAGCACGGCATCGAGGTGTACTGCGTCGCGCAGGTCGGCGTGGGCGACGATGCCACCCATCACCTGCCGACCGGAGCGTTCGGCCTCGCCGGCGACGAACACGGTCTCGCCAACCGGGGCGAACGCGTCGTCGGCCGATCGATCGTAGGCAGCCCCGCACTCGACGAACACCGTGTCGACCACGTTGTGCCCGGCCGCGACGTCAGCTTCGAGATCGGCGAGTGCATAGGGCAGGGAACCGCCAGGTGGCCACAGATGGTGATGCGGATCGATGATCGGAGCATCAGGATCGACGACGTCCTCGATCACCGAGTCGAGCCATTCCGGCGAGGCGGGTTCAGGACGAGGTGCGGGGGCCATCTCACGATCGTACGAAAGCAGCGAATTCGGCCAGCGGTCGGAACGTCGGCGCTCGCCGGTCAGCCCCCGAGCGCGGCGTGAGGTCGTATCCGCTCGGCGACACGCGGCTGCGAAGTCGTCCTGTCCACCGTCGAGCGGGTCGCATCGATGGTTCTCCGGGCTCAGCTCCGGGAGTCGCCGCGCATCGGCCAGCCGGGGACGAACCGCGGGGTTCGGGCGGCGTAGCTGGCGTAGCCGTCGTATCGTTCGCGAAGTCGCGCTTCCTCCCATCGTGCCTTCAGGTCGAAGAACACCACGGTCACCCCAGCGACGGCCAGGCTCGCGAAGCTCCCCGACCGGACCGCCAGGCCGGCGACGACCAGCAGCACCCCGCTGTAGATGGGGTGTCGCACGAAGCGGTAGAGCCCTCCCGTCACGAGCCTGCTCCGGGTGTTCGGAACCGGCGTCGGTGTGAGCCCGGTACCGAGACGGAGCGACGCGACCACGATGACCGCCAGCCCTGCGATCACCGCAGCCTGCCCGAGCATCCACACCCACGACGGCGTCGGCCAGTCATCGCGACCCGGCAGGAACGCGAGCGCAACGAGCAGCACGACCTGTCCCGCGACGAACAGCCAACCCACCACGCGACGGTCCACGTCGACGATCGTACGACCGGCCGAGGGCAACATCGGGCGGGCTGGTTCGAGCGGAACCGTGGAGTCCCCGCCGACGCGTGATCGCCTCGTTCGACTCGCCCATCGCCGCGATCGACACCGCTGTCGCCGCACAGCGGGAGTTCGACGGAACCGACTGGTCGGCGGTCGGCGGGCTCGCTGTGCGAATGACGGTGCACGTCGGCGAGGTCGTGCTCCGCGACGACGAGCCCTACGGATGGGCACTCAACTTCGGCTCACGCCTGAACGCCGTGGGCCACGGTGGACAGATCCTGCTGTCGGGTGCCGCTGTCGAGGCAGTGGAGGGCATCTTGTCGGTCAACCGCGCGGAGGCGTCCGCCGACGGGACGGCAGACGAACCGGGCGACACACCGACGGTGTTGCGCCTCGGCCGCCATCAACTACGCGACATCGCCGCACCCGCCGAGGTGTTCGAGTTGCGCGCCGCCGGCACCCGACGTGTCTTCCCTCCACTTCGTACAACCGAGCGGACACCTGAGCTCCGCCGCCGCGGACAGGTGCTCGTCGGCCGCGATCGAGACATCGACGTCATCGCCGAGCTCCTCGCCGGCCACCACCTGGTCACCGTGGTCGGGCCACCGGGGGTGGGATCGAGTCAGGTCGCAGCTGCGGCGGTCGAGCGGGTCGCGGGTGGCCGAGAGATCGCCGTTCAGTACTGCGACCTCGCCGGCGTGAGCCCGCAACGGATGCGCGATGCGATCGCGACCACGCTCGGAATCGGAGCGCGGCCCGGCCTGTCCGTGGAACAGCGGATCGTCGAGTGGATGGCCGACCACGAGGTGCTCCTCGTGGTCGAACATGCCGATCACGGCATCGAGACGATGGCCCGTGTCGTACGTTCCCTGGTCGAGCACGCGCCTCGCTCAACGGTGTTGTGCACGAGCCACCGTCCGCTCGGGGTGAAGGGCGAGTGCGTGTACCGCCTGGACCCACTCGACCTCGACGACGCCGTGTCGCTGTTCGTCGAGCGTGCAGCGGCGAGCGGCGGTTCGGTCGCTGCAACCGCTGCGCTCCGCTTGCTGTGCGATCGCCTCGACCGGATCCCGCTGGCGATCGAGGTCGTCGCTGCGAGTGCGGCGGCCTACGGGGTCGAGCAGCTGTTGGACATGCTCGAGCGGCGTGAGCTGCCGGGCTCGGCCGATGGCGAGATGCCGTGGCGGTCGATCGCAGAAGCGATCGACCTGGCCATCGACAGCCTCACTCCTGACGCCCGATCGATGCTCGAGGCGGCCACGGTGTTCGCCGGCCCGTTCGACAGATCGGCGTTCGGAGCCGTTTGCGCACCGGGGATCGACGCAGGCGCCGCGAACAGGGCCCTTGCGGACCTGGTCAGCCGCTCGTTGATCCACACCCACGTCGGCAGCGGCCAGTTCGTCCTGCTTCACTTCGTCGCCGACGTGGCCCGTCGTCGTGTCGATCCTGACGAGCGCAGAGCCGCCACCGACCGCTTCATCGACGTGATGATCGAGATGGCCGAGGAGGCAGCCGCCGGCCTGCGGGGTGCCGAAGAACTGCAGTGGGACCGTCGAGTCGCTCGCCAGTTCGGCAACTTCCGTACCGCGTTCGGCCGATGTGTTTCGAGTGGCGACCCGCGACGGGCAGCGGCGGTCCTGGTGCCACTCTGGGAGTACGGCTTCATGCGGATGAACGAGGAGTTCTTTCGCTGGGCCGATCGCGCCGTCGCCACGTTCTCCACCCGCGCCGACGAGGCCCTTCTGGCACCGGTGCTCGGCGTCGCTGCCCTCGGCGCCTGGATTCGAGACGACCTCGACGACGCCAACGAGTGGGCGTCTCGGGCGCTGCGCCTCGAACGACGGCTCGGCCTGCCGTTCGACCTGCCGGCGCGGCTGGCGGTGATCAATGCATCGGTGTACTCGGGAGCTGCCGCTCCCCCACCGGAGACGTTTGCCGAGCAGACGGACTTCCAGCGCACCCGGCCCGAGCTGTACTACCACGTGAACGTCAACACGCAGATGTCGATCATGAGCACGTGGATCGGTGATCAACGGAGCGCCGAGCGGCGTGCGCTTCGCGCTGTTTCTCTCGCCCGCCAGTCACGCAATCCATCCTCGTTGGCGTACGCGCTGTGGGCTCTCGGCACTGCGTTGGAGGACATCGACCCGATCCGGGCGGAGTCCCTGCTCGGCACAGCGCTCGAGACCGCCCGGGACGTCAACAACGGATGGGTGACCGCGATCGTGCAGTAGTCACTCGCGTCGCTGCGTCGTCGGGTGCGTTCGCCGATCGATGCGATTCCGCTGTTGCTCGATCTGCTCGATCTGCTGTGGCGAGCAGGGCACCGCTCACACCTGTGGACGACGATTCGACTCTGTTCGCTGGTGCTCGGCGATCTCCACAGTGACGAGTTGGCATTCGAACTCGATGGCGCAGTCCGTGGGGCGAGCATGGCCATGCCAGCGCTTCCCACGGACGCCGCGGCGATCGAAGCCCAGCGGGCTCGGATCTCGGCCGAGCGCGGTGTCGACTGGGTAGCGCGCGCCGAGGCGATCGCCGGCACGTGGGACCTCGAATCGGCGATCACCGCGGTACGCACGGAGTTCGCCGACCAGTTGGCCGCGATCGGCTCCGAGTGACAGGTGAGTGCGGTCGTGTCCCTCAGCCGGCGATTCTGAGAAACGGGGCAGGCGGCCGATCGATTCTGACGCCTCAGCCAGATGGACGAGCCGGGGCCGGCACTTGACTCGACCACAGCGCCAACGCCGGCCCGCGACGGAACATGCTCGTCGAGGAACCACTCCAGGTGCATGATCACTTCGCTTCGACATGGCTCCTCGATTCGGTCCGGCCGGTTCAATGGGGCGTGTCATACGAACCGCGCCAGTTCGGGTGCTCGTACCCAGCCGATTCACGGTCCGGTACCGTCGCGTGCACCTCGGGAACGACGCGACACCGCCTGATCGGGCGGGTTCAGATCGGTGGACGACGATCGGTGACGTCCAACCACGGTGCCACCCGTTCGAGCGCGGCGGCCACCCGGAACGGACGGATGTCGTCGTAGCTCCGCGAGACGATCTGGATTCCGACAGGCAAGCCGTTGTCCGCGATCCCGGCGGGCACGGCGAGAACGGGGAGACGGCTGAGCATGTTGAACTGCGGCATCAGGCTGCACTCGTAGTCGGAGTCGACCTCGACTCCGCGCACCGTCATCACCTCCCACGGCGGCTGCTCGGCGAGCATCTCATGGGTCACGAACGTCGGACACACCAGCGCGTAGTAGCGCTCGAGCAGCGGGCCGAGCGTCGCATACATCTGCCCCGCTGTCTCGTACGCGCTGAAGAAGTCCTCGGCGGTGGAGGACCGGGACCGCTCGGCGAAGAATTTCGTGTAGTCGCAGAGCAGGTCCGGATGTGCCTCGTACTCGCGCCACAGCGCATGTCCGAACAGGTGGTCGAGGTACGACCGCGCGGCGGAGGCGGTCTCCGGGCCCCACCCGAGATCGACCTCCTCGATGGTGGCTCCCTGGTCCTCGAGGTGGGCGAGCGCGACCTTGGTGTGGTGCTCGACCTCGGGGGCGACCACTCGATTGCCGACGTCGAACGTGTACGCGATGCGCAGCCCCGCGATCCGGTCGTGCTCGAACGGGATCGCCACCTCGTCGCGCAGGCTTGCTTGATCGAGCGGATGGACTCCCGACATGTGGTTCTGCAGCAGCGCGCAATCGGCAACGGTGCGCGCCATCGGCCCGACATGGTTGTACATGTCGAGCCCGAACGGCGGCAGGTCGGGGTTGCGGCCGAACGGCGGCTTGAACCCGACGACACCGCAAGCTGCGGCAGGCCCGCGGATCGACCCGCCGATGTCGGAGCCGGTCGCGAGGGTCGTCGTGCCGGACGCCAACGCGGCGCCCGAGCCCCCTGATGACCCTGACGAGGTGTACCGGGGATCCCACGGTGTGACCGTCGTGCCGTGCAGCCGCGACGTCGTCGTCCACGCACAGCAGAACTCCGGGGTCGACGTTCGTGCGTGGACGATCGCTCCGGCATCGAGAAGACGTTGGGCGACCGGATGCGTCTCGGTCTCGATGCGGTCTCGATAGATCAGCGACCCCTCCGTGTTGCGCTGTCCGGCGACCGGCATCTCGTCCTTGATCGCGACGGTGAGTCCTTCCAGGGGACGAGCGGAGCCCTTGGCGTAGCGGTCCGCGGCTGCACGAGCCTGGCGCAGGGCATCGTCGAAGTACGTGTCGGTGAAGGCATTGACCACGGGTTCGACCTCACTGGCGCGCTCGATCTGTGCCTGGAGGGCCTCGATCGGCGACAGCTCGCCAGACGAGAAGCCCGCGAGCTGCTCGCGGGCGGGGAGGTAGCAGAGATCGCGATCAACCGTCACCCGATCAGAGTACGAGCTCGGGCGACGGCGACTTGTTTCTGCAACGCGACGCGGCGGGGGGTTCAACCGTGCGACGAATCTGCCAGATGGCGATGAGCGCCGACGATCACCCAGATCGGAATCCCCAGAAATGCCAGCAGCGCCCACACCACGGCTCAACAGCTCCTCGTTGCGTCACACCTGTTCGATGTCGGGGAGCTGCCAGGTGCCATCGAGGACCTCGGCGCGGGGCCGGTAGAGGCGGAACACCCAGTTCCAGCCGTCCATCACGTACAAGAAGTTGTCGTAGCCGGCATCTTCGATGTCCATGTCGAGCGTGACCGATCCGTCGCCGCTGCGGCGCGCGGTCACACTGTTGATGCTGTACGAGTCGAACGGATTCGCCTCGAAGTAGCCGTCACGGTTGTACACGCTCATCGACCAGAACGCATCGGCCGGCACCTCCTGCAGATGGAGGCGGTAGTGGCCGACCGGGTGGGGGCTGGTGTCGTTCAGGTAGATGGTCTCGTCGCTCGGCAGTCCACCCCAGCCGATCGCGGTGTTGATCAGGTGCTGGATCGGATCGACCTCGCCCTTGCGCCCGAACGCACGACTGGCGTCGGAGGAGAAGTCGCCCAGTTCGAGGATGAGCTTGTAGAGCCGGTCGTACTGTGCGGTCTCGTAGTCGGGGTGGGTGAACGGAACCGCTGAGCCAGCCGACACCTCGACCGCATCCTGCAAGACGTGCACGGTCGCCATGTCGTCCGGATCGTTGGGGTCGGCCAGGATGCGGATCGAGACCTGCACGTAGTCGGTGTCGTACTGCTCGGTGGTCAGCCGGTGCATGCCAGGGTCGTGCAACACGGCGTTGGTGTAGTGATCCGCGTTCACGATGTGGGCGCTGAGGTACCGCTCCCCGGTATCGGGCAGCGTGAGCTCGGCGCCGGCACTGATGTCGACGATGGCCACGCTGTACAAGGTGTCGCGCTGCATCCGGATCACGCTCTGCCGATCGAGCGGTACCGGGGCGCGCAGATGGGCGAATCGATTCACCTGCCCGCCGCACATCGCGAGGCTGCGATCGAACTGGAACGCCGTCTCCACGGTGCAGAAGTTCTCGAGCGTGACATCCATGCGCGACTCCTCCCGCGAACTGGTCTCACACACATCGTCGTCGAGACCGGCATCCGCCAACCAGAGGCAAGGGTCCCGGGCTCGCAGGTCCGCACGAGTCAACATGGTCGTCGACACGCTCCCGCCCCACGCATCCACCAACGGAGAAGACCTCAGCAGCGTCGCCGGTGGCGGTATCCGGAGGCGTTGACCATGCTCGCCTCCGCGGGTGACCTGGCACCTAGTTCGATGTCGTCAGCGTCGGCCTCGGAATCGTCCATTCGCCGCTCATGATGGCCAGTTTCGGAAGGTAGTAGCGGGCGACGATGTCGAACGGCCCGGCGGGGACCTCCAGGCAGTTCTGGTCGCCGGCTGCGCACTTCGTCTTGAACCGGAAGGTGTAGGTGCCGTCGTCGTTGCTGACAGCGGTCGTGTTGTTGATGTGGTACCGGTCGTTGTCGTTGGGGTGCAAACGACCCGTGGTGGAGTCGTACACGGTGACTGACCAGAAGGCGTCGACCTGGGGCGCTTCCGTGACCAGCACGTAGTCACCCTTGGAGCCTTCGAGGGTCGCACCGGACGCATCGGTGAACATTGCCTCGTAGGCGCTGTGAGAGATTGCGGGTCCGCCCCAACCCTGCTTGGTGCCGGCGGAGTGGTAGAGGTAGGGGACGTCCTTGCCGGGTTCCTGGCCCGGCCCGACGATCATCTTCGAGAACGGCACGACCCCCGCCAACTCGTCCATGCGCCGGTGGGCTTCCTGTGCCACCTGCTCGTCGAAGCCGCTGAGGAGATCGACCGAGGGCATCTCGGAGATGGTCGGCCCCTCGATCGTGATGCCGTCGAAAACGGCTTGCGCGCCCGCCATGTCGGCAGCGTCGTTCTTGTCCTTGACCTCGATCCGTGTGACGACCGCGGACAGCAACGACGGCACCTCGACAGCCTCACCCGTGATGGTGGCGGGTCGTTCACCGTGGTAGAGCGTGTAACTGCCGGCCGGACCGATGACGTTGCGATAGTTCGCATTCCGGTCATCCTGGAACTGAAAAGAACTGAATCGCTCCTGCGACGGCGAATCCGAGCGAAGCACCACCGGCCCATCGCCGAGATGGATGAACGCCGTCTTGTAGAGGGTGTCGTTGTTGCTCCGCACGATCGTGTCCTCACCGGCCGTGAGCAGGTCCCGTGCAGCCTGGCCCCACTTGTTCAGCTTGGTTTGATCTCCGCCCGTGAACTGCATCGCGTAGGCAGAGGTGTTCTGGTACGGGAACCTCTGGAGGTAGTCCGCTACCTGCTTCTCGAAGTCGTCCTCGGTCATCTCGTCGATCCCTTCCCTGTTCGGGTCTCACGCCGTCGATCGTCTTCGAGTCTTGGTCTGACGGTGATCAGCGACCAGGGCCATCCGACCAGAATCCGGTGCGTCCTGTCAGCGTCAGCGCTCGCAGCGACGCCAAGACGATCGCGGTCGGGACCAGGCCCTGGGCCGCGGGCAGCGATGCGCAGTTGATAGTGGGGCGGGTGGGTCTCGAACCCACGACCCACGGATTATGAGTAGCCGCTCGGGTGTCCGTCGAGTACCGAATGATGCCGCTGAGCAGGTCTTTCGCGACTTCCGTGTCCGTCGGGTACCGCCGATATCCAAGATGTTCCGGCGAGTTTCTTGGATGAAATCTTGGATGGATTCGACTGTCAGCCGACCTTCGAGAGCTCGACGGCGAACGTGAAGTTGAGCTCCTCGACGATCGTGTGGAGACGGCAGTGGTCAGGGCGGCCGCTGCCGGTCCGTGAGGACGGGTCAGAAGAAGCTCTCGCCGACGACGATCGCCGCACCGAGCGCTGCGGCGGACACGCTCATCACCACTCG
>CAVOQV010000006.1:0-24788 GCA_963698435.1 Ilumatobacteraceae bacterium | reverse complement strand
CGGCGGTACGACGGTGATCAACAGCGACAAGACCGGCACGCTGACCATGAACGCTATGATGTTGGTCACGATGATGACCGGCGGCTCCTGGTACAAGGTCGAAGGCAGCGGCTACGCCACGTCGGGGCGATTCTCGGCCCTGCTGGAGAACCTGATGCCCGACTTCAGCGGCCTGCGCTCGGCCTGGCGTTGCGCAGCGACGCCACGGTGGCTGCGGACGAAGTCGACGATCGGTGATCCCACCAGGCAGCGCTCGTCGCGCTGGCCGCGGTATCGGCGTCGACGCCGAGGAGACGCGCCAGGTTCACGCATTGTGCGGGTGCCGTTCGTACTCCGAATAGAGCTTCATGGCCACGTTCCACGACCGACCGGCCCACATGGAACGTCTGCTGCTGACCGAACCGCACTTCATGACCGTCAGGGAGCGCCCGACGTCGTCATCGACCGGTGCTCGCAGGCACTGTGGCATGGAGAGTTGGTCCCGATGGAGCAGGTCCGCCAGGAACTGCTCGACGCCAACCAGCAGCTGTCCGAGAAGGCCTGCGTGTCCTCGCCTTCGCCGTACGGCCGCTCTCCGACGATACGATGCGTGCGAAACTCAATGACCCGATGGGTGAGGTGCACGATCTGATCATGATCTCCTGGTCGGCATCATCGACCCGCTGCGCCCCTCCGCGGCCGAGGCGGTCCGCGTCGCGGACGGCGCCGGCATCGACGTGCGCATGATCACCGGCGACGACATGGTCACCGCCCGGGTGATCGCCGACCAGCTCTGGGCCTCGGCGCCTGTGCGATCCACCGGGCTGACCTGCGCAAGCTGAGCGACGACGAGGCGAAGGCGAACTGCCGGATCCGCACGTGTTCAAGGGCTGCTCAGGAGAAGGCGGCTCCGCCCGACGATGCAAGAAGCCGGTCAGGTCGTCGTGATGACCGGCGACGCCGTCAACCACGCTGTGGCGCTCAAGCAGGCCGACGTCGGCGTGGCGATGGGCAGCGGCTCGGAGGTCACCAAACAGGGCGGCAAACTGATCCTCACCGACGACAACTTCGGCACGCTCGCGCATGCTGTTCGACCTCGGCCGCGAACATCTACTGATGGATTCGTCCTACGTCAAACTGGAGCTGAATGATCCTGTCGTCGGTGCTCCAGCTGATGTTGATCGCTACGATCCTCAACATCAACGAAGGCGTCGCGCTCTTCCCGATGCAGTCGCCGTTCGAGTCTTCGTTCGTCGCCACCGTCGTCGTCGGCTTCATCGTCGACGTCCCGACCCGCGCGACCTATCCGCCGCGAACAATTTCCCCGGTTCCAAGATCGGCGACCGGCGCCCAGACCGTCCGCTGGTTGATCAGCGGCTTCATCATCGCCGGTTCGGCACTGGCACTGCTGTCCTGGGGACCCGGAGAGCCGAGCACGACCGATCCGTCGACCTCGATGACGATGGCATTCGCTGTCGTCGCCCTGAGCGCCGTGAACATGGGCTTCGTGATGCGACGCGAACGGCAGGTGCCGTGGTCGGCCCCACTGTTCCCCTACATGGGGTGGGTCATCCTCGGGTGGGGACTGACCCTCGCCGCCATCGAGACGAATGCACTCCAGCGCATGCTCGACACGGTCTCACTCACCGGCGCCCAGTGGGTCCTCGTCATCGGATTGTCGCTCATCTCGCCGTTGTTCGTAGCGATCGACAAGATCATCCAGATGCGACGCCTCGACCGGGAACAACAGGAGCACCCCTTCGCCGGAATCCCGACCACGTCAAGTGCCTGACGAGGTTCGGGCACCAACCGGGTGGCGGGGACTCGTCCCCGGCATCACGGCGGTCCGCACGTACCAACGGTCGTGGCTGCGCTTCGACCTGATCGCGGGCGTGGTGCTCGCCGCCATCCTCGTCCCGCAGGGGATGGCGTGACGCAGAACTGGCCGGGCTCCCGCCCGTCACCGGCCTCTACACCACGATCGCCTGCCTCGTGGGGTACGCGCTCATGGGGCCATCTCGCGTGCTCGTCCTCGGGCCGGACTCGTCGGTGTCGCCGCTGATCTTCGCCGCCATCGTGCCACTCGTGGTCGTCGCCGACGACCCCGAGACGGCGATCGCCCTCGCCGGGATGATGGCGGTGATGGTCGGCCTGATCCTGATCGGGCTCGGTGCGGGCAAGCTCGGATTCGTTGCCGACCTGCTCTCGAAGGAAGTGCAGGTCGGCTACATGAACGGCCTCGCCATCACGATCTTCGTCGGGCAGTTGCCGAAGCTGTCGGGGTTCTCCACCGATGCCGACGGCTTCGTCGCCGAGATCGAGGCGTTCATCGACGGCTTCTCCGAACGCAACCCGACGGCACTGTGGTTGGGCCTGGCGACCCTGGCCGTGCTGCTCCTGCTCCCTCGGTTCACGAAGAAGATTCCCGCCGTGCTGGTCGCAGTCATCGGCGCGACGGCAATCACCGGAATCTTCGACCTCGACATCTCGACCGTCGGGACGCTGCCGGAGGGGTTACCGCGCCCGGCCCTGCCATGGACATCGGTGAGCGACGTCGCCCCGATGCTGGTCGCTGCGGTCGGCATCACCCTCGTGTCGCTCACCGACACCATCGCCACGTCGACGGCCTTTGCCGCCCGACGCGGCGAGGAGGTCAAGCCGGACCAGGAGATGATCGGCATCGGTTCGGCCAACATCGCCGCCGGCTTGTTCCAGGGCTTCGCTGTGTCGACCAGCAGCTCACGCACCGCAGTGGCCGACCAGACCGGCGCCAAGAGCCAGCTCACCGGCCTGATCGGTGCCGGCATGGTCGCGCTGCTCCTGCTGTTCTTCAACGGATTGCTCAAGAGCCTTCCGCAGACCGCACTCGCCGCTGTCGTCATTGCCGCGGCCTCTCGCTCGTCGACCTCGCCACGCTGCGCCGGTACCTGAACGTGCGCCGCAGCTCGTTCGTGCTCTCACTCGTCGCGAGCGCCGGCGTTGTGTTCTTCGGTGTGCTCCAGGGAATCCTCATCGCTGTCGTGCTGTCGATCCTGCTGTTCTTCAAGCGCAGCTGGTGGCCACACGGTGAAGTGCTCGGCCAGATCGAGGGCGAGGAGGGCTGGCACAGCAGCCACAACGGCGCCGTGGCCGCCGAACTCCCCGACATCGTCGTGTTCCGATGGGAAGCCCCGCTGTTCTTCGCCAATGCGGGCATGTTCCGCCAGCAGGTCCGCGAACTCGTCCGCGAGCGCACGCCCCGATGGGTGATCCTGCAGTGTGAGGCGATCACCGACATCGACGTCACCGCCGCCGACATGCTCGAACAGCTCGACCTCGAGCTCAACGAGCGAGGCGTCAACATCGCGTTCGTCGAGCTGCGCAGCCGGTTGAAGGACCTCGTCTACGACTACGGGCTCTTCGCCACGCTCGACGCCCACCACTTCTACGACACGATCGAGGAAGCACTCGCCGACATCGACGCGAACGAGCAAGGCGGATCCCGGCAGCTGAGAACGGTTCACCCGATCGGCGTGATGCGGGCTCGCGAGGAGAGGTGCACGATCGGTTCATGAACTCAGCATCTGACAACGACTTTCCCAGTGGCTGGCTCTACTTCGCGGGCACGGTTCTCGGCCTGGCGGGCCTGATGCGCCTGGTCGACGCGTTCTGGGCCTTCCGCTACGACGGCGTGCTCCCCGACGAGTTCGAGGGCGCACTCCTCGGCACGACACTGTCCACGTACGGATGGGCCTACATCGTCGTCGGGGTGATCCTGATCCTCTCGTCGTTCGCCATACTCAATCGCTCACAGTTCGCGCGATGGATCGGCATCATCTCCGGATTCATCTTGACCGTGTCCGCAATGTGGTGGATGCCGATCTACCCCGTCTGGTCACTCGCCTACGTGATCATCGGCATCCTCGTGATCTATGCGCTCGCCGCCCACGGCGGCCGTCACGCCGACGCCTGATCGCGAGCTTCCGCCGACCAGTACAGGGATCCGATGAAGTCACGTCGCCTCACCGCCATCGCAGCACTCGCCTTCCTCGGTGCGGGAGTGTTCGTGCTGGTGCTGACCGGCACGCGGGCGTTTCCGCGGCGGGTTGATTGCCGCGTCGTTGCTGGTCGGGGCACTCGTCGTGGGGTGGAACGCGCTCCGTCGTCGCGGAGTGGCCCGGGCGCTGTTCGCGACCGTCGCGATCGTGCTGCTCGTCACCTTCGTCGGCATCCTCGTGGCCGGCGGCGTGCTGCTCGAGGCGATCGTCGCCGCCGCGCTGCTCTCCTCCGCCGCCGCAGCAGCGCGCCAGGCGTTTCGCATCCACGTCCCGCTGCCGCGAGCAGTCGCTCCGACGCGGCCGGTGGTCGTGTGGAACCCGAAGTCCGGCGGGGGCAAGGCACTGGCCGCCAACCTCGATGCCGAGGCGCGAGCCCGCGGCATCGAGCCGATCGAGCTGAAACCCGACGACGACCTGCTTCAGCTCGTACGCGATGCGGTGGCCGACGGTGCCGACGCACTCGCGGCGGCCGGCGGTGACGGGACGCAGGCGCTCGTGGCCACGATCGCCGCCGAACTCGACCTGCCGTTCGCATGCATCCCTGCAGGCACGAGAAACCACTTCGCGCTCGACCTCGGTGTGGACCGTGACGACGTTGTGGGGGCGCTCGATGCGTTCGTCGACGGCGGTGAGCGCCGGGTGGATCTCGCCGAGGTCAACGGACGCGTCTTCGTGAACAACGTGTCGTTGGGGCTCTACGCAGAGGCGGTCCAGCGTTCCGGGTACCGCAACGCGAAGATCCGCACCGTGCTCGACACGATTCCGGACTTCAGCGACGCCACCGGCGACGGTCACGTGTTGGAGTACACCGGCCCTGGGGGTGTGAGCGGTCGCCGAGCGACGGTGATCATGGTCTCCAACAACCAGTACCGGCTCGGCAACATCGTCGGGTCGGGGACCCGACCGAGCATCGACGACGGTCAGCTCGGCGTGGCGGTCGCCGAGCTGACCTCGAACGACGCTCGCGGGCGAGCCCGGTTCCGACAGTGGCAGGCGCCGACGTTCGAGGTGGGCTCCGACGGTGCGGTCCCCGCCGGCGTCGACGGCGAGGCGCTCGTGCTCGAACCGCCTTTGCGCTTCTCGATCCGTCCGGGAGCCCTCCGTGTCCGGATCGCCCCGCAGCATCCCGGCGCCTCACCCTCTGCGGCGGCTCCGAACGGCCTCGTCGACGGCGCTCGCAAGCTGCTCCGTATCGCCCGCACCGGTTGACGGGTCAGGCGGGAAGATCAGCTCGGATTTCGGCTCCCGGTAGCCGACGCGCACGAATCGCACGCCGCGCTGCGCCCAGCGATCACCGAGGCGGAGAGGGCGCGCTCCTCGGCACGACCCTGTCCACGTACGGATGGGCCTACCTCGTCGGGGTGATCCTCATCCTCTCCTCGTTCGCCGTGCTCAACCGTTCACAGTTCGCCCGGTGGATCGGCATCATCTCCGGAGTCGTCCTGACCGTGTCTGCAATGTGGCGGATGCCGATCTGTCGGGTCTGGTCACTGGGCTACGTGATCATCGGCATCCTCGTGATCTATGCGCTCGCCGTAGACGGCGGCCGCAACGTCCCGGCGTGACCGAACGGGCCCGGTGATACGTTGCCTGCAGGAGGCGCTCATGACCATGCGATTGATCGACGATCTCCCCGACAACGTCGTCGGGGTGCGAGCCATCGGTGAGGTGGACGACGACGACTACGACGACGTCCTGGAGCCGGCGATCGAAGATCGGCTCTCCCGGCACGACAAGATCCGGCTGCTCTACATCCTCGGAAACGAGTTCACCGGGTACGACGCCGACGCGATGTGGGACGACACCAAGCTCGGGTTGAAGACGTTCAACTCCTATGAGCGAATGGGCATCGTGACCGATGCCGTCTGGGTGCGCCGCTCCGTCAAGGCGTTCGGGTGGCTGATCCCTGGCGAGGTCCGGGTGTTCCACCTCGACGAGTTGGAGACGGCTCGAACCTGGATCACGACCTGAGCCCTCACGAGGGGCCGAAGCGGTTTTCCCGTGCGTGGCATCGCCGATGAGAACGAGGCAGATCGCCTCACCCGCGGTCTCGAGGGCACCTCGGCCCTGGCCGTTCCGACCGTGCGCCACCATGGTGAAGTGATGAACGAGAACACTGCTCAGCGGGTGGCTGTGGTCGTTGGCGTCGCCTTGATCGCGCTCTACTCAATCGGCTACGCCCGCAAGGTGGTTTGGGGCCGAGTGCGCAGCGCGTCACTGACGCGACGACGTCCTCAAGCGACATCGGTTCGGACGACCGCGGTTTCGATGTCGATGAGAACGTCAAAGGCGCGGGGACCGAGGGACTGTCTACCCTCGACGACCCGACATCGAAAGTGCCCGAGATGCTTGACTCTGGGTGGTACCGGTCGCATGTCCCCGGCTGGTCGATTCGGTCACGCAGCGTGGCTCGTCAGCCCTACTTCTTCTTGGACTTCTTGCCGCCCTTCTTGGACTTCTTCGCTGACTTCTTGTCGGCCTTTTTGGACTTCTTGTCGGCCTTTTTGGACTTCTTCGAGTTCTTGCTCTTGGCCATCGTTCGCTCCTTTGGTTGGGTGACTCCGCGCTCCATGATCGAAGCTGGTTCGGCATATTCCAGCACATCGTTCTCGGCCTGAACAAGGCCGAGACGGTCCGCGATCGCGAGTACGTGTGGTCCGCCGCCGACCACACGCCGCTCGTGCCTGTGGCACGCAACGTGCCCGATGCGTTGGCCATGCCGCCGCCGCTGCGCAACTGGCTCCGATCTCTAGCTCGGGTACGGAGCGTTCGTTGATCGGCAGACGATTGACAGCGCCGACGCCGCTTTCAAAGCGAACGACGTGCACGCCGCTCGAGATGTCGCCGACGCAGCGGCGCTCTTTGGTCAGGAGGGAACCGAGTCGGACAGAGGATGCAACGCGATCGCGCTGGCCGCCACTCAGCCTTCCGGAACCGGCAGTGACTGGGAAATCTACCGGTCGCTCCTACCCGGAGTTGAGAGTGCGCTCCGCCAGCAGCACTCGACGGACCCGCAACCTGTCGACGCAGTCGACGAGTGGAGAGACTGCTTGCTGTCTGCTGGCGTCACCGCCACCGACGACTCTGTACGCAGCCCCGACAGAGCCTCTCTGCGCGGGATCGACAACGTCTCAGCCGACGGAGTCAGCGTGGCGACCGCAGATCTCGGTTGCCGCAGTTCTTCGATGGTGCGAGACCAGTACGTCAGGGTCTCGGCGCGGCCGCGAGGCATTACATCGATGACAACGCAGCGCTGATTGCCGAGCTGAGATCTGCCGAGGCGGTCGAGATGGCAACTCGCAGCAGATCTTGGCGGCACCCACGACGAATCGTTCCAAGACGAGTACGAATCGGACGGAGACGAGAGATCGTTCGAGCACCCAAGACCGGAGTTCGCTCGATCAGCGCGAACGCGTCGTCTCCCGAGCACTGAAGAATCCAACAAGCGACCCACACTGCTTGGCCGGCGAAGCGTGGGACCTCAAGCGGCCAATCGCTCAGCTCACGATCTCCCTACAGCGAAACGGCCACCACCGGCTCGTTTACGGCCACCCACCGAAAGTGGCAACCCGCTCGGAAACGGGTTCGGCACGTCCGATCGGGCACCCTCGCTCAGATCGCGTGACTCGCGCGACCCGCACGGTGGGCGGTGCGGTGTGGTGACGAGCGACCGGTGCAGCGCGCGACGCTGCGCTGATAGCGAGTGGCGCGCCCGGTGTGTCAGGTCCAGATTCGTGCGGTGATGTCGGCCCACAGTTGTCGGAACGCCGCTGTCGCTGCGCTGGTCGGTGCGAAGTCGGCGACGGGTGCGCGTTGGACGCCCATCTGTTCGATGACACTGGCATTCGGGATCGGCGTCGGCAAGAAGCCAGGGATGTCAGTCATCAATTGAGTGACGAGGTCACGTTGGAGGCGCTTGCGGCGATCGACCATCGATGCGAATGGCAGCACGATCGGTGGAGACGGGTGGTCGGCGAGAAACTCGGTGAGCTGGTTGAGGGTGCGTTCGGACAGAGTGGTGGGGATGGTCGGCACGATGAGTGCGTCGGCGGCGTCGAAGACGCTTTCGCTGGTGAGCGTGATCCCTGGGGCGCAGTCGAGGATCGCTATGTCGTAGCTGTGGCGGATTGGTTCGAGGAGCGTCGCGAGGCGCCGCGTCGGGTGTTTGGTGTCGTCGAGTTCGAGGTCGAGGTGGCGCAGGGAGAAGTCAGCGGGCACGATGTGGACAGACGGGTCGTTGGTGGCGCGGATGTTCGCTGCGAGCGATCCCGTGTTGCGGACCAGGCGCTCGGCTCCGCCTTTGATGGCGGGCTTGACGCGGACGAAGAAGGTTGCGGCGCCTTGTGGGTCGAGGTCCCACAGCACGACTCGGCAGCCAGCCACGGCTGCTTCGTGGGCGAGGTTCACTGCGGTGGTCGTCTTGCCGACGCCACCTTTGATGCTGTATGTCGCGAGGACTTTCACTGGGTGATCCCGTCGAGCACGGCATCGAGGGCGCGGGATGTGGCCGGTGTGTCGTAGTCGGCGAATCGTTCGGCGAACTCGGTGCGGGCCGCGAGACGTTGCTGGTCGAGCCGTTCGGTGAGTTGACCGATGGCGACCATCGTGTCGGGCGACGATCCGGTGTCGTGGAGTTCGCGACTGATGGCGCGCAGCATGCTGACGTGGACCTCGGCGTCCTGGTGCTCGCCGAGGTTGTCCTGCAGCGCTTTGAGCCGTTTCACGTACCGCTTGCGCGGCCGATCCGGGAGCAGGCTGCCGAAGCACTCCAGGAGGTAGCGGAGCTTCTTGGCGTCCTTGCGGAGATCGTGGAGATGTTCGGCGGGCGTGTCGGGACCAATGAGTCTGCCTCGCTCGATGAGGACGCCGTGCGCGCGGGCGATGCGTTTGGCGACGAACCGGCCGAGTGGACGACTGGCTCGTGGCGGGACGTCATCGCTGGTGAATGGCTCGGTGAGCCAGGTCCGCCACGTTTCCATCAGTTCGGTTGCCCGGTCGGAGCGGAGGGCACGTTCGAGCTCGATGTGCCCCTCGGCGCGGCGTCGTTCGAGCAGGTCGCGTACTGGTTCGAGTGATGGGGCGATCTCGGGGCCGAGGGGATCGGTGTACCGCGACCACTCGAGCAGGTAGACGTCGAGGTCGCGTGGTGTTCCGGTGAGCGCGGCGAGCCATTTGAACCCGTCTCGGGTGGTTTCGAGGACTGCGGCGGGGAGCACGGGCTTGGCTTCGTAGAGGACCGTGCGGGTGCGGCGCATTGCGATCCGCAGGTCATGCAGGAACTCCGGGTCGATCTGGTCGATGGTGCCGTTCCAGTTCGCGCTGATCGTCGTTGCGAGGTTGGCAAGAACCACTCGGAACCCGTCGATCGCCGCCATGTCGGGATCGAGCGGGACGGTCGCTGACGCTGCGAAACCGGCGAGATCGACGCCGGCCGCCGTAGCGCACTGCGTCAAGGTGTCGGTATCGCACTCGGCGAGTCCGATCTCGCGCAGGGTGCGCAGGGTGCGCCGCGTCCGTTTGGAGTACCCCGGCACCGCATGGATCTCGATTGTCGCTTCGGGGCAGTCGGTGTCAGGCCGGCCGACGACATGAACATCGTGGTGGAGTTCCGCGATGGCCACGACCTTGTCGGCCGCGTCTCGCCACGCTCCGCTGGTTCGGGTCATGCTCACCTCGAGTTGCGGCATCAAGGCGCGCACGTCGGTGAGGGCGGCGATGCGGGACCGGAACGGACCGGGCGGGAGGTCGGCAGGGACGCGGGGCACGGCGTCGACCTCGAGGTGAGCGGGGGCACCGCCCTCGCCGGTCAGTTCGAGTTCCCGACCCTTGGACTCGTTCACCTGAAGCCGTAGACCGGCGCGGTGCAAACTTGCGTCGAAGGTGTCGATCAGGGTGGTCGTCACGACGTGCGACGGATCGAACACGAATCCGAGTTTCGTCAGCGACTCCACCACGGACCTCTCGTGGTCGTTGAGTTGGAAGGTCATCACACGCATTGCTTTCGAAGGTACCGGCCGCTGCCACATACTGGTCTGGTGACGATCGAGATCGAACGAAAGTTCATCGTGTCCGAGGCGCTGGGTGCGGAGCGGCTGGGCCCAGGTGTCCACATTCGCCAGGGCTACCTCGCTGAGCAAGAAGGCGTGGAGGTTCGTCTCCGCATCACCTCCGACACGGCGACGCTCACCGTGAAGGCGGGGACGGGGCTGTCGCGAACCGAGGTGGAGATCGCGGTCTCAGCCGAGCAGGCCGACACATTGTGGCCGCACACCGCCCGACGACGCATCGACAAGACGCGGCATCGAGTGCTGCTCGATGACGGGCTCGGACATGTCGCCGAGGTCGACGTGTATGCCGGGTCACTCACCGGGCTGCGCGTGACAGAGGTCGAGTTCAGTTCCGAAGCGGACGCAGCCGCGTTCGCCCCGCCTGACTGGTTCGGCCGTGAACTCACCGGGGAGCCCGGCTGGAGCAACGCCACGCTCGCCCGACACGGCCGGCCTGGCTGAGCTTGTCGTCGACTGTTCACCCCCGGGTCGGTCACCGTTCAACCCAGTGCCGCGACCCCGGTCTGTTGCGAGCGTAGGTTGATCAACATGATCGAAGCCGCTGGTGGGGTCGTCTGGCGAACGATGCGCCCGCGTCACCACGAGGTGCTGATCGTCCACCGACCGCACCGCGCGGACTGGTCGCTGCCAAAGGGGAGGCGTCATCGTCGCGAAACGGCACTCGAGTGTGCCCTCCGTGAAGTGATCGAGGAGACCGGGCTCGAATGTACAGCCGAGGAGGAGCTTCCCGAGGTTCGCTACACCGACCGTCGTGGTCGTGCTCGGAGAGTCCGCTACTGGGCGATGCAGGCTGTGCATGGAGAGTTCCGACCCAACGACGAAGTCGACGAGGTGCGCTGGACACCGCTCAGCCGAGTGGGCGAACTGCTAACCCACGAACGCGATGTCGTTGTGATCTCCGGACTCCGCCTCGTTCGTGCCGCAGTTGCCTGACGACACAGCAGACGAGTTCGGTCATCGTTCAACGTGCGTTCATCCGCGCCCCGCAATGTGGGACGCAATGGGTGCGGACCCGGTGGAACGTCACGCACTCGAGACCCTCGCTGTAGCCGGCACGACCGGGGAACCGCCAGCTCACCCAGTCACAACAGGTTCCGCCGCTCGGATCCGCACTGCACCGCCCGCCATGTCGCACGCCGTCGACGCGATGCAAGCCGCCCGATAATCACGCTCCCCAGTGCACGTGGGACCCGTCCGAGAACGAAGCCTCTTTGTGACGCTCCTATGTCTGTCAAGTGGTCCGTTCGAGTTGCTTGAAGAGTTGGCGGGCGACGTAGCGCTTCAGGCATCTGGTGATCTCGCGGTTGGTCTTGCCTTCGCTGCGTCGACGTTCGGCGTAGGCGCGCGTGGCGGGATCGGTGCGGAGTCGAGCGATGACGATCTGGAAGTCCCCCGGTCTGACGGACGGGTTGGGTGTGGGTGATCATGCCGCGTTTGCGGTCTCGTAGTCGATGGGGCTGAGCCCGTTCGTTGTAGCTGTGGCGGCGGTGCGGGTTGTACCAGGTTTCGATCCACTCGAAGATCGCGGGGGCGAGCTGGTCGCGGGAGTGCCAGTCGTGTTGGTCGAGGAGCTCGCGCTGCAGGCCGGAGAAGAACGCCTCGGCGACGGAGTTGTCGTAGCAGTCGCCGATGGAGCCCATCGAGCCGAGCAGGCCGGCGTCGCGGAGCCGGTTGCCGAACAGCCATGACGTGTATTGAGCGCCGTGGTCCGAATGCGCGATCGTTTGGCCCTTGTGGTGGTTGGCGTCGCCAGGTCGCCATCTGGATCGCGTCGGCGACGAGTTCGGCTCGGATGTGATCGGCGATCGACCAGCCGACGACCCGCCGCGACCAGGCGTCGACCACGACAGCCAGGTACACCTTGCCGGTCGCCGGTGGGGTGTTCGGTGACGTCCATGCACCACAGCCGGTCCGGGCCGTCGGGGTCGAACGCCCGGTTGACGAGGTCGTCGTTGATCTCGCCGTCGCCGCGCCGGGTGCAGCCCCGGTTGCGTTTCGGATAGTGGATCCCGACCGCGCCGCACACCGCATCAGGCGTTCGCACGTCGTCTTGGAGCAGCGCACGCCACGCCCGAGGCGCAGCTCGTTGCGGACCCGCGGTGACCCATAGGAGTGCCGCGACATCGTCCAGATGTCGTGCACCTTGTTCGCCGCGTACGCCTCGGCGAGTTCGCCGTCGGTGACCGGCTGGGCTCGGCGTTGATAGAAGCCCGATGTCGACACCCTCATCACTCGACAACACACCGAGACGGGCAGATCCGAGCAGCGCTCGGCGATGAAGGTGTAGATCATTTTGGGAGAACGTTCTCCGCAGCGAAGTACGCGGCCGCACGCTTGAGGATCTCGTTCTCCAGCTTCGCGACGCGCAACTCACGGCGCAGCTTCACCAGCTCGTCGCGCTCGGCGGTCGTGAGCCCGTCGGCTCGGCGGCCCTCGTCGAGGTCGGCTTGGGCCATCCAGTTCCGCAGACAGCTGTCGGAGATCCCGAGATCCGTCGCGATCTGCGCGACCGGCTTCTCGCGCATCCGGGCGAGCTCGACAGCACGCTGACGGAACTCCGGTGGGTGTGGACGTGGCATCTGGACTTCCTTCCCGAGACGACCACTGTCGCCTCAGACTCGGTGTCCGTCAACCCGGGGGACTTCCATTCGACGTGTCGGCTCGACGTGGCGGGTTGCGACATTGTTCTGGTGGCATGCACGATCGGAGTTGGCTCGGTGGGCGCGGGTACCCGTGATCACCGATCCGGTGGTGGTGAGAGCGCTGAGCTGTTTCGGTGTGATCCAAATCGCGATCAGTGGTGTCCATGCGGTGGAGCCCACGAACCTGCAATCGATCGGGTCGTTGCTTTGGCAGAAGCGACCGGTTGCCACGTCGATGGTCCACCAAGATGTACGGCCGGCGACGCGGATGACGCCGCTGGCCACGATCTCGACGTCCGTTGGTCGGCAGCTGTCATGGTCGCGGCAGGGCGTGTTCGAAGCCCACTGTCTCGAGGCGGCAAGGGCAGCGTCGCATGGGATCTGCTCGGGATCGATGACCACGACGGCCCCGGTCTCTGCGGCGGCGTTGACAACGTCGACAAGAGCGGTTGTGTAGGTCAGATCGATGGCTGCCATCGATCTGACCATCACGTTGTGTCCGGCCATCTCGACTGTCACGCGATGGGCATCCGCCGCCGCGCAGGGGTCTGGTGCCAACGTCGATGGTTCTGCCATGCGTGCCCTCCTCTCGGTTGGGGACATCTTGACCGTGTTCGGTGACGCTCCTGTGACAGACGTGCTCCGGGACGGTAACGGCATGTCGTTGAAGGGTTCGGTTGCGGTCACAGCCGTGTTGCCCGACGGTGGACTGGCGCCACGGCACTGCAACCGGACGTCAGGCGCAAGCTTTCATCAACTTCCGGGCGTGGATGATCGTCGGCCGCGCGTGAAGTAGAGCATCGGGCCGATGAAGTTGATGGCGATGATCGCCGCCCACCGCCGTTTGCTCCCATTCACCTGCTCGGCAGGACGTTCTGCCAGGTCGGTCCAGGCGCTGACCGCGAGCGAAACCTGTACGGCGGTGAGCAACATCATCAGCACCTTGCTCAACGTCGACGACTCGTCCCACCGTCGCGATCTCCGCATCATGACCTCCTGTGCTCAGCGCGCAACCCACTCTGCGCGACGCGCGCAGCCGTCACCCAGGGTCATTCGTCCTTTCGACGCAGGCCGTCATGTCGGCGGCGCGACTGGGAGGACCCGGTGGGACAGTGAACCTGCGGGCTCCGACCATCTCATGTGGTCAGGGCATCAGCGGCGTTGTCGACGGCATCGACGCGTACGCGTGGGAGGAGGGCGTGGACGAGTTCGGAGTCCAGTGATGCCAGACCGCGACGCGTGACACTGGCCGCTCCCGCCGCCGCTCCGAAGCGCAGTGCGTCTGCGCCGCTGAGTCCGCGCAGGAAGGCCACGGCCATTGCGCCGGCCATTGCGTCTCCGGCACCACGCCAGTCGACTGCAGCGAGTCGAGGTGGCGACACCGTGTACCAGTGACCATCCATGCGCGCGACGGCGGGACGGTCCGGGCCACGGGTGACCACGAGATCGTGGGGGACGCGGTCGGCGAGATCGCTCACGGCAGCGGCGAGTCCCTGATCAGGGTCGTCGCCGACGGCTCCGTCCTCTCGTAGGTCCTCGTCGCTCACCTTGACGAGTTGGATTGAGCGTTCGTCGAGAATCGCGGAGAGTTCGGGTCCGTGCACGTCGGTGATGATCGGAACGCCGACAGCGGTGAGGTCGGCGCAGAGACGGGCGTAGTAAAATGGCGGAATCACGCCGGTGTCGATGTTGCCTGCGAGCACGCAGCAACCGCGGCCGATGGCGTGAGCGAGCGTGAGCGAGTAGAGCTTGTCAACGGCGTGACGGTCTATCGGCGAGGGTTCTGACCGTGCGATGAGGGTTCGGGTGCCGGAGCGACGGTCGTACATCGACACCGACGACGGGGCGGACTGTTGGACGGCAACCAGCTCGATCCCGGTCTGGGATTTCAGCAGTGGGGTGAGCACGTCGCCGACTTCGCCACCGACGGTTGCGCACAACACGACCGGGGTGCCGAGTCGCTCGATGCTGCGCGCCAGCCAGTATCCCTGACCTCCAGGATGGAGATGGATCTCCTCACCGCGAGGGCCGTTCTCGGCGGTCACGGTCAGGCGCAGGCCCGGTGAGAACACGCAGATTTCGCTACTGATGTCGGCTGCCATTCACTCCTCCTGTCGCCGTGGGACCCGACGCCGCAACGCCGGAACGCTCGGGGGCGCTTGGTCACGACCTCGCACGGCGTTCCGGGCTGTGGTGTTCATGTTGGCTGGAGCATGCTCGGGCCTCGCCGAGCGAGCAGGACATCTCGGTCCGTGTCGCGTAGTACGTGTTCAGCGACGCTTCCGAGCAGGGTGTAACGAAGACCGGTCCGACCGTGGGTGCCGACGACGATCAGGTCACAGTGCCGCTCGATGGGGAGCTCTGGCAAGCGCTCGTTCGGATCTCCGGTCTCCAGCAGCGGTTCGTCGATCATGGTGTCGGGGGCGTGAGCGTCGAGGAAGTCCGCCAGCTCCTTACCGCGGTCTCGTGCGACTTGGGCTCGGAGTTCGGCGATCGCGGCATCGTCGGCCACCCGACGGAGCTTCGATTCTCCGACCACCTGGTAGATCATCGCAGGGATGATCGTCGCGGCCGGTGCGACGGCCCGAGCGGTGACGATGGCGTCGGAAGACGCCGATGAGGTGTCCACGCCGACGATGACCCGGTGGTACGGACCCCGCACGGGTCGACGGACGAGGAGCAATGGACGGTCGCCGTGACGGGCGAGTCGCCCGGCAGTGGTGCCGACGAAGAATCGACGCACACCCGGGCTGCGATGGGCCCCGGCGACGATGAGGTCGACATCGAGCGTGCGGGCAAGCTGGACGATCTCGACGAACGTGGGCCCGTAGCCGACATGGAACTCCGGCTGGGGATGGACCCGAGCCAGGTGACGGCGCAGTTCGGTCTCAGCATGGTGGTCTTGCGTCGAGGATGAGCCGGTCGGTTCCGAGTCGGATTCCACGACATGGACAGCGTGTAGGTGGGCGCCCGTCTCCCGAGCGATCGATGCGGCGCGCACGACGGCGAGGCGTCCGGACGGTCCGCCGTCGGTTGCCGCGAGAATGCTCTTGATGCGGTGGGTCACGGTTGTACGCCTTCCGGGGAGTTCGGGGTGTCGGTGGCAGCGGGGATGCCGAGTAGCTCGCAGGTCTCATTGGCTGCGATCGTGAATGGTCGCAGCACCACATCAGCTCCGAGTGAGCGATAGCGCTCTGCGTCGCTCTCGTGTAGCGCCGTCACGGCGACTTGCCCGCGGTAGTCGTGGTGCTGGAGTGCGTGGAGAAGCGCTGTTGTCGCGGGGATCGAGGGGATCGTGCTCACGACACGGGGCGTTCTCACCAGTGGCAGGGCTTCGAGGAAGTCGATGTCCTCTGCGTCGCCGAACACGACGTCGCCACCGGCGCGGCGGTGGTCGGCCACGGTCCGCGGATCGAAGTCGACAGCGAGCACACGTGCGCCGGCACGGTGCAGTGCCGCGACGACGTGTGTGCCGTACCGGCCGAGTCCGTAGACGATCGCGTCGAAGCCCTCGGCGCCCTCGATGGCGTCGGGTTTGTGGTCGCGACGCTCGAAGTGGCGCAGCAGCGGAGCCAGCCGATCGAACAGCTGTTGGGAGTTGAGGATCATGTAGGTGGAGATTCCGATCGTCGTCAGGCCGACGATCGTGATCAGGGACACGGTGCTTTCGTCGATGTGGCCGAGATCGAGGCCGAGCGCGGCCAAGATGAGCGAGAACTCGCTGATTTGGGCGACGGTCAGCCCGGCGAGGAAGGACACTCGCGCCGGGTAGCGCATCGCTCCCATGATGACCATCACGATCAGCGGATTGCCGATCAGCACGAACAACGACAGCACGGCGGCGGTGAACAGCTGTGTGCCGGTGTCGGTGAACTCGAGTCGGGCACCGAGGTCGAGGAAGAAGAACAGCAGGAGGAAGTCGCGGAGTCCGACGAGGCGGGCGCCGGCGGCGTCGCGGTAGGGCGTCGATGCCACGGTGACTCCGGCGACGAACGCTCCGACTTCGATGCTGAAACCGAGCTGTTCACTGAGTGCGGCGACCGTCATTGCCCAGGCCACTGCGAACAGCGCGAGCAGCTCCTGCGATCGGGCGGCCCAGCTGAGAACGGTGGGCAGGACGTAGCGGGCGGCGAGGACCAGCACGGCGAGGAAGGCAGCGCCCTTGGTAGCCACCTCACCGATCTCGCCGGCGAGCGACGAGTCGCCGCGGTCGCCGAAGGCGGTGAGCCCGATCATCACGAGGACGACCACGATGTCCTGCACCACCAGGAATCCGACGGCGATTCGACCGTGGAGTTGGTCGAGTTCGCGCTTGTCGGACAGCAGCTTGACGATGATGATCGTCGACGAGAACGTCAGCGCCACTGCGACGTACAGCGCGGTGGTGGCGTCGAGCCCGAGCAGCAATGCCAGCCCGTACCCGATCCCTGCCGTGAAGGCCACCTGCCCGAGTCCGGTGGCGAGCGCCACCGGTCCGGTGGTGCGGACCAGGTGGACGTCGAGCTTGAGACCGACGAGGAACAGCAACAGGGCGATCCCCAGACGAGCGAACAGCTCCAGATCGTCGCCGCCCTGCACCCAGCCGAACCCCGACGGCCCGGCCAGGATCCCGACAGCGATGAACGCCACGATGAGCGGCTGGCGCAGACGGTTGGCAACGATGCCGGCTGCCGCGGCGACCCCGACGATCACCGCCAAGGTGGTGAAGTCGTCGTGGAGCACCAGCAGTCCTTGGGGTCAACCGGTCGGGCGGGGCACGATGGCGATCGGCCGATGGGAGTATCGAGCGACGTAGCCGGCGACGCTTCCGAGCAACAATCCGCGTACGGGACCGAGCCCTCTGGTTCCGACCACCAGCAGCGACGCGTCGGTTTCGTCGGCCACCTGCTCGAGTGCGGTGCGAGCGTCGCCCGGTTCGATCCGCATCTCATAGGGCACTCCACGCGCCCCGATCGGGGTGCACGACTGTTCGAGCGCCTGGCGGGCAGCGTCCATCATCGCGTTGTTCGCTCCGAGAATCGGCGCATTGACCGCAACGATGCGCGCACCGGTGGCCTCGGCGAGATCGATGGCCCAGTCCAGCGCACGAGTTGCTCCTTCCGAGCCGTCGAGGCCGATCACGATCGGGCCGTCCGACGGGTCGGGTTCGCCGCGAAGCACGACGACCGGGCACGGGCTGTGTTCGACACACTCTTGTGACACCGATCCGAGGAGCAACCCTGCGAAGCCGCCCAAACCACGAGCGCCCACAACGAGCATGTCCGTTCACCGGTCCGTGCAGCGGCGGCCAAGAGCACGGACGCAGCGGGACCACGCCCTGCCTCGACCTCCACCCGATCGGCGTCGGCTTCCAGCACCTCGCGAAGCAAGGTGCGGAGGTCGTCGCAGGTCCGCTCGTCCATCTCCTCCGGCCCGGGCAGTTTCGCGGGCCCGGCCGGGGTCACGGCGCTGGAGGGGTACTGCCAGGCGGCAATCGCCCGGCATCCCGGCACCTCGGGCGGCGGCCGTGCGGGCGGCCCAGCGCAACGCAGCACGCGAGCCGTCCGAGCCGTCGACGCCGACAATGATCTCATCCATCTTGGTCTCCTTCACTCGAGTTGTGCGGCGTCACTCATCGACGCACGCGTGGTCGTCCGTCGGTCGTGTGATCAGGACCGGACACGGGGCGTGGCGAACGACTTCGGTGGCGACGCTGCCCATGGTGATGCGGGTCAATCCGCTGTGGCCGTGGGTCGCGAGGGCGATCAACGCGGCGGGAAGACGCTCCGCGAGCCACGGAATCGACCGCCCCGGTGCGCCGTGGAGGACTCGGGTTCTCGCCCGAGATGTCGACGTGTGCAAGTCGGTCGCCAGCGTGTCCAGGCGCGCCTTCGCGGCTTCGACCTCTCGGTTGGGGTGAGGTCGATGCGCCGGCTCTGGGTCCTCGTCGGGCCCCACCACTTCGGTGAGCCACGGCTCCAGCTGGAGTCGATCGCTCCACGTGGCCGCCACGGGGAACGATGCTGTCGGACAACTCGGAGCCATCCGAGCACACCAGGAGTCGGCCGTCGTTCGGCCGGTAGAAGCGTGGTCCTGCAGTTCGGGCCAACGAGGATGAACGGCTGCGTCGATCCGCAAACGACCTTCGTGGAGACGCTGCCCAGTACCTTGGCCCGAATGGCGCCCTTTCCCCGGGTGGCCATGCACAGCATCCCGTCGGGCTCCGTCGCGGCGATCGCGAGCAGCACCTCGGCTGGGTCGCCGTGGCCGACGATCCGGGTCTCGATGTCGACGACCTCGGAGTACAGCCGAGCGCGATCGTCGAGTTCGCGCTGTGCTGCGTCGATGTCGTCAGGGGCGCAGCTCACGAGCAGCACCCGCGCCTGCTCGAGGCGGGCCGCGATCGAACACGCCGGCCGGATCGCGCGCTCAGCAAACGCGGAACCATCGAGCGGTACCACCATCGTCGTCATGATCTTGCGTACACCCCTTCCGATCCGATGACCTGTCGGTCGCCTGATCTCCTGCGAACCCAACGTTCAACTGGTGCGCGACCGTCGGCCATCCCGATACGTCGAAGGCTCCGACTGCGGTCGCTGCGGTGAACACCCGCCGACCAGCGCTACGTCTTCCACCCCCAGTTTCGCGATCTCTGCTTGGCCCCTCCAGGGGCGAACGTCCCAACAGGATTCGCGGACCCGTGGTCCGTGGACGGCTCCGATTCGCGTCCGGTGGTGTCCATCGACCCTGTTCGGTGGATCCCGGCGACTGCTTGGCTCGATACATGGATCAGCGGCCCATTGCGACCTCACCGGAACGCGAGACCGCCCACGCCTTCTCCGTCGATGAGGTGCTCGGCGCGCTCGGCACCGACCGAGATGGTCTGAGTTCTTCGGAAGCGTCACGTCGCTTCGGAGAGGAGGGACCGAATCGGTTGCCCGACCCTGTGAGGGAGAACCTCGTCGTCCGCTTCCTGAAGCACTTCAACGACGTGTTGATCTACATCTTGCTCGTGGCCGTCGTGGTGACCGCACTGTTGGGGCACTGGATCGACTCGATGGTCATCTTCGGTGTCGTGGTGATCAACGCCGTGATCGGATTCGTCCAGGAGGGCAAGGCCGAGCAGGCGCTCGAGGGAATCCGCAAGATGCTGTCGCTCGATGCGCAGGTGCGCCGAGACGGCCACTGGACTCACGTCGACGCAGAGCTGCTCGTGCCCGGTGACGTGGTCCGGTTGCGGTCGGGAGATCGGGTACCGGCCGACGTGCGGTTGATCGAGACGACCAATCTGCAGATCGAGGAGTCGGCGCTCACCGGCGAGTCGGTCGCCACGCACAAACACCCGGACCCGGTTCACGAGGACGCGGGCATCGGGGATCGCTCGGCCATGGCGTTCTCCGGAACGCTCGTCACGTCGGGCAGGGGTGTGGGGGTGGTGACTGCCACTGGCGTGGCGACCGAGATCGGCCGCATCAACACGATGATCGGCGAGGTCGAGACGCTTGCCACGCCACTCACGCGGCAGATGGCCACCTTCGGCAAGCAGTTGTCGGTCGCCATCGTGATGCTCGCCGTCGTGGTGTTCCTGAGCGGCTTGGTTCTGCACGACTACACCGTCTCCGAACTCTTTCTTGCCGCGATCGGATTCTCGGTGGCCGCGATCCCCGAGGGACTCCCCGCCATCTTGACGATCACGCTGGCAATCGGTGTGCAACGAATGGCCGGCCGAAACGCGATCACTCGCCGGCTCAACGCCGTCGAGACCCTCGGATCCGTCACGGTGATCTGCTCCGACAAGACCGGCACGCTGACCAAGAACGAAATGACCGCTCGACGCGCGGTCACCCGAGCCGGGTGCTACGAGATCTCGGGAACCGGATACTCACCCGAAGGCGACGTCCGCCTCGACGGCGCCGACGCACCGCTCGACGATCGCACCGACCTCGCAGCTCTGGTGGAGGCGATGGCGGTGGCCAACGACACCGTCGTGGTCGAGGACGACGGACGCTGGACCGTGGACGGCGAGCCGACCGAGGGAGCATTGCGGACGCTCGCACTCAAGGTGGGCTTCGAAGCGTCGCAGTATCGGCGAATGGCGGTCGTGCCCTTCGAGTCCGAGCACAAGCTGATGGCCACCGCCGACGAGACCCCAGACGGCCGACACGTGGTCCACGTGAAGGGCGCACCGGACAGACTGCTCGACCGGTCGGCGTTCACGAACTCGATCCCGACGGTGCCCACCGGGTCCTCGACCGTGTCTGGTGGGAACGACAGATCGAGGAACTGAGCGGCGAAGGGCTCCGAGTGCTTGCCGCGGCCCGACGCAACACGCCAGCGGTCCCGGACGCGTTGTCGCTCGACGACATCGGCGAACTCGTCTTTCTCGGGCTTGTCGGCATCGTCGACCCACCACGACCGGAGGCCATCGAGGCGATCGCAACGTGTCGCCGGGCGGGCATCAACGTGAAGATGATCACCGGCGACCACGCCGGCACGGCCAGTGCGATCGGTCGCGAGATGGGCATCGGCGACGGAACGACCGCCATCTCCGGTACCGAGCTGGAAGCCGCGTCCGACGACGAGTTGTGCGACATCGTGCGCCACCACGACGTATTCGCCCGCACCAGTCCCGAGCACAAACTCCGACTGGTCACCGCCCTACAAGCCAACGGTGAGGTCGTCGCCATGACCGGTGACGGCGTCAACGACGCCCCGGCCCTGAAGCGGGCCGATGTGGGTGTGGCCATGGGCATCAAGGGCACCGAAGCAACCAAAGAAGCAGCCGAGATCGTCCTCACCGACGACAACTTCGCATCGATCGAGCGGGCCGTGAAGGAAGGGCGAGCGATCTACGACAACCTGCGCAAGTCGATCCTGTTCATCCTGCCCACCAACGCAGCCGAAGCGCTCGTCATCGTCCTTGCCGTGATGTTCGGCTTCCAGCTCCCGCTCACCCCGACCCAGATCCTCTGGGTCAACATGGTCACCGCGGTGACCCTCGCGCTGGCCATGGCGTTCGAACCCCCCGAGCCCGGCATCATGCAACGACCCCCACGAACACCAGGGGCATCCATTCTCAACCGCTACTTCTTGTGGCGGATCGGATTCGTCGGCGCGCTCGTCGGCGGCGCAACGATCACCGTCTTTCTCCTCGCCGATCGCAGCGCACACGACCTCGCCATCGACCGGACGGTCGCGGTCAACACCTTGGTGTTCGGCCAGGTCTGCTACCTGTTCAGCGCCCGCTTCCTCCACGAGGCCAGCTACCTGCCAGCACGGCTCCTTGCGAACCCCGTCGCCTGGGGCGCGGTCGGCGTGTTGACGCTGCTGCAGCTCGGCTTCGTCTACCTCCCGTTCATGAACACCACGTTCGAGACCGCTCCGCTTGGGATCCTCGGCTGGGTCGTCCCGGGCGCGATCGGCATCGGGGTCTTCGCCATCGTCGAGATCGAGAAGGCCGTGATGCGCTCGAGAGCCCGGCGCTGACAGGCGCCGGGTATGCGGCTCAGCTGGGAGGAACGAGCACGATCGGGCGGTCTGCCAGGTGCAGCGTCCTCAGGGCGACACCACCGATACGGAGACCTGTGAATCCTCCAAGGCCCCGTGCGCCGACCACGACGAGATCGCTTTGTTGCTCCCGGGCAGCTTGCAGGAGCGCGTCGGCGGCGTTGGCGCCGCGCAATGCGACCACGTCGAACTCGACATCGGCTACTGCCAGCGCTGCGGCATAGTCGTCCTGGATACGACGTTCGAGGTCCCGACGCCAGCTGTCGGGTTGGTCCTCGGGAGTCCACTCGACCAAAGGCTCCTCCACCGACGCTGCCACCACCCGCATGCCGGAAGAGTCGGCACCCAGGTCTCGGACCCACGCGACAGCAGCGCGCGAGCCGTCCGAACCGTCGACGCCGACGAGCACGTTGCGAGTCGTCGGGTTTGCACCGTCGCCGACGATGGCGACAGGGCGATCGACATGATGAGCGAGCCACTCGGCCATGCTGCCGAGGTGGAACAGCCCCGGCCCAGCCGACTGGCCGACTCGGCCGATGACGATGAGGTCGGCATCTTCGCGGTCGGCCACGGCGAGGATCCCCGGCCGATGGTCTCCGTGCTCGACGATCGTCCGCACCGGCACATCGTCGAGGTGCGCTGCCTCGCTCCAGGAGGCCAACTCCTGTTCCTGCCGGGCGATGAGGGTCTCGAGCCGGCCGGGCCGCAACTCGGAGTCGGTCGGTTGGAATCCGGTCATGACGATGACCTCGGCACCGTGGCGTGATGCGAGCTGGGAGGCCCACCGCATCGCGTTGGCTGCGCCTGTCGATCCATCGGCACCGACGAGGATGTGCTTCATCGCGCCTGCTCCTTTCGTCGTGGCTTCCCTCAAGGGTCGTCGGTTCGCCCAGGCGGCGGTAGTGGCCAAGGTCCCGAGTGAATTCTGTGGGCGAGTGGTCCGGCGCGATCAGGACCATCGTCTCTGGTCAGGACGTCGTGAGCACGAATACCGTCACGCGACCACCACGAGACGGGATGGACCATGAGCGACATGCAGCGATCGGAGTCGAGCCCAGGGGCCGGCGAGGACAGCCGGTTCGGCAGATCCACTTCCTCCGGCACGGGTGGCCTGACGATCGTGGCGCTGTTGTACACGACCGTCGTCCTGGTGCCGCTGTTCGTGATCCTGGCAGGACCGCAGTCACCGGAGCGCGGCTTCTGGGTGGAGTTCGGCGTGGCGTTGGGCTTCATCGGGCTCGCCATGCTCTGTCTCCAGTCGGTGCTCACGGCCCGGTACCCGAAGTTGTCCGGCGCCGTCGGACAGGACACCATGCTCCAGTTCCACCGCCAGACCGGTCTCGTGGCCTTTGGCTTCGTTCTGGCGCACCCGGTCGTGCTGCTCCTCGCCAATTCCAGCAACTGGGACTTCCTCGACCCGCGCGTCAACTTCTTGCGAGCCATCTTCCTCATCTTCGTCGTGTTCGCACTCCCCACCCTGATCGTGACGTCGCTCTGGCGGGAGTCGTTTCGCCTCCCCTACCAGTGGTGGCGATTGGGCCACGGCGCGCTGGCACTGATGATCCTGGTCGTCGGTCTCGTGCACATCACCCGCGTCCACTACTACCTCGCCGATCCGTGGAAGCAGGTCGTGTGGGTCGCGATGGGGACGGCGTCCATCGTGAGCATTCTCTACGTGCGTGCTCTCAAGCCGCTCCGGGTACGCCGCCACCCGTATCGCCTCGTCGACGTGTCGCCGGCGGCATCTCGTACCTGGACGCTCACCCTCGAACCAGAACACGGCGAGGTCCTCGACTTCCGGGCCGGCCAGTTCGCCTTCCTGACACTGGCCGACACCCCGTTCTCGCTCGAACAACACCCGTTCTCGATCGCCTCGAGCGCCGACCAACGTGATCGACTCGAGTTCGCCGTGAAGGAACTCGGCGACTACACCGACACCATCGGCACCACACCCGTGGGCCAGGTCGGCTTCGTCGATGGGCCGTACGGCTCGCTGCAGCTGCCCACAGATCCCACCGCAGGCATGCTGATGATCGCCGGAGGAATCGGCATCTCACCCATCATGAGCATGCTGCGCACGCTCCGCGACCGCCGCCACGGCGCTCCCGTCGTCGTCGTGTACGCCGCCGACCGGATCGACGACTTCGCCTACGACGCCGAGTTGGACGAACTCGCCCGCGACTTGCCGCTCGAAGTCGTGCGGGTGCTCCGAGAGCCGCCAGCCGAGTGGAGCGGCGAGCCGGGCCTCGTGGACCCCGCGTTGGTCGAGCGGCACCTGACGTCGGATGATGCCGCGACCTGGCACGTCATGCTGTGTGGCCCTCCACCGATGATGGACGTCGCCGAACGAGCAGTGCGCGACCGAGGCGTACCCCTCCACCGCATCCACTCCGAACGATTCGACATCGGAGCCGCCGGCGCAGTCGGCCAGCGCAGCATCCAGGTCCGCCGACTCGTCACCGGCCTCAGCCTCGTGATGCTGGCCGCGGCAGCGCTCTTCGCGTCGTGACGAGAACGACGCACTCGAGGAGCCCGTCGCGTCGCCCGACCTGCGTCAGGGAGGCCCATCTCCGGCT
>CAVOQV010000005.1:0-830616 GCA_963698435.1 Ilumatobacteraceae bacterium | reverse complement strand
CGATGCACCAAGATGGAGGGGATGCCCGACGGCGGCCCAAACGAGGGGAGCGGCACGGTCACGTTCGAACGCGCGCCGCTGCACCGTCGACTCCGCGGGTCGATCATCGGGCGGGGTGCCGTCGTGCCGCTCGCGACCGCCCAGGGGCTCGCCGCTGCCGGTGACGCGTTCGTGTCGGTCAGCCTCGCGGGGTCGTTGTTCTTCAACGTCAGCCCGAACGCCTCGCGTGAACAGGTGCTGCTGTACCTGCTGATCACGATGGCGCCGCTGGCGGTGTTGTCGCCGCTCGTCGGGCCGGCGGTCGATCGCTTCCGCAGGTCGCAGCGCTATGTCGCATCGTCGTTCTTCGTGGCGCGCAGCGTGTTCGCGCTGTTGCTCGCGTTGACGCTGTTGCAGGTCGCCTTCTACCCGATCGTGCTGTGCCTCCTGATCGCCAGCAAGGCGTCGGGCATCGTGAAGCAGACGCTCGTTCAGACACTGGTCGACGATCCCGAGGAGTTGGTTGCGACCAATGCCCGCCTGGCGCGGTTCTCGAGCATCACCGCCGCCCTCGGCGTCGTCGCCGCGACGGCGCTGTTCACGTGGGCGGGTGCGGAGTGGTCGCTGCGAGGAGCTGCCGTGATGTTCGCGCTCGCGGGTGCTGCCGTGCTGTGGGCGCGGCCGCGATCGACCGCTCCGATGACGCCCGACGACGTCGAGTACGCCGAGACCCACCTGCCGACCGTGGTGGTGTCGTCGATCGGGATGCTGGCGATCCGTGCGGCCGTCGGCTTCTTCATCTTCACGCTGGCGTTCACCCTGCGTCGATCGAGCGAACCTGCCTACATCTACGGCCTGGCCGCTGCCTGCTACGGCCTCGGGGCGTTCCTCGGTCACACGGCGGCGACCGTCCTTCGCCGGTGGTTCAGCGAGGAGCAACTGATCGGCCTGGCGATCGCGCTGCCAGCGGCGTTCACGGCCGTCGGGATCCTCGGCGCGTCGACCCCGTTGCTGATGCTGGTGTCTGCACTGGTCGGGCTCTCGACGACGCTCGGTCGCAACTCGTTCGACGGGTTGCTCCAGCGCCGTGCCCCCGAGGCACTCCTCGGCCGTGCAGGGGCCCGCTACGAGACGCGCTTCCAGCTCGCCTGGGTGTTCGGCGGCATCGTCGCCACCCCGATCTCACTGCCGGTGGAGGTGAGCATGATGGTGCTCACCGCCATCTACGTCCCGGCGCTGGTCGTCTTCGTGCGCGGCGTGCGCGAGGCGCACCGCTTCGAGGCTCCGCCGGACGATCACCTCGGCGGCGCGCACGTTCGTCTGGCGATGGCGCATCAGGCGTGGGAGTCGGGAGCGCTGCGCGTCGCGATCGTCGACGCAGCGGCCGCGGTCGATCTGGCACAGAGCGTCGTGGGTGCGGTGTTCGGCTCGGAGCGTCGCTGCGAGCTCGACGATCTGCGGCGGCGAGCGATCGACGTCGACCACACGGTTCGTGAAGTCGACGTGGTCCGTGCGCTCGGCTTGGCCGATGCGATGCTCAGTTCGGCGTCGCCGACGTGACCGAGGCGCTTCCGGCCGCCGTCGAGGTCGGGGCATCGTCGGCCGAGATCAGCAACGTGAACGGCGTCGACGTCTCGGCGGCGAGGTAGCGCAACACCTCGACCTCGATCGTCGGCTCCGGCTCCGGCATCGCGCCGACCAGCAGCAGCGAACCGTCGTCGATCACCGGGGCACCTTCGACGTCATCGTCGAAGGCCTCGGAGGAGTCATCGGCGAAGCGGACGTCGGCGACATCCACGGTCGCTTCGGCCACGCTCGCCTGGACACCCACATCGATCGTCTCGCCGTCGGCGGCGGCGACATAGATGACGGGGAGCTCGACGGTGCCGTCCTCGTTCTCGACCGGCTCCTGTTCGCCGGCCTGCCACTCGACGATCGCGGTGTAGGCACCCGCCGGGTCGACGTCACCCGACGGTGTGTCGTCATCGCCGCTGCATGCCGCAGCGGCGAGACACAGCGCGATCACCGTGATCACTCCGGTCAGCCGAGTCGTGGCCACGCCGTGACGACGAGCAGCTGGGTTCCCTCCCACGGCGCAACGTTAGGTCGTCGGAGCGCCGTCGACGCGCCGGGTTGCTCAGATGTCGGCGATCAGCCCGATCGAGGGCCGAAGTGAATGCGAGATATTTCACGCACACCCGTTGCGGATCACGGATTGCGTAGTATAGTTAGCGATACAAAAGCAGATCGGGCACTCGCTGGGTCTGCCGCAAGCCCAGGAATCCACCAACCCGATTCACGAAGGAGTTCGACATGTTCGAGCAGATCACGAAGTTCGCCAACGAGACCACCACCAGCGTCACCGACGCCATCAACGACAACGACATCAGTGAGCGGTTCATGACCACCAGCGATCAGGTTCTCGACGCCGTGCTCGACACCAACCGTCGCGTCGTCGACTTCGCCGTCACCACGGCCGACCGCGTCGCCGACCAGATCAAGGTCGAACTGCCCTTTGCCGACAGCTTCCCGACCCCGACCGTCGCCGGCGAGCGCTACCTCGAGTTCGTCGAGCGTGCCGTCTCGATCAATCGGGACATGAACCACCGGGTGGTCGAGATGATCAAGGCCGACAACGCCAAGGCCGCCTCCGACAAGGTCGTTGCCACGGCCAAGAACGTCGCCGACACCGCCAGCCGGACGGTCACCGACACCACCAAGACCGTCACCGACGCTGCGAAGAACGTCACCAAGCAGGCCCCCGCCAAGAAGGCCGCGGCAAAGAAGGCCCCGGCGAAGAAGCGCCCTGCCCGCAAGACCGTCGCCAAGAAGTCGGTCGCCAAGAAGGCCGCCGCCTCCAAGTGATCGAACGCTGCGACGACCGTGTCACCGGCTCACCCCCCGATGCCGGTGACACCGTCGTCGTAGGCTGATCCACCATGGCCGACGGACCGGACGCACGAGCGACACGATCGCAGCGCGGTGTCGACGCGCTCGGCGAGTTCATCAGGAGCCAACGTCGCATCGCGGACCTCTCACAACGTGAGCTCGCTCGCCTCGCCGACCTGTCCGACGCCTATCTCAGTCAACTCGAACGCGGCCTCCATGAGCCGTCGGTGCGTGTCCTCAACGGTCTCGCCCAGGCGCTCAACGTGCCGTCCGACAAGTTGCTCGCCTACCTCGGCCGGCACGACGACGCAGTGGCCGAACGGTCGACCGAGTCGGCGATCGCCACCGACGATCGGCTGAGCGAGACCCAGAAGCAGTCGCTGCTCGACCTCTACCGAGCGTTCATCGCCGCCAACGACGCGATCTCGTCCACGAAGTAGCTCCCGTCGATCAGCCGCCGGACCTCGTCAGCCGAGCAGGCGGCGCGCCGCTTCGACCGCGACCGACACCGTGGTCGACTCGATCCGCTTCGCCGTCTCCTCGTCGGGTGTCTCCTGTTGGGTTCTGTTCACCAGCACGCCGGCAACGCAGCCGGCGCGCAGCCCTGAGGACGCACACATCGTGAACAGCGTGGCGGACTCCATCTCGTAGTTGAGCACGCCCATCGCCTGCCATTCCTCGAGGCTCCCCTGGAACCTTCGGGTGACGCGACCGGAGAAGGTGTCGTAGCGTTCCTGGCCGGGATAGAAGGTGTCCGACGACGCCGTGATGCCCACATGCGGCTCGACACCCAGGGCACGAGCGGCTTCGACCAGCGCCGTCGTGCACCCGAAGTCGGCCACCGCAGGGAACTCCATCGGCGCGAAGTGCAGGCTCGCGCCATCGAGTCGAACCGCCCCGGTCGTCACGATCACGTCGCCCGGTTGCAGCTGGGGCTGGATGCCGCCGGTGGTGCCGACGCGCAGGAACGTGCGCACACCGAGCTGTGCCAACTCCTCGACGGCGATCGACACCGACGGTCCGCCGATGCCCGACGAGCACACCACCACCGGGGTGTCACCCAGCCACCCGAGGTACGACGTGAACTCCCGGTGCGCCGCGAGGAACTCGTGGCGATCCATCGTGGCGGCGATCCGCTCGACCCGCGCCGGGTCACCCGGCACGATCGCCAACGTCGCGCCCTGCAACATGTCTGCCGTCAACCCGAGATGGAACACCGCTGTCATGGGAGCGACGCTACTGGCAGGCCGCTCGCGGCTGCAGTGCCGTTGGTCCCCGTAGCCTCGCCCGACGATGTCGGTACCCGTGACCACCGCGCCACGTCCGCGCTCGGACGCCTCGGTGATCTCGTATCTCGCCTACCTCGGCGTCCTGCTGGCGGTCGGCGTCGACATCTCACTTCCGGCCTTCGACGACCTCGACGCTGCCTTCGGGATGTCCGACCGCGGTGTCAGCGTCGGCGTGGTCGGCACCGTCTACCTCCTCGGAATGGCGATCGGCCAGCTCGTCTACGGCGTCGCGTCCGACCGCTTCGGTCGGCGCCCCACGGTGCTGTTCGGAATCGGGCTCTACTCGCTCGGCGTGCTCATTGCGCTGGTCGCCCCGACACTCGAGGTGCTGCTCGCCGGCCGGTTGCTGTGGGGCCTCGGGGCTGCAGCGCCGTTCGTGCTCCGTCAAGCGATCGCCCGTGACCTCTACGACGGCGATCGGATGGCGCGCATCATCACGATCGTGACGGCGGTGTTCCTGCTCGGGCCGATCTTCGTGCCGATCATTGGCGCCGGCATCCTGCTCGTGGCGCCGTGGCAGGGCGTGTTCGCCGCCTCGCTCGTCGCGGCAGCGGCAGCGTTCGTCTGGGCACTGCGATTCGGTGAGACCCTCGACCCCGACCGGCGACGTCCGCTGCAGCTCCGTCCACTCGTCGTCGCCTTGCGCCTGGTCGTCACCACCCGGGTGACGATCGGACACATCGGCGCGCAGACCTTCGCCAGTGCGGCATTCTTCATCTGGCTCGGGAGTGCTCAGCCGATCATCGACGACATCTACGACCGCGGCTCGCAGTTCGCGTTGTGGTTCGCGGCGTCGGGTGTCGTGATGGCCTCGGCGCTGCTGGCGAACGGCCGGATGATCGACCGGTACGGCTCGCGTCGGGTCGCCGTCGGGGTGTCGGTGGCCTTCGTCGGCGTCGGCCTGGTCGGCGCCGCGGTGACCGCGGCGGCCGGTGGCGTGCCCTCGTTCTGGACGTTCTTCATGTGGGCGGCGATCACCAACGCGCTCGGCGCAGTGATCACCCCGCTGTGCACGACCTTGGCGCTGGAGCCGATGGGTGCCCTCGCAGGCACGGCGTCGGCCGTGCTCGGTGCGGTGTCGCTCGGAGGGGGAGCGGCGCTGGCCGCGGTGATCGACTCCCGGATCGACGCCACGGTGACGCCGATGGTGATCGGTTCGCTCGTCTTCGGCGTGATCGGACTCGTGTTGTTGCTCTGGGCGGGTGACCACGACCGGTCGGACGCCCTGATCGGTTTGTAAACATGCAGATATCCTTATACAGTTCGACGGATGTCGTCGGGCAGCCTCACCTCCGAGCAGACGCTCGACGCCCTGCGCGCCATCGGCGAGGAGACTCGGCTCCGCATCGTCGCCGTGCTGCGTCACGGCGAACTGACGGTCACCGACCTGACCGAGATCCTCGGCCAGTCGCAACCGCGGGTGTCGCGCCATCTCAAGTTGCTCGTCGACGCCGGCCTCGTCGTGAAACACCGCGAAGGCACCTGGGCGTTCTTCCGCCTCGCCGACTCGCCGGCTCACCGTTCGCTCGTCGCCGCGGCGCTCGACGTGGTCGATGCCGAGGACGCGACACGTGTCGCCGACGTACAGCGCCTCGACGCAGTGCGCTCCCGGCGGGCGACGGCGGCGAGCGAGTACTTCGAGCAGATCGCACCGATCTGGGACGAAGAGCGCTCACTGCACGCCGCTGCCGGCACCGTCGAAGCCGCCATCGTCGCCGCTGTCGGCGACCAACCGCTGGGACGCGTGCTCGACGTCGGCACCGGCACGGGCCGCATCCTCCAGCTCCTCGCCGACCGCGCCGACCGATCCGTCGGGCTCGACACCAGCCACTCGATGCTGTCGGTCGCCCGGGCCAATCTCGAACGCGCCGGTGTCACGAACTGGGAGCTTCGTCAGGGCGACGTGCACAGCCCGCCGCTCGATGCTGCAAGCTTCGACCTGGTCGTGATCCACCAGGTGCTGCACTATCTCGACGACCCGTCCCGAGCCATCGTCGAGGCGGCGCGGCTCGTCGCGCCGAGAGGCCGTCTGCTCGTCGTCGACTTCGCACCGCACCGCCACGACTTCCTCCGTGCCGCCGCCCACCGCCGCCTGGGCTTCGCCCATCAACAGCTCGCCGACTGGTTCGACCAGGCCGGATTCGACTGCTCGACGATCACCGATGTCGCGCCCCCGGCCGGCCAGGACGGCCTCACCGTCACCCTGTGGCTCGCCACCAACCGAACGCTCCGTCTGACCGAGAACGCCGAGAGAGAAGTCGCATGACCCGTCACCCGTTCCACCACCACCCGATCGCCGAACTGGCCCGCGAGCGCATCGTCGTCCTCGACGGCGCGATGGGCACCGAGATCCAGACGCTCGGTCTGTCCGATGAGGCGTTCCGCGGCGATCGCTTCTGCGACCACGGCTGCGACCTCGCCGGGAACAACGAACTCCTCACGCTCACCCAGCCCGACGCGATGCGCGAGATCCACCTGCGCTACTTCCTCGCCGGTGCCGACATCGCCGAGACCAACACGTTCTCGGCCAACCGGGTCTCCCAGGGTGACTACGACACCGTCGACCAGGTCGTCGAGCTCAACGAGGTCGCCGCCCGACTCGCCCGCGAAGCGGCCGAGGAGGCGCAGGGCATCGATGGCCGCCGTCGCTTCGTCGCCGGTGCGGTCGGGCCCACCAACATGACGCTCTCGCTGTCGCCGAAGGTGGAGGACCCCGGCTACCGGGCGATCACGTTCACCGCGTTGGCCGACGCCTACCAGGAGCAGATCGAGGCGCTCCTGCGCGGCGGCGTCGACGCGATCCTGATCGAGACGATCTTCGACACGCTCAACGCGAAGGCGGCGATCGTCGCCAGCCGGCGGGCGATGAACGCCCACGGTGTGCAGCTGCCGTTGATGATCTCCGGCACGATCACCGACCGATCGGGCCGCACGCTCTCGGGCCAGACCCCGGCCGCGTTCTGGCAGTCGATCCGCCACGCCCAGCCGCTCACGGTCGGTCTCAACTGCGCGCTCGGCGCCGAGGAGATGCGCCCGCACGTCCTCGAACTCGCCACGATCGCGGACACACTCGTGTGCGCCTATCCGAATGCCGGCCTGCCCAACGAGCTCGGCGGCTACGACGAGACGCCCGCCGAGACGGCGGCGTTCGTCGGCGAGTTCGCCGAGGCCGGCCTCGTCAACGTCGTCGGCGGCTGCTGCGGCACCACCCCGGCCCACATCGAGGCGATCGCGCAGGCCGTCGAGGGCCGGGCGCCGCGCGTGGTGCCGGAGCGCGTCCCCCGTCTGGAGCTGTCCGGTCTCGAGCCCTTCGCGCTCACCGACGACATCCCGTTCGTCAACGTGGGCGAGCGCACCAACATCACCGGCTCGGCCAAGTTCCGTCGACTGATCAAGGACAACGAGTACGGCGAGGCGCTCGCCGTCGCGCTCCAACAGGTCGAGAACGGTGCACAGATCATCGACGTCAACATGGACGACGGGCTGATCGACGGCGTCGAGGCGATGACCACCTTCCTCCATCTGATCGCGTCGGAGCCCGACATCGCCCGCGTCCCGATCATGATCGACTCCTCCAAGTTCGAGGTGATCGAGGCGGGCCTGCAGTGCGTGCAGGGCAAGCCGATCGTCAACTCGATCTCGATGAAGGAGGGGGAGGAGTCGTTCCTCGCTCAGGCGCGCATCTGTCTCGACTACGGCGCGGCGGTGATCGTGATGGCCTTCGACGAGGTCGGCCAGGCCGACACCGTCGAGCGCAAGGTCGACATCGCACGCCGGGCGTACCACCTCCTCGTCGACGAGGTCGGCTTCCCGCCCGAGGACATCATCATCGACCCGAACATCTTCGCGGTCGCCACCGGCATCGAGGAGCACAACCGCTACGGCCTCGACTTCATCGAAGCGACGAAGCAGATCACCGACGAGCTGCCGTACGTCAACATCTCCGGCGGCGTGTCGAACCTCTCGTTCTCGTTCCGGGGCAACGAGCCGGTGCGCGAGGCGATGCACTCGGTGTTCCTGCTCAAGGCCGTCGAGGCGGGCATGCGGATGGGCATCGTCAACGCCGGCCAGCTCGCCGTGTACGACCAGATCGACCCCGAACTCCGCGAACTGTGCGAGGACGTGGTGTTGGCGCGCCGTCCCGACGCCACCGAACGTCTCCTCGACGCGGCCGCCCGTTTCGCCGGCGACGGCGCCGAGGTCGCCGATCCGGCGGCGCAGGAGTGGCGGTCGTGGGACGTCGACCGGCGGATCGACCATTCGTTGGTCAACGGCATCACCGTGTTCATCGAGGCCGATGTCGAGGAGGCCCGGGCTCGGTCGAGCCGTGCCGTCGACGTGATCGAGGGACCGTTGATGAGCGGCATGAACACGGTCGGTGACCTGTTCGGTGCCGGCAAGATGTTCCTCCCGCAGGTGGTGAAGTCGGCCCGCGTGATGAAGCAGGCGGTTGCCTACCTCACCCCGTTCATCGAGGCCGAGGGTGAAGACGGTGCCGCGTCGAAGGCCGGGACCGTGCTGCTCGCCACCGTGAAGGGCGATGTGCACGACATCGGCAAGAACATCGTCGGCGTCGTGCTCGGGTGCTCGAACTACGACGTGATCGACCTCGGCGTGATGGTGCCCGCCCAGACGATCCTCGAGACGGCCCGCGAACGCAACGTCGACATCATCGGCCTGTCCGGTCTGATCACCCCGTCGCTCGACGAGATGGTGCGGGTGGCCGCCGAGATGGAACGCACCGGATTCGAGGTGCCGCTCCTGATCGGCGGAGCGACCACCAGCCGGCTGCACACCAGCTTGAAGATCGACCCCGCCTACCACGGGCCGGTCGTGCACGTCGGCGACGCCAGCCGCGCCTCCGGTGTGATCTCCAGCCTGCTGTCGACCACCCAGCGCGAGGGCTTCCTGGCCGATCTCGGCGCGGACTACGCCCGCGTCGTCGAATCGCATGCTCGGGCCACGATCGAGCGTGACCGCGTCTCGATCGACGTCGCCCGCGCGAACCGCCTCCAGCCCGTCTTCGACTCGTCGACGATCACCGAGCCGACGTTCGTCGGCACCCGGGTGTTCGACGAGTACGACGTAGCGGAGCTCGTGCCGTACATCGACTGGACGCCGTTCTTCCGCACGTGGGGGATTCGCTCGAAGTTCCCCGAGGTGCTCACCGACCCCGAGTTCGCCGATGCGGCCCGTCCGCTCTACGACGATGCGCTCGCGATGCTCGACAAGATCGTCGCCGACAAGTGGTTCCGTCCGAAGGCCGTCGTCGGGTTCTGGCCCGCCCAGGCCGACGGCGACGACATCGTCGTGTTCACCGACGAGACGTGCACGAGCGCTCGCGCCCGCTTCCACGGCATCCGTCAGCAGGCGACCAAGTCCGATGGGCGTTCCAATCTGTGCCTGTCCGACTTCGTGGCCCCGCTCGGCTCGGACGTCGCCGACTGGATCGGTGGCTTCGTCGTCACCGCCGGTCCCGAGGAGATCGAGATCGCCGAGCGGTTCGAGGCCGCCAACGACGACTACTCCTCGATCCTGTTGAAGGCGATCGCCGACCGGCTCGCCGAGGCCTTCGCCGAGCGGATGCACGAGCGGGTGCGTACCGAGCTGTGGGGCTACGCGCCCGACGAGTCGCTGACGCCGAACGAGCTCCTGCACGAGTCGTTCCAGGGCATCCGCCCGGCGCCGGGCTACCCGAGCCAGCCCGACCACACCGAGAAGGCGACGCTGTTCTCCCTCCTCGACGCCACCGACGCAATCGGCGTGGAGCTCACCGAGTCGTTCGCGATGTGGCCGGGATCATCGGTGTCGGGGCTGTACTTCGCCCACCCGGAGGCCAAGTACTTCGGCGTGGGCAAGATCAAGCGTGATCAGCTCGCCTCCTACGCGGAGCGCAAGGGCTGGACGATCGAGCAGGCGGAGGAGCACCTCGCACCCGTCCTCGACGGGAGCTGAATCTCAGTCGGCGGCGACGACCGGGGAGCGGCCACTCGTCGGCGCGAACAGGAACATGAGGCCGAGCCCGATCGCCAGACCGACGCCGAGGTGCAGCGCCCAGAAGGTCGATGTGGCGCCGAACACTGCCGCGGCTCCGAGCGGCCCGATCGTCTGTCCGAGTCGGGCCGCCCCGACGTAGATGGCGACGATCGCACCACGATGCTCGGGTGGCGACAACTCGACCGAGAGGTCCTGCAGCGTCGGGAAGAGGGCGCCTTCTCCCGCCCCGTAGACGAAGCACCCGAGCGCGACGAGCCCGGCGATTTCGGACGCCCCGATCAGGGCGAACCCGGCGGCGAAGAGCAACGAGCATCCGACGAGGAGCGGGCGCGGATCGACGTAGGCGCGGATCCGCTGCACGTTGAACGCCACGATCGTCGAGGGAATCGCCGGGATCGCGAGAAACAGCCCGCGCATCGAGGCGCTGAAGCCGAACTGGTCTTCGAGGTGGATCGGCAGGGTCGACAGGAACACGCCGAAGATCATGATGAACGACACGGTGCCGCCGATCAGGACGACGACGACCTCCGGGCGTCTGACGACCTGCCCGATCCCGGCCAACTGGTCCTTGATCGACACGGTCGTGTCCGGCTTGCCGGCCGGGAGCATCCGCCACGCCGCGAACGCCACGACCAGCCCGAACCCGTACGGTGCCAACGCGAGGCGCCAACTCACGAGATCGGTCAGCAAGCCGCCCACGGGCGGCAGGATCGCCAGACAGACCGTCAGGAACGCCGCATTCCGGCCGATCAGCCGCGTGCGGTCCAGCCCCGTCCAGTAGTCGCCGATCAGGACGACCGCCAGGTTGATCAGCCCTGCCGCGCCGACGCCCATGCCCAGCCGGGCGACGATCAGGAAGGCGAAGCTCGGCGCCAACGCCGCGGCGACACCCGACACACCGAACATCGCGAGGCAGGGGACCAGCACCCGTCTGCGCCCGAGGCGGTCCGCCAGCACCCCGATCACCGGCGCCATGAAGATCCCGGGGAACGAGGTGGCCGCGATCAGCAGCCCTGCGCCGCTGTCGCTGACACCGAACTCGTCGAGAATGTTCGGGACCGCCGGTGCGAGCAGCGTGTTGCCCATGATTCCGGTTCCGGTCACGCCCAGGATCAGCAGGAACAGCGCGCGGCGGTTGACCACCCGATGAACCTAGCCATCTCGTTCCGGATCGCCGAGTGCGAGGGTCGGACCGGTCTACGATCGGCCGAGGGGCTTCCGCCACCGCACGGACCGAATCGAGGACGACCACATGAACGACAACATCCGGATTCCGATCGCCGAGGCCTTCGGCACCGCAGTACTGGTGATCGGCGGGCCGGGCACCGCCATCTTCGCCACCGGCCTGTTCAACGAGAACCTCAACGTCGGCGCGCTCGGTGTGGCGATCGCCTTCGGGTTCAGCCTGCTCTGCATGGCGTACCTGATCGGGCGCATCTCGGGGTGCCACATCAACCCCGCGGTCACGATCGGCATGGTGATGGCGAAGAAGCTCGAGCCTGCGAAGTCGATCCCGTACTTCATCGCCCAGTTCGTCGGCGGCATCGTCGGCGCGGGCATCATCGCGCTGACCCTCAGCGGCACCGAGGGGTACCTGTCGAGGGCCCAGGACGCCGGCTTCGCCTCGAACGGTTACGGGACGCATTCGCCGGGCGGATTCGAATTGCTCTCGGTGGCGATCATCGAGATCGTCGTCACGGCGATCTTCGTCTTGATCGTGCTCGGCACGACCAGCATCAAGGGGGTCCCCACCGGGTTCGGGCCGATCGCCGCCGGGCTCGGGCTCACGCTGGTACACCTGATCGCGATCCCGGTGTCGAACACCTCGGTCAACCCGGCCCGCTCGCTCGCCACCGCGGTGTTCCAGGGCGACTGGGCGCTCGGACAGGTGTGGGCCTTCATCGTCTTTCCGGCGATCGGCGCCGTCCTCGCCGGCGGCTTGTGGATGGTGCTCGGTGAGCCCGAGGTCGAGGCCGGCGAGTCGCTCTGATCACTCGTCGACGCGATCAGGGGCGGGACCACATTTGGGTGGGATTTCCCGGCCCCTGATAACTTCTCGGTCCGATGTCGGTGTTCCTGCGCGATTACTTGACCGTCGTCTGGTTCGGCGTGGCCGCACTGGCGATCGGTGGCCTCCTGCTCGGCCTCGCGGCGCTCGTGCGCCCGACCAAGCCCAACTACGACAAGGGCGTGGCCTACGAATCCGGTGTCGACCCCGTCGGCATCGGGTGGTCCCAGAGCCAGATCCGCTACTACGTGTTCGCCCTGCTGTTCGTGATCTTCGATGTCGAGGCCGTGTTCCTGTTCCCGTGGGCCGCCAACGTCGAGCGGTACGGCACCTTCGGCCTGATCGTGATGCTCGTGTTCATCGTGCTCCTGCTCGACGGACTGGTGTACGCCTGGAAGCGCGGGTTGCTGCGATGGGTCTGATGAAGCCGAGTGCGACGAGAACAGGGAGCTGCTGAGATGGGTCTCGTCGACAAGGGCCGCATGCCGGCCCCGCTGACCAAGCTGTTCAACATGAGTCGCTCGTACTCGCTGTGGGTGTACCAGTGGGGCCTCGCCTGTTGCGCGATCGAGATGGGTGCGGCGTTCGGTTCGCCGCGCTACGACGTGATGCGCCTCGGCGTGATCCCGCTCCCGGCGAGCCCTCGCCAGGCCGACTTCGTCTGCATCTCGGGAACCGTCACCGACAAGATGGCGCCCGCCGTGCGCCGGCTGTGGGAGCAGATGCCCGAACCCAAGTACGCGATCTCGATGGGGTCGTGCGCCAACTGCGGCGGCCCGTACTGGGACAGCTACTCGGTCACCAAGGGCGTCGACCAGATCATCCCGATCGACGTCTACATCCCGGGTTGTCCGCCGCGCCCCGAAGCGCTCCTCGAAGGCGTCGTGCTGCTCCAGCAGCGCATCAAGAACGAGGACATGGCAGCGAAGTGGCGCGGCGACGAGGGGTTCACCTCGCAGCAGGCCACTCGTGAACGCAAGCGGATCGCTGCGAGCGCTCCAGCGTCGGCGCAGTCCGAATCGACCGATTCGGCACGCGAGCCGATCGTCGTGGGTGGTGGACCCATTGAGTGACGGCGGCGCCACCGACACCGTGACCGACGAGACCCCGGCGTTGCCGGGCGACGGCCTTCGTGAGGGCATCATCGACGACCTCCGCCGCCGCATCGGCGACGGGATCGTCGACACGCACATCTCGCCCAACGACGATCTGTGGATCCGGGTCCACACCGACTCGTGGCGCGCAGCGGCCGAGGCGCTGAAGGCCGCCGGCTTCACCTTCTTCTCGTTCATCTCGGGCCTCGACTGGCTGCCGTCGCCGTACGGCAAGGGCGAGGAGGACCCGACCGCCGAGCCGGTCGAGCCCGACACCGAGATCCGCCAGGGTGTCACCGGTGGCGACACCCGGTTCCAGGTGTTCGCCCGCCTCGTCGACCTCGACCGCCACGTCGGCGTCACGATCAAGGCCGACGTTCCCGACGACCACCTCGTCGTCGACTCGTGGACCACGGTGTTCGCCGGTGCCAACTGGCACGAGCGTGAGTGCCACGAGATGTTCGGCATCGGCTTCAACGGCCATCCCGATCTGCGCAACATGTACCTGCCCACCGACTTCGAGGGTCATCCGCTGCGCAAGGACTTCCCGCTCCTCGCCCGCATGATCAAGCCGTGGCCCGGCATCGTCGATGTCGAACCGATGCCCGTCCAGGACGACGACACCCCGAACGACGCGGCCGCGAACGAAGGCGAGAGCGCATCATGACCGTCCTCAGCGATCGTCAGCAGCTGAGCTACATCGCCAGCCAGGCCGCCGATGCACGACTCAACGTCGAGCTCGAGACCGAGGGCATGACCCTCAACATCGGCCCGCAGCACCCGGCCACGCACGGCACGCTGCGGATCATCTGCCGCCTCGACGGCGAGCAGGTCGTGTGGGCCGAGCCGTCGGCCGGCTACATGCACCGCGGCTACGAGAAGCTCACCGAGGTCCGCACGTTTCCCCAGGTGACCACGCTGATCAACCGCATCGACTGGCTCGGCAGCTTCGCCAACGAGGTGCCGTTCATCCTCGCCGCCGAGAAGCTGATGGAGATCGAGGCACCCCCGCGCGCCCAGGTGATCCGAACGATCCTGTTCGAACTGTCGCGCATCGCCAACGTGTCGCTGTTCCTCGGCGACCTCGGCGTGCAGATGGGCGCGATCACGCCCGTGTTCCTCGCGTTCCGCGACCGCGAGTACGTCCTCAACCTGATCGAGGGCGCCACCGGTGGTCGGTTCCACCCGAACTTCGACCGCATCGGTGGTCTGAAGGACGATCTGCCGGCCGGCTGGATCGACGAGACCCGCCAGGTGATGGTCAAGCTCCGCGAGTTCTGCGACATCATCGAAGACCTCCTGTTCGGCAACGAGATCTTCCAGAGCCGCATGCGCGGCATCGGGATCATCCCCGCCGACGTCGCCAAGGACTACGGCCTGTCGGGCGCCAACCTGCGCGCCAGCGGGGTCGACTACGACCTGCGCCGGGACCAGGACATCGCGATGTCGTGGGACAAGGCCGACTGGAAGGTGTGGACCCATCCCGACGGCGACAGCTTCGCTCGCTGTTGGGTCCGCCTCCAGGAGACCCGCGAGTCGTGCAAGATCGTCGAGCAGCTGCTCGACCAGATCCCGGCCGGCCCGATCATGACCAAGGTGCCGCGCATCATCAAGGTGCCCGAAGGCGAAGCGTGGGTGTCGACGGAGAACCCGCTGGGCGAGATGGGGTACTACGTCGTCTCGAAGGGCGACCTCGGCCCGTTCCGCGTCAAGATCCGTTCGGCGAGCTTCAACAACATCTCGATCGTTCCGTGGGCGCTCAAGGGTGTCTACGTTCCCGACATCATCACGATCCTCGCCAGCCTCTACTTCATCCTGGGTGACATCGACAGATGATCCAGCTCGCCATCGAAATCCCCTACTGGGGGCAGTCGCTCCTGCGCGTCCTCGGCGGACTCGTCGCCGTCCTGTTGCCGGCCGGCGCCATCGTGTACCTCTTCCTGTTCAAGATGATGTCGTTCATGCAGAGCCGGCTCGGGCCGATGGAAGCCGGTCCGTACGGTTCGCTGCAGCTCGTCGCCGAGGTCGGCAAGTGGATGCAGAAGGAGGACCTCGCGCCCGAGGCCGCCGACCACCGCATCTTCAAGATGGCGCCGCAGATCGTTCTGCTCTCGACCTTCCTCCTCGTGGTCATCGTGCCGTTCGGGCCCGACGCCTACTTCACGAACTTCAGCGTCGGGGTGTTCTTCGGCCTCGCTGTCGCCTCGGTCAGCGTGCTCGGCATCCTGATCGCCGGCTGGGCGAGCGCCAACAAGTACTCGTTGCTCGGTGGGCTCCGCGCCGCCGGTCAGCTGATCGCCTACGAGTTGCCGATGGTGCTCGCGGTGCTCGGCGTGGTCATCCAGGCCGGCTCGATGAACATGCAGCAGATCGTCGTGGTGCAGAACACCGGCAGCATCTTCGGCGTCGGCTTCCTCGGCAACCCGTTCATCATCACCCAGTTCGTCGGCTTCCTGATCTTCATGATCGCCGTCCAGGCCGAGCTGACGCAGGCGCCGTTCGACATGCCGATCGCCGAGTCCGAACTCGTCTCGGGCTACATGACCGAGTACTCGGGCTTCCGGTTCCTGATCTTCTTCATCGCCGAGTTCGCCACGGCCGGCGTCTTCGCCTTCATCGCGTCGGTGCTGTTCCTCGGCGGGTGGGGCATCCCGTTCGACTGGTTCGGCTGGGACAACCTCGATCAGGTGCCGGACTGGATGAACCTCGTCGGCCCGCTGATCATGTTCACGAAGATGCTGGTCCTGACCTTCATCATCATGTGGGTGCGCTTCAGCTTCCCCCGTTTCCGTGAGGACCAGCTCCAGACCTTCGCGTGGAAGGTCCTCATCCCGATCGCCCTGCTGAACACGGCGATCACCGCGATCTTCAAGGTGGCGTTCTGATGCCCGACAAGCCCAAGGTTCCCGGTCTGTTCAAGGGGCTCGGCGTCACGCTGGGCATCCTCAAGGACACCGTCGTCGACGGCGCCAACACGGTGCAGTATCCGCACGAGAAGGAGGCGCCGCCGATTCGCGCCCGCGGTGTGATCGCGCTGCACGAGGACAACTGCACCGCCTGCATGCTGTGCGCCCGGTCGTGCCCCGACTGGTGCATCTACATCGAGGGCCACAAGCAGCTCGCACCGCCTCGCCGCGCGGGCGGCAAGCCGCGCCAGGTGAACCACCTCGACCGCTTCGACATCGACTACGCACTCTGCATGTACTGCGGCATCTGCGTCGAGGTGTGCCCGTTCGACGCGCTGTTCTGGAGCCCCGAGTACGAGTACTCCGAGCCGAAGATCGCCGACCTGCTCCACGACAAGGAGAAGCTCGGCGAGTGGATGGAGACGGTGCCCGAGGCACCGGCCCTCGAAGCGGGAGCGCAGAAGAAGTGAGGGGCCAGCAGTGAACGCGCTCATCCTCGCCGCCGACGACGTCAACGTCGCGCTCAACGTCGGGTTCGGGATCATCGCCGCGATGATGATCTTCGCCGCCATCAGCGTGGTCACCTCGAAGAACGTCGTGCACGCAGCGCTCTGGCTGGTGATGGTGCTCGGCGGCATGGCCGCGCAGTACATCCTCGCCGGCGCCGAGTTCGTCGCCGCGTCGCAGGTGCTCGTCTACATCGGCGCCGTCATGGTGCTGTTCCTGTTCGGCATCATGCTCACCCGCGCCCAGATCGGCAAGGAAGCCGGCCTCAACAACAGGCAGTGGGCGCTCGGCATCCCGGTCGCCGTCATCGTGTTCGGCCTGCTCGGATGGGTGATCATCGACGCCTACGGCGACGACGTGCTCCCGGAGACCTCGCCCACACCCACCGTGGCCTTGAGCGACCAGTTCCTCGACATCTACCTGCTGCCGTTCCTGGCGATCTCCTTCATCCTGCTCGCTGCCGCAATCGGCGCCATCGTCCTGGCGCGGAAGGACTGATCGTCGATGCTGGCCGTCAACTTCCTCCTGCTTGCTGCGGCGCTGTTCAGCATCGGCGTGTACGGCGTCATCGCCCGTCGCAACGCGGTGATGGTGCTGATGTCGATCGAGCTGATCCTCAACGCCGTCAACCTCAACCTGGTCGCGTTCGCGATGATGTCCAACGCCGTCGACGGCCAGGTCTTCGCCCTCTACGTGATCGCCATCGCCGCTGCCGAGGTCGGCGTCGGGTTGGCGATGGTGCTCATGATCTATCGCAACCGCAGGTCGATCGCCCTCGACGAACTCTCGGAAATGAAGGGCTGACATGCTTGCCGCCGAAGCCGTCGAACTCAGCTCGGGATGGTTCCTCGAGAACGCCTGGTTGATCGCGCTCGATTCCCGTCGTGGCGTTCGCGCTCATCATCGCCATCGGCAAGCACCTGCCGATGAAGGGCTCCGAGATCGGCCTGGTCTCGATGGTCACGTCGCTGGTGCTGGCCACCGGCGCCATGGTCCAGTGGGTCCAGCGAACCAACTCCGCCTCCGAGGGCGAGGGAGCGCTCGGCGTGCTCCAGGCGTTCGCACGCGGGGTGCCCCGCGCCACCGAGGGCGAAGCCCAACCCTTCATCGAACCGGTCGTCCACACCTGGGTGTGGTGGTCGAGCGGGTCGCTCGAGTTCGGGATCGGTTCGCTCGCCAACGGATTGACCGTGCTGCTGCTCTGGCTCGTTGCGTTCATCTCGCTGCTGGTGCAGGTCTTCAGCCTCGACTACGTCCGTGGCGACCGCCGCTACACCCACTTCTTCGCCGCCATCACGCTGTTCTCCGGCGGGATGCTCGTGATGCTCATGGCCCCCAACATGATCCAGCTGATCCTCGGCTGGGAGATCATGGGCCTGACGTCGTTCCTGCTGATCGGCCACTGGTGGGAAGAGGAGGCGAACAGCCGAGCGGCGTTGAAGGCGTTCTTCACCGTGCGCGTCGGCGACGTCGGCCTGCTCGTCGGCACCTCGATCATCTTCTTCGGTGCGAACGCCTGGGCGGTCGACAACCTCGACAGCAACGGCTTCGACATCGCGGCGATCCAGGCCTGGGCGCTCTCGGGCGAGGCCGGCAGTTCCTTCCTCGTGCCCGGTGCGATCGCACTGTTCATCGCCTGCATCGGCAAGTCGGGTCAGTTCCCGCTGCACACGTGGTTGCCCGACGCCATGGCGGGTCCGACCCCCGTGTCGTCGCTGCTCCACAGCTCGACGATGGTCGTCGCCGGCGTGTTCCTCGTCGCCCAGCTCTACCCGGTGTTCTGGCAGGCGTTCGACATCGGCCAGGGCGCGCTGACGTTCATCGCGATCATCGGTGCGATCACGATCGTCATCGCCGCCCTGCTCGCATTCGTGCAGGACGACATCAAGAAGGTGCTCGCGTACTCGACGGTGTCGCAGCTCGGCTACATGATGCTCGGCCTCGGCGCCGGTGCCTGGCTGCCGGCGGTGTTCCACATCTTCACCCACGCGTTCTTCAAGTGTGCACTCTTCCTGTGTGCCGGCTCGATCAGCCACTCGGGATCGCACCACTCCTTCGACATGAAGAAGGACATGGGCGGTCTGCGCAAGAAGATGCCGATCACGTTCGCCGCCTGGATCGTCTCGACCCTCGCCCTCACCGGCGTCTTCCCGTTCGCCGGGTTCTGGTCGAAGGACGAGATCATCGACAACGTCGGCAACAACGGCTACTCGCTGCTGATGTGGGTCGGCCTCGGCGGTGCCGCCCTCACCGCGATGTACATGACGCGTGCCACGTACCTCACCTTCTTCGGTGAGCCCCGGGGGGCTGCGGCCGGTGAGCACCACCCCGACGAGGAGCACGCCGAAGAGCACGAGATGGAGCACATCTCCGTCGGTGCGCCCGAGCCGGAGCCGCGTTCGCTCGGCGCGGCGGCCAACGCTCACGCCGACGACGATCACGGCGGCCACGACGACCACCACGCGTCCGATGGCCCGCACGAGTCCGGGCCGCTCCTGTTGATCCCGATCGTGATCCTCGCGTTCTTCGCGCTCTTCGCCGGCCTGGTGAATCCGACGCCGCTGGCGTCGCGGTTCGGCGAAGGCGTCGAACTGATGAAGAAGTACGTCGAACCACGAGCGACCGCCGTGCCGTTCGAGGAGGTCATCGCGAGCGGTCCCGGTGAGTCGATCATGATCATCGACGGCCGTCCGAGCGCGAGCCCGGCTGCCGAGGAGGGCGAGGAGGGCGCGAAGAAGTCCGGTTGTGGCTTCGACGCTCCCGAACCCGGCACGGCCTGCTTCTTCCCCGCGGTGAGCCATGCCGAGCCGACCTTCGCCAAGATCCTGTTGTCGCTCGCCGTCGTCGCGGTCGGCTATGCCGTGGCGATCGCCTTCAACGTGGCGTTCTACGGCCGGCGCAACAAGCACCTCGTGGGCCTCACCGAGCGATCGAGAGTGCTCCGAGGCGGGTTCCTGTTCCTCAAGAACAAGTACTACCTCGACTGGCTCTACGAGAACGTGATCGTCCGGGCGGTCGCCCACCCGATCGCCAAGGCGACGTACTGGTTCAACCAGCACGTCATCGATGCCGTCGTCAACGATGTCGGCATCGGCGCCCGCAAGACCGGTGGGTGGGTCTACGACAACATCGACCAGAAGGTCGTCGACGGCGCCGTCGACGGATCCGGCTGGATCGCCTCCGAGGCCGGTCACGGTCTGCAACCCACCCAATCCGGCAAGGTCAGCCAGTACGGCGCGCTCCTCTTCGGAGCCGCTGCCGTCGGCGCCATCGTCCTCGTCCTCGTCAACGTGAGCTGAAAGCACCCTTCGAACCATGGAACCACTCACTGATCAGAACTGGCTGCTGAGCGTCGGCACCTTCCTGCCGCTCGTCGGCGTGCTGGTGATGATGTTCATCCCTCGCAGCGAAGAGGCCACGCACAAGATCATCGGCATCGCCACGGCGGGAGCGACCCTGGCGATCGGCATCGTCACGCTGTTCGCCTTCGACTACAGCGAGGCCGGACGACTCCAGTTCTTCGTCAACGCCGAGTGGATCCCGGTCATCGACGCCAACTACACCGTCGGCATCGACGGCATCAGCCTGCCGCTGTACATCCTGTCGATGGTCGTCACCTTCCTGGTGATGATCTACACCTGGGACAACATGCCCGACGCCGGCAACGCCAAGGCGTTCTACATCCTGATGCTGGTGCTGCAGGTCGGCATGGCCGGCACCTTCATGGCCCAGGACCTGATCCTGTTCTTCGTGTTCTTCGAGTTGGTCCTGCTCCCGATGTACTTCATGATCGGTGTGTGGGGCGGCGAGCAGCGCAAGTACGCCTCGCTCAAGTTCTTCCTCTACACGATGTTCGGGTCGGCGTTCATGCTCGTCGCCTTCATCGCGCTCTACTTCCAGACCGGCGCCGAGAGCTTCGGCTTCCAGCACCTGATCGAGGCGGGGGCAGGGATCGACAAGAACGTCCAGATCTGGATCTTCGCCGGCATGTTCCTCGGCTTCGCCGTCAAGGTGCCGATGTTCCCGTTCCACACGTGGCTCCCCGACGCTCACACCCAGGCGCCGACGCAGGGCTCGGTCATCCTGGCCGCGATCCTGCTGAAGCTCGGCACCTACGGTTTCGTGCGCATCGCGATCCCGATGCTGCCCGAGGGTGCCGTCGAGTGGGCTCCCGTGATCGGCATCCTGGCGGTGATCGGCATCATCTACGGCGCCCTGGGCTGTCTCGCCCAGACCGACATGAAACGGTTGATCGCGTTCTCGTCGGTCGCCCACATGGGTTTCGTGATGCTCGGCATCTCGACGCTGACCGAGTTCGGCATCAACGCCGCCATCTTCGGCATGGTCGCCCACGGCCTGATCACCGGCATGCTCTTCTTCGTCGCCGGGTCGGTCAAGCACCGCTACCACACCCTCGAGATCAAGCGGCTCTCCGGCATGCTGATCCAGGCGCCGCGACTCGGCTGGATCCTCGGCTTCGCCGCCATGGCGTCGTTGGGTCTGCCCGGCCTCGCAGGTTTCTGGGGCGAGTTCCCGGCGATCCTGGCGGCCTACAACCCGGGCTTCGGCCTCAGCACGGCGCTGTTCCGCACGTTGATGGTGATCGCCGCCGTCGGCACGGTGCTCGCGGCCGGCTACCTCCTCTGGCTCTACCAGCGCACGGCCTTCGGTGAACCGAGCGACGAGTTCACCTCCCACGGCTCCGGCCACGGGACGGTCGCCCACTCGCTGAGCTCGGCCGCCAACGCCGACGCCGACGAGCATCACGACGAGATCTACGACGTCACCCCGATCGAGTGGATCGCATGGACGCCGTTCCTGCTCGGCATCGTCGTGCTCGGCGTGTACCCGCAGTTGCTCTTCAAGGTGATCAACCCCGCGGTCACCGAACTGGTCGCGAACCTCGGACGGTCACTGGGCTGATGCTCGCCACGTTCCTCGCCCAAGCCGGCGACTGGGTGTCGCCCTCGATCGACTGGGCCGCGCTCGCGCCCGAGATCGTCCTGGCGGTCGGCATCAACATCATCCTCCTGCTCGACCTGCAGCTGGCCGAGACCAAGAAGTGGGCGATCGCCACGATCACCGGCTTCGTGCTGCTCGGCAGCTTCGTGGCCATCGCCGTGCTCGCCGCGACCAACGACGGCCCGACCTCGCTCTTCGACGGCCGCTACGTCGTCGACGACTACGCGCTGCTGTTGAAGGCGTTGTTCGTGCTCGCCGCGTACGTGGTCGTGCTGATGAGTCAGACCGAACTCGAAGAAGGCGGCTACTACCAGGGCGAGTTCTACGTGCTGATGCTGTGCAGCGTGCTCGGCATGGTGATGATGGCCTCGGCGCGCGACCTGGTGAGCATCTTCGTGGCGCTCGAACTGCTCTCGATCCCCGCCTACATGATGGCGGCGTGGAACAAGCGCAACGAGAAGTCGAACGAGGCGGGCGTCAAGTACTACCTCCTCGGCGTGTTCGCCTCCGCGATCCTGCTGTACGGCATGAGCCTGCTGTTCGGCGTGACCGGCTCGACGCTGCTCACCGACATCGGCGCCTCGCTCCTCGACGGTGACCTGATCGGACTCGAGGTCGTCGCCGTGGTGTTCGTCATCTGCGGTTTCGCGTTCAAGATCTCCGCAGTGCCCTTCCACCAGTGGGCGCCCGACACCTACGAAGGTGCGCCCACGCCGGTGACGGCCTTCTTCTCGGTCGCCACCAAGGCCGCTGGTTTCGTGGCCCTGATGTCGGTCGTGTTCATCGCCTTCCCCGGTGCCGATGCGGTGTACGAGCCGCTGATCTGGGTGATGGCCGTGCTGACGATGACGATCGGCAACGTGCTCGCGCTGCGCCAGACCAACATCGTGCGCATGCTGGCCTACTCGTCGGTCAGCCAGGGTGGGTTCATCCTGATGCCGCTGGCCTTCGCCGGGCAGCCCGGCGTCGGTGCCTCGGCGCTCAACGCGGTGGTCGTCTACCTCGTGGTGTACGCCTTCATGAACCTCGGGGCCTTCGCCGTGGTGATCGCCGTCACCCGCAAGACCCGCAGCGGCGAGATCTCGTCGTTCGGTGGGCTGTTCTCGTATGCGCCAGGTCTGACCGTGGCGATGACGATCTTCTTCGCCTCGCTGGCCGGCATCCCGCCGCTCGCCGGCTGGTTCGCCAAGTTCAACGCCTTCAAGGCGGTGCTCGACGCCGGCACGACATCGGCCTACGTGATGGCCGGCATCGCCGCAGTCAACACCGTCATCGCGGCGGCGTACTACATGCGGGTACTGCGTGTCGCGTGGATGGACGAGGCTCCCGACGGCGACACCAGCCCGGTCAACGCTCCGGCCCCGGTGCTGGCCGCGGTCGTGATCACCGTGATCGGCACGATCGTGCTCGGCGTCCTGCCGAACATCGTCGCCCGCGTCGGCGCCGTCGATGCTCTCACCGGCGCCTTCTCCGGCTAGCCGGGCCGGAAGCGGCGATGACTGCGTTCCGTCGGTCGGCGCTGCTCAAGCTGAGGCGGCCCAGATGCGGCGATCGCTGTGTCACCCGAACTCCTCGCTGCCCGGAGGCAGCTTCCTCGTCGGCTTGCTTGTCCTCCCCACTTCCGATCCCGGCTGGTCTCCTTGATGAGTGAGGAGATTCGCGGGGAGATCGAGCGGAACGGTCCGATTGCCTTCGAGCGGTTCATGGAATTGGCGCTGTACGGCGCCGAGGGGTTCTACACGAAGGCCGACGGGCGGGTCCGCTGGGCGGCGGGGCGACTTCATCACCTCGCCCGAGGTGGGCCCGCTGTTCGGCGCGGTGATCGCGCGGTACCTCGACGCCGAGTGGGAGCGCATCGGTCGGCCCGATCCCTTCACCGTCGTCGATCTCGGCGCCGGGCCCGGCACCCTCGCCCGCTCGGTGCTCGCCGCCGCTCCCTGACGTGCCTCGACGCACTGCGCTACGTCGCCGTCGAGGTGTCCGGGCCACAGCGCGGCGCCACCCCGAGGGTGTCGAGTCGCGTCCCGGCCTGCCCGACGAGCCGTTCCACGGTGTCGTGATCGCCAACGAGCTGCTCGACAATCTCCCGTTCCGGCTCGTCGTGTTCGACAACGGCTGGCGCGAGGCGTTCGTCGACCTCGAGCGTCGACGGTCGCTTCGTCGAACGGCTCTCGGCGCCGTTCGATCCGGTACCGCCGTGCTTGCCCGCCACCGGTGCCTTCGGCGCGCGGGCCCCCCTCGTCGACCGGGCGGCGGCCACGATCGAAGAGGCCCGTCGGCTCGTGCGGTCGGGTTCGGTCGTGATGATCGACTACGGCACCCCACTCACGCCGATGCTCGCCGGGCGACCGTGGCGTGACTGGCTGCGCACGTACCGGGGCAACGAGCGCGGCGACCACTACCTGGCTGTCGTCCGGGACTCAGGACATCACGATCGACGTGCCGATCGACCAGCTCCCCGAGCCCGACAACGTGCGGATGCAGGCCCAGTTCCTCCAGCTGTGGGGGATCGACGAACTGGTCGACGAAGGCAAGCGGATCTGGGAGACCGAGGCGGCCCGCCCCGGCCTCGTGGCGATGAAGATGCGCAGCCGGATCAGCGAAGCCGAAGCGCTGCTCGACCCAGCCGGCCTCGGCGACTTCCTCGTCGCCGAGTGGCGTGCCCGGACCGTCGCCTCGTGACCGCCGCGGTCGGTGAAGCTTGGTACGGTCCAGGGCGCGGGTGCGCCGGGATGGAAGCGTGACCGCTCCAACGACTGCCGATTCGAGGACCGCCATGACGAACACACCCGACCGACATGCCCGATCGATGCTGCCGATCCCCGACCCGTCCGAAGCAGGGTCACACCACCTACGACGCCCGTGACCCCGAGACCGCGTTCCCGCCGATCGAGCCCCTGTTGCCGCCCGAGGGTGCACCCAATGTGCTGATCGTGCTGCTCGACGACGTGGGGTTCGGCGCGTCGACTGCGTTCGGTGGGCCGTGTTCCACACCGAACGCTGAGCGCCTCGCCGCCGGTGGGCTCCGATACAACCGGTTTCACACCACTGCGCTCTGCGCACCCACCCGTCAGGCGATGCTCACGGGCCGAAACCACCATTCCGTCGGGATGGGCAGCATCACCGAGACGGCGACATCGGCGCCTGGCAACAGTTCCGTTCGGCCGAACACGAAGGCGCCGCTGGCGATGACGCTCAAGCTCAACGGCTATTCGACCGCGCAGTTCGGCAAATGCCACGAGGTGCCGGTCTGGCAATCGTCACCCCTCGGGCCATTCGATGCGTGGCCGTCCGGTGGCGGAGGATTCGAGACGTTCTACGGTTTCATCGGTGGCGAGAACAACCAGTGGGAACCCGCACTGTACGACGGGACGACACCGGTCGAGCCACCCGCGACGGCCGAGGAGGGGTATCACCTCACCGAAGACCTCGCCGATCGTGCGGTGAACTGGATCCGTCAGCAGAAGGCACTGATGCCCGATCGACCGTTCTTCGCCTACTTCGCTCCGGGTGCGACGCATGCGCCACACCACGTGCCGACCGAATGGGCCGACAAGTACGCCGGGCAGTTCGACGACGGGTGGGACGTCCAACGCGAGCGCACCTTCGCGAGGCAGAAGGAACTCGGCGTCATCCCCGCTGATGCCGAGCTCACCGCTCGCCACGCCGAGATCACCGCATGGGACGACATGCCCGACGAGATGAAGCCGGTGCTCACTCGCCAGATGGAGGTCTACGCCGGCTTCCTGGAGCACACCGATCACCATGTCGGCCGGATCATCGATGCGATCGAGGACCTCGGCGTTCTCGACGACACGATCATCTACTACATCGTCGGCGACAACGGCGCGTCGGCCGAGGGCACGATGAACGGCGCCTTCAACGAGATGGCCAACTTCAATGGAATGGCCGCGCTGGAGACGACCGAGTTCATGCTGTCGAAGATGGACGAGTTCGGCACTCCGAGTTCGTACAACCACTACTCGGTCGGATGGGCCTGGGCGATGAACACCCCGTTCCAGTGGACCAAGCAGGTCGCTTCCCACTGGGGCGGCACGCGCAACGGCACGATCGTGCACTGGCCGAACGGGATCGAGGAGGTCGGCGGGTTGCGCACCCAGTTCACGCATGTCATCGACATCGCGCCGACGATCCTCGAGGCGGCGGGGCTCCCCGAACCGACGATGGTCAACGGTGTGCAGCAGAGCCCGATGGAGGGCACCAGCATGCTGTACACGTTCAACGAACCGGCCGCCCCTGAGCAGCACGACCTGCAGTACTTCGAGATGTTCGGGAACCGCGGCATCTACGACAAGGGATGGAGCGCCGTCACGAAGCACAAGACGCCCTGGATCATGGTCGGTGGCACTCTGCCCGCGTTCGACGACGACCTGTGGGAACTGTACGACGGGACCACGGACTACAGCCAGGCCGTCGATCTGAGCGCGCAACACCCCGAGCTGCTCGCCAAGTTGCAGCGCCAGTGGCTCATCGAGGCGACGAAGTACAACGTGCTCCCGATGGACGACCGCACCGGTGAGCGACTCGAACCCGCCATGGCCGGCCGGCCGACCCTGATCCACGGCGACTCACAGACCTTCTATCCCGGGATGGGCCGGCTGTCGGAGAACAGCGTCGTCAGCATCAAGAACCGGTCGTTCGCCGTCACGACGGAGATCGAGGTTCGGTCCGGTGGCATCAGCGGTGTGGTCATCGCTCAGGGTGGCCGCTTCGGTGGGTGGGCGGTCTACGCCCTCGACGGACACCTCAAGTTCGTGTACAACGTGCTCGGGATCCAGGAGTTCATCGTCGGCTCCGACACGGCCGTCCCCGACGGTACCCATCAGCTGCGCGTCGAGTTCGCCTACGACGGTGGTGGCCTCGCCAAGGGCGGTGACGTCACCCTCATGTGCGACGGCGATGCGATCGGTGGTGGGCGCGTCGGCCGCGACACAACCCATGGTCTTCTCTGCCGACGAGACGACCGACATCGGCTACGAGTCGGGAACGACGGTCGGATCGGAGTACGACACGGCGACCAGTCGCTTCACCGGAAAGATCCATTGGGTCCAACTCGATGTCGGCGCCGACGCACACGACCACTTCATCGACCCGAACGAGCGTCACCGCATCGCGGTTGCCCGTCAATAGCCCGGCGGCATCGTGCATCGGTGATCGCTCGTCCGTGGCCTGCCGCCCGTTCCGGAAGACGACCCCCTCGCGCTCTGATCGTCGCGGAGTCCGCCCAAGCCGCGACGAGGCCGGGTGATCTACCATCGCACGCATGGCTGAACAGACCGGCGAGCACGGCAACGGCGAAGAGCACCACGACACGATCGACGCACTGAGCGCGGAGAATCGGAAGTTCCCGCCCTCGGAGGAGTTCAAGGCGAATGCCCTCGTCACCGGCACGTTCCTCTACGACCAGGCCGCCGAGGACGACGAGGCGTTCTGGGCGCGCCAGGCGTCCGGCCTCGTCGACTGGGCGACGCCGTGGGACACGATCCTCGACTGGGAACTCCCCGACGCGAAGTGGTTCGTCGGGGGCGAACTCAACGTCGCGTACAACTGTCTCGACCGTCACGTCCTGGGCGGCAAGGGCGACAAGGTCGCCATCCACTGGGAGGGCGAACCCGGCGACACCCGCACGATCACCTACCAGCAACTGCTCGACGAGGTCAGCCAGTTCGCCAACGTGCTCAAGGGCCTCGGCGTCGAGCGTGGCGACCGGGTCAACATCTATCTCCCGATGGTGCCCGAAGCCGCGGTGGCCATGCTCGCCTGCGCGCGCATCGGTGCTGCACACAGTGTCGTGTTCGGCGGGTTCTCGTCGCAGTCGCTCGCGGACCGGATCAACGACGCCGAAGCCAAGGTGCTGATCACCTCCGACGGCGGGTACCGCCGCGGCGAGGTGTTCCCCCTCAAGCCGGCGGCCGACGAAGCCTGCGCCGACACCCCGACGATCGAACACGTCGTGGTGGTCAAGCGCGGCGGCAACGACGTCGACATGGTCGCTGGTCGTGACCACTGGTACCACGAGCTGATCGAGGGCGCCTCGACCGACTGCCCCGCCGAGCCGATGGACTCCGAGCAGCTGCTGTTCCTGCTCTACACCTCGGGGACCACGGGCAAGCCCAAGGGCATCATGCACACGTCCGGCGGGTACCTGACGCATGTCACCTACACCCACAAGTACGTGTTCGACCTGCACCCCGACACCGACGTGTTCTGGTGTACCGCCGACGTCGGCTGGATCACCGGCCACAGCTACATCGTCTACGGACCGCTCTCCAACGGGGCCACCCAGGTGATGTACGAAGGTGTTCCCAATCATCCGGGAAACGACCGGTTCTGGGAGATCATCGAGAAGTACGGCGTCACGATCTTCTACACCGCGCCCACCGCGATCCGCACGTTCATGAAGTGGGGAGCCGCTGAGCCTGCCAAGCACGACCTGTCGTCGCTGCGTCTACTCGGCACGGTCGGTGAGCCGATCAACCCGGAAGCGTGGATGTGGTATCAGGAACACATCGGCGGCGGCCGCTGTCCGATCGTCGACACCTGGTGGCAGACCGAGACCGGCGGCATCATGATCAGCCCACTGCCGGGCGCGACCACCACCAAGCCCGGCTCGGCCACGTTCCCGCTCCCCGGTGTCTCGGCCGAAGTGATCGACGACGAGGCGAACCACGTCGATGTCGGCGGCGGCTACCTCACGTTGACTCGCCCGTGGCCCGGCATGCTGCGCGGGATCTGGGGCGACCCCGAACGCTTCCTCGACACCTACTGGTCGCGATTCGAGGGCCGGTACTTCGCCGGCGACGGCGCCAAGCTCGACGACGACGGCTACCTGTGGCTCCTCGGCCGCGTCGACGACGTGATGAACATCTCCGGCCACCGCATCTCCACCACCGAGGTCGAGTCAGCGCTCGTCTCGCATCCGGCGGTCGCGGAAGCCGCCGTCGTCGGCGCCACCGACGCAACGACGGGTCAGGCGATCATCGCCTACGTGATCCTGCGAGGGGGAGAGGACGTCGATGCCGAGGTGTTGCGCTCCCACGTCGCTGCCGAGATCGGGGCCATCGCGAAGCCCAAGCAGATCTACATCACGCCGGATCTCCCGAAGACCCGATCCGGCAAGATCATGCGCCGGCTGCTCCGCGACGTTGCCGAAGGTCGCAACATCGGCGACACGACGACGCTCGCCGACGCGTCGATCGTCGACGAACTCCAGGCGCGAGCCGCAGAGAGCTCGGAAGGCTGATCGCCCAGAACCGGTCAGCCAGCAGGGATCTGCACTCAAGTGCCGATCCCCGCGTGCCGATGACCCAGCATGGTCCCGCCAGATGGTGCACGCGCCAAGCGCCTTCCCACGCTCTCGTGGGATTCGGTGGTCGACTCGTCGGGTTCGCCGGACGACACCGCAGCGCCGGCGCCAGTGTCGGCAGCGACTCCAGAACCGACCGCTGGGGCCGGCGCGATCACGCTGACTCCGCTCGAACTCGATCTGGCTCGGCCTGCCGAGGTCGACGAGCCGTCCGCCGAGATCCCCGTGGTCTTCGCACCGATGCAGATCGATTCGTCGGCGCAGCCCTCGACGGCCGCGGCAGCGCCGACGGTTCCTCCGCTTCCTTCGTCGTTGGCTCCGGCTCCTGCGACCGTCGACCCACCGGCCCTCGACGAGCCGCTCGCCGTGCGCGCGACACCACCTGCCGTCATCGTCCCCGCGATCGGCGACGTCACCTCGGGGCCCGCTCAGATCGCATCGCCGCCCGCCGAGGAGGCTGCTGTCGCTCCCGCTGCGCCGGAGGTTCCTGTCGCTCCCGCTGCGCCGGAGGTTCCTGTCGCTCCCGCTGCGCCGGAGGTTCCTGTCGCTCCCGCTGCGCCGGACTCATCGCTGGTCGCTGCGCCCCTTCCGGAGATCCGTGAGGCAACGCCCGTCGTCGAACCCGGTGGCCCACTGCTTCCCTCCATTCCGGCGCCCGCTCCCCGTTCGGCCCCGGCGACCCCGTTCGACTTCGATCCGGCATCCGTTGCGCCGGCACCGACTCGGCAACCCCAGCGGCGCAAGAATCGGCGCGGTCTCCAACTCGTCGCAACGCTCCTCGTGCTCGGCGGCATCGTCGCTGCCGGTGTGGTCTTCGGTCAGGCGTACCTGTTCCCCGGGGAGTGGGACGACACCGCCGTGCCCTACGCCGACGCGGTCGAATCGGCGAGCGGCGTCGACTTCGCCGAACCACTGGCGATCATCGCAGAGCCGACCGCCGCATTCACGACGCGCATGCAAACTCAGCTGGCAGCGGTGTCCCCGGACGAGCTGACCCAGTGGCGGGCGCTCGGGCTCGCGAGCGGCGTCGTCGACGACGCGACCCTGGCCGGCCAGATCGCCGGGTGGCAGAACGCGCTCTACTCGACGTCCGACGGACAGGTGTACCACGACCTGGGTGTCGTCGCTGGTGCCGAACTCGACGCGCAGCTCGTCCAGGAGATGGCCGCAGCATCGCTCGACCAGCGATACGGATGGTCGGTCGACCAGCCGCAGCGGACCCTCGACGCTGCTGCCGCCACGTCGGCAGAGGTGCTGCGACAGAGCCGCCAGGTGCAGCAGTCGTCCACGTTCGCCGAGGCTGTGCCGGCGGTGCCGGGCGAAGCGACGCTGGCACTTCCGCCGGTGATCGGCTACGAGATGTTGGCGCCGCACGTGTTCGCCGAGTTCGAGGCGTCGATCGAAACCGGCGACCCAGCCAATCCGCTCGCCGGCCTCGGGAGCAGCGGCCCCGGGCTCATCGGCGATGAAACAGCCGTCGTTGCGACGGGTCCGGCCATGCTCGACGGCGACACCGCGATCGCGCCGCCCGTCGCCAAGGGCCGAGCCTTCTGGTACCTGGTGTTCGCCGGGTACCTCGACCAGCGCACCGCCTACGACGCGAGTGAAGCGGTTGTCGAGAGCGCCCTGACCGGGATGGAGCGGGGCGCCACCCAGTGCGTTGTGGCCACGTTCTCCGGGGGCGGCGTCGAGCAGACCGCCACGTTGCGCACGGCGCTCACGGCCTGGGCCGCCGCTGCTCCAGCCGAGATGGCGAGCTCGTTCCAAGTACTCCCCGACGGAACGCTGCAGCTGGTGTCGTGCGACCCCGGCATCGGATTCGAGGCCTCCGCTCGCCCGAACGTTGCTCGCGAGCTCCTGTCGTGGCGGATGGCCGAACTCGCGACGATCGAGGCAGTGCGCGGCGGAGGCGGGGGCGACGCTGAACTCGTGGCGGCGTGGACCTTCGTCCAGGCGTCGCCCGTGGCCCTCGACCTCATGGCATTGGCCCCCTCGGCGACGCCTGCAGAGATGGCGACCGCTGCTCGGGACGCGGTCGGCGCCCTGTTCGCCTTCCTCGGCTGACGACCGACTCGAACAGCCGATCTCAGTCGCGGAAGTTCTGGAACTGCAGCGGGATTCCGACGTCCTCGGCCTTCAACATCGCGATCACGTCCTGCAGCGCGTCTCGCTTCTTGGCCGACACGCGGATCGACTCGCCCTGCGTCTGGCTCGACGTGCCTTTGGGGGCCTTTTCCTTGATCAGCTTGTTGATCTCCTTCGCCTTGTCCGAGGAGATCCCGACCTTGATGGTGACGACCTGGCGCACCGTGTTCTGGGTGGCGTCCTGGACGTCGCCGTAGTCCACGCCCCGCAGCGACACTCCCCGCTTGACGAGCTTCTCTTCGAGCACCGTGCGCAGTGCATCGAGGCGGTCCCGGCTGACCGTTGCCAGGGTGATCACCATCTCGTTCTGCTCGATCGTGGAGTTGGTGTTCTTGAAGTCGAACCGGTTGGCGATCTCCCGCTGGGCCTGATCCACGGCGTTGCGGACCTCTTGGGCGTCGACTTCTGACACGACATCGAAGGTTGGCATGGTGCCCAGGGTATCGAACGGGCCGGATTCGGCGTGGCGCTCGGCGTGTCGACCGGTACGCTCAGGCCGCCTCGTTCATCGCTCGAACGCGGTACGCACACACAAGTCATGGGTCGGTGCCCGAGCGGCCAAAGGGAGCAGACTGTAAATCTGCCGGCATTGCCTTCGAAGGTTCGAATCCTTCCCGGCCCACCATCGAAGAGTCGACGCCTCCGCGTCTCGTCTCAGAGCATCAGCTGCATCACGGCGACGTCGAGCCACCGGTTGAACTTCCGTCCGACCTCGCGCTCCACGCCGACCAACTCGAAACCGCATGCCGTGTGCAGCTGGCGCGACGCCGTGCCGCTCGCTTCGATGCGTGCCACGATCGAGTGGAAACCCGAGTCGGCGGCGATGCCGATCACGTGCTCCATCAGGGTGCGGCCGATCCCGAGGCGGGGATGGTCGCGCGACACGTACACCGAGTTCTCGACGGTGGTGCGGTACGCCGGCCGTTCCTTGTACGGCGAGAGTGAGGCGAAGCCGACGACGTCGCCGTCGATCGACGCCACCACGGCGGAGAAGGCCCCCGAACGTTCGGCGATCCACCGGCGCTGATCGTCGAGCGTGCGCGGAACGAGGTCGAAGGTGCTCGTCTGGCTCTCGACCTCGGCGTTGTAGATCCTCATGATCGCCGGCGCGTCCTCCAGCGTCGCCAGACGCACCTCGACCTCGCCGACGGGCGCGGCGCCGGAGAACGGCGTCGAGGTGGACGCCGACGTCGGGTGGTCGGATGGTGTCGCTGACACGCCGGTCGAGAGTAGTGGTACGAGGCGGAAATGGCGCGGTGGTTGTCCCGCCGACGCCGGTACACTCCTGCCCTTGGTCGCGGCGGTGCCGCGCCCCGAAGGGTGCCCAGGCATCCAGGAACATGGGTGCCCAGCGCCGCTTTCGGGCGAGTTGAGTGCCCGTCAGAGCGCCCTCTTAGCTCAGTCGGTAGAGCACAGCCATGGTAAGGCTGGTGTCGTGGGTTCGATTCCCACAGAGGGCTCGACCAAGCGGTCGGGCAACCGTCCGGTCGCGAGCCAAACCCCTGGCGGCGTAGCTCAGTTGGTCAGAGCATCCGGCTCATAATCGGAAGGTCATCGGTTCAAGTCCGATCGCCGCTACCACACAGTCAGATCCAGCAACGGATATCACCTCAGGAGTCAGAGGACAGCAATGAGCAAGCAGAAGTTCGAGCGCAACAAGCCGCATGTGAATATCGGCACGATGGGTCATATTGACCATGGGAAGACGACGTTGACGGCGGCGATTTCGAAGACGTTGGCGGATCGTGGGTTGGCTGAGTATCAGGCGTTTGACACGATTGACAAGGCGCCGGAGGAGAAGGCGCGTGGGATCACGATCTCGATTGCGCATATCGAGTACGAGACCGAGAATCGGCATTATGCGCATGTGGACATGCCGGGTCATGCTGACTACATCAAGAACATGATCACGGGTGCCGCTCAGGTCGATGGTGCGATTCTGGTGGTTGCGGCGACGGATGGTCCGATGCCGCAGACGCGTGAGCATGTGTTGTTGGCTCGTCAGGTTGGTGTGCCGTCGATCATTGTGGCGTTGAACAAGGCGGACATGGTTGATGACGAGGAGCTGTTGGAGTTGGTGGAGCTCGAGGTTCGTGAGTTGCTCAATGAGTACGAGTTCCCGGGTGATGATGCTCCGGTCATTCAGGTCAGCGCGTTGAAGGCGTTGGAGGGTGATGCGGAGTGGCAGGAGAAGATCATGGAGTTGATGGCTGCGGCTGATGACTTCATTCCGACGCCGGTTCGTGAGTTGGACAAGCCGTTCTTGATGCCGATCGAGGATGTGTTCACGATCACGGGTCGTGGCACGGTGGTGACCGGCAAGGTGGAGCAGGGGATCATTCACACCGGTGATGAGATCGAGATCGTCGGGTTGCGTGACACGCAGAAGACGACGTGTACGGGTGTGGAGATGTTCCGGAAGTTGCTCGATGAGGGTCAGGCCGGTGACAACATCGGTGCGTTGCTTCGTGGTACGGCCAAGGAGGATGTGGAGCGTGGCCAGGTGTTGTGTGCTCCTGGTTCGATTACGCCGCACACGAATTTCGAGGGTCAGGTGTACATCTTGACCAAGGATGAGGGTGGCCGTCACAAGCCGTTCTTCAACAATTATCGGCCGCAGTTCTTCTTCCGGACGACGGATGTGACGGGCACGATCGAGTTGCCGTCGGGGACCGAGATGGTGATGCCTGGTGACAATGTGGAGATGACGGTCGAGTTGGGTAAGCCGATCGCGATGGACGAGGGTTTGCGGTTCGCGATCCGTGAGGGTGGCCGTACCGTGGGTGCCGGCCGCGTCACCAAGATCATCAAGTGACCGCCCGTCGGTGATCACGAAGTTCTAGAGAGAGAAGTCAGACATGGCCAAGAGTGACAAGCGGGTCAAAGTGACCCTCGAGTGCACCGAGTGCAAACGGCGCAACTACATCACGATGAAGTCGAAGATCAACGACCGTGAGCGCCTCGAAATGAAGAAGTACTGCGCCAACGAGCGTCAGCACACCCTCCACAAGGAGACCCGCTGACCCCACGGCGCTGAGAGACGGGCAGCGAGTGCGGTCGGCAACGACCGCAGTCAGCCTTCCGGGATCGCTGGTACCCTCGCACGGGTACTCGGCGTTCCCGCCCGAGGGCAGTAGCTCAGCTGGTAGAGCATCGGTCTCCAAAACCGACGGTCGGGGGTTCGAGTCCCTCCTGCCCTGCCCACCACCGAACGAGAAATCATGTCACTGGACGATTTGAACCGCGAGCAGAAGCGACAGCTTCGCAAGATGGGTGCCCTCGACGAGCAGGGCAAGCCGACGCGCGCCCAGAGGCAGCAGCCGAAGAAGAAGTCCGATCGTGTCGGTCCTCGCCAGTACCTCCGCGAGGTGCGCGACGAAATGCGCAAGGTGGCGTGGCCCAACCGCCCGGAAGTCAAGCGCTACTCGATCATCGTGATCATCACCGTCGTCGTCTACACCGCCCTCGTCGGTGGTCTCGACTATCTGTTCGGCGAGCTCTCCCAATGGTTCTACTCGACATGACCGACGACCTGACTGAGACCACTGACATGAACGACAACGACACCCAGACCGACGAGACTCCCGCGAGCCACGTCGACCTCCTCCCGGTCGGTGACACCGACGTGCTGGCCGAGGTCGCCCAGATCGACGATGAGTCCGACACCGGATCGGACGTCGTGGAGGAAGTCGAGGCCGTCCACCTGGAATCCGACGAGACCCAGGCCGCCGACGAACGCGAGTCCGCCGCCGAGGACATGGCGAGCGACGAGTTGGATGTCGACGTCGGCGAGTCGGACGTCGATGGTGGCGCCGAAGACGGTGGCGAGGATTCCGAGGCCGTCGTCGACGATCCCACGATGCGTCCGGGCCAGTGGTACGTCGTGCACACCCAGTCGGGCTACGAGAAGAAGGTCACCGCCAACCTCGAGGCTCGCATCCAGTCGATGAACATGGAGGACAAGATCTACGAGATCGTCATCCCCATGGAAGAGGTCGACGAGTTCAAGAACGGCAAGAAGCAGACCGTGCAGCGCAAGGTCTTCCCCGGCTACCTGCTGGTGCGCTGCATCATGGACGACGAGTCCTGGTACTGCGTCCGTAACACGCCCGGAATCACAGGGTTCGTCGGCCAGAGCCGCCACGGCCAGAAGCCGACGCCGCTGTCGCGCCGGGAGGTGAAGACGTTCCTCACCCCGAAGACCGAGGGTGTCGACGCTGCGCCACGACGCAAGGCCAAGCTCGACTACGAAGAGGGCGAAAGCGTGCGCGTGAAGGAAGGCCCATTCGCCGACTTCACCGGCGAGATCGCCGAAATCAACGCCGACCACATGAAGCTGAAGGTCCTCGTCAACATCTTCGGTCGCGAGACGCTGGTGGAGATGGACTTCAGCCAGGTCGCCAAACTCTGATTCGCCACCGGCGACGGAACACACCCGAACACGAGAAAGCCAAAAGGGAACATCGCCATGGCGAAGAAGAAAGTACTCACGGTCGTCAAGATCCAGATCGAGGCCGGAAAGGCCAGCCCCGCGCCACCAGTCGGCACGGCGCTCGGCCCGCACGGCATCGCGATCATGGACTTCGTGAAGGCGTACAACGCTCAGACCGAGGCCCAGGCCGGCACCGTGGTGCCGACCGAGATCACGATCTACGAGGATCGCTCGTTCGACTTCGTGCTCAAGACCCCGCCGACCGCAGTGTTGATCCGTGAGAAGGCCGGCCTCGACAAGGCGGCGAACAACCCGGGCGCCGAAGTGGCGGGGTCGATCACCGAAGCACAGCTCGAAGAGATCGCCACCATCAAGATGCCCGACCTCAACGCCTACGACATGGATGCCGCCAAGCTCCAGGTCCGCGGCACTGCCCGTTCGATGGGGATTGAGGTCGTCTGACGACGCCCTGCGGCGCCGAAGGCGCCGCTGTTGACGGCTTCGCCGTCAACCAATCCTTCTCCCGGCTTCGCCGGGGTGGTCCTCCAGACCACGTCCACACGATTTCGATTCATCACACAGCCTCGACCGGATCCACCTCGACCGGCGGGCTCATCACTGAGGGAGACAGACAATGTCAGGCAAGAAGTACGCAGACGCGTTGAAGCAGTTCGACCGTGACCAGTTCTACGGTCCGGCCGAGGCGGTCGGCCTCGTCAAGACGATGGCATCGGCCAAGTTCGACGAGGGTGTCGACGTGTCGATCCGACTCGGCGTGGACCCGCGCAAGGCCGACCAGATGGTTCGCGGCACCGTCGCGTTGCCCGCCGGTACCGGCAAGGACGTCCGCGTGGCCGTGTTCGCCACCGGCGAGGCTGCCGACGAAGCCCGCGCGGCCGGCGCCGACATCGTCGGCGCCGACGATCTCGCCACGGAGGTCGAGGGCGGCAAGATGGACTTCGACCTCGTCATCGCCACCCCGGACATGATGCCCGTCGTGGGCCGTCTCGGCCGCGTGCTCGGCCCCCGCGGTCTGATGCCGAACCCCAAGACCGGCACTGTGACACCCGACGTTGGCAAGGCCGTCGAAGACTTCAAGGGCGGCAAGGTCGAGTACCGCACCGATCGCTACGGCAACGTCCACGTGCCGCTCGGCAAGGCCAGCTTCGAGCCTGCTGCGCTCGAACAGAACTTCCGCGCGGTTCTCGACGAGATCCAGCGAGCCAAGCCGGCCTCGGCGAAGGGTCGCTACCTGAAGAAGATCACCGTGTCCTCGACGATGGGCCCGGGAGTCCACGTCGACACCGGGCGCCTGAAGCCCGACACGAACGCCTGAACGAGAGGAAGCGACGGCCTCGAGCCGTAGCCTCGTCCCCACATACGAAAACGGTCGCTCGCCTGAGACCGTTGGTCCCCGAAAGCGCATCGCAACGGGGGTAATGGGTCCGCCCGCCAACCGAGGTGCATATCGCCGAAGATCCACGTGATCGACCTGAGGTCGGGATCGTGCGCTCCTCGTCGGTGTTCGCATCTGATGCGAGCACCACGAGTCGAGCGAAAGGAGGTATGCACACATGACAACGACAACGACACAGACATCGGCGGGACGAAGCGAACCGCGAGCCGACAAGGTTGCGATCGTCGAGGAGATCACCGCCAAGCTGAACGACAGCGTCGCGGTGTTCGTCTCCGAGTACCGAGGGATGTCGGTGGGCCAGCTGGCCGACCTGCGGACCCCGCTGCGCGACGCCGGCGCCGAACACAAGGTGTACAAGAACACCTTGGCTCGTATCGCCGCGTCCAACGCCGGTTACGAAGGGCTCAACGAGTACCTGCTCGGGCCGTCGGCGCTCACGTTCGTCACCGGTGATTCGGTGGCGGCCGCCAAGGCGCTGCTCGACCAGAGCAAGGCGAACCCGCTGCTCGTCATCAAGGGCGGCATGTTGGGCGCGAGCCCGATGTCGGCCGATGACGTCAAGGCACTCGCGAGTCTGCCGTCGCGCGAAGAACTGCTGGCCCGTCTGGCCGGCGCGTTCCAGGCGCCCCTGGTCAAGACCGCTGGTCTGCTCCAGGCGCTCCCGCGCAACTTCGCGTACGGACTGTCCGCACTCATCGAACAGCAGGCAGCCGCCGAGGCCGCCTGATCGCCACCCCCACGAACCGAACCCCAGAACTGAACAACAGGAGAACCCAGAAATGTCCACCAAGGAAGAAATCCTCGACGCGATCAGCAACATGACCGTGATCGAGCTCAAGGAACTGCTCGACGCCTTCGAGGAGAAGTTCGAAGTCACCGCTGCTGCGCCCGTCGCAGTTGCCGCCGCGGCCCCGGCCGGAGGCGGTGGCGGCGACGCTGCCGCTGCCGAGGAAAAGGACGAGTTCGACGTCGTCCTCGAGAGCGCCGGTGCCCAGAAGATCCAGGTCGTCAAGGTCGTCAAGGACCTGCTCGGCGTCGGTCTCAAGGACGCCAAGGACCTCGTCGACGCCGCTCCCAAGCCGCTGATGGAGAAGGCCAGCAAGGCCGACGCCGAAGCTGCGAAGGCCAAGCTCGAAGAAGTCGGCGCCACCGTCGAACTGAAGTGATTCACGGGCCGATCGGCCCTCGAACCACGTGACACCGAGGCACCCCGGGAGTTCGACTCCCGGGGTGCTGCGCGTCACGATGCGGTGACAGTTCGGCCCGAATGCTTGACATCTGTGGCCGAACTCTTTACCTTGACCGGCAATTCAGCGAAGGACCCGTCCCGCTCGGCGAATCTGCGCCGGAAGCGGTTGACGTTGTGCGTCCTGCGCCGGTAGGCTTGCCCGTTGCCGTGTGTCCCCTGTTCCCCCACCGTCCCTTCGGTCTGGATCAGCGCGCCCGGTATCACGTCGCAGCATTCTGCGTCGTCCACCCTCGATTTTCTGGAGAGTGATCCGTGGCGACTCGTCCCGTGTCCCGTGAACGCTATTCGTTCGGCAACCTCAAGGAGCCGCTCGAACTCCCCGACCTGATCGCGATCCAGCGGGAAAGCTTCGAATGGTTCCTCAACGAGGGGCTGGCGAACACCTTCCGCGACATCAGCCCGATCAAGGACTTCTCCGAGTCGCTCCAGCTCGAGCTGGAGTTCGATCCGTTCGACGAGGACCTGCGCCCGCCACCGAAGTTCACGGTGGAGGAGTGCAAGGAGAAGGACATGACCTACAGCGCGCCCGTGTTCGTGCGCGCCCGGTTCATGAACCGCAACACCGGTGAGATCAAGGAACAGACCGTCTTCATGGGCGACTTCCCGATCATGACCGACAAGGGGACGTTCATCGTCAACGGCACCGAGCGCGTCGTCGTGTCGCAGCTCGTGCGCAGCCCCGGCGTCATCTTCGAGCCGGGAGAACGCTTCCGCCTCCGTAACCTCACCAAGCACCAGCTCGTCAAGGGCACGATCCACCCGTACCGCGGTGAGTGGATGGAGTTCGACGTCGAGCACAAGCCCGGCAAGGACGTCACCGCCGGCACTCGCGTCGCCCGCAAGCGTCGCCTCGGCATCTTCACGATGCTGCGTGCGCTCGGCTACGACGAGGAGAACGCTCCGGGGTTCCTCGACCGTTTCGTGAACCACTTCGACTTCCTCGAAGGCCAGTGGGACAAAGAGCGCGACATCGCGCCGACCCAGGACGAAGCACTCGTCGAGATCTACAAGCGCGCCCGCCCGGGCGAGCCCCCCACGGTCGAGTCGGCCAAGGCCTATTTCCGCAACGCCTTCTTCGAAAGCCGTCGCTACGACCTCTCACGTGTCGGCCGCTACAAGCTCAACCGCAAGCTCGGCGACGAGGTCGCCCAGCTCGGTGCGCTGTTCGGCCTCGACGGTGCGGTCAACGCCGAGGGCGAGCCGCTGCTCGACTACCCCGACGAGAACCAGAACGTGCTCAGCCGCTGTGAAGTGCTCGCCTCGATCACCTACATGCTGCACCTCGTCAAGCAGGAGCCCGGCTACCGACTCGACGACCAGGACCACTTCGCGAACCGCCGCATCCGCTCGGTCGGCGAACTGATCCAGAACCAGGTCCGCATCGGCCTGAGCCGCATGGAGCGCGTCGTGCGTGAGCGCATGACCACCCAGGACGTCGAGGCGATCACGCCGCAGACCCTGATCAACATCCGCCCGGTCGTGGCCGCGATCAAGGAGTTCTTCGGAACGTCGCAGCTGTCGCAGTTCATGGACCAGGTCAACCCGCTGTCGGGCCTCACCCACCGTCGCCGCCTGTCGGCGCTCGGACCTGGCGGTCTGTCGCGCGAGCGAGCCGGCTTCGAAGTGCGCGACGTGCACTTCAGCCACTACGGCCGCATGTGCCCGATCGAGACGCCCGAGGGTCCGAACATCGGCCTGATCGGCGGTCTGTCGACCTACGCCCGGGTCAACGAGTTCGGCTTCATCGAGAGCCCGTACCGTGAGGTCAAAGACGGCAAGGTCACCGGCAAGATCGTGTACATGGCCGCCGACGAGGAGGAGAACTACGTCGTCGCCCAGGCCAACACGCCGCTGCTCGACGACGGCAGCATCCGCGACGAGCGCACCCTGGTGCGCCGCTCGCCGCAGGCCGCGAGCCTCGAGGATCTCCGCAAGATGCTCGAAGCCGAGAGCTTCTTCGGCGCGACCACCGACATCGGCTACGTGCCGCCTGAAGAGGTCGACTTCATCGACGTGTCACCGAAGCAGATCGTGTCGGTCGCCACGGCGCTGATTCCGTTCCTCGAGCACGACGACGCCAACCGCGCCCTGATGGGAGCGAACATGCAGCGCCAGGCCGTGCCCCTGATCCGTGCCGAGGCGCCGTACATCGGCACCGGCATCGAGAACCGCGCCGCCCGCGATGCCGCCGACCTGATCCAGGCGATCGACGACGGCGAGGTGCTCGAGGTGTCCGGCGAGTCGATCACGGTGCAGTACAAGACCGAAGGCAAGCGGGTCTACCGGCTCGCCAAGTTCCGTCGGTCGAACCAGGACACCTGCATCAACCAGCGCCCCGCGTCGTCGAAGGCGACAAGGTGTCCAAGGGCTCGATCATCGCCGACGGCCCGTCGACCGACGAGGGCGAACTCGCCCTCGGCAAGAACCTGCTCGTGGCGTTCATGCCGTGGGAGGGCTACAACTTCGAGGACGCGATCATCCTGTCCGAGCGCCTGGTGAAGGACGACGTGCTCACGTCGATCCACATCAAGGAGCACGAAGTCGATGCCCGCGACACCAAGCTCGGCCCGGAAGAGATCTCCCGCGACATCCCGAACCTGAGCGACGACATCCTCGCCGACCTCGACGACCGCGGCATCATCCGCGTCGGCGCCGAAGTCGGCCCCGGTGACGTCCTCGTCGGCAAGGTCACGCCCAAGGGCGAGACCGAGTTGACCCCCGAAGAGCGCCTGCTGCGCGCCATCTTCGGCGAGAAGGCTCGTGAAGTCCGCGACACCAGCTTGAAGGTGCCGCACGGCGAGGTCGGCAAGGTCATCGACGTCAAGGTGTTCAACCGTGACGACGGCGACGAACTCCCGCCCGGCGTCAATCAGCTGGTACGCGTCTACGTCGCGCAGAAGCGCAAGATCAGCGTCGGTGACAAGCTCGCCGGTCGTCACGGCAACAAGGGCGTCATCTCCAAGATCCTGCCGATCGAGGACATGCCGTTCACCGCCGACGGTCAGCCCGTCGACATCATCCTCAACCCGCTCGGCGTGCCGAGCCGCATGAACGTCGGCCAGGTGCTCGAAGCGCACCTCGGCTACTGCGCCCGCTGGGGTTGGACGAACCCGGATGGCACCAAGATCGGTGACGACCCGATCCGTGGCACCGAGACCAAGACGCGTCCGAACACCAAGCCGTCCACGTTCGTGGCGACGCCGGTGTTCGACGGCGCCAACTGGGACGAGAAGGAGAAGTCGCTCGACCACCCGACGATCCAGGAGATCCTCGAACAGCTCAACCCCGAGTCGGCCAACGGCAGCCGTCTCGTCGGCATGAACGGCAAGCTGGACCTGTACAACGGTCGCACCGGTGAGAAGTACGACAACCAGATCACCTGCGGCTACATGTACATCTTGAAGCTGGCCCACCTGGTCGACGACAAGATCCATGCCCGCTCGACCGGCCCCTACTCGATGATCACCCAGCAGCCACTCGGAGGCAAGGCCCAGTTCGGTGGCCAGCGCTTCGGCGAGATGGAGGTGTGGGCCCTCGAGGCCTATGGCGCCGCCTACTGCCTGCAGGAGTTGCTGACGATCAAGTCCGACGACGTGCTCGGCCGTGTCCGTGTGTACGAAGCGATCGTCAAGGGCGACAACATCCCCGAACCGGGTGTGCCCGAGAGCTTCAAGGTGCTGATGAAGGAGATGCAGGCACTCTGCATCAACGTCGAGGTACTCACCGAGGACGGCCACGAGATCGAGATGCGCGACCTCGACGACGAGGTCTACCGCGCCGCCGAGGAACTCGGCATCGACATCTCCCGTCCCGAGCGCGGCACCGACGAAGACGATGCGCGGCGCGAAAAGAGAAGGCCGAACGCGCCGCCAACCGTTACTGATGGGGAGGGACTGGTCGCCGCTCCGCTTCGACCGCTCCCTCCCTGCAGCTCGTCGCTGGCGCTTCCCTCGCTGCGGCCGGGCAACCAAGCCATGAACGACTGAACTGACTCACGAAACGAACACCCGAGAGCGAACACGAGGAACCAATGCTCGACGTCAACATGTTCGACCAACTGAAGATCCGCCTGGCCACGGCGGACCAGATCCGTAACTGGTCACACGGTGAGGTGAAGAAGCCCGAGACGATCAACTACCGCACACTGCGTCCCGAGAAGGACGGCCTGTTCTGCGAGAAGATCTTCGGGCCGACGCGCGACTGGGAGTGCTACTGCGGCAAGTACAAGCGCGTGCGTTTCAAGGGCATCATCTGCGAGCGCTGTGGCGTCGAGGTCACCCGCTCGAAGGTCCGCCGCGACCGCATGGGCCACATCGAGCTGGCCGCACCGGCCGTGCACATCTGGTACCTGCGCGGCACCCGGTCGTGGCTCGCCTACCTCCTCGCCGGCATCGAGCCGAAGGAGGAGCTCAAGGCCAAGATGCTCGAGAAGGTGATCTACTTCGCAGCGCACCTCGTCAGCTGGGTCGACGAGGAGGGCCGCCACGAGGCGCTGCCGAACCTCGAAGCCGAGTACCTCGAAGAGCGCGACGCCATCCAGAAGGAGATGGAGCTCGCCATCGATCGTCGCTTCAAGGAGCTCGAGGAGACCGCCGCTGAAGCCGAGAAGGAAGACGCCAAGGCTGCCGATCTGAAGAAGATCCAGAAGGAAGCCGACAAGGAAGTCGAGGGCATCCGCGAGCGCTACGAGATCGAGCTCGACCTGATCGCCCGCACCTGGGACGAGTTCAAGTCGTTGCACGCCCGCAAGATCATCGAAGACGAGATGTTGTGGCGCGAGATGCGCGACAAGTACGGCGAGTACTTCGAGGGCGGCACGGGCGCCGAGGCGATCAAGGCGCTCATCGACCGCATCGACTTCGACGAAGAAGAGGTCAAGCTCCGCAACGCGATCGACCCGCAGGAGGGGCAGAAGCCGCTCAGTGCGCAGCGCAAGCAGAAGGCGATCAAGCGCCTCAAGATCGTCGCGTCCTTCAACCGTCGTGACGAACACGGCCGCCGAACCAACGACCCCAAGGCGATGATCCTCGACGCCGTGCCGGTGATCCCGCCGGAACTGCGTCCGATGGTCCAGCTCGACGGTGGTCGCTTCGCCACCTCCGACCTCAACGACCTCTACCGCCGGGTGATCAACCGCAACAACCGCCTGGAGCGTCTGCTCAACCTCGGCGCACCGGAGATCATCATCAACAACGAGAAGCGCATGCTGCAGGAGGCCGTCGACGCACTGTTCGACAACGGCCGTCGCGGCCGGCCCGTGACCGGGCCGGGCAACCGCCCACTGAAGTCGCTGTCCGACATGCTCAAGGGAAAGCAGGGCCGGTTCCGTCAGAACCTGCTCGGCAAGCGCGTCGACTACTCGGGGCGTTCGGTCATCGTGGCCGGCCCGACGCTCAAGCTGCACCAGTGCGGCCTGCCGAAGCTGATGGCGCTCGAGCTGTTCAAGCCGTTCGTGATGAAGCGTCTCGTCGATCTCGAGCTGGCGCAGAACATCAAGACCGCCAAGCGCATGGTCGAGCGTCGCCGCCCGCAGGTGTGGGACGTGCTCGAAGACGTGATCAAGGAGCACCCCGTGCTCCTCAACCGTGCACCGACGTTGCACCGTCTCGGCATCCAGGCCTTCGAGCCGGTGCTGGTCGAGGGCAAGGCGCTCCAGATCCATCCGCTGGTCTGCACGGCGTTCAATGCCGACTTCGACGGTGACCAGATGGCGATCCACGTGCCGCTGTCGGCCGAAGCGCAGGCCGAGGCCCGCGTGCTGATGCTCAGCGCGAACAACATCTTGTCGCCGGCGTCGGGTCGGCCGATCGTGACCCCGTCGCAGGACCTCATCATCGGGGGCTACTACCTCACCGAGGAGACCGAGGGCGGCAAGGGCGAAGGACGTGTGTTCCGTCACCTGTGGGAGGCCATGCGCGCCTATGACGAAGGCAGCCTCGAGCTGCACGCCAAGATCACGATGCGTCCTCCCGGGCGGGAACCGTTCGAGTCGACCGTCGGTCGTGTCCTCTTCGAAGAGGCGTTGCCGGAGGACTACACCGAGCAGTTCGGCCACTTCAACGAGACCGTCAAGAAGAAGGAGATGGGCGTCATCGTCGAACGCCTCTCCGACAACTACGACAAGGCCGTGGTCGCCGAGTCGCTCGACAAGATCAAGAACCTCTGCTACCGCTATGCGACGCAGTCGGGACTGACGGTGTCGATCGACGACGTCCGCACTCCGAAGGTCAAGCGGGCCCTGCTCGACGGCTACGAGGAGCAGGCCGACAAGGTCGAGAAGCAGTTCCGACGCGGCATCATCACCGACGGCGAGCGCCGTCAGCAGGAGGTGCGCATCTGGACCGACGCCACCGCCGAGGTGCAGGCCGCGATGGAGAAGGAATTCAAGGAGCAGCAGTTCAATCCGATCGACATGATGGTCGGCTCGGGCGCTCGAGGAAACATGACGCAGATGCGTCAGATCGCCGGCATGCGCGGCCTCGTGGCCAACCCTCGCGGCGACATGATTCCTCGTCCGATCAAGTCGAACTTCCGTGAGGGTCTCGAGACCCTCGAGTACTTCATCGCCACGCCCGGTGCTCGCAAGGGCCTCGTCGACACGGCGCTGCGTACCGCCGACTCCGGCTATCTGACCCGTCGCCTCGTCGACGTCGCACAGGAGCTCATCGTGCGCGAAGAGGACTGCGGCTCGACACTCGGCGTGTGGATCGAGAACGTCTCGGCCGACACGGCGAACCGTCGCTCGTACCTCGAGACCAAGCTCTACGGTCGTGCACTCCTGCAGGACACCGAGCTCGCGTCGCCGATGATGAAGGACGGCGAGGAGATCTCGCTGCTGCCGCGGAACACGATCGTGGGCGACGAGGAGATGGAGGCGCTGCGCGACGATCCAAAGATCGAGCGTCTGCGTGTCCGTTCCGTGCTCACGTGTGACGCCGAACTCGGCGTCTGCGCGATGTGCTACGGCCGTTCGCTGGCAACCGGCAAGATGATCGAACTCGGTGAGGCCGTCGGCGTCATCGCCGCTCAGTCGATCGGTGAACCCGGTACCCAGCTGACGATGCGTACCTTCCACACCGGCGGTGTGGCCGGCAAGGACATCGCCGGTGGTCTGCCTCGCGTCGTCGAGCTGTTCGAGGCTCGCACTCCGAAAGGTTCAGCCCGTCTCGCCAAGGCGACCGGCGTGCTGCACCTGCGTGAGGACGAGGGCAAGGGCATCCCGGTCGTCGTCGTCGACGACGCCGGTGAGGAGCACGAGGTCGTGCTCCCGCTCGGTGCTCGTCCGATCGTCGAGGACGGCCAGGAGGTCAAGGCCGGTGACCCGCTCACCGACGGTCCCTTCGATCCGAAGGAGATCATGGAGATCAAGGGCATCCGCGAAACGCAGCTCTACCTCGTCGAGGAAGTGCAGCGGGTGTACCGCGACCAGGGTGTGTCGATCCACGACAAGCACATCGAGCTGATCGTGCGCCAGATGACCCGCCGGGTCGGCGTGCAGGAGCCTGGTGGCACGGCGTTCCTGCCGGGCGAGCGGGTGGACTCGAAGCGCTTCCGCGACACGAACCGTCGCATGGTCGAAGAGGGCACCCGTCCGGCCGAGGGCCGTCCGGAACTGATGGGCATCACCAAGGCGTCGCTGGCCACCGAGTCGTGGTTGTCGGCAGCGTCGTTCCAGGAGACGACCCGGGTGCTGACCGAGGCCGCCATCGACGGCCGCGGTGACAGCCTGATCGGCCTCAAGGAGAACATCATCATCGGCAAGCTCATCCCGGCCGGCACCGGCATGATGAAGTACCGCGAGTTCGGTATCGAAGCGCCTGACTACGAGCCGATGTCGTTCTACTCGAGCGACGGCGAAGAAGAGGACCCCGCAGCATTCCTGGCCGGCCTCGAGGGCACGTACGAACCGGAGGCCGCAGCCGAACCCATCGGTTGAGCCTCGACTCCACCCACGCATGAACGGCCCGGGCCCAGCGCCCGGGTCGTTCCGCGTCCAGCGGGTTTGTCGGACTCGGTCGGTCAGATCAGCAGCTGGACGATGACCAGCTTCAGGATCATCGCGAGAGGGAACACGAGCGCGTAGCCGGTGTCGATGCGCTCGTCGCCGTCGGCGCGTTCGGCGGCGAACGCCAGCACGGCCGGTTGTGTCTGGATCCCGGCGATCATGCCGGCGCCGTCGACGGGGTCCCGTCGGAGCACCCGGATCATGATCGTCGCCAACACGGCAGTCGCTGCGGTCACCAGCACGCCTGCGGCTGCCAGTTGCAGCCCCACCCCGGTGCCGACGGCGTCCGCGAACGTGGCGCCCGATCGGATGCCCACGCCTCCGAGGAACAGCGACACGCCCAGTTGGCGGATCGTGAGGTTGGCCGCGTAGGGAATCTGCCAGGTGAACGGACCCGAGCGCCCGATCGTTCCGAGCAGCAAGGCCACGATCAGCGGTCCGCCGCCCACGCCGAGTTCGATCTCGCCGCCGCCGGGCAGCGGGATCGTCAGCTGTGCCAGCAGCAGCCCGAGGGCGAGCCCCGTGGCGAAGCCGAGCGCATCGACCTCGCTCAACCCGCGGTCCGAGTCGCCCAACGCGTCGGCGATGTCGGCCATCCTGTCGGTCGGGCCGACCACTCGGATGCGGTCGCCGAGACGCAGCACGAAGTCGCGGTCGACGATCAAGTCGGCGTCACCTCGGCGCACGCGTGTGGCCATCGCGCCGAACCGGCCCTCGAGGTCGACGTCGCGCAGCTTCGCTCCGGCGAGCTCACGCTTCGAGACCGAGATGCGACGGAAGTCGAGCTTCTTGCGATCGAGCGCAAGGTGTCGTTCGCTGCGGTGGCCGGCCCACTCGACGAACTGATCGACGACGTCGGGTGTGCCGATCACCGTGCAGAGGTCGCCCGGAACCAACACGACGTCGTTGGTGGCGAGATCGACGCGGCCACCGTGCTCGACCCGCGAGAACGTCAGGCGTTCGCCGCGCCACGACCGCAACTCGCCGAGTGTCGGCAGCCCGTCGCGGGCCACGATGACCGTGGCGCTCGTCGCGTTGCGCTGCCCGGGCTCGTTTGCGGGAGCTGTCTCACCGCGACCGGGATGCCGGACGCGGCGCAGCGACCATCCTGCAGCGACGATCATCGCGATCACGCCGAGCGGGTAGGCGAGGGAGTACCCAACGACCGGATCGGTCACCTCGCCGCTCGCGATCTCCGGTGCGAGCTGTTCGAGCGCTGCCGAGAGCGCCGGAGTATTGGTCTGCGATCCAGCAAACAGCCCCGCTCGCGCGCCCGCGTCGAAGTTGAACAGCGCGCTGACCCCGCCCACCGTGAGTCCGATCGCGGCGAGGAGCGCCACCACAGCGACGCTCACGCGTAGGCCGTCCTGGCGCAGACCGCCGAAGAACGCAGGTCCCGACGCGAGCCCGATGGTGTAGATGAACAATGCCAGCCCGAACAGGGGGATGATCGCCGGGAGGTCGGCCAGGTCCGGCTCGATCGCCGACACCGCCAGGCCCGCGAACAATGCCGCCGCGGGTCCGAGTCCGACACCCTTGATCCGCACTCGCGCCAACGCGGCACCGAGCGCGACGACGAGGAACAGCACGAGGAGTGGATCGGATGTCAACACTCCCACGGATGCGGTTCTACCACTCAGCGGTCACGCCGGCTCGCTGCTGACGTGAACAGCCGGTTGCGCCTGTGCGATGAGCGAGACGACCGGATACGGCGGTTTGGCTCATCGGTGGGGGACTGGGTCGGGCCGCGATGAGCGAGCCGACCGGATACGGCGGTTTGGCTCATCGGTGGGGGACTGGGTCGGGCTGCGATGAGCGAGCCGACCGGATACGGCGGTTTGGCTCATCGCGGCGGGTATGTTGCGCGACTGATGGGGTGACCGTAGCCTTGCAGGGTCCTCTCATCGGGTCCGTCGCGAGACGATCCCGGTGTACGGCGGGCGGGTCGCAACCCGCGATTTCGTCCAACACACCACATGTCGACGGCCTCGAGCTGCCGACACGACCGAAACGAACGAGGTTCAATTCGTGCCAACCATCCAACAGCTCGTCCGTCAAGGTCGTAGCTCGAAAGTCACCAAGAGCAAGACGCCGGCGCTCAAGGGTTCGCCCCAGCGTCGCGGTGTGTGCACCCGGGTGTACACGACCACGCCGAAGAAGCCGAACTCCGCGCTGCGCAAGGTGGCTCGCGTCCGTCTCAACTCCGGGATCGAAGTCACCGCCTACATTCCCGGCGAGGGCCACAACCTGCAGGAGCACTCGATCGTGCTCGTGCGTGGCGGTCGTGTCCGCGACCTTCCCGGTGTGCGCTACAAGATCATCCGAGGCGCGCTCGACGCCGTCGGCGTGAAGAACCGCAAGCAGGCCCGCAGCCGCTACGGCGCCAAGAAGGAGAAGTGACCCGAGATGCCACGTAAAGGTCCCGCTCCCCGCCGCGAACTCGTTGCGGATCCCATCCACAAGTCGGTGCTGGTCACCCAGATCACCAACAAGGTGATGCTGCACGGCAAGCGCACCGTCGCCGAGAAGATCGTCTACGACGCGATGGAGATCATCCAGTCCCGCCTCGAAGGCGATGACATGGCGATCGACACCGTCAAGCGTGCGATCGAGAACGTCAAGCCGCCGCTCGAGGTGCGCAGCCGCCGCGTCGGTGGTGCCACCTACCAGGTGCCCGTCGAGGTTCGTCCGCGCCGTGCGACCACGCTGGCGATCCGCTGGGTCGTCGACTACGCACGCGCCCGTTCGCGAGAAGACGATGGCCGAGTGCCTCGCCAACGAACTGATGGACGCCGCCAATGGTCTGGGCGCCGCGATGAAGAAGCGCGACGACATCCAGAAGATGGCCGAGTCGAACAAGGCGTTCGCCCACTATCGCTGGTGAACGCCTGCCGACGCTGTCGGTGATCGACGATTCGTACGGAACCCGGAGCCACGGCTCCGGGTTCCGTCGTATTCGACGTCGGGAAATGATCGCTTCACGAATGCACTATGGTGAGGCGTCTCGGGGGAGGACGACAGCACGCCTGGCCGGTCGACGGTCACCAGATCGAGAGGGGAACTCGATGCACGTCCACAACGTCTTGAAGGTCAAGGGGTCCGCGGTCGCCACGATCGCTCCCGAAGCGTCGCTCGCCGACGCGACGGCGTCGCTGCGTGATCACGGTGTCGGCGCGCTCGTGGTGAGCAGCGACGGCCGAACGATCGAGGGCATCATCTCCGAGCGCGACGTCGTGCGAGCGCTGGCGGCGCACGGTGCGTCGACGCTCGGCCACCAGGTGTCCTCCGCGATGTCGACGGCGGTGACGACCTGTCGTGGAGACGACACCGTCGACCATCTGATGGGCATGATGACCGAGCGTCGGATCCGCCACCTCCCCGTGGTCGATCACGACGACAAGCTGGAGGGGATCATCTCGATCGGCGATGTCGTCAAGGCCCGGGTCGGCCAACTCGAACACGAGAACAACCAGCTCCACGACTACATCCAGGCGCGCTGACCGTCGTGGCCACGTTCTGGGGTAGCACGACTCCTGACCCTGGCTCCGCTGCTGGTGGCGCAGCGACCGTGACGCTGGCGAACGGCGAGACGTTCGAGTTCGCCACGGTGCTGTGCTCCCCTGAACCACAGATGGCCGCGGGTTCCGAGATCCTGTTCAGCGCGGTCTCCAATGAAGATCTCGGCCTCGACATCACGCAGTTCGGCGACGACGGCACGATCACCGGGGTGGCCTCGATCTCGGTCGATGACGGCGACTACCAGACGCTCTGGGAAGCCAATTCGATGTTCGGATCCACGGTCGAGTTGGTGCTGGACGGATCCACGCTTCGCGGCACGGGAAGCTTTCTCGAAGGCGGCGACATCTCGAACGAGACGGTCGAGGGCGAGGTCGTCGCCACCTGCTGATGTCCGGCGGGCTGGGCGTCGAGCACCATCGAGCCCACGGTGGAGGGAGATCGCCGGCTCAGCGGCTGTCGCGCTTGGCCTGCCTGCGAGCGCCCGACGACTTCCGTGATGCCTGCGGCGCCTTCGTCGTCGAGCGACCCCGTGGTGCCCGACCGCTGGGGGTGCCCGACGCCGCCTTGGACGCATCGGCCCCGCCCTACGTGCGGGGCGAGCCCTTGGCCGCCGTTGTTGCCGCCAGGCGCTCGATCCTGAGTTCCTTGGCGGTGGCCCGAGCGGCGGCACCGAGCGCGGTGGCCACTCTCGCCAGCGCGTCCTCGAGGATCTCGGCCTTGCGCTTCGGTCGGCGCAATCGTCGGCGGGCGTGCAGCGGACACCGGTCACGTACCGGTGGGGGCGCCGGAACGGCCGATAGACTCGAACCTCGTGCTTGCGCCTCGGTGCGCAGCCGAAGACCCCCACGTCGCCCCTTGACACGGAAGTGAAGTAGCAGAGCATGGCCAAGCGAGAGTTCCCCCTGGAGCGCACCCGGAACATCGGGATCATGGCGCACATCGACGCCGGTAAGACCACCACCACCGAGCGGATCCTCTTCTACACGGGCAAGAGCTACAAGATCGGTGAGGTCCACGACGGCGCCGCCACGATGGACCACATGGCCCAGGAGCAGGAGCGTGGCATCACGATCACGTCCGCTGCCACCACCTGTGTCTGGAACGACCACCGCATCAACATCATCGACACCCCGGGCCACGTCGACTTCACGATCGAAGTCGAGCGGTCGCTGCGGGTGCTCGACGGTGCCGTCACCGTGTTCGACTCCGTGGCGGGCGTCGAGCCGCAGACCGAGACCGTGTGGCGTCAGGCGAACAAGTACAACGTGCCTCGCATGTGCTTCGTCAACAAGATGGACCGCATCGGCGCCGACTTCTATCGCACCGTGCAGATGGTGAAGGATCGCCTCCAGGCGAACCCCCTCGTGCTCCATCTGCCCATCGGTGCCGGTGGTCCCGAAGCGGTCAAGGCATTCGAGGGATTGGTCGACATCGTCAGGATGAAGGCGCTCGTCTGGCGCGACATCGACGAGAAGGATCTCGGCGCGAAGTACGAGATCACCGACATCCCCGCCGACATGGTCGACCAGGCCAACGAGTACCGCGAGGCGATGATGGAGACCATCGCCACCCAGAGCGAAGAGCTGATGGACAAGTACCTCGAAGGTGAGGACGTGTCCGAGGCCGACATCAAGAAGGCGATCCGCTCCGGCACGCTGGCCGGCGAGTTCGTGCCGATCCTGTGCGGTTCGGCATTCAAGAACAAGGGCGTCCAGCCGATGCTCGATGCCGTCATCGACTTCCTTCCGTCGCCGCTCGACATCGAGCCGGCCCACGGCGTGGAGATGAAGGGCGGCGAGGAGATCCCCGTCACCCGCGGTCCCGAGGACAAGGAGTTCGCCGCGCTGGCGTTCAAGATCGTCGCCGACCCCTTCGGCAAGCTCACCTACTTCCGCGTGTACTCCGGCGAGATCAGCAAGGGTGAAGAGGTCTACAACTCCACCAAGGAGGACCGTGAACGCCTCGGTCGCATCCTGTTGATGCACGCCAACCAGCGCGAGGACCTCGACGTCGCCATGGCCGGAGACATCGTCGCCGGACTCGGTTTCAAGAACGTCACCACCGGTGACACGCTCTGCGACCGCGACCACGCGGTCATCCTCGAGCGGATGGAGTTCCCCGAGCCGGTGATCCACGTCGCCATCGAGCCGAAGACCAAGTCCGACCAGGAGAAGCTCGGCAAGGCGCTCAAGTCCCTCTCCGACGAGGACCCGACCTTCCGCATCCGTTCCGACGAGGAGACGGGCCAGACGGTCATCTCGGGCATGGGCGAGCTGCACCTCGAGGTGCTCGTCGACCGGATGATGCGTGAGTTCGGCGTGGAAGCCACCGTCGGCAAGCCGCAGGTGGCCTACCGCGAGACGATCACCAAGGAAGTCAAGAACGTCGAGTACCGCCACATCAAGCAGTCGGGCGGTTCCGGCCAGTTCGCCGTCGTGAAGATCGACATGATGCCGAACCCGGGCGGCGGGTACGAATTCGAGGACCAGATCTCCGGTGGCCGTATCCCTCGCGAGTACATCAACCCGACGAACCAGGGTCTGCAGAGCTCGCTCGACAACGGCGTGCTCGCCGGCTACCCGACCGTCGACGTCAAGGTGGCGCTGGTCGACGGTCAGTATCACGACGTCGACTCCTCGGAGATGGCGTTCAAGATCGCCGGCCAGATGGCGTTCCGCAAAGCCGCCGAGATGGCCAAGCCCGTCCTGATGGAGCCGATCATGGCCGTCGAGGTCGTGACTCCCGAGGAGTACATGGGCGACGTGATGGGCGATCTGTCCAGCCGCCGCGGCCGCATCGGCAGCATGGAGGCCCGGGGCAACACGCAGGTCGTCAACGCCACCGTGCCGCTGTCGGAGATGTTCGGATACAGTACCGACCTTCGTTCTCGCACCCAGGGGCGAGCGACCTACACGATGCAGTTCTCCGAGTACTCACAGGTGCCCGAGGCCATCGCCCAGGAAATCGTGAAGCGGGTCCGCGGCGAGTGATCGCCGCTGACACCACAGCACACCGCAGTTCTTTGACAACCCACATCTGACAAACAAGAAACGACATTGGAGTCGCACGCATCATGAGCAAGCAGAAGTTCGAGCGCAACAAGCCGCATGTGAATATCGGCACGATGGGTCATATTGACCATGGGAAGACGACGTTGACGGCGGCGATTTCGAAGACGTTGGCGGATCGTGGGTTGGCTGAGTATCAGGCGTTTGACACGATTGACAAGGCGCCGGAGGAGAAGGCGCGTGGGATCACGATCTCGATTGCGCATATCGAGTACGAGACCGAGAATCGGCATTATGCGCATGTGGACATGCCGGGTCATGCTGACTACATCAAGAACATGATCACGGGTGCCGCTCAGGTCGATGGTGCGATTCTGGTGGTTGCGGCGACGGATGGTCCGATGCCGCAGACGCGTGAGCATGTGTTGTTGGCTCGTCAGGTTGGTGTGCCGTCGATCATTGTGGCGTTGAACAAGGCGGACATGGTTGATGACGAGGAGCTGTTGGAGTTGGTGGAGCTCGAGGTTCGTGAGTTGCTCAATGAGTACGAGTTCCCGGGTGATGATGCTCCGGTCATTCAGGTCAGCGCGTTGAAGGCGTTGGAGGGTGATGCGGAGTGGCAGGAGAAGATCATGGAGTTGATGGCTGCGGCTGATGACTTCATTCCGACGCCGGTTCGTGAGTTGGACAAGCCGTTCTTGATGCCGATCGAGGATGTGTTCACGATCACGGGTCGTGGCACGGTGGTGACCGGCAAGGTGGAGCAGGGGATCATTCACACCGGTGATGAGATCGAGATCGTCGGGTTGCGTGACACGCAGAAGACGACGTGTACGGGTGTGGAGATGTTCCGGAAGTTGCTCGATGAGGGTCAGGCCGGTGACAACATCGGTGCGTTGCTTCGTGGTACGGCCAAGGAGGATGTGGAGCGTGGCCAGGTGTTGTGTGCTCCTGGTTCGATTACGCCGCACACGAATTTCGAGGGTCAGGTGTACATCTTGACCAAGGATGAGGGTGGCCGTCACAAGCCGTTCTTCAACAATTATCGGCCGCAGTTCTTCTTCCGGACGACGGATGTGACGGGCACGATCGAGTTGCCGTCGGGGACCGAGATGGTGATGCCTGGTGACAATGTGGAGATGACGGTCGAGTTGGGTAAGCCGATCGCGATGGACGAGGGTTTGCGGTTCGCGATCCGTGAGGGTGGCCGTACCGTGGGTGCCGGCCGCGTCACCAAGATCATCAAGTGACCGAGAGAGCTGACTGACATGGCACAGAGCATCAGAATCCGCCTGAAGGCGTTCGATCACGAGATCATCGACCAGTCGACCAAGAAGATCGTCGAGACGGTCACCCGGACCGACGCCACCGTGCGCGGCCCGATCCCGTTGCCGACCGACAAGCACCGGTACACGGTCATCCGTGGCCCGCACGTCGACAAGGACAGCCGGGAACACTTCGAGATGCGGGTGCACAAGCGCCTCATCGACATCGTGAACCCGAACGGCAAGACCATCGACAGCCTGCAGCGCATCGAACTGCCCGCCGGCGTCGACATCGAGATCAAGATCCAGAACGGCTGACACAGCCGTTGGTGCGGGATCGGCCTTCATTGCCGGATCCGCACCGGAAGTGAACGAACGAGACGAAGGGGCGGGCCGGCGGGCCCGCCCCTTCGTCGTGGGCAACGACCTCGCTCGCGGGCGCGGGCTGGGTTGTGGCGACGACAGTGAGGCCATCGATGAACTCGTCCTGCCGATCGAGAGAGCGGGACGGAGCGAGCCGTGCAATCTTGACGATCGGACCGCCCGCGAGGCCAGAAAGCTGTTCGGGCAGCTCATCGCGCGCCGCTGACGGTGGGCCGTGCAGAGGTTGTGAACGAGGTGAGAACGCCGACTCCGACGGGGTCGCCGTTGTCGTTGAGGGATAGACAGGGCCCATGACTTCGTTGCCGCCTCCGGCTCCCGGTGTCACGCGGGGTCTGCCGGCTCCCGCGCCGCGGCGCAACAACTCCTCCGGCAGGCGACGAAGTTTCGCCCTGGTCGTCGCCGTCGGCGTCGTGGCGTGGACCGCCGGGCTGACCGGAGCGCTCGTCGGCAACCAGCTCTCGGATTGGATCGACTCGCCGCCGAGGAGCGCGAGTGACGAGCCGATCAACGTGTCGGACCCGAGTGGACCGATCGAAGGACGTCTCGATGTTGCCAAGGTGATCGACCACATGGCGGCGTCGGTGGTCACCATCAGCGCCGACATCGACAGTGCGTTCGGTCAGGGGCAGTCGACCGGCACCGGCGTGATCGTGTCGTCGGACGGCGAGATCCTCACCAACGCCCACGTCGTCGACGGAGCCACCGAGATCCGCGTACGGTTGGCCGGCGAGACCGAGCCGCGGGAGGCCCGTCTGCTGGCATCCGATCCGGGCAACGACCTCGCCCTGCTGCGCATGAGCGGCGACGAGTTCGACGCTGCGGTCTTCGCCGATCCCGGCAGTGTCCGCATCGGTGACGAGGTGGTGGCCATCGGGTTCGCGCTCGGTCTCGACGGTGACCCGTCGGTCACCCTCGGCATCGTGTCGGCGCTCGACCGGACCATCGGCACCGAAGGGGCGTTCCTGGATGGTCTGATCCAGACCGACGCGGCGATCTCCTCGGGCAACTCCGGTGGGCCGCTCGTCAACGCACGAGGTGAGGTCGTCGGAATCAACACCGCCGTCGCCCGGGACACGGCGACATCGGCCGCGACGAACGTCGGCTTCGCCATCAGTGCCCGTGAAGCGCTACCGGTCATCGAGGCGTTGCGGTTGCAGTCCGGTGGCGACCCGCGGACCGAGGGCTATCTCGGCGTGGAACTGGGGGAACGGCGAGACGGCGGTCAGGGTGCCGTCATCCAGGCGGTACAGGACGACACCCCCGCCGCTGATGCCGGGATCGAGGCGGGCGACCTCGTCGTCGCTGCCGACGGTGCACCCATCGATGGAGCGACCGGGCTGATCGCAGCGATTCGCGATCTCGGTCCCGGCGACTCGACCACGCTCACGATCCTGCGCGACGGTGACCCGGTCGAGATCACGGTCACGCTCGTCGAGCGACCCGCCGACTGACGACCACCCGAACCAGCGCCGACCCTGTGCGAGCGCTCGTCTAGCCTCCGGGAATGCAGGAGCTGGACGCGATGCTGGGGGGAGCGAGACCGTTCGGTCTCGGCTACTGGCCGCTTCCTGAGGACGACCCCGGCGTGGTGGTGCAGCGCGAACCCGTTCGGCTCGTTTCGCCTGACGGCGCGCTCGTGCGTGGGGTTCTCTGGACGCCGCCCCTGGGGACTCCGTGGAAGACGGCGGTGATCCTGTCGCATCCACGGGGCGACTTCAGCGTCCACTACGCCTGCCCGCTGCTCGCCGCGGCTGGCTACGCCGTCTTCGGTTTCGGCACCCGCTACATGAACAACGACATCGATTGTCTTCACGAAGCGTGCATCACCGACGTGCAGACTGCGCACGACGACATGGTGCGCCGCGGCGCCGATGCGGTCGTGCTGCTGGGCAACTCGGGCGGTGGATCGCTGATGGCGATGGCCAACGCCGAGCTCGGCATCGGTGACGGGTGGATCGGCATGGCGGCGCATCCCGGCGAAGGGGTGTTCATGTTGCAGGTGATCGACCCGTCCGTCGCCGACGAGCACGACCCGTTCTCGACCGTGCCCGAACTCGACATGTACCACCCCGACAACGGCTGGCGGCCGTGGCCGGAGCCGTGCAGCTACGACCCGGACTGGGTCGCGACGTACCGAGCGGCACAGCGCACGCGTGTTGCTCGAATCGACGCGATCGCGAAGGCGTCGATCACCGAGGCCGGCGACGTGGTGCCCGAATTGCGCGGGGTCGACAAGTCGGCCGACCCGGCCCGCTGGCGCGAGCTCCGCCGGCGGGCGGTGTTCACGAAGTACCTCACGATCTACCGGACGCTCGCCGACCCGGCCTACCTCGACCTGTCGATCGACCCCGACGACCGGCCGATGGGATCGTTGTTCGCGTTCCCCGATCCCTTCGATGCCAACTACGGCCGTGGGGGTCTCGCCCGGACGATGACCGCCCGGGGTTGGTTGAGCACGTGGTCAGGACTCTCGAGCGGCGCCAAGCTCTCCGACACGATGCCCAACGTGCGCGTGCCGACGTTGTTGATCCACCCGACGGCAGACACCGAGATCCGGGTGTGGCAGGCCGAGGAGATCGTCGACGCTGCCGGCGCCGACGACGTCACCTACATCGAGATGAGAGGCGCTCCGCACTACCTGGAGGGCCATCGTCTCGATGCGATGGAACACGTGGCCGACTGGCTGGCGAAGCGCTACCCCTGAACCGGGTCCAGTCGACGTTTGCGCTGCATTCTCGGTGGGGCGGTCCACCCGAAATTGCACGCAAACGTGGGGTGCGCGCGTGTTGGAAGCACCGGACGGCGCCCATAGCATTGCATGGCCGTGATCGGAAGGCATTCCGACCACCAGACCATTCAGCAATCGATGTCTGTGTAGGCCGCCCGCAACGTCCGGGACGGAACCGCTCAGCGACAACAAGATCTCGTGCTCCGCACGCTCGTCCGTCCTGAACCCAGGAACGGCTAGCGGCGGAGCATTTGCGTGGAGAGCCCGAAATCAGGGCTTGGACAACGAAAAGGAACCGGCCGCCATGGCACAACAATCGATCGTCGGCGAGAAGGTCGGCATGACACAGACATGGGTCGACGACAAAGTCGTTCCCGTCACTGTGCTCCGTGTCGAACCGATGCGCATCGTGCAGATCAAGACCAACGAACGCGACGGCTACACCGCGCTGCAGGTGACCTACGGCCACCGTGACGCGAAGAAGCTCACGAAGCCGGCCGCTGGCCACTTCGAGAAGGCCGGCGTCGCCCCGGGCAAGCGCCTGATCGAGCTGCGTCTCGACTCGGTCGACGGATTCGAGGTCGGCCAGGAGCTGACCGTCGAGCAGATTCCCGCCGGCACCAAGGTCGACGTCACGGGCACCAGCCGAGGCAAGGGCTTCGCCGGTGTCATGAAGCGCCACAACTTCGCCGGCCAGCCGGCGTCCCACGGCAACAACAAGAGCCACCGCAAGCCTGGCGCCATCGGCTCGTGCGCCTTCCCAGCGCGCGTGTTCAAGGGCCAGCGCATGGCCGGCCACATGGGCCACGAGCAGGTCACCACGCAGAACCTCGAGGTCGTGCAATCCGACCCCGAGCGCAATCTGCTGCTGATCAAGGGCTCGGTCCCCGGTCCCGCCGGTGGTGTCGTCGTCGTGCGCAACGCCGTCAAGTTCGCAGGAAAGGCAGGCTGACATGGCCGATCTCACCCTCAAGACCGCGGCCGGCAAGGACAGCGGCACGATCGAACTCGACGACGAGGTCTTCGGTGTGCAACCGAACGTGTCGTTGATGCACCAGGTCGTCACCGCCCAGCTCGCCGCCCGCCGCTCCGGCACCCAGAGCACCAAGACCCGCTCGGACGTTCGTGGCGGTGGTCGCAAGCCGTACGCCCAGAAGGGCACCGGCAACGCTCGTCAGGGCTCGATCCGCGGACCGCACTTCGTCGGTGGCGGCGTGGCCCTCGGCCCGAAGCCCCGCAAGTACGACCAGAAGACCCCCAAGAAGATGGTGAAGGCCGCACTGCGCTCGGCGCTCAGCGACCGCGCCGCCGAGGGCAAGGTCGTCGTCGTCGACTCGTGGGGCTTCGAGTCCCCGAAGACCAAGGACGCCAAAGCCGCCCTCGACGCCCTCGGCATCACCGGCACCGCCCTGGTGGTCGTCGGTCGTGACGACGCCGCTGCCGCGCTGAGCTTCCGCAACCTGCCCAAGGTGCAGATCATCGGCCCCGGCGAACTCAACGCCTACGACGTGCTCTGCAACGAGTGGCTCATCTTCACCAAGGACGTGCTGCCCGCCGGCACGCCGACCTCGCCTGAGGCGAGCACTGACGAGAAAGCAGCCAGCTGATGAAGGATCCTCGCGACATCATCATCGCTCCGGTCGTCTCCGAGAAGAGCTACGACCTCATCGAGCAGGGCGTCTACACCTTCACGGTGAGCCCGAAGGCCTCCAAGCCCGAGATCCGCGACGCCATCGAGACGATCTGGGGTGTCGAGGTGCTCAAGGTCAACACCCTCAACCGGCCCGGCAAGCGCAAGCGCACCCGCGGCACCAACCGAATCGGTCAGCGTCCCGCCACCAAGCGGGCCATCGTCACCCTGGCAGCGGGCGAGATCCCGCTGTTCGAGAACTGAGCGCATCATGGCTATCCGTTCCCGCAAGCCCACCAGCCCCGGCCGTCGCTTCCAGACGAGCTCCGACTTCAGCGAGATCACCAAGACCACGCCGGAGAAGAGCCTCCTCGTCAAGAAGACCAAGACCGGTGGACGCAACAGCTACGGCCGCAAGACGTCACGCCACCGCGGCGGCGGCCACAAGCAGCAGTACCGCATCATCGACTTCAAGCGTGTCAAGGACGGCGTGACCGCCAAGGTCGCCGCCATCGAGTACGACCCCAACCGCACGTGTCGCATCGCGCTCCTCCACTACAACGACGGCGAGAAGGCCTACATCCTCGCGCCGCGTGGACTCAACGTCGGCGACACCGTCCAGAGCGGTCACGGCGCCGACATCAAGCCGGGCAACGCCATGCCGCTGCGCTTCATCCCCGTCGGCACCACCGTGCACAACGTCGAGCTGCGGCCGGGTCAGGGCGGCAAGATCGGTCGTTCGGCCGGGATCGCCGTCCAGCTCGTGGCCAAGGAAGGCGACTACGCCACGCTGCGTATGCCCTCCACCGAGATGCGTCGCGTGATGATCGATTGTCGCGCGACGGTCGGTGAGGTCGGCAACAGCCAGCACGAGCTGGTCAAGATCGGCAAGGCCGGTCGCAACCGCTGGAAGGGCAAGAAGCCCCAGACCCGCGGTGTCGCGATGAACCCGGTCGACCACCCACTCGGTGGTGGCGAAGGCCGCACCTCCGGTGGTCGTCCCGCGGTGTCGCCGTGGGGCAAGCCCGAGAGCCGCACCCGCAACAAGAAGAAGGCGAGTCAGCAGTTGATCATTCGCCGCCGTCGTACGAGCAAGGGTCGCCGCTGACGCGGCAAGGAAGGTAGCTCCGCATGTCTCGCAGTCTCAAGAAGGGCCCGTTCGTGGACGACCATCTTCTCAAGAAGATCGACGCCCAGAACGCCGCCGGAGAGCGCAAGGTCGTCAAGACCTGGTCGCGTCGCTCCACCATCATCCCCGACATGGTCGGTCACACCATCGCCGTCCACGACGGTCGCAAGCACGTCCCGGTGTACGTCACCGAGTCGATGGTCGGCCACAAGCTCGGTGAGTTCAGCCCCAGCCGCACGTTCAAGTTCCACGCCGGCATGGAGCGCAACTCGAAGGGTCGCCGCTGATGACCGGACCGAAGCTCAACGAGAAGTCCTACGTCGCCGGCGAGCGCTCGGGCACCAAGGCGACCGCCAAGTACGTGCGCTCGTCTGCCTCCAAGGCCCGCGCCGTGCTCGACCTGATCCGCGGTCTCGACGTCCGGAGCGCCGACGAGGTGCTGCAGTTCACCGACCGCCACATCGCTCGTGACGTCCGCAAGGTGCTCGCCAGCGCCGTTGCCAACGCTGTCAACAACGACGACCAGGACGCCGACGAGTTGTTCGTCATCGCCTGCTTCGCCGACGAGGGCCCGACGCTTCGCCGCTTCCGCCCCCGTGCCCGTGGCCGTGCGACGCGCATCAACAAGCGCAGCTGTCACATCACCGTGATCGTCGCTCGGATGAGCGACGAGCGCATCGAGATCCTCACCGCTCGCCAAGAGCGCGCCGGTGGCAGCACCGGCCGTGGTCGCCCGCAGTCGAGCAGCGCGAGTCGCCGTGCCCGCGTCGAGCGCAGCCGTCAGCAGGCCGCCGAGGCCGGCGACGACGTCGTCGACGCCGAGATCGTCGACGACGAGATCGTCGACGACGAGACGACCGACGCGGTCGACTCGGAGACCACCGAATCTGCAGAGGCTCCCGAAGCCGATGTGACCGAAGACGACGCGACGGCCGAGGCCGCCGCCGAAGAAGCAACCGAAACCGACGAAGCCGAAGTCGTGGAAGCGGCCGCCGACGTTGACGCACCCGCCGAGGGAAGCGCCAGCGACGAGGCGGAAGCGTCGCGAGAAGGAAGCGAAGCGGACGACGAGGGAGCCACCAAGTAATGGGTCAGAAGATCAATCCGTACGGCTTCCGCCTGGGAGTGACCACCGACTGGAAGTCGCGTTGGTTCTCCGAGCGCGACTACAAGGAGTACCTCACCGAGGACTGGACGATCCGCCGCGAGATCATGACGCGTCTCGAGTCGGCGGCGATCAGCCGCATCGAGGTCGAGCGCACCCGTGACAAGCTGCGCGTCGACGTGCACACGGCTCGTCCGGGCATTGTGATCGGTCGTCGTGGTGCCCAGGCCGACGAACTCCGTCAGCTGATCACCAAGATCACCGGCAACCCGAAGATCCAGCTCAACATCGTCGAGATCAAGAACCCCGAACTCGACGCTGCGCTGATCGCTCAGGGCGTCGCCGACCAGCTCGTCAACCGCATCGCCTTCCGTCGTGCCATGAAGCGCGCCGTGCAGAACGCTCAGCGTGCCGGCGCCCTCGGGATTCGTGTCCAGTGCTCTGGTCGCCTCGGCGGCGCCGAGATGAGCCGCACCGAGTGGTACCGCGAGGGCCGGGTGCCGTTGCACACGCTTCGCGCCGACATCGATTACGGGATGCGCGAGGCCAAGACGACCAGCGGTCGTGTGGGCGTCAAGGTGTGGATCTACAAGGGAGACATCCTCCCCTACAAGAAGCTCAACGAGGACAAGATCGCCCGCGAGGCTGCCATGGCCGTCGGCGAGACGTCCGGCCAGGGTGCGGGACCGCGCGAAGGTGGTTTCGTCGGGTGGACCCCGCGACCTCGCGCCAGCGCCCGAGACCCAGCCGCTCGTCGGTGAGGCCGATCCGGAACTCGAGAAGCTGCTCGACGAAGAAGAGGCAATCGCCAAGCGCACCGCGCAGGGCGAAGGCCACGAGACGCCGCACTTCCGCGGCACGGACTGAAAGGGGACGCACCATGCTGATGCCTCGCAAGGTCGCCCATCGCAAGCACCACCGCGGCCGCACCAAGGGCCTCACCAAGGGCGGCTCCGGCCTGAACTTCGGTGAGTACGGGATCCAAGCCCTCGAACCGGGCTGGATCACCGCTCGCCAGATCGAGGCTGCCCGTATCGCCATGACCCGCTCGATCAAGCGCGGGGGCAAGGTCTGGATCAACGTGTTCCCCGACAAGCCGGTCACGAAGAAGCCGGCCGAGACCCGCATGGGCTCCGGCAAGGGCAACCCCGAGTTCTGGGTCGCCGTCGTCAAGCCCGGCCGTACGTTGTTCGAGCTCTCCTACCCGAGCGAGGACATGGCGCGAGCCGCCCTCGAAAAGGCGATCCAGAAGCTGCCGATCAAGGCGCGCATCATCACTCGTGAGGAGGAGATCTGACATGGCCAAGAACAACGACCTCGTCGAACTCAGCCTCGGTGAGCTGATCGACGAACTCAAGGCCACCAAGCAGGAGGCGCTCAACCTGCGTTTCCGCAACGCGACCGGCCAGCTCGACAACACCGCCGAAATCGGCAAGGTGCGCAAGCAGGTCGCTCGTATCAACACCCTCATCCGTCAGCGCGAGATCGCTGCGGCCGAGGCCGGACAGTGACGGTGACGGACATGCCAGAAACAACGACTGAAGCCCCCGAGCGTGCCGCTCGCAAGGTGCGTGAAGGCACCGTCGTGTCGAACGCGATGGACAAGACGGCCGTCGTGGCCGTCGTCGATCGTGTGCGCCACGCCAAGTACAACAAGTTCGTGCTGCGTACCAAGAAGCTGTACGCCCACGACGAGACCAACGACGTCAACGTCGGCGACAAGGTGCGCGTGATGGAGACCCGTCCGCTCAGCAAGAACAAGCGTTGGCGCATCACCGACGTCCTGGAGCGTGCGAAGTGAGCCTGCGAGCAGGAAAGAAGGTGGCACAGTGATCCAGCAGGAGTCCCGTCTTCGCGTCGCCGACAACTCCGGCGCCAAGGAAGTGCTCTGCATCAAGGTGCTCGGCGGTACCCGCCGGCGCTACGCCTCGATCGGCGACGTCTTCGTCGCCACGGTCAAGGACGCGATGCCCGGCGCTGCCGTCAAGAAGGGCGAGGTCGTCAAGTGCGTCGTCGTCCGAACCAAGAAAGAGAAGCGTCGTCCCGACGGCAGCTACATCCGCTTCGACGAGAACGCGGCCGTGCTGATCAAGGACGACCTCACCCCCCGTGGTACCCGCATCTTCGGCCCCGTCGGCCGGGAGCTGCGTGACCGCAAGTTCATGCGCATCGTGTCGCTGGCACCGGAGGTGCTGTGATGAAACTCAAGAAGGGTGACACCGTCGAGGTGATCACCGGCAAGGACAAGGGCAAGCAGGGCGAGGTGGCCTTCGTCTTCCCGAAGACCAACCAGATCATCGTTCACGGTGTCAACACCGCGTCGAAGCATCAGAAGGCTCGCCGCGCCAACGAGGCCGGGGGCATCATCGAGAAGGACCTGCCGTTCGACGTGAGCAACGTGATGCTCGTCCACAAGGGCAAGAAGGTCCGCGTGGGCTACAAGATCCAAGACGACGGCACGAAGGTCCGTGTCGCTCGTCCGAGCGGAGAGGTGATCGGATGAGTACCGCCACCGCAACCCCTGACACCAACACCGAGATCCCGCGCCTCAAGGCGCGCTACAACGACGAGATCAAGGCCAAGCTGCAAGAGGAACTGGGCATCCAGAACGTCATGCAGGTGCCGGGCCTCGAGAAGATCGTCATCAACATGGGAGTGGGCCGCGCCGCCGGTCAGCCGTCGCTGATCGAAGGCTGCGTCGCCGACCTCACCGTGATCTCCGGTCAGAAGCCGATCGTCACCAAGGCCCGCACCTCGATCGCCAACTTCAAGTTGCGCGAAGGGCAGGCCATCGGCGTCAAGGTGACCCTGCGCGGCGACCGCATGTGGGAGTTCCTCGACCGACTGATCTCGGTCGCCATCCCCCGTATCCGTGACTTCCGCGGCCTTCCGGCGAATTCGTGGGACGGCCACGGCAACTACACCTTCGGACTCAACGAGCAGACGATGTTCGCCGAGATCGACCCGGACAAGGCCGACCACCCTCGCGGGATGGACATCACCATCGTGACGACCGCGAACGACAACGACAGCGGCAAGGCCCTGCTCGACGCCTACGGCTTCCCCTTCAAGAAGGGCGCCGACGCCGACAACGAGCCCCGCAAGAAGAAGAACCGTGGCCCCCGCTACGGCGGCAAGAAGAAGTGAGCTGAGGCGACGACATGGCAAAGAAAGCATTGATCAACAAGGCCAACGCGAAGCCGAAGTTCAAGGTTCGCGGCTACACCCGCTGCCGCCGCTGCGGACGGGCACGTTCGGTGTACCGCAAGTTCGGCCTCTGCCGTCTGTGCCTGCGCGAGCTCGCACACGCGGGCGAGATCCCCGGTCTGACGAAGTCGAGCTGGTGAGGAGACAACCATCATGATGACCGATCCCATCGCCGACATGCTCACGCGGGTCCGCAACGCGAACACCGCCAAGCACGACGAGGTGCGCATGCCCTCGTCCAAGCAGAAGGTCGCACTCGCCGAGGTCCTCCAGAAGGAGGGCTACATCGAGAGCTTCGAGACCACGCCGTCACCCAAGGGTGTCGGCGACGTGCTGACCATCAAGATGAAGTACTCGCCGGATCGTGACCGCACGATCATGGGCCTGCGTCGCATCTCGACGCCGGGTCTGCGCGTGTACCGCAACGCCGACACCGTCCCCCGAGTCCTCGGTGGCCTCGGTGTTGCCGTCCTGTCCACCTCCCAGGGCCTCATGACCGACCGCGAGGCGCGCAAGCGCAACGTCGGCGGCGAGGTCATGTGTTACGTCTGGTGACCCGGGCCGGAGCCAAGGAGAAGTAGGAACCATGTCCCGCATCGGAAAAGCACCCATCACGGTGCCGGCTGGCGTCGACGTCACAGTCGACGGTCGCACCATCTCGGTCAAGGGGCCCAAGGGCACCCTCGAACGAGAGATCCCCGGCACCATCACGATCACACAAGAGGGCGACACCCTCCTGTGCGAACGACCCAATGACGAGAACAAGACCAAGGCCATGCACGGGCTCACCCGCAGCCTGGTCAACAACATGGTCATCGGCGTCACCGACGGCTTCAAGAAGGAACTCGAGATCGTCGGCGTCGGCTATCGCGCCGAGGCCCAGGGCCCGAACGCCCTGCGTCTCAACCTCGGCTTCAGCCACTCGGTCGACGTCAAGGCTCCCGAGGGCATCGCCTTCGAAGTGCCGGCGCAGACCCAGGTGATCATCACCGGCATCGACAAAGAAGTGGTCGGCCAGGTGGCCGCCAACATCCGCAGCATCCGCAAGCCAGAGCCGTACAAGGGCAAGGGCGTCCGCTACGCGGGCGAGCGAGTGCTGCGCAAGGCCGGCAAGGCCGGAAAGAAGTAACGGAGCGTCTCATGACAAAGATCGCCGAAGCACGCCGCAGTGGCCGCATCCGCCGCCACCGCCGCGTTCGCAAGAAGATCCACGGCACCGCCGCACGTCCGCGTCTGGCCGTGTTCCGGTCGAACAAGCACCTGTCGGTACAGGTCATCGACGACGATGCCGGCACCACGCTGGCTGCCGCATCGACCAACGAAGCCGACCTGCGTGCGGCCGGTTCGGGTTCGAGCGTCGAGGCAGCCTCCCGCGTGGGACAACTCATCGCCGAGCGCGCCAAGGCCGCCGGTGTCGACAAGGTCGTGTTCGATCGTGGCGGGTTCGCCTACCACGGCCGCATCGCCGCCGTGGCGTCCGCCGCCCGTGAAGCAGGACTGGAGTTCTGATGGCATTCCCCACCAACAATCCCGGTGACAACCGTGGCGGTGGTCGCGACAACCGCGACAACCGTGGCCGTGACGGTCGCGACGGTCGTGACGGAGACGACAGCGGACTGCGCGAGTCACGCGTCATCACGATCAACCGCGTCGCCAAGGTCGTCAAGGGCGGTCGTCGGTTCTCGTTCACCGCGCTCGTGGTGATCGGCGACGGCAACGGCCGCGTCGGTCTCGGCTACGGCAAGGCCAAAGAAGTGCCGCTCGCCATCCAGAAGGGCACCGAGGAAGCCAAGCGCAACCTCTTCGAGGTGCCGATGGCCGGCAGCACGATCATCCACCCCGTCCTCGGCACGACCGGCGGCGGCAAGGTCATGATGAAGCCGGCAGCTCCCGGTACCGGCGTCATCGCCGGCGGCGCTGCCCGCGTGATCCTCGAAGAAGCCGGCGTCCACGACGTGCTCTGCAAGTCGCTCGGCTCGGCCAACCACATCAACGTCGCACGTGCGACCGTTGCGGGTCTCAAGTCGCTGCAGCGTCCCGACGAGATCGCAGCGCGCCGCGGCCTGCCGGCCGACCAGTTCGTGCCCAAGGGTCTGCTCAATGCATACAACGAGCGCCAGAAGAGCCGCGCCGGAGCGGCTGCGGCTCAGACCGGAGGTGCCGAATGAGTGAGACCACCATCACCGTCACGCAGATCAAGTCGTCGATCGGCACCAAGCCGAAGCACCGAGGCACGCTGCGTGCGCTCGGCCTGGGCAAGATCGGCTCGACCAACACGCTGCCCGACCGTCCCGAGATCCGCGGCATGATCGCCCGGGTCCCGCACCTGCTCGAGGTGTCCGACGCCGGTGACGCGTCGGGCGCTGCCAAGAAGGAGAGCTGACCCATGCAGGTCCATGACCTCGCGCCGGCACCCGGCGCCAAGAAGAACGCGAAGCGCGTCGGACGCGGCACCGGCGGCAAGGGCGGCAAGACCGCCGGCCGTGGAAGCAAGGGCCAGCGTGCCCGCAACACCGTCGCCCGCGGTTTCGAAGGTGGCCAGACGCCGCTCAAGCAACGCGTGCCGAAGCTCAAGGGGTTCAACAACCCGTTCCGCGTCGAGTACCAGGCGGTCAACCTGCACGCACTGAGTGCGCTGGTGGACGCGACCGGCGACACGACGATCACCCCGGAGGTGCTCGCCGCCAACGGTGTGGTTCGCAAGACGTCGTTCGTGAAGGTGCTCGCCCGCGGCGAGATCTCGACCAAGGTCGACCTCCACGTTCATGCGATCTCTGCCGCAGCCGAAGCCGCCGTCACTGCTGCCGGCGGTACGGTGACCCTGATCGAGCTGCCCTTCCGCGAGGAAGGAAAGGCCGGCCGGCCAGCCGTCAAGGGCAACCAGTTCGCCAACCGCTGACCTTCATCGTCCATCCCGTCCCCCGATCCACATCGCACAGGAGTGTTCTGAGTGCTTTCGCAACTGGCGAACATCTGGAGGGTCCACGACCTTCGCAACAAGCTGTTGTTCGTCGTCGCAATGGTGGCCGTCTACCGTCTCGGCGTCTTCATCCGAGTGCCGGGTGTCGATGCCGATCGCCATCGAACAGCTGCGTGAGTCGGCCGGGCAGCAGGGCGCGCTCGGCTTCTTGAACCTGTTCTCGGGCGGCGCCTTCGAGAGCTTCTCGATCTTCGCTCTCGGCATCATGCCGTACATCACTGCGAGCATCATCATGCAGGTGCTCGGCGTCGTGATCCCGAAGCTCGAAGAGCTGCAGAACGAAGGCGCGGTCGGCCAGCGCAAGATCACCCAGTACACGCGCTACGTCACGATCGGTCTGGCCACGCTGCAGGCGACCGGCCTGGTGTTCATCTTCGGTACGGGTCGCGGCACGGCGTTCTTCTCGGCTGCGAGCGCCGCGCCCGACCGTGCCTCTGCTTCCCGACGGTGTCTGGCCGCGCGGCTATCTGATCATCCCGACCCTGGTCGCCGGCACTGCGGTGCTGATGTGGATGGCCGAACTGATCAGCCAGCGCGGCATCGGCAACGGCATGTCGATGATCATCTTCGCGTCGGTCGTCGCCAGCTTGCCCGGCGGTTTCTGGAGCATCCTCCAGCTCAACAAGGTGTTCTGGTTCGTCGCCATGATCCTGCTGACGATCGGGATCATCATCTCGGTGGTGTACGTCGAACTCGGGCAACGGCGCATCCCTGTCCAATTCGCGAAACGTGTGGTCGGTCGCCGGATGATGGGCGGCCAGAACACCTACATCCCGCTCAAGGTCAACCAGTCGGGCGTGATTCCGATCATCTTCGCGAGCTCGATCCTGCTGCTCCCGGTGATCTTCTCGCAGTTCCTCGGCTCGGGAGAAGGCTGGCGTGGTGAGATCGCTGCGTTCGTCGACAAGTACATCGTCAACCCGCAGAACTTCGTCTACATCACGATCTTCGCGTTGATGATCATCGCGTTCGCCTACTTCTACAACTCGATCGCATTCGATCCGGTACGCCAGGCCGACCAGTTGCGCCGCCAGGGTGGGTTCATTCCCGGTGTTCGGCCCGGCCCGCAGACCGAGCGGTACCTCGCGAAGGCGGTCAACCGCATCACGCTGCCGGGCGCGGTGTTCATCGCGATCATCGCAACGCTGCCCTACGTCTTGCTGATCATCGCCGGCATCAACTCGTTCGGGTTCGCCGGCACCAGCGTGCTGATCTCCGTCGGCGTGGCGCTCGAACTGATGCGTCAGATCGACAGCCAGCTCACGCTGCGCAACTACGAGGGATTCCTCAAGTAGGTCGGCTGTGATCCCCGGCGCCCGCCTCATCATCCTCGGGCGACAGGGTGCCGGCAAGGGCACGCAGTGCGTGCGGTTGTCGAGGCACTTCGTCGTTCCGCACATCTCGACCGGTGACATGCTGCGCGCCGCTGTCCGGGAGGGAACCGAACTCGGCCTGATGGCCAAACGGGTGATGGATGCCGGCGGTCTCGTCGGCGACGAGATCATGATCGGCCTGGTCGATCAGCGGCTCTCGGCACCCGACGCCTCGACCCGGGGCTACATCCTCGACGGCTTCCCTCGAACGATCGAGCAGGCGGATGCCCTGGACGCAATCGCCGATGGCCGACCGATCGACGTCGTGCTCGACCTGAACGTGCCTCGCGAGATCGTGTTGGAGCGGATCTCCGCTCGCCGCGTCTGTCGCGACTGCGGGACCAACTACACCTCGGCGGGCAGCGATCCCGACCCGTGGATCTGCGATGTCTGCGGTGGTGACGTGCAGCAGCGTGCCGATGACACCCCGGAGTCGGTGAATCGTCGTCTCGACCTGTACGAGGAACAGACGTTCCCGCTGATCAAGCATTACGGCGACCAGAACCGCCTCGTGGTCATCAACGGCATCGGACACCCCGACGCGGTGTTCGACCGGTTGGTCAAAGCCGTCGAAGCCAACCGCAATTGACGTCGCTCCGGTGGCGCACCGGTTGGCGACGGCCGTCATACTCGCGTGATGGTCGATGCGGCACCGGCGGGGACACGACGGCGGGGGAGGCCGCCGTCGACAGACTCCGCCGACACCCGCCGGGCGATCATCGACAACGCTCGGCGACTGTTCGCGGAACGCGGCTACGGCGGCGTCACGAACAAGGAGCTCGCGGCGGCGTCGGGGATCACCACGGGGGCGCTCTACCACTACGTCGAATCCAAACTCGACCTCTATGTCGAGGTGCATCACGACATGCAGCGCCGGGTGTACGGGCGGTTCGTCGAGGCGGTCGAGGCATCCGACACCTTCCTCGGTCAGTTCGAAGGCATGCTCGAGGCGGCACATCGGATGAACGTCGATGATCCCTCGCTGGCCCTCTTCGTCGGCACCGTTCGAAACGACATGCGGCGATTCCCCGAGATCGCGGACCGCCTCGCCCGCGCCGATGCAGCACGAGACGAGTTCTTCGTTGCGATCGTGGACACGGGCGTCGCCACCGGCGAGGTGCATCCGGCCGACCGCGAACGCATGGTCGAGTTCATCCGGATCATGCTGATCGGACTCACCGAGGGAACTTCGCAGAGCACCGCCCAGCATCGATGCGCGATCGATGCGATCCGGGCGCTCATGCGCGGTGACCTCGTGCGACCTCCCGCCGGTTGAGTGCGCCCGCCGACCGGTCAGAACCAACCGGCAAGGATCGCGATCCCGAACGACGTGAAGAGTGCCGCCGAGACGAACTGGAGCGCGCGAGCCGGGATCCGGTCGCCGATCAGGTTGCCGGCGACTGCGCCGACCATCCCGCTCGACGCCGCGCCCAGCGTGGCACCGATCCAGACCCCCACGGGCGAAGACTGCGACGCCAGCGTCGCGGTCGCGATCTGTGTCTTGTCGCCCATCTCGGCAACAGCGATCAACGCTGCGATCGAAGCGATCACCGCCATGGTCCCTGTGCCCCGAACGGACGCAGAGCCAGCAGCCTCGTCCTCCTGGGGCATCCCTGACACCGCTCGTCGGACTGCCAGCACAGCGAAGCCGAGGAACACCAGCCCGCCAATGATCTGGATGGGTCGGTCGGGGAGTGCTGCGCCGAGCACACCGCCGACGATCGTGGCGACGATGTTGGCGATGCCGTAGCCGAACGTCAGTCCGATCGCCACGGTCCGCAAGGAGTACCGCGCGCCGAAGTCGAGCGCGAGCAGCTGGGTCTTGTCGCCGAGTTCGGCGACGAAGACGACGCCGAAGGCGATGGCCAGCGCCGCCACGAAGTCGCTCACGTTGTCGACCCCGACGACGCGACCTCGGGTCCTACCGGAAACGGGGCCCGGTAGGACCGAAGGTTCGGGCGGGGACGGGGCCGGGGGGAACCGGTCAGGATGCTCGTCCGCGCTGGAGTCGACCCGGCCGGGCGCCGGTGAGCTCGCCATGCGCGGCGATCACCTCGCCGCGCTTGACCGTGGCGACGTAGCCCTCGGCGGCCTGCATCAGCCGCGTGCCGCCGGCGGGCAGGTCGGCGACCAGCACCGGCGGGTGCAGCGTGAGGCGATCGTGATCGATCACGTTGAGGTCGGCGAGCATCCCTGGAGCGACGACACCGCGATCGGTCCAGCCCACGTGGCGAGCGGTGCGCTGGGTCTGCTGGTGCACGACGTACTCGAGTGGCAGCTGTTCGCCGCGAGCCCGGTCGCGGGTCCAGTGGGTGATGGCGGTCGTCGGGAAACTGCCGTCGCAGATCGAGTTGCAGTGCGCACCGGCGTCCGAGAGACCGAACATGGCGTTCGGCGACGTCAGCATCTCGCGCACGTCGGCGAGATCACCGCGGGCGTAGTTCATCAGCGGGATGTACAGCAGGCGGCTGCCGTCGTCGTCGAGCAGCAGGTCGTAGAGCACCTCGTCGGGAGCGGCGCCCGAGGAGGCGGCGCGCCCGGCGACGCTGTCGGCCGGCGTCGGCTCGTAGTCCGGAGGGTCAGAGAGCGGATACATGCGGTCGTACCCCGAGTGGAGGATGCCGACGAAGCCGGACGGGCTGGATGCAGCGTGTTCGTCCAGCAGCGTCCGGCGCAAGTCCGGGTCGCGGAGTCGGGCGATGCGCTCGGCATGGCTGAGCGAGTGCAGCTGCCGGTACGACGGGCAGAACATGAACGGGTTGGCGGTTGCCTGGAGTCCGATCAGGACCCCGATCGGTCGGACGGCCACCTGAGCCTTGACGTCCGCGCCGGTCGCGTTCCAGTCGCTGATGGCCGCCAGCAGTTGTCGGTACCGGTCGGGCGCATCGTCGTTCTGCTGCACGGTGAAGCTCAACGGTCGGCCGACCTCGGTGGCGATCCGCCCCAGCAGTTCGATTTCCTGGGCGACCAGCTCGTCGTCGGTCGACTGATAGGCATCGGAGATCAGCTGGATCACGCCGGTGCCGGCACGTTGGAGCGCGGTGGCGATCCCGAGCACCTCGTCGGCGCCGGCCCGCAGCGTTCCGATCTGCTGGCCCCGCGAGGTGCGATGGACGTAGGTGCGTGACGTGGTGAATCCCAGCGCACCGGCGCGGATCGCCTCCTCGCACAGCGCGGACATCTGCTCGATCTCAGCGGGAGTTGCCGCAGCCTCGACATCGGCACCTCGGTCGCCCATCACATAGGTCCGCAACGCGGCGTGGGGCACCTGGGTGCCGACGTCGACGGTCCAGCGCAGGCGTTCGAGCAGCTCGAGGTACTCCGGGAACGTCTCCCAGCCCCACGTCATGCCTTCACTGAGCGCCGTGCCCGGGATGTCTTCGACGCCTTCGAGCAGTTCGATCAGGAACCGGTGCTGGTCGGGCCTGACCGGGGCGAAACCGACGCCGCAGTTGCCGAGGAGGATCGAGGTGACGCCGTTGACCGACGACGGAGCGACGTCGGGGTCCCAGGTGACCTGGCCGTCGTAGTGGGTGTGGATGTCGACCCAGCCGGGGGTGACGATCAACCCGTCAGCCTCGATCTCGCGGCGGCTGGCCCCGATCACGCCGGGAGACTCGACGGCCACGATCGTGTCGCCGTCGATCGCGACGTCGGCTCGTCGTCGGTCGGTACCGGTTCCATCGACCACCGTGCCGTTGCGGATCACCAAGTCGTGCATGCGTGAACGCTAGCAATCGCAGCGATTTCGCGCCTCGGCCCGGCTGTCACGTCGCTGCTCCGGGCGAGGCGACGAGCGGCTCCGGGTGTTCGATGCCTCGCTCGGCGTCGCTGGCAGCATCGATGATCTCGGCCGGTGTCGAACGCATCATCGCCGCGCACACCAGTGCCACTGCGCCGATGCCGGCGCCGACGAGATAGGCGGTGAGGAAGTCCGAGGCCTGCTCGGTCCCGCCGTAGATCGATGTGAGCGTCGAGATGCCGAGCGCCGAGCCGACCTGGAACGCCATCCGCTGGGCGGCCGCCGCAACGCCGAGGTCGATCTCGTCCACGGAGTTCGACATCGTGGCGGTGATCGTGGGCTGCGCGGTCCCGTTGCCGATGCCCTGGAGTACGAGTCCGACGATCACGATCCAGAGCAGGTCGGCAGATCCGCCGAGTCCGAGCAGCACCAGTGCGGCCGTGATGGCCGCCGAGCCGAACATCGCGACGGGTCGTTCGCCGATGCGGGTGGCGAGCGAGCCACCGATCGGCGACGTGATCGCGAACGACGCCGGTCGGAGGAGCATCACCAGCGACGTCGCCGCGACCGACAACGCGAACACGGACTGCAGCAACAGCGGGGCGAGGATGAAGCCGCCCATGTATGCGGCGCCGGAGAAGAGCGCGGCGAGCAGGGACGCGGTGAAGTTGCGGCGCGTGAAGAACTCGAGCGGGAGCAGCGGGAACGCCACTCGGGCCTCGACCATGCAGAAGGCGACCAGCCCGACGACCCCGACCGTGAACGCGCCGACGATCACCCCGTCGGCGCCTCGTGCCGGCACCTGGTTGAGCGCGAACATGAACGCACCGGTGGCCACGGCGAGCGTGACGGCACCCGGGACGTCGAAGCCGACGTCCGTGCGCAACGGGGTTTCCCGCAGCACCAGATACGCCGCAACGACCGGGATGACCGAGAGCGCTGCCTGGATCCCGAACATCGGGCGCCAGCCGACCGCGTCGATCAACGGTCCGCCGATCACGAGGCCGATCGCCGGTGAACCGGCTGCGACGAGCGACCACCAACCCATGGCCTTGGCTCGCTCGCCTCGGGCGTACACGCTGTTGATCAGGGCCATCGACGAGGGGATCGTCGCCGCCCCGATCACCACCGCCAAGCTGCGCAGCGCGATCAGCGAGAGGGGATCCCACGCGAGGGTGGTGACCGCTGTGATGGCGGTCGAGATCGTGAAACCGGTCAGGAACACCCGCCGGTGGCCGTAGAGGTCGCCCAATTTCCCGAGAATCGGCAGCGCGACGGCCGAACCCAGCAGCGGTGCGGAGATCACCCAGGCGATCAGGGTCTCACTGGTGTCGAAGTCGTCCGCGATCGTCGACAGGCTGACCGCGAGCAGCGTGACCGGAAACGTCGTGGCGAACATCCCGGCGAGCCCGGTGAGCAACACCCACCGCTGGTAGGTGCCGCTCGCGTCGAGTCGGGTCTGGACGGAGCTGCGTGCAACGCCCATCTGTGCTCCGCCGACCATCGTGGCGAGGGTAACGACGGTCGGCTGATCTGCAGGCGGCCTCTAGCACATGGCGCGAGAAATCCGGCGGATCAGGCCATTGGATCTGCGAAATCGTGCCGCTAGCATGACACGCCGGTCTGTTCGCAGACCGCGGTGCACCGTGCCAGCGCAAGCAGGCAGGGCGCCCGAGAAGTGCAAGTTCGTCAATCCCGAGCTCGTCAGCGTTCGCTGTCGTGTCCGGTTCGTCCCGCCAGATCCCGATAACGAGTGAGGAGAAGCCCCTGCCAAAGCCAAAGGAAGACGCGATCGTGCTGGAAGGCAAGATCCTCGAATCGCTTCCCAACGCCATGTTCAAGGTCGAGCTCGACAACGGGCACGAAGTCTTGGCCCACATCTCCGGCAAGATGCGCATGCACTACATCCGCATCCTTCCCGGCGACAAGGTGCAGGTGGAACTCACGCCCTACGACCTCACCCGAGGTCGCATCACGTACAGGTACAAGTAAGAGAGAACCATGAAAGTCCGACCCAGCGTCAAGCCGATGTGCGACAACTGCAAGGTGATCCGTCGCCATCGTCGCATCATGGTCATCTGCACCAACCCGCGCCACAAGCAGCGTCAGGGCTGACAGGAGTAATCACATGGCACGTATCGCCGGCGTCGACATCCCCCGCGAAAAGCGGTTGGAGATCTCGCTCACCTACATCTTCGGGATCGGGCTGCCCACGTCGCAGAAGATCTGCGCGGAGCTCGAACTCGACCCGAACACCAAGGTCTCGAACCTGACCGAGGACGAGGTCAACCGCATTCGTACCTACATCGACCAGAACCTGAAGATCGAAGGTGACCTGCGCCGCGATGTGCAGGGCGACATCAAGCGCAAGATCGAGATCGGCTGCCTGCAAGGCGTCCGTCACCGCAAGGGCCTTCCGGTCCGCGGTCAGCGCACCCACACCAACGCTCGTACCCGCAAGGGCCCGAAGCGCACGGTGGCGAACAAGAAGAAGGCAGTGAGGAAGTAATGGCAAAGCCGACCGCGAGCCGCCGTCCGCGCAAGCGCGACCGCAAGAACGTCAGCACGGGCATCGTGCACATCAAGAGCTCGTTCAACAACACGATCGTCTCGATCACCGACACCGAGGGCAACGTCATCGCCTGGGCGTCGTCGGGTGGAGTCGGGTTCAAGGGCAGCCGCAAGAGCACGCCGTACGCCGCCCAGCAGGCCGCCGAGAAGGCCGGCAAGGCTGCCATCGAGCACGGCATGCGCCGCGCCGAGGTGCAGGTGAAGGGCCCGGGTTCGGGACGCGACACCGCCGTGCGCTCGATCCAGCAGACCGGTATCGAGGTCACCTCGATCAAGGACGTCACCCCGGTGCCCCACAACGGGTGCCGTCAGCCGAAGCGACGGAGGGGCTGATCCATGGCTCGTTACACCGGACCCAAGGTGCGCATCTCGCGCCGCCTGTCGGTCAACATCTTCGAGAACGAAAAGGGCCGCCAGGCGCTCGAGCGCCGTCCCTTCCCCCCGGGCCAGCACGGCCGCACCCGCCGCCGCAACGCCGGAAGCGAGTACCTCGCCCAGATGCAGGAGAAGCAGAAGGCGAAGTACATCTACGGCGTGCTGGAGAAGCAGTTCCACAAGACCTACCTCGAGGCTCAGCGCATGCAGGGCCCGACCGGTGAGATCCTGCTGCGTCTGCTCGAGCAGCGTCTCGACAACGTCGTCTACCGAGCCGGCTGGGCATCCAGCCGTCCGCAGGCCCGTCAGTTCGTCAACCACGGCCTGATCCAGGTCGATGGCAAGCGCGTCGACATCGCCAGCTTCCGCTGCAAGACCGGCCAGGTCGTCTCGCTGTCGCCCAAGGCTCAGAAGATGATCGTGATCCAGCACAACATCGACACGCTCGACCGTTCGCTCGTCGGATGGCTCGAAGCGAGCGACGGCGGCAAGGCCGTGACGGTCCGCAGCCTTCCCGAGCGTGAGCACATCGACGTGCCCGTTCGCGAGTCGCTCATCGTCGAGCTCTACTCCAAGTAATCCCCGTCTCTCGTACGTCCCCGTTTCGCCAAGCTCGTCACTCGAACACCCGGAAAGGTCCCGGCACCAATGCTCGTCATGCAGCGCCCCACCATCGAAGCTCTCGGTGAGGAGTCAGACAACCGCGGTCGTTTCGCCGTCGGCCCACTCGAGCCCGGCTTCGGCCACACGCTCGGCAACTCGCTGCGTCGTACCCTGCTGTCGTCGATCCCCGGCGCCGCGATCACCACGGCGCGCTTCGACGACTCGCTCCACGAGTTCGACACGATCCCCGGCGTCGCCGAGGACGTCACCGACATCATCTTGAACCTCAAGGACATCGTGGTCACGTCGGTGTCCGAGGAGCCCGTCACGATGCGCCTCGACGCCCGTGGCGCCGGAGCGGTCACCGCCGGCGACATCGAGTGCCCGTCCGACGTGGAGGTCCTCAACAAGGACCTCCACATCGCCACGCTCAACTCGAAGGGCCGCCTCGCGATCGACCTCACCGTCGAGCAGGGCCGCGGCTACCTGTCGAGCAACCGCGAGGACGACAACCGGATCATCGGCGTCATCCCGATCGATGCGATCTTCAGCCCGGTGCGACGCGTTGCGTTCGACGTCGAGCCGACTCGCGTCGAGCAGTCGACGAACTACGACCGCCTGGTCATCGAGATCGAGACCGACGGGTCGATCACGGCCGCTGATGCACTGGCCTCGGCCGGAGCCACGTTGCGGTCGCTGGTCGATCTCGTCGCCACGATGTCCGACGAGCCCAAGGGTCTCGAGCTCGGCGAGATCGTCGATGCCACCGTCAGCTCGCCGGACCTCGACCTCCCGATCGAAGACCTCGATCTGTCCGAGCGCCCCAACAACTGCCTCAAGCGGGCCCAGGTCAACACGGTCGGCGAACTGCTGACCAAGACCGAGGACGATCTGCTCAACATCACCAACTTCGGCCAGAAGAGCCTCGACGAGGTCAAGGCCAAGCTCGACGAGCGCGGCCTCACGCTGCGCGGCTGATCGCTGCGACGCACGGAACGAAAGACGATTGAACGATGCCTACTCCACGCCGCTCCCGCCGCTTCGGAAGCTCCGCCGCCCATCAGCGCCTGATGATGGCCAACCTCGCCGCGTCGCTGTTCGCCGCTGAGGCCATCACCACCTCCGAGGCCAAGGCCAAGCACCTTCGTCCGATCGCCGAGAAGCTGATCACCAAGGCGAAGAAGGCGCAAGAAGAAGGTCCGATGCAGGTCCATCGCATTCGTCAGATCGAGGCGTTCCTCGGCGACAAGGAGATGACCTACAAGCTGGTGCACGACGTGGCGCCCCGCTACGCCGAGCGCAACGGTGGCTACACCCGGATCCTGAAGATGGGTCCTCGCGCTGGCGACAACGCCCAGATGGCGCGCATCGAACTCGTCTGAGAACGAGGGTGACCGTCGCGTGCCCGACACGCGCAACGTCCGTCTGACCGTCGCCTATGACGGTACCGACTTCCGCGGGTTCGCCGAGAGCGACGGCGTTCGCACGGTCATGGGTGAACTCCGGCGTGCCGTCGAAACGGTCGTACGGTGCCCGGTGGAGTTGACCGCAGCCGGCCGTACCGACGCCGGTGTCCACGGGTGGGGGCAGGTGGTCTCCGGAGAGCTCCCCGCAACGACCGATCTGCGCCGACTCGTACGCAGTCTCAACGGTCTGTGCGGCCCCGACACCACGGTGCGCGATGCCCAGTGGGTCGACCACTCGTTCTCGGCTCGATTCTCGGCGACCGGGCGCACCTACCACTATCTCGTGTGGAACGCGCCCGCGCCGAACCCCCTGCTCGCCCGAACGACGTGGCACGTGCCGCACGAGGTCGACCTGTCCGCGATGAACGCGGCAGCGGCGTGCCTCCTCGGCGAGCACGACTTCTCCTCGTTCTGCCGCCGGCCCAAGCCCGGCGCAGGGTTCGACGAACCGAGCCTGGTGCGTCACCTGCACACCGCTTCGTGGACCTCGGGCGATGATGACCGCTGGGGGCCGTCGTTGCTGCGGTTCGAGATCACGGCGTCGTCGTTCTGCCATCAGATGGTGCGCAGCATCGTCGGCACACTCGTCGACGTGGGGCTCGGCCGACGTCCGGTCGATTCCGTACCGGCGACCTTGAACGCGCTCGACCGCAACGCGGCAGGCCAGGTGGCGCCACCCACGGGCCTGGTGCTGTGGTCAGTCGACTACAGCGGCGAACGCTGGGACGCCTGATCGCTGTCGGCGGCGTCGACGGCACCGCTGGTCTCGATCCTCGGCAGCATCGCCAGGAGATCATCTGCGGCAACAGCGGGAGAGAACAACCATCCCTGAAACGCAGCACAGCCGAGTTCGGCCAGTCGATCGCGCTGGTAGGGCTGCTCGACGCCTTCGGCGACACAGGTGAGCTTGAGATTGTCGCTGAGCCCGAGAATGGCGGTCGTGAGGTTGGTGGCCGCTGGGTCGACGTCGATGCCGGCGACGAAGCGACGGTCGATCTTCACACCGTCGATCGGGAGTTCGAGGAGGTGCGCAAGACTCGAGTATCCCGTGCCGAAGTCATCGATCGACACGTGGATCCCAGCGAAGCGGAGCTTCTGCATGTTGGCCAGCGACGCTGCGCCGGGCGAGAGCAGGTCGGTCTCGGTGATCTCCACCACCAGCTGCGTCGGGTCGGCGCCGGCGCGTCGGCATCGTTCGAGGAACGTGGCGCCGAAGGCAGCTCGCGAAATCGCTTTGGGGTCGATGTTGACGTGCAGCTGAATTCCCGGATGACCCGCCTCAGCGAGACGGACGGCGAAGGCGAGCGCCTGATCGAGCACTCGGTCGTCGACGGTCTCGGCGAGTCCGGCCATCCGCGCCAGTGGGAGAACGTCGCCGACACCCAACACGCCTCGCAACGGGTGGACCCATCGAACCAGCGCCTCGATGGCGGTGATCGTGCCGTCGACGTCGCAGATCGGCTGGAAGAACGGCTGGATCTGTCCGTCGTCGAGGGCCGCACGGAGCAGCTCGAGCTGGTGGCGGCGCTCGTTGATCGCATCGACGGAGATGCCGCCGGTGTCGGGTTCGGTGAATCGTTTCGCCGACATCAGCTCGTTGCTCGCGCTCACGAGCAGAGCGTCGAGCACCTCCGGTCGAGCTTCGAACGCGATGGCGGTACGGATGTCGAAGTTCACGTCCTGCCCAGCGGCGGCGACCGGCTTGGCGACGTCACGGCGAACGCGTTCGCGCAGCATCTCGACGGCGCTGGGACTGGACGCGCGGATCGCCAACACGAACTCGTCACCGCCGAAACGAGCCGTGATCAGGTCGGGCCAGCGGATCTGGTCGATCCGTTCCGCGACCGCGGAGAGGACGGCATCGCCGACCGGCTCTCCGTAGAGCTCGTTGATCGAGCGGAAGTGCACGACGTCGACGATCAAGATGCCGAGCCCGGTGCCCTCCTCCATCATCGCGTTCGCCGCTCGCATGAATCCGTCTCGGTTGAGCAGGCCGGTGCGGCTGTCGTGCTCTGCCAGGAACTCGACCCGGTCACGTGCGTCGGCCAGCGACGTCGCGATCTGTGCACTGATCACGTAACTCGCCACGACCGGATCGTCGAGCAGGTTGCTGACGGTGAACTCGCAGATCAGTGCCGTGCCGTCGGCGGTCAGGACGCGTGCGTCGAGGGTGAGTGACCCTTGCGGATCGAGCCGCTGGACAGCGTCGAGGATGGTGTCCCGGTCGTCCTCGTGGAGGTAGTCGAGGATGGAGCGGCGGCGAACCGTCTCGGGGTCGTGGCCGAGCAATCGGGTGACCGCACCGTTGACCGAACGGATGAGTCCGTGTCCGTCGGCCAGGATGACCATGCCGTGCATGTTCGCCATCACCGCGCGCAGCACTTCGGTGTCACCCTGATCGAACTCGAGTCGGTGGCGGTCGGTCACGTCGCGGGCGACGATCACGATCAAGCCGGCCAAGGGGTCGGTGGCATCGGATTGCCGGTACGTCCCTCGGAACTCGAGGTACCGCCACGTTCCGCGCCCGGTTCGAACACGCAGTGTGAGCAGATCGCCGAATGCCTTCTCCTGCACGGTCTCCAGCGCCGAGGTCGCCAGGCTCAGATCGTCGGGATGCACGAGATCGAGCACCTCGGTGCCGATCAGTTCGACGGCGTCCCAGCCGAGCACGTCGGCGGCGGTGTCGTTCGCATAGCGCAACACCCCGTCGCCGTCGACTGCGAACACCGGGTCGGCGAGCTGATCCACCGAGGGCGCGTTCGAGTTGGCGGAACTCATGTCAACTCATCGGACCGCGTGCCCATCGACTTGAGGCTATTCTCAACGGGACGGTCTCGCCCGGTATGGGAGACGCTGGACATGCGGGGTTGGCGGCCGGACTCGGCCGCCGTATCATTTCACGGTTCCCCAATGCGGGATACCTGACTCTTCGACTCTCGACAGATTGATTGCGGCATGCCTACGTACACCCCCAAAGCAAGTGAGATCCAGCGTGAATGGCACGTCGTCGACGCGGACGGTCTCGTCCTCGGACGCCTCTGCACCGAGGTCGCCCGGATCCTGCGCGGCAAGCACAAGCCGACCTACGCTCCGCACATCGACACCGGCGATCATGTGATCATCGTCAACGCCGACAAGATCGTGATGACCGCCGGCAAGGCCGAGCGAACGATGGTGTACCGCCACAGCGGATATCCGGGTGGCATCAAGTCCGAGAGCTACGCCCAGCTCCACGCTCGCAAGCCCGAAGAGGCCGTGCGCAAGTCAATCCGCGGCATGCTCCCGAAGGGCCCGCTCGGGCGCCAGCAGCTCCTGAAGCTGCAGGTGTATGCCGGCCCGACGCATCCGCACGCCGCCCAGACCCCCACCAAGCTCGAGATCCCGGCCGCCAAGGCCCGCTGAACGACCGACTGCACCAGAGAGACACACACATGGGAACCGCACCGCTCACCCAGACCACCGGCCGCCGCAAGGAAGCCGTCGCTCGGGCCCAGATCCGCCCCGGCACCGGTCAGTTCACGATCAACGGCAAGACCCTCGACGCGTACTTCCCGACCGCGGTGTCGCAGATGGTCGTCTCCGAGGCGCTCACCGTCACCGACACCCGCGAGAACTACGACATCACCGCCTCGATCCATGGTGGTGGAGTCAGCGGCCAGGCCGGCGCGTTGCGTCTGGCGATCGCTCGCTCGCTCGTCGAACTCGATCCCGAGAGCCGTGCTGCGCTGAAGAAGGCCGGTCTCCTCACGCGCGATTCGCGCAAGAAGGAGAGCAAGAAGTACGGCCTCAAGAAGGCCCGCAAGGCGCCGCAGTTCACCAAGCGCTGATCGGGTTCGCCCGATGCAGTTCGGCACCGACGGCGTACGTGGTGTCGCGCTCACCGAACTGACCACCGATTTCGCAACGCGCTTGGGTCGCGCCGCGGCACGGGTGCTCGGTGTCGATGGGGTCACGAGCGTCGTGGTCGGCGGTGACACCCGCGAGTCGACCGAGGTTCTCGATCGGGCGCTCTGCGACGGGTTTGCCCTCGAAGGTCTCGACGTCGTTCGGCTCGGTGTCGCCCCGACCCCGCAGGTGGCGTTCGAGGCCCAGCGTCGCGATGCGCTGGGTGCGGTCGTCTCGGCCTCGCACAATCCGTGGGCTGACAACGGCATCAAGCTGTTCGCCCGCGGCGGCGTGAAGCTCACCGACGACGTCGAGCGCCGAATCGAGGCCGAACTCGACACGTTGTCGACAGGTTCGTCACTCGACCCACAGGTGCACGATCGCGGACAGGTGATCGACGCGACCGCCGACCACGATGGCTACATCGCTCACGTCGTTCGATTCCTCGAGGGGCTGCACCTCGATGGGCTACGCATCGTGCTCGATGCCGCGAACGGTGCCGCCCACCAGATCGGACCCGAGGTGCTCCGCGCCGCCGGCGCGGAGGTGATCGTCGTGGCGGCAGCCCCCGACGGCCGCAACATCAACGACGGCTGCGGCGCCACCGCACCGTCGTTGGTTGCCGAGGCAGTGCTCGCACACGACGCCGAGGTGGGGATCGCGCTCGATGGCGATGCCGACCGCCTGATCGCCGTCGATCACACCGGCAGGGTCGTCGATGGTGATCACATCATCGCGATCATCGCGAACGACCTGCGCGCCCGCGGTGAGCTCCGCCACGACACCGTCGTGGTGACCGTGATGACCAACCTCGGCTTCCGTCTGGCCATGGACTCGGCAGGCATCGACGTCGTCGAGACCGGCGTCGGGGACCGCTACGTGCTCGAAGCGCTGGCTGCGGGCGGGTACTCCCTCGGTGGGGAGCAGTCCGGCCATGTGATCTTCGCCGACCACGCCACCACCGGTGACGGGATCCTCACCGCTGTCGCGCTGCTCGACGCGGTTCGGCGCTCTGGTCGCTCGCTGGCCGAACTGGCGGCAGATGCGATGACGTCGCTGCCGCAGGTGCTCGTCAACGTCAGGGTGGCCCGGCGCGTGCCCGACGTCGCCGATCGACTCGCCGACGACATCGCCGCGGCGCAGCGGGAGCTCGGTCACACCGGTCGCGTTCTGGTTCGAGCCAGCGGCACCGAACCGCTCGTGCGGGTCATGGTCGAAGCGCCGACCCACGACCTGGCGCAGTCGGTCGCCGACGCCCTTGCCGACGCCGCCCGCCGCCTCCCCGATACCTGACGATCGCCTGCACGGTCCCTGAGCTGAGTGAATGCGGTGACGGGGTGGCGGGTCGCCCCGTAGGCCGACCGAACCGGGAGTAGCCTGATTGGCCATGTGCGGCATCATCGGCATCGTCAGTCGGCCACCGACGCGGGCGACGCCCGATGCGGCCGATCTCACCGCCGGGTTGGACCGGGCGCTCGCGGCGATCTCGGCGACGCCCGCCGACGTGATCGGTGCCGGCGCTCACGCCCGACGTGTCGACGAGGCGCTGCGCGGCCTGCCCGGCGTGCTCGCACTCGTCGGTCACATCGACCTGGTTGCCGGTCTCATCTCGCGCCTCGACCGGCTCGACGTCGCGGCCACCGACATCGAGCGGCGGCTCGACGCCAACGTCGACCGCCTCTCCGCCGAGGACCTCGAGCGCGCCAATGCGCAGCTGATCGACCTCAAAGATGTGCTCTGGGCCGTTCGGCACGATCGGTTGCGGACGGCCGACGAGGTCGAGGCGCTGGCCGGGCGCGACGCACCGGACTCTGCGCTCGGTGGTTATCTCGCGGTGCAGCAGGCCTTCTCTGCCATCGATCGACTCGAGGTGCGTGGACGCGACTCTGCAGGCCTGCACGTGTTCGTCTGGGGTCACGACATCGAACCCGGGGCGCTCGGCGTCCTCGTCGCCGAGCGTGGCGTCGATCCGCTGTTCCAGTCCGGCGCCGTCGTCGAGATCGACGGCTGCCTGTCGTTCGTCTACAAGGCCGCGGCCGAGATCGGCGAACTCGGTGACAACACCGCAGCGCTTCGCCAGGCCGTGACGTCCGACACGCTGCTTCGTCGTGCCCTCCAGTCACCGCAGGCGCGCGTCGCCATCTTGGGTCACACGCGTTGGGCCAGTGTCGGCATCATCAGTGAACCGAACACCCACCCGCTGAACTCCTTCGAACTCGAACAGCCGGGTGGAGCACCGGCCCCCTACGTCGTGGCGGCGCTGAACGGCGACGTCGACAACCATGCGGATCTCCGAGCGACCCACGGGCTGCGGATCGCGTCGACGATCACCACCGACGCCAAGGTCATCCCGGCGCTGGTGGCTCGCCATGCGACCACCACCGACCTCGCCGAGGCCTTCCGGCGCACGGTCAGCGAGTTCGAGGGGTCGGTGGCGATCGGCGTCGCCAGTGCCCAGTCGCCGTCGCAGCTGTTCCTCGCCCTGCGGGGCAGCGGCCAGGGGCTCTACATCGGCCTGGCCGACGACTGCTACATCGTCGCGAGCGAGCCGTACGGGGTCGTCGAGGAGTCGTCGCAGTACGTACGGATGGACGGCGAACATGGTGGCGAGATCGTCGTCCTCGACGGCAGCCACGCCGGGGAACTCGCCGGCATCGTTCGGCTCGCCTACGACGGCTCCGACCTCCCCGTCACGACGGCAGACGTCGCAACCGCCGAGGTGACCACGCGCGACATCAACCGCGGCGATGCGCCGCACTTCCTGCTCAAGGAGATCTCCGAGGCTCCCCTGAGCTTCTCGAAAACGCTGCGGGGCAAGATCGTCGAACGAGATGGCCTCCTGCACGCCGACGTCGGCCAGCGCGCCCTTCCCGCTGATGTCGTCAGTCGACTCGCTTCCGGCACGATCACGCGGGTGCGGGTGATCGGCCAGGGCACCGCAGCCGTCGCCGGGCAGAGCACGGCGGCGATCCTCGACGAGCTCACCGGCGCCACGCTCGACGTCGACGCCATCACCGCCACCGAGCTGTCCGGCTTCGGCATGCGCCTGGACATGAGCGACACGCTCGCGATCGCCGTCAGCCAGTCGGGCACGACCACGGACACCAACCGCACCGTCGATCTCCTTCGCTCGCGCGGGGCGGCCGTGATCGGCATCGTCAACCGGCGCAGCAGTGACCTCACCGACAAGGCCGACGGGGTGCTGTACACCTCCGATGGCCGCGATGTGGAGATGAGCGTTGCGTCGACCAAGGCGTTCTACGCCCAGGTCGCCGCCGGGGCGCTGCTGTCCTGTGCGATCGCCGAGGCCACCGGGATCGGCGATGCCCGTCGACGGTCCGATCTGCTCGCATCGCTGCGCGAGCTCCCCGACGCGATGCGCGAGGTGCTGACCCGACGCGAGATCATCGCCGACGCTGCACGTCGGCTCGCCCCACCGAAGCGGTACTGGGCGGTCGTCGGCAACGGCCCCAACAAGGTCGCCGCCGAGGAGGTCAGGATCAAGCTGAGCGAGCTCTGCTACAAGTCGATGGCCTGCGACTCCACCGAGGACAAGAAACACATCGACCTGTCGTCGGAACCGTTGATTCTGGTGTGCGCTGCGGGGCTCGTCGGCTCCACCGCTGACGACGTGGCCAAGGAAGTGGCGATCTTCACTGCCCACAAGGCCACGCCGATCGTCGTGGCCAACGATGGTGAAACCCGGTACCAGGCGGCGGCGACGATCAACGTGCCGGCCGTGGATCCTGCGCTCGGTTTCATCCTGTCCGCCATGGTCGGCCACCTCTTCGGGTACGAAGCCGCGCTCGCCATCGATGCCTCGGCGCATCCGCTGCGTGCCGCACGTGAAACGATCGAGCGGCTCGTCGGCGAGCACCTGTCGGGTGACGAGGTCGTCGGCCGATTGCGTGGTGAGCTGCGCCAACCGATCGAGCGGTTCCAGGACGGCCTGCGCTCCGGACTCTACGACGGTCACCTCGAGGCGTCGACGGCGGCACGCCTGTACGGACTGCTGCGCGACGTCTCGTCCGAACGGCCGATCGAGCAGTACCAGCAGCAATCCGGCAAGGTCGGCACTCCCGCTGCGCTGATCGACGACGTCGTCACGGCGCTCACGCGTGCGATCGAGGAGCTCACGCGCCCCGTCGACACCATCAAGCACCAGGCCAAGACGGTCACCGTCGGGATCTCCCGCAGCGACGAAGATGTCATCGATCGAGCGCTCGTCCAGGCGGTCCTCGCCGCCGGTGCAGGACGCGACGTGCTCAGTTATCGCACCCTCAAGGTGCTCGCCGATCTCGATCCGGCGGTCGCTGACGTCCGGGGGTACACCCGGTACCGGGTGGACGGCGACACCATCTCGATCATCGACCGCGGCGGCATCTCGCGTGAACTGTCGAGTCGAGTCGAGCACGGTGCCGAGTTCCGCGGCACCAAGCACCGCGTGGCGTCCGAGCGCGAGGTGCTCGTCGCCGTCGGTCGCAGCGACGGAAGGACCGTGGCGTTGGTCCCGGAGGTCAAGGGTGGGGAGACCACGGGGATCACGCTGCTCCACCTTGCGTTCCACGATCGGTTGCCCGCCGACGTCATGCGTGGCGTGCTCCAGGGTTACGACCGTCGCTACGACCGGTTGGTCGACTGGGTCACCGAGACCGAAGGCAGCTTCGACGAGTCGCTGCTCGGCGAACTCCCGGTCGCCGAACTCCTGATCCAACCGATCTCCGACACCGCCGACCACTGGCGTCGGTGACCGGCCCGGGGACGTCCAGGTGAGCGTCATCGGGATCGGGGTCGACCTCGTCGACATCGAACGGTTCCGCCGTTCGCTCGAACGCACGCCGTCGATGCGGACCCGCTTGTTCACCGACGTCGAACTCGCCTACGTCGCGCCGCAGATCGACCCGGTTCCATCGTTGGCCACGCGCTTCGCCGCTCGCGAAGCGGTGATGAAGGCGCTGGGCGTCGGTCTGGGAGCGTTCGACTTTCATCACGTCTGGGTCGAGCGGGCAGCGTCGGGGCGGCCGTCGCTCGCCTTCACCGGCCGGGCAGCCGAGCTGTCGGCCGCGGCCGGAGTGGCGAGGTGGCATCTCTCGTTGACGCACAGCGACGTGATGGCCGCAGCGTACGTGATCGCCGATGGTGCGGCGTCGGCCCTCGCCGACGATCTCGACTAGGAGTTCGAGGGCCCCCGCTGCGAACATGCTCGCCATGATCGAGCAGTACCAAGAGGCGTGGGACGAATTGACGGCACCCGGGGCGCAGTTCGCCACCAAGATGATCGAGGTTCGGGGGGTGCCGATCAAGGTCTTCGAGAGCGCGTTGCCGAGCATGCGGTCCGTGTGGGAGATGGCTCGCGGCTACGGCGACCGTGACTACGTCGTGTACGAAGACGAGCGGTACACGTTCGCCGAGGCCGACGCGATCATCCGAGCGCTGGCCGCTCGACTCGTCGACGTGCACGGCGTGCAGGCCGGTGACCGCGTGGCGCTGGCGATGCGCAACTACCCGGAGTGGGTGTTCGGCTACTGGGCCGTGATCTCGATCGGCGCGGCGGTCGTCGGCATGAACGCCTGGTGGACCACCGAGGAAATGCAGTACGGCCTGTCCGATTCGCAGCCGAAGGTGCTGATCGCCGACGGCGAGCGTGTCGAGCGCGTGCTTCCGGTACTCACCGAACTCCGCGCCGTCGCTCCGATGGCGCTGATGACCGTCCGCTACGACGGTGATCTGCCCGCCGACGCCGAACGTTGGGAAGATGTCATCGACCCGGCGTCAGCGCCCGCTGGACTTCCCAGCGTCGACATCGACCCCGATGACGATGCCTGCATCTTCTACACCTCGGGGACGACCGGTTTCCCGAAGGGTGCACAGCTCACGCATCGCGGATCGGTGCACAACCTGCTCAACCTCGTGTTCATGACCACGGTCGCCGGGCTCGCCACGGCCAAGGCCGGTCTTGCGCCGCCACCGGCCCCGAGCAACGACGACGGTCAGCCAGCGCAGACCGTGTTCATGGCCCCGACGCCGCTGTTCCACGTGACGGCGAACAACTGCCTGCTGCACCCGGCCACCATCTCGGGCGGCCGCATCGTGTTCACCTACAAGTGGGACGCGGGGCGGGCACTCGAACTGATCGAACGCGAGGGGGTCACCAACTTCTCCGGCGTTCCGACGATGAGCCGCGAGATCCTGATGCACCCCGACTGGGAGACAGCGGGACACCTCGACGCTCGCCGGGATGGGCGGCGGCGGCGCACCGTTGCAGCCCGACCTCGTCGACAAGATCGACAAGTCCCTCGCCGGCGGGGCACCCGAGCACCGGGTACGGCCTGACCGAGACCCACGGCATCGTGACCGCCAACTCGGGCAGCCTCTATGTCGCCAAGCCGTCGTCGTGCGGGCGGGTCGTGCCGACCCTCGAAGCGAAGCTGGTCGACGAGAACGACGACGAGGTTCCCGCCGGACAACCGGGTGAGTTGTGCGTGCGGGGAGCGATCGTCATCAAGGGGTATCTCAATCGTCCGGAGGCGACCGCGGACTCGATCCGAGACGGCTGGTTCCACACCGGCGACGTGGCCACGATCGACGATGACGGCTTCGTGTTCATCGTCGACCGCATCAAGGACATGGTGCTGCGCGGCGGCGAGAACGTCTACTGCTCCGAGGTCGAGGCGGCCATCTACGAACTCGACGGTGTCGCCGAGGCCGCAGTGTTCGGCGTGCCCGACGACCGCCTCGGTGAGATCGTCGGCGCCGCAGTCGTGTTGTCGCCCGGTGCCTCGATGACCGAGGAGCAGCTGCTCACACGCCTCGGCGAGCACCTTGCCAAGTTCAAGGTTCCCGAGCGGGTGTGGTTCCTCAACGAGTCGCTGCCGCGCAACGCGAACGGGAAGTTCGTCAAGCGCGACCTCAAGGAATCGCTGCTCGGCGGCTGAACCGACCAGCGGGCCGCTCCGACCGGCGCGCTTCGTTACGCTCGCTCACGTGATCCCGATCGTGACGCCGGACGAGATGCGGGCGATCGATGCCGCCGCGCCCGAACCGGTCGAGGAGTTGATCGATCGGGCCGGCCGGGCGACGGCGCGGGTCGCCATCGACATGCTCGGTGGTACCTACGGTCGCGTGGTCAACGTTCTCGCCGGCGGAGGCAACAACGGCAACGACGGCCGAACGGCGGGCAGCTACCTCGAGCGGCGAGGGGTCAAGGTCCGCATGATCGACGCCGCAAAGCGTCCGCCGAAGCTGCCCCCGAGCGACCTCGTGATCGATGCTGCCTACGGCACCGGATTCCGGGGCGACTGGATCGCTCCCGACGTCGAGTCGCCCGGGGCTGCGCCCGTTGGTGCTCGCCGTCGACATTCCGAGCGGTGTGAACGCACTGACCGGCGAAGCGGGTCCCGGCGTTCTCGAAGCCGACCGAACGGTGACGTTCCAGGCGCTCAAGCCCGGTCTCGTGTTCGGTGCCGGTCGACAGTTGTGCGGTGCGATCGATGTGACCGACATCGGACTGGACGTGTCGAGGGCGACGCAGCATCTGGTCGAACGGTCGGATGCCTCCGCCTGGTGGCCCGGTCGGTCGACAGAGGCACACAAGTGGAACGGCGCGGTGAGGGTCGTTGCGGGGAGCCCGGGCATGCTCGGCGCCGGGCGGTTGAGCGCAGAAGCTGCCGCCCGGTCGGGCGCCGGCCTGGTGGCGCTCTCGAGTCCGGGCGTTGCCCCGGACGCCCGCAGCGAGATCATCCAGCGCCCGATTCCGGCCGCCGACTTCCACCGTGAGGTGTTCGGTGATCTGGATCGGTTCGCCGCGCTCGGTCATCGGGCCGGGTCTCGGTCGCGAGGAGGCGACGATCACGTCGGCGCGTGCGTTGATCGCCGATGCGACCGTTCCGGTCGTGATCGACGGCGACGGCATCTTCGCCGTCGCCTGGAGTGCCGACGGTGCCGCGCCACTCCTGCGTCCACGGGGGCGCCCGACGGTGATCACACCACACGACGGCGAGTTCGCGTTGCTGGTCGGTCACCCTCCCGGTGCCGACCGCGTGGCGGCGGTCGTGTGCGTTGGCTGTCGATCTCGACGTCGTGGTCCTGCTCGAAGGGCCCGGCGACCGTCGTCGCCACGCCGCGCGGTGAGGTGCTCGTGGTCGATCACGGCGACGAGCGGCTCGCGACCGCCGGCTCCGGCGACGTGCTGTCGGGGATGATCGGTGCACTGCTCGCCGGCGGCGTCGCCCCCGAGCGTGCCGCCGCAGCTGCGGCGTGGCTCCACGCCGACGCCGCCCGTCGGGGCCCGCGCCGGGGTCTGCTCGCGGGCGACATCGTCGACCTGATCCCCTCGGCGCTCGGGGTCCTGTGAGCGACGCCGCGGCCCCGTCCCGCTGGGCCTGGGTCGATGTCGACCTCGACGCGGTTCGCCACAACATCGAACACCTCCGCTCGGTCGTCGCGCCCTCGTCGCTGTGGGCGGTCGTCAAGGCCGACGGCTACGGGCACGGCGCCGTCGAGGTGGCCCGGGCAGCGCTGGACGCCGGAGCGCAGGGGCTGTGCGTGGCGCTCGTCACCGAAGGTGTCGAACTGCGTGAGGCGGGTATCGATGCACCGATCCTCGTGCTCAGCGAACAACCGATCGACGGAGTCGATGCGATCGTCCGCTACCGGTTGATGGCCACGGTGTACACCGCTCCCTTCATCGAGGCGCTCGCTTCCGCGGCGCGCGACCGCGGCATCGATGGAGTGCCGGTCCACCTCAAGATCGACACCGGAATGCAGCGCGTCGGGGTGCAGGTCGACGCGCTCGGCGATGTGGTCGCCGCGCTCGATGCGTGCGATCCGCCGCTCCGCCCGGTCGGGGTGTTCACCCATCTCGCGGTGGCCGACGAACCGAGCAACGGCGCCACGGCGATCCAACTGGAACGATTCGACGACGCCCTCGACGACCTGTCGACGGTCCTCCCGGGGACGGGGCGGCTGTTGGTGCACTGTGCGAACTCCGCAGGCGCACTGGCCCACCCGGCCGCACGTCGATCGTTCGTGCGGGCGGGGATCGCCATCTACGGCATCTCCCCTGGCCATGGTGTCGACGAGCTGTGTGGTGCGCTCCGCCCGGCGTTGTCGTTGAAGGCGCGGGTCGCCTACGTCAAGCGGGTCTCGGCGGGGAGTCGGATCTCATACGGACTTCGGCACACCTTCTCGACGGACACGACGGTGGCGACCGTGCCGATCGGGTACGCCGACGGGGTGCCGCGGCGGCTGTTCGAGGTGGGAGGCGAGGTGTTGATCGGTGGCCGTCGTCGCCCGATCGTCGGTGCGGTCACGATGGACCAACTGATGGTCGACTGTGGTGACGACGTCGTGGTGGCCGGTGACGAGGTCGTCCTGATCGGTCGACAAGATGGACCGGACGGTCCTCGACGGATCCGGGCCGAGGACTGGGCTGACCTGCTGGGCACGATCGGGTACGAGATCGTCTGCGGGCTCGGCAGTCGTCTGCAGCGCCGTCACGGTCGTAGCATCGATCCCGCAATGTTGGGTCGTGAAGATGCTTGAGCTGCGCGCCGCGTCACTGGCGGACACGTACGCGATCGCTGGGGCCCTTGCCGACCTGTGCCGTCCGGGTGACCTCATCGTCCTGTCCGGCGAGATGGGTGCGGGGAAGACAGCGTTCGCGAAGGGCTTCGGCGCCGCCCTCGGAGTCACCGAGCCGGTCACCTCGCCGACGTTCACGCTCGTGCACACCTATGACATCGCCGCCGGTCTCGGCCACGGCGCCAAAGCACTGCACCACGCCGACCTGTACCGGCTCGATCGCACCGCCGAAGTCGCAGATCTGGCGCTGGAAGAACTCGCGGAGTATCAGGGGATCGTGCTCGTCGAGTGGGGCGATGTCGTCGACTCGCTCTTCGGTGATCACCTCGTGGTCCACCTCGAACCCGATCGGTTCGATGACGACTCCGATGTCGTCGACGACGAGGCCTTCACCGACACGAGCCGACTGATCGAGATGTCCGCGAGCGGCGCCAAGTGGGCGCAACGCTGGAGTCGTCTCGTCGACGCATGCGAGGACTTCCGATGCTGATCCTCGGGATCGAGACCGCCACGGAGCGGGTGAGTGTCGCCGTCGGCGGCCACGAAGGCGTCATCGGGCTGTTCGAGATCACCAAGGGCCGGCGACATGTCGAGACGCTCGTGCCGGCCATCGAGTTCATGCTGCGTCAGGCCGACATCGAACTCGACGAGATCAGCGTCGTCGCCGTCGATGTCGGCCCGGGTCTCTTCACCGGGATGCGCGTCGGGCTCGCCGCAGCGAAGGCGATCGCGCAGGCGCTGCGAATCCCGATGATCGGCATCTCGTCGCTCGATCTGCTGGCGTTCCCGTCTCGCCACACCGACCGGGTGGTCGTACCGGTGATCGACGCCCGCAAGAGCGAGGTCTTCTACGCCATGTACCGCCAGGTTCCCGGTGGACTCCAGCAGGTGTCCGATCCGATGGTCGGGCCGGTCGAGGAACTCGTCGCCGACCTTCTGGCCCGGAGCCAGGATGTGTTGTGCGTCGGCGACGGTGCGCTGCGGTACCGCGACGAGATCCTCGACGGGTACCGGTGCGAGATCGGGGGCGATGCCCATCCGTCCGCAGCGCCGCTCGTGCAGCTCGCACACGCCCGTGCGTTGCGCGAGGAGTGGGTGAATCCGCGCGAGGTCGAGCCGGTGTACCTGCGCGCTCCCGATGCCCAGATCAACTGGTCGACGCGGGTGAGCCGATGAGTGTGATCGAACGCCTCCTACGACGCGACGCGGTGCCAGGAACCGATGTCATCGGTGCGATCGCACTCGAGCCGATGCACCGACGAGATCTCCGTCGCGGCGTCATGGCAATCGAATCGGTGAGCTATCCCAAGCCCTGGTCGCAGGGGGTGTTCGAGAGTGAACTCGCCCAGGTCCGGTCGGGGACTCGTCGATACCTGGTCGCTCGGCGCGTCGACTCCCGAGGGCGAGGGCCGATCGTCGGCTACGCCGGGTTGTGGTTCGCGGACGACGAAGCTCACGTGACCAACGTGGCGGTGGAGCCGGCGCAACAACGCACCGGAGTGGCGACGGCACTGCTGCTCGGGCTCGCCGATGCGGCCATCGACCGTGGATGCGTGGCCTGGACGCTCGAGGTGCGGGTGTCCTCGACGGGCGCACAGGAGCTCTACCGCACCTTCGGGTTCAATCCGGCGGGAGTGCGGGCCCGCTACTACGAGAACACCGAGGATGCGATCGTGATGTGGTGCAACGACATCCAGGACGACGACTACCGGGCCATGCTCGACTCGATCCGCGCTGAACTCGAGCGACGGTGGACCCCGTGAACCCGCAGCTCTCCGATGAGGACGTACGGGATGTGCCTGGCGCATCTCGCACCTTCGACGACTCGACGCTGGTGCTCGGCATCGAGACGAGCTGCGACGAGACCGCTGCGGCGCTCGTGCTCGGCGGGTACGACGTGGTGTCGAGCGTGGTGTCGACCCAGGTCGATCTGCACGCCGACTTCGGTGGTGTCGTGCCCGAGATCGCGTCGCGCGCTCACCTCGACGTCCTCAATCCGGTGATCGCCAGGGCGATCGTCGAAGCCGGCGTCGACGAACAGCGAATCGATGCGGTCGCCTGCACGGTCGGTCCGGGGCTGATCGGAGCGCTGCTCGTCGGAGTGTCGGCGGCCAAGGCGCTGGCGATGGCGTGGGACGTCCCGTTCGTCGGGGTGAATCACATGGAGGCACACCTGTACGCGGCGTCGCTGGAGGATCCGACACTCGAGTTCCCCCTGATCGTGTTGCTCGTGTCCGGCGGTCACACGATGTTGGTCGAGATGCAGGACCACGGCCGCTACCGGCTCGTCGGCCAGACGATCGACGACGCCGCAGGAGAGGCGTTCGACAAGGTGGCGCGGTTCCTCGACCTGGGCTACCCGGGCGGCCCGGCGATCGATCGGGCAGCGCTCGATGGCGATCCCGAGGCGATCCGGTTCCCGCGGGCGATCATGGACGAGGGGTACGACTTCTCGTTCAGCGGGCTGAAGACGGCCGTGGTCAACTATGTGCGCAAGCACCCCGACGTGTCGTCGGACGACGTGGCTGCATCGTTCCAGGCCGCCGTCGTCGACGTGTTGGTGACCAAAGCTCGCCGAGCCGCGGCCGAGGTCGGTGCGACCGGAATCGTGCTCGGTGGCGGAGTCGCCGCGAACTCGCTGTTGCGCGAAGAACTGCTCGACGCCTGCGAGGTCGACGGCATCCAGGGGTTCCTGCCGAGCCGTGCGATGTGCACGGACAACGCGGCGATGATCGCAGCCGCGGGCTGGCACCGGTTGCGCTCCGACGGCCCGACCCCCCTCGATGTGGGTGCAACTCCCAACCTCCGACTGCCCTTCATCGACTGAGGCGGGTGGGCCACCATGGTCGGCCCCGGATACCGTTGTGCGGGTCATGTCGTTCCGGATCGGTCAGTTCGAGCTGTCAGCTCCCGTGGTGCTCGCCCCGATGGCGGGCGTCACCAACGCGCCGTTCCGCACGATGTGTCGCGAGTTCGCCCCTGGACTGGTGTACGTCAACGAGATGGTGATGGCGACACCGGTCGTGCACGCCAACGCCAAGACCGACCGGATGATCAGCTTCGCCCCGGACGAGCATCCGCGGAGCCTCCAGCTGTACGGCAGCGACCCGGACACGATGGGCCGTGCGGTCGCGAAGTTGTGCGATGCCGGACGCGTCGATCACATCGACATCAACTTCGGCTGCCCGGCGGCGAAGGTCACCAGGCGCGGCGGCGGCGCAGCTGTTCCGGCCAGACCTGAACTGCTGCGAGGCATCCTGCGCGCTGCGGTCTCGCACGCATCGCCGTACGGCGTGCCGGTCACGGCGAAGTTCCGCATGGGTCTCTTCGACGATTGGCTGACCCACATCCGCACCGGCGAGGTGTGCGCCGAGGAGGGCGTCGCGTCGATCGCGCTGCATGCCCGCACCGTGCAGCAGCACTATTCGGGCGAAGCTCGCTGGGAAGCGATCGCTGAGCTGAAGGACGCCGTCGGTTCGATCCCGGTCCTGGGAAACGGCGACATCTGGGAGGCGTCTGACGCCGTTCGGATGATGGCCGAAACCGGCTGCGACGGAGTCGTCATCGGCCGTGGCTGCCTCGGGCGGCCGTGGCTGTTCGGTGATCTCGTCGAGGCATTGGCCGGCCGCCCCGTGCCGCCGAGCCGTCTGCTGGGTGAGGTGTGCAGTGTGATGGTCCGCCATGCCCGGTTGCTGGTCGACCATCTTGGCGAGAACCACGCCATGCGGGACTTTCGCAAGCACACCGGCTGGTACATGAGCGGGTACCCGGTCGGACCGGAGGTTCGTCGTCGGTTCTCGATGGTGAAGACGCTGGTCGAGCTCGAAGACATCGTCGCCGGCCTGGACCCGGCGGCGAAGATCGTCGACGGCGGTGAGCGGATCAAGCGCGGCCACACCAACGGCCCGATCAAGGTGAGCCTCCCCGACGGCTGGCTCGACGGTCACCGTCGCGACGAACTCCTCAACGACCGCTCCGTCCCCGACGACGATCACGTGATGGCGCTCTCCGGCGGCTGAACTGTCACACCGTGCCGGGTCGAACGTGACACTTCTGCGTCTTGGAGGGCGTCGGGTGGTGTTGGCGTCGGCGTCACCGCGTCGCCGCGAGTTGTTGGAAGCGGTCGGGCTGGCGTTCGATGTACTGCCTGCCGACATCGACGAATCGGTGCAACCCGGCGAGGTGCCGGCCGACTACGTCGCGCGACTGTCGGCCGACAAGGCCAGCGTCGTCGCTGAACAGATCAGCGCCGAGCGCTTGATCGTGGCGGCGGATACGACGGTCGACGTCGATGGCCGGATCCTCGAGAAGCCGGTCGACGATGACGACGCCCGCCGAATGCTCCGACTGTTGTCGGGGCGTGCTCACCTGGTCCACACCGGCGTGACGGTCGTGGGTCCGGGCGGGGACGGGGCCAGGGAGGACCGGGGGAACACGATCGTGGTCGAGACGATCGTCACGTTCGTCGAGCTCACCGACGCCGCGATCGACTGGTACGTCGGGACCGGTGAGCACGCCGGCAAGGCCGGCGCCTACGCCATTCAGGGCGCTGCGGGCGCCTTTGTCGAGCGCGTCGACGGCAGCGTCACCAACGTGATCGGCCTCCCGTTGGCCGAAACACTGGCGATGATTCGGGCGACACTCGCCGACTGACCGAAACATGCAGGAGATCCGGTCATGGATGGCCAGACCTCGGCGTTTTCCAGGACCTGGGCGTTAGCACTCTCGGGGGTCGGTTGCTAACAGTGGGCTGCCGGTCTAGTCTTGGCAGTCGGCCGGGTCGAGTGCTAACTCGCTCCGGTTCATCAGACCCAACGGGAATCGAACCCGCCGTGAGCAAGCCAATGGAGGCTTACACCATGAACCTGAAGCCGCTGGATGACCGCATCGTGGTCCGGCCGAACGAGGCCGAGACGCAGACCGCATCGGGTCTCGTCATCCCCGACACCGCCAAGGAGAAGCCGCAGCAGGGCGAGGTCCTCGCCGTTGGTCCGGGCAAGCGTTCCGAGACCTCGGGCGAGCTGATCCCCGTCGACATCAACGTCGGTGACACCGTCCTGTACTCGAAGTACGGCGGAACCGAAGTCGCCGTCAACGGCGAAGACCTGCTCGTGCTCAACAGCCGCGACGTTCTCGCGGTCGTGGAGAGCTGATCGTCGCCCCGCGACATCAGCACCGATCCCACACCGCAACCGCAACACATTCGACAGCCAGAGAGGAACCCCCAATGGCAAAAGTACTGAAGTTCGACGATGAGGCCCGCCGCGCCCTCGAAGCCGGCGTCAACAAGCTCGCCGACGCCGTCCGCGTGACCATCGGCCCCAAGGGCCGCAACGTGGTGCTCGACAAGAAGTTCGGCGCCCCGACGATCACCAACGATGGCGTGTCCATCGCCAAGGAGATCGAGCTCGAGGACGCCTTCGAGAACATGGGCGCACAGCTCGTCAAGGAAGTGGCCACCAAGACCGACGACATCGCTGGTGACGGCACCACCACCGCCACCGTGCTCGCCCAGGCGATGGTCTCGACCGGCATGAAGAACGTCGCTGCCGGCGCGAACCCGATGTCGGTCAAGCGCGGCATCGAGAAGGCCGTTGCCGCGGCGGTCGACTCGATCGCCAAGCAGGCCAAGGACGTCGACGACAAGTCCGACATCGCCAGCGTCGCCACCATCTCGGCGGCCGACGCGTCGATCGGCGAGGTCATCGCCGACGCCATCGACAAGGTCGGCAAGGACGGTGTCGTCACCGTCGAGGAGTCGAACACGTTCGGCACCGAGCTCGACTTCACCGAGGGCATGCAGTTCGACAAGGGCTACCTGTCCCCGTACTTCGTCACCGACGCCGAGCGTCAGGAAGTCGTCCTCGAAGACGCCTACATCCTGCTCAACAGCGCCAAGATCTCGACGGTGCAGGCCATGCTGCCGACCCTCGAGGCCGTGATGCAGACCGGCAAGCCGCTCGTGATCATCGCCGAGGACATCGAGGGCGAAGCCCTTGCGACCCTCGTCGTCAACAAGATCCGTGGCACGTTCAACGCCGCCGCGGTCAAGGCACCCGGCTTCGGCGACCGCCGCAAGGCGATGCTCCAGGACATGGCCGTTCTCACGGGTGGCCAGGTCGTCAGCGAAGAGGTCGGCCTCAAGCTCGAGAACGTCACTCTCGACCTGCTCGGCACCGCCAAGCGCGTCGTGATCACCAAGGACAACACGACCATCGTCGACGGTGGCGGAACGACCGAGGACATCGACGGCCGCGTCAACCAGATCAAGGCCGAGATCGAGAACACCGACTCCGACTGGGATCGTGAGAAGCTCCAGGAGCGCCTCGCGAAGCTGGCCGGCGGTGTGGCGCTGATCAAGGTCGGCGCCGCCACCGAGGTCGAGCTCAAGGAGAAGAAGCACCGCATCGAAGATGCCGTGTCGTCGGTTCGCGCCGCGATCGAGGAAGGCGTGGTCGCCGGTGGCGGCACCGCCCTCATCCGGGCCCGCAAGGACGTCCAGGCTGTCGTCGACTCGCTGGAAGGCGACGAGAAGACCGGTGCCAAGACCGTGTGGGAAGCGCTCACCGCGCCGGCTCGCAACATCGCCAACAACGCCGGCCTCGAAGGTTCCGTCGTGGTTCGTGAGGTCGAGGCTGCCGAAGGCTCGATGGGCATGAACGCTGCGACCGGCGAGATGATGGACCTCATCGCTGCGGGCATCATCGACCCGGCCAAGGTGACCCGTGCGGGTCTGCAGAACGCTGCGTCGATCGCTGCGATGGTGCTCACCACCGAGTGCCTCGTTGCCGACGAGCCCGAAGACGACGCCGGTATGGGCGGCATGCCCGGCGGCGGCATGGGTGGCATGGGCGGCATGATGTGACGACGGCTTCGGCCGTCGGATCACGCATCCGATCCTGAACACCAGAACACTCGAACGGAGCCCCGAGGGAGACCTCGGGGCTCCGTCGCGTCTGGTGATCGGTTCTCCGCACTGCCGCCGAGCGGCACTTCGGCAACGAGGTCGAGACGCCCGACCGGGTGACAGTGCGGGGCGCCGCCCTGGCCGGGGTTGCGGGCGTGCGCTGATGTCGAGTGGGTTGGGTGACCGCTGCGAGCAGGCCGACGAGCAGATGGAGCGCTTCAACGAAGAGGTACTGCTACGGCTGATGTGACGGTCACGTCGCTGCGGTTGGGACGCCTGGGACGATGACGAGCGCGGTGCTCGAGGCGAGGCGGTGTTGGCGGGCGGACCGGAAGGGGGCGTAGCGCTCGGAGTGATAGAGCTCGCGGGCCGCCTCCGCGTTCGGCACCTTCACCACCACCGTCCACGTGCCGGGCCAGCGACCTTCGAGAACTTCGGCGTCCTGACTGGCCACGATGATCTCGGCGCCGATGTCGGCGAACATCTGGCCGACCGGGATGCCGTACTCGACGAAGTACGACTCGAAGTCCTCCACGTCGATGATGCCGATCATGTACACGGGTTCGCTCATCACGCCTGTGATACTCGACGGATGAGTCACGAGCAGAGCCGCACGATCATGGCGACCTATCTCGACGAGGTGCTTGGCAACCGCCGCTTCGACCTCGTCGCCGAACTGGCCGCTGACGACATGGTCGACCATACGCAGCCGCACCTCATCGGCGCCGCTGCGCTCGACGCACACGCTCGTGGCTTCTGCGAGAACACACCGGATCTCCAAGTCGAAGTGCTCAAGATCATCGCGACCGAGACGTCGGTGGTGGGCATCTGGCGATGGGACGGCGAGCCGCGTCACCCGAGCGCGGTGTCCGCCTCGGGCGCTCCGGTGATCCCGCGTCTCGTCGCGAGCGTTTTCGAGATCGAGGACGGTCGAATCGTCGAGTATCGAGCGTTCGTCGATGCGGTCGACGTGTTCACGCAGATGGCGCAGTAGGCCTCAACCGCCACCGGATGACCCGGCGAAGGACGCCCCAGAAGGTGCTGCCCGTCGGAGGCCCCCGGCATCCCCAACGTGCCGGTCAGGGGCACCCGACACCGGCCCAAGTCGCACGCCTCATCATCCCGACCATGACCGGGATTACGTGCGGGCGAAAGTGAACATTCTCCCGCAACAGTTCGCCGGAAACCGAGTGGCCGTGGCTGAGCTTGCTTGTCGCCTTCGCGCAGTGGATGCTGAGTCCGGACCAAGGCACCGTGGCGCGTGGCAGCGACCTTGTTCCCTATCGGTTCGCCCGGCGTGGGTAGACGATTCGAGCAGATCCATCGGAATGGTCCAGCGAGGTGAGTCTGATGAACACCACTCAGCTGCCTCCCCCGCCGGTACAGACGGACAGTCTCCGTCCACCGGACTCGGGGCCTCTCGCTCCACCCACCAGTCCTGCTCAGCGCCGACCGACGCAGATGGCCTTGGGTACTCCTCGGCGTCGGTCTCACATTCGTTGCGCTCACCGCACTCGGCTTGATCCTGAGCGCGGTCGCTCCGGCAACGCTGATCGATGACGATCTTGATGATGGTCGTGGCCCGTTCGCCCATGAGAGCGACGACCTCGTCACACTCGATTTCGCCGACGGCGGATACGCGATGATCCTCGAACCCGCCCCGGCGAACTGGCAGAGTGCCCGATCGTTCTGGGAGCCCAGCGAACGTTCCGTCCTAGTCGCCGCGTCGTTCGACGTGCGGGAGGCCGGGTCGCAGGACTACTTCATCGGTATCGGATGCAGAGCAGCCGGTGCCACCTACGACTTCATGGTCGACCCGCATGGCTACGCGACACTCATCGTGGAAACCGACACCGTCGACGTGCTCATCGAGGAAGAGATCGCACCTCCCTCGACGAGCGGACGGTTGGAGCTGACCTGCAGAGGCGGTGGCGACGAGCCAACCGAACTGGTCGGACGTCTCGACGGCGCCCAGGTGATCTCCTACTCGCACGCCAACGGCTTTGAGTCGTTCAGGGCCATGGTGCTGACCGCCGGCAGCGAGGACGGGCTCAACGTTCTCTGGGACGACCCGTTCGCAGAACGGATGTAGCCGTGACCAATCTCAGCCGACCACGACGAGCAACTCGGCGCATGTCGCCAGCTTGTGTCCTCCTGTCTTGTCGTGTCGATCCCCGAAGCCGGACGTTGAGCCGGACAGGACAACGGAGGTACGAAATGAAGAGCCCGTCTCTGATCACGATGATGACGGTGTCAGCTCTGGAGGAACTCATATCGGCCAGCGACCAAATCATCGCACTCGACCAGCAAGCAGTCGCCGAACTCAAAGACCTCGGACTGCCGGAAGGTGACGACGCTGCGAAGGCTGACGCCATCGTCAAAGCCTTCGACGAATTCACCGGAGCACGCGAAGACGTCCTCAACGCCATTATCGAAGGCGGCTCGATCGACGAACTCACCCCCGAAGCTCAGACAAGCGCCGAAGCGTTCCAGACAGCACTCGAAGACGTGAACCAACTCACCCAAGACTTCGGGCTCACTGACTGCCTCGTCGAGCCGTAGACCCACCACCAGGCGCCGCGATTTCGAAGCCCAAGTCGCGGCCCCGATAATCCCATTCGCTGCCCGGGTCGCTGGCCGATGGTCGTGCCTGGGATTACGTGCGGGTCAACTCGAGCGGCACCGCGTCACAGTGCGCCGGTTCCCGAGTGCCCGTCCGTGCGCTCTCGCCCGCGATTATGAGCGGGGCCTTGGCGTGTTGTCCCCGATCGAAAGTGCCGATCTGCTCGGTTCGATCTGCCTCGGCAAGGCGCGATTATGCGTGCCCCCTACCCAGGCACTTCGGCAATGGTCCGAAGACGCCGGCGGGGTGGGCGGACCGCTGCGACCAAGCTCATTCGTCGCTTCTCCTGGATGCAGTTTCTGGGCGCCGACGGCGAAATTCGGTTCACGAGGGGTGCTCGGGCCTTGCCTGCAGCGGCTTCTTCAGTGTCCCCTTCGGGACCACCCGGCGACTAAGGTTCCCCGGACCCAGTCGGGCCACGTGTTCGGCGCTCAACGCTTCGGAACCGAGGGGACATCACCGATGACCGACACGAGCACCGCTACCCAGGTGGCTGCGCGATCCGTCGATGCCACGAAGACCTACGGTGAAGGCGACGCGGCCGTGCACGCACTTGCCGGCGTGACGGTGCAATTCCCGGCCCACGAGTTCACGGCGATCATGGGGCCGTCCGGGTCGGGCAAGAGCACGCTCATGCAGTGCGTGGCCGGACTCGACCGGCTCACCTCGGGCGCGGTGTACATCGGTGAGACCGAGCTGTCGAAGCTCAACAAGACCCAGCTCACCCTGTTGCGCCGGGACCACCTCGGCTTCATCTTCCAGCAGTACAACCTGATCCCGACGCTCACCGCCGAGGAGAACGTGCTCCTCCCACTCACATTGGCCGGTGAAGCACCCGACCGGCAGTGGTTCGACACGATCGTCAACACCGTCCGGCTCACCGATCGCCTCGGCAACCTGCCGAGCCAGCTGTCGGGAGGTCAGCAGCAGCGCGTCGCCGTCGCCCGCGCTCTCGTTCCTCGGCCTGACATCGTCTTCGCCGACGAGCCCACCGGCGCCCTCGACTCGAGCACCGGCACCGAGATCCTGACCTTCATGCGGCGAGCGGTCGACGAGTCCGGCCAGACGATCGTGATGGTCACCCACGACCCGCACGCGGCGTCGTACGCGGACAACGTTCTGTTCCTCGCCGACGGCCAGATCATCGACGAGATGGCCGAACCGACCACCGATCGGGTGCTCGACCGGATGAAGCGTTTCGAAGCCTGACATGTTCACGCTCGCCCTCCGCGGCGTCAAGATGAACGTCGGGCGGTACGTCGCCACCCTGGTGGCGATCATGACCGGTGTTGCCTTCTTCGCAGCCTCCGGCTTCATGGCCGATCGTGTGACCGACGCTCTCGAGGGCAACGCTCGCGACCAGTACAGCGGCGTGGACGCCGCCGTCATCGCCGACGAGGACTCCGAGGCGTCCGGCTCGGAGTTCGCAGCTCGGTACCGCATCTCGGCTGACGTCGCTGACGACATCGCCGCGCTGCCCGAGGTTGCCGCCGTCGCCGGCCACCTGACCGGCTCGGTCGCGTTCCTTGCCGACGACGGCGCCACGTTCGCCGACGACGCCACGGGCCGCACCTGGGTCGACGACGACGAACTCAACCACACCGACATCGTCGAGGGGGTCGCGCCGGCAGCGTCCGGTGAGATCGTCGTCGACCGTGCCACGGTCGACGACGAGGACCTGTCCGTCGGACAATCGGTCACACTGCTCACCCTGGCCGGCCCGGAAGAGGTCACGATCGTCGGCATCACCGAGTTCGGCGAGAACGCAGCCCAGGACGACGGCGGCACCGTCTCGGTGATCGACGACGACGCCTTCGTCTGGTTCAACTCGGGGCAACGTGAGTACGACGACATCTATGTGCGCGGCGAGGGCAGCCAGGACGACCTCGTCGCCGCGATCGAACCGCTCGTCCCACCCGGCATGGTCGTGCAGGCCGGCGACGACTTCGTGCAGGATCGGGCCACTGCGGCCGGCGCGATCGGCGGCATCCTCAAGCGTGCGCTGCAGGCGTTCTCGCTGATCGCGCTCTTCGTCGGTGGCTTCGTGATCGTCAACACGTTCACCGTGATCGTCGCCCAACGGATGCGTGAATTGGCGGTGCTCTCTGCGATCGGCGCCACACCCAAGCAGCTCCGGCGCTCGCTTCGGTGGGAAGGTCTGCTGATCGGTCTGCTCGGCTCGGTCCTCGGGGTGGCGCTCGGCTTCGCGCTGACGTACCTGCTGATCCTCGTCATCTCATTGTTCGGCGTCGACCTCCCCGGCAGCGGACTGGCCGTGTCGCCGGCCGTCGTGATCCAGGGCATCGTGATCGGCACGGTGATCACGTTCCTCTCGGTCATGCGACCCGCCCGTAAGGCGGGCCGCGTCGAACCGATCGAGGCGCTGCGGGAGTCGGCCGTGGAGAGCAAGACGCTCACGCAACAGCGAGTGATCACCGTTGCCGTGCTCGTCGGAGGTGGTGCTGCGGGGCTGCTGATCGCGCCATCGGCGGGGTTGGTGGTGTTCTCCGCGCTCGCCTTCTTCATCGGGGTCATCCTGGCCGGGCCGGTGATCGCGCTCGGGGCGAGTCGGCTGTTCAAGCCGGCGATTGCCACGCTCGGCCTCGAGGGACGCCTCGCCGCCGACAACATCGGACGTAACCCGCGGCGCACCGCCACGACGGCCAATGCGCTCCTGATCGGCGTGTTCCTCGTGACCCTCGTGACCGTGTCGGGTACCAGTCTCAAGGACTTCGCCGTCGACAAGATTGACGCCCTCGCTTCGGCCGATTTCACCATGTCGAGTGACGGTGGCACCGTCGACGATCAACTCGTCGACGACCTCGAGGCCATCGACGACGTCGAGCGGGTGATTCCGTTCCGCACCGAGACCGTCGCTCAGCAGGACGACGAAGGCGGTATCCCGCACTCGCTGTCGACGGGTGACCTGGTGGCGCTGTCGGAGGTGGCGAACATCAACGTCGACGAGGGCACCGATGTTGCCAACCTCGCCGCCGGCGAGGTGCTCGTGGTCAATCTCGGCGAGGCCACACCGGAGATCGGTTCGACCGTGACCTACGTCGACAGTGCCGGTGACACCGCCGAGTTCACGGTTGCGGGCACGATCGGCTTCAGCCTCGACGCAATCAGGCTCGGCAACATCGCCACACCCGAGTCGTTCGACGCCTTCGTCGGCGACACGGCGCCGACCGCCGCCTTCATCGATGCCAAGGACGCCACCGAGTCCGACGTCGAGGACGAGATCGAGGCGGTCACCGACCTGCGCCCCGACATCACCTTGGAGGCCGGCAACGTGTTCAGCGTGCTCGTCGGACAGATCTTCGACTTCATGATCAACGCGGTCAACGGGTTGCTGTTGATGAGCATCGTCGTCGCCCTGATCGGCATCGTCAACACGATGTCGTTGTCGATCATCGAACGCCGCCGCGAGCTCGGACTGTTGCGCATCGTCGGCATGGTCGACCGTCGTGTCCGGCGGATGGTGCGGATCGAGTCGATTCTCATCGCCGTGCTCGGCACGGTCAGCGGTGTCGTGATGGGTGCGTTCATGGGATTCTCGCTCGTGTTCGCAATCGACCGTTTGTCAAGCGCTGACATCGGCGTCGACTTCGCCCCGTTCCAGCTCGTGATCGTGCTCGTCGCCGGTGTCGTGCTCGGCTACGTCGCGGCGCTCATCCCGGCCATGCGGTCGACCAAGCCCGAGGTGCTCGACGCGATCCAAGTGACCTGACCTCCCTCTCACCGCGACCCGGGTGTTGTCGAGTCCCGAAGGTCGGGTGGCGGGCCAATTTGGCGGACGTCACCACGATGAAGCCGGCGCACAGGTACAGGGTGGCCTCCAGGTACGCCGAGAATCCCACAGTGCGATGAGCGACCGACCTATTGTTGCGCCATGAGCTCTACCAGCACAGCCCCGTCCACGACCGCACGACCGGGTGTGGTCTCGTTCATCGCGGTGATCATGTACATCCAGGCCGCGCTCGCCGTGATTGCGGGGGTGTCGTTGATCATCTGGCGCAACGACGTGCTCGACTGGCTGGAACAAGAAGGCGCCCCGCTCTCAAGCGGTGGTTTGACCGGCACGATCATTGCCGAGTTCGTCGCCGCCGCCCTGTTGTTCATCGCTGCGGCGGGGTTGATGCGTGGCAGCAGCGGTTGGCGGCTGGTCATCGCCGTCGTGCAAGGCATCGCGATGGCGTTGGCGGTGTACACGCTGATCGCTCACCATGTCGGCGGCTATGTCTACCGATCCGTGTTCACCTTGTTCATCGGCGTGTTCGTGCTGTGGGCGTTGTACGGCAACGATCAGTCCGAGCGGTTCTTCGACGAGAACGGCTGACACCTGACCGTCGGGATTCGTCGCTCCACGCCGGTCAACGGTTGTCGCGCCAGGCGGCCGCGTCTCGAATTCCGAGTCCTTACGACTGGTCGGTACTGGCGGTGAGCCGTCGACCCGCACGCCCGAGGAAGCGTCCGACTTCAGCCGAATCACATGCGGTGTTGTCGGGCTCCCGATGATCGGAAACGGAAGAGTGCCATCCCCGAAGCGACGGGCGTTCGGCTCCGATAGCTTCTGTGCCGTGAATTCGACTCGTACCCTGTCCTCCCGCTCGGCCAACGGAGGCGGGGTGACACGAGTTGCCCGCCGTGTGGCGGTTGCAGCGGTGTGTCTCAGCCTGGTCGCGGCTGCCTGCGGAAGCGATGACGACGCAGCCGACGACACGGTTTCGGCGGAGACTTCGACGGTCGAGTCGGCTCCGATCACCGACGCACCGACCACCGACAGCACCGACGCACCGACGACCGACAGCACCGCACCGAGCGATGACTCCGGGGAGTCCGCCGGTGTCGAGGTGCAGACTGCTCCGATGAGCGACGCGGACGCCGCGGTGATCGACGACGCGGCGATGGAAGCACTGGCACTGGGCGAAGGTGTGATACCGGGCATGTGGGTCGGGGTGTGGGACCCGGCCAAGGGAGTCCATCTGGCCGCATACGGTGACGCCGTGGCCGAGGAAACAGCCGCCACCGCAGAGGATTCGGGACGTATCGGCAGTATCACCAAGACGTTCACCGCCACCGCTGTGTTGCAGCAGGTCGCTGCGGGGACACTGTCGCTCGACGACACGGTCGCCGACGTGCTACCCGACCTGGCCGCTGAGCTGCCCGACATCGCGGAGATCACCGTCGAGCAGCTATTGGCGATGCAGAGCGGGATTCCCGAATACGAATTCCTCGTGGTACCCGACGTGCTGGAGAACCCGACCGAGGTGGTCGATCTCGACGAGGTCATCGTCGAGACCGTCGAGGGCGGAGTCGAGCCGGCGGGGACAGCGGGCTATTCGACGACGAACTACCTGATCCTCGGCGACATGTTGGAGGAGTTGACGGGCCAACCATCAGAAGAGGTGCTCAACGAGCTCGCCGCCGACGCCGGTTTGACCACCACGGTGCTGACCGTCGGCGACGACATCGAGATGCCGGATCCGTCGAGTGACGGGTACGTCAACGAAATCGGCGTCTCCTACCTGGCGGCCGAAGGGATCGATGTCGAACCGCTCGGTGACGTGTCGTCGTACAACCCGAACTGGGGCGGTGTCGGCGGGTCGATGTACTCCACACTCGAGGATCTCGGTGCATGGGCAGCGACCGGTTTCGGCAACGATTTCCTGCCCCCGGAGTTGGCCGCACAGCGACTCGAGTCCGCTCCGATTGTCGAGGGCGTCGACTACGGACTCGGCATCATCGACTTCGGCGACGGCTGGTACGGCCACACCGGATCGATCCTCGGCTGGGACTCCCTCGCCGCGCACAACCCCGAGACCGGAGCCGTGTTCGTCGCCTACACCAACGAATACGGTGCGTCCAACGTCTTCGTCGGGCCGGTACTCGCCGCATTCCCCGACCTCGCCAGCACCCTCTACGGCCTCTGACCACCCCACCAGCGGCCGGTCAACTCACCGTTCAGGTCTCACCAAGCGGCGAGTGCGTCGTCCCGGCATCAGTGAACGGGCAAGGTGGACAGAACCGACTCCCAGCGACGAACGACCCCAGGGCGGTGCACGATATTCGCGGCGACGCGACGGCTTGGGACCCATCGGGGAACCGGCAAACGCGTGTACCTGCCGTTCCGGTGGCGCCGCTCATAATGCGAGCGCCGTAACCCGACATCGACCAACGGCCGGCCACTGGGTACGGCCCAAGTCCCGCGTCACGTAATCGCGTCACCGAGCCGGTGACAGGTGATCTCGGGCATGCCTCGTTGACAGCGCGTGCAGGGTGTCGCGATGAGCGAGTCGATCGCCGGAGGCAAGCCAGATGGGTGCACCGTCTACTTGCCGCCGTGTCCTGACGTGTCCCGACGGGCGCTCAGGTGTTGAAATGCTCAGGGTTGTCACGACGGGGCCAAGGACTCTGGGCCATCTGCTCAACGATCCGGGAGAGTTGAAACATGCCGCTGCTGCTCGTGCTGGCCATCGTTGCGGTGGGCGTAGCGCTTGCGATGAGGTCCAGCCGCGGTGGTTCGGAACGAGGCGGTCGGTTCGTTGCAACAGCTGCTGGAGTGTGGGCGGCCTTGATCATGGTGGTGCTGATCGTCGTGACTGTCGCCACGTTGATCTTCGGTCGCTGATGGTGTGACACGGTCATCGGGCCGCGTCCCAGTCGAGGACGAGAAGGACCTCGTCCGTTCCATTCGACACCGCTCGGACATGTTCCTCAGATGTCTCAGTGGGCGATCGTCAACCGGACGCTTTCGTCAGCAGTGATTATGTAGTGGGCCGATCGTGCTCCGAGGTCGCACAGTGCGCCGGTTATCGAATGGTCGTGTGCTCGGTGTCCTGCTGCTGGGTGGCTGGCGATTAGCGCGCGGTGGTCAGGCTGTCTTCGGTGCAAAGAGCTGGATGTCGTTGACGCACACGTGGTCGGGTCGGGTGAGGGCGTACACGATCGCGTCGGCGACATCGGTTGCGTCCAACATCTTCATGGACGCGATGTCGTCGGGGGTCTGCATTTCGGTCGCCACCTCACCGGTCTCGACCAGGGTCGTCTTGATGCCCTGTCGGTTCAGGTCGACCAGCACCGAGTCACTGAGAATGTTCAGCCCGGCCTTCGAGGCTGCGTATCCGGCCCCGTGCGACGTCGGACCACGCGAAGCCATCGAGGACACGTTGACGATGTGTCCGTGTCCGGCTGCGATCATGTGAGTAAGTGCGGCGCGCGTGTGGCGTACATCGGGGCAATGAGGTTGATCTCGACTTCCTTGCGCCACTCGTCGGGATCGGCATCGGCCACACGTTCCCAATAGCCGTAGCCGGCATTGTTCACGAGGACGTCGAGACGCCCCTGCTGCCCCGCGAAATCATCGATGGCGCGAGTCAACCTTGCGCTGTCGCGAACATCGACCTCGAACACGTGCGCTGCGCTACCGGCGGCCTCGACCTCGCGTGCCACTCGTTCCAGACGGTCGAGACGTCGGGCGATCAACCCGACGGTCGCTCCACGACGCGCCACCTCGACTGACACGGCAGCCCCGATACCGCTGGATGCCCCGGTCACAACGACGACGCGATCATCGAGATTCATTCGCGTTCTCCCTCCACGTAGCGGCCTTCGCTCGACGAAAACGGCCGTCCCATCAATCTGGCACATCCGACCGTGCCATGGGCCGGGATTACGTGCGGGCCTACTCGAGCAGCAGCCCGTCACAGTGCGCCGGAAGTCGAGCGCTGACCGGACAGTTCCAGCCTGCGATTATTGCTCGGGGTACCAGTGAGAGGCGCGTACGCGCGTCTTCGAGTGGGAGGACGATCTCGTGCGTGCCGGACCTGTGTGGTCCCGCCGATCATGGCCTGGTGCTGGGTCAGGCAGCCGACGACCGGAGGCGTGCCTGGCAGGGCCACCGGAAGGCACGTGGTATGTCCATCCTCGGCTGGGTGATGCGTGCACGATCGGGTCCACGATTATGGGGGTGCAGGCATCCCTCGACGACACCAGCCTGCTCACTGGCGCGCCGCTGCGACAGATGGTCGAATGGATCGCGTGGGAGGTCCAGGGCCGGGCACCGACGACGACCGGGTTGTGTCGATGCGCGCCCTCGACGAAGTCGACCGGGGAACACCGTGAGCGACGCCGTCAGGATGCTCGCGTGGTCGGAAGTTCGGCAACGGCGTGCTTCGCTGATCTGGCTGGCTGTGTTCATTGCTGTGGTCACCGCAATCGTGCTCGGGGGTGCGGCCGGGGCTCGGCGGACAGCGTCGGTCTACGACCGCTTTCTCGCCGCCACGAACGCCCCCAATGCGGTGGTTCTGGCTTCGTGGCCGGGGCATGCATCCGATCCCGACGAGGTCCTCGGTATGGCGGACGACCTCGCTCGCTTGGACGGGGTGATCGAGGTGGCCCCCGAGGTGTGGGTTGCCACCGCGGGAACGGAAAGAGATTTCGGGATCATCACCGGACCCGACAGCCGATACCTCGAGATCGGCGGTCCGGTCGTGATCGAGGGCCGTCTGCCGTCGACCGACAACGAAGTGGCCCTCAACGCGAACGCTGCACGGGAGTTCGATCTGGGTGTTGGGGACCAACTCGAGATCGAAACGATCACCCCGGAAACAGCGAACGGGTTGTTCCTCGGTGGGGGCTTCGATCTGGACGGGCCGGCGGGCAGCCTGGACATCGTCGGTGTCGTGCGCGATCCCTACAGCCTCTTCCAGCAGGATGGTCCACTGACCGGCTACGCCGCGCCGTCGTTCTCTGCCCGAACGGCCGATTCAGCGGCGTTCACCGCCTTCTACTACATGCGTACCGATCTCGACACGTTCGATCTGGCGGTTGCACGACAGTTGTTGATCGAGGGTGTCGATGTCGAGCGAGCGGAGATCTCGGCCAGCATTGGCGAGATCAGCAACGGTGCAGTGCCCACCGGCGTGCGCACGCTGGCGACAGGTCTCTGGCTGTTCACGGCGATCGCCGTGGTCGCCGGGTTGCTGGCGTTGACCCAGGCGATCGCCAGGCAAGTCGACCTGACCCGCGCCACTGGCGAGGTCGCACGTTCGCTCGGTATGACGAGTGGTGAGGTTGCCCGCGGTGTGCTCGTACCGATCGGGATGGTGATCTGCTCGGGCGCGATCGTCGGTGCGGTCATCGCGTGGTTGGCCTCGTCGCGGTTTCCGATCGGGTCCGCGCGGAGAGCGGAGATCGACCGCTCGCTGCGGTTCGATCGGCTGGTGCACCTGGGTGGAACAGCGGCGCTCATCGTCATCCTCATGCTGATCGCGATGCTCCTCGTTCACCGCCAGGTGGCCGCTGCGCCCAGGGATGCGCGATCGTCGCGAACACACGTTTCGAGGTGGTCGGTTCCAGCGCAGTGGCTGTCGCCGCCGGCGACCGTCGGGTGGTCGTCGGTCGTCACCCCGGCGTCGGGCCGCAACCGCAACATTCGCTCGACGACGGCGATCGCCGGCGCCGTTCTCGCCGTGGCAGGCACGACCGCGATCGCCGTGTTCGTGACCAGCAGGGATGCAGCAGCCGACGACCCGACACGCTTCGGGTGGGTGTGGGACGCTCAGCCCGACGTATTGGGTGATCAGTTGGTCACCGTCGAACAGCTCTCCGCTGACGAGCGCGTCGAGGCTGTCGGTGGCGTCTTCTGCGCCACATTCGGTGTACGCGCCGAGCTGGTCCAGGCCTGCGCCTTCGAGGTGTTCGCCGGCACGATCGATCCGCCGATCACCGCCGGACGACTGCCCACGTCACCCGACGAGATCGCCCTCGGCAGCAGCGCGTCATCGGCGACAGGAGCGGAGATCGGCGACATGGTCGACGTCACCGCCGCGGACGGGAGTGTCGATGAGATGCGAGTGGTCGGCGCGGTGGTCAACCCGGTCTTCGGTGATGCGGACCGCCCCGGCGACGGCGCGATCGTCACCGCCGCGGGGCTCGAGCGGTTGGCCGGTCAGCCGGTGCTCGACTTGCCCTATGCCTGGCTGGTACTCGGCTTTCCAGACGGTGCCGACCGCGATCAAACCATCGCTGCACTCAGCGCCGACTATCCGCTGGATTTCACCATCTACTCGGCACCTCGTCCACCCGAACTGCTCACCCAACTCGACACGGTTCGCCCGATCCTGCTGTCGGTGGCGATCTTTCTCGCCCTGCTCGGCACGGTCGGGCTGCTCCATTTCCTCGCCCTGTCGACGCGGCTGCGCCGCGGCGAGTTCGCAATCGTTCGGGCGCTCGGGTTCCTTCGCCGGCAGGTCGCCTGGAGCGTGGTCTGTCAGGCCGTCGCCGTGGCGTTGATCGGTCTCGTCGCCGGTATGCCCCTCGGCATCGTGATCGGGCGCTGGACGTGGCTGGCAGCGGTCGACCAGATCGGGATGATCGACACACCCACGATCCCGCTCCCACTCCTGATCGGCATCCTCGGCATCTCGATCATCGGCGCAGCAGCGGTCTCCGCCGCGCCCGGAATCGTCGCCGCCCGACGCCCACCGGCCGCCGACCTCCGCGAGGAATGAACCAGCCCGCCGAGTCGTGACCGAACCTGGCCCTCCCCGACCAACGAGTAGGCGGACGTCGTGGTGACCGCATCTACTCGAAGGCGGCAGCCAAGCGTTCGAGGGTGACCTCCAATTCGGACCGATCCACAGGACCGGCGTCTACAGAGTCACAGCTCGATAACCACAGCCCGCTCCGCTGCGGTGCGCCGGTTGGCGAGCGGTTGCCCGGGCCGAATCGATTGGGCAGCGTGTGCGCCCGATTCCGCAACGTTGGTGGATCGGACGACCTGCGCGTCGTCGAGGTGTCGGCGTAGGATGCTGGTGCATGTCGAGTCCTTCGCCGGGATTCGCGCACGGCGGTGCTGTTCGCCTCGCGGTCGTGTCGGGACTTGTGCTCGTCGCCTACGGATTGACACTGGCGACGTGGGTGAGCAGTTCGGATTCATCGACCGGGTTCCTCGACCTTTCTTACGGTGACCCGCCCTACGGCTTCAAGGACACTGCGTGGGCCGAGGTCATCGCGCGGGCCTACTTCAACGGCGGAGCCTGGGTCCTGCTCGCCGGTGTCGCGTTGCTGGTTGGCGTCGCACTGTTGACACGTGTGCCCATCGCGATGCTGGGCGCCCAGGCGGTCGCGCTCCTCGCTGTTGTGTGGAGCCTGGCGGCACTGGTCACCTTGGAACTCATCGACCTACAGATGGGTGCCCTTCTGCCGACCATCGGCTACGCGATCGTGACGGGAGCGATACTCATACCGACCGCGTCAACGCGTCGCAGCGCCGACAACTCGCTGCTGACTGGAGTGCTAGGAGCGATCGTGCTCGGAGCGGGCATCATCGCCCTCGCACAGGGCGACACCGGAGCGGCGTCCGAGGTCGGTGTTGCCCTGATCGTGACGATGGCGGTGTTCCCGACGTTGGCGATCGCCTTCTCCCTGAACTCTCGGTCACAGTGCATCCAGGCAGGGGCCCGATGGGAACGACGCGCGATCATCGGGCTAGTGCTCGGAGCCATCGCTGTGTTCTCGATCATGTTGATCTGGGGATACGCCAACCTCCACCAGAACACCGGCTGAGCAGACCCGGGCGGCCACAACGCCAGCGCAGGAAGACCACTCGATATCGGCCCAAGCAGCGCACCCGATACTCCCGGTGGCTTCGGGGAGGCTGAGTCGGGTTTGGTGTCAGGGTAGGACGACGAGTTTGCCGGTGGCGCGTCCGGCTTCCATGTCGGCGTGTGCCGCGGCGATGTTGTCGAGGCGGTAGGTCTTGTGGATGGGCACGATGGCGTCGCCGGCTGCGACGGCGTCGAGGAAGTCCTGGAGGACGTGGGTGGGCAGGTCGGTGGCGTCTCCTCCGTAGGCGGTGAGGCGGACACCGCGTGGGAGGTAGTCGATCGGGTAGAAGTCGCGCACGGTCCACTGGTTGGAGAGCATCCCGGTGAAGCACACCACTCCATGGATGCGGGTCGCGCGAAGCGTGTCGGGCAGGGTCGGTGTGCCGACGAGTTCGAGTGCGGCGTCGACGCCGCCCGGCACGATCGCTCGGGCTTGGTCGGCGACGTTGCCGTCGTCGACGAGGACGTAGTCGACACCCACCTGGTGGAGCGCCTCGGCGCGGTCGGGTTTGCGGGTGGTGGACAGCACGGTCATGCCGAGTCGTTTGGCGAGCACTGCGGTGGCCATTCCGATCGAGGAGGTTCCCCCACGAATAAGGATCGACTGACCCGCTCGGGCGTCGAGTCCGATCGTGAGCGATCCGTGTGAGGTCTGCAGCATCTCGGGCACCGCTCCGAGCGTGGCCCAGTCGAGGCTGCTGGTGAAGGGCACGACCTGTCGGACGGGGACACAGGTGTACTCGGCGTACCCGCCGTCGAAGGTGCGACCCATACCACCCATCAACGCCGCGACCTGTTGGCCGACCGTGTACTCGCCAGAGGGGCACGCAGCGACGGTGCCGGTGGCCTCGATGCCGAGGACCCGGGGGAAGATGACGCCCTCGGCGAGACCGAGGCGGGTGTGGAGTTCGGAACGGTTGAGTCCGAACGCCGCGACCTTGATCAGCACCTCACCCGCCTGCGGTGTCGGAACGGGAATCGCGCGGACCCGGAGTGCCTCGGGTGGTCCGGGTGCGTCGAGCACGACGGCTCGCATCATGGCCGGGATCGTTGCCATGTTCAGGCGCTCCTTCGTTGCTCACCGACATGGGCGCGCAGCTTGCGGATTGTTGCGGCGAAGCTTTGCAGCTCGCTCGTCGACAACGTTTCACCCAGCCGGACGCCGATCTCGTCGTCGAGCGTGCGTTGCGCCGCGGTGAGCAGCCGTCGACCCGCACGGGTCAGCTCGATCGTCGATGAGCGACCGTCGTCGGGGTTGGGCGAACGTTGGCACCAGCCGGCGTGCTCGATCCGGTCGACGAGCTTGCTGGTCCCCCCGATGGTGATCGACAACGCTTCGGCGATGTCGATCACCCGACAGTTCGGTGTGGAGTCGATCACCTGCATCGGTTCGAACCACGACAACGCCAGATCGTGATCGCGGCGCAGTCGCGTCTCGACCAGATCCCACAGTTCGGTCTCGAGGCGGATCAGCTCACTGAACAACGACGCCGCATCTTGACCACCCGGCAGTCCCACGACAGATGTCCGTTCCATGGAATGCATCGTAGCCCATCAAGGTTGCATTCCATGGAACCTATCCATCTCAACGAAGTGGAACGAACATGACCAACCACGACGAGCAGATCCGATCACTCCTCGCCACGTACGAACATTCGCTGAACAGCAGCGACGCTGCGCTGGCCGCGTCCTGCTATACGCCGGACGGGATCTTCATGCCGACCACGCTGCCCACTGCTGAGGGTGCAGATCTGCACGACGCCTACCGGCAGATCTTCGACGCCATCCGCCTCGACGTCACCTTCACGATCGACGAACTCGAGGTCACCAGCGACACCGCCGCATACGCGCTCACCCGGAGCAACGGCACCCAGACCGTGCTCGCCACCGGCGACCAGACGGCCGAATCGAATCGCGAGATCTTCCTGTTCCGCCACACCGACACCGGCTGGAAGATCGCCCGCTACATGTTCAACAAACCCGCATGAACCGCACCGACCTCGAGTCACGACCGCCGCGAAGGTCTCCGCTTCAATCGACCGTCGGCCACACACAATCCGAGCGCAGCAACCCGCTGACCGGCGACGACGAACCGCTCGGCTTCGGCCCTTACCGGGTGCCCCATCATCGAGAGCGGCCTGGTCTCCATGAGCGTCGCCCATGGCCGGGTCCGGGTCTTTCCGGCAGCTCGCCGGACGCGCCCGCGGACGTGTCGGCCCGTTGGCACACAACCGTGTCAGACCTCCTTTCCGAGCTGGATCGCGCCACTGCGATCCAGCCCCCGAGCCAGCGATCGGGGCGGCAACTCCGCTCCGGACTCGCGGCAGGCTGTCGGAGTCCGACTCCTAGACTCTCCCGATGGTCGAGATCGAACGAGTGCGACGTCCGTTCTGGGCGCACCAGCTCATCGAGTACCTGTTGGGCATCGGCTTGATCAGCGTGGCGGTGCAGATGCCGCAGCCCGCCGTGCCCGCCGTGCTCGGCCTCGTGATCATCCTCAACGCGGCGATCACCAAGGGTGCTGCCGGCGCGTTCCGATGGGCGGGCAAGCGCGCCCACCGGCGGCTCGACGTCGTCGTGATGGTGCTGCTGCTCGCCGGTGCGGTGCAGCCCTGGGTGTCGGTCGACAACACCAGCCGGATGCTGCTCGGTGCGGTGGCGTTCGTGCTGTGGTTCGTGTGGTTCCACACCGACTTCACCGAGAAGGTTCCCCGAGCCGAGCGCAAGGCGGCCGCTGCAGAGTCCGGAGGGTCGGAGCGACCCTCGAGCGAGCAACTCGGGCGCGGCGCCGGGCGGGTGGTCGGCGGAGGCGTCAACTCGCTCAAGCGCTGGAAGGACTCCTTCGACAGCGGAGCCAAGGGCGACTGACACCGCCGGCGCCGGCCCACCGGTCCTCGACGGACGAGGCGGGGGCGACCCGGGAGCGGAACCGGCGGTACCGTCACGACCATGAGGGAGTGGACTCCGCAGACCTGGCTCGTCGCCGGCGCCCGCAACCGGACACCCGGCGAGCCGCTCAACGTGGCGCCGGTGTTCGCCTCCAACTTCTACCTGCCCGACGAGCGTGTCTACAGCCGATCCGACGGAACGCCGACGACGGACTCGCTCGAGACACTCCTCGGTGGCCTGGACGGCGGGCGGTCGCTCGCCTTCGCGTCGGGCATGGCCGCGGCCGCCGTCGTGTTCCAGCGGTTGCCGGTCGGCTCGCAGCTCGCCGTTCCGACCGACCCCTACCACGGTGTCGCCGGCATCGTCGCCGAGGGTGAGCGGCAAGGCCGTTGGACCGTCCGACGTCTCGACCAGGCCGACACCGCCGCCTGGGTCGACGCCGTCGCCGAGTGCGACCTCGTCTGGCTCGAATCACCCGAGAACCCGCTGATCACCGTCGCCGACCTGCCGACGATCTGCCGGGTACCGCGTCCCGACACCACGATCGTCGCCGTCGACAGCACCTTCGCGACGCCGCTGAACCAGCAGCCGCTGGCGCTCGGCGCCGACGTGGTGATGCACTCGGCGACCAAGTTCATCGGTGGCCACTCCGATCTGCTCGCCGGCGTGCTGAGCGTGTCGCGCGACGACCTGTTCGACGAGTTCCACGAACGCCGCCTGCTCCACGGGGCGAGCATCGGGGCGATGGAGGCATTCCTGACCATCCGTGGTGCACGAACGCTCGGACTCCGACTGGAGCGTGCTCAGGCGAATGCGATGGAACTCGCAACACGCCTCGAGGCGCATCCGGAGATCGCCCGGGTGCGCTATCCCGGACTGGCGAGCCACCCCACCCACGAGGTCGCCGCCCGGTTCATGTCGGGATTCGGGGCGATGCTGTCGTTCGAGACGACCGGTCCCGGCGAGCGCGCCACCGAGGTGTGCGAACGAGCCGAGCTGGTCAACCACGCGACCAGCCTGGGCGGGGTCGAATCGACGATGGAGCGGCGGGCGAGCATCCCCGGTCAGGAGCGGATCCCGCCGACGTTGATCCGCTTCAGCGTCGGCTGCGAGGACGTCGAGGACCTGTGGGCCGACCTCGAACAGGCGCTCGACTCCACGTCGGTCCGGCGGCGGGGTGGCGGATGACCGAACGGCGGCAAGGAGGGAACCAGCAGATCCCTCGACCCGATGTCTGGACCGAGCACCACGACCCACCGTGGCCACACGGCACCCGCTGGAGCGTCGACGACGTCGTCGCCGAGGTGCCGGAGCATTCGGCGCCGCTGCTCCCTTCGTTCCCCGACGCCCGCGTGTCGGCGGTGCTGATCGCGCTGTTCGAAGGAGACGATGGGGCCGAGGTGCTCCTCACGAGGCGTTCGATGCACCTGCGCAACCACCGCGGCGAGATCAGCTTCCCAGGGGGCAGACTCGACCCAGGCGAGACCCCGATCGAGACGGCGTTACGGGAAGCCCACGAGGAGGTCGGCCTCGATCCCGGCGTGCCGAGCATCGTCGGCGAACTCGCCCACCTGAACACGATCGTCAGCCGCAGCTACATCGTGCCGATCGTGTCGGTGCTCGACCACCGGGCCGACGTCGAGCCGCGGACCGGCGAGGTCGACCGCGTGCTGTGGACGCCGCTGGCGGAACTCGCCAGGCCCGGCACCTACCGGATGGAGCGCTGGGGCAGCCCGCCGATGGACCGGCCGCTGCACTTCTTCGAACTCGACGACGAGACCGTGTGGGGCGCAACGGCGCACATGCTCGTCGACCTGCTCACGCGGGCGACGACGCCTCGGTAGCCCCGCTCAGGTACTCCAGCCGCCGCTGAAGCTGAAGAACTGGCCGGTCTGGAAGCGGTTCGTGCCATCGAGGAGCACGCTGGTGAACGACGCGAGCTCGTCCATCGTGCCGAGCTTCTTCATCGGCACCTGGGCCTCGATCGCCGCCCGTCGCTGAGGGTCGGTGTCGGCGCGTGATGCCTTCAGGAAGCCGGGGAAGTCCATGTAGTTCGTGCCGACGGCGTTCACCTGCACGCCGTCTCGGGCGTGTTCGAGCCCGACCGCTCGAACGATGCCGTTGGCGCCTGCCCGCGTGCCGCCGTAGATCGAGGTGATCGGGTCGGGCCGGGCGCCCGTGGCCGAGGTGAACACGACGACCTGGCCCTGCTTCGCCTCGACCATCGGTGGCAGCACCGCCTGCAGACCGTGGAACACCATGTCGAGGTTCATGCGCTTGACGCGTTCCCACTGGTCGATCGTCATGTCGAGGAACTTGCCGACCACGATCAGGCCGGTGACGAGGCATGCCGAATCGAGCCGCCCGAAGCGATCGAGCGTCGCGGCGACGAGCGTCTGGTTGCCCTCGGCCGTCGAGAGGTCGACGTCGGTGATCGTGTGCACGGTCGCGCCGAGCGCTTCGAGCGCCGGCACCTGCTCGGCGAAGGGGGCCTCGACGCCCACCATCGTGTCGTCGCCGGCGGTGCCCTGGAGGACGAGATCGAAACCGCGGGCTGCGAGCGATCGAGCGAGAGCGGGGCCGACGTAGCCGGTGGCCATCGTGATGAGTGCAACGGGACGCTGAGTCGGTCATGTCTGCATCCTGCCAACTTGCTGTCGCCAGTCGAACTGTGAACAAATGGGTCGTCAGCACCGATTTGTTCATGCGTTCGATGCCGGTCAGGCGAGGCGGTCAGCAGGTGCCAGGCGGACTCGACGTGGTGGCGGCTCGGTCGAGCGGGCGCCGATCGAGACGCGCAACACCGAGCGGCCGTCGAGCACCGTGCGGGTGAAGAGCGCCTCGCCGGAGGCGTTCGCCGCCTCGATCAACGTATCGGTTGCCGCGTTCGCCGGCCGAGTCGTCGCCATGTACCGCGATGCACAGCAGGTTGAGCGGATGCGGTGCGACGATCTCGAAGCGGTCGTCGCCAGCGATCCGGGCAGCGAGTTCCTGGGTCAGCTCGACGTGGCGGCGGATCATCTCCTGGAACGACGCCACGCCCTCGCAGCGGATCGTGAACCACAGCTTGAGTGCCCGGAATCGTCGGCCGAGCGGGATCTGCCAATCGCGGTAGTCGATCACCGCACCGGCCTCGGCGGCCTCCGATCGCAGGTACTCCGGCAGGATGCTGAGCGCGCCGAGCAGCGCCGGGCGGTCTGCGGGTCCAGTAGAGATTGCAGTCGAAGTTGACGCCCATCCACTTGTGCGGGTTGGTGCAGTACGAGTCGGCGAACTCCAGCCCGTCGTTGACCCAGCGGAACTCGGGCGCGAGCGCGGCGATGCCGGACATCGCGGCGTCGACGTGCAGCCACACGTCCCGCGTCGGCACACCTCGCCGATCGCCCTCGTCGGATCGAACGCCATCGACGAGGTCGTGCCGTGGGTGGAGCACACGAAGAACGGCACCAGTCCGTCGGCGACGTCGGCGGCGATCATCGCGTCGAGCGGGTCGGCGCGCATCGCGAACGCCTCGTCATGGGGCACCACGCGGATCCTTTCGGTGCCGATGCCCGCGATCCGCAGTCCCTTCTCGATGCTCGAATGGGCCTGCGAGGTGGCGTACGCGACGAGTCTCGTGGTGTCACCGTCGTGGTTGACCGCTCCGGCCGTCGCCCGCCATCGAGCCGAGAGGATCGCCACCAGCGTCGCCTCGCTCGCGGTGCCCTGGATCACGCCACCACCGGTCTCGCTGGTGGATCGGAACGCCTCCGGCAGGTCGAGCAGCTCCTGCATCCAGTCGAGCATCAGCGTCTCGACCTCGGTGCACGCCGGCGAGGTCACCCAGCTCATCCCCTGCACGCCGAGCCCGGCCGACAGCAGCTCGCCGAGGATCGACGGGAACGACGTGTTGGACGGGAAGTACGCGAAGAAGCCCGGATGCTGCCACTGGGTGAGCCCGGGCACCACGACACGCTCGACGTCGGCCATCACGCGCTCGAACGGTTCCGGTTCCGTCGGTGGATGCTCGGGTAGCTGCGAGCGCACGTCGCCGGGAGCGACGGTCGATCCCACCGGGCGTTGCTCGATCGAACCGACGTAGTCGGCGATCCAGTCGATCAGGTCGTGGCCGTGGGTGCGGAACTCGTCGGGCGTCACGACGTGGAGGTTAGGGCCAGCGGCGTTCGACAGAAGGTGGGCGATCGAATGGCTACCACTCGCGGCCGCGAGCCAAGGCGAGCGATTCGTGAGGAGTGCTCGTGAGTTCGGCGAGGAGTACCGTGGCGTATCGCCGGCGAACGAGGAGGGGCCATGACCATTGCCGAGAGCGGACATCGCGCCGGGTCCAGGCGTTACGCGAGCTTCGAGTTGACCTCGCTCACACCGCACCTTGGCGCAGAGATCGACGGGCTCGACCTCTCGCAGCCGCTCGACGAGCACCAACTCCGCGACCTGCACCGAGCGTTCGCGGACTGGAGCGTGCTCGTGTTCCGCGACCAGCACCTCGATCGGGCGGCGCACAAGGCATTCGGCCGATACTTCGGCGATCTGCACGTTCACCCGATGAATCACTCACGCGTCACGGACCCCGAGGTCCTGATCGTGAAGACCACGAAGGACTCGCCGTACACCGCGGGCGATGGCTGGCACACCGACGTGTCGTGCGACGCGGTCCCTCCGCACGCCTCGGCGCTCTACATCACCGAGACTCCGGAAGTGGGCGGCGGCGACACGCTCTACGCGGACATGTACCTCGCCTACGACCTGCTGTCGCCCGCGATGCAGACGTTCCTCGAGGGCCTGAGTGCGGTCCACGACGGTGGCTTGCCGTACGTCGGCAGCTATGGGTCGACCCCGCCCGAGGGTGGCTACCCGCGCAACGAACATCCGGTCGTGACGGTGCATCCCGTCACCGGCCGCAAGGTGCTGTACGTGAACAGCGGCTTCACGTCGCACATCGTCGGTCTGCGACGTTGGGAGAGCAGGGCGCTGCTCGACATGCTGTTCGAACTCGTCGCCACCACCCCCCGACTGCACTGCCGCGTCCGTTGGGAGCCCAACACGGTGACGCTGTGGGACAACCGGTGCACACAGCACCATGCAGTCTGGGACTACCACCCGTTCAGCCGCTACGGCGAGCGAGTCTCCGTCATCGGTGCAGATCCACCATCGGGTGTGCGGCACGACTGACACCGGCGCCTCACTGCGGCGGGGTTCTCGGTCGTTCGATGACGAAGCGGGTGTGACGTGCCCCGCGATCTGCCTGACGTGGGCGAGTTGTACGGCAGCGAGGACGGCGTGACGTCACGTGGCAACACAGCGGATCTTCGCTCCCGGTGGGAGGATGTGGAAGTGGATGCATCCGACCACACGTGGGTTCGGAGATCTGGACGTCGGGGAGCGATCGACGTCGCTCGCGTCGGGGCGTTGGTCTTGGTGGTCCTCGGTCACCTCGCACTGGCCGTCATCGATCGGAGCCCTGACGGAACGCTCCGAGGTGCGAACGTGCTCGCGCTGTACCCCGACCTCGCGTGGCTCGCGATGTTGGCCCCGATGCCGGTGTTCTTCGCGGCAGCCGGTTGGGCGAATGCGACGTCGACGCCGCGATCGGCTGCGCCTCGGCTGAGTGTTCTCGTCGGTCTTGGCGCTGTTGTCGTGGTGTTGTGGTCCGCCGCCAGCATCGGCGAGATCCTGGTGCGCGGCGAAGGCGGGGTCGTGGCGGATGGCGGGCGGATCGCGACACAGCCGCTGTGGTTCCTCGCTGTCTACGTTCCGTTTGCCGCGTTCGGCTCGAGGATTGCCGCCCTGGCGCATCGTCCGCTGCTGGCGGTTGGCGGGAGCTTCGCGGTGCTGATCGTCCTCGACGTCGCGCGGTTCGGGTTCGGAGCACCCGAGGTGCTCGGTTGGCCCGGGTTCGTCCTGGCATGGGGAGTCGCCTGGCTGATCGGGGCCTGGTGGCGGCTGCGATGGGAGGCCGGATGGTCTCAGGAGCAGCGGACCGGCGCGTTGATGGCGTTGACGGGCTCGGTCGCTGCGTGCGGCCTCGTGCTCTTCGCGGGGTATGACCCAGCGCTGATCGATGCGGTCGAGGGGCAGCGTTCGAACACGACGCCGCCCGGACTCTTCACCGCAGTGGCTGGCGTGGTCCAGGTCGGCCTGCTGATGACGATGGCAGGCTGGCTCGACCGCCTCGCGGTGCGTTGGCGGAAGTTGTTCGACCGGGCGGGCGAGATGTCGGTCGCGGTGTACGCGTGGCATCTCACGGCACTGGCGCTGTGCGCGGCGGTGATCGCAGCGGGCCTGTGGGCGCCCGTTCGCTTCTCGATCGGGTGGTGGCTGACGAGACCGCTGTGGTTCGTGGCCGTTCTCGGTGTCACGGCGCTCCTGGCCACGATCACCGGTAGCTGGCGGGATCGACGGCGTGACGAGACCGTCCGACCCGGGCGTCCGTCGACGACTCGGATTGCCATCGGTCTGGCGAGTTCGACCGTCGGGGCCGCCATCATCGGACTCCTCGGGCCACGGACGCTGCCGTCGGCGGTGCTCGCCGTCGCCGCGTTCGTCACGGGCTGGTGGTGCCTTCGACCCCCGGCCGGCCGGGCGACATCTCCCACCCCGGTAACCAGGAGTTCGAAGGCGCGAGGTTCGTCAGGATGAATTCCAAGGGCGGCATCCTGAGGTCGTGTGACGTCGGCGTGCGCCCTCAGTCGGGGGTGACGGCAGCGTTCCTCTGACCGCGGCGGACGCCCCACGCGATACGGCCGAACACGATCAGCAGGCCGGTGACCATCACGATCGCCACGGCGTTCTGGTGCCAGCCGCCGCGGGCCTCGCTGCCGCAGCCCGGGCGTTGCAGCGTTCCGATGCAGTCGGTGAGGTCGCGGTTCTCCGGCAGGAACGGATTCGCCTCGTCGACGACGATCTCGTCGGTCGGCTGGGTCGTCGGCGGGACCGTCGGGTCCGGGGAGGACGCCGATGCAGTCTGGGGCACGAAGGGTGCCACCACGAGGGCCAGCGCGAACAGGATGCGGACGAACCACGGACCTGATCTACGATTCACACCCTTGAGTCAACCGCAGCATCCCGACGTCCACACCGACCGGCCCACCGTTCTCGTCGTCGACTTCGGCGCCCAGTACGCCCAGCTGATCGCCCGGCGGGTGCGAGAGCTGAAGGTGTACTCCGAGATCGTCCCGCACCGGATCACCGCCGGGGAGATCGCCGAACGCAAGCCGGCCGCGATCATCCTGTCCGGCGGCCCGAAGAGCGTCCACGTCGAGGGAGCGCCGTCGCTCGATCCCGCGATCTACGAACTCGGCGTGCCCGTGCTGGGCATCTGCTACGGCGCCCAGTTGATCGGCCAGCAACTCGGCGGCGTCGTGGGGCGGGGCATGCAGGGCGAATACGGCCGCGCCCGCATGACCCGGACCGGTCCGTCGTTGTTGCTCCCCGACGATGCCCCGCAGGAACACGACGTGTGGATGAGTCACTTCGACGGTGTCACCGAGGCGCCCGAGGGCTTCACGGTCACCGCTACCACGCCCGGCGCGCCGGTCGCGGTGTTGGAGAACGACGAACGCCGCATCTACGGCGTGCAGTTCCACCCGGAAGTGGTGCACTCGCCGCACGGGATGGCGGTGATGGCTCGGTTCCTCCACGAGCGAGCGGCGATCCCGAACGACTGGGAGATGTCGTCGGTGATCGATGAACAGGTCGAGGAGATCCGCACGCGCGTCGGCACCGATCGGGTGATCTGCGGGCTGTCCGGCGGTGTCGATTCGTCTGTGGCGGCAGCGCTGGTCCACAAGGCGATCGGCCACCAACTGACGTGCATCTACGTCGACACCGGTCTGATGCGCAAGGGCGAGAGCCATCAGGTCGTCGAGACGTTCCGCCGCAACCTCGGCATCGAGTTGATCCACGTCGACGCCGGATGGCGGTTCTTCTCGGCGTTGGAAGGTGTCACCGAGCCCGAGGCGAAGCGCAAGGCGATCGGCGAGCAGTTCATCAGGGTCTTCGAGGAGAACACGGGCGGGCTCACCGACGCGAAGTGGCTCGTGCAGGGCACGCTGTATCCCGACCTGATCGAGAGTGGTGGCACCGACGGCACCGCATCGGTGATCAAGAGCCACCACAACGTCGGTGGACTGCCCGAGGACATGAGCCTCGAACTGATCGAGCCGTTGCGCGAGCTGTTCAAGGACGAGGTGCGCAAGCTCGGAACCGAACTCGGCCTGCCCGACGAGATGGTGTGGCGCCAGCCGTTCCCCGGCCCCGGCCTCGGTGTTCGGATCATCGGCGAGGTCACGCCCGAGCGGGTGGCGCTGCTGCAGGAGGCCGACGCCATCGTGCGAGAAGAACTGCGCCTCGCGGGCCTGGAGCGCGAGATCTGGCAGTCGTTCGCCGTGCTCGCCGACATTCGCTCCGTCGGGGTGATGGGCGACGAGCGCACGTACGGTCATCCGATCATCATCCGCGCGGTCACGAGCGACGACGCGATGACCGCCGACTGGGCACGCATCCCCTACGACGTGCTCGAGACGATGTCGCAGCGGATCATCAACGAGGTGCCCGGTATCAACCGGGTGGCCTACGACATCACGTCGAAGCCGCCGGGAACGATCGAATGGGAATGAGGCCGACGGTGCCGACGTGGCGTCAGGCGTGACGCGCGACACATGAACAATCGTCAGGCGTTCGCAACACGTTCGTCACATTCGATAGGCTTCGCGTTCCAACTATGCGGCATCCTCTGAAGCAGATCCTTCGCGGCCTCCCGGTCGCCCTCGCCGTCACCTTCGCTGTCCCGGTGGCCCTGCCGACGGTCGTGAACGCCCAGAGCGTCGACCAGCAACGCCAGAAGGTCGAGGACATCGTCGACCAACTCGAGCGGCTCGAAGAGCGTGCCCGTCAACTCGGTGAGGACTACGTCGAGGCGATCGACACCAAGGGCCAGCTCGACATCGAGATCACCGACGCCGAAGCTCGCATCGCAGAGCAGGAAGCCGAGCTCGACCAGCTCCGCGCGAGCCTGGCCGACATGGCGCGGCGCTCGTTCGTCGGTGGCGGATCGGTTCCTCTCGGCCCGTTGTTCGAGGACTCGGAGCACCTCAACGACGCGGTCAAGCGTGACGAACTCGCTCGCGTGGCGCTCAGTGCCGGCGATGTCACCACGGACGAATTCGATGCTCTCGTCGCCGACCTCAACGACGAGAAGGATGCGCTCGCGCGCAAGCGTGAACAGGCCGATCAGCTCGCGGCATCGCTCACCGACGCCCAGGCCGAGACCGAACGGCTCACGAACGACTACACCCAGGCCCGAGCGGAAGCAGAAGCCAAGCTCGGCCAATTGATCGCCGAGGAAGAGCAGCGACGGGCCGAGGAGTCGGCACGTCGTCTCCGCGAACAGGCCGCGGCAGCATCGGCGAGCACCTCTTCGAACTCGAACAACGGCGGCGGGACGTCCACCTCGGGCGGCCGGAGTTCCGGTGGAACGTCCACGTCGAGTGGCTCGTCCACCTCCGGCAGCAGCTCTGGATCATCGTCGGGAAGCGGCGGCGGCTACTCGGTGCCGGCGGTCTCGTCGCGCTCGGGCATCGCCGTGCAGGCGGCTCTCGCTCAGCAAGGTGTGCCGTACCGGTACGCGGCGTCGAGCCCCGGCGTTGCGTTCGACTGCTCTGGTCTGACCTCCTACGCCTGGCGGCAAGCCGGCGTGGGGCTGCCGCACCAATCGCGTGCGCAGTACGCGTCGGTGCCGCACGTGCCGAAGGAGTCGGCACAGGCCGGCGACCTGCTGTTCTTCTACAGCCCGATCAGTCACGTGAGCATCTACCTCGGCAACGGCATGCACGTGCACGCGCCCAATACCGGCAGCGTGGTCAACGTGTCGTCCGTGAACTGGGGCAAGGTCACCGGCGTCGGCCGCCCCGGCTGATCGGTCACACCGGCGCCGAGCACTGCGTCGCCGCCACGTACGACTACGGTCGGCCATCGTGCAGGAACCGATTCACGGCGTCGACGTCCCCCGAGTGACCGCCTGGCTCGTCGACAACATCGACGGCGCCACCGCTCCATTCGACTTCGATGCGATCGTCGGTGGTCGCTCCAACCTCACGTACACGGTCACCGGCGCAGACGGCACGAAGTACGTGCTCCGGCGGCCGCCCACCGGAGCCGTGCTCGCCACAGCGCACGACATGGCTCGCGAGCACAAGATCATCTCCGCGGTCGGCAAGACCGATGTCCCCGTGCCGCCAGCACTCGGGCTCTGCGGTGATGACGAGGTCAACGGAGCGCCCTTCTACGTGATGGCGTTCGTCGACGGGGTGGTGCTCGACAGCGCCGACAAGGGAGCGTTGCTCAGCGTCGAGAACCGGCGCGCTGCAGGCTTCGACCTGATCGACGTCCTCGCGGACCTGCACGCGGTCGACGTCGACGCAGTCGGCCTCGGTGACCTCGCCAAGCGGGAGGGATACGTCGAGCGTCAGGTCAAACGTTGGAGCACCCAGTGGGAACGCTCGAAGACCCGGGAGCTGCCCGCCGTCGAGGAGGTGGCGCGTCGCCTGGCCGAGCGATTTCCGCGGCAGCAGGGTGTCTCGATCGCACACGGCGACTACCGGTTCGGCAACGTGCTCACCGACATCGACCGGGGCCGGATCAACGCCGTGCTCGACTGGGAGTTGTGCACGCTCGGCGACCCGCTCGCCGATGTCGGCTATGTCGGGGTGTACTGGGCCGACCCCGGCACCGTGCAGTCCCGGCCGAACGATCCGACCGGCATCGAGGGGTTCCCGACCTACGCGGACCTCCTCGAGCGCTACGCCACCCGGACCGGACGCGACCTGTCGCAGATCGACTATTACCTGGCGTTCGGGTCGTTCCGGCTCGCGGTGATCTCCGAGGGCGTCTACGCGCGATATCTGCACGGCGCCATGGGCGACCAGGGCATCAGCGACGAGCAACTCAACGCCTTCAAGGTCGGCACCGAGATCCTCGCCGAGTCGGCGCTCGATGCCATGCGGCGCCTTTGAACTCGAACCCATCTGGCAAGATCCATCCATGGGTACCACGAGCGACGTTCTCGAAGGATGGGAGTTGGGCGAGTTCACCGCTGCCGGCCTGACCCGGTCGACCTACCGGCGAGGTACTGGTCCAGGTGTGATCGTGATCCACGAGATACCCGGTATCACCCCACTCGTCACGAAGTTCGCCAACGAGGTCGTCGACCGCGGCTTCACCGTGGTGATGCCGTCGCTCGCCGGGACGCCCGGCAAGGAACCGTCGAATGCCTACGCGATGCAGCAGATGGCCAAGGTGTGCATCGCTCGCGAATTCACGTCGTTCGCCCTCAACCAGACGTCGCCGATCATCGCGTGGTTGCGGGCGCTCGCCCGCAACCTGCATCAGGAGGTCGGCGGACCTGGCGTCGGTGCCGTCGGGATGTGCTTCTCCGGCGGCTTCGCGCTCGGGATGATGGTCGACGACATCATGCTCGCCCCCGTCCTGTCACAGCCGTCGATGCCGCTCCCGATCGGCAAGACCCGCGGTGCCGATCTGAACCTGTCACCCGACGACGCGGCTGCCATCGCCGAGCGGGCGGCCGCGGGCTGCCAGGTACTCGGCCTGCGGTTCACCGGCGACAAGCTCGTCGGCGATCGATTCACCTCGCTTCGAGCACTGCTCGGCGATGCGTTCATCGCCGTCGAGCTCCCGAGTTCCAAGGCGACCGACCACTCCGTGCTCACCGAGCAGCGCGACGAGCAGAGCGTCACACGGGTTCTCGACTTCTTCTCCGAGAAGCTCCAGAGCTGACCGGCCGCCGCTCGGCGGAGCCGTCCTCGTGCACGAGGCGCGCACCGGGTCGCGTCCCGTTCACGAGATCTCCGGCGTTGACATGTGACCAAACAGTCACGTATCTTTCACTGGGTGGACGACCTCGACAACGTGTTCAAGGCGCTCGCCGACCACACGCGACGGGCGCTGCTCGACCGGCTCGCGGACGACGACGGCCAGACCCTGTCGACCCTTGCCGACGCGTTCCCCGAGATGACCCGGTTCGGCGTGATGAAGCACCTTCGGGTCCTCGAGGCCGCGGGGCTCGTCGTCACCGACAAGCAAGGTCGCGAGAAGTTCCACTACCTGAACCCGGTGCCGATCCGCGAGATCCACGACCGATGGATCTCGCGGTACGCCGAACCCCATGTCGCAGGGTTGCTCGCTCTGCGCGACCGAAGCGAAGGAGCGTGACGGTCATGCCGACGACAGCGCACGTCTACGAGATCTACATCCACGCATCGCCCCAGCGCGTGTGGGACGCGTTGGTCGATCCCGAATTCACCCGCCAGTACTTCCACGGGACGACGTTCCTGTCGGACTTCCGACCCGGATCCGGCTTCCGAAACGTGCTCCCCGGTGGTCGGGCCGCAGTCGAGGGCGTCATCGAGGAGATCGATCCGCCCCACCGCCTCGTGATGACGTGGCACGTGCTGTACGACACTGCGCTGTCGTCCGAGCCCCCCGGCCGTGTCGAATGGCAGCTGGCCTCGGCCAACGACGACGACTCCGTCACGCGTGTCACGTTGCGGCATGGCGACCTCGCACGCAGCCCGCTGACGTGGGAACACGTTCGGCTCGGCTGGGTGGAGATCCTCGATGGCTTCAAGACGCTGATCGAGACGGGTCACCCGATGCCGCCAGTCGACACCGCCGAGGGTGCGGCGAGCGGCGAGGACATCGAAGGTACCTGGCACCGGACCCAGGCGATCGAGGCGAACAACTCGGTGTGGGAATTGTTCGACGACGAGGAGCTCGATCCGACCGAACTGTTGCGTCGCGCGTATGCAGCCTCCTACCACTGGGACCGCGCCGTCGGCCGTGGGCCCGAGCATGCCGCCAGAGCGTCGTGGCTGTTGTCGCGGTGCCATGTGGTGCTCGGACACGGAGAGCTCGCACTGCATCACGCCGACGAGTGCGCGAAGGTCGTTGCAGATGCCGGGCTCCGGGACTTCGACCTGGGTTACGCTCACGAGGCGCGAGCTCGAGCTCTGGCGCTGCTCGGTCGAGATGCCGAGGCGAAGTCCGAGTTGGCCGCGGCGAATGCCGTGGAGGTCGCCGACCCCGAAGACCGCGCGATGTTCCGCGCCGATCTCGCCTCGCCACCCTGGTTCGCGCTCGACTGAGTCGTCGGGTGGTCTCGTGAACAAGATGCGCACCCGGGCTGCGTCTTGTTCACGAGAAGCTGGTCAGAGCGCTGCTTCGGCGTGGTCCTTGGCGGCGCGGTAGTCGGCCTTGCCGTTCGGGGCCCGGGGGACCTGATCGACGAAGATCACCGACTTCGGCGCCTTGTAGCCGGCGAGATCGTTCTTGACCGACGCGATGATGCCGGCCGAATCGATCGATGCACCGTCTTCGAGCGATACGACTGCGGTGACCGCTTGGCCGAACTTCTCGTTCTCGATGCCGACCACGAGGCAGTCGCGCACACCGTCGACGCGCTTGACGGCCTCCTCGACTTCTTCGGGGAACACCTTCTCGCCGCCCGTGTTGATCACCTGGCTGCCACGTCCGAGCAGGATCAGCGACCCGTCGGCGGCGACCTTGGCGAAGTCACCCGGGAACGAGTACCGAACCCCGTCGATCACCCGGAACGTCTTGGCCGACTTCGCCTCGTCCTTGTAGTACCCGATCGGCACGTTGCCGCCGGCCGCGACCATGCCGACCTCGTCAGAGCCGGGCTCGACCTCGCGGTCGTCGTCGGTGAAAACCTTGGTCTCGGGCATCTTGCTGAACGTGGCGGTCTCGGTCGGCACGCCCTTCATCGTGATCTGCGTGCCCATCGATCCCTCGGACGACCCGATGGCGTCGACCAGCACCGCCTGTTCGATCCGGTCGAGGATCTGCTGTTTGACCTCGGACGTCCACATCACGCCCGACGAGATGAACATGCCGATCGACGACGTGTCATAGGACCCGCCGCCGGGCTTGCCCTCGTCGAGCGCACGAATGATCGGCTTCGCGAAACTGTCGCCGACGATCGTCAGCGAGGTCACCTTGTGCCGTTCGACGGTCGACAGCAGTTCGTGGGCGTCGAGACTGCGGTTCTCGAGCGTCACCACGTGTCCGCCGGCGAGATGCGGGATGAACCAGCCCAGCCAGCAGCCGGTGCCGTGCATCAAGGGTGCAGCCGGGATCGACACCAGCGTGCTGCCGTTCTCCGACGCGCCGGCGATCATCTCGCCGATCTCGTCGGCATCGTTCGGTGCCGCCAAGCCGAGCATCGGCAATCCGAGCATCACGAAGCCACGGGTCATGCCGCCCATGTCGTACATCACGCCCTTGGGCATGCCGGTCGTGCCACCCGTGTACAGCATGTAGAGGTCGTCTTCGGAGCGCTCGATCCGTTCCATCGGCTCGGTGGTCGCGATGACGTCGTCGTAGGCGAGCGCATTCGGCACCTGGCCCGCATCGCCGTCGTCGACCTCGATGAGCAGCTTCAGCTTCGGCAGTCGCTCAGCTACCCGAGCGACGCGGTCGCCCAGCGACGAGTGGAAGATGATCGCCTCGGAGTCGGAGTTGTCGAGCAGGTACCAGAGCTCGTCGTCGAGATAGCGGTAGTTGACGTTGATCGGTACGCCGCGCATCTTGAACACGCCGAACTGCGTCTCCATGTACTCGTTCGAGTTGTACATGAACAACGACACCTTCGAGTCGGGTCCGAGTCCGGCTGCGGTGAGGGCGCCGGCGACACGGGCCGCGCGGTCCTCGTACTCGGCCCAGGTCCGGGTGGTCGACCCGTGGGTGGTGGCGGGCAGGTCGGGGATCGCGTCTGCGATCGCTTCCCAAACGGTGGCGAAGTGCATTTCCATGGCGGTCACAGTAGCGAGACCGGTGTGTCAGGGGTCACGCGAACGTGAGGGAGTTCAGCGCGGCCCGCCGTCGACGTCGATGACGGCGCCGGTGGTGTACGACGACGCATCGCTCGCCAGGTAGAGCGCCGTCCCGATGATCTCGTGCGGTTCGCCGCCCCGACCGAGCGCAAAGCCCACCCGTGCCGATCGCTCGAAGGCGTCGAGGTCCCACGCTTTGGAGATGTCGGTGAGGAACGGCCCGGGCGCGATGCAGTTGACCCGCACCTTCGGTCCCAACGTGCGAGCCAACCCGTACGTCAGGTTGTTGATCCCGGCCTTCGCCGCGCCGTAGACCAGCTCGTTCGGGCTCGGACGGTGCGAGGCGACCGACGACACGAAGATGATCGATCCGCCGTCGCTGCCGCCGTGGTCGGTGCCGGCCATCCGGGTGCCGACGAGCGCCGAGAGCCGGAACGGTCCCTTCAAGTTGACGTCCATCACCTTGTCGTACAGCTCCTCGGTGATCGCGTCCACGCTGGGGTACAACGGAGACATCCCTGCGTTGTTGACGAGCACGTCACATCGACCGAACTCGGCGTAGATCGTCTCGTACAGCCGGTCCGCGTCCTCCCAGCGGCCGGCGTGATATCCCACCGCAACCGCGCGTCGCCCGAGTTCGCGCACCTCACCTGCGAGCGCCTCGCACGCATCGATCTTGCGGCTCGCGATCACCACGTCGGCACCGCGCGACGCGAAGGCCAGCACCATCTCGCGGCCGAGACCGCGCGATCCGCCGGTGACCGCTGTCACGCGGCCGGTCAGGTCGAACAGTGCATCGTTGGATTCCATCGTCGGCGAGTGTTGCAGGGCGTCGGGTCCGACCTCCAGCCCACTGGTCGATCGGATCGATGCCAGCGTCGAGGTCAGATCGCCAGCGCCGCGCGACGGGCTTCGAGGACTGCCTCGTGGAGCGTACGTGGGGCCACCGCATCGCCGACTTGCACCGCGCCGTCGATCGGCTCGGTCGGGAGCCGGAACCCACAGTCGACGACTGCGGCGCAGGGAATCGTTCGCCGTTCGCCCGAGTACCGGTCCTCGACTTCGACCTCGCCCGGACGAGCGACCCGCAACAGCGTCCGTCGCTCGATCGTGACACCCGCTTGTGCGAGCCGAGTGTTGGCGGGCGCGAGATCGCCGGTGCGGGACAGCTCGTTTCCGGCGATGTTGTCCTGGGTGACGAGCACCGCTCGTTCTCCGAGCTCTTCGGCGAACGCCACGGCGATCGGCCCACCGATCGGATCGAAGACGACCACCGTGCCGGCGTCGGGAAGGTCGGTGACTCCGCGGCGCACGTCCGCGACATCGACGACGACGGCATTGTCGAGCACGTCGTACGGCTTCGCGCCCGAGACCGACCCGGTCGCCTGGATCACGGTGGTGTGCGCATCGACGTCGAACGTCGTCGTGGCCAACCGGATGTCGGTGCCCAGCCGTTCGTGTTCGCCGCGCCACCACTCGACGAGGGCGCCGTTGGGTCCGGCGACGCCGGCGAGCCCGCCGATGTCGTCGGATTGCTCGATGAGGGTCACTCGATGGCCGCGTCTCCCGGCGACCCGTGCTGCCTCGAGTCCGGCCGGCCCTGCGCCGACGACCACGACATCGCGCGGGTGCGGCGTCGGCACGTACCAGTCCGGGTCCTCGGTCTCGCGGCCGCTCGTGGGCTCGGCGATGCAGGTGACGATCGGATTGCGGGCGTCGCGCACCTGACAGGTCTGGTTGCAGCGCGTGCACGGCCGGACGCGCTCGGGTTCGCCCGCGGCCACCTTTGCGACGAGGTCGGGATCAGCGATCTGGGCGCGGGTCATCTCGACGCCATCGCACAGGGACTCGTCGTCGTACCCTCCGAGCGCCCACTCGGCCTGACCGACCTCGACGACCGACCCCTGCAGGATGACGGGAACACCGGGATGCACGTCGTGCACGGCGGCACGCACGGACCGGCACACGTCGACGTTGAACCCGGTTGGCTCGTGGAAGTCGGGTCGGGTCTTCTCGACGGTGAAGATCGAGCCGCGGGTCACCACCACGTAGTCGAGTCCGGCGGCCACCAGGTCCGCCGCGATTCCCGGTGCCATCTCGGGGGTGATGCCGGCCCAGGGAGCGAGTTCGTCGCACGAAAGGCGCAGACCGACGATCCGGCCACCGACGGCCGCTCGCGTGGCCTCGATCACCTGGCGGGCGAACAGCAGGCGGTCCTCGCCCCACGCGTCGTCACGGTGGTTGGTGAGCCCGGACAGGAACTGCCGCACGAGGCTGTGTTGGCCGGCGTTGATCTCCACGCCGTCGAGATCGGCGTCGGCGGCCTGCTTCGTCGCGGATGCGAATCCGTCGAGCACGGCGGAGATGTCCTCGGCCTCCATCCACTTGGGGACCTCCCGCGAGTTCACCTCGGGCACGCGCGACGGCGCCCACAGCGGAGCCTGACTGTACGCCGAGGATCCCTGCCCGCCCGCATGATCGAGCGAGGCGATCACCAGCGACCCCTGCGGCCGGCAGGCGTCGACGATCGCCGACCAGCCGTCGGCGCAGCGCTCGGCCAGCAACGATCGCTCGTACGGCCAGTCGGAGGGATGCACCGACGCGGCCTCGACCACGATGGTCCCGCAACCGCCTCGGGCGCGCCGTTCGTAGTAGGCGACCAGGCGCTCGGGAATCGACCGGTCCTCGGCGCCGAGGTTGGTGACGTGCGGTCCGAAGACGACCCGGTTCGCTGCGGTCCGGGAACCGAGGGTGAGGGGCGTCAGCAACTGCATGTGGGGTCCATTCTGGCGTGAACGGTCAATTCTGGCTGAGCGAGTGCTCTTCCCGCCGAATCAGTCGCTTGATGTTGCCGGCATGCTTCATCAGGATCAGGGCGCAGACTCCACCGACGGCGAGCAGTTCCCAACGCGGCTGGTCCATCACGATGATGCCGATCGGAACGAAGCTGACCGCGATGACCGACCCGAGTGCCGCCTTGCCGGTGATCTTGGTGACCACCCACCAGATGCCCACGGCCATGGGCGCGAGGATCGGCTGGACGACGAGGAGTGCTCCGGAACCGGTGGCGACCCCCTTGCCGCCCTTGAAGCGCCGGAACACCGGGAACATGTGACCCACGACTGCTGCGGCGGCACACCAGTACGCCGCAGGACGGCCGTCGAAGGCGAGCCCGAGGCCGGCAGCGATGGCCCCCTTGCCGGCGTCGAGCACGTAGACCCAGATGCCCTTTCGCCAGCCAAGGGCTCGGGTCACGTTGGACGCGCCAGGGTTGCCGGAACCGAACGTCGAGATGTCGACCCCGTTGGCTCTGGCGATCAGGATCGCGGAGGGGAATGTGCCGAGGACGTACGCGATCAGCACCAGCAACAGCACGAAGCACGATCCTTGCAGGATCTGGGCGAAAACGCGCCCACGGCCGGCGATTGGCGCTGCGGTAGGTTGTCCGGCCCCTATGGCAGCGGAACTGTTTCCCGATCTCGACGCCGAGCGAGACCGTCTCGCGTTCACCCGCGCCTCGCGCGACCGGATGGTCGAACGACTCGCTGGCGTCGATCCGGACAGCGCCGCCGACGCGATCACCAAGGAGTACATCGAGGTCACGGTGGCTGATGCTCTGGAGGATCTTCGTGCGCCCGGCGCCGGTGACTTCTTCGGGCGCATCGACGAGTGGTACATCGGGCGCCGTCACATCGAGGACGACCGCCACGATCCCGTGGTCGTCGACTGGAGGGCCCCGGTCGCAGCGCCGTACTACCGGGCAACCTCGGTCGATCCGCTCGGAATCTCCTTTCGGCGCCGCTTCACGCTCGATGACGGCGACCTGATCGCGTACCTGGACGAGCATCTCGACCACGCCGGCCGGGCAGGAGCGGTGGTCGAGCGTGTTCGGTCATCTCGGCACCAAGACCGCCGCCGGAACGGTCGCTGACCTCACGATCGGGTACCGCGTCCCCGAGCCGATCCTGGTCGTCGCCAATCGTCTGCTGGCGCACACCGGTGTCGACGCCACCGAGAGTCGCAGCGTTCGTCGAACCGGCGGACCGCCGACACGTACACGAACTCGACCCGTTGGAACTTCCGTTGTTCGGTCCGGAGTCGGTCAAGGGGCTGGAGTTCGACGGCGTCATCGTCGTCAACCCCCACGAGATCCTGAGCGAGGGAACCGATCTGGCCGTGACCGAGCGGGGTGCCCGCCTGCTGTACGTGGCGATGACCCGAGCGGTCCAGGAGCTCCACCTCGTCTCCGACTCGCCTGCGCCGGAGCTGCTGGCGATCGGTCGTATAATACAAGTATAATACAAGTCATGACGATGCCTGCCGCTGCCACCGACTGGGATCCCGAGCAGTATCGGAGGTTCGCACACGAGCGCGCACAGCCCTTTCACGACCTCTTGGCCATGGTCGGTGACCACCCGATTGGGCGTGCGGCCGACCTCGGTTGCGGACCCGGAGAGTTGACCGCGCTGGCGGCTCAGCAACTCGGGGTCGGCCAGATGGTCGGCATCGACAACGCCCCGACCATGCTGGCGTCCGCGGCCGAACACGCGAACGACCGTGTCCGATTCGAACCCGGTGACATCGCCACGTGGACGTCGCAACGCGATCACGACCTCGTCCTCGCTGCTGCGAGCCTGCAGTGGGTGCCGGATCACGCAGCCGTGCTCGCCCGCTGGACCGAGGCGCTGGCGCCGGGCGGATCGCTGGCGGTACAGGTGCCTGCGAACTCGCATGCGGCGACGCACACCGTCGCAGAGACAGTGGCGGCACGCGAGCCGTACCGCTCGGCGTTCGGCCCGGCCGGCCCGCCGATCGACCCTGTCGCCGAGTACGTGCTGCGACCCGACGAGTACGCACGCACGCTCTACCAACTCGGGTACGTCGACATCGTGGTGCAGCTCCGTGTGTACCCGCACGTGCTGCCGACGCCGCAGCATGCCGTCGAGTGGGTGAAGGGCACAACGCTCACCCGCTTCCGCTCGACGTTGGAGCCCGACGTGTACGACGCGTTCCTGGCCGACTACTCGCGCGAACTCGTGTCCGCACTCGGCCCCGACGAGCCGTGCTTCTTCCCGTTCAGCCGGATCCTGTTCGTCGCTCGCCGGGCCTGAACGCCGTCGTCGCGCGACGAACCGCAGTACGGAGCCCCCCGATCCGGTCGTGCTCGAACGGCCATCTGAATGACGCCGCGACGATCGAGTTCATCGCGGAACTCTCTGAGCGCCTGGGCGCTTCGATGAGTCAGCGGCGACCGATGGTGACCGGAACGCGTTCCGGTTGGGCGACCCGGACCGGTTTGGAGTGGTCCATCATCGGCCGTGGCCGGTCGCCTGCCGACGCCTCGAGCATCGCTGCTTCGCCGTAGCCACCGACGCACTCGGGGTCGGGACCGTCGAGCGGGATCCCGACGAAGAACTTGGCCGCCATGCAGCCGCCCTGGCAGGCGTCGTAACTGCCGCACGACGCACATGCGCCTGCTGACTGTGGTTCGCGGAGCTCGGCGAACAATTCGCTGTGCTTCCAGACGTGCGCGAACCCGCCGGGGTCGCGGACGGAGCCGGCCTTGAACTCGTCGTGGATCACGAACGGGCAGGCGTAGACGTCGCCGATCGGATCGATCAGGCACACGACCCGGCCGGCGCCGCACATGTTCAGGCCGGGTAGGGGCTCTTCTCCCAGTGCGTTGAGGTGGAAGAACGAGTCGCCCGTCAACACGTTGTCGCCGTGGGCGACCAGCCACTCGTAGATCTGACGCTGCTGGGGCTGGGTTGGATGCAGTTCATGCCAGGAGTCGGCTCCGCGGCCCGACGGGCGCAGACGCGTGATGCGCAGCTGAGCGCCGAACGAGTCGGCGAGCGCCTTGAACTCGTCGAGCTGGTCGACGTTGTGGCGGGTGACGACGACGGAGATCTTGAACTCGCCGAATCCGGCGTCGCGCAGATGTTCCATCGCCCGGATCGCTGTGTCGTAGGAGCCCTCGCCGCGTACCGCGTCGTTGGTGATCGCATCGGTGCCGTCGAGACTGATCTGGATGTCGAGGTAGTCCATCGCCGCGAGGCGACGGGCCTTGTCGGCGTCGATGAACGCGCCGTTGGTGGAGAACTTGACACCGATGCCGCGGCTGATCGAGTACTCGAGCAACTCGAAGAAGTCGCGGCGGATCATCGGTTCGCCGCCGCCGATGTTGATGTAGAACACCTGGAGATCGTGGAGCTCGTCGAGGACCGCTTTGGCTTCGTCGGTGGTCAGCTCGCGGGGGTCGCGGCGCCCGGACGACGACAGGCAGTGGACGCACTCGAGGTTGCAGGCGTAGGTCAGTTCCCAGGTGAGGCAGATCGGGGCGTCGAGCCCGGTCTTCAGCTGCTCAACGAGATGCGACTTCGTGGCGCTCATGGAGCATCTCCGATTCGGTGAGTGAGGTGAGCGCCCGCTCGAACGACGGCCAGCGGGCGGGGTCGATCTCGCATGCGGTGAGCGTGTCGGCCAGGGTCTCGTGATCGGCGAGCGCCTGCACGACGCGGACGACGTCGGGGTGCTTGAGGAAGATCAGCTTGCGGTTGCCGTAGTGATAGGCGAGCGCACCGAACGGCTCCGGCCGAAGCGCGACCTGGGGATCGAGTCGCAGCCGACAGTCGAGCAGCGAGCTTGCGGCGGTCGTGGAAGTCACGTCGTGTGGTTCGTCGTCCGCAGGAGTGCGGTCGTCAGTAGACGCCGCACATGCCGTCGATCGAGATCTCCTCGACGAGCAGTTCGTCCTCGATCAGGTCGACGTCGGCCTCCGAGGTCGTGGTGTCGTCGGCTGCTGCGACCGTGGTGTCGTCCATGACGTGGAGACTACCCTCGACCATCGAGGCGGGCCAGCCCGCCCCAACGATCACCCGGTTGCGATGAGCGAGTGGCGCGTATGTGGTGGCTTGGCTCATCGCTGGGGTCGGGATGCCGGTTGCGATGAGCGAGTGGCGCGTATGTGGTGGCTTGGCTCATCGCTGGGGTCGGGATGCGCGCGACTTCGGCCGAGCGCGCAGCGGTGCAGTGAGCGGTGGATCGACCGAGGAGATCGACCGGACCGAACGTGTCCGACGCGCCGTCACCGGGGTGCTCACCGGTCGTAGTCTCTCGCCGTGAACTCGCTGCGTCGGTCCCGACGTTCCTGGACCGCCATCGCAGTCGCCCTCGTTGGTCTGGCCGCCGCGTGCACCCCGACGACCGACGTCGAGGTCAGGGCCCCCACCGCCGATGCGGTACCGCCGGCGAACACTGCGACGCCGCGGCCGGTCGACGGTTCGACTCCCATCACCGCCCCCGACCCGAGCGGGCTTCCCTCGATGAGCGAGCCCGACCCGGAGATCGTCCTCGGCGAACTCGACAACGGGTTGCGCTATCTCATCCGTGACAACGACAACCCGGGCGGCCGGGTCGAGATGCGGTTGGCCGTGGACGCCGGCTCCGCGCTCGAGGACGACTCGCAAGACGGTGGCGCGCACTTTCTCGAGCACATGCTGTTCAACGGCACCGAGGAATTTCCCGAGAACGAGCTCATCGCCGTACTGCGCAGCTTCGGCGCCGGTTTCGGGGCGGACATCAACGCCTACACCGACTACGACGAGACGGTCTACCAGCTGACGATGTCGACCGAGGATCTCGCTGTCGTCGACACCGGCCTCGACGTGCTCGAACAGTGGCTGTCGGCGGCGACGATCGACCAGGCGCAGGTCGAGGCCGAGCGGGGTGTGGTGCTCGACGAATGGCGGGGCTCGGAGGCCAGTTCGAGCGGCCGCATCTTCGACGCGCTCGAAGAACTCTTTCTCGCCGGTTCGCCGTACGAGGGCAAGGATCCGATCGGCACCGACACGGCGATCACCACGACCGACGCGGAGCCGCTCCGGGCGTTCTACGACGACTGGTATCGACCCGACAACGCGGCGATCGTCGTGGTCGGCGACATCGACGTCGGCGCGATCGAAGAGGGCATCATCGAGCGCTTCAGCCCAGCGGTGGCACGTGGTGGGTCACCGCTGCGTCTGGAACTGACCGTCGAACCGTCCGGCGAACCCCAGGTGTCGATTCTCGCGGACCCCGACGTGGCCGAAGGCTTCGCGCGGGTGACGCTGCCTCTCGCGGTCACCGAGGCCGAATCGGTCGAGGCCGAGTATCAGAATTCGATGCTCGACTCGATGGCCTTCGACCTCATTGCGACGCGACTCGGCAACGACGCGTTGCGCGGCGAGGCGCCGTTCGACGATGCACGGGTGGGTTCGAGCGGGTTCGTTCGGAGTCTCGATGCGCCCGAGATCGTCGTGTCAGCCGATGGCGACCAACTCGAAGCCTCGACGCAAGCGGTGTTCGACGAGTACGAGCGGGTCCGACGGTTCGGGTTCTCCGAGGCCGAAGTCGAGCGGGTGGTCGAGTCGTACCGCACTTCGGCGCAGTCGACCTACGACGGACGTGAGTCGCGTCAGGATGCTGACTTCGCCGACGAGTACGTGCGTCATGCACTGACCGACGAACCGATTCCGACCGCTGACGCGCAGTACGAATTCACCCAGGTGGTGCTCGATCGCGCCACCCCGGAGACGATTGCGTATCGATTCGTCCAACGGCTCGCCGATGCCGGGCCACACGTCTTGGTCGTGGTGCCGGAGAACGAGGCGGGTTCCATTCCCGACGAAACGGCGTTCCTCGCGCAAGCGACCACGATGCGCGGTCGCGAACTCTCGCCCCGACCGGACGACACCGGAATCGATGGAGATCTGATGGTCGCGCCGGACCCGATCGAAGAGCTGACACGCGAACGGCTGAGCGACTACGGCGTGGCCGACTTCGTCGACCCTGTCGTGCTCGAGTTCGAGAACGGCGTGAGGGTGTCGCTCAACACGAACGAGATCTTCGAGGGTCAGGTCGCGTTCGAGGCTCGCAGTCCCGGCGGACTCGCCGTGGTCGACGATGCCGACGTTCCGGCCGCCGCTGCAGCAGGACCCGTCGTCGGCCAGAGCGGGATCGCCACGTACGGCCCCGTCGATCTCGAGGACTATCTCTCCGACAAGGACGTCGGTCTTCAAGCGAGCATCGACGCGTTCACCGAGGGAATGAACGGCAGTGCCTCGACCAGCGATCTCGAGGTGCTCTTTCAGTTGATCCACTTGTCGATGACCCAGCCGCGGGTCGACGCGATCGCGCTCGAGCAGTACCTCGACGACGAGTTGGCGGTTGCCTCCAACCCGTCGATCAATCCCGGCTACGCCGAGTTCACGACGCTGTTGGATGCCCGCTACGACGATCCGCGGTTCCTGCTCCCCACGGTCGATTCGCTCAACTCGGTGACGGCAGAGGACATCGACCGCGTCTACCGGGACCGGTTCGGAGACGCATCGGACTTCTCGTTCTCGTTCAGCGGTGACTTCGACCCGGTCGAGGTGATCGAGCTCTCGCGCCGGTACCTCGCCACGCTGCCGTCGACCGGTCGGATCGAAGCGGTCGATTACGTCGAGCCTGCGCCGCCGGCCGGGATCGTCTCCGAGCAGACCGCGGCTGGTGAAGGCGCCCAGGCCTCCGTCGCGTTGTTGTTCACCGCCCCGGCCACGGCGCAACGACGTGATGATGTGGTTGCGTCGATCCTTCAGGAGGTCGTGACCGCTCGGCTGACCGACGTGGTCCGCGAGGAGTTGGGCGACTCGTATTCGCCGTTCGCCTTCGTCCAGATCGCTGACGGCGGATCGCCGAACGCGGAGACGTACATCTCGAATACCACGGCACCGGAACTCCTCGAGGAGGTGGTCGCTGCGGTCATCGCGCAACTCGACGATCTGCGAACTGCCGGTCCCAGCGAACGCGAGTTCGTGGCGGCGAGCGAGAACATCCGTCAGCAACTCGACCTGTTCAGCAACGAACAGATCAACGACGAGGTCCTGTCGGTGTTCACCGATCCGGCCGGCAACGCCTCGTTCGACGACTTCCTCGACCAGGTGCAGTGGGTCGAGGTGATCGATGCCGACGAGATCCGAGCGGCTGCCTCCCGCTGGCTTCCCGCCGATCAGTACATCGAAGTCCGCGTCGTCCCCCGCTGACGCAACACGTGGTGTCTGACACGAAGTGTTGCGTCAGCGCATGTTCGCGGGGGTGACGTTGCGCTGGCTGACCTCGACGAGTTCGCCGCCACGGACTTCGTAGCTCACGACGTGGTCGACCGAGTGCTGTCCGCTGCGGGCCTTGCCGGTGACGACATCGAGCTCGGTGCCGTCGACGAGAGGGACGAGGGCGATCGCCCGGAATCCCTCCTCGGTGCCGGGCGACGACCGCTTGTCCTCGCGCAGGAGCAACCCCGAGTCCCACACCCAGACGTCGTCCACGCTGACGAATCGGCAACGATGGCTGGTCCTCGACTTCGACACCATCCCGCCGGGGCACACGATGACGCTGCCCTCGACCCACGGCAGCATGCCGAGGCCGTCGCGTCCGAACCCCGACTCGAACCCAGCGGCGATGATGGCATCGTGATCGCCGCTGTCGATCGCCCGCTCGATCTGCACCTGGCGGACCACCTCGGCGAGCTCGTGCAGGTCATCGTCGGGGAGCGCTCTGACCAGCGCGACCCGGGCCTCGGGGTCGCCGCCCAGGTCGCTCGTTCGAGGGCGGTCGGTCGGATCCGTCACGGAACCAGTCTGGTGGGTACAGTCCGAGATCGTCCGACGAAACGCCCGGCGTTGCCGAGCCGAACCCTGGGAGCCTCGACATGAAGACCAAAGCCGCCATCTTGTGGGAACGCAACACCCCGTGGAGCGTCGAGGAGATCGAGCTCGACCCGCCGAAAGAAGGTGAGGTCCTGGTGAAGCTCGCTGCGAGCGGGATGTGCCACTCCGACGAACACCTCGTCACGGGTGATCTGGCGGGCGCTACGCCGGAGCCCCCACTGATCGGCGGACACGAAGGTGCGGGCGTCGTGATGGAGGTCGGCCCGGGTGTCTTCTCGGTGCAGCCCGGCGATCACGTCGTCTTCGGCTTCGTCCCGGCCTGTGGCCGGTGCCCGAGTTGCGCCGACGGTCATTCGAACCTGTGCGACGTCGGTTCGCTGACGGCCACGGGTCTCCAGATCACCGACCAGACCTCTCGGCACCACGCACAGAACGGCCAGGACCTCACGCTCGGCATCGGCAACCTCGGCACCTTCGCCCACCACACGGTGGTCAACGAGGCGAGTTGCATCAAGATCGACGCGGATCTTCCGCTCGACAAGGCCTGCTTGCTCGGTTGCGGCGTGGTCACCGGCTGGGGTTCTGCCGTGTACGCGGCTGATGTCCAACCCGGCGACACGGTCGCTGTCGTCGGCGTCGGCGGCATCGGTTCGAACGCCGTGCAGGGGGCGAAGCTCGCCGGGGCGCGCGTGGTCGCCGCGATCGACCCGGTCGAGTTCAAGCGCGAGAAGGCAATGGAGTTCGGTGCAACCCACACCCATTCCAGTGTGGAAGAGGCGTTGGGCGCCCTCGGCGAGACCACGTGGGATCGCGGATTCGACAAGGTGATCATGACGATCGGAGTCGGCGACGGCGACGTACTGGGTCAGGCGTTCCACCTCGGTGGAAAGCGGTCGAAGATCGTCGTCACCAACATCCACCCGACCGCCGAGCAGTCGATCGCCGTTCCCGCCTTGTTCCTCACCGTGTTCGAGAAGCAGCTCATCGGGTCGCTGTTCGGCTCGGCCAACCCGCGCAAGGACATCCCGCGACTGTTGGAGCTCTACACGCAGGGTCTGCTCGACCTCGACGGGCTGGTCACGCGGACCTACTCGCTCGACGAGATCAATCAGGGGTATGCCGACATGAACGAGGGCAAGAACATCCGCGGCGTCCTCGTGTACGACTGAACGCCACCTGTGACATCCGGGGTCTGAGCCCCGTTGTCGCAGCCGATTCGCCTGGGGGCCGACATGAAGAGCAGGGCTGCAGTACTCCACGGGACCGACCAGGAGTGGCAGGTCGAGGAGATCGAGGTCGACGCGCCGAAAGCGGGCGAGGTGATCGTCGAGTGGAAGGCCGCAGGGCTGTGCCACACCGAGGAACACATGATCACCGGCGACATGGTGCCGCCACAGGAGGCGTGGCCCCTCATGGGGATCGACGACTTCTGGCCCGTCCTCGGCGGGCACGAGGGTGCCGGTGTGATCGCCCAGGTCGGCCCCGGTGTCACGAGCGTCGCCGTGGGGGATCACGTGTCGGCGTCATTCGTGCCGTCGTGTGGTCGGTGCCGCTACTGCTCGACCGGTCGTCAGAACCTGTGCGACGCAGGAGCGGGTGCGATCCTGAAGGGGATGATCACCGACGGCACGAGCCGACACCGTCTCGCCGACGGCGGGCTCGAGTTGATGGTGCTCGCCAAGCTCGGCACGTTCTCGCACTACTCGTGTGTCGCCGAGTCGCAGGTGATCAAGGTCGACACCGATCTCCCCCTCGAAGCGGTTGCGCTCGTGTCGTGCGGTGTCGCCACCGGCTGGGGCTCGGCCACCAACCGCGCCGCGGTCGCTCCTGGTGACATCGTCGTGGTCGTGGGCATCGGAGGCATCGGCATCAACGCCGTTCAGGGCGCGGCCATGGCCGGTGCTCGCCGCGTGATCGCCGTCGACCCGGTCGAGTTCAAGCGGGAGAAGGCGATGGAGTTCGGCGCCAGTCACACGTTCGCGTCGATGGAGGAGGCGCTCCCTCAGGTGATGGAGATGACCGAGGGCATGATGGCCGACAAGGTGATCATGACGCCGGGCGTGCTGTACGGCGACCTGATGGCGCTCGGCACGCAACTCGCCGGCAAGGGCGGCACGATCGTGGTCACGGGCGTCGCGCCGATGACGCAGACCGAGTCGTCGGTGAACCTCTTCGAGTTGGCGATGTGGAACAAGGAGATCAAGGGCACGATCTTCGGTTCGCTCAACCCGCGCGCCGACATCCCGAAGCTGCTGAACCTGTACCGCGACGGTCAGCTCAAGCTCGACGAGTTGATCACCAACCGGTACAGCCTCGACGAGATCAACGACGGCTACCAGGCGATGCGCGACGGCACGAACATCCGCGGCGTCGTCCTGCACGGTTGACACGAAGGGGGGTCCACGGAGGCTGATCCGTCGGTACCGACGATCGGTCGCTAGGTTCGGCGGTCGATGAGGTCACATGTCTGAGCACCCGGTCCACAACGAAGTGCACCCCCTCCCGTCCGAGCTCGTTGCCTCGATCGGGTCCACCGTCGTCGGCCGGCGGCGAGAGATCGAACTCGTCGTGGCGGCGCTGGTCGCCGACCGCCACGTGGTGATCGAGGGTCCTCCCGGAACCGGGAAGTCGACCTTGCTGCGAACGGTGGCCCATGAGCTTCGCGTCGGCTTCGAGTTCGTCGAGGGCAACGCCGAACTGACGCCGGCCCGGCTGGTCGGCCACTTCGACCCCGCTCGGGTGATGGCCGAGGGGTACGACGCCGACGTGTTCGTCGACGGTCCGCTCGCGTCGGCCCTTCGCGACGGCTCACTGCTCTACGTCGAGGAGATCAACCGCGTTCCCGAGGAGACCTTGAACGTCCTGATCACGGTGATGAGCGAGGGTGAGCTGCACGTGCCCCGCCTCGGCCGGCTCGCCGCGGCGCCCGGATTCCGCCTCGTGGCAGCCATGAATCCCTTCGATGCGATCGGCACCGCTCGCATCTCCGGAGCGGTGTACGACCGCGTCTGCCGACTTGCCGTCGACTACCAGACCGCGACCGACGAGCGCCAGATCACGCTGCGCGAGGCCGGCGGCGCCGACCTCGATCCCGACTGGGTGGCCAAGGTCGTCGAGCTGGTGCGCCTCACACGAACCCACGGTGATCTCCGGGTCGGTTCGTCGGTGCGCGGTGCGATCGACATGTGTGCGGTTGCTTCATCTCTCGCCGAGGTGCGCGGGTCGTCGGTGACAGCGGGAGACGTGTCGCTCGACGCGGCCCTCGTCGCGCTCTCCGGTCGTGTCCGCCCCCGCGAGGGCAGCACCCGGTCGACGGAGGACATCGTTCGCGAACTCTGGAAGTCGGTGTTCGGGGCGCAGGACGACGGTGGGTCGAACGAGGGAAAAGCGAGCGCCCCGACCGGGGCGACCCCGGATCGCTGAACAGCCCTCCTCCGGCGAAGGAGGGTGACGCGGCCGACGAAGAGGTGTCGAAGGCCCGTCGCAAGACCACGTCGCGTCGCCGCGCTCGAACAGCAACCGCACTTCGACGAGATCTCCCCGGAGGTGGGCGAACTCGACGAAGAAGCGGTGTCGAAGGCGCTCGACGACGATCCGGACGACACGCTCGCGCTGCTCGCCGACCTCACCGGCGCCACCGATCCGGAGCTGCGGGCGCTCGCTCGACGGCTCGCCGGCAGGTTGTTCCTCGATCTCGCCAAGCGGGGCCCGGCGAGCCCTCGCGGGGTCGGTCAACTCCGCACGCAGCGCTATCGACCCGACGCCGGCGACCTCGACGTCGACGCCAGTCTCGACGCGGTCGTCACGGCGAGAGCGGAGGGCGCAGCGGTCGATCCCGACGATCTTCGCGTGCGGTCGTGGTCAACGCCCGGGACGGCCATCTGCCTGCTGGTCGACCGCAGCGGTTCCATGACCGGCCGTCCCCTGGCGACCGCAGCGGTCGCGGCGTCTTCGGTGGCGTGGCGCAGCCCGGATGACTATTCGGTGCTGTCGTTCGGCAAGGACGTCGTGGCCGCGAAGAGCCAAGACGTCGCCAAGCCGAACGAGGGGGTGATCGACTCGGTGCTGGCCCTCCGCGGTTTCGGCACCACCGACGTGGCCGCGGCACTCACCGCCGCTGCCGACCAGCTCTCGAGGTCGAAGGCGGGCCGCAAGATCACCGTGCTGCTGTCGGACTGCCGGGCAACGGCTCCAGGCGACGTACCTCGAGCGGCGCGCCGACTCGACGAGCTCGTGATCGTCGCACCCGAGTCCGACGACGCCGAGGCTCGTGAACTCGCGCAACAGGTCGGGGCCCGATTCACCACGGTCGCCGGTCCGGCGGACGCCACCGCAGCACTCGCCCGGGTCCTCGACGCCTGACCGGCAGACCTGCGACGTCCCGACCTGCTCATCCTGTTCCGGTCGATCGGAATCGGACGCCCGACGCGTCGGTCAGCAGGAGATGTTCTTGTCCGGGACCACGCCGAACTCGTTCTCGTCGGCCTGCACGCTCGGCAGCGTGGTCGCCGGTGCCGGCTCGGATGCGGTGGTGTCCGGATCGACGGCCGGATCAGTGGCCAGCGGTTGATCCGTCACGGTCGGATCGTCGATGTCCGGAGTCGTCTCGAGGACCTGGACCGGTGCGTCGCGGAGGGTGGCCTCCCCGCGGAAGACCGCCAGGACCGCCTGCATGTTGTCGCCGCCGATCGACGGCACCAGGACGGCGTTGCCCTGGATCGTCTGCGGGTTCGAGTTGATCTGATACGTGGTGATGCCGGTCGGATCGACCCCGCTGAGCACCCCGGCGAATTCGAGCATCTTCCGCGGGGTCAGCCCGGGATCGGCAACGATGTACTCCGAGAGCGTCTCGATCAATCCGCCGGCGACGTCGGGGTTGTACGCCCCCTTGGAGAGAAGCCGCGACACGGTGCGGCGAAGGAAGTCCTGTTGGCGCGAGATGCGCCCGAGATCGGACGTGGGATCCTGCTTCCACTCGCCGTTGTCGTCGAGGTACTGCAGCTTGCGCGATCGCGCGTACGCGAGGGCATGGTCGCCGTCGAATGTGAAGCAGCCCGCTTCGGGCACGTTGAGGCCGGTGTTCGGGTCGCGGACGGGCGTGGCGAACGGAACGGCGACGCCGTCGACCGCGTTGACGAGTGTCCGGAACGCGCAGAAGTCCACTTGTACGAAGTGGTCGGTGTTGATTCCGAAGTTCTGGTAGATCGTGTCGATCAGCTTCTGTGGATTGTCGCGTTGGTAGGCCTCGTTGATCCGGCCCTTGCGTGAGGTGCCGGCGATCTCGACGAACAGGTCGCGCGGGAACGACAGCACGGCAACCTGTGAGGTGCTCGGGTTCACGCGCCACATCATGATCGTGTCGCTGCGTTCGCCGAGGTTGGTGCGGTCACCGAACGCGGGTGCGTACGGTGAGTCGGGGTCGATGCACGAGTTGTTGTCGGCTCCCGTGATCAGGAAGTTCTTGGCGTCGGGTTCCGCGGGAGGAAATGTCTCCGGCGGTGCTTCCGACCCGGCTGGCTCGGCCGGCTCGGCCGGCTCGTCGTCAGCATCTGCCGGTGGGTTGGGCACGGTCGTCGCCTGCGCTGGGTCGACGATCGCGGGCGAGATGTTGCGGTCCTCGATCACACGTTGGCCGGCGTACAGCGCTCCCGCCGCGCCGAATGATCCGAGCGCCATGAGGAACACCGCAACGATGGTGAGGCGTTGCGGCCACGTTCGCGGGGTTCGCTTCGCCGACGTCGGCGTTTCGGTCGCCCGCGGCGGCGTCGGCGGTGGGGGCACCGAGGGCACATCGACACCCGGCGCCGGTTCCGGGGGCAGCTCCTGCGCAGCGGCATCGGGTTCAGTGGGCTCCGACATGTCAGCCGAGACGCTACCGGCCGGACGTGGACGGAGCAGGTCGGGTCACCGTCGCGGAATGGGGCGTTCGGGGTCGCTCGCCGCTGGTGCCCATGCCCGGTTCAGGGCGTGACGATGACGACGGTGCCGATCTGAGCCCAGTTCCACATCCAGATCGCATCCTCGCGTGCCTGGCGGACGCATCCTCCGGACAGCGCCTGGCCCAACTGCTCGCGGGATTGCACGGGTCGGCCGTACTGGTACGGGATCTCGTGGAAGCCGATGTTGCCGCCCTGAGCTCCCTTGGCGAAGCGCACCATGTAACCCCAGGTGATCGTGGGGTTGTTGATCGAGAACGTCCGGATCGAGCGAGACCAGACCCGGTAGACGCCCGGTGCCGGGTCGAGCGGGGTGCGTTTGCCCGACACCCGGTGCATCTTGATGATCGTGTTGCGTTCGTTGTAGACCCACACCGTCTGCTGCGTCTTCGAGTAGACCACCCGCCGGCCGAAGCCGCCGTCGACCGGTGGATCGAACGGGCTGGGTGGGGGAGGAGGGGGCGGTGGTGTGATCTGGAGCTGGGTTCCTCGTCGAGGTGTCTGCCCCGCCCGGACGACGGCGCGGCCGGTCACGGCCAACGCGCCGGTCTCCAACGGGCTGGCGGTGGCCGGTGCGTCGATCGGCACGTCCGTGGCCGAAGTTGCCGGTGTCGACGGGGTGGGTGGCGGGGTGATCGTCGGCGGGGCGGTCGGAGTGCTCACCTCCGGGCTGGCCTCGTTCGAGCCGCTGGAATCACCGGAGATGCCGGGATCGGGCACCGTGGTGTCGGCGAGGACGGGCGCGGCGAGAGCGACCACGAGGGCGACGATCAGCGCCGGCAGACCCAACTTCGCTGGCATCGAGCTGAGTGTAGGCGTTCGCAGGGCACTCGTGGGTGGCTGAGCGAACGCCACCTCGCTGCTCAGTCGTCGTCGGCGAGCGTGACCGTGGTCGACACGCTGTCACCGACGACGATCTGCAGGTCACGAATCGATCCGGCGTCGACCAGATCGCTGCGGCCGGCATCGATGGCTGCGTGCAGGGCGGTCGGTGCCGTCACGATCACCGTCTGGACGGCTGCCCGCTGGCTGCGCTTCGCCTCGGTCTTGGCTCGTCGGACCTGCGTGAGCACCTCGATGGTCACGTCGGCGAGGGCAGGGTCACCGAACGGCGTCGAGGTGGTGCCCGCGGGTGATGGCCACGTCGCCCGGTGCACGCTGGAGTCGTTCCACCAACTCCACGACTCCTCGGCGGCGAACGGCAGCACGGGCGCGAGCAGGCGCTGCAGTGTGCTGAGTGCTTCACGCAGGGCCCGCTTCGCCGAGTCGGCGCCCTCTGGATGCTGGTCGTCGTAGGTGCGTCCTTTGACCAACTCGACGTAGTTGTCGCAGAACCACCAGAAGAACGCTTCGGTCCGTTCGAGCGCTCGGGCGTAGTCGAACGCCTCGAAGGCGGTGGTCGCGTCGTCGATGACGCCGTCGAGCTTGGCGAGCATCGAACGGTCGATCGGATGGGTGACGGCCTCGTCGAGCGACTGATCGCCGGATGGAGCACCGAACTGCAGCACGAACTTGGTGACGTTGAGCAGCTTGTTCGCAAGCTTCCGGCCGACCTTCATCTGGTCTTCGCTGAACGCCGTGTCGACGCCGGGCCGGGCCGAGCCCGCCCAGTACCTGACGGCGTCGGTGCCGTAGGTCTCGAACAGGTCCATCGGCGTGACGACGTTGCCCTTCGACTTCGACATCTTCTTGCGGTCGGGGTCGAGGATCCAACCCGACAGTGCGGCGTGTTTCCACGGAGCGCAGTCGAATTCGTGGTGGCTGCGCGTCATCGTGGCGAACAGCCACGTGCGGATGATGTCGTGGCCTTGCGGACGCATGTCCATCGGGAACACCCGGGCGAACAGATCGGGGTCCTCCTCCCAGCCGCCTGCAATCTGTGGGGTGAGCGACGAGGTGGCCCAGGTGTCGAAGACGTCCGGGTCGCCGACGAATCCGCCGGGCTGATCGCGCTGGTCCTCGCTGTACCCGGCAGGGGCATCGGTCGAGGGGTCGATCGGGAGCTCCGACTCGTCGGGCAGGAGCGGCTCGTCGTAGCGGGGCTCGCCCTGCTCGTCGAGCGGGTACCAGACGGGGATCGGTGGTCCGAAGAATCGTTGACGGCTGACGAGCCAATCACCGTTGAGCCCTTCCACCCAGTTCTCGTAGCGATGCTGCATGTGGGCCGGGTGCCAGGTGACCTCGGTGCCGCGCTCCACGAGAGCGGCGCGGAGATCAGCATCTCGGCCGCCGTTGCGGATGTACCACTGTCGTGACGTGACGATCTCGAGCGGGCGGTCGCCGCGTTCGTAGAACTTGACCGGATGCTGGATCGGGCGGGGCTCGCCGATCAGCAGCCCAGCCTCGGCGAGTTGCTCGGCGACCGCCTTCTGCGCCTGCTTGGAGGTGAGCCCGGCGATGGTGGCGTACGCGCCGGCATCGACGCCGCTCGGGGCCTCGGCGTGCAGGCGACCGTCGCGCCCGATGATGGCGCGAGTTGGCAGGTCGAGCTCGCGCCACCATGTGACGTCGGTGGTGTCGCCGAACGTGCAGATCATCGCGATGCCGGTGCCCTTGTCGGGCTGGGCGAGTTCGTGTGCGCGCACCTCGACCTGTTGGCCGTACAGCGGCACGGTCACCGTCGTGCCGAACAGGGGCTGATACCGCTCGTCGTCGGGATGCGCCACCAGGGCCACGCAGGCCGCGAGCAGTTCGGGTCGGGTCGTGTCGATCTCGATCGTGCCGCTGCCGTCGGTGCGGGCGAACGGGATCTTGTGGTAGGCGCCTGGACGATCTCGGTCTTCCATCTCGGCCTGCGCGACCGCGGTGCGGAAGTCGATGTCCCAGAGGGTCGGGGCCTCCTGGCTGTAGGCCTCGCCGCGCGCGACGTTGCGGAGGAACGCCCGTTGGCAGGCGCGTCGTGACCGCTCGTCGATCGTGGCGTAGTGGTAGTCCCAGTCGACCGACAGCCCAAGGCGTTTGAAGAGGGCTTCGAAGACCTTCTCGTCGATCTCCACGAGTTCGTCGCACAGTTCGAGGAAGTTGGGGCGCGAGATCGGAATCGCGTGATGGTTCTTCGGAGGATCACCGCGGAACGGTGGCTCGAAGTGCTCGGTGTAGTGCTGGCTCGGATCGCAGCGGACGCCGTAGTAGTTCTGCACCCGCCGCTCGGTGGGCAGCCCGTTGTCGTCCCAGCCCATCGGATAGAAGACGGCCTTGCCGCGCATGCGCTGGTATCGGGCGATCGTGTCGGTGTGGGTGTAGCTGAACACGTGGCCCATGTGCAGCGACCCGCTGACCGTCGGTGGCGGTGTGTCGATGGAGAACACGCCCTCGCGCGGTACCGACGTGTCGAAGCGGTACGTGCCATCGGAGTCCCACTGGGCAGCCCAGCGGTCCTCGATGCCGTCGAGCGTCGGCTTGTCGGGGATGTTCGCCATAGAGCGCCGAGGCTACCGACTCGCCCCCACCCCCTCCCCAGAACGTTTGCGCGCAAGTCTGGGTGACCCGTCCCACCCGGAATGCAACGCAAACGGGGTTCGGCGCCGGCCGCAGACGTTTGCGCGCAAGTCCGGGTGACCCGCCCCACCCGAATCTGCACGCAAACGTGACTGGTGGGCGAGGTGTGAGGTCGGGAATGGTGCCGGGTCGGCTGGAGGGGGTGCTCGTAGACTCGACCACCGTGCTGCACCTCTACGACACCGCCACGAGATCCGTGCGCGAGCTGGCTCTGCGCGAGCCGGGCAAGGTCAGCATCTACTTGTGCGGCCCGACGGTCTACGGACCACCGCATCTCGGCCACGGTCGCGCCACGCTCGTCTACGACATCCTGCGCCGTTACCTCGAGTGGACCGGACTCGAGGTCCGCCTCGTGTCGAACATCACCGACATCGAGGACAAGATCATCGAGCGGGCGCTGCGCGAGGACCGTCCCTGGCAGGACATCACCACCAAGTGCGAGGCGATCTGGTGGCAGGCGATGGACGCGGTCAACTTCGAGCGACCAACCGACACCCCGCACGCCACCGACTACGTCGACGAGATGGTCGCGATGATCGGTCAGTTGATCGAGAGCGACCACGCTTACATCACCGACGACGGTGTGTACATGTCGGTCGAGTCCGTCGACGACTACGGATTGCTCGCGCACCAGTCGGTCGACGACATGCGCTCGGGTGGCGGCGACCGCGAAGTGGTCGGGGCTGCCGGCAAACGTCATCCGGCCGACTTCGTGCTGTGGAAGTTCGCGACCGGCCCCACCACCGACAGCGATCCCGCATGGCCCTCGCCGTGGGGCGCCGGTCGGCCGGGCTGGCACAGCGAGTGCGTGGTGATGAGCCTCGATCTGCTCGGCGAGGGCTTCGACCTGCACTGCGGTGGCCAGGATCTGCGGTTCCCGCACCACGAGAACGAACGCGCCCAGGCGGTCGCGCTCGGCAAGACGTTCGCCAACCATTGGATGCACAACGGCTTCGTCGTCGACGCCGAAGGCGAGAAGATGTCGAAGAGTCTGGGCAACGTCTCGAATCTGCTGGACCTCATCGAGCAGTACGACCCGCGTGCCTACCGGATGGTGTTGCTCCAGTCGCACTACCGGAGCCCGGTCAAGATCACCCAGGACGGCATCGACGCCGCGGTGAAGTCGCTTGCCGGGCTCGACGCGTTCGCCGCCCGCGTCGCTGCGGTCGAAGGCGACGAGCCGGACGCCGCGGTCCTCGACGAGTTCCGTGCGGCCATGGACGACGACCTCGACACGCCGCGGGCCACGGCACTGCTCTTCGACACGGTCCGCCGTGCCAACGCTGCGCTCGACGCCGGTGACGGCGGCGCCGGTCGGCTCGTCGCGGCCGTCCACGAGATCGCCGGCGCCGTGGGTCTCGACTTCGCCGTGGCGGTCGAGGTCGACGCCGACGCGCTCGCCCGCGCCCAGGCGCTCGACGATGCTCGAGCAGCGAAGGATTTCGCCGCAGCCGATGCGCTTCGAGCCGAACTGCAGGCCGAGGGCTGGACGGTGGAAACCACCCGCGACGGGACGTCGCTGCGACGGTGACCTCGATCGTCGACGGCCCGCGGTCGACCGATTCTTCAGAGCGAGGCGCCCGCCCTGAAGAACCGCCGGTTCACCTCCACGAATTCCCCGCCATGGGATACCAGCCGTCGCTCGATGGGTTGCGAGCGTTGTCGGTCGGCGTGGTGCTGCTGTACCACGCCGGTTTCTCGTGGATGCACGGAGGCTTCTTCGGCGTCGAGGTGTTCTTCGTTGTGTCGGGTTTTCTCATCACGTCGCTGCTGCTCGACGAACGCGACCGGGAGGGGGGCGTGTCGTTCCGTCACTTCTGGCAGCGACGTGCCCGCCGTCTGTTTCCCGCGCTCTACGCCGTGCTCGTGGCGGTCGGTGTGGGGACCGCCCTGTGGGGTTCCGCAGAGCAGCAGTCGCAGGTCCGTCGGGAGATCCCCTGGTCGGTCTTCTACGTCAACAACTGGGGCCAGATCCTCGGCAACGTGCCGTACTTCGCCGGCGAGCCCTCACCGTTGCGTCACCTCTGGAGCCTCGCGGTCGAAGAGCAGTGGTACCTGATCTGGCCCCTCGTGTTCGTTGCGCTGATGCGCATTCGACTGCCCCGTCACGTCGTCGGGTCGATGATCCTGGGTGCCGCGGTCGTGGTCTGGGTCTACACCGTCTGGATCCAGTCGGGCAGCCCGACGCTTCTCGGTGGTCCGCCCGCAGCGTTCGACGGGGTCGATCGGACCAACTACATGTACCTGTCGACGATCACCCGTTCGTTCGGGTTGCTGCTCGGCGCTGGGGCCGCCTTCATCTGGCGTCCCTGGCGCTGGACCCGGGCCGAGGAGGCCCCGGTCGGTCGTGCCCTCGATCCGATCGGCGCGGCGGCGGTCGCGATGATCGGATGCGCCTCCGCGGTTGCCCTCATCACCGCCGGCTACGTGTACCAGTGGCTGTTGCCGCTGGTATCGATCCTGTCGCTCGTCGCCGTCATGGTTGCCGTTCATCCGGCAGCTGTCGGATTCCGACGCATCATGAGTTGGTCGCCGCTCGTCGAGATGGGCAAGCGCAGCTACGGCCTGTATCTGTGGAGCTGGCCGATCTTCGTGTACGTCGGCGCGACCGACGGGTCGGTCGGCAAGTTCCTCTGGGCGATGCTGCTCACGGTGGTCATCGCGGAAGCCTCGTACCGCTACCTCGAGACGCCGGTGCGTCGCGGGATCATCGGGACCTGGTGGAGGAATCGTTCGACGATCACCTACTGGCCGGTCGGAGCCGGCGCATTCCTGGTCGGCGCGCTGTTGCTGTTCTACGTCAGCGTCGATCAGTTCAATCGCTTCGAAGGGGGTGACGACGCCGTCTTCGATCTCGATGCCACCGCGGTCGATGATCCCTCGACCGCGGGCGACGCATCCCCGGTCGCCGGTTCGCCCGCTGCGGTGCCGGGATCGACCACGCCCCCCACCACGGTGGCCCCGGCCGCATCGGCGAGGTTGGCGATCGTGGGCGACTCCCAGGCCAACGCGTTGGCGATCAACCTGCCCGACGGGATCGACGGGGTCTTCCCCGCGGTGGTCAATGGAAGCGTCGACGGCTGCAGCGTGTACGACTCGGGCTCGGTGCAGAGCTCGGTCCGGTTCGGCAACAACTTCTCGATCTGTGAGGGATGGCAGGAGGAGTGGGCCGACGCGGCCGCGGGCAATGACGTGGCGCTCGTGGTGGTCGGCGCGTGGGACGTGTTCGACATCGACGACAACGGCACCGTGTACGGCTTCGCCACGCCCGAGGGCGATGCGCTCTTCGTCCGCAATCTCACCTCGGGCATCGACGCGATGCTCGCCGAAGGGGCGAACGTGGCCCTGCTCGAAGTTGCCTGCATGCGCCCGCAGGACGTCGAGGGCGCCGGGGTGCGGGCGTTGCCCGAACGCGGCGACGATTCGCGTGTCGCTCACGTCAACGAACTCCTCCGTCAGACGGCCGCGTCGTACGACTCGCCCCAGGTCGAGTTCATCGATGGGCCGGACGAGTGGTGCAACGACGAGGCGATCGCCACCGACCTGGGCTACCGGTGGGACGGCGTCCACGTCTACAAGCCCGGCGCCAACCTGATCTACACGAGTGTTGCGTCCGACCTCCTGCGCCTCGCCGCGGCTTGATCACGTTGCGATCAGTTGCGCTGGACTCTGCCAGCGCCGAGTTCGCCGGACACGCCCGTCGACGAGATCCAAGTTGCCGTCGGAATACCACTCGCAGCGACCAACCCGGGCTGGTCGGGCACTCTTCGTCACCCATTTGTAAAGAGTTGGTCAGGGGCCCAACCCGGATACCACCCAGCGTCGTGTCCCCACCATGGAAACGAGTGATGACGGCGGTTGGAGCTTGGCGCGGAGCCTCGCGCACTGGCAATCGGTGGTCCTCGTCGGCCTGAGCGTTGCCGGTGGGCTCACCCTGACCGTCATGGTCATCGGTTCCGGTCCTTCGTTGCCCGCCCAGGCATCGCCCGACGTGCCCGTCGTTGCGGTCGAGCCGGTGTCGGCGCCAGCGACCGAGGTCGTGGCCGAACCGACGACGGTTCCCGAGGTCGCCGGGGACGCCGTGGAGGTCCCTGCGACGGACGCAGCGACCGCTGCTGGTGCTCCTGCGCCGAGCGCTGATGCCGTGCTGACCCCGACCGCTGCCTTCGTCGCGGGAGCCCCGACGCCCGGACCCGCCCCGTCGCCAGCTGCAGCCACGCCGGTCCCCGCCCCAGCCCCGGCAGCGCCTGCACCGGCGACAGCCAGACCTGCCCCCACACCTGCCCCCGCCGCAGCGCCGAAACCAACTCCGGCGCCTCCGGCACCGACGACCGCTGCTCCGACCACTGCAGCGCCAACCACCGCGGCTGCGACCACGGTCCCGGCCGCGGTGCTGAGCTACCCGAGTTACGCGCTGTCGGGTATCGGCACGGTCGGCCTCCAGTTCGACGGATCGGCCATCTACGTCGCGTCCGTGTCTCCGCAGGCCAACTGGGTCTTCGAGATCGACCGCAACGGCCCACGAACCGTCGAGGTCAAGTTCTTCAACGTCGCCACGAAGCGAGAGGGCGAATTCCATGCCTCCGTCGAACGTGGCCGGATCAAGGTCGAGACCTGAGGTGACCCATGGCTGAACTCACCCCCGAAGAGCGGATCGCCCGGCTGCGTGCGAGCAGGGGACAGCGTCCCGTCGAGCAGGCGCCGGCCTCACCCAAGGTTGCGCGGAGCGCGACGGCTTCACCTTCTCCGCCGCCGGTTGTCCCCTCGGCCGCCGTGTCGTCTGTCGCGCCGCCCTCGCCTCCGCCGTCGATGGTTCCGCCGCCGTCGGCGGCGGGGGTTGCGGCGGCCTCGATGGCGCCCCCGAACTCCACCCCGGTCGCCTCCTTCGCGCCGCCTGTCGGCGAAGCGTCGCCGTCCCCGCTTGCTCCCGGGGGTGCTGCCGCACCAGTCGAGGCTCTCGGGGCAGCCGAGGCGGTCGAGGTCGCATCCGCAGCAGCCGGAACGGTCGCTGCCCAGTCGCGGCTGTCGGTGTTGCGCTCATCGTTGCGTCGCAAGCCTCACCCCGCTCGTCGAGCCCGGTGGGGCATCACGATCGCCGCAGCCGCCGGGTTCGTCGCGTTGCTTCCGACGATGGGGCCGCTGTCGGCGGCGGCCGATCAGGACGACTCCGAACCCGAAGACGTCCCGGACCCGACGGCGGTGGACCCCATCCCCGAGACGTCGGTCGACGCGACGGTGGAGCTGATCGACACGACGATCGCCGAGGAGCCGGTCACCACGGAGGAGCTCGTCGATCCGACGGCGTCGGTGCCGCTCGATTCCACCGCACCGATGGACCCCAACGCACCGGTGGACCCCGCCGCAGCGACACCGGCTCCGGCTCCTGCTCCGGCCGCCGCTCCGGCTCCTGCGCCTGCCGCAGCTCCGGCTCCGGCTCCTGCCGCGGCTCCGGCTCCGGCTCCTGCTCCGGCTCCGGCGCCCGCTCCTGCTCCTGCTCCTGCTCCTGCTCCTGCTCCTGCTCCTGCTCCTGCTCCTGCTCCGGCGCCCGCACCCGCCCCTGCTCCGGCGCCCGCTCCTGCTCCGGCGCCCGCTCCTGCTCCTGCTCCTGCTCCGGCGCCCGCACCTGCCCCGCCGCCACCAGTCACTTCGGCCTCAGGATGAGTTCGTCGGCACCGTGGTCGATGGTGACGTTCCGGGCGATGGGCAGCCCGTGCCGGATCGTCGCGCCCACGCATGAACTCGCCCGATACGGCCAGGAACTCGTCGCGGAGTTGGAGGCGACGTGGAGCCGTTTCGACCCGTGCAGCGAGGTCTCCGGTGTGAACGAACAAGCCGGGAACCTCTCGATCGTCTCGGCGGTCACCTACGAACTCATCGCGCTCGCCCAACATGCGCGCACGGCCACCTGCGGGGTCTTCAACCCGTTGATGCTCGATCAACTGATGGCGCTCGGATACGACCGCACCTGGAACGAGATGGCCACAGTGCAGGGCCCGATGCCGGCCTCGGCCTCGGCCTCGGCCTCGATCGACCCGATCGAGTTGTACCCGGAGATCTCGGCGGTTCGGCTTCCTGCGGGTACCCGATTCGACCCCGGTGGCATCGGGAAGGGCATGGCGGGGGACATGGTGGCCGCAGCACTCCTCGAGGTCGGCGCCGAGTCCGTTCAGATCGAACTCGGCGGCGATGTCCGCGTCGCCGGCCCGTCGTGGACCGGCGGACCATGGCAGGTGCAACTGGACGACAGCGACCACGGTGTGCTGCGCCCCGCGACGATCACCCTCGCCGAAGGTGGGGTGGCCACGAGCAGCGTGGCGCGTCGACGCTGGCGACGCGGCGACGTCGAGGTTCATCACCTCGTCGATGCCCGAACCGGGCGCCCGGCGTCGACCGATCTGGATTCGGTGACCACCGTTGCACCGACGCTGTGGTGGGCCGAGGTGGTCGCGAAGAGCGCATTGATCGTTGGCTCCCGTCACGCCCGTGAATTGCTCGGCGAGTTCGACATGACCGGTGTGCTCACCGGACAGGACGCGAACAACCGCTACGAGCTGGTCCAGCGAAGTACGGTCGCAGCATGAACCCGCAGGTCTGGTGGTTCGTCTCCCGTTCGTCGGGCATCATCGCGTGGGCACTGCTCACCCTGTCGGTGTGCTGGGGCCTGTTCATCTCCACCAAGGCGGTGGCGAAGGCCTCCAGTCCGGCATGGCTTCTCGACCTGCACCGATACCTGGGCGGACTTGCCGTCATCTTCACCGGCATCCACCTCGTCGGACTCGTCGCCGACAACTACGTGACGTTCGGATGGGCCGAGACCTTCATCCCGATGGCATCGTCGTGGAAGCCCGGCCCGGTCGCGTTCGGAATCGTCGGCTTCTACCTGCTCCTCGCCATCGAGTTCACGTCGCTCGCGATGAAACGTCTCCCGCGCAAGCTCTGGCGCGGGGTGCACCACACCAGTCTCGTGCTGTACTTCGTTGCCACGTATCACGCGATCACCGCGGGGACCGATGCCGGGAACCAGTGGTTCCGAGTCGCCGCGCTGGCGTCGATCAACATCGTGATGTTCTTGACGGTCGTGCTGATCCTCGCGGCACGCAAGGCAAAGATCCAGCCGACCCGTCGGCCGCGTCAGCTGGCCGGCGCGTCGAACGCCGCTGACTGAGATTCAGTCGTCCCGCTCCGGGTTCTGCACCTCGACATCGAGTGTCCCTCGCTCGAGTTCAGCGTGGATCTCGCAGGTGCCGGCCTGGCCCCTGAACACGAGTGCGACCGACGTCGGGCCGTCGGTGCCGACGCTGGCGTCGAAGCCGGCGAGGGCGCTGATCGCTGTGATGGACACCCGTCCGCTCTGGATGGTGACGACGACCTGACCGCAGCGGCTCGTGATCGTCGTCGATGTCGCCGTCGCCGCGACGGTGGTCGTCGGGCCGGGTCCGGGTTCTGGTGATGGTTCAGGCGGCGGCAGCGAGGTGGATGGCGCGGGGACCACGGCCGGGGGGCTCGGCGCTTCGACGACGACCGGCTCGCTGGACGGCGACGGCACCGGCTTCGCGAGCTCGGTCGTGGTGGGACGGAGCGAACTGCTCGTCGACGACGGGTCCACCAACGATGCGTCGTCGGCGAGCCCGGAAGGATCGGCGACCCCGGTCGTCGGCGAGACGGCCGGAGTGACCGCATCAGCCTCGGTCGAGAAGGTCCGCAACGTGGGGGCATCGGGGCTCCCCGCGATCGTCAGTGCGGCGGCCCCACCGCCGGTGACGATGACAGCGGCCGCCGCGACAGCCGCGAGTCGTCGGTTGGTGTACGCACGTCGCATCGACGGGCGCAATTCCTGCAGCGCTCGATGCGCATCGACCGGCTCTGGCTTGCCGGCGAGCGCTCGGCGCACGATGTCGTCGTCATCCATCACCGTTCGGCCCCGTCTCGCTCGACGATGCGACGCAGGTGGTCGCGCGCGCTCGACAGATGTGATTTCACGGTGCCCTCGTTCAGGCCGAGGATCGCCGCGATCTCGACCACGCTCCGGTCGTCGACGTAGAACAGCGTGGCGACCTCGCGTTGACGGTCGGGAAGTTCCCTCAGGAGCTGAGTGGCCGCTTCGTCCGAGGCATACCGGTCGGATTGGGGGGCATCCGATGCCAGCGGGGTTGCTTGCTCCCGGCGACGCCGACGCCGATCCTTGCGGAAGCTGTCGTGGCTCGCGTTGATCGCGACCCGTCGAACCCATGCGACCGGCGAGTCGTATCGCCGGATCTTCGACCACTTCGAGTAGGCCTTGATGAACGCCTCCTGTGCGGCATCCGTCGCTCGCTCCCGATCGCCCGTCGTCAGCGCCAGGATGTGCAGGACGGCGGCGTAGTTGTCCAGGAAGAACTGCTCGAACTCCTCATCATGAGTCGACACGGCTGATCCCAACCGCCAGTGTCGGCGTGCAGGGACGCCGGGCGCGACGAACAGCTCGATCACCACGAGGAGTACACGTCGCCGCACACCTGCTGGGTTGAGTCGGGTCCGTGGAGTTCCGATTCGCGTGGCCGACGACCGCCCCGGCGGACCGAGATGTCGACCGGCCATGCATCGTCGATGACGGTAGTCGAGACGAACGGATGCGTGGGGGGAGGCCGGCCGAGCGCGGCGATGACGTCCACCGACGACCGTGAACGGGTCATGGTTGGGCGAGTTGACGCAGACGTCGGCGCGCCTCGGACAACTGCGACTTGACCGTGCCGACCGACACGCCGAGTGCCGAGGCGATGTCGTCCACGCTGCGGTCCTCGACGTAGAACATCGTCGCGACGTCGCGCTGGCCGTCCGCGAGCTGGCGCAGCAATTCGTGCGCTGCATCGTCGGCATCGATGTGGCCCGGCCCGTCGGTGCGGCGGTCGACCTCACTGGCGACGACCGTGGCTTCGCGGTTGCGTCGGCGTCGCTCCGAGCGCTGCCGGTCGCGGCTGGCGTTGATCGCCGTCCGCCGCACCCACGCAGCGGGTGAGTCGTAGGCGGAAACAGTTTGCCAATGCAGATGCGCCTTGATGAACGCGTCCTGGGTCGCGTCGACGGCCGTCTCGTGATCACCGACGAGCCCTTCGATCGAACGCAGCACACGGTCGTGTTCCAGGGTGAAGAACCGCTCGAACGAGTCGTCGCCGGGTGCCACGGGGTCTCACGGTACCGCGGCTGCGCGACGGAGATCCCCCAGTGGTCCGAAGTTGGTGAAGGAAGGTTCCGAACAGGTGGACATCTTCGTTACCGGTGGGTAACTTGAGGTCATGACGGACTTCTCGCTCGACCTCAACGAAGACCAGCTGCAGATCCAGAAGTGGGTCCACGACTTCGCCGAGGGCGTCATCCGCCCCGTCGCCGCGGAGTGGGACGAGCGCGAGGAATTCCCGTGGCCCGTCGTCGAGGAAGCAGCTCAGATCGGGCTCTACGGCGTCGACTTCCTGCTCAACGCCATGGGTGACCCGACTGGGTTGACCCTTCCCGTCGCGATCGAGGAGCTCTTCTGGGGCGACGCCGGTATCGGCATGGCGATCATGGGTTCGGCCCTCGCCGCTGCGGGTATCGCCGGCAATGGAACGCCCGAGCAGGTCATGGAATGGGCGCCCCAGTGTTACGGCACCGCCGACAACGTGATGCTCGGTGCGTTCTGCGTGAGCGAGCCCGACGCCGGCTCCGACGTGTCCAGCCTGCGCACCCGTGCGGTGTACGACGAGGCCAAGGACGAGTGGACGCTCAACGGCACCAAGGCATGGATCACCAACGGCGGCATCGCCGACGTCCACGTGGTCGTCGCCAGCGTCGATCCCGAGCTGAAGTCGAAGGGCCAGGCGAGTTTCATCGTGCCTCCGAAGACGCCGGGGCTGTCGATGGGGCAGAAGTACAAGAAGCACGGCATCCGCGCCAGCCACACCTCCGAGGTCGTCCTCGACGACGTCAAGGTGCCCGGCTCGTGCCTGCTCGGTGGCAAGGAGAAGCTCGACGCCAAGCTCGCCCGTGCCCGCGAGAACGTGTCGTCGGGCAAGCAGCCGGCGATGGCGACCTTCGAGGCGACCCGCCCCGCCGTCGGTGCCCAGGCGCTCGGCGTTGCCCGGGCTGCCTACGAGTACTCGCTCGAGTACGCCAAGGAGCGCGTGGCGTTCGGCCGACCGATCATCATGAACCAGGCGATCGCGTTCAAGCTCGCGAACATGGCCACGGAGATCGACGCCAGCCGCCTGCTGATCTGGCGTGCCGCCTGGCTCGCCAAGAACGGCCAGTTCAAGAACGGTGAGGGCTCGATGTCGAAGTGGAAGGCATCGGAGACCGCTGTACGCGTCACCGAAGAGGCCATCCAGATCCTCGGTGGTTACGGCTACACCCGCGAGTACCCGGTCGAGCGCTGGCACCGTGACGCGAAGATCCACACGATCTTCGAAGGCACGAGCGAGATCCAGCAGCTGGTCATCAGCCGGGCGATCTCCGGCCTGCGGATCGAGTAGACCCCCTCGCCGGGGTCGTCGCGTTCGGAGGACTCCACCGGGCAGGCCTGAGCCTCTGCGCAGCCGGCGCGCCGTTTCGGCACGGCGTCGCGCGATCAGCCGGCAGCGTCGACGGCGGCCTCGTGTTCGCGGAGCGGTTCCACGTGCACGAAGCGGACGGCGATGAGATCGACGGCGACGACGACGGCGGCGCCGACGACGATGATCACGAATGGGACGAGGACGTCCTCGCGCGGCAGCGTCATCGTGGTGGTGTTCGTGCCGTTCGGCCACGGCCACAGCACACGCGTCGAACCCAGCATCAGGCCGATCATCGCGGCGAGCACCCACCGGTGATACCGCTCGAGCAGCCAGTTGAGCAGTGTCGAGAACAGGGCGAGACCGACGACGCACCCGAGCGCAAAGGCGATGAGCACCGTGAAGTCCCGGTCGTTCACGGCACCGAGCACCTCGGTGTACATGCCGAGCATCACGAGGATGAACGACCCCGAGATGCCGGGCAGGATCATGGCGCAGATCGCGATCGCGCCGACGAGGAAGAAGATCCACCACGGCTCGGTGACGATCTCGGCCGCGGTGTCGGCCACCTCGGTGTCGGAGCGCAGGCCGAGCAGGAGGAACATCGTGCCGCCGATGCCCACCATCAGAGCGACAGCGATGCCGTCGATCCGGTCGAGCATCCGCAGCGCCACCCAGATCGAGCCGAGGATCAGACCGAAGAACAGTGCGGACATGCGGATCGGCTGTTCGTGCAGCAGCGTCTCGATGACCGACGACAGCGCCACGATCGCGGTGAGGATGCCGGCCAGCAGCGTGACGAGCCACAGCCACTCGATGCGCTTGAGCGTCTCGACAGCGCCGCTCACGTCTCGTGTGAGCAGTTGCTTCAGCGCGTGGGCGCCCTGGCTGATGTTGCGGATCAGTTGGTCGTAGATCCCGAGCACCAGCGCGACGGTGCCGCCCGAGACACCCGGCACGATGTCGGCCGATCCCATCGTGAAACCGCGGATGACCTGGGCGACGGGGGTGGGAATTCGCACGCAGCGAGGCTACCGATGAGCGGCCCGCCGTGGGCCGCATCCCGCGAGGAGGCGGCTCAGCCGAACCACTCGTCGTACGTCGGCACCTTGGTGACGCCAGCGCACGCCATGGCGACGAGCGGCACGGCGGCCATCGCACCCGACCCTTCGCCGATGCGCATGTCGAGGTCGAGCAGCGGTCGCTTGTCGAGCCGTTCCAGGAGCTTGCGGTGGCCGGGTTCGGTCGAGCAGTGCCCGACAGTGCAGTGGTCGAGCGCCGCGGGGTTGATCATCACGAGCGGCAGCACCGCCGAGGTGACGACGTAACCGTCGAGGACGACCGGGATCGACCGGTGGCGTGCGGCCACCGTGGCTGCCGCGACGGCGACGAGTTCGGACCCGCCGACCTCGCGCAGGATCTCGAGCGGGTCGGTGATCCCGGCGATCCGGCGAACCGACTCCTGGACGGCCGCCCGCTTTCGAGCCAGCCCCTCGTCGTCGACGCCAGTGCCGCGTCCTACCCAGGCCGCGGTCTCGCCACCGGCGAGTGCGGCGGCGATCGCCGCCGACGGTGTCGTGTTGCCGATACCGATCTCTCCGAGGACCAGCAGGTCGCAGTCGAGCGCGTCGACGGCTTCGAAGGCGAGTTCGACGATCTCGTCGAAGCGCTCGGCGGACAGCGCCGCTTCGTAGCGGATGTCGCCGGTCGGTTGCCCGATGCCGACGTCGATCGCGCGGACCGACGCCCCGGCGATTCGCGCGAAGGCAGCGATGGTCGAGCGCCCCTGCTCGAATGCCCCGAAGAGCGCCTCGGTGATCCCCGTCGGATATGCGCTGACCTTGGTTGCGGCGGCGACGCCGTGGTCAGCGGCGAACACCAACGCCGCGGGCCGATCAACTGCAGGCGAGGTGGTCCGCTGCCAACCGGCGACCCACGCAGCGATCTCGTCGAGCCAGGCCAGCGCGCCGCTCGGGCGCAGGAGATGTTCCGCTCGCTCGTGGATCGCGTCGAACGCCGCCTGGTCGTGTCCGGGCAGATCGGTCAACCGGTCGCGCAACACCGATGTCACGGCCGTCGCCTCAGTAGTCGATCCCGCGCATCGCGCGGATGCCCTGCTGGTAGGCGTGTTTGACCTCGCGCATCTCGGTGACGGTGTCGGCGAGTTCGATCAGTTCCGGGGCGGCATCACGACCGGTGATGATCACGTTGACGTGACGAGGCCGCGCAGCGATCGCCTCGACGATCTCAGCCACGTCGATCCATCCGAACGACGGCAGGTAGGTGAGTTCGTCGAAGATCACCAGTTGGTGCTCGCCGGCCTGCATGAGTTCGGCAGCCTTGGCCCAGCCGGCCGCGGCGTGGGCGCGATCGTTGGTGAGGTCGTCGGAGTCCCACGTGAACCCGTCGCCGAATGCGTGCCAGTCGACGCCGAGTTGGCGGCCGATCTTCTCCTCGCCGACCTTCCAGTCGCCGGACTTGATGAACTGGACGACCGCGACGTTCCAACCGCGGGCGACGCCGCGGATCATCATCCCGAACGCCGACGACGACTTGCCCTTGCCGTTGCCGGTGTTGACCACGACCAGCGAGTCCGCGCTGCGAAGCCCATCGGGCCGTGGGTCTTCGGTGGGGACGGCGTCTGCCTGATCGGCGTCCTGGTCGATGGCCAGCTTGGGATCGTGATCGGTCATGAGCTTGGGGAGCGTACGCAGCCCGAAGTACGATGTCGAACTGTCGCAGACGCAGCGAAGTCCGGTGAGATCCCGGCGCTGTCCCGCAACGGTGGTTCCCCGACCTTCTCGGGGACGAGCCCGGTCGCCTGCCCTGTGACGCGACCATCACCCTCGAGGCAAGGGACGGCTCGCCGGTCGACGAACATTCGGCCAGCACCCAGCTTGTCCTCCATTTCCATTGGAGGCATTCCATGACCACCCACCCCGGCCGGTTCGGTCGACGATTGCTCGGCGTTGTCGCCGGGCTCGCACTCGTGACCGCGGCCTGTGGCTCGGACGACGCATCCAGTTCCGACGAGTCGTCCGGCACGTCCGTTGCTGAGACGACCGCGCCCGAGGCGCCGACGACCGGCGACAGCGTCGATGCCGGCGGCGACGTCGAACGGGTCGTCTCGCTGAGTCCGACGCACACCGAGATGATGTTCGCCATCGGTGCCGGTGACCAGCTGGTGGCGGTCGACCAGTTCTCCGACTACCCGACGGAGGCGCAGGCGCTCCCGAACGACCTGTCGGCGTTCGACAACAACGTCGAGGCGATCGCCGCCTACGAGCCCGACCTGGTGCTGATCGGCGGCGACTTCAACGGTCTCGGGCCGCAGCTCGACGAACTCGACATCGGCTGGTGGGACGGCCCGCCGGCATCCACGATCGACGACATGTTCCGGCAGATCGAGGAACTCGGTGCGGCGACGGGTCACGAGGCCGAGGCGGTCGCCCTCGTCGAGTCGATGCAGTCCGAGATCGACGAGATCGTCGCAACGACGTCGGCGCCCGCCGAGCCGCTGGCCATCTTCCACGAGATCGACGACATGCTGTTCTCGCTCGACTCGACGACGCTGTTCGGCGAGCTCTACGGCCTGTTGGGACTGCGCAACATCGCCGACAGCGCCGAAGGCGATTCGGGCGGGTACCCGCAGCTGAGCGCCGAATTCGTCGTCTCGGCCGACCCTGACCTGATCTTCCTTGCCGACACCAAGTGCTGTGGTCAGTCGCTGGAGACGGTGGCAGCCCGCGACGGGTGGGCCGACATGACGGCCGTGCAGACCGGCAACGTCATCGAACTCGACGACGATGTCGCATCGCGCTGGGGCCCACGCATCGTCGACTTCCTGCAGGCGGTCTCCGACGCCGTGAACTCGGCGAGCTGATCGGAGCGGGTGTGGCCGTCGTCGGTGTCGATGCGGAGGTGGTGCGGGTCGAGTCGTCACTCCGGACGACCCTGGCGTCCGCGCGCCGCGGCGACCTCCGTTGGTATCTCGGCTCCGCCGCGGTGCTGCTGGTCTCGATCGTGCTCGGCGCGTCCATCGGCCCTGCCGGGCCGGAATGGTGGCGGGTGCCGCTGGCGCTCGTCGACCACCTGCCGCTGATCTCGGTGGACTCGGGGGTCACGACGGCCGAGTGGAACATCGTGTGGCGTATTCGGATGCCGCGCGTGATCCTCGCAGCACTCGTCGGCGGCATGTTGTCCGTGGCCGGCGCCGGATACCAGGGTGTGTTCCGCAACCCGCTCGTCGACCCGTACCTGCTCGGCGCGGCAGCGGGTGCCGGGCTCGGCGCCACGATCGCGCTGACCGCCGGTCGTGGCGTCACGGCGGCCTGGCCGATCGATCCGGTCGTCGGGGCCGCATTCCTCGCCTCGCTCGCAACGGTGGCGGTGACCTATCTGGTCGGTGCGTCGTTCCACGGCTCGGGACCGAGCGCCCGCTCGGGCGTGACCCTCGTACTGGCGGGCGTGGCGGTCGTGTCGTTCGCGACAGCGGTCCAGACGTTCATCCTGCAACGCAATCAGGACGTGGTGCGCGAGGTGTTCCAGTGGATCCTCGGACGCCTGTCCGGCGCAACGTGGGCCGACGTGCGACTGATCCTGCCCTACGTGGCGATCAGCGGCATCGTGTTGATCCTGCATCGTCGCCATCTCGACGTGTTCCGGGTCGGGGACGAGGAGGCGGCGGCGCTCGGAGTGTCGGTCAGCCGAACCCGACTGGTGATCGTGATCGGAGCCACGCTCGGCACGGCGGCGGTGGTGTCGGTCAGTGGGTTGATCGGCTTCGTCGGCCTGGTGGTGCCGCATGCCATCCGGCTGATGGCCGGTGCCGGCTACCGGAGGCTCATCCCTCTGTCGATGCTGCTCGGTGCGTCCTTCCTGATCCTCGCCGACATCCCCGGACGGATGCTGTCGAGCCCGGCCGAGACCCCGATCGGCGTGGTGACCGCGTTCATCGGCGCACCGTTCTTCATCTATCTGCTGCGCACGCGGAGGATGACGTGAGCGCGCTCGAGTTCGACGCCGTCAGCGTGAGCTACGGCAAACGTCGGGTCGTCACCGAGTTCACCGACCGGATCGAATCGGGGGAGTGGCTCGGTGTGATCGGACCGAACGGTGCCGGCAAGTCGTCGCTGTTGCGCGCGGCGGCGGGGTTGGTGCGTTTCGAGGGGGACGTGCGGGTCGGAGGTGAATCGTTGTCGCCGGTCACCGATGCCGAGCGAGCCCAACAGGTGGCCTACGTCGCGCAGGATCCGTTGATTCCCGACGACATGTGCGTGTTCGACTACGTCCTGCTCGGTCGGACCCCGTACGTCGGCTACTTCGGCACCGAGTCGGTGCACGATCGCGACGTGGTGGTCGACGTGATCGAGCGGTTGCGGCTCGGCGACTTCGTCACGCGCATGCTCGGCTCGATGAGCGGCGGCGAGCGCCAACGAGCCGTGCTGGCCCGGGCGCTCGCTCAACAGGCGCCGGTGTTGCTGCTCGACGAACCGACCTCTGCGCTCGACATCGGTCACCAGCAGCAGGCGCTCGAGCTCGTCACCGAACTGCGCGAACACGGCGGGCTGACCGTCGTGTCGGCGATGCACGACCTCACGCTCGCCGGCACCTACACCGACCGATTGGTGCTGCTCGACGATGGAGCGGTGGTCGCCAACGGGACAGCGTCCGAGGTCCTGACCGCCGAACGGCTCGGCGAGGTGTTCCACGTCTGCGTCACCGTTGACGTCGACCCCGACGACGGCGCCGTCATCGTCGTCCCCCGCCGCGGCTTCCCCGCCTGACAGTCACGTTTGCGTACACATTCGGGTGGCCCGTCCCGCCCGAATCCGCACACAAACGTGCTTGCCCGGGACACTCACCTCACGTTTGCGCACAGATACCGGTGGCCCGTCCCGCCCGAATCCGCACACAAACGTGGATGGCGGGGCGGGGTCTAACATCGGCGCATGAGCGAGGCGCCGTATCCGACGTTTCCAGGGGTCGAGCCGTTCGACGCCGTCCGCACGCCCGAGGCCGAGCGGGTGCACCGCAAGCGGATGTGTGCGCTCGGGTACCGCATCTTCGCGGCGATGCGGTGGGGCCAGCTCGGCGACGGGCACGTCTCGGCGCGTGACCCGATCCTGACCGATCACTTCTGGCTGCTCGACTGGGGCGTGCCGTTCGGGGAGGCGACCGTCGACCAACTCGTCCTCGTCGGGCCCGACGGTCGCGTGACCGATACCGACGGCAACCCGACCGGTGCGGTGAACACCGCCGGCTACAACATCCACGCCCCGATCCTCGCCGCGCGCCCCGACGCCGTCAGTGCGGCGCACACGCACACCTCCTTCGGGACGCCGTGGTCGGCGAACGTCCGACCCTTCCGAGCGCTCAGCCAGGAGTCGTGCGCGTTCGTGTTCGACCAGGCCCTCTTCGACGACGAGGAGGTCGAGGTGCTCTCCTATGACGGCGGCAAGCGGATCGCAGCGGCGCTCGGTGCCAAGAAGTTCTGCATTCTGCGCAACCATGGTCTGCTCACGGTCGGTGGCTCGGTGGAGGAGGCGGTCGGCTGGTTCGTGATGGCTGAACGGGTCGCCGAGGTGCATGTCAAGGCGCCGAACGGGATCCCGATCTCCGACGAGGCGGCTGCTGTCGCGGCCGAGACCTTGGCGCCCGCCTCCACCGGCTGGCGGCTGTTCCAGTGGCTACTGCGCAGCGTCGTCGACGACCCGACCATCGTCGACTGACGCGGCGCTCGCCCTCGGACCCTCGATGCGGAGGTGCTCGACGACGAGCGTCACGAGGAGGATCACGTCGATGAGGATCAAGAGGACCACGCCGTCCAGATCGTCGGCGACCAGCATGAGGAGCCCGATCATCGCAACTGCTGCGAGGCGCTCGCCCGCGACGACGCCGAACGACCGGTAGACGCCGATACCAACGCCGGTGAAGTACAGGAAGATGCCGGCGGCGCCCATCGCTCGGAATGCGGCGGGCAGGGGATCGGTGGGGTGCAGCGCCATCTCCTCCATCGCGACTGCAGCGAGGATGATGCCTGCGACGATGGGCGCGTGAGCGTACGTGTACACGTCGCGAGCGAAGCGCCCACGATCCGACGGCGGGGTCGTCTCGGCTCGGTGCTCGAAGGCCGGTTGTACCCGGTCGAAGTAGGCCCACCAGAGCAATCCGGCGAAGGTCGCCGCAGCGACGAGTGCGATCACCGACTCGGCCGGTACTCCGCCCTCGTCCAAGGGCTTCGCGACCGCGTTGCCGAGTGCGACGATCACCTCACCGAGTGCGACGATGATGATCAGCCCGTGACGCTCGGCGAAGTGCCCGGCTCGGATGATCCACTCGCCGCCGCCGGCTCGAACCGTTGCAACGATGAAGATCCCGATGCCGATGGTCCACGCAACCCGGCGGGCGTCACCGTCGAGGAATCCGCCCGTGACGATCACCGCCATCGCGACGATGTTCGGTGCGGCGTAGCGGATTGCGGAACGGCGCACGGCACTGTCGGGGGCGAGTCCGAGGACCATCATCGCCAGCGCCGTCAGGAAGATGATCGCGAGTGGGATGGCGAACAGCGCACCGCCTTGATCGAACGCGGTCGAGATCGATGCCGCCATCGGCACGCTCGCTGCCGTGGCGGTCAGGAACAGCAGCCGAACCTCTCGAGTGTTGCCCGGGACGGCATTGGCAGACCAGGCGAATTGCGACCACGGCAACCAGAGCAGCAGGAAGATCAGCGTGGCGTCGTGGATCGTCTGCCAATTGGGCTCGGCCAGCAACAGACCGACGATCTGCGAGAAGGCGAAGACGAACGCCAGGTCGAAGAAGAGTTCGACCGGGTCAGCGGTGAAATCCTCGTCGACGTCGGGTACCACGAGCCCGCGCATGCTGCGACCGTAGCCATCCTCGCCTGCCGCACGATGGAGGGTGCTCCCGATCTGCTCTGACATCGCCTGCCTGACCGTTGGTGGTCAGGCGGCGGTTCGTCGGTGGGGTGGTCCGGTGGTGTGGATGGTGCCGTCGGGGAGTCGGAGGGTGAGTTCTCGGTTGGGTCCCAACTCGATGGTCCAGCCGTCGTGGTGGATCTTGGCGTGATGCACCGAGCAGACGGGCAGGAGGTTGTCCAAGTCGGTCCGCCCGCCGAGGCTCCACCAGATGACGTGATGCAGCTTGCAGCGGTCGTAGTGCACCGAACAGCCAGGGATGCCGCACGTCGCGTACAGGCCCCGCAGGGCTCGTCGTTGTGCCCGGTTCGCGAGTCGAGTCGTTCGTCCCAGGTCGAGTTCACCCGGAGCGTGCAACACGACCCCGTTGCAGACCACCACGGCGTGGACGTCGGCATCGCCGGCCAGGGTGGCCAGCACTCGGGCGGGGATCTCGACCGGGATCGAGAACTCGGCCACCGGGCCGGGCCGATGCGGGGCGTCGGCGTCGATGACCACGACGCACTCGGCACGGCCCGGCTTGTTCGAGCCGGCACCGTCGAGGAGGCGAGCCAATGCCAGAGCGCGGAGATGCTGTTGCTTGTCGATCGGGTCGGCTGGCGCAGTGTCCGGGGTCGTCTCCGCGAACATGGCCTCGACGGCGCCGTCCAACGTGGCGGCCAGCTTCACCCCGGTGACCGGATCGAACCGGCCCCGCAGGTTCCACATGCCCTCCACGTCGACCCACGTCGACAACCGGGTCGCGCGACGCTGCCGTTCCAGACGATCCATTCCGTCATCGGTCTGCAGGCGGCGGGCCTCGTCACGGACCCGGCGGGACCAGTCCTCCACGGTGGCGGCCTCGGCGATCGGACTCAACCGGTCGCAACGTTCGATCAACCCCGCCCGCTGTGCGGCATCGAGGCCGGCCGCGGTGCGGGTCACGGCATCGACATGCCCGGCGGTGATCGCGCCGCCATCCAACGCTGACGCCAGGTCCGGTGCCGCATCCAGCGTGCGGGATCGTTCCAGCGTCTTGGCTGCGGCGGCCAGCCCGGTGCGTGTCGACTCGGCAATCGCAGCCTCAGGGAACGCCACCTGCTCGGCGAGGCGACCGGTCACATCGGCTTCGACCGCCGACAACCAACCCCGCACCGCCGTCACATCACGCAACACACGCGACAACCCCACCCGGTCGGCGCAGGCATCGGCGCGAGTCGCACCGATGCGCTCAACCCGCTCGACCACCCCCGCGATCTCCATACCGACAACCCTAGAGAGGGGGTGTCGCAGAGTTCCCCGGACGCCCCGAGGAGACCGGTCATCAGGTGCGATGCGACGAAGGCCGAAGCCAGCTCACCCGGCCCACCTCCGGCGCCGCGTCGCGGCGAGTCACAGCGGGAACGTCACAGCAGGAACGTCACACGGGGAACGTCACACGGGGAACGTCACACCGGTGAGGGTCTCGGACGCATCCCAGAGACCCCGCTGCAACTCCACGTCGTGTGACCGTTCGTTCGACTCCACCAGCACCGGATACCCGCGGAACTCGCCGAACCCGTCGGGTCCGTAGTACTGCCCGCCGATCGCAGCTGGATCCGTCGCGGCCCGCAGGGTCGGCAGCGCCCCCATCGCTGCGCTCTGCATGAACGGTCGGAACACGATGCCGACTGCTTTCATCGCGGCGGGAGCGTTACGGCCCAGCTCGGTGTTGGACCCACCCGGGTGCGCCGCGAGCGCGATCGTCGGTGCGCCTGCCTCGGCCAGTCGGCGCTGCAGCTCGTAGGTGAACAACAGGTTGGCGACCTTCGAGCGTGCGTACGCCGCGGTGCGGTTGTACCCATCCGTGCCGGCGAGGTCGTCGAGATCGATCGTCGACTTGAACTTGTGCGCCCCGCTGCTGACCGTGACGATCCGCGATCCGTCGACCCCGAGCATCAGATCGATCAGGAGGCCGGTGAGGGCGAAGTGTCCGAGGTGGTTGACGCCCAGTTGGAGTTCGAAGCCGTCAGCGGTCGTCGACTTCGGCGTGAACATCACACCGGCGTTGTTGACGAGCAGATCGATCGCGTCGAAGCGCTCGTGCAGTTCGGCCGACGCAGACCGGATCGAGTCGAGCGACGCCAGGTCGAGCGCCTGCACCGAGACGTCGGCATCGGGGACTCCGGCAGCGATGTCGGCGCGAGCGGACTCGCCCTTTGCCAGGTCGCGCACCGCCAGCACCACCGTGGCGTTCCTCGCAGCGAGCTCGCGGGCGGTTTCCAGCCCGAGCCCGGTGTTCGCCCCCGTGACGACGGCGACGCGCCCGGTCAGATCGACGATGTCGTCGGTGGTCCACGTCGGGGTGCTCATCGGTTCCTCTCCTCGCACACGAGCCAGGTCGATCAGTGTCGATCAGTGTCGATCAGTGTCGCACAGCTGCTCCGGTGCGTTCGATGGCGGAATCAGCCGAACGCCACGACTCCGACCACACCCACCAACACGAGTGCGCTCGCGGTGTACTCGGCGCGGGAGTGTTGCTCGTGGAGCACCCACGCTGAGATCGCGAACGCGATCACGATCTCGACCTGCCCGAGGGTGCGCACCTTGGCAGCGTTGGCGAGCGTGACGGCGACCGCCCACCCGATCGATCCGCACAGGCTGAGCACGCCGACCGGGAATGCGAATCGCCACGCCCGCGCGACGTTGGTGAGTTCGGCGCGGTCGGTCAGCGCGAGCTGACCAGTGTTGACGATCGTCTGGATGCCGAGCATCACGGTGAGCGTGAGCAGCGCCCGGTCCCACGTCGGTCCCTCGAGCGACGTCGACGCGCCCCTGATGCCCACGGCCGCCAGCGCGAAGCACCCTGCGGCGGCGACACCCATCAGGGCGGCGGGGTCACGCGCGCTCCCGAGGACGTCGCGCAGGCGGTTGGGGGCGGCGAGCCACACCACGCCTGTCATGCACACGACCGCAGCGACCCAGCCGAGTGGTTCGAGCGGCTCACCCAACGCGATCGCCGACACGACTGCGACGAGGATGACCTCGGTCTTGGCGTAGACGGTTCCGATGGCGAAGTTGCGAAGGTCGAACGCCCGTAGCAGCGCGAGCGTGCCGAGGATCTGGACGATTCCGGCACCTGCAATGATCGGCCAGAAGCGTGCGGGAATCGCTGGGATGGACTCTCCGACGATGCCGAACGTCACCACGGCAACGATGACCGCCATCGGGAATCCGTAGGCGTAGCGAACGAATCCGGCGCCGTTGACCGACAGCACCGACCGGAGTTGGTGCTGGCGTGACGTGCGCAGGATCTGGAACGTTGCTGCCGCGAGCGTGATCGGGATCCACATGGTGCGCCCGCAGTGTTACATCCTGGGTCCGACCCCTGATGTACTCGATCCCTGATGTACTCGATCCCTGATGTACTCGTCAGGTGGGCGGCCGGCCGGTGCAGTACTCGTCGAACTCGACCAGGTAGGCGTCGACCCAGGCGGCGATCGCGGCGCGGGTGTCGACGTCGAACCCCGGCGCGGCCGGTTCGCCCACGACGTGCTCGTTGACCTGCGGGATCGAGAGGTCGTCGCTCGCCACGGCGAGGCGCATGTTCTCGAACCAGGTTCGGATCATCGCCAGGCCCCGAACGCCACCGCCCCGACCGGGTGAGGCGCCTGCGAGGCCGATGAGCTTGTCTCGCAGCACGCCCATGTCGACTCGGGTGACCCAGTCGATCGAGTTCTTCAGCAAGGGGCTGAACGAGCCGTTGTATTCCGGGCTGGCGATCACGAGACCGCCGGACTCGCGCAACAGCTCGGCCAGCTCGTGCGCAGTCGCGGGCACGCCGTGCTCGTCCTCGTGGTCACCGTGGTAGATCGGCATCTCGTGGTCGGCGAGGCTTACGAGCAGATGGTCGCGATCTCGATGGGCCAACTCCTCGGCGATCGCACGGGCGAGGAGCGAGTTGAACGAGGCGCGGCGAATGCTGCCCGCGGTGACGAGGATCCGACGGTGCGTCATGACGGGCTCGGCTGGAACCAGTGGTCGCCGTTGAGCAGGATGTCGTCGGCGTCGGCCGGGCCCCACGACCCACGGAAGTAGGGCACGACCTCGCCCGGATGGTCGAGCGCCGGCTGCACCACGCGCCACGTGCCTTCCACGATGTCCTGACGGGCGAATCGGCGCAGCGACCCGATCAACGCGTCGCCCAGCAATCGCTCGTACGCGTCCTGGCGCTCGCCGAGGGCTGCGGCGAAGTCGACGTCGACGTCGACCTCCTGGCTGTCGAGATCCGGCCCCGGCGTCTTGGCCTGCAGGGCAAACGTGACGCCGTCGTGTTTGCCGAGCCGCAGCCGGATCAGGTTCCGGCCCGGTGGTGGGCCCCCCGATTCGTCGAACAGCATCCGTGGTGGTTCACGCAACTCGACGACCGCCTCGGTCGCGTTCTGGGGGAGCGCCTTGCCGACGCGGATGTACCACGGCACACCGGCCCAACGCCACGAGTCGATCTCGAGCCGCACGGCTGCGAACGTCTCGACGTTCGAGTTCGGGTCGACGCCCGGCTCGTCTCGGTAGCCGACGTACTGGCCGCGCACGAGCGCCTCCGGTTCGATCGGTCGCATCGCTGCGATCACCTTTGCCTTCTCGTCCTGGAGGAATCCCGAATCGGCGCCCGCCGGCGGTTCCATCGCCAGCAGCGAGACGACCTGGAGGACGTGGTTCTGGAGCACGTCGCGGATCGCGCCGACACCCTCGTAGAACGAACCGCGGCCCTCGACGTCGAGCGTCTCCGACATCGTGACCTGCACGCTGCGGACGTAGTTCCGATTCCACACCGGCTCCAGCAGGGTGTTCGCGAACCGGAACACGAGGAGGTCCTCGACCGCCTCCTTGCCGAGGTAGTGATCGATGCGGAAGATGTGGTCCTCCGAGAACACCTCGTGGAGGGTCTTGTTCAGTTCGATCGCCGACTGGAGGTCGCGGCCGAACGGCTTCTCGACGACGATTCGGCCGCGGCGGTGCAGGTCGACCGAGGCCAACTTGGTCGCCACCATCGGGAACATGTCCGGGGGGATCGCCATGTAGAACACGGCGACCAACGAATTGTGCCGGTCGAGCGTCGCTCGCAGTTCGTTCCACGTCGCCTCGTCTGCGTAGTCGCCCTGCACCAGATCGAGGCGCTCGCACAGCGAGTCGACCACGGAAGGGTCGGGGTCGTCGATGTGCTCGGCGATCGACTCGCGGGCGTGGCGGCGGAAGTCGTCGTCGGTCCAGTCGCTCCGGGCCACACCGATCACCGGGACCTGCAGCGCGCCGGACTGCGCGAGGCGATAGAGCGCAGGGAACAGCTTGCGCACCGCCAGGTCGCCGGTCGCGCCGAACAACACCAGCGCGTCAGCGTCGGGCTGGGTGGTCTGCATCCGGCCGGAGTCGACGTGTCCGGTGGCCATCGTCGGGTCGGTGTGGGCGTTGCTCATCGGGTCTGGTCCGTGCGCTCGATGTGGCCGCCGAAGCCGGCGCGCATCGCCGACAGCACCTGGTCGGCGACATCGGACCGTCCCCGCGACGAGAAGCGTTGGTACAGCGCGGCGGACAGCACCGGCACCGGTACACCCTCGTCGATCGCGGCGTTGATCGTCCACCGCCCTTCGCCCGAGTCGCTGACCACGCCGGCGTAGGCGCTCAGCTCCGGGTCGGCGTTGAACGCCTCGGCGGTGAGGTCGAGCAGCCAGGAGCTGATCACCGAGCCTCGCCGCCACACCTCGGTGATCTTCGCCAGGTCGAGGTCGTAGCGGTAGTACGGCGCCGCGTCCAGCGGAGCGGTCTCGGCGTCGGCGGGATGATCAACGGCGCCGATGTTCGCCTTGGCGAGCACGTTGAGGCCCTCGGCGTAGGCGGCCATCAATCCGTACTCGATGCCGTTGTGGACCATCTTCACGAAGTGGCCGGCGCCGCTCGGACCACAGTGCAGCCACCCGTGCTCCTCGGGTGCTTCGGGATCGATCCGTCCCGGTGTCCGAGCGCCGGTGCCGATGCCCGGGGCAAGCGATTCGAAGATCGGGCCCAGCCGTTCGACGGCGTCGGTCTGGCCGCCGATCATCAAGCAGTAGCCGCGTTCGAGCCCGAACACGCCCCCGCTGGTACCGACGTCGAGGTAGCGGATCCCGGTCGGTGCGAGTGCTTCCGATCGATCGACGTCGTGGCGATACCACGAGTTGCCTCCGTCGATGATCGTGTCGCCGGTCTCGAGGAGCGGGGCCAAGGCGTCGACCGTCGACCCGACGAATGCGGCGGGCACCATGATCCAGATCGCTCGTGGCGGCTTCATCGCCGCAACCAGGTCGCTCAACGAACGCGCTCCGATGACACCGAGCTCCGCTTCCAGGGAGGCGATCGCCGATTCGTCGACGTCATGGACGACGCAGTCGTGTCCGTCGTGGTGGAGCCGCCGCACCATGTTGGCGCCCATCCGGCCGAGGCCGATCATCGCGAGTTGCATTGCCCCAGGTTGCCACGAACTCGCCACGGCGACTCGCGGGCTGATGACCCGTGAAGACGAACGTTCGGTGATCGGTCGGTGGATCGAGGCCCTCACCGCCGAGCACGGGCACCGTCGGGCCCGCTACTCGCCGGTCTGACCGTCGACCGATTCGCGGATGAGATCGGCGTGGCCGTTGTGGCGGGCATATTCCTCGAGCATGTGCAGGACGATCCATCGCAGCGATGGCGACTGGCCGTTCGTCCATGGCGTCGATGCCGGCCGATCCAACCCAGCGTCGTCGAGTGCTGCGGCGGTGAGTGCTCGGGATCGGGCGACCGCGTGCTCCCAGAGAGTTCGGAGTGCGTCGGGTTCGTCGTCGGCAGCGGAGTTCCACTCCCAGTCCGGATCGGCGTCCCAGTCGACGTCCGCCCAGGCAGCGTCCGGATCGTTGCCGTGCAAGCGGTACGAGAACCAGTAGTCCTCGACCCAGGCCATGTGTTTCAGCAGACCGCCGAGGGTGATCGTCGAATCGCCGACCGTCATGGCGAGCCCGTCGCGATCCAAGCCACCGGTCCGCCATGCGAGCGTCGCTCGTTGGAAGTCGAGGAAGCCGAGCGCGGTGTCGATCTCGCCGGATGTGATCGGCGGTTCGGGTCGACCCTGCTCGTCGATCGGTGTCACCCTGCAAGTGTTGCAGACTCTCCGTGCTCGGTCGGGCGAGTTCTCGACGGCTCTGGACGCGGGGATGTGGAGCTGTGCTCACTCGTCCGGACAACGCTCTTCGTCGCCTTCCCGTAGCGCGTGCAACCCGGGCGTCTTGCGAAGCTCGTAGAGGTAGGCCGAGAGTGCTGGGACCTCGCTGTCCACCCAGTCGTCGAGCCGCTGGACCCTGTCGGTCCGGTCGTGGGGATCGACCGCCCGGTTGATGCCATCGAGCAGTCGAGCGACGTCACCCCACTGTGTCGGGGAGACCGAATCGAGTCCGGCGGATCGTCGTGCTCTCCGATCCGTGGCGACGGTCGTGATCGCAGCGACCGTGATCACGTCGTACGGGTTCAGCGCAGGCTCGGCGCCCGGGATCTGTCTCGGCGTCGCCGGTGCTCCCCAGGCCGTGACCGTCTCGAGCGCCAAGCTCACCGCTGCCCGGGCGGTGGCTCCGCTGCCGCCGGCCAGCATCAGCACGTTCGAGGCGGAACCGAGAATGTTGCCGAGTTGATGGTTGCGGGCTTCGTCGGCTGCGGCGACCAGCATGAGTTCACACTGCTCGTTCTGTCGGGCGTCGCCGATGAGATCCGCAACGTTGACCACGTAGCCGACTTCGACTCGGTGTGGTGCCTCGCCGCCGATCGTTTCGAAGACCTCGGTGGCGAACACCTCCAGCGCCCGGCCGATGTGGCCCTGCGCTGGGGGAACTCGCACCAATGCGCCGAAGAGCTCCACGAGTTGGTCGTAGGTGCCCAGCTCCACCTCGGGTGTCACGCGTCTCACCACGACGGGGTCGTCGCCCTCGCCCCGAATCGCCGGAGCGAGCGTGGCCAGGTAGGGATGCAGCGAACTCGACACGCCGATCGCCATGCCGGCGCTCACCCCGCCGTCGAGGGGCTGGTTGGTGGCTGCCGTGAGGAACTGCAGGACCTGGTAGCCGTCGGCCAGCCGGCTGGGGTCGTTCTGCACGGCGCCGAGCAGACCGCTGGTGACGAACCTCCCCAGCATTGCCGGGTCGAGATCCTCCCAGGAGGCGAGCGCGAACGTCGTCCGCTCGTCCAGCAACAGATCCAGGCAGGCGTGGGCGTCGTCGACGAGGCTGTCCAGTGCGATGCTCAACGACATCGCGTACCGATCGTGGTCGACGCCGGTTTCGGGTCCGTGGGGGACCGCCATCTGCATGACAACCCGCGAGGCGAACGACGGCGGGAACCTCGCTTCGCTGAGCAGGCGACCGACGATCATGTTCGACGTCGACAGCGCGACGAGTTCTGCCGCGAAACGGTCGTCGCGTCGGACCCACGTGGCCAGATCTGCGGCGAGCTCGGCCAGCACCGGCGTCGTCGGAGCGCCGGGTCCGATGTGGCCGCTCAGGGCCCTGCGCTCCAGCCAGTCGAGTTGGCCGAGCAACTCCTCGCGCCGTTTCGTCGGAATCGTTGCAGCGGCGAGCCCGCCCGGCCGCAGGTGATCGGGAAGCGACTCGCCCCGAGCGGCCAGCGGTCGGAGCCCGAGCGTTCCGAGTCGACTCCTGCGCCAGCGAACCATCGGGGCGCTGCGTTCGATGTCGCGGAGCGCCGGCATCCAGTGGTCCTCGAGGTTGGCGCGTGCCAGGCGGACTGTTCGCAACGCGTCAGTGGCCACGGGATCCGATGAGCCGATGGCGTCGAGTCGGTCGATCGACTCCAGTGTGTGGCGCACCAACCGGTGCACGCGGCTCGGTTCGTAGCCGGTGTCCATGTCATCCCACCAGCCCGATCCTCGTTCGGGCAACCGTTTCGAGTTCCTGCGCCTGCCGGTCGAACCACCACGCATGCTCGCGGAGGTCGTCGACCGCCGCATGGAGCTGGTGCTGGTTGCGCGCCAGGGTCGCCCTGCACAGTTCGGGTCGCGGCCCACGCCAGGTGTCGACACCGCCGTAGCGGTCGAGGCGCATCACCGGCGAGGTCTCGATGGCGTCGGCGAGGTGGCGGAGGTGCCGCGCTCGTTGTCGGAGGTCGTTCGCCCGTGCGATTTCGTTCATCGCCCCGCAGTGGGTGCGCAGGAGACGAAAGCGGAACGTTCAGAGGTCGGCGAGCTGGACGGTCCGGTCGGCGATCGTGACCGCTTCGTCGGCGTCATGGGTGACCAGCAGGGTGGTGACGTGTGCGTCTCGCAACAACGATGCCAGTTCACCGGCCAGCCGATCATGGAGCTCGCGGTCGAGTCCTGTGAGCGGTTCGTCGAGCAGCACCACCGACGGCTCAGCCGCCAGCGATCGGGCCAGTGCGACGCGCTTGGCCTCCCCGCCGGACAGGTCGGTCACACGTCGGTCCTCGAAGCCGGCCAGGCCGACCCGCCGGAGCCAGCGCGCAGCTCGCTCGGCGCGATCGGATCGCGTCGCTCCTGCCATCTTGGGACCGAACGCCACGTTGTCGAGCACCGACAGGTGGGGAAACAACTGGTTGTCCTGGAACACCATCCCGACGCCGCGGCGATGGGTCGGCCGATCGGTGACGTCGACGCCCTGGACGGCAATCCGCCCGCTGTCTGGTGCGAGGATGCCGGCGATCACCCTCAAGAGCGTGCTCTTCCCACTGCCCGACGGCCCGAGCAGCGCCACCACGTCGCCTGCCGCCACCGACAAGCTCACCTCGTCGAGCACGGGGGCCACCTCGAAAGTGACGGTGACGTCGCTGACGTCGAGGCCGGCGTGGTCGCTCACGTGCGGCTCCGTCCGGAGAGTGGTGACTGCAGTCGTTCGACGACCACGACCAGGACCACCGTTGCAGCAGCCAGCAAGGTCGCGAGCACGAACCCTTGGGCCTGCAGCACCGAGCCGGTACGGCCGAGCAACTGCTCGATCGCGATCGGCATCGTCTCGCCGCCTGATCTCGACAGGAAGCTCGTGGCGCCGAACTCACCGAGCGAGATCGCGGCGGCCAGCACCGCACCGACGGCGAGCGGCCTCCACAGGAACGGTACGACGGTGGCGCGCCACGCCCGCACCGGCGATGCCCCGAGTGTGCATGCGGCGTCGCCCATGTCGGGGTCGACCGAGCGCAGGACGCCGACGCAGGTGCGAACCACGAACGGCACGGCGATCAACGCGTGCCCCACCGGCACCAGCCACCACGACGCACGCCAGTCGACCGGGTCGGTGTCGAAGGTGATCAGCATCCCGAAACCGATCGTCACCGCCGACGTGGCGAGCGGCAGCATCAGACCGCCGTCCAGGGCTCGGCCGGCGCGACCGGCGGCTGCGATGGCGAGGCTGGCAAGCGCCCCGATCACCACGGCGAACACCGTCGCCCACGCCGCGTTGACCAGCGAGTTGCCGACGGCCTCGACCGGATCGATCCCGATGCGGATGCCCGGTCTGATCTCTGTGCGTCCGAGTTCGGTCCACGCTGAGGTCGACCAGCCGGTCGGCGTCGAGAGCGAACGCACCACCAGCGCCATCAGCGGCGCCGCCGCGACCAGGAAGGCTGCGCCTGCAACGAGCATCACGAATCGCCGTTCTCCGACGGTCGTCGGGTGACGGCGAGCGGACAACGGCATCAGCCCGATCGCTCGGGCATGGCGCCGCTGAGCGATCGTCGACCACGACACGATCGCGACCAGCGCGGCGAGCTGCAGCAGCGCCAGTACGGCCGCGCCGCCGATGTCGCCGAGCTGGGTCGCCCGACGCCACACCTCGACCTCGATCGTTCGGGTACCCGGCGCGCCGAGGATCCGGATCACACCGTAGGACGTGAACGTGAAGAGGAACACGATCGTTGCGGCTGCGGTCACGGCGGGTCGCACGAGCGGGAGCGAGACGTTGGTGGCGACCCTCCAGCGCGACGCCCCGAGCGTGGCCGCCGCGGCCTCCATGTCGGTCGGAAGGTGCTCCCACAGCGACCCCACGACGCGAACGACCACGGCGAGGTTGAACGCGACATGTGCGCTGATCACCGCCCAGACCGTGCGGTCGAGCGTGTCCGGGAGCAGCGCCAGGAACGCGGCGCCCATCACCACCGTCGGGAGCACGAACATCGCGGTGAGCAATCCCGCCAGCGTGGTGCGGCCGAAGAAGTCGAATCTGGCCAGCACGTAGGCAGGCGCCAGCCCGATGACGATCGTCGCCGCCGTCGAGATGACGGCCTGCCACGCGGTGAACCAGAGCACCTCCCACGTCGACGCCCGTCCGAACGTGTCGCTGATGGCGGTGGTCGTCACCGCCTCGGCCACGAGGGTGGCGAAGGGCCAGCCGTAGAACACCAGGAGCCCCACGGTGGGCCCGGCCGCGAGCGCGACCAGGAGCCACCGGGGCAGGCGGTTCACCCGAGTACCAGCTCGGTCCATTCGTCGATCCACGTCGAGCGTTCAGCATCGATCAGCGTCGGGTCGAGTGACCGCGAGGTGTCGGGGACGACGGCGACATCGACGAACTCGTCCGGCAACGTGACCGCCTGGTTGGTCGGGTACACGAAGAGATTCAGGGCGAGCTCGCTCTGGAATCGTTCGGACACCAGGAAGTCGACCAGCCGCCGTGCTGCTTCCGGCGAGTCCGTGCCGCGCAGCACGCCGGCGAACTCGACCTGACGGAAGCAGGTGTCCTCGATCACGCCCGTCGGCGCATCGTCGCGAGGCGGTTCCGCGAAGATCACCTCGGCCGGCGGGCTCGATCCGTAGCTGACGACCATCGGTGTCGGCCCGCCGCCGGCCCACGTGAACCGCTCGTAGTAGGCCTGCGTCCAGCTGTCGACGACTTCGATGCCGTTCTCGCCGAGTCGACTCCAGTAGTCCTGCCAGCCCTCGAGGCCGTATTCGTGGATCGTGGCGAGGAGGAACGCGAGGCCCGGTGACGACGTCGCCGGGTTCTGGACGACGAGCTGCCCGGCGTATGCCGGGTCGACCAGATCGGCGAGCGAAGTGGGGGGGTCGAGGTCGCGCTCGGTGTACCAGCCGATGTCGTAGTTGATGCAGACGTCGCCGTAGTCGACCGGCGTGGCCTCGCCGCCGGGGACCAGGTCGAGGAACTCGCCGGCGATCTCGACGGACCCGTCGGCGATGCCAGCGGCGACGTAGGGCTCGAACACCTCGTCGTCGACTGCCCTCGACAGCAGCGTGTTGTCGATGCCCCACATCACGTCACCTTCGGGGTTGCCGGCGGTGAGTGATGCCTTCGACAGCATCGTGCCGGTGTCGCCGGCGACGAGGACGTCGACGTCGATGCCGGTGTCGGCGGTGAACTCGGCGAGCGCATCGTTGAGCGACGTGTCCGCTTCGGGGAACGAGTCGTAGGTGACGAGTGTGACCGATCCGCCATCCGGCGCGACCGCCGGCCCGGAGGCCCAGGCGCCGCCGGTCTCGGTGGGGATCGACGCGCTGTCATCGTCGCTTCCGCACGCCACCCCTCCGAGGGCCACCGCCAACGCGAGGCCGGCCACGGCGCGCCCACCTCCCCACCGATGAGCGAAGCGGCCGGATACGAGGCTGTCGCTCATCGCTGGGAGGTGCTGTCGTCGTCGGCGGTGTTCTGATGAGTCAACTGACCGGATGCGGGCAGTTCGCTCATCGGACGGTCGGGGGCGGGATCGTCGAAGATCGTGAGGACCCCGCCGGACAGCGACACGGCGACCGTGACCGATCCGTCGGCCGCAGTCGCGATCGCGGGGACCTCGTTGCTCACGCCCATACCCACGAGCGGTTCGAGGTCGAACTGGTCGAGTTGCCACCGGGCGCCGACCAACGTGACCCGTACACACGGACCGTGCAGTGCCAGCAGCGACAGCGTCGAGCCGGGCACCAGCCGGAGCGTCGCCGAACCGGGCCCGTGGAGCACCCGGATGTGTTGGCCGTCCCACCACCCGTCGAGTGTGGGCACGCTGGTGAGGCTCAGCGCGCCGAGCGCTCCGATCCCGGCAACGGTGTGATCCAGGCGATCTCCGCCACCGACGAGCGTGATGCGCTCGGGATCGAATTTGGACGCCAGCGCCAGCGCGAGTTCGGTGTCGGTCTGGTCCTTGTCGGTGGGGTGCCGGGAGATGTCGGCGTTGCGGGCGGCCCAGGCCAGACCCTCCTCGCTGACCGAGTCGAGATCGCCCACGAGATGGGTGGGTTCGAGCCCGGCGGCGAGCGCATGGTCGAGGCCCCCGTCGACCGCCATCCACACGGTGTGCTCGGACGCACTGCCGGTCAGCCGTTCGACGAGGCCGGCACCGAGCGGCGATGCCCCGGTGATGATGATGATGTGTTCGTTCACGATTCCTCCGCCGGCATTATCCGGATCAGGTTCTCGGGTCGATGACGGCGGTCACCCTCTCAGCCCGCCGTTCCAGCGAGCTCCCCATGTGGTTGTCGTCCGATGTGGTTGTCGTCCGATGTGGTCGGTGTCGAGGTGGAGGGTACTAGAAGAACGTCTGCAACGACAGTGCGAGCGCGGACACGGTGAGCATGCCGACGATGGCGAGGTCGAATCCGCGGACGGACACCGAGTTGCGCAATCGGGTGCCGACCGGGATCGCTGCGAACACCGGGACACAGGCGAGCAGTGTGGCGACCACTCGTCCGGACAGCTCACCGGAGCTGATGAGGACGATCAGCTGCGCCAGTCCGGTGATGAAGAAGAGCGAGGTGACCGAGAGGATGTGGGCGCTGCGGGGGAGGCGGTAACTGTGGATCCAGGATCCGACGATCGGCCCCGAGATGCCGACCGCCCCCTGGAACACGCCGGCGACGCCGCCGACGGCCGGAGCCAGCCGACGGGATCGTTCGGGGCCGACCCGGAGGTCGGGGTGTGCGAAGAACAGCACGACGTAGGCGACGATGGCGACGATGACGGCGATCACCAGCGGACGCTCCGGGATGTTGACGAGCAGCAGCGTGCCGGCGATCGCACCGATCACCCCTGCGACCGCGAGGGTGGGCAGGTCGCGGGTCTCGGCGTAGCTCGAGCGCTCCCGCCCGGCGAGAAATGCGTTGGCGAGCACATTCGGGAACGCGATGACGACGATCGCGTCGTCGACGTCGACGAACAGCGACGCGATCGGGATGGCGATCAGCGGCAGGCCCATGCCGGTGATCGCCTTGGCGATGGCCCCGATGACCACGGCGGCCAGCACGATGGCGAGTTCTGTCCCGGTCACCGCAGGATGCCCATGGTGCAGGCGGACGGGTCATTCACGGCGCGCTGCCGGTGGCGATCGGGTGCGCCGGGTCGGCGACCCACCCCGACCACGACCCGACGTACAGCCGTGGAAGCTGCATGCCGGCGTGCTCCATCGCGAGTGCGTTGTGGCAGGCGGTGACGCCCGAGCCGCAGTAGACGATCGGCCGACCGTCTTCGCCGACGACCGGGGCGAAACGGCGGCGGAGCTCGTCGGCGGGCAGAAACCGGCCGTCGCTGTCGAGATTGTCGCCGAACAGCAGGTTGACGGCGCCCGGAATGTGCCCGGCGACGCGGTCGATCGGTTCGATCTCTCCTGCGTAGCGGGCCGGGTCGCGGCTGTCGATCACGACGCCGCCATCCCTGAGATGTCGGGCCACGTCGATGGCGTCAGCGAGCGCGTCCAACGGCCAGTCGTGCGCCGTCCGCTCGACGGGAGCGCTCTCGACCGCCCCACTCTCGAGTTCGCCGCCGTCGGCGATCCACCCTTCGATCCCGCCGTCGAGCAGGCCGGCGGACTGGCCGAGGATTCGTAGCATCCACACCAGTCGCCCCGCCAGAGCACCGCCACGGTCGTCGTAGGCGACGACCGTGTCACGGTCGGACACGCCGAGGTCCCCCAGCGCTCGTGCGAACTCGGCCGGGGTGGGCAGCGGGTGGCGGCCGGCGGTACCCGCTGGGGGAGCGGCGAGTACCTCGTCGAGCGACACGAATCGGGCGCCGGGAAGGTGACGGTGCAGGTGGTCCCGCTCGGGCTCGGGTCCCGTCATCGTGGAGCCGACGTGGCAGACGATCGTGGTCGCATCGGCCGCCAGCCGTTCTCGCAGCCAGGTCGGGGCGACGATCGCTGGGGCCGGGACCGGGTCGGGAGGGGGCGTGGACATGGGCTCACTCTGTCACGCGTGCCACGATGAGGCGATGAGCGACACCTTCACCGCCCTCGTGCTGCGCGAGACCGACGACGGACACGTCGGCGCGCTCGAACAGCTCACCGACGCGGACCTCCCGGACGGCGACGTCACGATCGCCGTCGAGTACTCATCGCTGAACTACAAGGACGGTCTCGCCCTCGCCGGGAGGAATCGCATCGTACGGAGCTATCCGATGGTGCCGGGCATCGATCTCACCGGCACGGTGATCGCCAGCGACTCGCCCGACTGGCAGGTCGGTGACGAGGTCATCTCCACGAGCTTCCAGGTGGGCGAGCGCTACTGGGGCGGTTACACGCAGCGTCAACGGCTCCACTCGGAGTGGTTGGTGCACCGGCCCGAGTCGATGAACGCCCGCACGGCGATGGCGATCGGCACAGCGGGTCTCACGGCCATGCTCTGTGTGATGGAACTCGAGAGCGCCGGGGTCGAACCCGGTGACGGCCCGATCGTCGTGACGGGCGCCGCGGGCGGCGTCGGCTCGGTGGCCGTGGCGTTGCTGTCGGGTCTCGGCTACGAGGTCACCGCGGTGACCGGCCGGCCGGAGACGCAGGGTTACCTGCGGAGCCTCGGTGCGTCGGCCTTCCTGAGCCGGGAGGAGATGAGTGAGCCGCCTCGGCCGTTGGAATCCGAGACCTGGGCAGGTGCGATCGACACCGTCGGCTCGACGATGTTGGCAAAGGTGTTGGCGCAGATGAAGTTCCGTTCGACGGTCGCAGCGTGTGGCCTGGCGGGTGGCGCCGACCTGCCGACGACGGTGATGCCGTTCATCATCCGAGCCGTCCGCCTGCAAGGCGTCGAAGCCGTGATGGCCCCGATCCCGATGCGCGAGGCGGCCTGGGCTCGACTCGCCACCGATCTTCCATCCGAGGTGGTGGACACGATCACCGAAGTGGTGCCGCTGACCGAGCTGCTCGACCGCGGCCCGACGATCCTCGACGGCCAGGTCCGTGGCCGCTGGGTCGTCGACCCCAACGCCTGATCAGGCGGCGGGGTCCTCGACGGGGGCGCGGTCGCGGTAGTCGGCCCACTCCCATTCGCTGCCGTACTCGTCGAGCAGGTCGAGGAACGGCATCGGGGGCAATGCTTCCGGACCGACGACTCCGGGACGATGCCACACGCCGGTCGACATCAACTCGATGGCCACCGCCGGCATCACTGCGGTCTGCCACACCACAGCCTGATGTCCGAACTCCTTCATCGACCACGCGTTGTCGACCACGTGGTACACGTACACCTCGCGAGGTTGCCCGTCCTTGCCGAGCCCCGTCACCCAGGTGCCGGCGCAGGTGCGGCCGCGCATCACCTCGCCGAGCGTCGCCGGGTCGGGAAGCGTCGCCGCGACGACGTCGCGCGGTGAGACCTGCACGCCCCTGACCTCGACGGTCTCGGTGGAGTGGAGGTCGAGCTTGCGCAGGGTCTTGAGGACGTCGATGAACTCCTCGCCGAGGCCGTACTTGAACGTCACCCGCTGCGTGTCGATCCAACGCGGCATGAGGATGACCTCCTCGTGCTCGACGTTGACGCACTGCAGCGCGCCGATGCCCTCGGGGAACACGAACGTCTCCGGCTCGGAGAAGGGCTCCGTCGTGAACCAACCCCGCTCGCGCTCGTAGATCACCGGCGGGTTGAGACACTCCTCGATCGTCGTCCAGATCGAGAACGTGGGAGCGAAGTCGTAGCCGTCGACCACCAGATCCGCTCCGTCGCGCACGCCGATCTCGTGGATCTCGCTGAAGAGTTCGTCGGCGGCATACCGCGCGGCGACGTCGGAGAAGCCGGGCTCGACGCCCATGCCACACAGTGCCATCAGCCCTCGAGCCTTCCAGATCGGTGACTGGGCGAACTGTCCGTCGCCGAGCCGGATCCCGGTCTTCTCGTACGGCTTGGTGGCGTGCGGCACCGACAGGTTCATCGCCATGTCGACATAGTGGCAACCCGCGGCGAACGCCCCTTCGAAAATCGGAGGGTTGAACCGCGGGTCGCACGCGTTGAGGACCACGTCGGCGTGCATCTCCCGGGCAAGCGCAGCGACCGACTCTTCGGATGAGGCGTCGATGCGTGCTCCCACGATGCGGCCGCCGTCCGCGTTGGTCGCAGTCTCGACGGCCACATCCGACTTGGTGGTGTCGATGTCGGCGACCGTGATGTGCTCGTACGCGTCACGCTTCGAGGCGATCGCCACGAAGGCTGATCCGACACCACCTGCACCGACGACGAGTACTCGCATGTCCGAAATGTACCCCGCTGTCGCGCCCGGGCGGGTCGTTGCCCGAACGCGCGGCGACCGCCGTCGCTACGCTCGCCGCGTGGACGAACACACGTTGCGCTCGAGGTCGCTCTGGCTCGACCAACTCGATGGGCCGCTGGTGCCGCGAGCCCCGCTCGGAGGTGACGTCGATGTCGACGTGGCGATCATCGGTGGTGGCTACAGCGGGTTGTGGAGCGCGTACGCACTGCTGACCGCCGACCCGTCGTTGCGCGTCCTGGTTGTCGAGCGCGAGATGATCGGTTTCGGCGCGTCAGGCCGCAACGGTGGCTGGTGCGTCGGCGAGCTCGCCGGTGGCCTCGAGGGGGCGGTCAACACCTGGGGTCGCGACGCTGGCGTCGCGATGACGCAAGCGATCATCGACACCGTCGACGAGATCGGCAGCGTCGTCGCCAAGGAGCAGATCGACTGCGGGTTCGAACCGGGCGGTGTCATCCGAGTTGCGCGAACCTCCCCCCAGCGTGATCGGCAGCGAGCCGAGGTCGACGAGTATCACCGAGTCGGATTCGGTGATGACGTGCTCCGCCTGCTCGACGTCGGGGAAGCGACCGGCCGACTGGCTGCCACCGACGTACTCGGCGGAATCCTGTATGCGCCGGGAGCGCGGGTCCAACCGGCCCGCTTGGCCCGAGGACTTGCCGACGTCGTCGAACGTCTCGGCGGCACGATCGTCGAGGAAACGGCGGCTGTCGACGTCATCGCCGGCTCGGCGGCGTCCCGTCCGGCGATCCTCACCGAACGTGGCGTCGTCCGCGCCGACGTGGTCGTCCGCGCCACCGAGGCCTACACCCGCGACCTGCCCGGATTGCGCCGCTCGCTCGTGCCCCTGTACTCGCTGATGGTCGCCACGGCCCCACTCGACGCGGCGACGTGGGACTCGATCGGTCTTCGCGATCGCGAGACCTTCGCCGACGACCGCCGGATGGTGATCTACGGCCAGAGAACTCCCGACGACCGGATCGCCTTCGGGGGTCGCGGCGCGCCCTATCGGTTCGGCTCCGGCATCGACCCGGCGACGGAGTCGTCGTCCGGTGTCCACGACCGCATCGTCGAGACGCTCGTCGAGTTGTTGCCGCAGACCGAGGGCGTGGAGATCACCCATCGCTGGGGTGGCGTCCTTGCGGTGCCGCGCGACTGGCGGCCGTCGGTCGGGCTCGACCGGTCGACGGGACTCGCATGGGCCGGCGGCTACGTCGGGGAGGGGGTCGCTGCAGCCAATCTGGCCGGGCGAACGGTCGCCGATCTCGTCCTGCGACCGGACTCCCCGCTCGTGTCCCTGCCGTGGGTGCAGCACCGCTCCCGTCGGTGGGAGCCCGAGCCGCTGAGGTGGAGCGCGATCAACGGCGCTCGCCGGCTTGCTGCGTGGATCGACGACCAGGAGTCCGGACGAGCGCGAACGCCTCGTCTTGCTTCAGTCCTCGACCGGATCGTGGGATGATTCGGTGATGAGCGCTGACCATCTGTCGCACGTTTGGTTCAAGGTCACCGACCTCGAGGTCGCGTCGGGCGAGGGATCGTGGGTGACGACCACATCCGGTGAGCGCTATCTCGACTTCAGCGGGGGGATCGCCGTCACGTCCACCGGCCACAGTCACCCCCACGTCACTGCAGCGATCGCTGAGCAGGCGAAGCGGTTCGTCCATGCTCAGGCCAACGTGTACACGCACGACCTGATGCAACCACTCGCCGCCCGACTCGCCCAGATCGCGCCCGACGGGATCGACACGTTCTTCTACGCGAACTCCGGCGCCGAGATCACCGAGGCGGCCGTCAAGCTCGCCAAGCAGGCGACGGGCCGGCCGAACATCATCGTGTTCCAGGGCAGCTTCCACGGGCGCACCCATCAGGCGATGGCGATGACCACCTCGAAGACCGTCTACCGGGCGGGTCATGCGCCGCTGCCGTCGGGCATCTTCATCGCGCCGTACCCGAACGTGCACGCCGACGAGCTGAACGACGAGATCGACCGCGCGCTCGCTGGTTTCGACGAGTTGCTCACCAGCGTGACCGCGCCGAGTGAGACGGCGGCGGTCATCATCGAACCGGTTCTCGGTGAAGGCGGCTACGTCGCGGCGCCTGCCGGATTCCTCGAGGCGATCGATCAGCGATGCAAGGACCACGGGATCCTCTTCATCGCCGACGAGGTGCAGTCCGGTTTCGGACGGACGGGCAAGATGTTCGCAATCGAGCACTACGACGTCCAGCCGGACATCGTGTGCATGGCCAAGGGCATCGCGTCCGGGTTCCCGTTCTCGGCGCTCGGCACGCGACGTGACCTCGACGATCGCTGGCCGACCGGCTCACACGGTGGGACCTATGGCGGGAATCCGATGGGCTGCGCAGCTGCGATGGCGACGATCGAGATTCTGAGCGCTGACGGGTTCCTGGATCACGTGAACGATCGAGGCGCGCAACTCGTCGATGGGCTGCGCCGGCTCCAGGAGCAGTACCCGGCGATCGTCCAGGTGCGGGCACTCGGCTTGATGGTCGCCGCACAGTTCGACACTGCGATGCGCACGTCAGCGCTCGTGTCGCACTGTCTTCGCGAAGGCAAGTTGATCACGATGACCGCCGGCGCGGCGGGAACGACGCTGCGCTTCATGCCCCCGCTGACGGTGACCGCCGACGAGATCGATCTCGCGCTCGATGCGCTCGACAAGGCGCTCGTCGAGGTCGACCTCGTCTGACAACACCACGTTCGCGCGCAGATCCGGGCGGACCGGGTCACCCACATGCGCACGCATACGTCCGGAGCTCGGTCAGTTGTCGGCGTCGTCGAGGGGCAGGCCATGGAGCGCCAGCGACGCGTTCGTGTAGCGCCCGTCGTCGGTGACGTCGCGTCCGAACCAGGCGGGCGGTTCGAAGAGGACGCTCGCCTCGACGCTGTCGAACTCGACCTCGGCCATGACGAGACCGTCGAGGTCGCCGGCGAACACGTCCAGTTCGATCACATGGTCGCCCAACGGGATCCGCGAGCGGCGCTTCTCGATCCGGCGTCCCTCGGTGTGTGGCCAGGCTGCCTCGAACTCGTGGCGCTCGATCGGCCATTCGAGTTCGGTGCGCTCGACGCCGCTGCCCGCTTTCACCGTGAGGGTGCAGCCGTCGTCGTCGGCGTCGCGAACTCGAACCGATCGAGACTCATCGGCGGCCAGGTAACCCTGGCGCAGTCGAACCGTCGACGAGGGAGCCACGTCGACGGGAGGACGGTCGACCAGGAACTTGCGTTCACGCTCGACCACGGACCGAGGCGGTGCATCGTCGCTCCCCGGCGACAGCTCCGGGCCGAGGTCGTGCGTCGCCTTCCAGTACGTCGCGATCCGGTGGCCGAATGCCGTGGCGGGCTCCGCGTAGATCGTGACACCCAGGCGAACGGCGTAGGCCCGGAGTGCCTGTTGTCGCTGACGAGCGAGCTCACGGAGGTGCGCGACGTCGCTGGGCGTGCCGTAGTCGTCGGGGCGCATGTCGAGGTGCTGGACCAACACTGCGACGTCATGGTCGTCACCGAGCGCTTCGGAAAGCAGATCGAGATGGCCGCCCAGGGGGCCGAGGATGCTGGGTGCAGCATCGTGGACCAGCTGCACCTGGTACCAGAGGTACTTGACCGCCTTTCTCCACTCGTGCAGGCGCTCGTCGGTCGAGCGGGCCCGGACTCGTCGCAGTGCTCGTCGACCTCGTCGGTAGGTGGCTGCGATTCCCTCCTCGATCGTGTCGGACCCGCGTGGGATCTTCCAGCTGCTCGACGTCTCACGCGCGTCGGCGAGCAGCGCTCGCGCCGTCGAGATCCGGTCGTCGTCGGGTGCGACCGCGTCCTGCGCCGCCCCGCCCGAGATCGCCGCCTGACGGTCGCGCGCCGACCCGGAGCGCGACGTCGTGGGGGTGCGCCGCGAGCAGCGCATCGAACGTCGCGACGATCGCATGAGCGTCACGCAACGTCGAGAGTTGGCTCGCAGCCTCGCGGACCGTTCGGTCGAACGGCCGGAAGCCTGTGCCCAGCGCCGGCTCCACGAGCCGCGCGAGCCCGCGCGTCGACTTGCACCGCTTGCGTGCTTCGTGGACGGCCACTTCGAGGTCGGTCGTGCCGGGTTCGGCGAGGACGCGGTCGAGGTGAGCGATGGCGTCGTCCAGTCGTTCGGTTGCGACACGGCGCACCTCTGGCTGCAACCGTCGACCGGGTTCGAGGACGTACCCCACGTCGTCCAGTCAACTGGTGATGCGGCCCTGGCTCCAACGTCATGTCGAGCGACAGGACAATCGGCCCTAACCGCTGGGTGCCGGGTTCCGTACAGTTGGCCCCGTGGGCAACAACGTGGCGTCCTGTCCGTCGTGCGGAGCGAAGAACCGAGTGCCGACGTCGGCCGCCGGCTCGCCGCGCTGCGCCAAGTGCCAGAGTTCGTTGCCGTGGCTCGTCGACGCAGGCGATGGCGATTTCGGCGCCGCCATCGACACGAAGCGCCTCGTCGTGGTCGACCTCTGGGCGCCGTGGTGCGGACCGTGCCGGATGGTTGCACCGATCCTCGAGAAGCTGGCGAACGAGTTCGCCACCGAACTCAAGGTGGTCAAGGTGAACGTCGACGATTCACCGAAGACCGCCCAGCGATACCAGGCGCGGAGCATCCCGATGTTGTTGTTCATGCGCGACGGCGAGCTGGTCGACACCGTCGTCGGCGCGCAACCCGAGCACGTGTTGCGCGCCCGCATCGAGCAGTTGTCATGAGCGGCCCCGCTTCGTCCACTCGGTCGCCGCGTCGACGCCGTACGACCAGCGGATGTGCACCCCGGTGACCGTTGCGCTGTCGAGTGCTGTCAGCGCCGGAACGCGGTCAGCACGTCGCCGAGCCACTCGATCGACTTCCGCGTGATCGGGTCGACCACGAGTTGGACGTGGGCTGCTCCTGCGGCTTCGAACTCGCGGAGTTGACCGGCCAGTTCGTCGGGGGACCCGGTGAGCGGTCGCACCGTGTTGAAGTCGTCGTAGTCGCCCATCTGGCGACCGAGTCCGCCCTCCAACTGGACAAGGATGGCGGCGGTCGCTTCCACGTCCCCCGTTCGCCCCACGGCAGCGACCAGTTCGTCGACGCGCTCCTTCTCGCGCCGGAAACCTTCGACAGAGTTGCCGTACTGACTCCACCACATGTTCCAGGCGTCGACGTGGGGCAAGGTGATGTCGAGCATTCGATCGCCGATCGAGCCGACCATCAGTGGCGGTCCCGTTCGGGCGTGAGCGCGGATGCAGGACGCATCGATCGGCGTGGTACCAGTCGCCGTGGAAGTCGATCGATCCCTCCTGCAGGAGGGTGCGTACGATCGTGAAGGCCTCGGCGAACCGACTGACACGGTGGTCGTACGCGGAAGCCGAACGCGTCGTACTCGCGCCGGTTCCATCCGGCGCCGAGGCCGAGGATCAGACGTCCTCCCGAGATGGCATCGACGGTGGTCGCCTGTTTGGCCAGCATGGCCGGAGCGTGGAAGCTGGTCGATGCGACCAGCGGCCCGATCTCGATCGTCGAGGTGGAGGCTGCAATCGCCGCCAGTGAGGTCCAGACCTCCCATGGTCCTCGATCGCCGACCTCGAGTTCGTAGAGCAGATGGTCGCCCAACCAGAGCGAGTCGAACCCGACGGCCTCGGCCGTCCGGGCCATCGAAACCAGCTCGGGGAACGGCACCTCCCACTCGACTTCCGGGAGTTGGACACCGATCCGCATGCGACGCTGAGACACGCCGCGATCGTAGCGATGAGCCGTCGCTCACCCACTCTGGATGATCTTGCGAGAATGCCCTCAAGTTGCGGGGTCTCCGTGCCGATGAGCGAACTACCGTTGCGACGCGGTCCGCCGTCGCTGTGAGTTCCGCCAACACACGATTCACGCGTGAAGGTTCAGACGTGGTTTCCAAGCTGGTTTCGAGGAGTAGTCATGGTTCGTAGCAGATGGAACCGTCCGGTCAGTGCGCTGGTCGCCGCCGCCGTGCTGATCGCAGGTTGCAGCGGCAGCGACGACGACACGAGCCCCACAACCGAGGCGACGCCGGAGACCACGGAGGCCGGAACTCACCGGCGAGGGACTCGACCTGGGCCTCCTCGCCCCGGCGCCCGGCCTCCTCGCCACGCTCTTCCAGGGTCAGGAACGCGGTGCCGATTTCGCGGTCGAGGACGTCAACGACGGAGGTGGAGTGCTCGATGGCCCGCTCGAGGTCACGACGTCGGTTGCCGAGCCCGGCGCCGAGCCCGCTGCGAATGTGGTGGCTGCGGTCGACGGCGGCGCACAGGCCCTCATCGGTCCGGCCGGCTCGTCCGGCGGCGACGAGGTGCGCGACGAAGTCGTCGCGCTCGATTCCACCATCTGTTCGGCGTCAGCGACCGTTCCCAGCCTGACGCTCGGCCAGGATCCGCTCGCCCTCTTCCGCACAGCGGTACCCGACGACATCACTGCTGCCTACCTCGCCGGCCAGATCGTCAACCGGCGTGACGAAACCGCCCCGGAGGCGCCGTGGAAAGTTGCGATCGTCGCACGCGCCGACGCCTACGGCCAGTCGGTCGGCAACACGATGGCCGCCCTCCTGCAGTCTGCCGGTCTCGTCCCGACCGTCGTCGACTACAACGCTCGTCGAGTGCAGTTCACCGGCATCGCCGAGGAGGTCGCAGCGCTGCAGCCCGACGTGTCGATCCTCGTCACCTACGAGGAGGGCGCCAACCTGCTCTCGCAGCTCGTCTTGGCCGGCCTCGATCCGGCCACGATGATCGGTCTCGAAGCCTTCTTCGCTCCCCGCATCGCCGCACCAGGTGACCGCCGGCACCGAGCCGACCGACGTCGATGGGTTCCAGATGCTCGGAACGATGGGCACACGCGCCTTCCTCGAGCGGCTCTACGAGGACGACCCGAACGGCCAGGTCGCCAACGCGCCGCAGGCCTACGACTGCGCCGTGGTGTTGTCGTTGGCCACTGCCGTCCTCGACGCCGGTGACGCCGACACGCTCGCCGAAGCCGCCATCGACGTCACCGGAGAAGGCGTCACCTGCACGACCTACGACGACTGCCTCGAGAAGTTCGAGGCGGGCGACGACATCAACTACGACGGCGTGAGCGGCCAGATCGCCCTCGACGACAACGGTGATCCCACCTTCGCCCGGTTCACGTCGGCGGTCCTCCTCGGTGGAGAGATCAGCGACATCGAGACCTCCGACGTCGACGTCAATGTGCTGCGTCGTCAATTCGAGGCGTACGCCTCCGCATCGTTGAACACCCAGATCCAGACGGCGCTGACGTTCCTCGGCTTCTACGACGGCCCGATCGACGGGCTCGACAGCCCCGAACTGACCGCCGCAATCGCCGCGTTCCAGACGTCGGTCGGCCTGCCGCCCACCGGAGTGTGGGACGAGGCGACCGACGCAGCCATGCGTCAGGCGCTCGGCGATCAGGCCGCCGCGCTGATGCAGAGCACCATGGAGGTGCAGATCCTGCTCACCGAGCTCGGGTTCTATACCGGCCCGATCGACGGCATCTGGACCCAGGAGGTCACCGATGGGGTCAAGGCGCTCCAACGTGAGCTCGGCGTGCCCGAGACCGGTGTGATCGACACCGCCACGTTGCAGGCGATCTACGACCGCGGGGCCGCTGGCGCAACACCGCCCGCAACGACGGTGCCGCCGGCCACGACGGTCCCGCCCACGACGGCGCCGCCGGCAACGACGGTTCCGCCGGCGACGACCGTGCCGCCGGCAACGACGGTTCCGCCGACGCCGCTGCCATCGATCGGCGACGCACTCGCCGCTGACGAGAGGTTCACCGACTACGTGCGCCTGCTGGAAGCTGCCGCTCTCCCGGAGCTGCTGGCCAAGTACACCGTCTTCGCTCCCACCAACGACGCGTTCGACGCAGCGGGGATCGACGTCGATGCGCTGATCGCGTCCGACACGCCCGAGCAGCTCTACCTCATCGTGGCCGACACCGCCACGGAAGGTAGTTTCGAACTCGACCAGCTACCCGCGACGGTCGTCATGCTGAGTGGCAACAGCTTCGACCTGGTGATCAACGGCGACACAGCGACCATCGGTGGTGCTCAGATCGAGCCACCTGCGATCGAAGCCTCCAACGGAATCATCCACGTCATCAGCTCGCTGCCCACCGCGTGACCCTCAGCACGTAGTCTCGCGGCCATGTCCCGACAGGTCGCGGCCGTGTTCGATCTCGATCGGACACTGATCACCTCGTCGTCCGCGACCGTGTTCCGCAAGCACCTCGCGGAACACGGTCTCGGCGGTGCTCACGACCTCCCGCTCGTCGACGTGCTCACCCGGTTCTACGAGCAGTTCGGCGAGACCTGGTTGATGATGCAGCCGGCGCGGTTGTCGAGCCGTGCCGCCAACGGGTGGAGCGTCGCCACCGTCGACGCAGCGATGCAGGAGGCCGCCGACGAACTGGTCGGCATGCTGCTGCCTGGCGCGGCCAAGGCCATCGAGGAACACCGCGCCGCAGGCCGCCGTCTCGTGATGGCGACGACATCGCCGCTCGTGTTCGTCAAACCGTTCGCCGACCGGCTCGGCTTCGACGACGCGGTGGCGACCGAGTGGGAACGCGCCGTCGGATCCGACGGCGACGACGTGTACACGGGGCGGATGTCCGGTGAGTTCGTGTGGGGCCGTTCGAAGGCCGATGCCGTTGCACTCTGGGCCAGCGAGCACGGGGTGAACCTGGCCGAGTCGTGGGCCTACAGCGACAGCTACTTCGATGCGCCGCTGCTCGCGATGTGTCGGCCATCCCGTCGTGGTCAATCCCGACCTGCAGCTGCGGATCACGGCGACGATTCGCGGGTGGCCGGTCGTGCACTTCGATCGTTCCGACGGCGTGTCGAAGATCCTGGGTCGTGAACTGCAGGAATGGGGTCGCCCGTTCATGCGTCAGGAGATCGTCACGCCGAATGCACGCATCGAGTTCGACGGCCTCGAGAACATCCCGGCGTCCGGTTCGGCGATCCTCGTGTTCAACCATCGTTCGTACTTCGACCCGATCGTGATGGGCCTCGTGATCGCCAAGACCGGTCGCAATGTTCGCGGGCTCGGCAAGAAGGAGGTGTTCGACGTCCCGATCGTCGGGCGCCTGATGAAGGCCTCGGGAGGTATCCGGGTCGATCGTGGCACCGGCTCCGACGAGCCACTCGACGCCGCCATCGCCGCCGTCGAGGCCGGCGAGCTGCTGATGATCGCTCCCGAGGGAACGATTCCGCGCGGACCGGCGTTCTTCGATCCGGTGCTGAAGGGTCGGTGGGGTGCTGCACGCATCGCAGCAGCGACCGGGGCTCCGGTGATTCCGATCGGGCTGTGGGGCACCGAGAAGGTGTGGCCTCGAAGTTCCCGGCTTCCCAAGATGTCGCTGACCGACCGGCCGCTGGTGACCGTCCGGGTCGGTCCGCCGGTGAAGCTCGAAGCATCGCAGCCCCGACGCCGACACCAAGAAGATCATGAAGGCGCTCAGCGCGCAGCTGCCACGCCGAGGCCCGCACGCACCGGACCCCCACGCCCGAGGAGTTGGCGCTCACCTACCCGCCCGGGTATCACGGTGATCCCGAGGCCGAGTTGGATCGCCGCCCCGGCACCGACACCTGACGCACCGCACGACGAAGCGAGCGACCATGGCCGAGACCCGAGAACGCGAGACACGGTTCAGCGACCGCATGTCCGACCACGAAGCCCTCATGTGGAACGTGGAGAAGGATCCGTGGCTGAACCCGAGCGGCGCGTCGCTCACGCTGCTCGACGGACCGATCGACAAGGAGCACTTCCGTCGCACGATGCGGCGAGCGGTCGCCAAGATCCCGCGGCTGTACGAGCGGGTCGTGCCCGGGCTCGGCCGTCTGGCGCCGCCGGCGTGGGTTCCCGACCCCGAGTTCGACGTCGACTTCCACGTGCGCCACGTGCGGCTGCCCAAGCCCGGCACCGATCGGCAGCTCTTCGACCTGGCGGCTCAGCTCTACCAGGAGCCGCTCGATCGCACCCGTCCCGCTGTGGCGTTTCGTGCTGATCGACGGCGTGAAAGGTGGTCGCTCGGCGATCTGGGCGATCGTGCACCACGCGGTCAGTGACGGCATCGGCCAGCTGCGGATGGCCGAGATGTACCAGCAGCTCGAGCCCGACGCTCCGATGCCCGACGACGTCGACCTCGAGACGATCGTGTCCGAGGCGGTCGAGGCGCACCATGCCAAGCAACTCGGTGGTGATCTGACCGACGGGTTCCCGACCGCCGTCGGGCAGTCGCTCGCGCATCTGGTCCGTCGACAGCTCGGCGTTGCCCGCCGGGTCGCCGGCGAGGTCGTCATCTGGCCGGCCGATCCACAGCGGGCGAAGGACTCGATCGAGGGAGTGGTCGAGATGGTGTCGTCGACGCTCGGTGCACTGACCGGCTCCGGCAACGAAGTCGAGGGCGGCTCGCCGCTGTGGAAGGAGAGATCGCGTCATCGTCACCTCGAACACGTCTCGGTCCCGCTCGACGAGCTGAAGGCGGTCTCCAAACGTCTGGGCGTCACGGTGAACGACGTCTTCCTGGCTGGGATGGTCGAAGGCGCGGTGCGCTACCACGCCGACCGAGATGTCGAGGTCGATGCGTTCAACACCAGCTTCGTGCTCAGCACCCGCCACGACAGTGCGATCGGCGGCAACTCGTTCACGCCGGTCCCGGTTCAGGTGCCCGGCACGTCGATGCCGCTCGACCAGCGCGTCGCCGGACGTCCACACCCGCCTGGCCGAGAAGCGAACGGCAATGGAGCACAGTGGCGGCGGCATGAGTGCGTTGTCCGGCGTCGCCAACTGGCTGCCGACGTCGGTGATCACCAGCGCTGCTCGGGCCGCCGCAGCCAAGATCGACTTCGCCACCTCGAACCTTCGCGGCGCCCCGATCCCGCTGTACGTGTCAGGTGCCGAGGTGCTCCGGATCGTCACGATGGGTCCGGTCGCGGGCACGGCGTGCAACGCAACGGCGCTGAGCTACGAGAACGGCTTCGACATCGGTCTCTTCATCGACCCGACGGCGATCGAAGCGCCCACCGACTTCCGTGACGCTGTCGACGCCGCGTTCCAGGACCTTCTCACGCTCTCGTAGCGTCACACCGTGCCGGGCCTGATGTGACGTCGCATCGCCGCGCACAGGTGCTCTCGCACGCCGGCCCACTCGACGGTGAGCCGCTCGACCTCCGCACGATCGACGCTCCGAGTCCGGGGCCGGGAGAGATCGCCATCGACGTGGTCGCCTGCGGCGTGTGCCGCACCGACCTGCAGCTGGTGGAGGGCGACCTCCCGGCGCGTCGACTTCCGATCGTGCCCGGCCACCAGGTGGTCGGCCGGGTGACGGCACTCGGTGACGGCGTGGATCGCTGGAACCTCGGCGACCGGGTCGGCGTCGCCTGGCTCGCCGGAGCATGCGGGGCCTGCGGGCATTGTCGGTCGGGCAACGAGAACCTGTGCGAGCTGGCCGAATTCACCGGATGGGACCGCGACGGGGGCTATGCCGAAACGATGCTGGCGCGCGCCGACTACGCCGTCTCGATCCCGGACACGTTCTCCGACGTCGAGGCGGCTCCGCTGCTGTGCGGTGGCGTGATCGGTTATCGATCGCTCGAGATCTCCGGGATCCGTCCCGGCGGCCGGCTCGGGTTGTACGGATTCGGTGCCTCCGCCCTGCTTGCACTCCAGGTCGCTCTCCACTGGGGATGCGAGGTCTACGTGGCGACCCGGTCCTTGTCCGAACGTCAGCGGGCGCTCGAGTTCGGGGCCGCGTGGGTCGGCGGGTACGAGGACGTACCGCCGGTCGGCCTGGACGCAGCCGTCACCTTCGCTCCGGTCGGCTCGGTGGTGGTTGCGGCGTTGCGGGCGGTCGTGCCGGGTGGCACCGTGGCGATCAACGCCATCCACCTCGATCAGATCCCGGCGTTCGACTACGACCTGTTGTGGCGTGAACGTGGGTTGCGCAGCGTTGCCAACTTCACCCGTCGCGACGCCGAGGAGTTCCTGGCGATCGCTGCGGAGATCCCGATCCGCACCGTCGTCGACGTGTATCGCCTCGACGAGGCGAACCTGGCGCTCCGGCGGCTGGCGGCCGGGGACGTCTCCGGTGCAGCCGTGCTGACGACCTGACGAATACGGTCGGGGAGATGCACGTGTCTCAGCTCTGGCGCTACCCCGTGAAGTCGATGATCGGAGGTCACGTCGAGTCGATCGAACTCGACGAACTCGGCATCGTGGGCGATCGCACGTGGGCGGTCCGCGATCTCGAACGCGGGGGCATCCGCGGGGCCAAGAAGATCGCCTCGTTGATGCGTCTCGCCGCCCGCGATGTCGACGATGGTCACGTCGAGATCGTGTTGCCCGATGGTTCGACGGTGCGCACCAGTGACGTCGACGTCGACGACCGCGTGAGCGCCGCGCTGGACCACCCGGTACGGCTCGAACGTCTTCGCTCGGTCGACGACCTCGACCACTACCGCAGAGGTGCGCCCGATTCCGACGATGTCGTCGCCGAGCTGCGCGGCATCTTCGGACGCGAGGAGGACGAGCCGTTGCCCGACTTCTCGGTGTTCCCGCCGATCGTCGCCGAGTTCGAGTCGCCGCCCGGCACGTACTACGACGTGTTCCCGCTGATGGTGATGACCGAGGCGTCGCTCGTTGCGCTGGCCGCAGCTCTTCCCGACTCGAACGTGGACATCCGCCGATTCCGACCCTCGATCGTGGTCGACACGGGTGACGACGCTGCGGACGCAGTCACTCCGGGCCACCCCGAGTTCGAATGGACCGGTCGCCGAGCCACCATTGGCACCGCGACGATCGAGTTCGGTGCTCCCTGTCCGCGGTGCGTGATGGTGACGCGAGAGATCAGCGACGAGATCCCCGCCGACCGCGCGGTGCTGCGTCACATCGTGCGCGACCTCGACCAGAACGCCGGCGTGTACGCGACGGTTGTCACGCCGGGCCGTGTGGTGGTCGGGGACGCACTCACCCTGACCTGAACTCTGCGGCCAGGATTTGAGCACGAAGGACGGCAAGATCTGGCCGCAGCGGTGAGGTCGCGTCGCCCGACGACCCGGATCAGCCCGAGTCAGCGGGGTGTGGCGACTCCCCACGAGTGGTACGACGCGATCTTCGCGCCCGGCAGATAGGCGGACTCGACCTCGACGAACTCGAAGCCCGCCGACACGATCATCGCCGGGATCGGCCGGGTGATGTGGCAACCGCCGGCCAGGCGTGTCCACACCGGGTCGATCCGGTGTTGCCATCGCCGCACCGACTCGTCCGGGGCTTCGCCGTGTTCCGAGAACAACAACTGGCCTGTCGGTTTGAGGACCCGTCGCATCTGGGCGAGGGCGCGTTCCCAGTCGGCGATCGAGCACAGCGTGTAGGTGAGAACGACGGAGTCGACCGTGTGATCATCGAGCGGGATCTCCTCACCGGGGAGATCGAGCCACCGGACGTCCAGGTCGGTCGCGGCCAGCGCCGGTGCTGCCTTGCGACGCATGCCCTCCGAGGGCTCGAGTCCCCACACCAGCTCGACCGTCGACCGGTCGTAGAACGGCAGGTTGAGCCCGGGTCCCATGCCGACTTCGAGCACTCGACCCGTTGCGCGGGGAACCACCTTCTTGCGCTGCCTCGCGACGTCGCCACTTCCACATGCACAACCGACGAGGTGCGGGAGGACGTAGGTGTCGTAGAGGCCCATCGGACCGCACGGTACTGCGGTCGCTGGAGAGGAGGTGCGGAGATGGATCGACGGCTCACGCGGCGGATGGGTAGGTGCGGGTCATCAGCAGTTGTCCTCGCCGGACGACCACCGTGCCGCGGGTGTACGTCGTACAGATCTCGTGGATGCAGTCGACGTGCTCGTCGATGATCGACTCGATCAGGTCGTCGACCTCGCCGTCGAGATCGAAGCTGTCGTGCCCGACCGAGGTGGTGGCCCGTTCGCGGGCGGTCTCTTCGAACAGGTCGATCCATCCGGTGCGATCGAGCCAGTCGAAGACGGCGTCGCGGAGATCGTCCTCGGTGACGCCGGGCCGGTCGACCACCATGGCGGTGGTGGTTGCGAAGCCGCTGGCGAGGCCGGGAAACCCCCGGTTGCAGCCACAGCGTTCGCCCGATGCGCATTCGGCTGCCAGCGGCGTGACCAGCTCACCTTCGACGGTGAAGCTGTAGTCGTCGGGGGATGTTCCCTGCAGTTCGTTCGTTGCGACCAGGACCAGCATCTCGGACTCCTCGTGAGCTCGTGCCACCCGGCGGGTGGCGGTGTCTGAGTCCAGTGTGAACGAGGGGTGTGTCAGAGTTGGCCGCCGCCAGCGACCAGTCCGCTGCTCGTGGCTCGCGTCATCGGGATCTCGGTCCTTCTTCGTCCCGGAGTCCGGAACTCAGCCGACCCCGATCGCTCGATGGGCCCAGACCGCATAGAGCGGATCGCCGGGTGCCGTGGGATTGCGGAGCTGCACGGTCGGTGCTGCGAAGTCGTCGGTGAGTTCGAAGTAGGCGCTGACGATGGCGCAGTGGCCCTCGTCGTTCGTCGACAACCACCCCCGGATGGCCTTGGTCGGGAAGCAACGATTCGAGAACGTGCAGACGAACACCCCGCCGGGCCGAAGCACCCGGGCCACCTCGGCGAACACCTCCAACGGACGCGTGAGGTAGTCGATCGAGACGCAGCAGGTGACCGCGTCGAACGACGCATCGGCGAACGGCAGCGACGGATCGAGGTTCAGATCGTGGACGAGCCACTCGGCGGCCGCTTGGTTCGCAGCGAGTTCGGTGGCGTTCATCCCGAGCGCGACCAGCCGGCGCGGCGGTGACGAGAAGTGAGAGATCCACGATGAGCAGAGATCGAGCACGTCGCCGGTCAACTCGAACTCGTCATACAGATCGGTGACGGCGGCGATCGCACCGTCGTCGATGTGCGTGAGGAGACGATCGAGGACGTAGAACCGGTCGTCGCGCGACTCGTCGGCGCGATCGAAGAAGCCTGGCGGGAACGATCCGCCCGTCACGTCGGCTCGTCGAGCCCCGCCCGCTCTCGGAACTCTTCTCGGGTGTTCGTGTGCGGGAACGGCTCGTCGGGCTCGGGGAGCCCGAGCGCGGCACACAGCGGCGTCCACCCGTCGCCCGGTTGGTACTCGAACAGCCGCTCGGCCGGGATCTCGCTGCGTACCGCAGCGTTGTGTGCGTCGTAGGCGGCCATCACGGCTTCGCGGTCGGTGATGTCCGCGCCGAGACTGCGCGCGCGAACACGGCGTCGAGCATGCGGCGTCCGTCGGGCTCGACCGGGTCGGGGCGCAACGCGAGGATGGTGCTGCTCGCGCTCTGCCACCACTCGTCGGCTGACGACCGCGTCGAGAGCAACACGGGAGCATCCGGGAACGCCGCTGCGAGTTCGCGCCAGACGGCAGCGCCGGGGTAGTCGACGATGGCGTCGTAGCCGGCCAGCAACGCCGGAAAGTCGACCGGCTCGCCGAGCATCGCCGCGTGCCACACCGGAACTTCGTCGGGGTGCTGGAACACCTCTTTCATGTGGTGGCAGGTGCCGCCGAGCAGACGTTCGAGGGCGGACTTGAGCGACATCGTGCCGGTGCGACCGAGCCCGGCTCCGACCAGTTGGATTGCCATGCGCCCATCATGGCGCATCGGGTGTCAGTTGGTGGCGGCGGCGTCGGCGACCGCGTCGGCAGCCTTGTCGACGGTGTCCGCGGCAGCATCGGCTGCGTCCTTGACGGCGTCGGCGGCGTCGTCGGCCGCGGGCTGCACCTTGGCCTTGGCCTGCTGGGCGATGGTGCTGGCCTGGGCCGACGCCTTCTTGGCGCCTTCCTTGACGTCGTCGCGGCGGAAGGCTGCTGCTGCGGCGGCAGCAGCACCGATGATGGCGATGAGGAGGAGAAGCTTCTTCATGTCGTCGACCGTACCTCGCCATCCACGCAACCGACAACGGCGCTGTCGAATCTTGCGTGCGTGCGTGCGACGACGATCGATGGTTCAGAGAACGAACCGCATTGCGCCGACGAGCGCGCCTGGAAGGCGAGCGCTGTCGGTGGAGCGTTCTTCGTAGGTCGACGTGTCCAGCAGGACTTCGGCGCTGTCGGTCAATCCCTCGAGCTGATCTCCCAGGAGGTGATAGGCGGTGTCGTCGAAACGCAGCACGTTCACCGGTGCGACGATCTCGCCCTCATCCATCCAGAACGTCGCGAAGCGGGTCATCCCGGTGGTGCGACACGCCGCTTGGTCGGAGAAGTTCGTGTACCACAGGTTGCCGACGAACAGCCCGCTGCCCAATGCCTCGCCGACGGAGTCGGTGGGAATCGTGCCGGGCTCGATCGCGAGTGACTGCGGGTATTCGTGGCCGACGGCACCGTTGGTGGGCACGCCGAATTCCTGCGCCGAGCGCGGCGAGACCAGGGTGTTCGCGTACGCGCCTCCGACGATCAGCGGTACCTCGTCGGGCCGCAGGAAGCCCGCTGACTGGAAGTTGGGTGCGACGCCATGGGCCGTGTCCTCGCTGATGTTCACCAGCGGGGACAGAGTGGTTCCCTCCACCAGCATCTTGAGCAGCGGCGTCTGCTTGGTCTCATGGGCCCGCAGGCCGAACGCCCCGTAGTACGACAGCAGTTGCATCAGTTCCTCGAGCGCCCGTGGCGCGAGATACGTGCGATACTCGCCGGGTGACAGGCTGATCGGCTCACGCTCGAGGGCCTTGACCTGTCGCGCCGACCAGTCCACCTTGGCGGCGAAGGCATCGTCGTCCCAGTCGAAGCCGGCGTACAGGTTCTTGGCGGCCTTGTCGGCGCGCAGGTAGAAGCACCAGTCGAGGTTGAACGTCGACGATTCGAACCAGTTGCGCTGGCCGAGGCTGTTGGCGAACCCCTGGAACGTGGTACCCGATGCATAGATGCCCACCAGGTCGCGGCCCCGTCCGGCCGCCCGGATCTCGGCGAGAGCGTCCTCGGGTGGTGGGATCGAACCGCGTTCGACGCGTTCGGTCGACGTCGGCTCGGTGTTGTACAGCAGGAACGGGTCGTCGGCGACGAAGGCTCGCTGCTCGCGCAGTTGGTCGAGCAACGCCGCCAGCCGCGCGTCGTCGACGCTGCGGTCGCCCGACAGTCGGATGCTGCCGCCGGTGTGGCGCCGGCCTTCGACGAGGTCGACGGCAAGCGTGCGCTGGTCGACGGTTCCGGCCTGGCGGACCTCGGAGTTGTTGAGCCGGATGAAGTCGGTGCGTTCGCCGGAGATGTTCGCAAGCAGCACCTCCTCGCCGGTCAGCGTGGTGGTGGCAGCGGTGACGAGCTCGTCGAAGTACGCATGGTCCTGGTTCCCCGAGCCCGGGTCCCCCGCGCCCACGCTCGCGTCGGTACTGCTGTCCGCGGGACTGTTGGCAGTGCTCATGCTTCGCCTCCGAAGACCTCGACGTTGGAGAACCGGCAGGCCGGTGATGCGTGGCCGGTGCCGATCACCTGGTTGAGCTCACCCTTGCCGCAGTTGGGGGTGCCCATCACGGTGAAGCTCGCGCGATCGGCAACGCCCGACAGGCTGCGCCAGAACGTCGACGAGATGCCGCGATATCCGGGGTTGCGGACCGCGCCGACGATCTCGCCGTTCTCGATCTGCTGGCCGTACTCGCAGCCGAACTGGAACTTGTTGCGGCTGTCGTCGATCGACCACGAGTTGTTGGTGTGGAAGTAGACGCCCTGCTCGATCGACGAGATCAGCTCGTCGACGGTCGAGTCGCCGGGTTCGACGTTGAGGTTGGCCATCCGGTCGATCGGCGGTCGGTTCCAGTTCTGGGCTCGCGAGTTGGCGACGCCGGGCAGGCCGCTGCGCTCCTGCGACACGGCCCCGCCGAGGCCGCGGACCAAGATGCCGTTCTCGATGAGGTGTTGGCGTTCGGCAGGCGTGCCGTCGTCGTCGAAGCCGTACGACGCGAGCTGCCCGGGCACGGTCGGGTCGAAGGTGACGTTCAGCAGCTCAGAGCCGTACTGGTACGTGCCGAACATGTCGGGCGTGACGAAGCTCGTGCCGGCGTAGTTGCGCTCGTCGCCGAGGATCCGATCGAGTTCGAGCGGATGGCCGATCGACTCGTGGATCTGCAGGATCATCTGGTCGGGTGCGAGCAACGCGTCCATCACCCCCGTGGGACAGTTCGGCGCCGTCAGGAGTTCGAGTGCCTGGTCGGCGACCCGGCTCGCGGCGTCGCCGAATCCGTAGCGGCCGAGGACCTCGGCGCCGCCTTGGCCGCAGAACGCGTGCCCGCCGAACGTACGGGTCTGCGTGTTGGTGCCCTCGTTGGCCGTGGCGTCGAGGCTCGGATACACGAAGCGGAAGCGTTGCTCGATGCGTCCGGCGTCGCCGTCGCGCGAAGCGGTCAGCAGGAGCTGATCGACGTCGCGTCGCAGGAGCGAGGCTCCCCAGTTCACGATGCGCTCGTCGATGCCGAGCAGGCGCGACTGCTGCTGGAGCAGTTCGAGCCGGTCGTTCAACGGCAGCGTGTCCCACGTGACCTCGACCGGCGACACGTAGGTTCCGACGGCGTGGCTCGTCGGCGCCGCCGTGGTGACCAGTGCCCCTGCGGTCACGCCTGCCCAGTACCGGGCCCGGTCGACAGCGGCTGCCAGGCCCGACTCGCTGAGGTCCGACGTCGCCGCGTAGCCGAGGCCGCCGCTGTTCCAGATCGTGATCATCACGCCGGTGTCGAACTGGGTGAAGAGCGGCTCCAACTGGTTGCGGCGAACGCTCAGGCGTTCCGAACGTTCGTCGACCACGCGGGCCGAGGCGTAGTCGACGTTGCTGGGCAGTGCAGCGCGGAGGCGCTCCTCGAGCGCAGTCGATTCGATCAACAGGTCGGTCATCCCTGCAGGCTACGTGGCGAGCTCATCGGGACGAATACGGTTGCGGGTATGGAACTCGCAGCACGTACCGCCCAGCTGTTCGCCATCTTCGAGTCACAGGAATTCGACGGTCTCGAGTCGTTGCTCGCCGCCGACGTCCGGATGAAGCAGAACGGCAACCCCGAGCACGACATCGTCGGCCTGAGGGCGTTCGTGCAGGGGTTGAAGAACGAGGGTGTGAGCGTGCAGTACTCGGACGTGCGCCGTTCCGTCGGCGATGGATTCGTCGTCGAGCAGCACGTCGTCACGCTCACCCGGCCCGACGGCGAGTCGGCCTCGACCGACGTGTGCGTCGTCGTGCGATTCGACGACGACGGCCTGATCACCCGTATCGACGAGTACGCCGACTCTGCGGTGTTCGCCGCGCTCTCCACCTGACCGTCACACGGTGCCGGCCCCGATCGACCGTCACACGGTGCCGGGCCCGATGTGACGCAGGGCGGGCAGAACGTGCTCGGCGACCAGGTCGCACTCGGCGAGATGGGGGTAGCCGGACAGGATGAACGCGTCGATGCCGAGCGCCATGTAGGCACGCAGCTTGGCGACGACCTGGTCGGGGTCGCCCACGATCGCCGCGCCGCAGCCCGATCGGGCGCGGGCGATGCCCGTCCAGAGATGGTCCTCGATGAATCCGTCGTCGTCGGAGGTGTCGCGAAGTTCGGCCTGTCGTGAGACGCCGATCGACGCAGTGTCGAGCGAGCGGTTGCGGATCGCCTCGCCCTCGGCGGCATCGAGCCGCGACAGGAGTCGGGTTGCGGCGATGCGGGCATCGGCCTCGGTTTCCCTGACGACGATGTGGGTGCGATACCCGAATCGGAGCGTGCGTCCGTGTCGTGCTGCTCGGGAGCGCAAGTCGGTGATGATCGCTTCGATCTCCGGCATCGTGTCGGGCCACATCAGATAGACGTCGGCGGCGGCAGCGGCCACCTCGCGGGCGGGCTCCGACAGACCGCCGAAGTAGAACGGTGGCGTCGCGGGAAGCCCGGCAGTGCGTCGAGCAGCTGCTCGGTCCACCGCGACGCGGGGTGCGTCGACGCCGAGGTCGTAGAACTCGCCGTGATGGTCGATCCGTTCCCCCGCGAGGAGTGTGCGCAGGATGTTCATCACCTCGAGCGTGCGGGCGTAGCGCGGTTCGCTCTCGAGCTGGGTGCCGGGCAGGTCCGAGCTGATGATGTTGATCGTGAGCCGGCCGTCGAGCATCTGGTCGAGTCCGGCGAGCTGGCGGGCGAGCTGAGGCGGCCACATCTCTCCGCAACGAACGGCCAGCAGCAGCTTGATCCGTTCGGTGATCGCCGCGATGCCGCCGGCGAACGGCACACCGTCGATGCCGAGGGCGTAGCCGGACGGCAGCAGCACGTTGTCGAAGCCGTTGGCCTCAGCGGTGCTGACGATGTCACGACAGTGGGACCACGACGACGTCAGGTTCGGGTCGGGCACACCGAGGAATTCGTAGTCGTCGTCGCAGAGCGCCGAGAACCAGGCAACCTCGATCCCGGATCCGGATCCCCGAGAACTGGTCGTCGGTGCCGTCGCGTCCGGTCCGGTCACGGCATCGGTTCGCCGCGACCGGCGACCAGGATCTCGTACCACTGGTTGGGTGCGAGCTCGACCTCGGTGGCGCGGGCGCACTCGCGGATGCGGTCGGGTTGTTGGGTGCCGACGATCGGGATGACGCCGGCCGGGTGTCGCATCGCCCAGGCGAGCAGGATTGCGCTGCGACTCACACCGAAGACGGACGCGAACCGGTCGCAGACGGCGGCGACGGACCGGGCGCGGTCGTCGTCTGCTCCGCTCGCCAGTCGCCCTCCGGCGAGCGGGCTCCAGGCGAGTGGAACGAGGCCGGTCTCCATGGCGAGGTCGAACGTGCCGTCGGTGATCGGGGCGGTTGCGAGCGGGGAGAACTCGGGCTGGGTCGATGTGAGTGGTGTGGTGAGGTGGCGCTGCATGGCGCGGGTCTGTGCGGCGGTGAAGTTCGACACGCCGATCGCTCGGACCTTGCCCGATGCGACGAGCTCGTCGAGGACGGCAGCGGTGTCGGCCGGGTGGGCCAGGAGGTCGGGCCGGTGGATCTGGTACAGGTCGATCGTGTCGACCCGAAGTCGGCGAAGCGATGCTTCGCAGGCGTCGCGGAGGTAGGCGGGAGACGAGTCGTAGGGAACCGGCGGAGTGATCCCTCCCTTGGTGGCCAATACGATCCGGTCGCGCAGTCCCGGGGTGTCGGCCAGCACCCGGCCGAGCAGCGTCTCGGCGCCGCCGAATCCTCCGGCGGGCGCCGGCGCGGACCCGTCGTAACCGTAGATGTCGGCCGTGTCGATCAACGTCATGCCGACGTCGAGCGCCGTTTCGATCTTCTCCCGGGCCGCTGCCACGTCGGTGCCGGCAAAGCGCCAGCACCCGTAGGCGATCCGCCCGAGCCGGCCCAACAACGCGTGGTTCGTCACGTCCGCCACCGTACCGGCCGGTCTCCGTCCACGTTCCAACGATCGGTGCTCGAGCCGTGCCGCTTTCCGGAACAGTTCGCGCACTGATCGTTGGAGCGGCGGCTCAGTGCCAGCGAGCGACGGCCGCAGCGATCCGGTCGGCAGTCGCCTTCGGGCGAGAGGTGATCGCTCGGTAGGTGAAAGGGACGATGATCCACCCCGCCGCGATGAGATCCGCGTTGCGGTCGCGGTCTCGCTCGGACCGGTTGCGCTGCAGCCCGTGATGGGTCCAACCGTCGCATTCGAGGATCACGGGTGTCCCGATCACGCGGCGGTCCACTTCCCAACCGCAGATCACCGGGCGGAACTCGACAATCGGCAGCCGGTCGGCGTCGACGAGACGCTGCATCGTGGTCTCGAGGAGCGAATCGGTCGGTTTGCCGTCGATCGCCCAGTCGTCGACGGCGTTGCTGCCGGTGGGCCGACGGCGAGGACTGCCGCAGAGATCCGTTGCTCCGGCGTGGCGATCGTTCCGTGGAGGCGCGCCACGCCGGGGTGGAGTTGCTCGAGCTGGCCCGACCGGATGGCTCGATCCCAACTCGATCGGCTGAGCCCGCTCGCGTCCATCGAGATCACCCCGTGGTGAGCCTGCGCCCAACCATCCACGTCACGCAGTTGCATGCCCATCAGTGGGCGATCGGGTCTCCCGAACGGAATCTCCCGTTCCTGTCCGATGATCAGTGCGCGAACCCTGCCGCTTTCCGAGACAGCTCGCGCACTGATCGTCGGGGGTGGTGTGGGACTGCTCGCGCACTGATCGTCGGGGGACCCGGCGCGGTACGGTTCGCCTGGTGAGTCAGCTCATCAGGTACGGCGTGGTCGGGAGCGGCATGATGGGGGGTGAGCACATCCTCGACCTCAACCATCTGGATGGCGCGCAGGTCGTGGCGCTCGCCGATCCGGTGGCCTCGAGCATCGAATGGGGCCTCGGGTGCATCGCCGCGGGACCTGATGGCGAGGCGGCCAAGGAGCGCGCTGCCGTGTACGACGACCACCGCGCACTGCTCGCTGACCCGAACGTCGATGTGGTGATCATCACCTCACCGAACCACACCCATGCAGCGGTTCTCGCCGATGCGCTCGCCACCGACAAGCACGTGCTGATCGAGAAGCCGCTGTGCACCACGGTCGACGACTGCAGGCGGGTCGAGGACGCTGCCGCCGACCGCAACGCGATCACGTGGATGGGCCTGCAGTACCGGTTCATGCCCACCCCGGCCACGATGCTCGAACAGCTGGCGACCGGTGTGTGCGGAACGACGCACATGGTGTCGATCCGCGAGCACCGGTTCCCGTTCCTGAAGAAGGTCGGGGACTGGAACCGGTTCAGTCGCAACACCGGTGGCACGCTGGTGGAGAAGTGCTGCCACTTCTTCGACCTGATGCATCTCGCTGCCGGCTCGCGTCCTGTACGCGTGATGGCGAGTGGGGGCCAGGACGTCAACCATCTCGACGAGGAGTACGAGATCGACGGTCGCATCGAACGCGCCGACATTCTCGACAATGCGTTCGTCATCGTCGAGTTCGCGAATGGAGTTCGTGGCGCGCTCGACCTGTGCATGTTCGCCGAGGGGGGTCGATTCGAGCAGGAGATCACCATCACCGGCGACCTCGCGAAGATGGAGGCGACCGTGCCCGGCGACGTGGTCTGGCTGGGCGAACGCGCTGCAGCGGGGGTGCCCGGCTCCCGTCCCGGCAGCGGCGTGCGCGAGATCCCGGCGCCGATGGACCCGAGGGTGCCCTTTCCCGACTTCCACCAGGGCGCGAGCTTCATGGAACACCTCGCCCTCGCCGATGCGATCCGCGCAGGCGAGCCCGCAGCAGTGACCGTCACCGAGGGACTGTGGGCCGTCGCCACCGGCGCCGCAGCACATCGCTCGATCGACGAACGCCGTCCGGTCGAGCTGTCCGAGTTCGGCCTCGACTGACCGGTGCCGCCCAACGCCATCCGTCCGGTCAGGCGCTCGGGCGGGGGACCATCGCGCCGCTGACGGAGTGGGTCACGACAGGGCCCCGGCATGTCGCTGGACCTTTGCGACCGCACGCACGACGTCGAGCGCGTCGTCTTCCGATCCCATCAGCACGGACGTCGTGAACCACAGCGTGGTGGCGGCGAGCCGCTCGCTGATCGGGAGCGACAGCGACACCCAGTCCTGCATCTCGCCACGGTCGCGCACGCGAGGCGCGAAACCGTCGGGATCGCGGAACAGGTCGAGATGGTGAACCGGCGGGTACGACATCGTGAGAGAGATCCCTTCCGCAGCGAGCGCGAGACGGATCGGTTCACGGTCGGCTCCGAACTCACCCGGATCGATGCGCACCACGTAGCAGTAGTTTCCCTGTCGTTCGCAACGAGGGTCGCGAGTCTGCGGATGGACGCCGGGGATCATCGCCAATTCGGCGTTGAGTGTCGCTGCGTTGCGGTCGCGTCGTTGCTGCTGCTCCTCGAAGCGATCGAGCTGAGCGAGCAGCACGGCGCCCTGCCATTCGGTCATGCGGTAGTTCCCGCCGAGGACGTAATGCGAGTAGAACCACTCGCCTTGGCGGCGCCCGCAATCGGCGAACGATGCCGCGCGAGCGATGACCTCAGTGTCCGTCGACACGACTGCGCCGCCCTCACCTCCCGTCATCAGCTTGGACGCCTGGAACGAGTAGCCGGCCGCTGCGCCGAACGTACCGACCATCCGGCCGTTGAACAGCGATCCGTGGGCGTGGGCACAGTCCTCGATCAGGACGAGGTCATGGCGGGTGCAGATCTCGACCAGACGGTCCATGTCGGCAGGGTGCCCGGCGATGTGTACCGCGATCACCGCGCGAGTTCGAGGTGTGATGGCCGCTTCGACGGCGTCGGGGTCGACGCATCCGCTGCCGAGTTCGACGTCGACCAGCACCGGTCGGGCGTTGACCATGAGCACGGATGCGGCCGTGGCCACGAACGTCCAACTCGGCAGGATCACCTCGTCGCCCTCCCCGACCCCTGTGGCGAGCAGCGCGACCTCGATCGAGTGCGAGCCGTTCGTCACCGCGACGGCGGGACCGGCTCCGTGGAACGCGCCCCACCGTCGTTCGAACTCGCGCACCTTCGTGCCCTGCGACGACCACCACTTCTTCGAGTCGAGCACGTCGAGCAGATTGGCGCGCTCGCGTTCGTCGTGTTCCGGCCACGCCGGATACGGCTCGGTTCGGATCGGTGAGCCCCCGTGGATGGCCAACTCGGTCATCACCCCATCCTTGCAGCGCGTCCCGGAGCGCCCGGGGGACCGGGGGGTCGGGTACGGTGCGGGCCGTGGTGGCGGCCGGATCTCGCCCTGGGACGACGGTGCTCAACTCCTCCGAACAGGTGCAGCGAGCACCAGGCGATCCCACCTGGCCGGGCCCGCCATGTCGACATGGCCGGCCCGGCGCACTCCAACGTCGAGTCCCACCGCCGTCGACGACCGGTTCGCGTCGCCGGATCTCGCGTGGCGTCCTGTTCGCTGTGATTTCCGGACTGGTTGTGGCCAGCTGCATCTCGGACGGGTCGGACGGTTCGGCGCCGGCGCCGACCGGACCCCTCCTGGCATCCACCTCGACCACAGCGACCACCTCGACCACCTCGAACGCCGCGGGCACGGCGAGGACCTCGACCACCTCGAACGCCGGGGGCACGGCGAGGACCTCGACGACCTCGACGACCTCGACGACGGTGCCGGCGAGCACGCCGTACCGCATCCCACTCGCCGACCCGGACCCGGCCTCGTGGGGTTCCTCCCATGTCGGTTACCCGGCAACCGACATCTTCATCGGGTGCGGAGCCGAGATCGTGTCACCGGTGAACGGAGTGTCGACCGACGTTCGGACCGTCGACTCGTGGGATCCAGCGGTCGACAACCCTGCGACCCGCGGTGGTCGGTCGGTCGCCGTCGTGGGTGACGATGGCGTGCGCTACTACGTTGCACATCTCGACGAGGTCGACCCGGGGCTTGCGGAAGGGGCCCGCGTCGCGATCGGACAACGCCTCGGCACGGTCGGCCGAACCGGCCGCTCTTCGGCATGCCACGTGCACTTTGGCATCTCACCGCCGTGCCCAGGGCCTGAATGGTCGGTCCGACGAGGCGTGGTGAGCCCGTCTCCGTATCTCGACGCGTGGCGAGTGGGCGAGCAACTGAGCCCAGCCGTCGAGGTGGACCGGTGGAGTGCCGATCATCCGAACGGCTGCGTCGACGCGATCGCCGACCCGTTCGCGGGCGACGCCTGACGGCGTCAGGTTCGTTGTTGCCGTTGCCGTCGGAGAGACGTTCGGTCAGCACTCGCGGTGCAGGTTCGAGCCGTGTGGTAGCGGTCGAGTTTCGAGCGCGGGTACGTCCCCGCCCACACAGGTTCGAAGTGCTCCTCGGATCGACGCCAGGCAACGGCGAGAGCATCGCGCTTGCGTTGAGGCTGTAGAAGTAGGCCATGCTCCTTCATGCCGGGTATGGCGGTGACCCCGGCGGTGCGGACCTTGGGCTCTGGTGGGCCGGGAAGGCTGGGCTGACGATGTACTCATGAGGTGCCGCGCAACCTCGCTGTGGGCGGCGATTGCTGCCTCGGTGCTCGTGCTGGCTGCGTGCGGTGGCGGAGGCGACGACGACGCCAGCACGGTTGGCCCGACCTCGACGATCGCGCCGGCCGACTCGTCCTCCACCGCTCCGATCTCGCCTCCGTCGCCCGCAACGACCGATGCGTCGTATCCCACCACGACCATCCACGAGGTCCCGGCCACCTGCGCCGGCGAACTCGACGCCGTGCTGGCCTCGGTGGAGGAATCGATCCTGGCCGCGCGACTCGAGCCTGGGGGTGACTGGACCGCCGACACCAGCGGGGCCACCTTCGACGAGCGCACCCATTCCGCCGAGGAGTTCCGCTACCGGATGGGTCTCGACTGTCTGGCCCGTCTGACGCAGCAGACCAGCGGTGGCGACGACCGTCTGCTCCTGCTCGCATGGACCGGTGAACGTCTCGCATGGGTCGTCCAGTCGACCGACGGCCCCGCGACTCCGTTCCGTCAGGAGCAGCGCATCCAGCTCTTCATTGCGCAACCGTTCGGCGAATGGCTGGTCGACCAGTTCGTCTGGGCAGGCTCGCTGGAGTCCGGCGAGACCGTGATCGTGGGCACGGTCGACACCTCCTTCGGTGTCGCGGCGAAGTCGTGGTGGAACGAGGTCCCTCGATTCGGCGACCTCGACGTGACCAACGACGCCGAACGCTACGGGATCGACGTGCTCCTGCAGGCTGGTGCCCGCAACGTGTCGGTCGCAGAACCGGCCGACTACCAATCGGAGATCGCTGCGATCCAATTCGTCACGCCCGAGGGGCTCCACCTCATCGCGACGGTTGCGCCACCCGAGTGGTTCGATCCCCGGGCGGAACTCGTCGAGGGTGAGATGACCGTCGAACAGGTCGACGGAGTGGACCTCTACGTGACGACCGCGGTGCCGGAGTCGTATGCGGTCGCCTCGGTCGGGTGGCAATGCGGCGACGTCGTCTGGTTCATCGATTCCTCCTGGGGCACGGTGGACGAACTGGTCGAGTGGGCCGAGCAGCTCATCTCGTCGGCTGAATGCTGATGGGGTGCGACACCCACTCGGTGCAGCCGGGTCGAGTTCTTCGTGCACCGCACGTGCAGTGACCTGACCGAGAATTGACTCACCAGCCGCTTTCTTGAGTCAAGGATCCGTGATGCGGGGCCGAGACCTTGAACATGCAACCCGGCGCGATGGACACCTCCACCGACGACTTCTCGTCGATCGTTCAGGTACCGGTTCGGGAGTCCCCGATCGACAGGATCGTGGAGTTCTCGCACACCTACGACGCATACGGCGTGCACGGAAGCCTCGAACGGATCTCGATCGTGGCCAGCCGCGTCTGGGCTGCCCGGGCTGCCGGCATGCTCGCCGACTGCGACCTGGACGACCTGCGAACGGCGCTGTTCATGACCCAGCGCGGCTGGCACAGCACCAGCACGTCAGTCGAGTCCGACGTCGGGGTCGAGTGGGAACTCATCGAGGCGATCGCGGACGCCTCAGGAGGCCTCGTGCGCGACGATCGTCCGATCCTGCTCTGATTCGCCGGCGGGGTGGTCTCCCGCTCGATCAGCGGTGCGAGCCGCGGCGTCCCGGAAGCCGCAACTGCCGGCATGCAGGTCTCGCAGTTGTCACCACGCACGGCATCACCACGCACGGCATCACCAGTTGCTCCGTTCGGCTCGCGCTCGAGCCCAGCCGTCTGCGGCGATTCCGGCGAACACGACGCCCGCGCCCAGCACGACGCCCCCGGCGACGAGGAGGAGCATCGACGGCACGGCGTCGTTCCACACCGTTTGCAGCATCTCACCGAACAGCGTCTCGGCGGTCAATCCGATGGCCCACCCGGTGACGATCAGGCCGACCAGCCATGCGCCGCTCACGACAACTGCGGCGACACCGAGCCGGCGCAACCCGCGGCCGGGTCGAGGATGGGCGACCACTGCGACGAATCCGAACACGAACAGTGCGACCGCGGCGATGATGCGCGTGGTTTCGGCGACCTGGCGCAATCCGAGGGTCGGCACGCCGGTGGGTACGACCGACGGGAGTCCGGCCCGCTCGACCGCCGCGTCGAGGCCCAACTGATCGAGGCTCGTACCGTCGACGCCAGTGGATGCCGGATCGAAGCCAGCGGCCGTTGCGGTGTCGAGCACGGACTGGGCGATCGCCGTGCGGACCGCCACGTTGCCATCCGGCACGACGCCGGAGTCGGGATCAACGGCCTGGCGGTGAGCGCCCATCAGCGACGAGCTGACCACGGCGGTGACGTTCGGATCGGTGCTCGTCGCTGTCGCCAACTGCGCAGCGACGTCGCTGCCGGCGATCGGTGCGACGGCTCGCTCGACGGTCTGTTCGATCACGGCGGCGGTGAAGCGTGACGTGGCGATCTGCCCGGCGGCGCGCTCGGCGCGCGCTTCGTCGAGCACCGACATCAAGGCGAGCTGCGAGCTGATCAGGGCGCCGAGACCGATCGTGAACATCGCGACGCAGAACCCGGCGATCGCCAGCTGCGCCGTGGACCCCCGACCGTCGGTCATCGCTCCATCGTGACCGATCGGCCTCGTCGGAATCGATCAGTGCCCCGCCGAACCCGAAAAGCGGTACTCGAGGCCCGCAGCTCGGCTGGGGTGCGGGCGCGGCGTTGCCTCGTTGCCCTGGTCAGAGCAGTCGGTCGAGGAGCGCCGCCGCAGCAACGACCGGGTCGGTGACGTGCATCGTCTGGAGGCCGACTGCTTCTGCGCCCGCGATGTTCCACGGGAAGTCGTCGAGGAACAGGGTTCTCTCCACCGGTGTCCCGAGCCGCTCGACCGTCAGCTGGAAGATGTCGGGACTTGGCTTGCGCATGTCGACCTCGCACGAGTCGACGACGACGTCGACCAGGTTGTCCGCATCCCAGAGTGTGCGCCAGGCGCCCCACTCCTTGATGTTGTTCGTGAGGATCGCCGTGCGATAGCCCGCGTCGCGCACCGCTCGCGCCGCGTCGATCATCTCGGGGATCTTCGACATTCCCGCCAGGAGGTCGCTGCCCCGCGGCGGCGTCGGGAACGTGGCGTACCCCGCGGCACGCCAGAGCGGTTCGATGCCGGCGATGTACTCGTCGAAGTCGATCCGGCCCCGTTCGAGCTGGTGCCACGGGTGGTCGCCCTCCTCGGTGAGCGGACCCATGATGATCCCGATGAACGACCCGATGTCGATGTCGACATCGATCCCGCTCGCTTCGATCTGGTGGCGCATCATCGCGCCAGGGCTCGAGCTGAGCACCCCGGCGAAGTCGAAGATCACGGCATCGACATCAGGATTCGGCCTCGTCATCGCACGGACGCTACCGCTGCACCACTGGCTGGATCTCCGGCGATCGGGCACGATGCGTCGGTGTGACGGTTGACCGTTGCGGCGTGGGCGTGCACCGTTCGAAGATTCGGGGAACGGCAGCGTGGGTAGTGAGAGACGACCGCAACGGTCGACGGGGGGCGAGATGACCGACACCATGATCGAATCGGTGTTCGACGAGCGGCTGCACGACGGGTATCGGAACGCGCGGATGGCAGGCCCATCGGGGCTCTCCGTCGACACCGGCGCCGTCGTCGCGCTCCGGTACGACGAAATCGATCGGTTGTCGCACGACCCGAAGCTGGCGGGCGTCGGTCTCTCGGTGTTCGACCTGCTCGAGATCGGCGACGGCCCACTGCGCACCTGGTACTCGAGTCTGATGTTCACCAACGAAGGCGACGCCCATCATCGACTCCGCCGTCTCGCAGCCCGCGTGTTCACACCCCGCTCTGTCGAACGGTACCGCGAGCTGGCTGCGTCGCTCGCCGCCGAGCGAATGGCCGCGCTCGTTGGTGCCGGCGGTGGTGACCTCGTCGACGCGCTGGTCGACGTCCCGATCACGGTGATCTGCACCCTGATCGGCGTGCCGGACGACCAGATCGTCGATTTCGTCCGATACGGCGACGCGCTCAGCCCGGTGTTCGGGTTGATGGACGCCGATCAGGTCGCCGTTGCCGAACGCGCCGTCGTCGGCCTCATGCGCGACGTCGAGACGATGATCGCCACGCGGTTGGCCGACCGAGGCGACGACTTGATCAGTGGTCTGCTCGACGCCGAGGAACACGGCGACCGCCTGACCCACGACGAAGTGGTCACGATGGTCGGCAACCTGATCGTGGGTGGCCACGACACCACGTCCGGCCAGGTGAGCTGTTCGTTGCTGACGCTGATGCGGCACCCGGACGTGCTCGATGCGCTCCGCGCCGAACCGTCGCTGGCCGGTGCAGTGGTCGACGAGACCATCCGGTTCGAACCAAGCATCACCATCGTCCCGCGCACCGTCCTGGAACCGATCGAGATCGGCGGCGTCGAGCGACCGGTCGGTTCGATGGTGTTCCTGGCGTCGGCGTCGGCGAGTCGCGACGAGGACGTCTGGGGTGACCCCGATGCGTTCCGTCCGAGGAGGTTCACCGAGCCCGACGCACCGAAGCTGCTGTCGTTCGGGTCGGGGCCGCACTATTGCCTCGGTGCGGCGCTCGCCCGGATGACGATCGAGGAGGTGCTGTTGGCGGCGGCTCGTGCCGGTCTCGGCGACACGATCGTCGCCGAAGGCCCCATCGATGCCGACAGCATCGAGTGGCGCCAGATTCTCGGCCGCAGCCCCGCCCGGCTCCCCGTCGCCGTGCGCGGGTGACGACGTCGCAGGCCTGCCGCTGGACGTCGCGACGACGACTCGGGTCGGACGCAATCGTCAGATCGGAGGGTGGCGGTCGGCCCAGGGGGCGGCGGCCTCGAGTTGGCCGGCGATTCTGATCAGTACGTCCTCGCGGCCGTAGGCGGCCACGAGTTGCACGCCGATCGGCAACCCGGCGTCGTTCGTGTGCAACGGGAGGCTGATCGCCGGCTGTCCCGACGCATTGAACTGGGGCGTGAATGCGACGAAGCGGCCGGCGCGGATCGACGGCGCCATCGGATCGTCGGGATCGATGCCGTCGCCCTGTTCGCCGTACAGACCCCCGATCGGTAGCGGGGGAGCGGACAACGTCGGCGTGAGCAGGAGGTCCCAACCTTCGGCCCACCATCCCTGGACCTGGCGGCGGTACTGACCGACAGCGGCGAGAGCTTTCGCGTACTCGGCCGCCGAGAGATGTTCGGCGTACTGACCCTGAGCCCAGTTGACCGGCTCGACGTCCTCGGCCGTGAGCGGCCGGCCGATCGTCTGACCGAGCGAGTCGATGCCGACGGCCATCAGGGCCGCCCACATCGCAGCGAAGCGACGGGGGAACTCTGCATCTTCGAGGATCGGAGGATGACCGAGTGTGACGTCGTGCCCGAGTCCCTCGAGGAGGGTGGCCGTCGAGCGAACCGCCGTGACGCAGTCGGCGTGGAGTTCGCCCCTGATCGGGTGGCGATCGAGCATCCCGATGCGCAGCCGACCGGGATCGACCCCCAGCTCGTCGACATAGGGACGGCTCGGTGGTGGGGCGATGACGCTGTCGCCGATGCCGGGCTGGTGGACCGCGTCGAGCATTCCTGCGGTGTCGCGCACCGACCGGCTGACGCACAACTGGGTCGACAGCCCTGACTCGTCGCGTTCCGGCCCCATCGACACCCGGCCCTGCGACGGCTTCAATCCGACCAGCCCGCAACACGACGCCGGGATCCGGATCGATCCGCCGCCGTCGCTCGCATGAGCGATCGGCACCATGCCCGCCGCCACCGCAGCGGCGGCGCCTCCGCTCGATCCGCCTGGCGTGCGCTCGAGGTCCCACGGGTTGCGGGTCGGTCCGTACGCGAGCGGTTCGGTGACCGGCAGGCTGCCGAACTCGGGGCTGTTGGTGCGCCCGAGCGTGATCAGACCGGCGTCGCGGAAGCGCACGACGAGGTTCGAGTCGTGGGTGGACAATGGCGTCTCGTCGCGAGCGGCTCGGTTGCCCGACGTGAGGGGCATCCCGGCCACGTGGTTGTGGAGGTCTTTCACGAGGAACGGCACGCCCGCGAACGGAGTCGTGCGGTGCTCGGACGCCAGCGGCAGTTCGTCGAACGCCTCGGCTTGGTGACGGGCGCGTTCGAACCAGTGCATGATCACCGCATTGATCTGCCCGTCGAGCGCTTCGATCCGGCTGATCGACGCGTCGACCAGTTCGGTCGAGGTGGCCTCCCGCGCGGAGATCAGCTGGGCCTGTGCGGTCGCGTCGAGCCAGCGGCTGTCGTCGGCGTTGTTCCCCATGCGGACGTGCTATCACGCCGGGTGGGCGCCGGGGCGCCTCAGAGGGTGTCGCGTTTGGCGATCTTTCGGAACAACCACGAGCCGACGGCCACGACGATGATGGCGCCGATGATCGCGCCGACGACGCCGCCCCAGTCGAACTTGTCGTCGTCGCCGATGCCGAAGAGGCCGGTGAAGATCCAATACCCGATCAGTGAGCCGATCAGGCCCAGCAGGGTCGAGATCAGCCACGACTGCCAGCCGCTGAACGAGCGGAAGGCGTCGCCGGGAACGACTGCCCGGCCGATCACCCCCGCAACGAATCCGAGTGCCAGTGCTGCCAGCAAGCTTCCGATGTCCATGTACCCCTCCACGTCGTTGCCGTACGCTCCCACCGTAGGCCGCTGCGTGTGACCGTTCGGTCACTGCTCATCCAGCGGCAACCCGGCGGACATCTCGGCGACACATTCGATGCGTAGCGTTCCTGAGGCAACGTCCGGTGGGTGCCGGAGGTGACCCCCCTCCACCCGGCACCCACCCGGACGGCAACTCGACCCGGATCGGCCCGCTTGGCGTGGCCGTCGTCGGAGGGCTCAGCCGTCGAGACGTGCGAAGAAGGCGGCGAGCATGTCGGCGTCGAAGCGTGCGGTGAGGTGCCCGTCGTCGTCGTGTCCGAGGTCGAGCGCCGGGCAGAAGAAGTCGTCCGAGGCGACGAAGAAGTGTGGTGAGCCCTTCACCCCGCGTTCGCGGCCGCTGTCGTAGTCGGCCTTCACTGCGGCGCTCGCCTCCCTCGTCGGTGGGGCGAGTTCGTTCGTTGCGGCGATTCCCGCGAGCACCTCCGGGTCGCTCACGTCCTCACCGTTCTCGAACAGGGCCGACCGCAGCGCCAAGCTCACCGCGAGGCCTGTCGCAGAATCGCGCTCGTAGGCGCTGGCGGCGAGGTTCAGCGCGGGGATGGTCGTGGCCGGCCACCGGTCCGCTCGCAGTCCCGAGAAATCATCGACGCCGAGTTGCTCGGTGAGCGCGCCGGCCTTGACGACGACTGCGTCGACGTCGAGCGGCGCGCCGTTCACCCACTCCAGCGGCCACGCCCGGACGATGACCTCGGCTGGTGTCGCCATTTCGGAGACGTGATGGATCACTCGCTTCAGCCCGACGTGGGTGAACGGGCACGTGATGTCGGCGAAGACCTCGACCGTTGTCATGGGTCCAGTATCACGCAGGTTGGCGCGAAGCGAGCGCCCGCCCCGCCTCGACGCTCAGGGATCGACGAGGCGGGGCCGAGTTCTCAGTTGATCTTCTCGATCAGGCTGGTGTGTCCGCTGTTCTCGACGAAGAGGCTGCCGGCTTCGGCCATGATCTCGTGGTAACCGCTGTCCGTCACCTGCCAGTCGTCGAAGGCGTCCACGTCGGCTTCGCTGTCGAACCCGATGATCCACGTCACGTCGTTGAAGCCCCCGTACACAGACTTCGTGAACGCGGACGGTGTGCCGACCGCCTTGCCGATGTATTCCGCCGTCTTCACACCGAACGCGACCGCCTCGGCCTGTCTTCCGTTGATCATCGCCGCCCGGGTGACGCCGTAGTACTTCGAGGTCGCGCCTTCGATCGGCCCGGTCAACACCCGGCCCAGTCGGTCCTCGGCCGGAGCCATGAAGAGGCCGTTCATCGACTCGACCATCTCGAGGTAACCGGAATCGGCCATCAGCTTGTCGGTGATGCCCTGCAGTTCCGTCATCGATTCGACCCGGGCACTCCACATGACGCTGCCCTGTGGCGCGCCGAAACGTCCGGCGAACACGTTGAGTTCGTGCCCCGTGACCCTGGTGACGAGTTCCGCGATGCCGACGGCGGCAGGAAACGCGTCGAACTGTCTCCCGAGTGCGGCGATGGTCGAACGGCTGAAGATGTACATGATGTGTTCCTCCTGTGGCGCTTGTCGTGACCGTTCCACCATGCGCTTCAGCTGAGCTACGGTCTATGACCTGGATCACACACCGGGGAGGTGAGCGGTCCGGTGGGGCGAAGGGAGGACGATGCCCACCCTCGAGTACTCGACCGTTGGGGAGGCGATCGCTGATCTCGGTCAGCGGCATGTGTACGCGCCCGGCGATCTCCTGTTCGTCGAGGGCGATCGCTCACACAGCGTCTACGTCTGCATCGAGGGACGCGTCCGGATCTTTCTCACGATGCCGTCGGGCCGAGAGTTGCTGATCGGGATCAAGACACCGGGCGAAGAGTTCGGGGAGTTGTCCGCACTCGATGGTCGGCCCCGGGCTGCCAGCGCGGCAGCACTCGACGCCACCGTGGTGGCGGAGCTCCGCTCGGATCGTTTCATGGAGCTTCTCGTCGGGGAGCCTCATCTGTCGGTGTGCGTCTGTCAGAGCCTGAGCGCAGAGTTGCGGCGTGCGAACGACCGCCTCGTGACGCGGAACTCCGACAGCGCCGTGGTGCGGACCGGACGAATGCTGCTCGAACTCACGTCGATGCGAATGCGTCACGCCGCACCGACGAGCACCTTCGAGCTCGCACTCACGCAGAGCGACCTGGCGGGGTGGATCGGAGCGACGAGGGAGTCGACGGCGCGGGCGCTGGCCCGTTTCCGGCGGGCGGGACTCGTCGAGACGAGCCGCGGGTGCATCACCGTGCTCGACGTCGTCGGTCTGAACCGGCTCGTCGCCGCGTCCTGACGTTGTCTCCCTGGCCGGTCCGCGGTGTCACACTGGGCTGATGCCGACTCGGAAGATCCACGACATCGAGTTCAGCGAACTGCTGCAGCTGGAACCGCACGGGCCCGACACCTTTGTCGGCATCGCCGCCCGGTACCCGTGGGGTGGGCGGTTGTTCGGGGGTCAAGTGGTCGCGCAGGCATTGCGCGCTCGCCGCGTGGACTGTCGATGCCGACCGGGCCGCTCACTCGCTGCATTCCTACTTCATCCGACCTGGTGCGACCGAGGAGCCGATTCGCTACGAGGTCGAGCGGCTTCGCGACGGTCGATCGTTCAGTACGCGTCAAGTCGTCGCTCGGCAGTCGGCTGGGGCGATCCTCAACCTGTCGGTGTCGTTCCACGTCCTCGAAGACGAGGCCGACGTGGCGGTGGCAACGCTGCCACACGGGCTTCCCGGCCCTGACGATCCGTCGTTGCTCGACCACTCGTGGGCCGGGTTGCTGAAGCGCAAGGCGACGTTCCTCGACGACGGCACGATGGGGTACTGGATCCGGCTCGACGCCGACATGGGCGACGATCCCGCCGACCATCAGTGCGCGCTGGCGTTCATGTCCGACGCAGCGCCCTCCCGAGCGGCGCGGTCGGCCCATCCGGACTTCGTCGGCGACACCGCCGACCGCAAGCTGTTCCAGGGAGCGAGTCTCGATCACTCGGTCTGGTTCGAGCGGCCGACCGATCCCTCGCAGTGGCACTGGTTTGCGACACGGTCGCACGGCGTCAACCGCGGGCGCGGGCTCGTGACCGGCGACGTCATCCGTCACGACGGGTTGCAGGTGGCGACGATCGCGCAGGAGGTCCTGGTGCGGCGCCGCCGCGATGGGTGACGCATCCGGTGACTGGCTGACATTGCGTGTCGAACGACCGCGGCCGGTCGATGTGACGTCGGGTGATCGCGTGGTCACGCTGGGTCGGCGCTCCTAGTCTGGGGCCATGCGGCGCACCGTCTCAGCCTTCCTCGCTGCTGCAGCGGCGACGGTCGGCATGATCGGTGTCGGGGCCACCGCCTCCGCTCGGCCCGAGGTGTCTCCGGCGGCTTCGCTGACTCGGATCGAGCGCGTCGTGACGCTCGGTGATTCGTACAGCTCGGGCAGCGGCATCCATCGCAATGCCTCGTCCTACGACGATCATGGCCCGCCAGCTCATTCGTTCGATCCGGAGACCCGGCTCGGCTCGAGCGCCTGCCAGCGTGAATTGGACGAGACGCCCGGTCCGCGGTTGGCCTCGCAGCTCGACGCCGACTCGGTCTTCATCGCCTGTGCGGGCGCAATCATCCGCGAGATCCCGGCGCAGGTGCGAGCGGCCGACATCCCCGGTGACGGCGACGGCACCCTCGTGACGATCACGATCAGCGGCAACGACCTGCGCACCGCTCGCGACGAGAACTGGCCGGACGCTCTCACCCGTTGCATCACGTCGATGCGCTGCCATGACTCGTCGAAGAATCAGATGGCCAATCTCGACGAGATCCGAGAGGACCTCACGGCGATGTACCGAGCGATCGGCGAGCAGTATCCCGACATCACGGTGCGCGTGCTCGGCTACCCGCGGCTGATGCAGGGCAACGGCCGGTGTGACGGTGTCACCGGGATCAGCGGCGACGAGGCCGACTGGATCGACGAGCAGGTCGACCTGCTCAACCACGAGATCGAGGTCGCGGCTGCCCGCGCCCGTGGCTGGAGCGGTGCCGACATTCGCTACGTCGACGTCACCGACGAGTTCGACAATCACGGTGCGTGCCGGTTCTGGCAGCGCGACCGGTTCGTGAACGACGCCGTCTTCGGCGACACCTTCCGTCGCAGCCAGCTGGCGGACGGCACCGTGCGGGAGCACTGGACCGACGGCCCGTTCAACGTGTCGACGGCCTCCTTCCACCCGAGTTCGAAGGGCTACGACGCCTACTTCGGCGCCCTTCGTTCCAGTCTCCCGCCGGACCTCCTCCCCGTCCGCTGACAGTCCGCCGACAGTCCGCCGACAGCCCGCCGACCGCCCGACGACAGCCCGCCGACGTCTCATGCGATGAGCGACGCGACCGTATACGGACGGCTGGCGCATCGGTGGTCGGGTCCGTTGCGTTGCGATGAGCGTGGGGGCCGTAGACGGACGCTTCGCTCATCGGTGGCTGGAGTGGAGTGCCAACCGAGCCGTATGAGTGAGCGCTCACTCAGTTAGCATCCGAGCGATGTCCGCCGCCACCACGACGACCTCGCCGACCAAGCGGGCATCGGCGATGCCCCCCGAGGAACGGCGTGCGGCGATCATCGAGGCGGTGCGGCCGCTGCTGGCCGACTACGGCGAGTCGGTGACCACCAAGCAGATCGCCTGTGCGGCCGGCGTCGCCGAAGGCACGATCTTCCGGGTGTTCGCCGACAAGGACGAACTGCTCGACGCGACGCTCGAGGCATCACTCGACCAGCAGCCCTTCGAGGAAGCGTTGCGGACGATCGATGCGAGCCTGTCGTTCGAGGACCAGCTCCTGGAGGCGACGGTGTTGATCCAGCGGCGCGTCGTCGATGTGTGGACGCTGCTGTCCCATCTCGGCCCCAAGCGACACGATCAGGTCAGGCGACCGATGACGGACAGCCCAGCGCTGACGGCGATCTTCGAGGCCCACGCCGATCGCATCCGCGTCGAACCGGCCCACGCCGCACGAATGCTGCGCGCCCTCACCCTCTCGCTCACCCATCCGATGATCGCTGCGGAAGCCTCGGCAGCATCGGACATCGTCGACACCGTCCTGCACGGCGTCGGAACAGGAACCCCCACGTGAAACTCTGGCAGCTGATCAAGAGCCACCTCGGCCCCTACCGCAATCTGCTGTTGGTCGTCGTCGTCCTGCAATCGATCCAGACGTTCGCGGCGCTCACACTCCCGACGATCAACGCTCTGTTGATCGACAACGGGGTGCTCGCGGGCGACAACGACTACATCTTGACGATGGGCGGGGTGATGATGGGGTTCACCATCATCCAGATCATCTTCAGCGTCGGCGCCGTCTGGTACGCATCGCGCGCGGCGATGGGGTTCGGCCGCGACATCCGCCGGGACCTGTTCCACACGGTGACCGGCTACTCGGCACGCGAGGTCGGCCAGTTCGGTGCACCGTCGCTGATCACCCGCACCACCAACGACGTCCAACAGATCCAGATGCTCGTCGTGATGGCGTGCACGATGATGATCACGGCACCGATCACGATGGTGATCGGCATCTTCTTCGCCGTTCGGGAGGACCCCGGGCTCTCGATGATCCTCGTGGTGGCCATCCCGGCGGCGGTGCTCGCGCTCGGCTCGATCGTGTACCGGATGGTTCCGTCGTTCCAGGCGATGCAGTTCCGCATCGACCGCATCAACCTCGTCTTGCGTGAGCAGATCACCGGTATGCGTGTGGTGCGGGCCTTCGTGCGCGAACCCCAAGAGGTCGCCCGCTTCTCCCAGGCCAACGACGAGCTGACCGAGACGTCGCTGCGCGCTGGACGCCTGATGGCTGCCACGTTTCCGACCGTCATGCTCATCATCAACGTGTCCAGCGTGGCAGTGATCTGGATCGGTGGTGACCGCATCGGCGCCGGCCAGATGCAGGTCGGCTCGCTCGTCGCCTACCTGAGCTACCTCATGCAGATCCTCTTCGCTGTCGTGATGATGACGTTCATGGTGTCGATGATCCCGAGAGCGTCGGTCGCCGCCGACCGCGTTGCGGAGGTGCTCGACACGCCGTCGACGGTCCGTCAGCCCGAGCAGCCGGTGACCGAGCTCCCCGAACTCGGCACGCTCGAATTCCGGGACGTCGGATTCGCGTACCCGGGGGCCGACAGGCCGGTGCTGTGCAACTTGTCGTTCCGAGTCGAAGCGGGCACGACGACGGCGATCATCGGCAGTACCGGTGCGGGCAAGACGACGCTCGTCAACCTCGTGTCACGACTCTCCGACGCCACCGATGGCGCAGTGCTCGTCGACGGGGTCGACGTGCGCGAACTCGATCTCGACCTGCTCTGGAGCAAGGTCGGCTACGTCCCGCAGAAGCCGTTCCTCTTCTCGGGTACGGTGGCATCCAACCTCCGCTACGGCTGGCCGGACGCGGGCGACGGCGAGCTGTGGGAGGCGCTCGAGGTCGCTCAAGCGAGCGGGTTCGTGCAGGCGATGCCCGACGGCATCGACAGTCCGATCACCCAGGGCGGTACCAACGTGTCCGGCGGGCAGCGTCAACGGCTGTGCATCGCCAGGGCACTCGTGGTGAAGCCCGAGATCTACGTGTTCGACGATTCCTTCTCGGCGCTCGACCTCGCAACCGACGCACGTCTCCGAGCGGCGCTGAAGCCGCACACCGCCGGCGCCGCGGTCTTGATCGTTGCGCAACGTGTATCGACGATCATCGACGCCGACCAGATCCTCGTTCTCGAAGACGGCGAGATCATCGGCCGCGGCACCCACAGTGAGCTGCTCGACACCTGCCCGACCTACGCCGAGATCGTCGAATCGCAGATCGGCCAGGGGGCAGTGGCATGAGCACGAACGGCACGAACGGCGCGAACGGTACGGAGCCCGGCGCCTCGACCGACGGCGCGAACGGTCAGAGCGCCGACGACCGCAAGCTGCTGGCCACCGCCGGTACCGAGGCACGGCGCAACAGCTTCGGTCCCGGTGGCGGCCTCGGCATGCCGGCGGAGCGCAGCGACAAGTTCGGCGAGACGTTGCGGCGACTCGGCGAGATCCTCGGTACGGAGAAGCCGCGGCTCTTCGCGGTCTTCCTTCTCACGATCGTCAGCGTGACGCTCGTGGTGATCGGCCCCAAGTTGCTCGGCGAGGCGACCAACGTCATCGTCGATGGCGTGATGTCCGCTCAGGGCATCGACTTCGGTGAGCTCCACCGTCAGCTGATCATCGTGTTGGCGGTGTACGTGGCGTCGTTCACCCTGCAGTACACCTCGTCGTACGTGCTCGCCGGCGTGGTGCAGCGCTCGATGTTCCGACTGCGCCAGGAGGTGGAGCGCAAGCTCAATCACCTGCCGCTCAGCTACATCGACCGTCAGCCGCGCGGTGACCTGCTCAGCCGGGTGACCAACGACATCGACAACCTGTCGCAGAGCCTGCAGCAGACGACGAGCCAGATCCTGACGTCGCTGCTCACGCTGATCGGCGTGACGATCATGATGTTCACGATCTCGCCGCTGCTGGCGCTGATCGCATTGACGACGGTTCCGATTTCCGTGCTCCTGATGAAGTACATCGGTGGCAAGGCTCGTCCGCGGTTCATGGCGCAGTGGCGCCACACCGGCGATCTCAACGCGCAGGCGGAGGAGGTGTTCAGCGGCCACGCGATCGTCAAGAGCTTCGGTCGTCAGCGTGAGGCCGAGGCTCGCTTCCGCGCCGACAACGACAAGCTCTACGAGGCGAGCTTCAGCGCGCAGTTCATGGCCAACCTGATCCAGCCGGCAATGCTCTTCATGGGCAACGTGCAGTACATCCTGATCGCTGTGGTCGGCGGCCTGCAGATCTCCTCGGGCTCGCTGAGCGTCGGTGGGATGCAGGCAATGATCCAGTACGCCCGGCAGTTCTCGCAGCCGCTGACGCACTTGGCCTCGATGGCCGCAACGTTCCAGTCGGGAATCGCCTCGCTGGAGCGGGTGCTCGAGCTGATCGACGCCGAGGAGCAGTCACCCGAGCAGGAACTGTCCGTCGAGCCGAAGCCGGTGCGGGGACGTGTGGTGTTCGAGGACGTCCACTTCGCGTACGACCCCGACAAGCCCTTGATCACCGGACTGAACGTGACGGCCGAGCCGGGCGAGACCGTCGCCATCGTCGGGCCGACCGGTGCCGGAAAGACGACGCTCGTCAACCTGATCATGCGCTTCTACGAGCTCGACTCGGGCCGCATCACCCTCGACGGGCGCGACATCGCGAGCTTCCCGCGCAGCGAGTTGCGTTCCGACATCGGCATGGTCCTGCAGGACACGTGGCTGTTCGGCGGCACGATCCGCGAGAACCTGCGCTACGGCAACCCCGACGCCACCGACGAGCAGATCTACGAGGCTGCCCGGGTCACCTACGTCGACCGGTTCGTGCACTCGCTGCCCGATGGCTACGACACGATCATCAACGACGAGGGCGACAACATCTCCACCGGCGAGAAGCAGTTGATGACGATCGCTCGTGCGTTCCTCAACAATCCGGCGATCCTGATCCTCGACGAGGCGACCAGTTCGGTCGACACCCGCACCGAGGTGTTGATCCAGGAGGCGATGAACAACCTGCGGGCGAACCGCACGAGCTTCGTGATCGCCCACCGGCTGTCGACGATCCGCGGCGCCGACGTCATCCTCGTGATGGAGGATGGTCAGATCGTCGAGCAGGGCAACCACGACTCGCTCCTCGAAGCCCACGGTGCCTACTGGCGTCTCTACAACGCCCAGTTCGCCGGCAACACCATCTGATCGGCGCGTCCGACGAGCATGGTGCAGTTCTCAGCGGAATAGGTCTCAGCAGTCGCGACGGATTCCGCTGAGAACTGAACGGGCGACGGCTCGGCGTCGGTGCGTTCCACCTGTTGCCCCACCGGTGATGTCGTCCTCAGGTGCTGTGGTCCTCGAAACGGGCGATGGCGGTATCGAGGTCGTCGGTGTCGAAGTGTTCCATGCGAGTCAGGTGTTCGGCGTCGCACGTCATCAGCGTGATGTGTCCGACGAAGTCGTGCCCGCCGCCGAGATCCGGATACTCGGTCCTGACGAGCACGAGTGTGGCGGTTGGGGCCGAGCGGATCACGGATCGACGGAAGACCAGACCACCCATCGCCTTGAGTGCCCTCACACTGTCCAGATAGGCGGCTCGGTCGGGGGTTCCGAGGCCGATCGATCGGTGGTCGATCATCTGGAAGTCATCGGACAGGAGGTCGGCGGGGAAGGTGCGCAACGAAACCGCCTCGCCGAATCGGCGAAACGGGAGTTCAGGAGCGGGCGCCAGCTGCGTGCCGAAGAACTCGTGGCACTCGGCGGTCGATCCTGGGCTGAACCGTCCGATGCGACGGATGCGAAGCGTGTCGTCGATGATCTCGATCGCTCTCGCCGTGACACCGTCGCGAACCGTGTCGAACGCGGCGAATGTGGTCCCGTCGACCGCGAACAGCTCACGCTCGACGAATCCGAAGCCGAGGTCCTCCGGTGTCGCTGCGCCGCTCACGATGTCGGCCTTGGTGACCATCCGGCCGTCGGGCAGCCGACCGACGAAATCGTCGCTGAATCGGTCGACGAACTGTTCGTGCCGGCCCGTGAGGGCGAAGATGTTGGCGGCGCCGCTCACGATCACGGCATCGTTCGGCTGCACCAGCTCGCGTGCGGCTGCCGCTTCGATCTCTGCCATCCGCTCGCCTGCGGCTGACTGGTCGTCCATCTCGAACTGGTCCGTCCGCAGGACGATGCCGGTTCGCGACGTCGATCTCGCTCACGAGCAGTGACCAGTGCTCCAACTCGACGCCGAGTTCCGTGGTGCCGCGGAGGCAGTACTGCGCGAGCAGTGCGGCCGGATGGGAGCCTCGTTCGAGGCGAGGAATGAAGTACGTGACGCGAGCCGTCAGCTCCCGAAGGCTCGTCGACCGGGCCATGAACTCATCCCGGTTGGTCGTTGCCCAGCCGATGGCCCGGTGGTCCACGTGTTCGAACTCGGGATGGAAATGGAGCTGCGAGCGTTCCACGTCGTGCTCGGTGATCGCCTCGAGGGCACTCATCAACGCCGCGTCACCGACCCCGATCGCATCGGCACCAGTGAGCGCGAGTCGATTCAGTTCGACGACGGCGGCCGACAGATCGTCGGGATCGAAGACGACCGATCGTTCGAGGAGGTCGTCGACGTTCCATCGGTCGACTCGCAGTGCCCCGACCTCCGAGACGTCACGCTGACCTTCCAGCCACAGCACGACCGACGTCAGCACGACGTCGTCACCTCGCGCCGCAAGGGTCGTGTGCTCGGCGGACATCTCGCCCACGATCGCCCAGCCCGCGAGGACTTCGTCGCGCCCGGTGTACACCGTGGCGAGGCCGGCGCGCCGGTCCTCCGTGACGCCCTCGTCGGCCACGAGGGCCGTCCAGTCGTCGCTCGCCAACCAGCCCCGGGTGAGCCGGTCGGCCCGATTCCACGGCTCGTTCCCGGCGGGGCCGATCCGGGAACTCGCTGCGTCTCCGAGAGCCGATGCGATCTCGTCGAAGCGTGCGATCGCAGCATCGAGCTGGTCGTCCGGGTGGAGGCCCATCCACGTGAGCTGTCCTGACCGGACCGTCATCACGGCGATGCCGCGTTCGACGATCGGAGCACTGTCACCGTACGGGTGGGTCTCGACCTCGTACTCGGTGACAGCGACCCCGTCGACGAGGCGATGCAGTGTGCCGGTGATGCGGCCGACGCCGAGGGTGCGGGGTCGATCCGCCACCGACTCCAAGAACGCTGCGCGGTCGCGAGGCCCCCAGCCGAGCGGGCGGAGGTCGTCGGTGTGGAAGTCGTCGGCGAGGAGCGTGTCCAGCCGATCCACGTCGGCGGCCGCGACCGCCACCGCCATGTCGACGACGACGTGTGCCTGGTCGCGGAGTGCCGGCGTCAGTCGAGCAAGGAACGCGGGATCGATCGTGTCGCCGTCGAACGAGCCGGTGACCGGCTCGCGTGCAATGGATTCATCGAACAGGGCGAGAGCGTCGTCGAGGCGTTCCAGCGAGAACTCCTCGAAGCGGATCGTCATTTCGGTCGCCGGATCGGCGCGCCAGATGACCAAATGGTCGTTGACCAGCCGACTTCCCTCCGGCGTCGTCGAGACGACTCGGAACTCCATGGCACCTCCGTGTTCATCGAGACGGTGCAGCACCCTGGGGAAGTCGACGATCTGGCCATCGGCGTCCGTGATCGTCCGGAAGCGTTCCTGCAGGTCGTGATATCGCGATTCCGCGCCCCAGCCGAGCGGTCGATGATCGACCACCGTGACCGCCGGGGAGAACACGCTCATCGCTCCGTCGAGGTCACCGGTGTTGAGTGCCCGGTGGAAGTCGAACAACCTGCGCAGCTGGACTCCGACGACCTCGTTGCCCTCGAACAGTTCGAGGTGGCGCTGGTCGAGCGCATGGACGGCATCGGCCAGTCGGTTGGTCGGGAAGTGCTCGACCGACTCGAGCAGCCCGTTCTCGGTGACGCATTCGAGCGTCCAGGTCTCCGCTCCCTCCTGCCCGAACGACATCAGCGCGAGGCGTCGGCCGCGCACTGCGACCAGCTGTCGGGTGGCCGGATCGAATCCGAGCTGTGCGACGGTGACGACGCCACGTCGTACGTCGTCGAGCGTGATCGCATCGGCGGCGCCGACGAGGTGAGCGTGAAACTCCGACGCGAGCAGCTCGACGGCATCGTCGACCCAGCGCGGGTCGCGCCGTTGACACAGCTGGCTGGTGGCGACCACCGCGCTGTTGGCGATCCGGTGATCGCCGTCGAGTGCCGACAACTCCTCGAATCGCCGGATCGCGTCGTCGACGTGATCGAGGTCGTACTGGTCCATGCGGTGCGTCAACCCGCCGATCGGGTCGGAGTGGATGACGACGATGCTCTGGTGGGTGATCGATGCTCCCTCGGCGGTGACCGTATTGGACTGGCGCAGCGAGCACCGTGCGCTTGCCGAGAGACGGTAGATGCGGGCTTCGAAGATCAGCCCGCTGGCGATCGACTCCGAGAACGACTGCAGTCGCTGACGCAGCGGGCCGACGCCCATGGCCCCCCACCCGAGACGGCGGTGGTCGTCGATCACGAAGTGATCCGCGAACGACCGCATCATGCGGTCGATGTCGCCGGTCGCCATCCAGGTGTCGACTCGGTGGTATCCGGCTGCAGCGTGGCGCTCGATCGGGTCGATGCTCTGGGCGTGGAGCAGCTCCAGCTCGGCGATGGCGGCCTCCAGGTCGTCGGGGTCGAACATGATCTGGAGATCGCAACGCCCGTCGGTGCCCAGCCGGGTGATCTGGAGGTATTCGATCGCGACGCCCTCGGGGTCGTCGTCCGGGTGGATCTCCTCGAGATGGAGCACGAGGTCGTCGTCGCGGACGGCAACGGTGGTGATCCCCAATGTCCAGTTGCGGCTCGGTTCCAGTCCGGTCATGACCGCAGCCCGGCCCTCGTACCGATGTCCGACGATCCGCCGTCGGTCGTCGATCACGCAGTCGTCGGCGATCAGCGGCGCAACAGCGGCCTGGTCGCCCTTCGACCACGCCGTTTCGGCCACCCGGGTCAGCCGATCGGCTTCGTTCCAGTACTCCTCGTCGGGCCGTCCGCCCAGCTCGACCTCGAGCTCCCGTGCCCGAGTCATCGCGGCATCGAGATCATGGTCCTCGAAGGTCTCGATCCGCGCGATCACGTCGTTCCGGACGCCGACGACGAAGATGCCTCGCCCGCCTTCGTACAGGTCGCCGGACTCGGCCACCTGGATTCGCGCACTGCTCGCCACGACGACGTGATCGGTTGCGAGATGGATCTGTTGCGCGGTGATGATGCCGTGGTCGTTGTGGTCGTGGGGGCCATCAGGGGTGTGTGCGATCCAACCAGCACGATCGGCATGGTCGATCTCGAGCGGACGGTGGTCGACGAGCTCGAAGTCGTCAGCGAGCATCGCCGCAACGCCGTCGTTGTCGGTCGTGCGGATCAGTCGGGTCCAGCTCTGGACCACGCGGAGGGCGGCCGACCGGGCACCGGCGGCGCCGCCGACGTCGAACGCCCAGGTGGAGGCGGCGAGGAGGTCGTCGGCGGGGAAGTGCCGGATCTGCTGGAGCAGCCCCGACCCATCGGTCACCTCGACCGACCAGCGGCGCTCGTTGTCGCCGAGGTCGATGTAGAGCAGCGCGACGTGATCGCCGTAGACGCCGATCACGTGACGATCGGTGATGCCGAGGCCGACATGGGTGAGGTCGAACGTCGGATCCACCAGATCGTCGCAGGTCACCGATCGGTCATCGGGCCCGACCCCTTCCGCGGTGAAGTCGTGTGCAAGGCCGGACAGCAACGCCGCTGTGCCATTCGGTCGACGGGCTCGAACGTTCGCTGCGCCGCCGGCAATCACGGCCTGGTTCGGCTGCGGGATCCGGGCGGCTGCTTCGGCGGCGAGCTCGTCCCATCGCCGGTTGGCTGACTCGACGTCGTCGGTCGCAAAGCTGTCCATACCGATCGTCATCCCGGTCGGAGGGTCGATCTCCAAGATCGCGATGAAGTCGTCGGTGAGCACCGCGTCGTCGACGACGGTCGACGTGACTCTGCAGTCGAACCAGGATCGCCATGGTGAGTCGTGGGTCACGCCGCGTTGATATTGCACGAACCCGCCGTGCTCCGTGAGAGTCGCAATCCGCTGGCGGTACTCGCTGTCGCCGCCGACCCCCCAGCCGAGTTCCCGGTGGTCTCTTGCGGTCACCCTCGGGTGGGCGAAGGCCACGGCGCGTTCGAGATCGCCGGTGGCGATGCCCTGCTCGGTCTCGGCGAAGATCTCGTACTGCGCTCGTTCGATCGGGTCGAGCCGGTCGAAGTGGATGCGGCGGAGCTCGGCAACTGCGTCGTCGAGGGCGTCCTCGTCGAAGTCGACCATTCGCGTGATCAGGCCGGCTTCGTCGACCGAGGACACCACGTACATCGCTCCGACGATCTCGTCGTCGGAGCCGATCTCGCGCCGTTCCAGCAGGTCGAGATCCCCGGCGACGGCGAGCGTCTCGCTGTGCGAGGTGAGTGCCTGCTCGAAGAACACGCCGAGCCCCTCGACGAACTCGGCGCGGTCGAGCCGGAATCGGAAGAGTGCCCGTCGGGAGTCTTCGACGAAGTCGGGTGCCAGCAACGTTGCGAACCGGTCGACGTTGCCTGCTGCAAGGTGGGTGACTGCCTGCTCGAACGTCCGAGTGGCGGTGGTGGGTCGAGATGCGGGCGTCGTCTGAGCCGGTGGGGCGGCCAGCCGAGCCTCGTGTTCGGCGAGCCGGGCGAGCGCGGCCGCTTGGTCCTCCTCGTCGAAGAACTCGACTCCGACGACCTTGTCGCCCTCGACCAGGTTGACGACGATCGAGGGGTACGAGATCGTGTCGTCGAGGTGCTCGGTCCCCTCCCACACCGACACGAAGTTGATGACGCCGGCAGGCCGACACGTCAGGTCGTACTCCTTGACGACCGTCCATGACGTAGCAGATGCGTTCGATCTGATGAACTCGATCCACTCGTCCCGGTCCATCGAGCCGTAGCCGAGTCGGCGATGATCCACGACCCGGAAGGCGGGCGTGGTCAACCGCTGGAGCGCATCGGCGTCGCCCTGTTCAACGGCCATCGACATGTCGAGACTGGTACGACTGATCCGTCGGAGCTCGGGCGGACGAACGTCGACGACTCGTCGGCTGTGCCAGGCGAGGGCGTCGGCGACAGAAGCGGCTGGCGTCACGAACACCGCTGTCAGCCGTCCCTGTTCATCGATTTCCTCGACCGCGTAGCGCACGTCGCCGTCGTCATCGGTGATCCGGATCGTGGCCAGCCGGCCGGCCGTGACCGTCACGACCGTGCGGCGATCGCCGCCGTAGCCGAGCGCCGACGGGTCGACGTCGCCCCGTTCGATGTGGCCCTTGTCGATCGTGGTGCCATCGGCGAGCGTCGCCGTGAAACCGTCGGCGAAGCAGCCGAGGAACGTCTCCTCGTCGGTGAAGATCGCCGCAAGATTGGCGCGACCTCCAACGAAGACCGCATCGTTCGGCTTGAGCCGGGCCCGATCGCGTTCGGCCGACAGCTCGTCGCACCGGGCGAGGGCTGCCGCTTTGTCGTCCTCGGCGAACTGCTCGACCCGAACCAGCATCCCCGTCGCCGGATCGGTATGCACGACCATGTGGAAGCGATCGTCGAACGCGGCACCATCGGAACTCAGCCCGACGAGGCGCCCGGAGAACGATCCGACAGGTGACCGTTCCTGCTGCACGTGGGTGGCCCAATATGTGAACTCGTCGACGGTGTTCAGCAACGTGGCGAGCCGCTCTTCATACGCGGCTCGGCCCTCGATCACCTCCCAGCCGATATTGCGATGGTCGACCATCGTGTAATCGGACGTGAAGCTGTCGCAGGTCGGAACCTTCGAGCTGATCCGCCGATGCGCGACCGAATGTGCGTACGTGAAGAGCGCTCGCTCCGGATCGACCGACGCCATGTACAGGCGATCGAGCTCCGCGAGTGCGGCCGGAAGTTGGTCAGCGTCGAACCCCACCCAGAGGTCGATCTCGTCGTCATCGTCGACGCGGGTGAGCAGCAGGAAATCGAGTGCGAGCGCTCCGCCCGCGGTCGTGGCGTCGCCGGTCGGTACGAGATTCCACGTCCCCCGCGAGGTAGAGATGCTCGCCTCGGACTGCGACATCGTCCCAATCGATACTCGACAATTCGTAGCCGTCTCGGGCCATCGACGACAGCACGTCGTCGATCACGTCGGGACCCTCGTACCGGCCGGCGATGACTGACCGACGGTCGTCGAAGACGAGCCGCGTCGACAGGTGCGAGCGGCTGTCGCCTGCCATGCGGTACTCGCCCATGATCCGAGCCGCCGAGTTGAGACGGCCTGTGAGAGCGCGACGCTGGTCGTCGGGACGCCAAGGCCTCACCGAGGGAGACGGGTCGGTCTGGAAGGATTCGACCTCGGTCTCGGCCGGAGCGTTCGCCACGTCGACTCGCACGACAGCGCCCTTCGCCTCGTACAGCTCGTTCGCCGACGACGCAGCCTCACGTGCACCGTCCAGATCGCCCGCTGCTTCTCTCACCCGCGCGAGTGAGGCGAGCGCGTTCGCGTGATCGACGACGATGTCCGATGTCGCCGCCAGCGCCGCAGCCTCCTCGGCGAGACGGCGGGCTTCGCCGAGTTCGCCACGGGCTGCGAGCACTTCGGCGAGCACCGAGCGGGCGACGATCGCCGTCTGGGGATTCTGGCCGGCGAGCGCATCGGAGTCGGTCGCCATCTCCTCGGCTTCGTCGACGCGGCCCTGCTGGAGCAGCGCCCGGGCGAGATGAGCGGCCGCCTGCCCGGCGTCGGCACCGATGCCGAGCTGTCCGAGCCCGCCGTACGCGCGCCGGAGGTAGGGCTCGGCGGCCACCGGGTCGCCGGCGAGCAACTCGACGATGCCGGCGTACAGATCGGTCTCGAGCAAGCCGTGGCGGAGTCCGATCTCCTCGCCGGTCGCCCGGGCCGATGCCAGCAGGTTGCGGGCCGTGTCGTGCCGACCCCGGAGTGCCTCGAGCACGGCCTGGCAGCGAACGGACGTCGCCTGCACCGCAGGCGAGTCGGCGGTGATCCGGGACAGCCGCATCACGTCGAGGCAACGGCCGCCGGCGCGAGGTACCGGGCTCGGGCCCCAGAGCGCGGCGACCGGAGCGGCCTCCAGGACTGCGGTGATCCGCCTGCGGTCGTCGGCCGCCCGCGCAGCGGTCAGTGCCTCGTCGAGTTCGGACTCGCAGTCACCGACCCGACCGAGCCGGGCGAGTGCGGCCGCTCGTACCTGTCGGGCCTTGGCAACTCCGGCGTTGTCGTCGAGGTTCGCGAGTCGCTCGGCTGCGCGGTCGACCGCCTCGGCGGCGTCGGTCAGGCCGCTCGGGTCGGTGAGCACGACGACCTCGGCGCGGAAACAGGTCACCCACGCGGTCAGGCGGTCGTTGCCGACGGCGCGGTCGTCGAGTTGCTTCAGCGCCGGGCCACCGCGGGTGACGTCACCGGCCGACAACAGCGCCTCACAGGTGAGGATCAACAGGTTCGGGAGTTCTGGGGCGGTGACACCGAGACACTCGATGGCTCGGAGCGCGAGGCGGCCCGCTGCGGCGAGGTCGTCGCGGGCGAGCGCATCTTCGGCGGCGACGCGCAACAGGTCGGCCGCCTGATGGCCTGCCTCCGTCGACTCGTCGTCGTCGACCCCGAGCTGGCGGCGGTAGTGGAACGTCTGCTCGAAGTGGTAGGCGATCGTGACGCCGAGTTCGCCGGCCGTGTCACCCGCTGTGTCGTGCATCCACTCTCCGATCCGCAGATGCAGGTCGGCACGGGCGCCCTTGAGCAGGCGCCGGTAGGCAGCGTCGCGTATCAACACGTGGTGGAACCGGTACACGGGTTCGTCGCCCCAGTACGAGCCGGTCGGCTCGATCTGCTCGCGCCGTCGCATCCGGTCGAGGGCGCTGCTGATGTCGGACGCCGAGACGCCGTCGGCGATTGCGACCAACGCACCCAGTGGGAACTCGGGGCCGATGACGGAGGCGAGCTCGATGATCCGGCGGTCGTCGTCGGGCAGTCGTTCGATACGCGTGGCGAGCAGCGACTGGATGGTCGGCGGGACTTCGACCGCCTCGGCCTCGATCGCCAGCCGCCAGACCCCGTCGACCTGGGTGATCACACGATCATCGACCAGCATCCGGACCAACTCGCGCACGAACAATGGGTTGCCGTCGGTCGATTCGGGAAGTCGAGAGGTCAGCTCGTCCGGCAACGCATCGGTTCCCAACAGGCGCGCCGCCAGCTCCGCAGTCGCAGCGGCGTCGAGGCCTTCGAGCGAGACGACGAGGCTGACCTGGCGGCCGCTCTCGGTGAGCGTCGGGCGGATCTCACGGAGCTCCGGACGCGCGAGCCCGACGATCATCACCGGCGCCGCAACCCACCGGACGAGGTGTTCGAGGAGGTCGAGGAACAGCGGTTCTGCCCACTGGATGTCGTCGATGGCGAGCACGATCGGTCGTCGAGCGGCGAGAATCTCGACCAGCCGGCGTGCACCGAAGAACGAATCTTCCGTCGACCGGCTCGGCGCCGCACCCACGATGCTCGCCAGCAGTTCGACGACGCGGGTGGCGTCCGCGGTGTCGCCGACCAGTTCGGCCAGCGCGGCGCGGACATGTTCGGGCGAGTGGTCGTCGCCGATCGCCGCTGACTGGCGGATCAGTTCGGCGATCGGGGCGAACGTCGTCGAACCGGCTCGCTCACAGCGCAACTCGATCACGTCGGTTCGATCGGCGAGCACCCGTCCCAACTCGCGTGAGAGGCGGGTCTTGCCGACGCCGGGGGCGCCGATGATCGCGGTCAACTTGGCAACACTCTCGGCGACGGCCTGGTCGAACACCTCGCCGAGAGCATCCAGTTCCGATGTTCGTCCGACGAACGGTGTGGCGTCGTCGATCGTTTCGCGCCGCGCCGCGGCGGTCTCGCCGACGGTCACGAGTTGGAACGTCGCGAGGCCGTGACGTTTGCCCTTCACCTCGACCTCGCCGAGCACCTCGAAGGTGTGCGTCGAGCGGGCGAGGCGCCAGGTGTCCTCGCCGACGAGCACCTCGCCCGGCGTGCACTCGCCCTCGAGGCGAGCTGCCGTGTTGAGCACGTCGCCGACCAGGTCGGCATCGTTGTCGTCGATCACCACCTCGCCGGTGTTGATGCCCACCCGAAGCCCGACGTCGACGCTGTACCGGCTGCCGATGTGGTCGCGGATGGCGACGAAGCCCTGCTGGAGGTCATGGCCGGCCGCGACCGCTCGTTCGGCATCGTCTTCCGCGACCTCGGGGACACCGAACAGCGCCATCACGCCGTCGCCGATGAACTTGGCGACGGTGCCACCATGTCGCTCGATCGTGTCGCCCGCCATCTGGTGGTAGCGGGCCATCGCGTCACGCGCCGACTCAGGGTCGACCCGCTCGGCGAACGCCGTCGATCCGACGAGGTCGCAGAACAGTACGGTCACCGTCTTTCGAACGGCCGTGGACGGGGTGTTGACGGCCGCCGGACCGGGCGACGATGCAACCCGAGTGCCGCAGCCGTCGCAGAACTTCGCGTCGGGATTCAGCTCGCGATCGCAGGATCCGCATCGCAGGACGAGCTTCGTGCCGCAGGCGTCACAGAACCGGGAGTCGCCCCGATTCGTGCGTCCACAGTTCCCGCAATCCAAGCTCGCCCCCTTCAGGCCCCCGGACAGTGTTGCTCACGAGGCTCCGGCCGGGCCAGTGCTATCGGACACACCATCCGCCAGATCTTGCTGCTCGCCGGAATTCTCGTCGTGGGTGGTGTGAGCGCATGGAAGCGCTCGTCGAAGCTCGCCGTGCCGGCGGTCAAGGTGGTCGAACCCATGCAGGACTCACTCCCGACCTCGCCGACAACCGAGCAACTGGTGAGGGTCAACGCCGCTGTCCCGGTGGCCGCGGGCAGCCTGTTCGCACTCGGCATCGCCCCGCGGTTCATGGTGATCGGCGGGTTGATTCTCGCGGCGCTCGACACCGGCGGTCGCCCATCGGTCTTCTGGAGCAGCCGCGGAGCTGCCGAGAGTCTGGCCGACACCGTCACCTCCGTCGACCCGAGCACGCTCACACCTCTCTTCTCGTGAACGAGTACCCGACTCGGCCGCGCGCCGGTTCACGAGAACGGTCGGCGAGCACTCAGCGGCGTTTCGCGAGCACGGCGAATTCGTGCTCGATCGATGCGGCGACGTCGCCGAGGTCGGGCATCACGTCGCGGTCGGCGGTGATGCCGAAATGGAGCTGGTCCTCGTACGAGACGACGGCGATCGTGAGACCCTCGTTGTCGATCACCTCCACGTAGGGAAACACCCGCAGGAACTTGGCGCCCCGCAGGTACAGCGGGATCGGCGGGCCGGGGATGTTGGTGATCACGAGGTTCATCGGGATCGTGCGGCTGACATAGCGGGTCAGCGGCCCGGCCAACGGGGTGATCGCGTCGGCGATGTCGAGGATGCGGTGCGCGCCGTCGACGAGGCCCGACCCCTTCAGTTCGCTCGTCATCGCGTGGATGCGCCGCAGACGCTCGACGGGATCGGGCTCGTCCACGGGCAGGTCGACGATGATCAGCGACACGAGGTTGCCCAGCGTCTCGCCGTGTTCCTCCTTGCCGCGCAACGACACCGGCACCATGGCCTTGATCGCCCGGTGCTCGATGTCGGCGTCGCCGTGCTCGAGCAGGAACGTGCGCAGCGCGCCGCTGCACGCGGCCAGCACGACGTCGTTGATCGTCACCCCGTGCCGCTTGCGAACGGTGCGGACGCCCTTCATCGGCGCCGATGCGTTGACCCAGCGACGGTGCTGACCGACCGGCACGTTCCACGGTGCCGGTGGCGGCTTGGCGAGGAAGTTGGCGACGGTCCGCCCGACGTTGGTCGCCGCGTCGATCACCGGCCGGGGGTTGCGGAGTGTGTCGACAGCGGCCTGTGCGAGGCGCGTTGGTCTCACAGCCTGTTCCTGCAGGGAGGCCATCAGCAACTCGTTCGGCGATGGGGCGGGTCGAGGTCGCCAGACCGGTGCCTCCTTGTCGGGCGGTGGGTCGGCCTCGAGATCGACGAGCGCCATCGCGAGGTCGACGTTGGCCATCCCGTCGCCGAGAGCGTGGTGCACCTTGATGACCAGCCCGACATGGTCATCGGCCAGGCCGTCGACGAACCACAACTCCCACAACGGGCGCGACCGGTCGAGCGGCAGCGCCTGGAGGCGACTCATCAGCGTGGCGAGCTGATCATCGTCGCCAGGACGGGGGAGCGCGGTGAGGCGGACGTGGTGACCGATGTCGAAGTGGTCGTCGTCGACCCACACCGGTCGGGCCTGGTTGTACGGCACTTCCATCACCCGCTGACGCATCCGCGGAACACGATGCAGACGCCGCTCGACGTGCTGCTTGAGCTCGTCGAAGCGGACGCGTCCGTCGGCGTCGCGTAGGGGGGTGCCCTCGATCACCGACAACGATCCGACGTGCTGCGGCTCGTGTGGTGTCTCGATCCGCAGGAACACGGCGTCTGCGGCGGTCAGTCGTTCGTAGTTCATCGAGGCACCCTTCGTGTCGACCCGTTGGCCAGTGTGCTCGATCGGGGTCGGTGCCCGGCAGGGCCCAATGTCAGATCAGGACCGTCTCCATGCGGTCTCGCCGGCGATGACCGTGCGTTCCAGGTCGCCGGCGGGGTCGACGATCGTCAGGTCGGCTCGGGCCCCCGTGCGGATACGACCGCGATCGGGGAGTCCCAGAAGGTCGGCGGCTGTGCTCGTGACCGTGGTGAGGGCATCGGCAAGCGAGCAGCCGGTGAACGACAACAGGTTCCTGACCGCCCGGTCGAGCTCGAGCGCGCTTCCGGCGAGCACACCGTCGACCGTCCGGACGCCCGATTCGTCGTGGGTCACCTCGAACCCGCCGATGTTGAACCGGCCGAAAGGGGCACCGAGGGCGGGGGAGGCGTCGGACACGAGGCACATCCGATGCGGTCCGAGCGACCTCCACGCCATCGCAACGGCCACCGGGTCGACGTGGATGCCGTCGCAGATCACGCCGACGGTCACCGACCCATCGGCGAGCACTGCCCCGATCGGCCCCGGGGAGCGGTGGTCGAACGGCGCCATGGCGTTGTAGAGATGGGTCACCGACGACATGCCGGCCGATCTGGCAGCAGCGAAGTCCGACGGCGACATCGAAGTGTGGCCGGCCGACACGACCACGCCCGCGGCGACGAGCCGCTCGATGACCGCCAGCGCGTTGTCGAGCTCCGGCGCGAGCGTGACGAGGGCAACGGCGTCTGATGCCACCCACGACTCGATCTCCTCGAGCAGCGCGGTCGGGTCGGCGGCGAAGTGAGGGACGTGCGCGCCGAGATGGTTGCGCGAGATCATCGGACCCTCGAGGTGAAGGCCGAGTGGCGTCGCGGCTCGTTGTCCGTCGACCTCGTGTTCGGACTTCTCGGCGATCGCCGTCATCGCGGCGATGGCCGCAGCCCGGGTACTCGCCGGTGCGGTCACCACGGTCGGTAGGAACGACGTCACCCCGAACCGTGGGAGTTCGGCTGCGACGTCGAGGATGCGGTCCGGCTCGCTCGTGATGTCGACACCGCCAGCACCGTTGCACTGCACGTCGATGAACCCGGGAGCGATCACGAGCCCGACGCAGTCGACGTCGTCGTCGCCGACCTCGTCGGCCGACGGCTCGATCACGACGTCGGCGATCAGGTCGTCCTCCACCACGATGTCGGCGCGGATCAGTTCGCCGTCGACAAGCACCTGTCCACCGCGAAAGCGGTGCCGGGTGGCGGGGCCGTCGGAGGCGGACTGCACCCGGTGAATCATCGCAGAACGCTCCCGTGGTCGCAGCGGCTGGGCGGGCGGAGCTGGGGCCTTCTCGTGATCAAGGCGCGTCTGGAGTGCGCATCTGGTTCACGAGAACGTCCGGGCGATCCGCCCGATAGGAAGAAGGCATGGAAGGCTTCGTACATCCCGATTTCGCTCCGGTGACCGAGAAGGTCCAACAGCTGATGGCGAAGAAGTCTGCCCGCGGCGGCATGGCCGTGGCCGTCTATCACCACGGCGAGCTCGTCGTCGACGCCTGGACCGGCGTCCGCAACGCCTCCGGCGACCCGTGGGAACGCGACACGATGTCGATGAGTTTCTCCACCACCAAGGGCGTCGTGGCCACCATCGTGCAGCGTCTCGTCGACCAGGGTCTGCTCGACTACGACGTCCCGGTCGCCACGTACTGGCCCGAGTTCGCTGCGGCCGGCAAGGACACGATCACCCTGCGCCATCTGCTGACGCATCAGGCCGGCCTCCACGACGTGCGCTCGGTCGCCGAATCGGCCGAAGACCTCATCAACTGGGAGCACATGACGAAGCTCCTCGCCGAAGCCGAACCCAAATGGGACATCGGAACCCGTTCCGCCTACCACGCCCTCACGTACGGCTATCTCGTCGGTGAGGTCATCCGTCGGGTCACCGGGCTCACGGTGAACGAGGCGCTGCAGCGCGAGATCGTCCAACCGCTCGGGGTCAGCGGGATGTACATCGGTGCGCCCGCGGGCGTGCGCGGCGACATCGCCGAGCAACTCGTCGATCCGAAGGCGGTCACCCGGCTCTTCAAGATGACGAAGACGCTCGCCAAGGCGAAGAGCTTCCAACCGATGTACCAGGCGCTGGTCGTCGACGACGTGCTCGACGTGGCCACCACCGATCGCATCCACGACGGCGAGATCCCCGCAGCCAATGGTGTTTTCACCGCACGCTCGCTCGCTCGGATGTATGCAGCGCTCGCGACGCCCGACGACTTCGCCGGTCCCCCTCTCGTGTCGGCGGACACGCTGGCCGAGGCAACCCGGATCCAGACGACGCTCGGTGCGAACGGTGACGGTCGCAGCGGCGAGAAGGTGGGCCGCGACGCCGGCGTCGGGTTCAACATGCGCTGGCGGCTCGGCTATCACCTGGTCGGCACCACCAGGGGCGTGTTGCCGCAGGCGTTCGGTCACTTCGGGTTCGGCGGCTCCGGAGCATGGGGCGACCCCGAGTCCGGGCTGGCGATGGCGATGATCCTGAACCAAGTGGGCGGTACGCCGTTCGGTGACACCAAGATGCTCCGCCTCGGCGCCGCCGCCGTCCGCTCCACCGAACGCCGAACCGTGACATCTGAACCGTGACCGACCGTGTCTGAACCGTGACATCTGAACCGTGACGTCTGAACCGTGACGTCTGAACCGTGACGTCCGGGGGCTGATCGTCGCCTCGATTCGGTCGCGGCTCGTCTGCACCACGTCGATCTGGCGCGAGCGGTGCCGCTTTCCGGCACTCCTCGCGCGCTGATCTTCGTGTGCTCGGTTGGGTGGGGTCGGCGGATGTGCTCGGTTGACCAGCTCAGCATCCCGTGTCCCCATCCGGCACTGCGCACGCCAGTGGCCGACACACGGCGGGATGTTGCGCCTGTTCACGACGCGTCTGTGACGTTCTGCCGTGTCGATCGGCTGTCGGCGCGAGCAGGATCGAGACATGAAGCGATGGATCGCATTGATGGCAGCGACTGCGCTGCTCGGTGCCTGCGGTGACGACGCCGGGTCGACGGTCGTGCTCGGCGCTGCGGACTCCCTCTCCGAGGTGTCGCTCGATGTCGGCGATCAGCTCGAGGTCGAACTCGAGTCCAACCCGAGCACGGGCTACAGCTGGGAGCCGGCGCCGTTGCCCGACGGACTCCAGTTGATCAGCAGCGACTTCGAGGAGCCCGGCGGCAGCCTCGTCGGCGCATCGGGGACCCAGGTCTTCGTCTTCGACGTGGTGAGTCCGGGGAGTGGCATCCTGCGATTCGAGTACGTCCGCGTCTTCGACGATCCGGTCGTTGCGGAGAAGATCGTCGAGTACGTCCTCACGATCGACCGCGGCTGACCAGCGTCACGCCCGCCACCGGGGTTCGTGTGAGCCGCGACGTCGAACATCGCGGTGTGCGCTCACGCGGGTCAGGGCGCACGAGCCCGCGCTGCCGATGTCAGGCGCGGACGGGCTGGGTCGACGGACTCGCTGGCGTGAGTCCACGGGTGGCGGCGACGTCGTCGTCGTCGATGAACCACGAGATGATCGCCGCCGGCGCCATGATCAACCCGACGGCGAGAAACCCTGCCTGGTACGCGGACAACAGCTCGGTGTCCGAGGCTGCATCGCTGCCGTTCGGCAGCATCGCGGCGATCACCGTGGCGGCCAGCGCGACGCCCGAGGCGTAGGCGATCTGACGCTGCGTGTTGAACAGGCTGGTGGCGCGACCGGTGTCGGCCATGGACGTCGTCGCGTAGGCGGCCGTCTGGATCGACACGAACACCATGCCGACGGCGAGCCCACGCATGAACGAGAACCCGGCGATCGTCGAGAGCGGCGTCGTCAGGTCCGCAGTGGCGTAGAGACACGTGATCGCAGCGGTGGCGGCGGTACCGACCACCATCAGGCGACGCGGACCGATGTTGCGGTACAGCCGCCGCCCCAACAGGTTCGACACCAGGAACACGCCGACCGCCTGCGGTGACTGCGCGAGCCCGCTCTGGAAGGCGGTGTAGCCGCGCAGGCTCTGGAGATAGAGCGGTAGCACGAAGATCATCCCGAAGAACCCGGCGTAGGTGAGCGAGGCCGAGATGTTGATCGTGCGGAAGAGGCGGTCCTTGAAGAGGCGAAGCATCAGGATCGGGTTGGGAATCCGCAGCTCGATCACGATCAACGAGACGAGGCAGGCGATCCCGACCGCCGCGAACGTGACCGTGTACGCCGAGAACCACCCCTTCTCCGGCCCGATCGAGAGCGTGTAGAGCAGGATCGCCACCGAGGCAGCCGACAGCACGAACCCGGCGACGTCGAAGCGGCCCGGGGTGTCGTGCTTGGTTTCCACCAGCCAGGTGAACGACAGCACGATCGCAATGGCGCCGATCGGCCCGTTGATGAGGAAGATCCAGTGCCACGACGCCGTGTCGACGAGGATGCCGCCGAGCATCGGTCCGATGGCCGGCGCGATCACGGCGACGCTCAGGACGCCGATCGCCGCCTTGGCCCGGTCCTCCATCGAGTACGCCCGGTACAGCATTGCGGCGCCGACGGGCGTGACGAGACCGGCCCCGACGCCCTGCAGCACCCGGAAGACGATCAGCTGATCGAGCGTCTGCGACAGCCCGCAGGCGAGCGAGGTGATCACGAAGGCGATCAGTGCGGTCGTGAACACGCGCTTGGTGCCGAACCGGTCGCCGAGCCATCCGGCCGCCGGGATCACCGCGGCGTAGGTGAGGAGGTATCCGACGGCGATCCACTCGATGTCGGTGGTGGGCACGCCGAAGTCGTCCGCCATCGTCGGGAGCGCGACGTTGACCATCGTGCCGTCGATGATCGTCATGAACAGCCCCAGGATGTAGACGGTCATCACCTTGGCCGGGTAGCTCACGATCGCCGACGCTACGCCCGCCTCGCCGCCGCCCCCCACACCAGCGATGAGCGAGACCACCCGTATGCGGTCGCTTCGCTCATCGCAGCTGGACGTGGGTTGCGTGCGATGAGCGAGACCACCCGTATGCGGTCGCTTCGCTCATCGCACGTCGGAATCATCGGGTGGGAGGGGCTCGGGGAGCTGCGAGGCTGAGAGGTCGGGTAGGCCATGACGACGACCGAGCATCCACGAGCAGCCGCGGCGCTGGCGATCCAGGGTCGGCTCGCGTACCCGGACACCCTCCCGATCACCGAGCGGCGCGAGGAGCTGTTGGCGGCGATCCGCGACCACCAGGTGGTGATCGTCGCGGGCGAGACCGGGTCGGGCAAGAGCACCCAGCTTCCGAAGCTGTGCATCGAAGCGGGGCGCGGCGTCGACGGGATGATCGGGCACACGCAACCCCGGCGGGTCGCCGCCCGCACGATCGCCGAACGAGTCGCCGAGGAGTTGGGATCGAAGCTCGGCGACGACGTCGGCTACACCGTCCGGTTCACCGACCAGGTCGGCGACGCGACGCTCGTCAAGGTGATGACCGATGGGATCCTGCTGGCCGAGATCCAGCGCGACCGGATGCTGCGCCGCTACGACACGCTGATCATCGACGAGGCCCACGAGCGCAGCCTCAACATCGACTTCATCCTCGGGTATCTCAAACGGCTCCTCCCGCAGCGTCCCGACCTCAAGGTGATCGTCACCAGCGCCACCATCGACACCGCTCGTTTCGCCGAGCACTTCGCCCAACCGTGGCACGATGTGACGGTTCCGGCGCCGGTGATCGAGGTGACCGGGCGTACGTTCCCGGTCGAGCTGCGGTACCGACCGCTGATCGACGAGGAGTCCGACGTCGCCGATCGGGACCAGGTGCAGGGGATTGTCGACGCGGTCGAGGAGCTCTCGCACGAGGGGCCGGGCGACGTGCTCGTGTTCCTGTCGGGCGAGCGGGAGATCCACGACACCGCCGATGCGCTCCGTCGGATGGACCTGCGCAGCACCGAGGTGCTGCCGCTCTATGCGCGGCTGTCGTCGGTCGAGCAGCACAGGATCTTCGAGCGAGCACCGAAGGGCGGGCCTGGCCGGCGAATCGTGCTCGCCACCAACGTCGCCGAGACGTCGCTCACGGTGCCGGGCGTCCGCTACGTCGTCGACACCGGCACGGCTCGCATCTCGCGCTACAGCCGCCGGCTCAAGGTGCAACGTCTCCCGATCGAACCGGTGTCCCAGGCGTCGGCGAACCAGCGTGCCGGTCGCTGCGGACGCGTCGCTCCCGGTATCTGCATCCGGCTGTACAGCGAGGACGACTTCGAGTCGCGACCCGAGTTCACCGAACCCGAGATCCTGCGCACGAACCTGGCGTCGGTCATCCTCCAGATGACGGCGATCGGCCTTGGCGACGTGGCGAAGTTCCCGTTCGTCGAGCCACCCGATCGTCACGCCATCCGCGATGGCTACGGTCTGCTGGACGAGCTCGCCGCGCTGCAGGCGCCGATCGACGGTGTGAAGGACGGTCCGCGGAAGCTCACCAAGGTGGGCCGATCGCTGGCTCGTCTCCCGGTCGACCCGCGCCTCGGGCGGATGGTGCTGGAAGCCGACCGGCTCGGCTGTGTTCGCGAAGTGTTGGTGATCGCATCGGCGCTGTCGATCCAGGATCCTCGCGAGCGTCCGCAGGACAAGCGCGAGCAGGCCAACGAGTTCCACAACCGCTTCAGGGTCGACGGTTCCGATCTGCTGTCGATCGTCGCGCTGTGGGACTTCCTGCGAACCCAGCAGCGCGAGCTGTCGGGCAACCAATTCCGCCGGATGTGCCGCAAGGAGTACCTCAACTACCTACGCGTTCGAGAGTGGATGGACCTGTTCAGCCAGCTGCGCCGTATCGCCGGCCAGTTGAAGATCCGTCCGACGACGCACGAGAGCCATCCCGACCACATCCACCAGGCGGTGCTCGCCGGCCTGCTCTCCCACATCGGAATGCGCGACCGGGAGACGCGCGAGTTCGTCGGCGCCCGGCAGTCGCGTTTCGTGATCGCGCCCGGGTCGGCACTCACCCGGCGCCCGCCGCCGTGGGTGATGGCCGCCGAGTTGGTCGAGACCAACCAGCTCTACGCCCGACGGGTCGCGAGGATCGAGCCGAAGTGGGCCGAGCGCGCCGGCGCCCACCTCGTGAAGCGCTCGTACGGCAACGTGCGCTGGGACCCCAAGGGTGGCCGGGCGGTCGCGACCGAGCAGGTGACGCTCTACGGCCTGCCGATCGTGAGCGACCGCGTCATCGGCTACGACCGTGTCGACGAGGTCCAGGCCCGTGCGTGGTTCATCACGAAGGCGCTGATCGAACGCGATGTCGCCGACGCGGCCTGGCTCGGGCGCCAGAAGTTCCTCGCGCGCAATGCCGAGTTCCTCGACCACCTCCGACGGATGGCCGCGAGGGTGCGTCGGCTCGAACTGGTCGACGACGAGATGCTCTTCGACTTCTACGCCGACCGCATCGGCGCCGAGGTCACGTCCGTGCGCCACTTCGACCGGTGGTGGAAGGACGAGCGCCAACGCGACCCCGATGTGCTCGACCTGACCGATGAGCTGGTCGCCGGCGGCCGTGGCCACGGTGTGCGCCTCACCGACTACCCCGACGTGTGGACACAGCGCCGCCGAGGTGCGGTGATCGAGCTGCCGCTGACGTACCGATTCGCGCCGGGCGAGCCGCTCGACGGCGTGACGGTCCATGTTCCGTTGTCCGGCCTCAACCAGGTGAGCGCGGACGGATTCGACTGGCAGATCCCCGGCCATCGACCCGACCTGGTGGCCACCCTCGTGAAATCGCTGCCGAAAGACGTGCGGCGTCAGCTGATCCCGCTCGGCGAGACGATCGAGGCCGTGCTGGAACGCATGGCGATCGTCGACCCGACGAACGGTCGGATCGTCGACGCGCTCGCTCGTACGGTGAGCGAGGTCGCCGACGTCAAGGTGACCGGCGCGTCGTTCGACGCCTCGGTGGTGCCCGACCACCTGCGCGTGCACTTCGTCGTGTCCGACGACGACGGGACGGTCCACGCCGTTGGCGACGATCTCGATGCGATCAAGGCGCAGCTCGCTGGTTCGGTACGCGAGTCGATCGCCGCCGCAGCACCGATTGAGGAGCGGCGCGGCATCGTCACGTGGGATGTCGGCGACCTCCCGCGAGTGGTCGAGTCCAGCGACCGGACGATGGACGTCAAGGCGTACCCGACACTGCTCGACGTCGGCGACAGTGTCGCGCTACGGGTCGTCACGACACCGGAGCTCCAGCAGCGGATCATGCGCGGGGGAGTGCGGCGCCTGTTGCTCCTGAACGGCGCACCGACACGGTCATCGATCGTCCGCAAGCTCGACGACGCCGACCGGCTGGCGATCGCCGCCGGCGACATCGACCTCGGGGAGGTCAGCGGCGACTGTGTGGCCGCTGCCGTCGACTGGGTGATGACCGACCACGGCTCGCTGCCGTGGACCGAGGCCGAGTTCGAGGAGCTGCGGCGAGCAATGCGCAATGCGGCGCCCGGCCTCGCCGCAAACGCGCTCCACAGGGCGGCGCGGGTGATCGCAGCGGCATCGGAGGCTCGTGACCGCTTGGCGCGGCTGCACGCAGCGGCGTTGCGGCCGTCGGTGGACGATGCCAACCTGCATCTTGGTCGGCTCGTGCATCCCGGTTTCGTGCTCGGGGCGGGCATCGAGCGCCTCGACGACATCGAGCGCTACGTGCGGGCGATCGTGTACCGGCTCGGCCACCTCGCCGGTGCGGCCGAACGCGACCAGCGGCGACTGGCTGAAGTGCTCCCGCTCGAACGGCGCTACGCCGACATCGTCGACACCGGTGGTCCCGGCAAGCTGTCGCCCGAACTCGTCGATGTCCGATGGCAACTCGAGGAGCTGCGCGTCACAACGTTCGCGCAGCCACTGACGGTGAAGCGGCCAGGGCAGACACCGGTCAGCGCCAAGCGCATCGCCATGGCGCTGGCTCGTTGAGTTCGGACCGGACGGGTGACAATCCTCTGTGGCGGATGGTGACGAAGCCGGAGCGCCCGCTCCGTGAGTCACGCTGCCGGTGTTCGACGCCGGTCGATCGCCCGCCAGATCAGCAGGACCAGCACGGCACCGATGATGGAGAAGATCACTCCACCGGGCTGCAGCGCTCCCTCGTCCTCGTCCCAGCCGAACAGCGCCCAGGCGAGGAAGCCACCGGCGAACGAGCCGACGATGCCGAGCAGGATCGTCCACCAGAAGCCGATCGCGTCACGCCCGGGCACCAGGAGTCGGGCCACGAACCCGGCCACGGCGCCCACGAAGAGCAGGTACACCACCGTCCAGAAGTTGAACATGTCTCACCTCGTATCGAGTTGTGTTGGATGGGGTGGATCTTTGCAGTTGGGCCGGGACGTTCGTGCACATGGAAAGCTGGGCCGATGGCATCCCACCTCGACGATCGGCAACTCGGTGGACTGACGGATGCGACCGTGGAGCTACTGCGGGTACTGATCCGCAACCGGTGCATCAACGACGGCACCGCCGAGTCCGGTGGCGAAGTCCGTAACGCCGACGTGCTCCAACAGGTGATCGGGGGGCCCGGGGTCGACGTCGAGCGGTACGAGGCGGCGCCGGGTCGGGTGTCGATCGTCGGGCGCATCGCCGGGTCGGACCCCGATGCACCGAGCCTGTGTCTGATGGGTCACACCGACGTCGTGCCGGTCAACGAGTCGGGCTGGAGCGAGGACCCGTTCGGCGGCGAGATCATCGACGGGCCGGACGGCCCCGAGGTGTGGGGGCGCGGTGCCGTCGACATGCTCAACCTCACAGCGTCGATGGCGGTCGCGTTCCGCAGCCTCGCCGAGAGCGGGTTTCGTCCGACCGGTGACCTCATCTACTTCGGTGTCGCCGACGAGGAGGCGGGCAGCGCGTACGGGGCGCGCTGGATGGCCGAGAATCACCGCGACGCAATCATGGCCGACTACGTGCTGACCGAGAGCGGTGGGCTCCACACCGGGCCTGCCGAGGCACCGTTCATCGGCGTCAACATCGCGGAGAAGGGCGTGGCGTGGCGGCGACTCCGGGTGAAGGGGACGCCAGGTCACGGTTCGGCGCCGTTCCGGCGCGACAACGCGCTCGTCAAAGCGGCCGGCGTGATCCAGCGGTTGCACGACTACCGACCGGCGCCGCGCTTCCACGAGTTGTGGGGTCAGAAGGTCGAGACGCTCGGTCTGCCCGACGACCTGAAGGCATCGCTGCTCGACCCGGCTGGAATCGACGACCTGCTCGACACGTTCCCGTCGGCGGCTGCGGCGTCGCACTTCCACGCGTGCACCCACACGACCTTCTCGCCGAACCTCGTCGACGGGAGTGAGTCCGGTGGCGGGCGGATGAAGGTCAACGTGATCCCCGACACGGTGGTGATCGACGTCGACATCCGCACGCTGCCGGGCGAAGGTCCCGACGAGGTGGAGGCGCATCTCCGCGCTGCGCTCGGTGACCTCGCCGACGAGGTGCGGGTGGAACCGCTGATGAACGACGCCGCCACGATCAGCCGACTCGACACGCCGCTGTGGGACAGCTTGCAGCGGGCGGTCAACGTGCCGTTCCCGACAGCCCGGTTGACGCCGCAGTTCGTCGTCGGCTTCACCGATGCCCGGATCTACCGCGAGATGGGTGCGGTCGCGTACGGCGCCGGGTTGTTCAGCCCGTCGCTCGACTCGAGCGAGTACGGCTCACGCTTCCACGGCAACAACGAACGCATCGACATCGAATCGCTCGCGCTCACCACGCGCCTGTTCCACCACGTCGCCACCGACCTCCTCGGCTGACTCCGGCGCGCTGCCGAGCCCACCATCTTTGCGTGCAACTTCGGGTGACCCGTCCCACCGAGAACGCGACACGAGCGAGTCTCGGGATCAGCGTTTGGCGCGGGAGGAGAGGTAGGCGCGTGCGGCAGCGCGGGCGTCGGGATCGCGCATCGCTGCGCCGAGCTGGTCGGCGTCGGCCCACGAGCCCGCCGTCGATGCGACGTCCTCCAGCGCCTCGTTGACCTGACGCTTCGTCGCTCGAACGACGCTCGGCGCCTTCTTCGCCAACTGCTCAGCGAGTTCATCGACGGCTGATTCGAGCTCGACTCGGGGAACGATGCGGTTGATGAAGCCGATCCGGAGCGCCTCGTCTGGCGAGAAGGGACGGCAGGTGAGCACCAGCTCGCGGGTCAGCGCCGGGCCGATCTCGCGTACCAGTCGCGGGATCCCGCCCCACGCCAACGGGATCCCGAGATCGACCTCAGGGATCGAGAACACGGTGTCGTCAGCGGCGATCCGGAGGTCGCAGACGCCTGCGAGCACGACGCCGCCACCGACGCACGGGCCCTTGATGGCAGCGATCGTGAGCGCTGACATGCGATCCATCGCCTCGGCCATCAGGCGTCCGAGATCCGCCTGATCGCGGCTCGACAGTTCGTTGGGCTCGTCCCGATCGCTTCCTGTGAACTCGCGAAGATCGAACCCCGACGAGAACCCGCGGCCCTCTCCGGTCACGATCACGATGTGGGCGTCGGTGGAGTTGAACCACTGCGCGGCCTCGGCGATCTCGCGCGAGTGGCGCAGTGCCGAGCGGGTTCAGCTTGTCGCCCTGGGTGAGCGTCATCCGGCCGATCGGCCCATCGACCTCGACCCGCAACGTGGAGAACTCAGGAACATCCGTCATCCTCGGATCCTGCCACGTCGGTCCTCCCCGGCCCCGTCCCCGGTAGGACCGTCGTTGCGATCGGTCTAGGTGGTTTGGTAGCGGCCTGGTGCGACTTCGGCCGCTTCGCCGCGGCGGAGCATGCGTTGCACGTGCAGCTCGGCACTGCGGTGTTCGACGGACTCGACGAAGGCCATCTCGACGTGGGGTCGATAGATGAACCGGTGCTCGCGCATCTCGTCGATCGAGTGGGGCTCGCGCAGGAACTCGAGCATCGCGTCATGACGTCGGCCGATCACTGCGGTGAATGCGTCGACCATCTCGACGAACCTCGTGCGTCCCTCGACGACGCCCTTGTGGTGAAAGGTCACGTAGAACTCGGCATCTTCGTCGCGCACCTTCGCCAGGCTCGCTTCGAAGTCCTCCAGATCACTCCACACGTCGCCGTAGTACGGACCGAACCCGGTCAGATCGATGTCGGACAGGAAGAAGACGCCATCCATCCGGAACCCGCTGTGGCCCCGAGTGTGACCCGGAAGGTGCACCGCCTCGACCGTGACACCGCCGCCGAGATCGAAGACGTCGCCGTCCGAGAAGCCGTGCGCGTCCAGGTCGCGGCATGTAGTGGAACTCGTCGAGGATCACCCGCTCGAACGCATCGCGAGCCTCACCTGTGAGGCCGTAGACCTCCATCAGCCCCTCGATCGACTGCGCGCCCGGGAGATCCTCGTCGTGGATGTGCAGTCGGGCCGTCGGAAACGTGCCGTTGCCCGCCATGTGGTCCTCGTGGCTGTGGCTGTTGATCACCGCATCGACGTCGACCGGTGCGCCTCCGCGTGCTACGACCGTGACCGACGGGTCGATCACCACCGACTCTCCGGCGCCCCGGACGAGCAGCGTGTTGCCCGATGGATAGGCGCCATTCGCGTCACCGACGAGCACGCTCACCGAGTCGGTCAGTCGTCGCTCGTCGTCTCCCCAATCGGCCATCAGCCCGACCATAGCGAGGCGACGACATCGCGGGTCTGACCCCGCTGCGATCAGTCGGCGGGCTTGAGGTCGAGGGACGCAGAGTTCATGCAGAACCGGTCACCGGTCGGGCCGGGGCCGTCGGGGAAGACGTGGCCGAGGTGGGCCCCGCAGGTCGCGCAGATCGCCTCGGTGCGCACCATGCCGTGCGACCGGTCGACTCTGAGTGTGACCTTCTCGGGATCCATCGCCTCGGTGAAGCTCGGCCACCCCGAGCCCGAGTCGTACTTCGTCTCCGACGAGAACAACGGCTCGTCGCACACGACGCAGTGATAGGTGCCCGGATCCTTCACGTCCCAGTAGGCGCCGCTGAAGGCGCGCTCGGTGCCGGCGCGCTGGGTGACCTCGTACTGCAGCGGGGTGAGCCGTTGCTTCAACTCGTCTTCGGTGGGAATCGCTCGTTCGGCCATGGCACCAGGATGCCCGAAACGCCCAGGGTCACTCCTACCGTCCGCAGAGTTTCGACCATGTTCTGCGGGCGGTTCGAACCTCGTAATCCGGAGCTTCGTACCCTCATGGCATGTCTCCGATGCGTCGGTCTGTTCGTCGATCGATGTCGCTGCTCGCCGTCGGAGCGCTGGCCCTCTCGGCGTGCGCATCGCGGTCCGACGACTCGACCGCCGATCGAAACGCCGACGAGAACGTGTCCGCCGACACCGGGTCCGGAGTCGCCGTCGCTCGGCCGCCGGTCTTCCGATACCCGCCGGCTCCCGAGGCGCCCGCCGCGGCGGTCGCTGATGCAGCCGAGGTACGCGACGCACTGGAACGACTCGACGCTCGACTGCGCGTCGGTGAGATCGACGACGCGGCGCTCACCGACCTCGTCGAGCACGGCGACGCCCGCCACGCCTGGTTCGTGGCCGACCTCATCCGGTTCTTCGGGCCCGGCGCGAACGGCAATGAGCTCGTGGATGCGTTCGAAGCGCTGACCGACACCTCGATCGCCGACGATCCGGACAGCGAACGCAGCGTCTGGCTCAGCACCACCAACCATCTCATCGCCTGGGACACCCCCGACTACCCGGACTACCGCACCGACAAGGCGTCGCTCTTCCTGCTCGTCGAGCAGCGGTGGGAGCCGTTCTTCGCCGACGCCGACGCGGAGATCGACTGGCGACACCTCAGCTGGGGTGGGGTGCTGATCGACGATCGCGAGCTCGGCGACACGGACGGATGTCCCCGTGGCTGCATCCCGGCGCTCGATGATCCCGGGGTCACCGACGCAGTTGACGGCGACTGGTATCCCGACGACGCGATCGTGTTCGGCATCGTCGAGGGCGGCGAGGCACTGGCGATCCCCAAGAACATCGCCGAGATCCACGAGATGTTCAACCTCACCCTCGGCGATCGGCGCTTCGGGATCCCGTACTGCACGCTTTGCGGTTCGGCGCAGGCGTACCGCACCGACGATGCCGTCTCGATCGGCGGGGCGGACGAGGTGCCGGTGTTGCGAACCACGGGCCTGCTGTCGCGTTCGAACAAGGTGATGTACGACCTGCGCACGCAGTCCGTCTTCGACACGTTCACGGGCGAGGCCGTGTCGGGTCCTTTGCAGGATGCGGGGATCGCGCTCGACCAGACGACCGTGATTCGCACCACGTGGGGCGAGTGGAAGGGGGAACATCCGGACACGGCGATCATTGCCGAGGACGGCGGCATCGGACGCAGCTACCCGCTCGATCCGTTGCAGGGTCGCGACGACAACGGTCCGATCTTCCCGATCGGACCCGCCGACGATCGCCTCGACGTTCAGGAACTCGTGGTCGGCGTGGTCACCGCCGACGGCACACAGATCGCGTTCCCCGCTGCCGACGCTCGATCCGCGCTCGCGGCCGGCGGAACCGTGACGGCCGCCGGCATCGAACTCGTCGACGACGGCGGCGGGCTGCGCGCCGTCGACGAGACGACCGGCGAACCGATTGCTTCGCACGAGTCCTTCTGGTTCGCTTGGAGCCAGTTCCACCCATCCACCGACCTCTGGGAGCGCTGAGCCAACCGAGAACCCACGGTGTGAGAGCGATGACACCGGGAGTCGGTGCTCGAGCTCGTGGAGCTGTCGGCGGCTCGATCCCCCGAGGTCAGGCGGCTTGGCCGGTCTGGCGCAGGAACGTCAGCGAGTCCCAGAGGTCGGTCCGCCGGGCGACGAGCCCGTCGCGCACGTCGAACCACATCACGCCGGCAATGTCGATCGGCGTCCCCTCGTAGGTCGCCTCGAACCGGTACCGAACCACGACGTCGCCACCCTCGGGCGGCGACGTCCGCTCGATCTCGGCCAGCGTCTCGATCGAGTACCGGGCGCCCCCGAACGTCGACAGGAAGCCCGGCAGTCGTCGCCGGTACTCGTCGCGGCCGTGGCAGCCCGAGCCCAGCTCGCTCAGGTGCTCGTTGAGGAAATCCACCGTCACGCAGGCTGCGATCAGCTCCGGGTCTCCAGTCGCGAACGACGCCAGGTAGGTGCGCACGATCTCGGCCCGAGTGTCCATCTCCGCGACGGTACCGGCCACACGATGTGGTCGAATGACGCCGTGGACGATCACCCGGACGAGCACCCGGACGGCGCATCGCCGTGGATGCGTGACGACTGGCTCCCCGACAGTGCCGTGCCGGACGCAGCCGTGTTCGGATCGGGCGCTCGCCGCTCAGACAGTGCTGGCCGGGCGTCCGAGAGCGATGGACCCCACGAACCGCCGCCCGAGGACTTCGATGATTCCCGCGCGGGCGGCGCAACACCTCGGTCCTCCACCGGCCGAAAGGCGGTGGCCGGAGCGATCGTGATCGCTCTCCTCGTCGGCTCGGCCGGCGCGCTGCTGCGCTGCGAGGGCGAGGCCGACGTCGAGCCGGCAGCGGACCCTGGGTCGCTCCTCGGTGACCAGGCGGCGCCGACGACGGTCGCCGACACGATTCCGCCCACCAGTGCCCGTGCCGTCACCAGCGAGACGTCGGCGGAACCTGGACCATCGGTCGGGCCTGCCGACCGGATCCCGTCACCCGTGGTCGGTGAGCCGCCGGTGTGGGCCGAACGAACGATCGCGGTCCCCGATGCGCTGGCGTCGGTGGCGCCGACCGAAGTGGTCACCCTCTCGCAGTCCCGCATCCTCAACGTCACCGAATTCCCGACCGGGCGGACCCGAAGCATCGACGTGACCGAACTCGGCCCACAGGCAGAGCTGGCCGTGGGCGACGGCACGATCGTCGTGTTCAACGACAGCACGCTGCTGCAGATTCGCGACGGCCAGCCGATCCTGGAATCCACGCTGAGCGATGGGGTCATCTTCGTGCAGCCCTGGTCCGGCACCGGCAGCTTCGTCGTCACCACGCCGAGAATGACGCGAGATGCGCCGGAACAGAACTGGGTGCTCCGGCCCGACGGCACCCTCGAGTTGTTGGAGAGCCCCTTCATCGACGAAACCAGCTTCTTCTCGCGGAGGTTCTCGCCCGAGGGTGATGCCATCGTGACGGCGCCCGGCGGTGTGTACGCGGTCGACCCGGCGGGCGGTTCCCGACGCATCAGCAGCGGCGTCCTGTTGGCGACAGGCTCACGCCATTGGGCCATCGAGGAATGCGACGAGAGTCTGCGCTGCGCGTACTCGATCGTCGAATGGGACACCGGCACCGTGACGCCTGGCGTGCTCGACGTCCTGGACAACTTCGGGTTCATCGACCCCGCGACCGTCATCTCGCCCGACGGGCGCTCGGTCGTGTATCGGGCCGATACCGATGGCACTGGGCGGCGCCGGATCCTCGACGTCGCCACGGGGAGTTCGCTGGAAGCAGGTCGGGTGAACCAGTTCGTCTACCCGGACTCGTGGGCGAGCGACTCGTCCGGCCTCTTCTTCGCGGACCGTCTGCTCCAGTTCGTCGATCGCTCGACGGGCGCGATCAGCGCCATCGACGACCTCGACACCATCCGATCCGTCGCAATCGGTCGGTTCGCGGCGTAGCAGTCGTCGACGGTCGGACGATCGAACCCGTCAGGACGACAGCAGCGAGTCGAGCGACTTCGTGATCGAGCCCAGGTCGGGCCGGTCGTGGTGGGCGAGGCGCGTCAGGTACGTGATCGCCACCTCGTTGCGCTCGACGATCCCGCCGTCGGTCTCGGGCGCGAGCTGCACCATGTCGCCCCAGCCCATCTCGACGGTGTAAGCGTCCTCGTGTCCGGGGATCGGCTTCAACGTGGCGTCGGCCATCGAGCGAGGCGGCGCCGTGCCCACCTCGGCGAACTGCCACGTACCGAACTCCTCGATCGGAGCGTCGGGCACGTTGATGTTGACCACGACGGGGTCGAGCGGGATGTCGTCGACCAGCGCCTGAGCGACCGCCTTGGCAACGGTGGCCGCGCTGTCCCAGTGCTGGCTGGCGATCGACTCGTCCCAGCCCTGCCCCTCGACGCCGAATCCCGTGACGGCCTGGCTGACGGCGATGCCGGAGATGCCGCCGTTGCGTCCGGTCAGCGCAGCGCCGACCGTGCCCGAGTGGTACACGGCCCGTCCGACGTTCGCTCCGGGGTTGATGCCGCTGACGATCAGGTCGAACGGGGCTCCGAAGGCGCCGAGCCGGGCGAACATCACGCACAGCGCCGGCGGACCGCTGACCTTCCAGATCGCCGTCGCCTCGCAGTCCTCGATGTGGGCCCGTCGCACCTCGGGCTTGATCAGGTGCAGCGCGCCGAGCGCGGCCCCCGCACCGGAGAACTCCTGGTCGGGGGCGACGATGTGGACCTCGTGGTCTCCGTCGAGTTCGCAGATCGCCCGGGCCAGCACGTGCAAGCCGATCGAGTCGATGCCGTCGTCATTCGTCACGAGGATGCGCATGGTCCCATCCTCGCAGCCCCGTCCGACATTCGGCTGAACGGAGGATGAACGATCGGCGACGCTCGGTCGTGGTTCGCCCTTCTCGCGAACACGTTCGCGGTCAGCGCACGGCGGTGTTCACGAGAACGGCCCGTTGCTGGAGATGGCTCGGGTGAGGATGGGTACGCTCGCTCACGTGGATCCGCGCACCGAGTCGTTCTGTGCGAATCCGGCGATGCGCACCCAGTGGTACGTGGTAGCGGACGCGACCGACATCCGTGATGCCCCGCTGGGGGTGACGCTCCTCGGCGAACGATTCGTGCTCTGGCGGGGGCGGGACGGCGGCGTGTCGGCGGCACCCGACCGGTGCCCACACCGCGAGGCGCCGCTGTCGGACGGCACGGTCACGAACGGCTGCCTCGTGTGTCCGTACCATGCGTGGTCGTTCGACGGACACGGAGCGTGTGTCGAGGTGCCCTCGTCGGGTCCCGGTGGGCCGATCCCGGCGGCCGCCAACCTGCGAGTCGCGCCCGTGCGTGAACGCTACGGCCTCGTGTGGCTGTGCCCCGGTACGCCCACCTGCGAGCTGCCCGAGATCCCGCAGGATGCGGACGCGTCGTTCCGTCGGGAGACCGCTGGGATCGAGGTCTGGCACGCGTCGGCCACGCGGATGGCGGACAACTTCTGCGACGTCGCCCATTTCCCGTACGTGCACGCCGGCACGATCGGGCCCGACACCGACCCGATCGTCGCGTCGGTCCACGTCGAAAAGCTCGACGCCGACTTCACCGGCTACGAGTACACCGTGGAGGTCCACGACGAGCGCGGCGGCGACGTCCGCCAGCGCATGTCGACGGCGTTCCACCTGCCGTTCGTGGTGCGCTCGAACACGTACTACGAATCGGGTCCTCGCATCGGCCACGACCGAGTCCTGCTGCTGTGCACCACGCCGATCGACGACGTGACGTCGCTGTTCACGTTCGTGTCGTGGCGCAACCACGATCACGATGTCTCGACCGAGGAGTTCCTGGCATTCGATCGGGCGATCGGTGCCGAGGACAAGTCGATGCTGGAACGCATCGACGGGGTGTTGCCCCTCGACCAGTCGGCAACGGTCAGCGTTCGGGCCGACCGCTTGTCGGTCGAGTGGCGGCGCCGTTTCGCGGCGCTCCTCACCGGTTGACGGTCACCGCGGGCGAAGTGTTCCGAAACGGCTCACACGGCTTCGACCGGTGTCGCCGGGGTCGAGACCGTCGCCGAGCGTGAACCGGCGACGGTGAACAGCGCCAGCCCGGTGATCACCAGCGCCATGCCGAGCACCTGCGGTGGCCGCACTTCCTCGCCGAGGATCAAGAACGCGAAGAAGACCGCGAGCGCGGGTTGCGCGGTCTGCATGATGCCGATCGTCGCAACCGGGATGTGTTGCTGCGCGAACACGATGCAGCCGTGGCTGAGCATGCCCGTGAGCAGCGTGAGGATGCCGACGACCAGCCAGCCCTTGGCGCTCAGCCCGAACACGTCGGTGCCGGCGATGATCGCGGCGATCGGGCCGGCGGTGAGCACGCCGATCGGCATCATGCACGCCATGAAGTCCAACGTGTTGACGCCCGCAGCGCGGGCCCGTTTCGACGTCAGGAGGTAGGTGGTCCACAGTGTGATCACGCCGAGCATCAGCAGGTCGCCCGAGAGCGACGACACGCCCTGGTCCGGTCCGAAGAACAACACCAGCGACACTCCGACGATCGAGATCAATCCCCATCGCAGGGCATTCCAGTTCGGTCGTTCACCGAAGAAGAAGGCGCCGGCGGGCAGGAGTACGAGCGGCGTGAGGGCGGTGATGAACTCGGCGTGAGCGATGCTCGTCTTGGTGATCGCGGTGAAGAACAGGGCGATGTTGGCTCCGAAGGCGAGACCCGGAGCCAGCGCCAGGCGCCACGTCGAGGCGGTCGGCGCCGGGCGCCCGGACCGCACGCGAGTGAAGGTGATCACGGTCCACCATCCGATGACGGCACCGATCATGCGCCAGAAGGCGATGACCGAACCGGTCGACTCCGACCACTTGATCAGTACCGAGCTCGTCGAGAAGCTCACGACGGCCACCGTCATCGCAAGCAGCCCGAGCGTTCGCCCGCTGAGGCGGTCGGCCATCAGTGTGTGCCCGGTCCGTCCGTCTGTGCCAACAGGTCGGGGTGGTCGCTGCGATGCAGGTCGGGTTCGAGGTAGATCACGGTTGCCGACGGTACGGCGGCGCGGATGGCGTCCTCGGTGGAGTTGATCGCGGCGACCAGTTGATCCGCCGACAGCGTCGACGCGTACTCGACCTTGGCACCGACCAGAACTTCGTCGGGACCGATGTGCTCGGTCCGGAGATGGATCAGTTGATCGACATGCGCACTCGACTCGATCGCTCGGACGATCGTGTCGCGCGCATCGGCTGACGCCGACTCGCCGATCAACAGGCTCTTCATCTCGATGGCGAGCACCGCGGCGACGACGATCAGCAACAGGCCGATGCTGATCGAGCCGACCGCGTCCCACCGGGCGTCCTCGGTGAAGTGCGCCATCAGCACGCCTCCCAGCGCGAGGAACAGCCCGGTGAGGGCTCCGACGTCCTCCAGCAACACGACCGGCAGTTCCGGCTGCTTCGTGCCTCGGATGAATCGCCACCAGCTCGTTCCGGGGGGACGGACGTGGTTCGACTCCCGGACGGCGGTGCGCAAGGAGAACGACTCCAACACGATCGCCACCACCAGGATCGTGACCGCCACTCCCAGGCTCTCGACCTCGTGCGGGTCGCGGAACTTCTGGATGCCCTCGTAGAGCGCGAACATGCCGCCCATCGAGAAGAGCACCAGCGCGACCGCGAACGACCAGAAGTAGCGTTCGCGGCCGTAGCCGAACGGATGCTCGGGCGTGGCCGACTTGCGAGCACGTTGGCCGCCGAAGAACAGCAGCAACTGGTTGCCCGTGTCGGCAGCGGAGTGAATCGTCTCGGCGAGGAGGCTCGCGGAACCGGTGATCAGGAAGCCGACGAACTTGCTGATCGCAATCCCGAGGTTGGCGAAGAACGCTGCGAAGATCGCCTTGCGGCTGCCGTCGGTCACCGGGCGAGAGTAGGTCATCGAGACGCGTGGCAAACGAGGCGCCGGCCGCCCAGCGTTCCCCCGAAGAGGGGTCGCCGGTAGCCTCGACAAGATGAGTCCCCTCGAAGCCATGGCCGCGGAGACAGACGGAGCGAGCCCCAGCGAGCCGATCATCACGGTGACGCCCGAAGCGCTCGAGCACCTGCGCGAACTGCGCGACGACGAGGTCGACGGTGACAAGCTCGGGCTTCGTCTTGCGATCGCTTCCGACGCCGGCGAGGAGTTCCGCTACGACTTGTCGTTCGAGGAGTTCCTGACCGCGGCGTTCACCGACGAGGTTCGCACGCACGATGGCATGAAGGTGATCATCCCGGGTGATGACGTCGCGCTGCTCACCGGAGCCACGCTCGACTACACGAGCACTCAGGGTCTCGTGATCCGCAACCCGAACCGGCCGCTGGCGCCCTCCGTCGACGGGCTGACCGCCGACGACGAGCTGTCCGCCGAGATCGATGCGCTCGTGGCCACCGAAGTCAATCCCGCACTCGCTGCGCACGGCGGGTTCGTCACCTACGTCGGCCACGACGGCGAGGGCACCGCATTCCTCACCATGGGTGGCGGTTGCCATGGTTGCTCGATGAGCAAGCAGACGATGCTCGACGGAGTCCAGACGATGCTCGTCGATGCCATCGACGGCGTCCAGCGCGTCCGCGACCTCACCGATCATTCCACCGGCGAGAACCCGTTCTATTCCTGATCGCGAGGCTCGCAGCAGGTTGGGGCCGGCCTGGTCAGGGTGGGCTCACTGCGGCGGCGCAGGGGTGGATGCTGTTTCGGGGGTGACTTCCTGGGTGGGAGTTCGGCGAGGAGGCGTGTCGTGATCGCAGTGATCTCGGCGACAGCCCGCTCGAACGGATCCTCGGTTGCAGCCGACGTCTTCTGCACGCCGCTGATCTTGCGAACGTACTGACGCGCTCCTGCCTCGATCTCCTCTGGCGTCGCCGCCGGGTCGAGGCCTCGCAGCGTGGTGATGTTGCGGCACACCTCAGCGCACCAATACGTCCGGAGCATGTCGGGCGAGATGCGCGCGAGCCACCGCACATGTCGCGTTTACCGACTGGCCGCGGCGGCGGACGTCGTCGGCGACGGCGTCCATGAGGACGACGGAGTACCCGCGGCCCCGCCTCGCCGGATCGGTCTCGATGTACGGGATGGTGATCACGTCACCGGCGGTGGAGAACTCGGCAAAGGCAACGGTCTCTCCGTCGACGTCCAGCTCGAACCGTCCGAGATCGTCGTGCCGGGTCACGATGGTTCCGTCCATCTGGGAGAGTGTGGCGCACCCGGCGGCCGGTCGCACCTGTGGCAGGCTCGGAAGATGTCCGAGACCCCGGGAATCGCCGAGCTCTACCTGCTCGCTCATGCCTCGTTCGACGACCTGGCGTCGAGCCTGTCCGACGATGACTGGACGACCTCGGTTCCGTGTACCCCCGGTTGGACGGTGCGCGACGTGTTGTCGCACGTGTCAGGAGTCCCCGACGATGCGCTGGCAGGCCGGATGGAGGGCGCCCCAGGCGAAGCCTGGACCGCCGCCCAGATCGAACGCAACCGTCACGCCGGTGTTGCGGAACTGCTCGCTCGATGGGCCGAGCAGACACCGGTGTTCGCCACGGCGATCGAGTCGATGGGCGAGCATCGGCCACCGTTCGACGCTCACAGCCACGAGCACGACGTCCGGCACGCGATCGGTCGTCCTGGCGACCGATCCAACCTGATCGTGCAGACCGCCGGGTTCGGTCTGGCATCGATCGACGGTGTCGGCGTGCGGGTGACGGTGGAACTCGATGACCAACGGGCGGTCGTCAGCGGTGCTCTCGGCAGTGCTGCATCGGTCACCCTGCGGGGCGTGTCGGTGTTCGAACTGTTCCGCTCACGCCTCGGACGTCGCAGCCGAGAGCAGGTGCGCAACTACGAGTGGACCGGGACCGCTGCCGACATCGAGACGGTGATCGACCGGTGGTTCAACTTCGGGCCGTCGCCGCTGCCGATCGAGGAGTGATCGCCGCGCGCCGACGTTCAGGCGGGTGTTTCGAGCGCTCGTTCGAAGTCGGCGACGATGTCGGTGGTGTCTTCGAGTCCGACCGACACGCGCAGCAGCCCTTCGCTGACGCCGGCGGCGGCCTTCTCCTCGGGCGTGAGACTCGCATGGGTCGACGTCGAGGGGTGGCACACGATCGTCTCGGGCCCGCCGAGTGACGTGGCCACTCGCGCGGTGCGAAGGCGGCCGAGCAGTGCCGATGCCGTGTCCCGGTCAGCGACCTCGAACGACAGCACCGTGCCGTACTGACGCAGTTGCTTGGTGGCCAGCGAGTGCTGGGGGTGCTCACTCAGCCCCGGATAGTGCACGGCCCGGACCTCTGGGTGGTCGGCCAGCGTGACCGAGAGGGAACGGGCGGTGTCGTTCTGCTGGCGCGTGCGAACCCCCATCGTGCGAAGGCCGCGCAACGCGTTCAACGCGTCGAATGGTGACGGCGTTGCACCGTGGAGCACCGAATAGGCCCAGATCTCCCCGAGGAGGTCGGCGTCACCGGAGATCACGCCCAGCGTGGCGTCGTTGTGGCCGGCGATTCCCTTGGTGGCCGAGTGCAGGGAGACGTCGACGCCGTGCACGAGCGGTTGCTGGCCGAGCGGTGTGGCGAACGTCGAGTCGACCACGGTGAACGGGCCCTTGATCGAGCCCAGCTCGTCGAGGTCGGCCAACTCGAGCAGTGGGTTCGATGGTGTCTCCGCGAGGACGAGCATCGTGCGGCCGGGCTCGACGGCATCGGCGAAAGCGCCGGGGGTGGCGACGTCGACGTAGGTGACGTCGATACCCATTCGACGGCACGGCCCCTGGAGGAAGGCGAGCGTGCCGGCGTACAGCTGGCGCTGCGCGACGATGTGGCTGCCGGCGGAGCACAACGCAAAGACGGTCGATGCGATGGCGCCCATGCCGGACGCGAAGGCGAGCGACTCCTCGGCGCCTTCGAGTTCGGCCATCGCCTGTTCGAACGAACGAACCGTGGGATTCGAGTACCGCGAGTAGAAGCCGTCGTGGCGCAACGCGGTGGCTCGGCGGTGCGCATCGTCGAGGCTTTCCGATTCCCAGGTGCTCGACGCCCACAGCGCCGGTGCCAGTGACGATCCGCTGGCCGAGCGGCCAGCCGTGATCGCCAACGTCTCCGGTGCCACGTCGGAACGTGCCGGAGTCTCGTATGGCGACGGTGTCTCGCTCGACATGGCTGACGACGCTATCCGCGCCGACGTCCGCGATGTGCTTGGCACATCATGAACATCACGTTCCGAGTTCGGCGAGGACCACGTCGTGGAGGAGCCGGTTGGTGCTGATCGCAGTCTCGTGCTCGTGGGTCGGCTCGCCGAAGCGGTCGGTGAGGCTGCCACCCGCGGCCTCGACGATCGGTTTCACCGCAGCGATGTCGTACGGGGCCACTCCGACTGCATCGACGGCGACATCCATCGCCCCCTCGGCCACCAACATGTGCTGCCAGAAGTCGCCGACACCACGCGAACGACGAGCCCGCTGTTGAAGTCGTACCAACGCATCGGTGAGGCCCAACGCATCCCAGCCGTGGTTGTGGGTGATGCTCACCTGAGCCTCGGCCAGGTCGTCGACGGTCGACACGACGATCGGGCGGTCGTCGCCGAACACGCTCATCGAGGCGCCGAGTCCGAGACCGCCCCACCAGCGGCGACCGAGCGCCGGGGCCGACACGACACCCATCACGGCGCCGCGCTCGGCGTGCGTCAACGCGATCAGGGTGGCCCAGATCGGGATGCCGCGCACGAAGCCGGAGGTCCCGTCGATCGGGTCGATCACCCACCGCCACGGCGACCGCCGGTCGCCGGCCACTCCGTGTTCCTCGCCGAACGCCCCGTGTGTCGGCCGCTCGCGTACGAGTTGCTCGACGATCATCGTCTCGGCGCGCCGGTCGATCTCGGTGACCTCCGTCTGGTTGCGTTTCCAGTCGATCGTGAAGTCGGCCTCGTGGAAGTGGGGCAACGTGAAGGCGTCGACCAGATCGGCGACGTCGAGCGCCAGCGCCAGCTCGTGTGAGAGGTCGAATTCCTCGGGGTGATTCACGACACGGCTCCCGCATCGTCCGCGACGGTCGCGTGGAAGTCGGGCCGCCGCTTCTGCTGGAGCGCCGCCAGGCCTTCGACGGCATCGGGGCCGAGGAAGTTCAGCATCTCGTAAGCCAGCGATGCCTCGAAGTTGGGCAGCGCCTGTCGCAGCCAGTGGTTGAGCGCCCGTTTGGTCATCCTCGTCGCATCGACCGGGCCGGCCGCGAGCTTTTCCGCCACCCCCATCGCAGTCGTCAGCACCTCGTCGGCGGGCACGGCTTTCGACACCAGCCCGATGCGCTCGGCCTCGCGCCCGTCCAGGAAGTCGGCGGTGAGCAGGTAGTACTTCGCCTTCGCCATGCCGCACAGCAGCGGCCAGATCGCCACTGCGTGATCACCGCCGGCGACGCCGAGTCGGATGTGGCCGTCGGTGAGACGAGCGTCCTCGGCGATGACGCTCACGTCGGCCATCAAGGCCACTGCGAGTCCGGCACCGACGGCGACTCCGTTGATCGCGGAGACGATCGGCGTGTCGCAGTCGATCATCGTTCGGACGATGTCGCCGGCCTCGCGCATCACGCGGATGGTCTGCGTGTAGTCGCCGACCTGCTCGGCGATCCAGTCGAGGTCGCCTCCGGCCGAGAAGGCCTTCCCAGCGCCGGTGACCACGACCGCGCGCACCGCTGGGTCATCGTCGACCGTGCGGAACACTCGCGACAACTGCAGGTGCATGTCGGGCCCCGTGGCGTTGAGCCGCTCCGGGTCGTCGAGCGTGATCAACAACACGCCGTCGCTCGGCCGCTCGAAGCGGAGGTGCGTGTACGCGGCGTAGGGGTCCGGTCGTTCGCTCACCTCGCCAACCCTACGAGAACCGCCAGGGTCCGTTCCGGCCCCGTCCCCGGGAGACCGAGGGTCGGGCAGCGCACTCAGTTGCGGGCGAGTGCGACGATGCTGTCGGCGTCGAGTCCGAAGCGCGTCAGGATTGCGTCGGACTTCGGGTCGTGCGGGATGAATTTGATGGGGAGCCCGAGCACGTCGACGTGTGTCGACTGGTCGACGGCGCAGACTGCGTCTGCGATCGACATGCCGATCCCTCCGTCGCGAACCCCGTCCTCGATCGTGATCACCCGATCGTGAGATGCGGCGTCGGCGATCATCTCGGGGTCGAGCGGGGCGCAGCAGCGTGCATCCCACACCGTCACCTCGATCCCGTCGTCCGCCAGCGTCGCCGCCGCTCTCTCGGCGGCTTCGAGCATCTTGCCGACTGCGATGACGCAGACGCCCGACCCGTCGGCCACCTTGCGAGCCGAGAGACCAGAACCGACTTCGTGTTCGCTCACTTGACGGGCCGCGCCGCGCGGGTACCGGATCGCGACCGGCCCGGAGTCGGCGAGCGTCACGGCGTCGTGCATCATCTGCGCAAGTTCCTGCGCGCTCGACGGGGCGAGGACCCGCATCCCGGGAACCTTCGACAGCAGCGCCATGTCGTAGACCCCGTGGTGGCTGGCGCCGTCGGGGCCGGTGACGCCGGCTCGGTCGAGACAGAAGACCACCGGAAGTCGGTGCAGTGCGACGTCGTACACGACCTGGTCCCAAGCCCGGTTGAGGAAGGTCGAGTAGATCGCGACGACGGGTCGCAAGCCGCCCATCGCCATGCCGGCAGCGCCGGTCACCGCGTGCTGTTCGGCGATTCCGACGTCGAAGAATCGATCGGGGAAACGCTCCTGGAAGGGCAGTAGTCCGGTCGGGCCGGGCATCGCTGCGGTGATCGCCACGATCCGGTTGTCGGCTTCGGCTTCCTTCAGAATCGCCTCTGCGAAGGCCTGGGTGTAGCCGGTCGACACGGCCTTCGGTGGGCCCACCAACGGATCGAACACCGGCGCGTCGTGCAGATGCTTTTCGTCGTCGTCCTCGGCGGGGGAGTAGCCCCGGCCCTTCTGCGTGAGTACGTGCACGAGGATCGGACCCTCCTCGGACAGTTCGATTGCGTTGCGGAACGCGTGCTCCATCTCTTCGACGTTGTGGCCGTCGAACGGACCGACGTAGCGCACGCCGAGCGCCTCGAAGAACGACGGTGGCTGGAGGAACTCGCGCACGCCTGCTTTGAACGCGTCCATCGCGGACTCCGCCTGGTGGCCGACCACGGGAAGGTGGCCGAGGAACTCCTCGAGGCGGCGCTGGCGGCGCACGTAGACCGGGTTCGTGCGGATGTCGGTGAGCGCGTGGGACAACTTGTCGGTCACCCGATCGGTCACGCTCGGATGGTTGGCCTGCACGTCACGGCCCTGTGCGCTGGCCGACAGCATCGACACCGTCGGCGCGTACGAGCGGCCGTTGTCGTTGAGGACGATGATGACCTGCTTGTCGCCGTGGCCGATGTTGTTGATCGCCTCGTAGGCCATTCCCCCGGTCAGCGAGCCGTCGCCGATCACCGCAACGATGTGGCGGTGAGGGTCGGTGCCGAGGTCGCGAGCCACCGCCATCCCGTAGGCGTACGAGAGCACGGTCGACGCGTGGCTGTTCTCGATGTAGTCGTGTTCCGATTCCTCGCGACTGGGATATCCGGACAGCCCACCCTGTTGTCGCAGTTGCTCGAACTGCTTCTGGCGGCCGGTGACGATCTTGTGGATGTAGGCCTGGTGGCCGGTGTCCCAGAGGATCGCATCGGTCGGTGACTCGAACACCCTGTGCATCGCGAGGGTCAGTTCGACGGCACCGAGATTCGAGCCCAGGTGGCCACCGGTGTCGGACACCGCGGAGACGACGAAGTCGCGGATCTCGCCGGCGAGGTCGCGAAGTTCGTCGTACGACAGATCTCGCAGATCGGCGGGTTGGCGGACTCGCTCCAGATACATGCGACTGCGACGCTATCTCCACTGCTGGGTCGGTGCGTGACGGACCCGTACAGTCGGCCGGATGACGCTTCCCGCTGGATCACCGTTCGACCTCACCGGACATGTCGCATTGGTCACCGGCGGAAACGGTGGAATCGGGCTCGGGATGGCCGACGCGCTGGCTGCGCACGGCGCCGACGTGGCGATCTGGGGAACCAACCCGGACAAGAACGACGCCGCCATCGAGCAGCTCGGGCGCCACGATGTCGAGTTGCTGTCGATCGTCTGCGACGTCGGCGACGAGGATGCGGTGGTTCAGGCGATGGCCGACACGATCGGGGAACTCGGACGCATCGACTCGTGCTTCGTCAACGCCGGCATCGGTGGTCAGGCGCCGAGCTTCGTGGGGATGACCTCGGACGAGTGGCGGCGCGTGATGCGGGTCAACCTCGACGGAGCGTTCTTCACCGCCCGTGAGGCTGCCAGACACATGGCGGCCCGCCACGCCGATGGCGACGAGGCGGGTGGATCGATCGTGTTCACGACGTCGGGCTCTGCGTTCTTCGGTCAGCAGTCGGGCCAGCACTACGGCGCGTCGAAGGCAGGCGTGAACTCGATGATGAAAGCGATCGCCGTGCAGCACGCTCGGCACGGCATCCGGTGCAACTCGGTTCTGCCCGGCTGGATCGAGACCGACATGACCGCCGGTGCGTTCGGGTGGGACAAGTTCGTCTCGAACGTGCTGCCTCGTGTCCCGATGAGGCGCTGGGGCACCGCCGACGACTTCGGCGGTCTCGCCGTCTACCTGGCCAGCCGGGCGTCGAGCTATCACACCGGCGACGTGATCACCATCGACGGCGGCTATCACTCCTTCTGACCAACTCGCCCAGTCCACGCCTGCGCACGGGCCTGGGTGACCCGTCCCACCAGAAGCCGAGCGCAAACGTCGAGGGTACGCGGGGTGGGGTGTGGGGTGGGTGGGTGTGGGTGTGGGGTGTGGGGTGTGGGGTGTGGCCATCCCTTCGGGGCCAGGGTGCGGCGTCCTAGATTTGGGTGATGTCCGACTCGCACACCGCTGTCACGCGCCCGTCCGCGGTCGCACCCGGCAACGTCGCAGTGATCACCGGCGGCGCGAGCGGCATCGGACTCGCCGTCGCCGAAGCGATGATCGGCGAGGGGATGAGTGTGGTGCTGGCCGACATCGATGCGCCGAAGCTGCGCGACGTCGAGGCTCGCCTGAGCGAGGACGGGGCGTCCGTCGCAACGATGGTGTGCAATACGACCGCCGAGGCCGAGGTCGATGAGCTGATCGAGTTCGCGCTCGAACGGTTCGGTGCAGTCCACGTGATGTTCAACAACGCCGGCATCGCCGGTGTCGGCGATGCGTGGACCGATCCGATCGACCTGTGGCGTCGCGTGCTCGACGTCAACGTGCTCGGTGTCGTCCACGGCATCCGGGCTGCGCTGCCCGTGATGCTGCAGCAGGGCGTCGGCCACATCGTGAGCACCGCCTCCCACGCCGGCCTGAACGGCGCACCCGGCATCGCGCCCTACGTGGCGAGCAAGCACGCGGTCGTCGGCCTGAGCGAGAGCCTGTTCCTCGAACTCGAACTGATGGGGTCACCGGTCGGCGCCAGCGTGCTGTGCCCGGAGTTCGTCAAGACCGACCTGATGGGCAAGGAACCCGAGGCCGTCGAGTCCCCGATGGCGCAGTTCATCAACCAGGCGCTCGTCTCGGGCGTCGACGGTGGGATCCCGGCCGCCGAGGTCGCCGCGGCGGTCGTCGCCGCGATCAAGGCCGATCGCTTCTGGATTCTCACTCACGATTCCACCCGCGAGGCATCCGTGGCGCGCGTTCAGCGTGCCGCTGATGGCGTGAACCCGCCGGTCAACCTCTCGATCGACGACGCCGAGAACTGAACGGATCTACATGGGCACGTCCACCTCGTCGTTCGGCGTCGGCAAGCGCGAGTCGCACGACTCGACCGACTTCTACGCGCGTTTCGCGCCGCCCGAGGTCAGCGACGACGACACGTTGGGCTCGCCCGGAGACCTCGACGTCATCCATCTCGGCGACGCGCGCGACATGGCAGCCGTGCCCGATGCGTCCGTCGCGCTCGTCGTCACCTCGCCGCCCTACTTCGCCGGCAAGGAATACGAGACCGCGCTCGGCGAAGGCCATGTTCCCGGCGACTACCTCGACTATCTGGCCATGCTCCGGGACGTGTTCGCAGAGTGCGTACGCACGCTCGAGCCCGGCGGGCGCATGGCGATCAACGTCGCCAACCTGGGTCGCCGCCCGTACCGCAGCCTGGCCGCCGACGTCACGACCATCCTGCAGGACGACCTCCGGTTGCTGCTGCGTGGCGAGGTGATCTGGCAGAAGCAGCGCGGTGCGAGTGGTTCGTGTGCGTGGGGTTCGTATCGCTCGCCGGCCAACCCGGTGCTGCGCGACACCACCGAACGGCTGATCATCGCCAGCAAGGGACGCTTTGATCGGGTGGGACGCGGCGCAGCGTCGCCCGGCGAACCCGGCGTGGCCACGATCCCCGGCGACGAGTTCATGGAGGCGACGCTCGACGTCTGGGAGATCCCTGCCGAGAGCGCGACGCGCGTCGGCCACCCGGCACCGTTCCCTGTCGCCCTCGTCGAGCGTTGCCTCCAGCTGTACACCTACGACGGCGATGTCGTCCTCGACCCGTTCATGGGTTCGGGAACCACCGCGGTCGCGGCGGTCAACACGGGGCGCCGCTTCATCGGCTTCGACACCGATCGCGACTACGTCGAGCAGGCTCGCGAGCGTGTCGCGTCGATGGCGCCGGCACCGAAGCGCGACGAACGAACGCTGAAGGAGATCGCACGCACGCTGCTCGACGATGTGGGTTGCGTGAACGTGGTCGAGAACCCGCGCGTCGCTCCTGGCGTCACCGTCGCGTTCCGGGCGACTGGCCCCGACGGAATCGAGCGGTTGTACGAGCTCGCCGGCGTCAACACCCCGGCACGACCGGGCCTCGCGCGCATCGATGCGGTCTGGCGCACGATCGCGAAGGCCGCGATCGCTCATGAAGTCGAGCCGTCGACGCCGTTCGTCGTGCTCACTGCCGGCGCGGTCCGCGGTGGCCCGATGGCGGCAGTGCTCGGGGAAGGGCGTCCGGTCGCGCAGGTCGTCGACGTGACCCGCGACGACGTCATCGAACGTCTTCGTGGCTCCGCGCCCGACTGAGGGTCGCGTTGGAACTCGACGAGAACGCCGGGGTGGACGTCGACAAGCGAGCGCTGCGCTCCGTTGCGATCCAGTTCTTCACGAACGGCGCAACGATCGCCACGATCGTGCCGCGGCTCCCGGATCTGCGCGAGCAGGTCGACGTGTCGATCGGCACGCTCGGAGTGGTCCTGACGGTCGGTGGGCTGGCGAGCCTGATCGGGGTGCTCTTCGCCGGCCGATTCGTGGCCGACATGGGAAGTCGGCGTGTCCTCATCGCCGGCGGGGTGCTCTCGATCGGCTTCCTCCCGGTGATCGGTGTCGCCACCTCGCCCGTCGTGCTGGCAGTCGGGCTGTTCGGGCTGCTGTTCTTCGACATCTTCATCGACGTGGCGATGAACGTGCAGGGTTCGGCGTTGAGCGCCCGCCGTCACACGCCGGTGATGAACCGTCTACACGGGCTCTGGAGCCTCGGCGCGGTGACCGGCGGGTTGGTCACGGTGGCTGCTCTTCGCGCCGAGGTGAGTGTGACGCTGCAGTTCACCGTGGTGGCGATCGTGCTGGTCGGCGTGCTGCTGCTGGTCGCGCCCGGCCTTCTCCGCACCGACGACGTACCGACCTTCGAGGCACCGGTGCCGGCGGGGAGTTCGTCGCCGGGCTCGGTGGTGTCCTCACCCGACACGTCGACCCCGTCGAGGACGGTTCGCGGGCCGGGTGCCTGGTCGTTCGCCGGACTCATGTTGGGTGTGGGAGGCGCCGCCGCCATGTCGATCGAGATGACCAACAGCGACTGGGCGGCGTTTCGCCTGGGCGACGACCTCGACGCGGCCCCGGGTGTCGCCGGGCTGGGATTCGTGATCTTCTCGGCCGCCATGACGGTCGGGCGTCTGGGCGGCGACTGGGTCCAGGTGCGCGTCGGGCCGACGTCGTTGATCCGCGGGTCATCGGTGCTCGTCCTGATCGGCGCGGTGTTCGCGACGCTGCTGGCGAGTGTGCCCGTGTCGATCATCGGGTTCCTGATCGGTGGGCTCGGAACCTCGGTCCTCTTCCCGCAGCTCTACGACCGAGCCGCACGATGGCCGGGTCCGCCGGGTTCGGGGTTCACCGCCATGTTGGTCGGCCAGCGGGGCTCGGTGGTGGTGACGCCGACGGTGGTCGGGGCGCTCGCAGACACCGCTGCGCTCTCGGTGGGTCAGGCGATGGCGATCGTGATCATCCCGGCGGCGCTGGCGATCGTGGCGACGACGTTCACCCGCCCACCCAGCTGATCTCCAGGTGGAACCGGTCGTCACGCCAGGTGTCGAGCGCGTCGAGTCCGTCGACCAGGATCGCTCGCGCCAATGCTCCCTTTGCGGCCTTGGCGAAGTGGCCGCCCGGCTTGCCCGTGGGGTCGACGAGCGAGACCGAGATCGCTTCGAGTCCGCCCGTCGATGTCGGGTCCCAGGCGGCTCGATGCTCCTGGGGGAGCAGATCGACCAGCACGTGGTTGCGTGCGAGCCGGGCGATCTCGGTCGTGACGGCGTCGCGCCACCAGGTCGACAGCTTGCCCAGTGGCGCCAGGTTCGCGCCCATCTTGAGTCGGTAGTCCGGGACCGGGTCGTCGCCGCGCACCAGACCCAGCAGGCCCGACACGACGACGATCTGCTTGCGAGCCGCTGCCGGAATGGTGTCGGGATCGAGATGGTCCCAGACGACCCCGGTGTAGCGCTGCCACGCCGGCAGTGTGGCGGCACCGATCAGCGAGGTGTTCGCCGACTGGGCGCGCAGTAGGTGATCGCCCTTCACGCCGAGCAGCTTCTCGTCACCGCCGCGGGCGCCGATGAGCGCGTCGACCACCTCGGCGCGCCGATCGCCGAGGCGGGATCCGAACGAACCGGACTCCGGCGCCCACGGCGCCCGACGTCGGTTGCCGCCTTCCGCCTTGCCCTCCGACGGCGGCAGCAGCAGCATTGGAACGTTGTTCGAAAAAGTTGGCCGTTCGCTGGTCACGGCCCCACTCTGGCCTCTACAGTCGAAAATATGCGTGTACACCTCGATGCAGAGAAGTGCCAGGGCCACAACCGTTGCTACGCGTTGGCGCCGGAGTTGTTCGATGTCGACGACTATGGCCAGGCCATGTTGCTCGTCGAGGGCGACGTGCCCGCGGAGTTGCAGGACAAGGCCCGTCTCGCGGCCTCCAACTGCCCCGAATACGCCATCACCATCACAGAGAACGGATGACATGAGCATCGACGAGAGCACCGAATCGACTGTCGCCGAGCCGACCGTCCGGATCGATCCGGAGACCGGCAACAAGATCATCAGCGTGGAACGCAACGGCGAGACCCTCGACTTCGTGATCGGGTCGAGCCCCGAGGGGACCAACCTCTGGCAACGCAAGCCCTACGACGCCGACGACTACGGCCCGGTCGAGGACTTCGCCACCGACTTCGACCACGCCGACCCGGCCTACAACCCGAAGGCACCGGAGGTCTGGAAGGAGCTTCGCGAGTCGGGCTGTCCCGTGGCTCACTCCGAGCGCTATGGCGGTATGTGGGTGCCGCTCACGAACGACACCGTCAACGAGGTCGCCTACGACACCGAGAACTTCACGAGCCGCAACGTCGTGGTCAACGTCGGCCGTCCCGGCGACCTCGCGCTGCCGGCACCGATCGGCGTGGCGCCCCCGATCACGAGTGATCCGCCGTTCCACAACATGGCTCGCAGGTTGCTGCTCCCTCCGTTCGCTCCGAAGAAGATCGAGGAGTGGGAGCCCAAGGTTCGCGCCCAGTGTCGCAAGTTGCTCGACGACATGGGTGACATCACCCCCGGCGAGACGGTGATCGATGCCGCCGTGCAGTACGCGCAGCACATCCCGGTGAACGTGATCCGCCAGATGCTCGGCTTCCCCGAGAAGGACGAAGCGCTGTTCCGCAAGTTCGTCCACGACACGCTCGAGCGGATCGCCGAAGAGCCAGGCACCCGTATCGGCGGCGACGATCTCGGCAACTACATCACCGACCAGATCGCCGACCACCGAGCGAACCCGCGCGACGACCTGACGAGCTACCTGCTCGACGAGGTCGAAATCGACGGCAACAAGCTCGACGACGAAGTCGCCGGCGGCATGATCATCCTGCTGCTGGTCGCCGGGATCGACACCACGTGGTCGGCGATCGGCTCGTCGCTGTGGCACCTGGCGCAGAACCCGCAGGACCACCAGCGGATGCTCGACGATCCCGAGGTCATCCCGTTCGCCATCGAAGAGTTCCTCCGGGCGTACGCACCGGTCACGATGGCCCGCATGGTCGCCAAGGACAACGACTTCCACGGCTGCCCGATGAAGAAGGACGACTGGGTGCTGCTGCCGTTCCCGGCGGCCAACCGTGATCCGAAGAAGTTCGAGGATCCCGACACGTTCGTCGTCGACCGTGAGGAGAACCGCCACGCGGCGTTCGGTCTCGGCATTCACCGGTGCCTCGGCTCGAACCTCGCCCGGCTCGAACTCCGGGTCGCCATCGAGGAGTTCATCCGTCGTTTCCCGAGCGTCGAGCTCGCCGGCGACACCCGCTGGAGCGTGGGCCAGATCCGCGGCCCCCGCGAACTCCCGGTCCGCATCCTCGAGACCTCCTGATCGCCGCAGGGGGGTCTCCCCCTGCGGCGGTTTCACACGAAGGTGCTGCCGAGCGACGCGGCCGCGCACGCCGACATCACGGTGACGCCGGCATACACGCTGCCCCAACGCCAGCCGAGGGTACGTGTCTCCATCGCGAACGAGGAGAAGGTCGTGAGCGCGCCGCAGAAGCCGACGCCGAGGATCGTGCGTGCGTCGGCGCCAAGGTCGGACGCCGCGATCAGACCGAGGATGCCGGCACCGATCGAGTTCACCCACAACAGCGACACCCACGAGCAGGCGAACTGCGCCACGAGGTGTCGTCCGAGAGCGCCGAGCCCGGCAGCAGCGACGAACAGCACCGGCGTCATTCGCCGACCTCGACGGGCCGGTGGGCGACGAAGGTCGCACCGACTCCTGCTGCGAGCGTGACGGCGCCGTAGAGCACGGCCACCGGGAGGCGGTCGGCGTCGGCGAGATCGTTCAGTTCGACCGCGAGCGCCGAAAACGTCGTGAATCCCCCGAGCACGCCGGTGACGGCGAACGCCCACGCGACGGTTCCCGCCGACAGCGTCCGCGCCGCCAGGCCGATCAGCAGACACCCGATCACGTTGACGACGAGCGTCGCCCACGGCCAGGTTCCGGGCACGTGCGGCGTGCTCGCAGCGTCGAGGAGTTCGGCGACAGCCCATCGGCCGGCCGCCCCGATGGCGCCACCGACGGCGATCGCGCCAGTCACAGGTGGAGCGAACGGACGATCGGCGATCTGCACTCCTCGTTCGTAGCAAACCACCGAACGTCCAGCTGGTCTTTTCGGGTCGGGTCCGCAAGGACGCGGTCGGGTCACACCGGATTCTCACCGCTGGCGAGCAGACTGGGGTCCGTGACGGACACATCGACGGCTCGGATTCTCGTCGCCGAGGACGATCGAGCGGTACGCGAATCGCTCGTGCGTGCGCTGCAGCTCGAGGGCTACACGGTCGCAGCGGCGAACAACGGTGCCGAAGCACTCGAAGCGATCCGGCAGGCCGAGCCCGACGTGCTGCTGCTCGACGTGTCGATGCCGATCGTCGACGGTCTCACGGTGTGTCGGGTGTTGCGATCGGAAGGCAGCAGACTGCCGGTCCTGATGCTGACCGCTCGCACCGAGACCAGCGATCGCGTCGCCGGTCTCGACGCCGGCGCCGACGACTACATGCCGAAGCCCTACGACCTCGACGAGCTGCTCGCGCGAATTCGTGCGCTGTTGCGGCGCTCGGGCTACGGCTCCGACGATGCCGAGCAACCCGAGGGCGAACTGGTGCTCGGCGACCTGCGACTCGACACGTCCGGTCGGCGCGGATTTCGCGGCGATCGTGAGATCCAGCTCTCGAAGACCGAGTTCGACCTCCTGGCGCTGCTCGTTGCCAACCATGGCATCGTGCTCGACCACTCCACGATCTACGACCGCATCTGGCACTACGACTTCGGGCCCGACTCGAAGAACCTCGCGGTCTACATCGGCTACCTCCGGCGCAAGACCGAGGCCGAGGGCGAGTCGCGCATCGTGCACACGGTGCGTGGAGTCGGCTACACGGCCCGGATCGACGGCTGATGGGGCTGCGCTGGAAGATCGCGCTGTCGCTCGCGTTGGTGGCGCTGATCGCCACGTTCACCGTTGGCCTGATCGGCTACCGGTCGACGAGCGCTCGCCTCGTCGACGAGCTCGACCGATCGATCACGCAGGCGACGAGCCAGATGATCGGACGGGCGGTCGACGGTCGCATCACCATGCCGACACGAAGCCTGCTCGAGGTGTACGCCGTTCGGGTGCTGGATGTGAGCGGCGCGTCGGTCGCGTCGTCGTTCCCGGATGATGCGCCCATCGACGAGGGAGCGTTGACCGTCGTTGGGACACCCCGAGCGATCGATCGGGACACGCTCAGGGTCGCCGATGAGTCGCTGCGGGTCCACACGATCGGCCTCGCCAACGGAGCTCTGCAGGTGGGCCGCTCGCTCGACGAGGTCGACAGTGTCCTGAGCGACCTGCGCCAACGGACGTTGTTGCTGGTCGTCCTCGTGTCGATCGCTGCGGCCTTGGTGGGTTGGTTGATCGCCGGCACGGTTGCCGCGCCGATCCGACGTCTGACCGGCGCCGCCGAGGATGTCGGCTCGTCTGGCCGCTTGGACGTGGAAGTTCCGGGAACGGGAACCGACGAGGTGGGCCGGCTCGGCTCGGCGTTCCGCAACATGCTCAGCGCGCTCTGCGGTCTCGAGAGCGGAGCAGCGCCGCCTCGTGCAGGATGCCGGCCACGAGCTGCGCACCCCGCTGACCAGTTTGAAGACCAACCTGTCGGTCCTCCGGCGCCACCCGGAGATGTCGCCGGAGATGCGTGACGGCGTGCTCGACGACCTCGATTCGGAGGTGACCGAGCTGACCGATCTCGTCAACGAGCTGGTCGCCGTCGCGTCCGGGGAACTCGAAGCGCAGCCCGACGAGCGGATCGAACTGGCCGATCTCGCCCGCGAGGTCGCGGAGCGCGTCGGGCGGCGACGGTCGCGTGACGTGGTGGTCGAGGTGCGCAACGCTGTGGCGGTCGACGCACCCAGATCGGCGCTCGACCGGGCGGTCACGAATCTGATCGACAACGCGTGCAAGTTCGATGGGACGGGTGGCACGATCGAGGTGACGGTCGATGGCGGGACGCTCACCGTGTTCGACCGTGGGCCGGGCATCACCCCTGGCGAGGAGGAACGGGTCTTCGATCGGTTCCATCGCTCGGAGGCGGCGCGTTCGATGCCCGGGTCGGGCCTCGGGCTGTCGATCGTCCGCGACGTGATCGTCCGCGCCGGAGGCACGGTCAGTGCACGACAGCGCGACGGCGGCGGCGCCGTGATCGGCTTCGTCCTTCCGGTGTCGCCGCGTTGGCCGGCCGCCGCCGAGCCGCCCGAGAGCGCCTGAACGGGCCGAGGGCAGCTCACCGCTCCGGCGATACGTTGATCGCATGAGCCAGGAGATCCAGCGCTTTCCAATCCGGTTCACCGGTGCGAACCAGGCGATGGTGGTGCTCGGCCTGACGTCCGGGAACTCGTACGTCGACGTGTCCGCCACCGACCTCGTGGTCCGGCTCGGCTGGGCGTTCCGTGCGAGCGTCCCCCGCTCGTCGGTGCAGTCGGTCGCTCCTGACTACGGCAGGGTCTGGGGATGGGGTGCCCACGGCTGGAACGGCCGGTGGCTGGTCAACGGCTCGTCGTCGGGCATCGTCCGTCTCGCGTTCCAACCGGCCGGCCGTGCGCACGTCGCGGGGTTTCCGGTGACGCTGCGCGAGCTGCGGGTGTCGGTCGACGACCCGGCCGGGCTCGAGCGTGCACTCGCTCCGAACGGGGTGTGATGACGCCCGGTTGGGGTCGACGTCCGATGGAGATCGCGCCGGTTCACGATCCCGTCGAAGTCGACGCGATCAGGTCGTCGAGCGCACGCTTGCCGATGCCGGCCCGGAATTCGCCCGGTCCAAAGCCACGAACCGTGGTTGCGCCGACGGCACGGGCGGTCGCTGATCGCCGCAACCCGAAGATCGGTGCCAGTTCGCCGAAGTACTGACCGGCGAGGATGCGAGCGATCACTTCGGGAGCCGCGTGCTGCCGCTCCCTGGTCAGTTCGATCACGCCCCGTTCGACCACGTACACCAGATCACCCGGGTCGCCCTGGAGGAAGAGTGTCTCGCCGTCGGACAGCAGGATCACCCGACTCTCGACGACCTCGTTCGCGCGGGGACTGAGCTCGACGACCTGGTCGGCGAGCGGAAGCAGGCGGTCGTCGTGCGTCGCGACGATGATCGTTCGGCCCTCGCGTGCCAACCCTCGGAGGAGCCGGATGACTCCGTCGACCTGGATGTAATCGAGGTGCGCGGTGGGCTCGTCGGCGAGCAGGAGCGGCGGTTCGAGCGCGAGCGCCCGGGCGATCGCCACCCGCTGTTGCTGACCGCCCGAGAGGTCGCCGGGTTGGTGGTCGACTCGGGCTGCGAGGTCGACGTGGTCGAGGAGTTGTCGTGCTCGGTCGAGCGATGCCCGCCGCCCGACCCCGGTCGCCAGAAGTGGCAGCGCCACGTTCTCGGCAGCGGTGAGGCTCGGGATGAGATTGAACGCCTGGAAGACGATGCCGACCTGGTGCCGGCGGTACTGCGTGAGTTGCATGCCCGACAGCTCGGTGACGTTGGTGCCGTCGACGGTGATGGTGCCGGCGGCCGGTCGCAGGATGCCGGCGAGTGCCGACAGCAGGGTTGTCTTGCCGCAGCCGCTCGCGCCGAGCAGCAGCACGAGGTCGCCATCGCCGGCGCGGACATCGAGGCCGTTGATCGGTCGCACGACGTAGCCGCCGGAGGTGTACTCCACCACGAGATCACGGATCGACACCTCGGCCATCAGGCTCCTCCGAATGCGAGGGCAGGGTCGACGCGGACGGCCTTGCGGAGCCCGATGAACCCGGCGAGCAGACCGACCACCACGGCGACGACCAACAGGGTCACGTACGCCGACGGCGGCGTGTCGATCTCCATCGGGAAGCGGGGGCCGAGGAAGAACGCGAGGATCGTTCCGCCGACGGCCGCGAGGATGGCCAGCAACAGCGATGACGCGGCAAGCCCGAGGCGTAGTGATCGGTTCGACACGCCGATGGCCTTCATCACGGCGAAGTCACGAACCCGCTCCAGCGTCGACAGGTACACCATCGAAGCGATGATCGCCGCCGCGATGATCCACAGCAGTCCGTTGAGAATCGACACGATCTGCAGCGACTGTTCCATTCCCACGTGCATGTCGGCCACGACGTCTGCACTGCTCATCGCTCGAAGGCCGTCGGGGAGCGGGTCGGGAGCCCCCGTGACGGCGACGGCCCCGATCGCAGGCTGTCCGCCGAGGAGCGCTCGTTGGACCCCACTCACGGGGATCAGCGCGGTTGGGGCGCCGAAGCTGTAGGCGAGTCCGTGGGCGATGCCGACGACGTCGAACGACTCGCTGCCCACCGAAATCATCTCCCCGAGCCGGTAGCCGAGTGAATCCTCGACCACGGCTTCCCCCGACCCGTTCGGCATCCGACCTGCAGTCAGCGGCGTGTCGTCGAGGGTTCCGCCCTGGTCGTAGCCGAGCACGTTGACCCAGGTGTCATCGATCGTGTCGCGGGCCGCAATCATCGCCTCGGCGCGGGTGACGCCGGGGAGTGCGGCGACGTCTGCGGCCGTCGAGGCGGCCAGCAGGGTGCTCGAGGTGAACGGGCCCGATTCGCCGGGTGCCACGATCCAGACGTCGGCGTCGAAGCGGTCGACCACCCGGGCGGATTCGCTGGTGATGTGATTCATCAACCCCTCGAGCACCAGTGTCAGGCTGAAGACCAGCGACGCCGAGATGACGGCGATGAGGAATCGCCGCTTTCTCCAGGCGAGGTCGCGCGCGCTGATGAGCCACATGATGTCCAGCCGATCAGGCCGATGGCGTCTCTCGACGGTGGCCGGCGCTGAGTTGGACGAGTTCCTCCTCGGCGATCTGGTCGGGCTTCACCACGGCCACGCTCACCTTCGTGAGTGCACGCAGCGTCGACGTTCGCACGCCGCCTTCGAGCGCGGCCCGCTCACCGAGGATCGCGCCAGGGCCGACCTCGGCGATCGCAGCTCCGTCGACCTCCACACTCACCACGCCATTGAGCAACAGGAACACGTCATCATCCTTCGCGCCCTGTTCGGTGAGCAGCCCACCTTCCTTGACCTTACGGATCGACGACTTGCCGCCGCCGCGCATGATGTGGCCGGCGAGCTCGCGTTCGAGCGCGGTCTCGACGGCGGTCACCAGCGCCGGCGAGTCCTGGTCGCCCCACGGCGTGTGCTTGCCGAACGAGTGGCGCCACCATTCCTTGAAGTCGGCCATCCCCGCTTTGGCCGCGAGGTTGCCGGAGTGGTCGTACACCCAGTGGCGAGGGAACGAGCTGGCACCGACGAGCTCGAACTCGCTGATCCCGTCCGCGTGCACCGTCAAGGCCATCGTGGTCCAGACGGTGGGTGCCTCGAACTTGAGGAACGGTGGCTTGTTGACCCGGCGAGGTGCCGGAACGGCGGTGTGCCCGCCGACGGTTTGAACGAACCGTGCCGATGTGGCCGTCAGCTCGACGGGTTGGCGGATGTCGTCGAACGCGACGGCCGCGAACGTGGCCTGCTTGGGGCCGACCGCGACCGTCGTTGCGCCCATCAGACAGCCGCCGTCGTAGCCGGCGTCGACGATCTTGCCGTCGACCACCTCGATCCAGCCGATGAGGTGATTCGCGAACCGGAACCGGTCGGCGGCCCGCAGCGCCTCCAGGTCGCCGAGCTGATCGGGCGGCGGATCGTCGTAATGGGTGAAGCCCGTTCCGAAGATCGCCTTGTTGAGGCCCGTCACTGCTTCCGACGGGATCCAGCTCAGGCTCGTGACGCTCGATTCGATTCTCATGACGTCACCGTGAACTCGTGGACCATGCCCTGCGTCACGTGTGGCGGTCCGTCGCCTTCGGTCTCGCCGACCGAACCAACCGAGACGAAGCACACGACGGCGTAGTTCCCCGGCGAGGTGAGGTTCCAGGAACCGGTATCACCGCCGCCCGGGGGAGCGAACGCGGCGTTCACCGGTGTGATCTTGCCGAAGATCTCCTCTTCGGGCAGTTCGAAGATCTGGTCGAGCGACTCGGTGACACCGTCGTTGATCTTGAAGGTGAACATCTCGTGCTGTTCCTGGCCCTCGTTGGTGAAGTTGAGAACCTTGTAGCCCGTCGTGAGGGTGTCTGGGATACCCGTGTACTCGTACTCCTTGGCCGTGACGTCGAGGGTGTCGACGTCGCAGTTGTCGCCGGCCCAGGCGATCGCATCGGCGTAGAGCTCGAGGGTCCGGTCGGTGGCGTCGAGCTCCGGGTTTTCGATCTGCGGGAGGGCCTCCGCCTTGAGCTCGGTCACGGTGTCGACGAGATCGTCGGGCGCTGCGTCGATCGAGGCATCGAACGCGGCCGTGACCGATTCGGCGTCGCCGTCGCCGGTGAACAGATAGCCGATGAGTGCGGTGTCGGCCGCGATCCAGGCGTCGCACGCTTCGGTGTCGGCGCTGCTCGAGTTGCCGTCGGATCCGCAGGCGCTGAGCAGGAGGAGCGCCGCGCTGGCTCCGGCAAGAACGGTGCGGGGTTTCGGACTGGTCATGGTGTTCTCCCTTCTCGATGAAGCCTGTGCAAGCTCCTCGATTCGAACGTACGCATCGGTGGCCCGGAGGACGAGGTGACCGCCCGGTGTCTTGACCGGGGTGCCAGCACCACGACGAAAGTGACGCCAGCGTCCTTGTCGAGCGGGTCGCTGCGTGGTCAGATCATCTGGTGCACACGTCGCTCGCGCTCGCCCGCGCCCAGTTGCGCCACGGGTGGAGAAATCTCGTGGGCCTCGCGTTGCTCGTGGCGCTCGTCGGGGGCCTCGTGCTCGGTGGGGTTGCCGGCTCGGTTCGAACGTCGTCGGCCGTCGATCGGATGATCGACGCGACCGATGTGGCCGATGTGCTGGTGAACCCGGACAGTGGGGACGAATCAGCACTCGACTTCGAAGCCCTTGCCGCTCTGCCGACCGTCGAGCAGGCGTCCAGGATCACTGGCGTGCTCGTCTTGCCGCGAGCGGGCCAGGTGCACAGCTTCGGGGACCTCTTCTCGGGGCCAGCGACGGTCGGGACGACGGGCGGCGCGCCGTGGGAGTTTCAACGACCCGTTCTGGTCGACGGGCGGATGCCCGACCCCGATGTCCTCGATGAGCTCTATCTCGATCGGACGTACGCAACGGACGCAGGACTCGTTGTCGGTGACCAGTTGGAGGCGACGGATCCCGTCGAGCGACGATCTCGGTCGCCTGATGAGCGCAGAGGAGAACGGCGAGGACGCGATGTTCGAGGTGATCAATGCGCCCGACTTCGGTACGCCGGTCGATTTGAAGGTGGTCGGCATCGGCAACGGGCTCGAAGGCATCGTCGTCGACCAGGGCTACGAACCCTTGAATGCTTGGATCACGCCGGCGCTGTACCGATCCTTGGGTGAACCCTCGATTGGATGGTGGGGCGCGATCGTCCGGCTGACGAGCCACGACGAAGTCGACTCCTTTCGATCCACGGTCGACGCGATGGTGCCCGCCGAGAAGATCGTGTACCAGACCCGCGACGTCACGCGTGCCAAAGCGTTGAGGGGAACGGAACCGGCGGCCGTCGCTTTGGCGATCTTTGCCGGAATCACGGCCTTGCTCGGTCTCCTCCTCATCTGGCAGGCCATGGCGCGCCGCTGTCAACTCGACGCTCGCGACAATCACACGCTGGCGGCGATCGGCACGACGCGCCGCGAACGGGCGACGACGCTGGTGTTTCGCCTGATGTTGGCCGCTGCGGTCGGCGCGGCCGTCGCAGTGCTCATCGCGATCGGCTTGTCGTGGTTCACGCCTGTCGGGCCGGCCCGCAATGCCGAAATCGACCCCGGTTGGGACGTGAACATTCCCGTGGTGGTGGGCGGGGCGTGCGTTTGGTTCCTCGCCGTCGCGCTCATCGGTGTGTTCCCTGCGTGGCGAAACTCACGACGCTTGCGTGAATCAGCATCGGTCCGCCCGTCGGCGGTGGCATCGTGGCTCGGCTCCGCCGGCTTTTCACCTCACGTGGCCACGGGGATTCGATTCGGGCTGGAACCCGGTCGTGGTGCCACGGCGGTACCGACCCGGGCCACCAACATCGGAGCGGTCACGGCCGTGGCGATCGCAGCATCGACGATCGTGTTCGCGGCCAGCCTCGACCGTGTGGTCGATGACGGGCGCTTCTACGGATCGAACTTCGACGTCGTCTACGACTGGGACGGCGAGATCTTCGACACTCAGACCCGGGTTGACGGCTTCGTCTCCGCGTTGCGGGCCGATCCCGACGTCGATCGGGCGGACGCGCTCAGGGTCACCGAGGTCGAGCTCGACGGGTTCCCGGTCACCTCGGTGGCGCTCGGGTCCGGCAGTGAAGCGATTCCGCCGACGATCGCAATGGGGCGAGCACCCGTGGTCGCCGGGGAGGTTGCTCTCGCGACTCGGACGATGGATCGGCTCGGTGTGGGGATCGGTGACCAGGTCTCGCTCGCGTCGTCTGGTTTCGACGGTTTGGCTCTCGTCGTCGGTCGTGTCGTCTTGCCGAGCATGGGCTTGTACGAGGGCTCGGATCGCACCTCCATTGGCGACGGAGCGCTCGTGTCGCTCGACGCGCTGACATCGTTCGGCCAGTCGACCGACAAGCTCGTTTTCGCCGTGGATCTGCGCGAGTCGGCCGACGTCGAAGCGTTCGACCAGCGGTTTCAAGCGACGGTCGCCGAGGGTGTGTTCTCCGGTATCTCGAACTACTCACTCCTGCTGGCTCCGGCACAGCGGCCGTCCGAGATCGACAGCCTCGACCGCCTCCGGTCGTTGCCGCTCATGCTGTCCGGTCTGCTGGTGCTCGTCGTTGGCGTCACCGTGGTGAACGCCATGGTCGTGGCGGTTCGCCGCCGCCGTCGCGATCTTGCCATCATGCAGTCGATGGGTTCGACGAACGGCGGGGTGACCACCGTCGGCGTCTCGCAGGGCGTCACGATCGGGGCGGTCGGCTTGCTGGTCGGTCTGCCGATTGGCGTTGTGGTCGGGCGTCGACTCTGGAACCTGCTGGCCAATGCATTCGGGACGCTCGCCGAACCGGTTGTTCCGCTCGAGCCGCTGGTCGTACTCGCGCTCGCTGTGCTGACGCTTGCGGCATTCGCCGGTGCGTTGCCCGTGCGCCTCGGCCTGCGACGTCACCCGGCACAGGTACTTCGGAGTGAATGACGTGACCGGGCGATCAGCCGTCGTCGTCGGGGCTGGGCCGAACGGGCTCGTGGCCGCTGTCACGCTGGCGCGCGCCGGGTGGGATGTCACCGTCTTCGAGGCCAACGCTCGACCGGGCGGCGGCACCCGAACCGAGGAGCTCACGTTGCCGGGCGTGCTGCACGACGTCTGCTCGGCGATCCATCCGCTCGCCGTCGGTTCGCCGGCCTTCCGCGAGATCGCCGAGAGCGATCTGCCCCTACGCGATCACGGCCTCGAATGGATCCAACCCGACGTGCCGCTCGCGCATCCCCTCGATGGCGGACGAGCCGCTGTCGTACACCGTTCGGTCGACGAGACCGCCGACGGGTTGGGCACGGATGCGAAGGCGTACCGCCGTCTGTTCGGGCCGTTCGTCGACGCGGGCTTCGACCTCACCGATGGGCTGCTCTCGCCGCTGACGATCCCTCCGAAGCACCCGATCGCTCTCGCCCGCTACGGCGCCGTCGGTGTGCTGCCGGCGTACACGGTCGGTCGCAGGGGTTTCGACACCGACGAGGCGCAGGCCATGTTCGCCGGCCTCGCCGGTCACTCGATCCTCAGCCTGAAGGCGCCGGCGACGGCGGGCTACGGCCTGATGCTCGGCGTGCTCGCCCATCTCGTCGGATGGCCGCTGGCGCGCGGTGGCTCGCAGCAGATCGCGGATGCCCTCGTGGCGGTACTCGAGAAGCTCGGCGGTCGGGTCGAATGCAATCGACGGATCGAATCGTTGGCCGAGCTTCCGCCGGCCGATGCAGTGCTGCTCGACCTCACGCCGCGCCAGGTGCTGGCGATCGCCGGCGACGCGGTGCCCGATCGATACCGCAGGGCGCTGACGCGGTTCCGGTACGGGCCGGGCGTGTTCAAGCTCGACTGGGCACTCGACGGACCGATCCCGTGGGCGAATCCCGACTGCGCCCGGGCAGCCACGGTGCACCTCGGCGGCACGCTCGCCGAGATCACCGCGTCCGAGTCCGACGTGCAGGCCGGCCGTCATCCCGAGCGGCCGTACGTCTTGCTGGCGCAGCAGAGTCTCTTCGATCCGACCCGCGCCCCCGAGGGCACGCAGGCCGTGTGGGCGTACTGCCACGTCCCCAACGGTTCGACGGTCGACATGACCGACCGGATCGAGCGACAGATCGAACGGTTCGCTCCCGGCTTCCGGGACCGCATCGTCGCGCGGCACGCGATGAACACCGCAGCGGTGGAGGCGCACGACGCCAACTACATCGGTGGCGACATCAACGGTGGCGTGGCCGACCTCCGCCAGTTCGTGCGACGTCCCGCGCTGGGGCTGCATCCCTGGAAGACGCCGATCGACGGTGTGTACTTGTGTTCGAGTTCCACCCCTCCCGGAGGCGGCGTACACGGCATGTGTGGATGGCATGCCGCTCAGGAAGTGCTGAGAGGTTCGTGATGGCCGACGAATCGATTGAACGGGTGACCGTGATGATCGTCGACGATCAGCCTCCGTTCCGGGCCGCAGCACGTGCCGTGGTGACGCGTGTCGCCGGCTTCGAACTGGTCGCCGAGGTCGCATCGGGGGAGGAGGCCGTTGAGACGAGCGCCGACATCGCACCGCAGCTCGTGTTGATGGACATCAACATGGGAGAGCTCGACGGCATCGAGGCCACGCGCATCATCACCGACACCGACCCGAGCGTGAAGGTGATCCTCGTGTCGACCTACACGCTCGAGGATCTTCCGCCGGGTGCGCGTTCGAGCGGAGCGATCGCCTACGTGAACAAGGACGAGCTGTCGCCCCGAGTCCTTCGCCGCCTCTGGGAGTCCGGTGGCGACCCCGACTGGCCGGGGGCTCCATCAGGGGTCTGACCCCTGATGCAATAGACCCCTGATGTACCACTCACTCGGTTCGCAGGAGTTGGGCCGGACGAGCCCGGCGGGCGCGTCGGGCCGGAATCGCGGCAGCGACATTGGCGAGCGTCACGATGATCAACGCCGCGACGCCAAAGGCCGCAAGGGGAACGACGGCGGTATCGATGGCGCCCATGTTCTGGGCGAACGCGATCCACACCAGTCGCCCGGTGATGACGCCGAGCGGGATGCCGATGGCGACGCTGAACAACGTGAACAACGTGGCGTGCCAGTGCACGACCCGGGCGATCCAGCCCGACTGGGCGCCGAGTGATCGCAGGATCGCCAGCTCGCGTCGACTGCCGCGTGTGGATGTGACCATCACATGCCCAACGGTCAGCAGTGCGAGCGCGGCCAACACCACCGCGAGTGCGAACGGAATCGTTCGTACTCGCGCGATGTTGACGATCGCACTGGGCTGATACGGAGCGTTGGGCGCTGCGTCGGCCAGCTCCGGCACCTTGGCCGCGAAGTCCGCATAGCTCCCGCGAAGCTGCACCGCGGCCATCGTCGGGCGAGCGTCGGCGTCGATCTTCGTCAGCCCGCTCGGCGTCACGAGGCCACCGCGACCCAGACCGTCGTTCGCGCCGAGGCCAGGCACGACCACCAACCCCGTGACGCGGTAGACGGCCGTGCCGGAGGCGCCGACCAAGGTCACGTCGTCACCGATCCCGGCGTCGATGTCGCGCGCCGTGACGCGGCCGAACGCGATCTCGTCGTTGCCGACCGGAAGTCGCCCGGCGACCACGGTCGGGGTCCCCTCGCCGCGAACGGTCTCCATGCCGAGGACGGGCACCGTCGTGTCGCCGACGCGAGCGCTGGCGTCGAAGTAGAGAATCAGCGACGTCACGTCGGGCCGTGCATCCAGACGATCGGCAAAGCCTTGCGGAAGCTCCGTTCCACCGTTGTCGCCGATCGCAGCGTCGTAATTGGTGCCGTAGCGGAACGGCTCGTCGATCAACCGATCGAGGCTCGCGCCGAACGTCAGCGCTGCGGTGATTCCCGCAATCGTCAGCATCACGCCGACCATCGAGCCGCGTGCTGGGCCGTGGGCGTTGGCGAAGCGGCCGAACGCAAGACGCATCCCGGTTGCAGCCGCCGAACTGGCCGTGCGTGTGGCGAGCGCGTCGACGGCCGGCGATGGGACGGCCGAGTGAACTCTCGATCCGGTCACCGCCAGCGACACGAAGATCCAGAGGCTGAGCGCGATGATCGAGACGAGGGCTGAGCCAGCCAGCACGCTCCAGTCCACGAACGTCCCGGGTGTGGGCTCGATCGTGCCGACGAACCCGTTCGGGAACAGGCCAGACGGAATGACTGCAAGTGCAGCACCGAGCAAGGAGCCGACCACGATCGGAATCACCGCGTGCCCCATCGCCACCGCAACCACCTGGTGGTTGGTGAAGCCGATCGCGCCGAGTCGCTCGCGATCGGCGGGAGTCGGTCGCACCTGGCGGGTGATCAACTGGCCGATCACCGCGATGGCAGCGATGGCGGCCGCCAGCGCGAGGAGCCACAGCCCCTGGGCCTGTGTCGACACCGCACGCCTGACCTCGTCGCTGATCACCTCGGCGGGGTCGAGGCTCAGTCCCTGGCTGTCCGGCAGCGTGTCGAGCTGAGCTCGCAGCTGCGACAGGTCGACACCGTCGCGAAGTTCGACCGCAGTGAGGGTCAGCGCGACGCTGACCTCGGGCGCTCGGAGTAGCGCCGGCGACACGACGACGACCGGCGTCGGGTCGTCGAGCTGGGTTGGTCCATCGATGACGCCGACGAGGGTGACCATGACTCGTGGACCTTCGGGGTTCGGCGTCGCGAACCCTCCGTCGTCCACTTGTTGTTGGGTGTACATGGCGACCTCGAACGAGTCGCCGATCTCGGCTTGGGTGGCGTCGACGAAGCTCTGCGATGCCACGAACTCGTCCGCCTGGTCGGGATCGGTGTCGCGCCCGTGCACGAGGCGCATGCCGATGGCTCGGGGCGAGCCGGAGAACACGTTTCCGAGGCCGGCGCCGCTCGGATCGGCGACCGAACCGAACACGAACGTGACCGAGTCGACCGACACCACGCCGTCCAGTTCGGCGATCTCGTCGGTTCGAGGCCGGCCACCGTCCTGCGTGACGATGCCATCGGCTTCGATCTGCGATGAGGAGGTGTAGCGGTCAGGAGCCGTTGCCGTCCGGTGGGCTCCAGCGGCAACGGTGATGACCACACCGAACACCACCGCCACCAGGAGTGTGATGGCCGCCGTCGATCGCCACCGATGCCGAAGCCCACTGATCAATCGATACGCGACGCCACCCATCGTCAGGTCACTCCACGGAGGGAAGCGGAATCGTTCCCGTGATGGTCGTACCCACTCCCGGTGCTGACGCCACCTCGATCGTGCCGCCGAACGCGCCGAGGCGGTCGGCCATGTTGACGAAGCCGTGGCCGGCAGCGTTTCCGAGCATCTCGAATCCGGCCCCGTCGTCGCAGATCTGGAAGCGCAGTACGCCGTCAACCTCGGCGACGTGCACCGTGGCACTCGCATCTTCGCCAGCGTGTTTGCCGGCGTTCTGGAGCGCCTCGAGTGTGCAGAAGTACACGGCCGCCTCGATGTCGTTGCCGTAGCGGCCGACACCGTCGAAGTCCACTGTGGTCGGCAGCGCCGCCCGGCCCGCCGCGGCCGGGAGCGCTTCGCACAACCCGCCCGACACGAGCAGCGGCGGGAAGATGCCGTGCGCGAGCGCTCGGAGTTCGGCGATCGCTGTCTGCACATCACCCTTGATCTCGTCGATCATCACGATTGCGTCCGCGGCGTCGTTGTCCTCGACCGCATCACGCGCGAGCCGGAGCTTCACGGCGAGCGCGACGAGGTGCTGCTGGGCGCCGTCGTGCAGATTCCGTTCGAGCTTGCGGCGCTCGCTGTCGCCTGCGGCCACAATGCGCGCTCGTGAGTCCTGCAGCTCCTGGTTGCGGACCTGCAGCTCGTCGAGGCTCGCCTGCAGCGCCGTGTCGAGTTGCACGTTGTGCAGCGCCAGGGCGATCTGACGGGCGATCTCGGTGAGCACCGTGTCCTCGGTTTCGCTGAACGGCTCGGCGTCGGGCTTGCGGGTCACCACGATGAAGCCGAGCAGCATGCCGGCATGCGCCAGCGGCGCGACCCGCATGGCCGAACTGCCACTGGGTCCGACGAGCTGCGGCACCCAGATGTCGAGCCACGTGCCACCGCTCACCCCGGCGCGTGCGACGACCGGGAGTTCTTTCGGGCCGATGGCGACCGGTTGGAGCTGACGGTGCGGCACGCCGGCCGACCGTTCGTACCGGCCGGCTTGACCGGTCCACACCTCCGCCGACTCGAGCACCATCGAGCTGCGCAGGTTCTCGGCCAACTGCAGGAGCAGCTCGTCGAGCGGGATCGATCGGGTGAGGCGCTGACCGAACGTGCGCAGCGTCTCGTCGGGGGCCACCCGGGCTCCGTAGACGAGCCGGTTGGCCCGCTCGGTCAGCCAACTCCGGGCGGGGAGGTACAGCAGGGCAGCGATGGCCGCCGCCACCATCGACAGCAGCAGCAGTGACCGCTCGCTGCCCCGAGGGGTGCGTCCGAGACCGAGCACGACGATCACGTAAACGACGAGGATGAGCGTGGTGAGACCGGTGAGGGCGATCGTGTGAGTGAGCAGCCGGTCGACCCGTGCGACCATCTTCGGGAGCGTGCCGGCGATGATCGCGATCGGGACGAGCCCGGTCATCGCGAGAGCGACGGCGCCGGGGTCGTGCGGCCACTCGGTGAGCAGCCGCAGCGCCGTCATCACGAGGATGCCCTCTGCCGCCACGGTGAGCCCCCACCCGAGCCATTGGATCCGGCGACGGTCGATGGCCCCTGCGCTCCGATAGCGGGAGGCGGCGGCGGGAACGCCTGCGCAGAACGCGCCCGCCCACAGCGTCACGATCGGCCAGGCGGGGATCGAGTCGAGGTCGGTACACAGTGCTGCACCGGTGGTGAGGCTGACGACATAGCCGGCTGCCACGCCGCGACGCCGGGCGGCGCTCGTCAGTCGACCGTCTGGCAAGGCGACGAACAGGTGGAGGGCGAACGCCGGTAGCAGTCCGAGGGCGAGCCGCACCGCCACGGCGGCGAGGTCGTTCGTCGTGTCCGCGCTCGCCACGAGCGCCTGTGCAAGGCACAGGACCCCGGCGGCCACTGAAGCGGCGAGCACGATGGGGCCGAGCCGGTCCTGACGGCGACGGACGCCGAGTGCGACGCCCGTGGCAGCCCAGACCGCAACAAGCATCGCCCCGACGACCTGAGTCGCCGTGGGCCCGTTTGCGCCGGCGGCGGTGATCAGTCCGGCGATCGCGAGTCCGATGGCGACGGGAGCCGCGAGAACGCACCATGCCGGCTTCGATGGGCGTGGGGCGTCGCCGGCGTCGTCCACCGACACAGGACCCACGCGGGCGGCGTCGGATGGGGTGATGACTGCGTTCTCCACGCGTTCGCTCGCCTCGATCCCGGTTGGCGCGTCGGGGCCGGTGATGACGTCCATCGGCTCCAGTGGAGCCGATTTCGGCGGTCGTGACAAGGGTGTCACCTCCGACCGGGCGGGGGTGCCAGCATCACCACACCGTGGTTGGAACGAGCGTCGCGGCGCCGGTTCATTCGGTGCGCAACTCTCGTGCAAGTTTCAGGTGAGCCAGGCGCTGCGATGGCCAGACGGCGAGGGTGGCGACGACGGCCAGCGCTCCGGCCGCGGTGACGGCGATGATGTCCCAGCTGGCAGGGACGATGAACTCGATCGGGGTGTCGTTCGCGACCGTGCGCCACACGGTTCGACCCACCGCAAGACCGAGCGGGAGGCCGATCGCGAGTCCGACGACGGCGATCGCGATCGCCTGGACGAACACGATGGTCGCTGTGTCGCGTGGACGCATCCCCAACGCGCGCAACATCGCAACGTCGTGTCGACGGCGTCGAGCAGTCGATGCGAGGGTGTGGGCAATCGCGCCGACGGCCAGGATCGCCAGGAAGCCCGCCAGATAGAGCGGCATCGTTCGCAGCTCGGCGAGTTCGGCGCGTTCCTTCGGCGGGAAGGCCGGGCCCTGGTCGAGTGCGATGCCGCGAGACCCGAGGCGGTCCACCACCGCTTGCGGGTCGGCGTCCGGCAGCGTCGACACCACGCCGACGTGGAAACGGAACCCGTCGAAGAGTTCGTCGTATGTGTCGGGAAGTACCCACCCCCCGGTCGAGTAGCTGTTGTGCGGCCCCGCGGGGACGTACGCAATGCCGGTGACCGTGAGTGTCCTGGAACCCGAAGGTCCCGTGAGCGAGATCGTGTCGCCGACATCGACGCCGGCCTGGCTCGCCGACAGCGGCGCGAGCGCGATGTCCGACGCTGCGGTCGGCAGGCGGCCCTTCGTGACCACCACGTCGATCGGGTCGCCGACCGGGCGGTAGTCGAACAGCGAGACCGACCCCGACGCGCTGTTCGCCACGTCGTTGCGGGCATCCAGCACTCCGTCGACGTCGGGATCGGAGGCGATGGTCAGGAGCGCATCCTCGGCGTCGACAAAGTCCTCTCCGCCCTGTCCGAGACCGGTGAAGAGTTCATACGTCTGCCCGAATCGCTGGTACCCGTCGGTGGCATCGGCGATCCCGCTCGCAAACGTGAGGGCGGCGGTGACACCTGCGATACCGAGTGTGGCGCCGACGAGCGCAGGGATTCCGGATGCGGAATTGCGGGTCGATCTTCCCGACAGGGCAAACCGTGTGCCGATGCCGAGGGTGATGGGCCAGGCCGCCGTCGCGCTCTCGATGAGCGACACCCGAGAGGTCGACTGACTGCTCCGACGCGTCGAGCGCAACGACGCAAGGCACGTGACTGCGGCGAGGAGCGGCACGATGATGAGCGGAGCGAGGAGGACGAGCGGATCGAAGGAGCTGCCGGGCGATGGTTCGACCAGTGCGGCGCTGCCGATCGGAAACCAACGAGACGCCCACCACGCGATGGCGACCCCAGACGCAACGCCGGCGGTCGCCGCCGACACCGGCCCCAACGAAATGGCGAGCCGTACCTGCTCTGGCGTGAGCCCGAACGCTCGCATCACCTCCAGGTTGGTGAACGAGGTGGCGCAATACCGTGAGATCGCAACGCCGAGCAGCACCGCCGCCGCGAGCAGTGCGACCAGCGAGACCAGCTGCAGCACCCGGGCCTCGAATGCGGTGACGTCTCGGGTGTGGCGTGCGTCGTCGTGCAGGTTGACGAACTCGGCGTTGTCGATGCCAGTGATTCGAGTGAACTCGCGTCCGAACTCGTCGAGACCGGCCTCTCCATCGCGGAGTCGCACCAGTGCGTTCACCGAGACCGTGCCGGTCGTCCCGATGACGTTGTCGGGATACTTCAGGTGCAGACCGGGGGAGGGAAGCACGAAGCCCAGTGGCGAGTCGGGCTGGTCGTGGAACCACGCGGAACGAATGACCCCGACGATGGTCGCGTCGACTGTGGGGCCCAACGGTTCGCTCTCGTCGTAGGTGTTGAGTTGTTCGGCGCTCGAGAGGTGCAGCGTCACTTCATCGCCGACGTGCATGTCGAAGGAATCGACGAAACTCGACGACACGACGACCTCGTCGGCACGGGTCGGATCCGGGAGCCGACCGTCGAGGAGCACCGGTCGTTCGAGTGCGGTCCACACCTGGTCGTCGACGAACGGGAAGAACCCGAGGGATCGAAGATCGATGGCAGGGTCGTCGGTGATCCCCTCCACCGCGAAACCCGAGATGGCGAGCGCGGCGACGGACTCGACCTGAGGCATCGCTCGCACCACGTCCCAGTCGTAGGCGCCGACGTTGAGCAGCGCCAGCACCGTCGCCGGCTCGGTGACCGCTGCCAATCGATCCATCGCCGTGGTCCCTCGGCGCGCCCCGGCCGTGGTGGCCGCCACCGCTGCTGTTGCGAAGGCGATCAACAGCAGTAGGCCGACCAGTGCCCGCCACCGAGTGCGCCACTCGACCCGGAACCACATCCAGACGGCAGGCATCTCGGTGCGCTCAGCTCGTCCCGTCGTGGTCGACGCGGCCGTCCTTCATCCGCACGATGCGTTCGGCAGCATCGGCGACCGGCTGGTCGTGGGTCACCATCAGGATCGTCTGCCCACCCTGGTGGAGACGGCGGAAGAGTTCCAGGACCTCCTCACCGCCCTCGCTGTCGAGCGCGCCGGTCGGTTCGTCGGCGAGCACGATCGTCGGCTCGTTGGCCAGGGCTCGTGCGATGGCCAAACGCTGACGCTGGCCACCCGAGAGCACGCCAGGCGCCTGCTTGGCCTTGTCGCCGATACCGAGGAGATCGAGCAGATCGCGAGCGCGTGACTCGGCCACCTTGCGTTTGCGGCCGGCGATCACGGCGGGCATCACGACGTTCTCCAGCACGGTCATCCCTTCGAGCAGGTTGAAGAACTGGAACACGATGCCCACGTGCTGGCGCCGCATGATCGCGAGCGCGTTCTCGTCCTTGCCAGAGAGCGACTCACCGGCGATGACCACCTCGCCCTCGTCGGGCACGTCGAGGCCTGCGACGAGATTGAGCATCGTCGACTTCCCGGACCCCGACGGGCCCATCACGGCGACGAACTCACCGGTGCGTACCGTGAGGTCGGCGCCGCGCAGCGCCCTGACTGGGGCCGTGTCCTGCTCGAACGTCCGGTAGACGGCAGTGACCTCCACGGCGTTGCCCTGCAGCGGCGGTGTTCCCGGATCCGGTTCGGTCATCGTCGAGATCGTGTCGGTCATGTCGATGCTCCCTGTACCTCTGCGGTGGCGGATTGTTGCGGTAGTCGATAGGGCACAACGGGTGTGTCGCGGCCCTTGACGAGTTGCGAATCGAGTCGCTCGAATTCGCCAGGCCGCTCGGTGAGCGCCTCCCACGTTGGTTCGCTCAGCACCGTTTGGCCAGGCTCGGCGAACTGCTGGAGTCGCTGGCAGAGGTTCACGGCGTCGCCGACGAGCGTGTACTCGACGCGCTCCTCGCTGCCGAGCAGGGCCGCGGCGACCGTGCCCGTGCTCAGCCCGATCCCCAGTCCGAACGGGGTGCGTCCCTCGGAGGACCACTCGTCGTTGATGCCCTCCTGGTTGCGATGCATCGCCATCGCAGCGGCGAGCGCACGATCGGCGTGGTCGGTCGTGGCGAGCGGCGCGCCGAACACGGCCATCACCGCATCCCCCACGTACTGCATGACGGTTCCTCCCTCGGACAGAATTGCACGATTCATCTCGGCGCGGTGACGGTTGAGCTGCTGCGCCAGCACCGCCGGGTCGGCGTGCTCGGCGATCGTCGTGTAGCCGCGGATGTCGCTCATCACGACGGTGACCTCGAGCGTCTCGGTTTCACCGACGGCGCGGCCCTCGGCGATCAACTGATCGGCCACACCGGTGGGCAGCAGGCGGCTCAGGCTCTCGCCCTGTTCCTCGCGTTCGACGATCGCACGATGCAGGCGGCGCAGCCGGTCGAGCGCTCCGGCCTGGCCGCTCGATACGCCTTCGGCAAGGTGGACGAAGAGGCGTTCCACCCGGTCGGCGACGGCTGATGGCGTGGTGTTGAGCGTGCCGGCGATCGACTTGATCGTGCGACCGCTGGCGATCATCTCGAGCAGCTCGTCGTCGTCGGTGCTCAACCCGCCGGTGCGCCGAACGGGGTTGATCAGCGCCGACACGATCACCGGATCGAGCATCGAGCCGCCTGTTGCCACCTCGCGAATCGCCCGTGCCAGCTGATCACCCTCGGCGATGCGGTCCTTGAGCAGGTACGCATACCCAGCGGAGCCTTCCGCGAGCAGTGAGACGGCGTAGTCGGGATCGTCGTACTGGCTGAGGATCACGATGCCGGTACCGGGGTGGCGCTTGCGGATCTCCTTGCAGGCGTCGATGCCCTCGGACTCGAAGTGCGGCGGCATCCGGATGTCGCTGACCACGACGTCGGGATGCGTGTCGATGGCACCGGCGACGAGCGTGTCGTAGTCCTCCGCGACGCCGATCACCTCGACGTCGGGGTCGCGCTGCAGCATCGCGCTCACACCGGCTCGGATGATCGCGCTGTCGTCGGCGAGGAAAACGGTGATTGCCCCCATGGGAAATCATTGTGCTGATCGGGGGTGCCGTCGGCGAGGGCGCCTCCCTGCGTTGTCATGGGGGTGCCAGCAACACCCTCGGTGTCCCGCCTCAGTCGTCGCGATCGGCGAGGTACAGCAGCACGGCCTTGACTCGTCGGTGGACGTCGGGTTCCTCGCCGAGGCCCAACTTGGAGAACAGCGAGTTGATGTGCTTCTCGACGGCACGTTCGGACAACACCAACGAGGCGGCGACCGCGGCGTTGTTCTTGCCCTGGGCGATCTCCGACAACACCTCGAGCTCCCGGGGCGTGAGGTGTTCGAGCGGCGAGTGCTTCGTGCGGCTCCGGGCATCGACGAGCGATTCGACGACCTTGGGGTCGATGACCGACCCGCCGGTCGTCACCTCCTGCAATGCCTTGACGAGCTGGTCGACGTCGGACAAGCGCTCCTTGAGCAGGTAGGCACGTCCGTGCGACCCGCCGTCGAGCAGCTGCAGGGCGTACGTCGGCTCGACGTACTGCGACAGCACGACGACGCCGATGTCGGGGTGGAGCTCGCGGAGGGTGGTGGCGGCCACGATCCCTTCGTCGCTGTTGTTCGGGGGCATCCGGATGTCGGTGAGCACGGCGTCGGGGCGATGGGCTTCGACGGCGGCGAGGAGTTCGGGCAGATCGACACACATCGCAACGATCTCGATGTCGTCCTGCCTGCCGAGCAACCTCTCGATTCCCTCGCGCACCAGGAGCGAATCCTCCGCTACGACGATGCGAACCACCATTCGCAAGACCCTACTCAGGGCTGAACGTGGCCTTGCTGATGTCCTCACCACCGTCTTACGCCGCTCCCGCACGCTCTTCACCGAGGGCGTTCACCATGAGTGCTGTCAGCGATGAACCGGTCGCCGACCAACTGTTGAAGGGAACGACACCATGAGTAACGAGACCACCACATCGAAGTCCGGCGGACGGCGGCTGACCGTCGGACTCGCAGGCGGACTGCTGGCCGGGACGGCAGCGGGACTCGTCTTCGGCGTACCGGGTCTGTCGAACGCCGCGCCGGAGTCGCCGGCCGCGCTCGTGCAGCAGGTCGACGAGACCCCGACGGACGACATCCGTCCGGATCCGGGCGTCCGACTCCGCGAGACCCTGCAGGAGCTCGTCGACGCCGGCACGATCACCGCCGACCAGGCCGACGCCGTCGCGGCGCACCTCGTCGAGAACCGCCCCGAGCGGGGCGAGTTCGGGGAAGGTCGTGGGCCCGGCGGCCATCGCGGCGGTCCCGGCATGTTCGGTCGCGGCGTCGCATCCGAGGCGCTCACCGATCTGCTCGGCATCGACGGCGAGGAGCTCCGCACCCAGCTGCGCGACGGTGCCACGCTGGCCGAGATCGCTGCGGACCAGGGCGTCGAGGTCCAAGCGGTGATCGACGAACTGGTCGCCGAGGTGACCGAGCGTGTCGACAACGCCGTCGAGAACGGTCGCATCGACCAGACCGAGGCCGACCAGAAGCTGGCCGACGCCGAGGTCAGGATCACCGACATGGTCAACAACGGCCGCCCGGAGCGCGGCGCCCCCGACGCCGAGCAGGCCGACTGAACGATTGCCCCGGGGGTCAGAACCCTGGTGCAATCGCCAATCAACACACGGCATCGCGGACGGCGTTGCAGCAGGGGTCTGACCCCTGGTGCGACGCCGTTTCGCGTCGGGGCGCTCTAGCGTCGGGCCGGTGATCTGCGTCGACCTCGCCGGAGTTGGCATGGCCCAACCGGACAAGGTGCTGTTCGAGGACGTCGCCGTCACGGTCTCGACCGGTGACCGGGTCGCCGTCGTGGGCGTCAACGGCTCGGGCAAGACGACGCTGTTGAAGATCATGACCGGTGTGCTGGAACCCGATGAGGGCGACGTGCGGTTCGGTCGAGGTGTCAGGATCGCCTCGCTCGAACAGGACCCGGTACTGCCGCCCGGCACCGTTCGGGAGTTCCTCGGCGACTCGTGGGAAGTCGCGGCAGTCGCAACGAAGCTCGGTGTCCAGCCACTGTTCGATCGCCGCACCGACGAGCTGTCGGGCGGCCAGGCGAAGCGGGTGGCGCTTGCCAGGATGCTGGCCGACGACGAACACGGCGACCACGACATGGTCGTGCTCGACGAGCCGACCAACCACCTCGACCTCGAAGCGATCGAGTGGCTCGAATCCCGGCTCGTGAAGATGAACTCGGCCCTCGTGCTCGTCACCCACGACCGTCATGCGCTCGACCGGCTGACCACCGCGGTCGGGCCGAGCAAGGTCGTCGAGCTGGACGGCGGACGCTGTTTCGTCCACCAGGCCGCCGCCGGTTCGAGCGCCTACGCGACCTACCTCGACGCCCGAGCGGAGCGCATCGACCGCGAAGTGCAGGAGGAGTCGACCCGCAAGATCCTCGCCCGCAAGGAACTCGCCTGGCTGCGCCGGGGCGCTCCTGCCCGCTCGACCAAGCCAAAGGCACGTCTGCGGTCGGCCAACGAGATCGTGTCCGGTGGCCCGGCGCCGGTCGGTGTGCGCGGCAGCGACCTGCAGCTCGGTGGCGGCACCGCTCGACTCGGCAACCAAGTGGTCGAACTCGAGGGCGTCGCTCAGCGTTTCAACGTGGGCCTGCCCGACGAGCTGACGGTGTTCGAGCATGTCGACCTGCTGATCGAACCCGGTGCCCGTTTGGCCGTCGTCGGACCGAACGGGTCGGGCAAGTCGACGCTGCTCGACATCATCGCCGGGCGCGCCGAGCCTGCCGATGGCACGGTGAAGCGGGGCAAGACGGTCGTCGTCGGGTTCGCCGATCAGCACTCGTCCGATCTCGATCAGAACGCGGTCGTCCGCGAGTTGGTCGCGGGGCCGCACCGCGAGCCCGACTTCCGCGATCGGGCGCTGCTCGAGCGGTTCTGGTTCGACACGACGGCCCAGTACGCGCCAGTGCGGATGCTGTCGGGGGGTGAGCGGCGTCGTCTGCAGTTGGTGATGGTGCTTGCGACGGAGCCGAATCTGCTGATTCTCGACGAGCCCACGAACGACCTCGACCTCGACACGCTGCGGTCGCTGGAATCATTCCTCGACGAGTGGCCTGGCGCGCTCGTGGTCGCCAGTCACGACCGAGCGTTCCTCGATCGGGTCGCCGACCACGTCCTGGCGATCGACCCCGGCGGCACGGTCCGACGTGTCCCCGGCGGTGTCGCCGGGTGGCTGGCGGAGCGTTCGAACGAGTCCAAGGGATCCGCGGTGAAGCCGTCGCCGTCCGCCCGGAAGCAGACCCCGGCGACGCCCGCGAAGCCCGAAGCGGGGCCGAGCCCGTACACGGTGGGCCGCCAGCTCCGTGAGACCGAGCAGGCGATGGTCAAGGCGCAGAAGCGCGTCGATCAGCTCACCGAACGACTCGCTGACGCGACGGACCACTCGGAGTTGCACGCAGTGGGATCCGAACTTGCGGCCGCACAGTCCGAATTGGACGAGCTCGAGTCGCGCTGGCTGGAGCTGGCCGAATTCCAGAGCGGCTGAGCCGAGGAATGCTGTCCTCCGCACCCGTCGCGGACAGCTTGCCGTTCTCGGCGGGTGCGGTTTCGACTGTCGCGACCGGATCCGCTGAGAAACCGACGCGCCAGTGGATGGTTCGTCGGGTCGCCGAGCGCTCAGGTGTCGTCGGCCGCCCGGCGGACCTTCTCGGCGAGATTGGCGGGCAACGGCTGGTACCCGTGGTGGTCGATCTCGAACGAGCCGCTGGCCCCGCTCAGCGAGCGCAGGTCGATGGCGTAGCGCAGGATCTCCGACGTCGGCACGAGCGCATGGATGGTTGTCACGCCGGACTCGTCGGTGTCGGCACCGAGCACCTGCGCCCGACGCGAGTTGAGGTCGCCGAGCACGTCGCCGTGATGTACGGCGGGCACGTGGACGTGGATCTCGCTGATCGGTTCGAGGAGATCGACACCGACCCGGTCGATCGCCTCTCTCAGCGCCATCGAGCCCGCCATCTTGAAGCTCATCTCCGAGGAGTCGACCGCGTGATGCTTGCCGCCGGTGCACACCGCACGCACGTCGACGATCGGGAACCGGTCACGACCACCCCGGGCCATCGCCTCTTCGATGCCGGCACCCACCGCCGGGACGAGGTTCTTCGGGATCACGCCGCCGGTCACCTCGCTCGCGAATTCGAAACCTGTGCCAGTGGGGAGCGGCTCGAATCGCACCGTCGCGACGCCGAACTGGCCATGGCCGCCGCTCTGCTTCTTGTGCTTGCCTTCCACCTCGACCGGCGCCGCAAGGGTCGCACGATAGGCGACGCGGACGTCCTCGACCACGAGTTCGACGCCCGCTCGTTCGATGCGCGCCAGCGCGACCCGGACGTGCGTTTCGCCGCCGCCGCTCAAGATGGTCTGGCCCGTCGATTCGTCGTGGCGGACGGCCAGAGTCGGGTCCTCGATCATCAGACGATGCAGCGTCGTCGCGAGCCGATCCTCGTCCGACTGCTTTGCGGCAGCGATCGCCACGCCGTACACCGGGCGGGGAAGCGTGGGGAGCACCGCGGTGACCGGCGTGCCGTCGGGCGCCAATGTGTCGCCGGTGAGGGTGTCCGTGAGCTTGGTGACCGCCACGATGTCGCCCGCTCCGACCGAGTCGACGTGCGTCTGGGTGTTCCCGGTGAGCGAGATCAGATTGTGCAGGCGTTCCTTTGCGCCCGAGCGAGAGTTGACGAGGACGTCGTCGGCGCGGAGCGTCCCGGAGAGCACCTTCAGCAGCGAGATCTGGCCGAGGAACTCGTCGACCGTGGTCTTGAACACGAGCACGAGGGGTGACCCGGCTGGGTCGGGCTGCACGTCGATCAGGCTCCCGGCTGCTTCGACGGTGGCCGGACCGGCTTCACCGGGCGCCGGGCCGACGCGGCAGATGAAGTCCGCGAGCTGGTCGGCGCCGATCGGTGCGGTCGCCGATCCGCACAGCACCGGGAACGCGAGGGCGCGGTCGACGGCATCGTGCAGCAGCCGCTCGAGTTGTTCGGGCGACGGTTCGTTGCCGTCGAGGTACTGCGTGAGGAGGTTGTCGTCGAGTTCGATCACGTCGTCGACGAGATGTTCGTGTTCGATCCGTTCGGTCTCGGTGAGATCCGCGGGAACGTCGGCGGGCTCGGCATGGCCGGAGTCGTAGACGAACGCATGATGGGTGAGCAGATCGGTCACACCGTGGAAGCTCGACTCTTCGCCGATCGGGAGTTCGGTCGGGTCGGCGTGTGACCCGAACGCCTCACGGACCTGGGCAAGTGTGCGGTCGAACGACGAGCGTTCGCGGTCGAGCTTGTTGACGAACAGGATCCGTGGGATGCCGAGCTCGTCGGCGTGGCGCCACAACACCAGGTCCTGGGACTGGACACCCGCGACGCCGTCGATGACGAACACGGCGAGGTCGGCGGTGGTCAGCCCGAACATCGCTTCGCCACGGAAGTCGGGGTAGCCAGGCGTGTCGATGAGGTTGATGCGGTGATCGTTCCAGTCGAACGACGCCACCGACAGCGAGATCGACTGGTGGCGTTCGCGTTCGTCGGGATCGTGATCCATCACGGTCGACCCCTTCTCGATCACTCCGGTCCGGGCGATCACCCCGGCTCGGAAGAGCAGCGCTTCCGCCAGACTCGTCTTGCCGCTGCCGTGGTGCCCCACGAGCACCACGTTCCTGATTCGTTCGGTCGGCCGCATCGGGACCCCTTTCGTGCTCGCCCAGTCTCCACCTGCGACGACCTGTGCGGCAACCGACCAAGGACCCGAACGCAGCTGTCAGCCGTCTGCAGGCTCCGGCGTGGCCGCAGCATCGCGCGCTGCTGTCGAGATTCTTCGGGCGACGTCGACGTCGAGCGTGGTCAATCCACCCGTTGCATGGGTGGACAGGGTGACGTGCACGGTTCCGGGGTATCGGATCTCCATGTCGGGGTGGTGCTGCTCCGCCTCAGCGATCATGGCGACTGCCCGCACGAGATCCGCGCCGGCGAGATAGGTCGGGGCCCGAAACACCGCGGCGATGACCGGGCCGTCCACCACGGTCCAGTCGTCGAGCCCCTCCAGCGCAGCGAGTTCCTCGGGCGTGATCTCCGTGTACTCCATCGGCGAAGTCTCCCATCCCCGCCCTCTCCTTCCGGACCCGACCCGATGCGCCGTGCCCGTGTGCGGAGCCGACCCGAAGAACATGGTGTCCGAGCCGATCTCTAGAGTGGGCCGCGCATGACTGACGACGAGCTCTTCGCCGATGACATCCCGCATCCCGCCGAGACCGCGTCCCCCGACACCGTCATCGATCGCGGTCCGTCGCCGTTCGCCGAGGGACTCAACCCCGATCAGCTCGACGCCGTCGCTCACGAATCCGGCCCGCTGCTCGTGATCGCCGGCGCCGGGTCCGGCAAGACCAGGGTGCTCACACACCGGATCGCCCACCTGATCCACAACGGCGTGCACCCCTCGAAGATCCTCGCCATCACGTTCACCAACAAGGCGGCTGCAGAGATGCGTGAGCGTGTCGGCGCGCTCGTCGGGCCCGTCGTGAAGACGATGTGGGTCTCGACGTTCCATTCGGCGTGCGTGCGCATCCTGCGCACCAACGCCGACGCCCTCGGCTACCCGCGTCAGTTCTCGATCTACGACGCCGCCGACTCGAACCGGCTCACCAGCTACGTGATTCGTGACCTCGGCCTCGATGCGAAGCGGTTCACGCCGCGAGGCGTCCACGCCATCATCTCGCTCTGGAAGAACGAGCTGATCGATCCCGACGAGGCACACCGTCGAGCGCAGAACATCTTCGATCGCAAACACGCCGATGTCTATGCCGAGTACCAGGCCCGCCTGCTCAAGGCCGGAGCGATGGACTTCGACGACCTGCTCACCAACACCGTCAAACTGTTCCGCGAACACGGCGACGTGCTCGATCACTACCGCCAGCGTTTCCAGCACATCCTCGTCGACGAGTACCAGGACACGAACCAGGCGCAGAACGAACTCGTTCTCCTCCTGGCCGACGGCCACCGCAACGTCTGCGTGGTGGGCGACACCGATCAGTCGGTGTACAAGTTTCGAGGGGCCGACTTCCGGAACATCCTCGAGTTCGAGGAGGCGTTCCCCGATGTCACCACGGTGATCCTCGACCAGAACTACCGCAGTACCCAGACGATCCTCGACGCTGCGAACGCGGTCATCGACAACAACGTCGAGCGCAAGCCGAAATCGCTGTGGACCGACAGTGGCATGGGTGAACGGATCGTGCGCTACCACGCCGAGGACGAGGGTGACGAGGCCACGTGGGTCGCAGGCACCGCCCGCCAGCTGCACGCCGACGACGCCACGAACTTCCGCGAGATGGCGGTGTTGTATCGCACCAACGCGCAGAGCCGTGTCGTCGAGGAGGCGTTCATGCGACTTGGCGTGCCGTACAAGGTGGTCGGCGGCACCCGCTTCTACGACCGACGTGAGGTCAAGGACGCGATGGCCTATCTGCGTGCCGTGATCAACCCGGCCGACGAGGTGAGCGTGAAGCGCGTGCTCAACGTGCCCAAGCGCGGCATCGGTGACGCCAGCGTCGCAAAGCTCGATGCCTTCGCAGCCGGCGAAGGCATCGCGTTCGTCGAGGCGCTTCGCCGTTCCGACGAGGCGGGCATCACCGGCCCGGCCATCCGCGGTCTCGCCTCGTTCGTCGATCTGCTCGATGCGATGACCACGGTTGTCGCCGACCCCGACCAGGGACCCGGCGACGTGCTGCAGGCCGCGCTCGAGGGCTCCGGCTACCTCGCGGAACTCGAAGCCGAGGACACGATCGAAGCGCACACCCGCATCGAGAACCTCGGCGAGTTGGTGGGCTCGGCCCGCGAGTTCACGGTCATGGACGAGTTCCTCGAACAGGTGGCCCTGGTCGCCGACACGGACGACCTGCCCGAGGGGGAGGTCGACGACCAGGTCGTGCTGATGACACTGCACTCGGCCAAGGGGCTGGAGTTCCCGGTGGTGTTCCTCGTCGGCTGCGAGGAGGGGATCTTTCCCCACATCCGTGCGCTCACCGAGCCTGCAGAGATGGAAGAGGAACGGCGTCTCGCCTACGTCGGCATCACTCGGGCCATGAAGCGGCTCTACATGTCGCATGCCTGGAGCCGTCAGCTGTTCGGGTCGACGCAGTACAACCCACCGTCACGATTCTTCGACGAGATCCCGGCGACGCTCATCGAATCGAAGGGCAACGTCAGCGGCCGATCCACCTACGGTCGCCAGAGCTACCGGCGCCGCGACTCCGACTACGGCGACCCGCCGCCGTATCGCCGCGGTGGCGGTGCAGGCGGTGGGGGACGCGACATCAACGCCGACATCATCGACGCGAAGTCTGCCCAGGAGGACCACCGCGATCGGGTCGTCGAGGCCGCGATCCGGTCTGGATCGAAGCCCCCGCCGACGCCGTCGAACAGTCAGGAGCTCGGCCTCCGGATCGGTGACGACGTCGAGCACCCAGCGTTCGGTGCCGGCGTGATCATCGACATCTCCGGCTCGGGCGAGAAAGCCGAGGCAACCATCAACTTCCCCGGCACTGGCACCAAGCACCTCGCCCTCGCCTGGGCTCCGCTCAAGAAGCTCTGACCTGTTCTCGTGAACCGGGTGCGCTCCTGGTGCGCACCAGGTTCACGAGATGCGGTGGTCAGGAGCCGGGACCGCCGGCGTGCATCGGCACGGGGCCATCGTGCGACCCGCTCGGTCATCGGGCCACGGTGATGTGGCCGACGCGACAACGGTCACGCGAGGCCGAGGCGTTCCATTGCCTGGCGGTACTCGACGACCTCGATGCGCTGGTTGCGCGACACCGACTGGGCGAAGTCGATGATCTCCTCGCGTGCGCCGTTGGCCGCAGCGTGGTCGCCCATGTGGACGCCGCCGACGTGGTGGTCGCTCATGATCTCGAAGAACAGACGGTCGGCATCGGTGCCCCGGGCGTCGGAGAGCTCCTGGAGTCGCTCGGGTGTCTGCATGCCCGGCATCTCCGCCACGGGCGTCGGCTCGTCCATCCACACCATCGCCGTGCGATCGGGGGCGCCGCGGGAGTACCCCTCCTCGGCGAGCCAGTCCTCCATCCAGCCGATGTCGCGGGTCTGGAACATGATCACCTCGCGGGCATACGGTGCGGCGTCGCCCTGGGGTTGGTTGTCGAGGTAGAGGTTGGAGATCACCAGCGCCTGGTCGTGATGATCGAGCATGTCCTGGAGGAAGCCGATGTCGACTGCGTTCATGGGCGTCGGTGGCTCGTCATCGCCGCTCAGCGCCCAGATCGCCGCCGCCGCGAACAGTCCGGTGACCACGGCCGTGACCAGCACGATCAGAACCAATCGCAGGAGACGCTCGGCTGCGTCGTCGGACATCGATTCGTCGACCGACGTCTCGTCGTCGGCGACGCCGATGCCGGAATCGTCGAGTCGGGTCGGGGAACGCATCGTCACAGTGTACGGAGCCAGCCGATCTGACGAACCGCAGCAGTCGCCGTAACCTTGCGGCGCCATGATCCGTCGATTCGTCCTCTCCGCTGCGGCCATGACGGCCGTGGTGCTCGCCGTCGGCGGTGTTGCCTCGGCACACATCGACCCGGACCCGGTCGAGGCCCAGGCCGGGTCGCGCCTCACCGTCGGATTCACGGTCGAACACGGTTGTGAGGGGTCGCCGACCGAGCAACTCGACATGCGTCTGCCGGAGGGCGTCACCGACGCGGTCGCCGAGCCCGTCGATGGTTGGGACGGGTCGATCGACACCGTCGACGGCGACACCATCGTGACCTTCGTCGGTGGTCCGTTGGCCGACGATGTCGAGGGCACGTTCTCGGTGACGATGACGTTGCCGCGGACACCCGAGACGACCATCTACTTCCCGTTCGTGCAGCGCTGCGAAGTGGGTGAGATCCGGTGGATCGAGATCCCGTCCGAGCCGGGCGACGAACTCGACGAGCCCGCTCCTGCGATGTCGCTCACAGGGCCCGTCGCCCCCGTGCCGCCGACCACGGCGACCACCGCTCCGGCCACCGAACCGACCGAACCCGAGTCCGCGGCGCCGGAGACCACCTCGGTGACCGCCACCGTTGCGCCGGAGACCACCGAGGCCGAAATCGAGGCGACGGCGGCGCCGAGCACGAGCGAAGCGGTGTCCGTCTCGACCGGCGTCGATGAAGCCGGCGACCCCCGCACCGGCACGATCATGTTCATCGCGTCCGTCGCTGTGGTCCTGGGACTCGGCGCCTTCGTCGTCTACCGGTCCCGTCAGGCCAGGGCTGCCAGCGCCCCGGACACCGACTGAACGGCTCCGCCATGCTGGCTCTGGATCTCATGTCGTCCGTCCGCACGCGGTCCGGTTCGCTCGTGGTCGCCGTGGTCGTGCTGCTCGGCCTCCTGATCGGTGCCGGGACCGTATCGGCCCACGCCGAGTTGATCTCGTCGTTCCCCGGCAACCAGGAACTCCTCGAGGTGGCGCCATCCGAGATCGCGCTCCAGTTCACCGAGACCGTCGATCCGATCGAACCGGGCATTCGCCTCGTCGATGCCGACGGTGACGACGTCGAGATCGGATCCGTCGATCAATCCGCCGGATCCGATCGGATGCGGGCATCGATTCCCGGCACCCTCGACGACGGAACGTACGTGATCGCCTGGCAGGCGGTGTCGGCCGACTCGCACCGCATTCGGGGCTCGTTCACGTTCTCGGTCGGCGTGCCCTCGGCGGTGACCCCTGGTGTCGTCGACGGGCTCTTCGACGGCGGGTCCGACAGCAGCACCGACGACCTCCTGATCGGCATCGGTCGATTCGTCAGCTATGCCGGCGTCGGGCTGCTCGTCGGCGGTCTGCTCCTTGCCGTGGCGCTCACGCCATCGATGATCGGCTCCCGGCGCGTCGGCGTGTTGCTCGTGGCCGCAGCAGAACTGGCAATCGTCGGCACCGTCTGGATGATCGCTGCGCAGGCCAATCTCGTCGGCGGATCGTTCCTGTCGTGGGGGACGGTCGCGGACACGCAATCGGGCCAGTGGTGGATCGCGAGGCTCGTGGTGATCGTGCTCTTCAGCGTGCTGATCCCGTTGCGGTCGCGGTTCGCGGTTCGCGGGGGCGTCGTCGTGGTCGGTGCGCTCGGGATCGGTGTTCTCGGCGTGGTTGCCGCCGGTGGGCACGCCATCTCCGGCGATGCGATCGTGCTGGGGTTCATCTCGACGCTCGTCCACCTTGCGGCGATGTCGATCTGGTTCGGCGGTCTCGCCGTGGTCCTGCTCGTGCCCGTGCAAGACGGCTTCTGGGCGACGGCAACGCGGTTCTCGCCGTGGGCGCTCGGATCGGTCGTGGCTCTCGCCGTCACCGGCTCAGCGAACGCATGGAGGCAACTCGGGTCGTTCTCGGGCGTGACCGACTCGAGCTATGGCCGCTGGTTGGTGATCAAGTTGGTGCTCGTCGTGCTGGTCGTCGCCGTGGCGGCCTACAGCCGGCGAACGGTCCACACCCGTGGCGACGATGCCAGCGCGCTGGTACGTCGGTCCGTCGGGCTCGAGGTCGCCGGCATCGTGCTGGTCCTCGGGGCGACCGCCGGTCTCGTCAACTCGCCGCCGCCGGTCGACGTCCCGGAGATCGTGTCGGTGTCGGCCGTGGTGGGGGAGCGTGTCGCCCAGGTCGAACTCGAACCCGCGGTCACCGGCGGTACCGAACTGCACGTCTACATCACCTCGCCGTCCGGCGCGCTCGACCGCGCCGACGAGATCTCCGTGCAAGCGGCGCTGCCGGACGCCGACATCCCGGCGTTCGACGTCGAGACGTTCCCGGCAGGTGTCAATCACGTGGTCGGCGCCGACGTGAACCTTCCGGTCCCCGGATTGTGGACCTTCGAGGTCACCGCTCGCTATGGCGAGTTCGATGAAGTCGTGTTCACGGTCCAGATCCCCGTCTCGGGTTGACCGGCGCCGACCGGGTTGCATTCTCATTCTCATTGAGTGAGAATGGCCTCATGACGCCGCCCCGGCCACCGGATCACGACCACGGTCTCGGGTTCGCGCGCGCTGGGGAGCGTCACCGCGGCCGCTTGATCGCCTCGTTCGCCGTGATCGCCGCGTTCTTCGTGGTCCAGGTGATCGCAGCGTTCGCGACCAATTCGCTCGCACTGCTGTCCGATGCGGGCCACATGCTCACCGACGTCGTCGGCATCGGTATGGCGCTGGCAGCGATCGGTCTCGCGACCCGATTCGCCCGTCGTCCGCCGCCGTCGACGTCGAGCCTGACGTTCGGCCTCTATCGCCTCGAGGTCCTCGCCGCGTTCGTCAACGCGCTGCTGTTGTTCGCCGTGGCGATCTGGGTCGCGATCGAGGCGATTCGCCGGATCGGCGCCGAGCCCGACGTGCTCGGCGCGCCGATGCTGCTCGTCGCGGTGCTCGGGTTGGCCACAAACCTCGTCGCGTTCGCGCTGCTTCGATCGGGTTCGAAGGAGTCGATCAGCGTCGAGGGCGCCTACCTCGAGGTGCTCGCCGACACGGTCGGGTCGGTCGGTGTGATCGTGGCGGCTCTGCTGGTCGAGTTCGCCGGCTGGACGTGGATCGATTCCGTTGCCGGTGTGCTCATCGGTGTCTGGATTCTTCCGCGAGCATGGCGTCTGGGGCATCGCTCCGCCCGGGTCCTGTTGCAGGCCGCCCCGGCCCATGTCGATCTCGATGCGCTCGCCGGCGAACTGGTTGCGATCGATGGGGTCGTCGACGTCCACGACCTCCACGTCTGGACGCTGACCTCGGACCTGGACGCCGCATCGGCGCACCTGGTGACGTGCTCGGCAGCTGATTCGCATGCCGTGCTCGATCGCGCGCGTGGGTGTCTTGCCGAGCAGCACGGCGTGGTCCACGGCACGTTCCAACTCGAGCCCGAGGGTCACGACGGCTGCGCCACGTTGACGTGGTGATCAGATCTCGTTCGTCGGCCCGCAACCTGCAAGAATCGTCGTCGTGAAGGCAGCACTGTTGGTCGAGAGCTTGACGGGGAACACGTGGAGTGCCGCCGAGAAGGTCGCTGACCTCTTGGCGCAGGAGCGCTGGACCATCACCGGGCTGTCGAAGGTGAAGCAGCCGGATCATGCATCGATCCAGCAAGCCGACCTGATCCTGGTCGGCACGTGGGTGCACGGTGCGTTCCTGTTCGGCCAGGCGCCATGGGCGGTGTCCAACATCGCCAACCTGCCCACGATGCGCGGAAAGCGTGCGGCCGGCTTCTGCACGTTCGCTCTCGACCCGGGTGCGTCGCTCGACAAACTCGACCGAGCGCTCGGAGACACCGGCGCCTACGTCATCGGTGGGCTGGCGATGAGCCGCAGCAAGCTCGACCAACACACCGAAGTCTTCGCCGAGCGTCTCGTCGACGCCATGGCCGTCGGCTGAACCCCCTGCAACCACCTTCGTGTGCAGATCTGAGTGGCCCGTCCCACCCGGAATGGAACACAAACGCGCGGTCAGCCGGGTGTGCTGAGTGTGGTGACGCCGACGAGGTCGATGTAGAGGATCCGCTGGTTCTCGACGACGGGGAACACACCGGATTCGGGCGGTGACAGGTCGGCCACGGTGAGCGTGTCGCCGTCGCAGTCGACGAATTCGCGGGTGCCGACCACCTGCTCGACCGGGCAGTCCGGCCGACCGATCGGATAGGCGTAGAAGATGCGCCATCCCCGCGTGGGGTCGTCACCTTCGTGGTCGAGCACCAGGGTGCGCTCGCCGGTGGTCGTGTTCAAACCGGGGAAGATGATCGGGCCGTCCTCCTCGACGATCTGGGCCGCGTTCTGCACGGAGCCGACCTCGAAACGGCTGGGCGCCAATCGCTCGGACACTTCCGCGCCGCCACCGGAGAGGTAGGCGGCGATGCCCCAGGTCACCAATCCGAGCACGACGAAGAACGCGATACCGCCCAGTACCGGCACGACGGCTCGCGCCAGTGGCGATTTCAATCTGACCGGTCGTCGAGCGGCGGCATCCGACATCGGCACAGTCTGCCGGGGAACCATCGGTTCGATGGGCCGACCGTCGTTTCGGCGCGCCGCGCGGACTTGCCCTATGGTTCATGCTTCGTGAAGCGCACGTATCGCATCGTCGTGGCGAAGCCCGGTCTCGATGGCCACGACCGTGGCGCAAAGACCATCACTCGGGCTCTGCGCGACCACGGGTTCGAGGTCATCTACACCGGACTGCACCAGACGCCCGAACAGATCGCCGAGACCGTTCTCCAGGAGGACGCCGACGGCGTCGGCCTGTCGCTGCTGTCCGGTGCGCACCTCACCCTGTTCCCGCGGGTGATGGAGGAGTTGCGCAGCCGTGATCTCGGAGACGTCCTCGTGTTCGGAGGCGGAGTGATTCCCGACGCCGATGCTCGAGCGCTCCGTGAGCAGGGTGTCGCCGAGATCTTCGGCCCCGGTTCTTCGCTGAAGGCGATCGGCCAGTGGCTGGAGACGACGCTCGACGAATCCGAATCCGACTGACCGCGGCCGCGGTCACCTCTCAGCACGCAACCGTACGCAACCAGAAAGCGAGTGACCCCGACGTGGACCTCTTCGAGTATCAGGGCAAGCAGTACTTCGCCCGCTACGACATCCCGGTGAGCCGGGGCGGCCCGGCTGACACCGTCGACGAGGCGGTGAAGGAGGCCAACCAGGCCGGCTACCCCGTCGTCGTCAAGGCGCAGGTGCAGGTCGGCGGCCGCGGCAAGGCCGGCGGCATCAAGCTCGCCGACAACGAGGCCGAGGTGCGCGAGCACGCCGGCAACATCCTCGGCATGGACATCAAGGGCCACGTCGTCAAGCGACTCTGGATCGAGCAGGCGTCCGACATCGACGAGGAGTACTACGCATCGTTCACGCTCGACCGGGCCGCCAAGAAGCACCTCCTGATGTTGTCGGCCGAGGGCGGCGTGGAGATCGAAGCCGTCGCCGAGAGCAACCCCGACGCGATCGTCAAGCTGCACATCGACCCGGTCGATGGTCTCGATCTCGCCACCGCCCGCCAGGCCTGCGTCGATGCCAAGCTGCCCGAGCGGGCGCTCGACGGCGCCGCCGACATCCTCGTGAAGCTCTACCGCTGCTTCACCGAAGGTGACTGCGATCTCGCCGAGATCAACCCGCTCATCCTGAAGCCGACGGGCGAGGTGCACGCACTCGATGCGAAGGTGACGCTCGACGAGAGCGCCGAGTTCCGGCATCCCGAGTGGGAGGCATTTCGCGGACTCACGGAAATGGACGATCGCGAGAAGATGGCCGCCGAGAAGGGCCTGCAGTACATCGGTCTCGACGGTACGGTCGGCATCATCGCCAACGGCGCCGGCCTCGCGATGTCGACGCTCGACGTCGTCAACCAGGTTGGCGGATCGGCGGCCAACTTCCTCGACATCGGCGGCGGCGCGAACGCCGACGTGATGGCCGGGGCGCTCGAAGTCATCAACTTCGACGACAAGGTCCAGTCGATACTGATCAACATCTTCGGCGGCATCACGCGTGGCGAGGAGGTCGCCAAGGGCATCGTCGAGGCGATGGGTCGCGTCGACTTGCGCGCTCCGATCGTGATCCGCCTCGACGGCACCAACGCCGAGGAGGGACGCCAGATCCTGCTCGACGCCGGCATCGCCGCCGACAAACTCCAGTCCGAACCCACCATGCTCGACGCCGCTCGTGCGGCCGTTGCGAAAGCGAAGTGAGATAGCCATGGCCATCTTCGTCAACGAGAACACCAAGGTCATCGTTCAAGGCCTCACCGGCGGGCAGGGCAAGTATCACGGCCTGCGCAACCGTGACTACGGCACGCAGATCGTCGGCGGTGTCACGCCGGGCAAGGGCGGCCAGGACGTCGACGGGATCCCGATCTTCGACTCCGTGGCCGACGCAGTCGCCGCGACGGGCGCCGATGCATCGTTCGTCGCCGTCCCGCCGAAGTTCGCGTCCGATGCGATCCTCGAAGCTGCCGCCGCCGGCATCGGCTTCGTCGTCTGCATCACCGAAGGAATCCCGGCGCAGGACGAGGCGAAGGCCTACAACCTGCTCGTGCGCAACCACCCGGGCACCCGCCTGCTCGGCCCGAACTGTCCGGGCATCATCAGCCCCGGCAAGTGCAACATCGGCATCACTGCCGGCGAGATCGCCCAGGTGCCGTCCGCCGACGGCCCGAACGTCGGCATCGTCAGCCGGTCGGGCACGTTGACCTACCAGGCGCTCTACGAGCTCAAGCAGAAGGGTATCGGTGTGTCGACATGCGTCGGCATCGGCGGCGACCCCGTGCCCGGCACGAACTTCATCGACTGCCTCGCCGAGTTCCAGGCAGACCCCGAGACCCATGCGATCATGATGATCGGTGAGATCGGTGGGTCAGCCGAGGAAGAGGCGGCCGAGTACATCGCCGCCAACGTCACCAAGCCGATGAGTGCCTACATCGCCGGTGTCACCGCGCCCGCCGGCAAGAAGATGGGCCATGCCGGCGCCATCGTCTCGGGCGGCAAGGGCACCGCGCAGGGCAAGATGGACGCGCTGGCCGCTGCGGGCGTCAAGGTCGGCCTCAACCCGACCGAAGCCGGTGAGTTGATGGCGGACATCGTCGCCTCGCTCTGAGAACACCTCACTCGCGGAACCGACTCACGAACCGACATCCGGAGCGACTGCTGCGCCCAGCGCGGTGTGCGTTCCGGATGTCCTGTCGCGGAGATCGACGTGCGGGTCAGCTCGCCGGAGGTGTCGGCGGCGCAGGAGGTGCAGGGGGCGCTGGAGGTGTCGGCGGCGCAGGAGGTGCAGGGGGCGCCGGAGGCGGGGGCGGAGGCGTCGGATCGGCCGGTGGGGATGGTGGCGGCGGGGGAGCGTCGTCACCGTCGCTGTTCGAGAAGCTCGACTTGAGCTTGTCGATGTCGGTGAGGTCCTTGAGGTTGCCGCCCGATGCCTGGAAGTTCAAGTACGCGCCGGCAGCGGCGACGAGCCCGGACAGGACCGACAGGATCATGCCGATGCCGCGGCCCACGTCGACGCCGGAGATCCCGGAGCCTTCGACGGGGTTGAAGATGAGGCGGATGAGCAGCAGCAGCGAGGCGAGGCCGGTCGCAGCGAGCAGCAGCAGCGGCCACGGCAGTTGGTCCTCCTTCAAGCTGCCCTGAGCGAGGAGGAACGCAACCACGCCGCTCGCGATCACGAGGATCCACGGAATCGTGCCGGTCCAGAAGAAGTCGAACACGTTGCCCGTACTGCCGACGTCGAACCCGCCGACCTCCACGGTCACCCAGTTGAAGAAGCCGAAGACGAAGATTCCGACACCGCCCCCGATCATGAGCCAGTCGGGCGTCTTGAAGTTGCTGAAGTCCATGTGAATCCCCTCCGGAATCTGAGGTGCGGTGATCTCCCCGGAATCGCACCGTAGTCCTGGTACGGCGACCTCTCGCGGACTTCATCGGTCGTGGCGGTTCGCCTGTCATGTCTTGGGACGGGGGCGCGTTGGCTACGGTCGCGTACGTGCCTACTGCGCTCCTCTCCGTCTATGACAAGTCCGGCATCGTCGAGTTCGCCGAATCTCTGCACCGCTTGGGGTGGTCGCTCGTGTCGAGTGGCGGAACCGCCCGGGCGATCGCTGACGCCGGCGTTCCGGTCACCGACGTCGCCGAGTTGACGGGCCTTCCGGCCATCCTCGGTCATCGCGTCGTGACGCTGCACCCGAAGATCCACGGCGGCATCCTCGCCGATCCGACCGATGCCGAACACGTCGCCGACATGGAACACCACGGCATCGAGCCGATCGATCTCGTCGTGGTCAACCTGTATCCCTTCTCGTCCGACCCGAGCATCGAGCTGATCGACATCGGTGGGCCCGCGATGGTGCGCGCCGCTGCCAAGAACAACGCCCATGTGGGGGTCCTCGTCGACCCGGCCGACTACGAGTCGGTGCTCGACGAGCTGGGCGCCGGTGCGGGGCTGTCGGAATCGACGCGCCGGCGATTGGCGCGAACCGCCTTCGCCCACACCGCCGCCTACGATGCCGCCATCGTCACGTGGTTCGACGAATCGGGGCCGGGCGACAACGACGACGTCGCACTCCCGTCGTCGATCCACCTCGCGCTCGAACTCGCGCAACCGTTGCGCTACGGCGAGAACCCGCATCAGCAGGGTGCTCGCTACCGCCAGGCCGGGGCGACGAGTTGGTGGGACTCGATGACACAGCACGGCGGCAAGGAGCTCAGCTACCTCAACGTGTTCGACACCGAGGCTGCGTGGCGGCTCGTGCACCGTTTCGATGCGCCGGCCGTCGTGGTCGTCAAGCACGCCAACCCGTGTGGCGTGGCGGTCGCCGACGACATCACCGAGGCCTACATCCGGGCCAACGCCTGCGATCCGGTCAGCGCGTTCGGAGGCATCATCGCCGCCAACCGTACGGTGACTGCTGCAATGGCTGCGGCGATCGGTGACGTCTTCACCGAGGTGGTCGTTGCGCCTGATTTCGAACCAGATGCGCTGGAGATCCTCGCCGTGAAGAAGAACCTCCGGGTGATGTCGGCCAATGCGGCGTCACCGCTGCCCTTCGACGTCCGGCCGGTCGACGGTGGGCTGCTCGTCCAGCAACCCGACCCGGTGGCCGGCCGCAGCGATGCGTGGCGGGTGGTCACCTCGACCCAGCCGACCGACGCGCAGTGGGCCGACCTCGAGTTCGCCTGGCAGGTGTGCGCCGCCGTGAGCAGCAACGCGATCGTCTACGCCAAGGATCTCCAGGCGTTCGGCATCGGTGCCGGCCAGCAGAACCGACTCGACTCCGCCCGGATCGCCGCGGAGCGGTCGGCCGGGCGGGCGACCGGCGGGGCCTGCGCCAGCGACGCGTTCTTCCCCTTCCGCGACGGCCTCGACGCCGCCGCAGCAGCGGGCATCGCCACGGTGATCCAACCGGGTGGTTCGGTACGTGACGACGAGGTGATCGCCGCCGCCGACGAGCACGGCATCGCCATGGTCTTCACCGGCCAACGCCACTTCCGCCACTGACACCGTGCCGCGCGGCGCCGGGGGTCGGACCCCCGGCATCGCAGTTGTTCAGGCGGCGGGTTCGGGAGCGACGCCGTGGTCGTTCGGGCCGTTGGTGCCCTCGAGGATGTAGAACACCAGCAGGACGATCCCGCCGAACGGGATCAGCCCGATCAGCAACCACCATCCGGACTTGTTGGTGTCGTGCAGGCGCCGGATCGCCACCGCGATCGTGGGCACGATGACCGCGAGCGAGTAGCCGATGTAGAGGACCCAGAAGAAGTTGGAGACCGCGATCAGGAGCCCGAGCACGATGAAGATGATGAGGTTCGCCAGCGCGAACCACCAGAACTCCCCGCGTCCGGCCCGTCCATCGAACTTCGCGTACCGCTCGAGTACGACGAGTTTCCAGTTCTCGATCAATGCCATGTTGGTCCCCTTTGTCGTGTGGGCCCGATGCGGGCTGTCGCGGAACGTACCACCCGGGGGTGGGTCTTTCGGATGACCCTCGCGACTGGCCCTTTCCGGGGACGCGAGCTGGATAGTTTGGTCTGATGGTTCGGATCCCGACGTTGCTCGAACGAGGACGCACACTCTCGTTCGAGTTCTTTCCACCGAAGACGTCGGGTGCGCACATGACACTGGGTCGCACGGTTGCCGCGCTCGAGGCGCTGCAACCCGACTTCGTGTCGATCACCTACGGCGCCGGTGGATCCGATCGTCACCGAACCGGCGACGTGGTCGAGTGGATGCGCGTCGAGACGCCGTGGGTCCCGATGCCACACCTGACGTGTCGCGGGCACACCCGCGCCGACGTGTCGGAGCTGCTCGACAAGTATCAGGAGCTCGGCATCGAGAACATCCTCGCCCTCGGCGGTGATCCACCGGCCGACGGCCGCGAAGAGGCAGGCGACTACAAGTATGCGCTCGAACTTCTCGAGGACGTCGTGGCGTCGGGAGGATTCGCCGCCGGGGTCGCCGCACATCCCGAGGTCCATCCGAGGTCGCCGGATCGTGCCACCGACCGACGTCATCTCGCGGCGAAGTTGGCGATCGCCGACTTCGCACTCACCCAGTTCTTCTTCGAGGTCCAACACTGGGTCCGCCTCGTCGACGAACTCTCTGATCTCGGCGTCGACAAGCCGGTGCTGCCGGGCATCATGCCGATCACCAACAAGGCGCAGGTGAAGCGGATGGCGGACATGAGCGGCGCCGCGCTGCCTGCGTGGCTGGCCGAACGTCTCGACGCCACCGACGACCCCGACGACGTCCGCCGCATCGGCATCGACGTCGCCACGCAACTCTGCGCCGACCTGATCGACGCCGGCACGCCGGGCCTGCACCTCTACGCGCTCAACCGGCCCGACTCGGTCGTCGCGATCTGCGACAATCTCGGTCTCTCGAACGCCGGACCACGTCAGGACCTGAGCTCCACGTGAACCCGCAGTCCGCCGACGCCGCGGCTCACTCCCCGACGCGAGCCGACGTCAGACCGAAACAGCGCATCGGCATCCCGTGGGGCAAGGGCCCCGACACGCTCGACGACCTGCCGAGGCCGTCGCGCCCGACGAAGTCGGTCGAGATCAGCCGGGTGCCGTACCTCCCCGGCCTCGACGGCATGCGGGCGCTCGCCGTGGTCGCGGTGATGGTGTACCACGCCAACGCGGACTGGCTGCCCGGCGGGTATCTGGGTGTCGAGGTGTTCTTCGTGATCTCGGGCTATCTGATCACGCTGTTGCTGATCTCCGAGAAGGAGCGGACGTCGACGGTCGACATGAAGCACTTCTGGTACCGGCGCGCGCGTCGCCTGCTCCCGGCGTTGTTCACGCTGCTGATCGCCCTCACGATCTGGACGTCGCTGTTCGAGCGTGACGCGCTCGGCAAGCTGCGCGGCGACGTGATCGCGGCATTGCTCTACGTCTCGAACTGGTACCAGATCTGGACCGGAGCCGGCTACACGGCAGCCAACGAGTTCGCGCCGTTGCGCCACCTGTGGAGCCTCGCCGTCGAAGAGCAGTTCTACGTCGTGTGGCCGCTCGTGATGTTCGCGCTGCTCCGCGGCGGATCGCGTCGGATCGCCGACATCAGCCGGTGGTTGGTGCTCGCTGCACTCGGCATCACCATCGTCACGGCACTCGTGTACACGTCGGGCCCGGTCGGAACTCCTGAGGTGACACCGGACGCGTACTGGTCGGTGGCCGGTCGTGAGATCTCGAAGTTCGACTGGTCGTATCTCGGCACGTTCAGTCGCGCTGCAGGTCTGCTCCTCGGTGCCGCGTTCGCGATGGTGTGGCGTCCGGTCGCCGTGATGCGCGGGCCGCTGCGCACGAAGGGACGGCTGCTCGACCTCGTGGCGTTGGTCGGGCTCGCGATCCTCGCTGCGATGGTCTGGTGGGTGTGGCTGATCGGCCCGGACGGTGGCAACCCCGTGCTCTTCCGTGGCGGGTTCCTGCTCTGCGCGGTCGCGACGCTGATGATGGTGGCCGCCGTCACCCACGAGCGAGCGGTCACCTCGAAGGTGCTCAGCATTCCGGTGCTGCTGTGGATCGGCACCAGGTCGTACGGCCTGTATCTCTACCACTGGCCGATCTACCAACTCATCCGCAACATCGCCGGCATCCACCTGAAGTTCCACGAGTTCGTGCTCGCGATGATCGCCACGGGCATCGTCACCGAACTCTCGTACCGCTTCATCGAGACGCCGATCCGAAAGGGCACGCTCGGGGCATCACTGGCGCGCATCCGCCGATCGCCCGTCGCAGGACCCCGCAATGCCCTGTACGGAATCGGTGCCATCGTCGCTGCCCTGACGGTGTTCGCCGGTGTGAGCTTGGCGACGGCGCCGGTCCAGGAGAACGAGGTGCGCCAGACGCTCGACGAGGGCGCCGAGTTCACCTGCGACGTCGTCAACGACCCGACGTGTTCGGGGATCGAGCCGACCGATCCGCCGGCACCCACCGCCGATGCGACCGCCCCGGCCGACTCCACCGCCGCGTCGGGGTCAGCGGTGCCGCCACCCGCTGTCGTGGAGACGACGACCACGGCGGCGCCTCCGGCCCCGATCGCCCAGTTCGCGCTCGGCGATTCCGTGATGCTCGGGGCGGCGGGAGAACTCGCGAATCGGGGATTCACGGTCGACGCCGTGGAGAGTCGCCAGTTCTCCGACGGCCGCGCCGTCGTCGAGAAGCTGCGTGACGACGGTCGACTCGGAGAGGTCGTCGTCGTCCACCTCGGTACGAACGGCAACATCGCCCAGAGCGACCTCAGCGCGATGATGGATGCCCTCGCCGACGTGCCCCAGGTGCTGCTCCTGACGATCGATGTCGACCGTTCGTGGACCGGCGGCAACAACGACCTGCTTCTCAACGCGGCGAGCACCTATGCGAACGTCTCGGTGCTGTACTGGGCCGATCTCGCCGACTCGTGCCCCGGTGACTGCTTCCAGAGCGACGGCTACCACCTGCGCCCCGACGGCCAGGTCTACTACGCCGCACTGATCGAGGGCGCCCTCGACGCCCCCACCTGATCGTCACCTGTCACGCCGCACCGGCCTGATGTGACGATCCTGCGGACTGCTCCGGGATCGACAGCATGACGTCGTCGGCACGACCGGCTCGGCGATACTGGATCACCCATGTCCACGCTCGCGCCACCTGTGGTGGAACCGGTCCCCGACGATCGCGTTCAGATCAGTCGGGTCCCGTATCTTCCGGGTCTCGACGGGATGCGCGCGCTCGCCGTCGTGGCGGTGATGGTCTACCACGCCAACAGGGATTGGTTGCCCGGGGGTTTCTTCGGTGTCGAGATGTTCTTCGTGATCTCGGGTTACCTGATCACGCTGCTGTTGATCTCCGAGCGCGAGCGCACCTACCGGATCTCGTTGCGCAACTTCTGGCTCCGGCGGGCTCGACGTCTCCTCCCGGCCTTGTTCACGATGATGTTCTTCGTCGTCGTCTGGACGGCGATCTTCAAGTACGAGGCGCTCGGCGCGCTGCGCGGGGATGTGATCGCCGGCCTCTTCTACGTGTCGAACTACTACCAGATCTGGGAGGGCCTCGGGTACACGGCGGCCGGCGACTTCGCCCCACTGCGCCACCTGTGGAGCCTCGCTGTCGAAGAGCAGTTCTATCTGTTCTGGCCGGTCGTGATGATCTTCCTGCTGGGGCGCAACGGCACCCGCCAGGTCGCCGCTGTCAGCCGGTGGCTCCTGGTGTCAGCGCTGCTGCTCACCCTCGCGACGGCCCTGCTGTTCTACCCGGGTCCGATCGCCGATCCGAACGTGACGCCCGAGGCGTACTGGTGGCTGGGCGACCGACCGATCAACAAGATCGACACTCTGTACCTGGGAACCGTCAGCCGTCTCAGTGGCATCCTGCTCGGCGCGGCGTTCGCAATGGTCTGGCGGCCGCTGGCGATCGTCCGGGGTCCGTTGCGGTCGAAGGGGAGGCTGTTCGACGCTCTGGCGTTGGTCGGGATCGTCGGTTTCGGGTGGCTGTGCTGGAACACCTATCTGGTCACGCCGAGCGGCGCCGACCCGCTCGTGTTCCGCGGCGGGTTCTTCCTCGCGGGACTGGCCACCCTGTCTGTCATCGCGGCGGTGACCCATCGTGGTGCCTACGCCAACCGGCTGCTCGGGAACCCGCTGTTCCGGTGGATCGGAACGCGCTCGTACGGTCTCTACCTCTACCACTGGCCGATCTACCAGATGATCCGCGGGGTGGCGGGCAACAAGATGACGGTGCGCGAGTTCGTCTTCGCGTTGGTGCTGACCGCGATCGTGACCGAATTGTCGTACCGCTTCGTGGAGACCCCGATCCGTCAGGGCAGGTTCACGGCTGGCTGGCGGCGGATCTTCTCGGGTGCACGGCGAGGACCCAAAGTGCTGGCCTCCGCGGGCGTCGCCCTGGCGGCGGTCGTCGGTCTCTTCGTCGGTGCGGTGCTGTTGACGGCACCGCTCGAACAGAACGAGATCGCACAAGCGCTCGATGCGGGAGAGGAGTTCACGACCGACCTTCTCGCCGTCGACGACATCCCGGTCGCGTCAACCACCACGACGTCCTCGACGACCACCGCGCCGCCGACAACGGCGGTCGCGCCCGAGATCGTCGACCCCGGACTCGAACCGGCGGACTCTGCGCTCCCCACGACGGTGCCGCCGACCACGGTGCCCCCGACCACGACGCCCCCGACCACGGCGGCGCCGGTCGGGCAGCTCGGCGTCGTGTCCAGCCTGGAGGGACTCGCACCGCTCGCGATCCCGCCGACGGTCTCGGGTTTCCCGCTCGTCGCGCTCGGCGACTCGGTGATGCTCGGAGCGGCGGAGGAACTCCAGGCCCGTGGATTCCAGGTCGATGCGCTGCAGAGCCGGCAGATGGAGGCCTTCGTGCCGACGATGCAGACCCTGAAGGACAATGGCACGTTCGGGTCGGTGGTGGTGGTGCATCTCGGGACGAACGGAGGCTTCAGTCAGGCCACCCTCGACGCGATGTTGGCGACCGTCGCCGAGGTGCCGGTCGTGCTGTTGCTCACCGGCAAGGCGGACAGGGGCTGGATCGCCGACAACAATGCGAAGCTCCGCGCCGTGCCGGCCACCCATCCCAACGTGACCGTCGTCGACTGGGAGGTCCTGTCGGCCACGTGCGAAGGTCGCTGCTTCTACGACGACGGGATCCATCTCACCCAGTCCGGTCAGAACTTCTACGCCGACGTCATCGGCCGGGTGCTCGCCCAGCCCTGATCTCCCCACGTGCGCGCATCGTCCCGGACGGACGATCCGGTGCCCGTCGTTCGGGGAGGTCCGTGCGCTTGGGCGGCGGTCGGCGGCGGGCGTACGCTCGAACCATGACCACTCCTGTTCGCGTTGCCGTCACCGGAGCTGCTGGCCAGATCGGCTACAGCATCCTCTTCCGTATCGCCTCGGGCTCGATGCTCGGCCCGGACACGCCGATCTCGCTCCAGTTGCTCGAGATCACGCCGGCTCTCGGCGCGCTCGAAGGTGTGCGCATGGAGTTGGACGACTGCGCCTTCCCGTTGCTCGCCGACGTGGTCTGCACCGACGACGCCGACACGGCATTCGGCGACGCCGACGTGGCCATCCTCGTCGGCTCGATGCCGCGCAAGGCCGGCATGGAGCGCGCCGACCTGTTGTCCGCCAACGGTGGCATCTTCAAGCCGCAGGGCGAAGCGCTCTCGCGCTCGGCGACACCCGACGTGAAGATCCTCGTCGTCGGCAACCCGGCCAACACCAACGCCTTGATCGCCCAGCGCAACGCTGCTGATCTCGATCCCCGTCGTTTCACGGCGATGACTCGCCTCGACCACAACCGGGCCAAGGCACAGCTCGCGCAGCGCCTCGGCGGGTCGGTCAACGACATCAAGAAGATGACGATCTGGGGCAACCACTCGACCACGCAGTACCCCGACCTCTTCCATTGTGACGTCGACGGCCAGCGTGCCTACGACGCCGTGGGCGACCACGAGTGGTACGAGAACACCTACATCCCGACCGTCGCCAAGCGTGGTGCCGCCATCATCGATGCGCGCGGATCATCCTCGGCGGCGTCGGCGGCGTCGGCAGCAGTCGATCACATCCGTGACTGGACGCTCGGCACCCCCGAGGGTGACTGGGTGTCGATGTCGGTGGTGAGCGACGGCAGCTACGGAGTTCCCGAAGGGATCATCTCGTCGTTCCCGTGCGTCTGCAAGGACGGCGACTACGAGATCGTGCAAGGTCTCGACATCGACGACTTCAGTCGGGCCAAGATCGATGCCAGCGCCGATGAACTCGTCGGCGAGCGCGACGCGGTTGCCGAACTCGGCTTGATCTGATCGTCGCCCCGCTCTCTCGCGCGGTGACGGAGGCCGACGATCGCGGCCGGTGCTCGACACGACGAAGGCCTGTTGATCGCGAACGACACCACCGTGATGGCTGTGGTGCCTGCCGCGACGGGCGTCGGGTCAGCTGGCGGTGAATTCGAGGCCGATCTGGTCGGCGCCGTCGCCCGACCGCAGCGACAAGCTGTTGCCGTCGATCTCGTAGGCCACCTCACCCTGCAGGACCGAGACGACGCTTGTCTCGAGCCGCGTGAGCTCCTCGTCGCAGGCCATCATCGTCAGCGCGATCGGACCGAACGTGATCGTCGTGTCGGTGATCTCCACGGTGGACGACCCGGTGTTGCACCCGGTGTCGATCTGCGCCTGGTCATCGGTGATCGTCATCGACGCCTCCGAGTCGACGAGACCCACGGTGATCGCCTCGTTCGCCACGGTGCCCGAGACGACCCAGGTGGTGCCGACGAGAGCGGCGGGCTCGACTTCGTCGAGCGTGATCGTGGTCTCGTCGCCGGTGAGGCTCAACGTCGACCCGTCGACGCTGATCGCCGGTGATGCCGAGAGGAACTCGCTCAACCACATGTCCTGCGCCATCAATGGTTCGTCGCAGGCCATCATGGTGGAGGCGAAGGGGCCGGCGACCAGTGTCCCGTCGGTGATCTCGTACTCGCCGTTCATCGTGTTGCAGCCGGCATTGACGCTGACCCCGGCATCGTCGAACGCCATCGTGATCTCTGAACCCTCGACGAGGTCGTAGCCGGTCACGTTGCTCGAGACGAACCTCAGGCCGGAGAGTTCTTCCGCGGTCGGTGCGCCGGCCGAATCGGCGCCGTCGTCGTCGCTGCCGCAGGCAGCAAGGGTCAGGCCGGCGAGTGCCAGCACGGCAATGGCGGTACGGGGGATCATGTCGATTCGACGCTCCTGAAGCGAAGTTGGTTCCCTCGGCGAGCGCCGAGTCAGCGAATCATGACACGGCGACGGCACAAGAAATGCGCATCATCTGATCGATCCCGGCCTTGAGCTCGGCATCGCTGATGCGGACCGAGTCGCCGCTCTCGCCGAGCAGGTCGCTCACGGTCATGATCGCCAGGGATTCGATGCCCTTGACGGCAGCGATCGTGTACATCATCGCCGCCTCCATCTCGACACCGATGTGGCCGAGTCGCTTCCAGCGGGCGAAGGTGGTCGGATCGGGATCGTAGAACAGGCCCGACGTGACCACGAGCCCGACGTGCACGGCGCTCGTCGAGCTCTCCCGGCTCAACCGAGCCGCGGTCTCGACGAGCGCAAACGTCGCGCTGGGCGCGTATCCCTCCATCGCTGCGTAGCGCAACGGTGTCTGATCGTCGCTCGACGCGGCCAGTCCGACGACCGTGTCTCCCATCGCCATGCCGTCGCCGAGTCCACCGCACGTGCCGACCCGGACGAGCCGGGTGACGCCGAGCATGATCAGTTCCTCGAACACGATCCCGGCGCTCGGGCATCCCATGCCCGTCGACTGAACGCTGATCGGCTTGCCCTCGAAGGTGCCGGTGTACCCGAGCATGCCGCGCTCGGCGTTGACCTGGCGGAAGCCGTCGTCGAAGAACGTCTCGGCGATGTACTTCGCTCGGAGGGGATCGCCCGGGCACAACACGCTGGGGGCGTAGTCACCGGGTTCGGCTCGCAGATGGATCGGCATCCGCCCGATCGTATTCGTCGCTGGCTACTTCAGGAATTTGCTGGTCGTGTTGTCGGCGAGCACCTTGCCGCCGGTCTGGCACGTCGCGCAGTAGTTGACCGTGTAGCCCGAGTACTCCACCGCTCTCACGACATCGCCGCAGTCGGGGCATGGATCGCCGGTGCGGCTGTGCATCGCGCTCGGCCGGTCCTTCGACGAGCTCATGTCGGCGCGGCTGCGCTCGTACTCGAGGCTCTCGGCGATGCAGGATCGAATGGCGGCGCCGACCGTGGCTGCTCCGTCCGGGCCGAGCTTGCGAGTGTTCGCGAACGGCGACACCCGTGCCCGATGGCAGACCTCGTTGGCCAGGCGTCGCCCGATGCCGGCCACCATCCGTTGGTCGCGGAGGAACCCGTGCACTCGCATCGAGTTGGCGGAGAACAGCGCCGTCAGTTCGTCGTCGGAGACGGTGGCCGCTTCCGGGCCGAGACGGTCGAGCGGTGGCGACACCATGGCCGTGCTGGACTCGAGGCACCACACCCCGGCTCGGCGTTCCTTTCCCTGTTCGGTGAGCAGCAACGCGGACTCGTCGATCGAGCCGTCGGGCCGTTCGACCGGGTCGAACGTGAACCGGGCCTGACCGCCGCGAGGTTTGGCGCTCAGCTTGTCATCCGCGAGCAGACGGCCACCCTGCATCAGATGGACGACGAACGTCGTCGGTTCGAATCGAAGGAGCAGGTACTTGCCGCGTCGGCCGACCTCGATCAGTGCCTCGCCATAGGCGGTGTCCGGTGTTGGCACGGCGGTCTTCAGTGCCGTGAAGTTGAACGGCGTGAACCCGCAGAGCACGCGCCCGGCGAAACGCTCGGTCAGGCGCTCGGCGTGGGCCTGGATCTCGGGCATCTCCGGCATGACGAGGAGCGGTTCACTCGTACGTGGTGCGCTCGCGGATCGTGGCGAAGACCGCGTCGAGGGCTCCGAAGACCGGCTGTGAGTCGAGGAGTTTCTGTTGGTCGCCGAACAGGCGGATCCGTCCGCCGATGAATGCCTCCTGCGCGTTGAGCTCGCCCGTGGCGACGGCCACCGCGGTGTCCCAGTCCTGTTCCATCTTGACGTCTTCGGGTTCGGCCGGACCTGCGCCGAACGTTGCGTCGCCATCGCCCACCGAGAGGTGGTAGGTGATGTCGCCTTCCGGTCCGTTGCTGACGACCTGGGTGACACCGATGTGGTGCGTCTCGGCGATGGAGCGCATCTGGTCGCTGGCTGCGACCTCCGCGGACAGGGCGTTGATCCAGTCGAGGCTGAGGTATCGGATCATGGTCCGTAGTCTGCCTGATCGTGGAGCCCGTCGCCGATGCCCGCGTTGCCGATGGTCGGCACCTGGATGCCCCCGTGGAGGAGTGGGTCTTCGCTGCGTGGACCGCGGACGCAGCGGTCGGTGTCATCTCCGGCCACCGGATCGTCGGGCGGACCGCCTGGTACTGGTCGGCGTTGGCACGCCAGGGTGCCCCGCTGCTGCACGTCGTCGACTTCACCGTGCCCGTGCGGGCCGACCCGTTCATCGTCAAGGGAGAAGCGCTCTGGGCGGAGCACACCTGCGACGACCCGATGAAGCAGTGGTCGATCGGCAACGAGACCTACGCCTCGGCGATCGACGATGCCGACGAAGCCCTGGGCTTGGCCTACGGCGACCCCACCCCGATCGCGTTCGACCTCGAGTGGTACGCGACTGCGCCAGCAAGTCCTCTCGAACCGGTCGGTGACCGAGCCGCCCTCGACAACGGCTACGAGCAGGTTGGGGTGGTTCACGGAGCGATCGAGATCTTCGGCGAACCTCGCTTGGAGGTCGCCGAGATCCCAGCCCACCGATGGCACCGGTGGACCACCGACGCCAGCGGCTTCGGACCGTTGGCGCTGCCCGAAGTGCGCGCCCACGGGGGTGTGCGTGCACCGTTCGCGTTCCCCGACGGCAGCATCAGCGACCTCGTTCTCACGCCCGAGGGCTGGGCTCGGCGAGCTGTTCGTCCGCTGTGACCGCTTCGGCGGCGGCGTTCTCGACAGCTTCACCCGCGAGGCTGATCGCGTCCGGTCGACCACGCCGCCAACGACGGGTGACGAGCCAGACTGCGCCGAGTACGACGAGGCCGGTGACGAGGAAGGGTGCAGCCACCGCCAGGACGAACCCCATGGCGAACAGCGCACCGAGGAAGACGTCCCAACCGGCGCGCCAGGCGTCCAGGATGCCGTTCATCGAGTCGTCCTCGACCCCGGGGACCTCGGCGACGGGGGCCTCGTACTGCAGCTGGATGGTCAGCGTCGACCGGTCCACGCGGTTGTCGAGGTTGCGCTGGCTCGCCAGCAGCTGTTCGAGCGCGATGGTCCGTTCGCTGATGACGCGCTCGATGTCGACGATGTCCTGGAACTCGGCGGCGTCGGCGAGCAGGCTCTGGAACCGATCGATCACGTCTCGCTCGACAGCGATCCGGATCTCGAGGTCGACGAGCTGATCGGTGACATCGGTGGTGTCCTGGGTGCGGCCCGACAGTCGACCGACGGTTGCGCCGAGGTCGGTGATCAGTGCCTCGAGGTCGGCGGGCGGAACCTTGACGACGAAGAACCCCGATCCGTCGACACTGCCATCGTCTCGTTCGTCTCCGATGTCGACATCGGCCGTGAAGACACTGGCCCCGTTGCGCTGCACGGCGTCGAGCGTGTCGGACACCGCCGTTCGGACGTCCGACGTGGTGACGACGACGCCGGCAGTGGTGGCGAACGCCTGCCCGGTCGGGAGCGTCGTGCCGAGCGATCGTTCGTCGACCGTCTGGCCCGCCGCATCGCCCCTCGCGTCGCCGGCAGTTACGGTCTGTTCGAGCCCGCCGCTGCGCCCCGGTGCCGAGCCGTCGTCCGCCGGCGCCTCGGCCTCGACCCCCGGGGCGAACACCGCCTCCGATCCCGAGTCGTCATCGCTGGCGCATGCCGAGACCCCCAGCCCGACCAGAACCATCAAGGTGACCCCTGTGAATGCCGTGTTGCTTCTCCCCATGGACCTTCGACGCCGACCGAGGCCGACCGGTTCCATCGACGCCCGACCGCAGCGTCCGGGGTCCGACCCGAGTGCAGCAGTCAGGCGTCGGGGGACAAGGGGGTGCCGGCGCGCCCAGATGTGAGATCGCCGAGCGTGAGCGATTCGTAGGCGATCTCGGGGTTGGCGCGCACCGCTTCGTCGAGCTTGCGAGCATCATCGCCGACGAGGATGCGCCACCGACCGTTGCGGACTCCGTCGAGGATCTCGGCGCTGGCCTCCGCCGCCGACATCGGCGCCTGGTCGCGGAACATGTCCGACATCAGTTTGACCATCTCGGCGGCCTCCATGTCGACCTCATGGCCGCCGTGGCGAAGCGAGTTCTCGACGATCGACGTGCCGATGTGGCCGGGCATCACCACCGACACCTTCACGTGTGGCGCGTTCACCCGGAGGTCGGTGATCAGCGCCTCGCTGAACCCCTTCACTGCGAACTTCGCCGCCGAGTACGCCGTGTGGGGCCTGTCCGGGCCGATGCTCGCCCAGAACCCGTTGACGCTCGAGGTGTTGACGATGTGTCCCTCGTCGGAGGCGATCAGCAGGGGCATGAAGGCGCGCACGCCGTGGTACACCCCGCCCCAACACACGGCGAACGTGCGATCCCAGACCGCTCGTTCGTCGGTGATCACCGAACCGCCCCCGCCGATCCCGGCGTTGTTGAACAGCAGGTTGATGTGATCGGTCGAATGCTGGGTGACCACCGCATCACGGAACGCCAGCATCGATGCTTCGTCCGAGACGTCGCACAGGTGGGTGGTGACGACCGTTCCCGGCAGCGCGGTGTCGAGCGCCAGCTGCTTGGTCTCCTCCATCTCCTCGACCGACATGTCGCACAGAGCGATGTGGCATCCTTCGGCCGCCAACTGCAGCACGAGCTCGCGTCCCATACCGCTCGCGCCCCCGGTGACCACGCCGATCCTGCCCGCGAAACTCTGCATCGGAGCATGCTGGCACAGCGTGCTCGTCGACTGCTTCACTGGGACGGTGGCGTACACCGGTGACATCCTCGACGACTTCGCAGCGGCCAAGCGCGGCCCGACCTATCCCGATGTGGTCGTGGAGATGGGCATGCTCGTCGAGGACCGCGCCAGCAACTTCTGTGGCGACGTCGTGCGTTGGAGCGGCGAAGGGGTCACGCTGCAGGACCGAAACGACTACGTCCGCCACTTCACGTGGAAGCCTGGCGGCTTCCTGATCGAGGGGCGCCCGGTCACACTCGTGCGACCGCCGACCGCGAAGGTCGCGACGCAGCGGATCACCGCCTCGGGGTCCGTCGCCGGGGACGGGCGCGCCCGAGTCGCTGCGGCCAGTCGAATCTGGGTGGAGGGACGACACGACGCCGAACTGCTCGAGCACGTGTGGGGCGACGACCTCCGTGAGCTCGGCATCGTGGTCGAACCGTTGCACGGCGCCGACGATCTGGCGGCCGCTGTCGTCGACTTCGGTCCGTCACCGACGCGGCGACTCGGCGTCCTGCTCGATCACCTCGTACCCGGCTCGAAGGAGACGCGGATCGCCGAGACCGTCCGCCACCCGCATGTGCTGATCACCGGGCACCCGTTCGTCGACGTCTGGGCCGGCATCCGCCCGAAGGTGCTCGGCATCGAGGCGTGGCCTGAGGTTCCGAAGGGTGATCGTCCTTGGAAAGAGGCGATGTGCGACGCGCTCGGCGTTCCGTTCGAGGGCTTCTGGCCGAAGCTCCGTAATCGCGTCACCACGTTCGCCGACCTTCGCCCCGAGCTGGTCGGCGCAGTGGAGCAGTTGATCGACTTCGTCGCCGAGTGACCCGACGGAGACGATTCGAGGTCCAGGCGTGCTCGATCGTCAGTCGCCACGTGGACGGCTGAGGATGGCCGGGACGATGAACAGGAAACAGGCCACGAGAAACGACAGGCTGGCCGCGATGGCGAGCACGCTCCCGTCCCTCAGGGCCTCCACACTGAAGCAGATGGCCGACACGGTGAACAGCAGCCACCCGCTGACCGTCAGGTACCACGTCGACCGAGGGCTCAGCTCCATGGCGCTGCGTCGTGAAGGGGTGGGTTCGGGCTCGGTGGTGTGAGCCCGGCTCACCCGCCGAACCAACCGTCGAACGACCCGTTGGTCACACGAAGGCCGAAGCGAACACCAGGCTGACGATCGTCATCACCTTGATGAGGATGTTCATCGACGGGCCGGAGGTGTCCTTGAACGGGTCGCCCACGGTGTCGCCGACGACGGCGGCCTTGTGGGGGTCGCCACCCTTGCCGCCGTGGGCGCCGGCCTCGATGTACTTCTTGGCGTTGTCCCAGGCGCCGCCCGAGTTCGCCATGAAGATGGCGAGGGCGAAGCCGGTGACGAGCGCACCGGCGAGCAGGCCGCCGAGCGCATCGACGCTGATGAACCCGACGACCAGCGGCACGACGATCGCCAGCGCTCCGGGCGCGATCATCTCGCGCAGCGACGCTTCGGTGGAGATGGCGACACAACGGGCGGAGTCGGGCACGACACCCGGTGCGCCTTCGCGGAGACCGGGGATCTCGCGGAACTGGCGGCGGACCTCCTCGATCATCTTCTGAGCCGCACGGCCCACGGCATCGATGGTCAGCGCCGCGAACAGGAACGGCAGCGCCGCCCCGATGAACAGCCCGATGAACACCTCGACCTTGCCGATGTTGAGGTTCAGGGCGGCCGCCGGGTCGGCGTCGAAGATCGCGTACTCGAAGCTCTTGAACAGGGCGAGTGCGGTGAGTGCCGCCGAGCCGACGGCGAATCCCTTGGCGATGGCCGCCGTGGTGTTGCCGAGCGAGTCGAGCGCATCCGTCACCTGTCGCACCGACGGGTCCAACTCGGCCATCTCGGCGATGCCGCCGGCGTTGTCGGCGATCGGGCCGTAGGCATCGACCGACACGACCACACCGGTCGTGGCGAGCATGCCGATCGCGGCGACGGCGATGCCGTAGATGCCGCCGAAGTCCTCACCGAGACCGCCGAACGCCTGCGGGCTGAAGGCGAGCTGGCCGCCCCAGTAGGCGACGCCGACCCCGACCAGGATCAGCACGACGGATGCGGCGACCGACACCATCCCGGCACTGATGCCGGCGAGCACGGTCGTCGCCGGCCCGGTCTCGGACTGGCGGGCGATCTTCTTGACAGGACCGAAACCGTCGGAGGTGTAGTACTCGGCGCACTTGCCGAGTGCCCACCCGACGATCAGACCGCCGATGACGGAGATGGCAAGACCGATCGGGGCGTCGAAGTCGTCGCCGGAGAACAGCCAGAAGGAGATCCCGACGGTACCGAGCGCGGTGATCACCATGGCGACGTTCGTCCCCATGTGGAGCGCTCGGGCCAGGGCGTGCGAGTCGGTGGAGTTGCCGCCCTTGACGAAGAACGAGCCGATGATCGAGGCGACCATGCCGATGAACGCGATCGCCATCGGGAACACGAGCAGGCTGATGGTGCCGGTGTCACCGGCCTGATCGGCGGTCAGTGCGAGCGCGAAGGCCGTCAGCGAGACCGGCGCGATGATCGATCCGGCGTACGACTCGAACAGGTCGGCGCCCATACCGGCGACGTCGCCGACGTTGTCGCCGACGTTGTCGGCGATGGTGGCCGGGTTGCGCGGGTCGTCCTCGGGGATGCCCGCTTCGACCTTGCCGACGAGGTCGGCGCCGACGTCGGCAGCCTTGGTGTAGATGCCGCCGCCGACACGAGCGAACAGCGCGATCGATGACGCACCGAGACCGTAGGCGGTGAAGATCTCGAAGGCCTCGTCGACCTCGAACCACACGACGAACACGAGGTACGTCACCATCAGGCCGAGCAGTGCGAGTCCGGCCACGGAGAAGCCCATGACGGCGCCACCGCGGAAGGCGACCGGCAACGCGACGGCCGGGCCGGACTTTGCCGCCTCGGTCGTGCGCGCGTTGGCCATCGTCGCCACCGTCATGCCGGCGTAGCCGGCGCTCGCGGAGAGCACGGCGCCGAGCAGGTAGGTGACCGAGGCGAGCGGGTTGATCACGACGGCCAGCAGGATCATCATCGCGACCACGAACACCGACACCCACTGGTATTCCTTCTTGAGGAATGCCTTGGCGCCCTTCTGGATCTCGTTCATCAAGAAGACCATGCGCTCGTTGCCGGGCGAGGCCTTCTCGACGTCCTTGAAGTAGAAGAACGCGAGGGCGAGCGCGGCGAGTGCCGACACTGCTGCGAGATAGGGAACGACGTCCACGGGCTTCTTGCCTCCTGAGGGCGGTACGAGAGTGATCCTGCTCGGAACGATCCGAGGGACCGGACCATGATGGTCGGCGGGGCAGGCTAGATCCCAACCGGACCAATTCCAAGCGCCGATGTGTCGAGCGTGACACCGATCAAGTGGGCGATCGATTGGGTTCGCTCCGTCGACCGGCGAGTAGCGTCACCGCAATGGCACAGACGTTGAACCGCGGGCCCGTGTCGGGCACCGCTGTCAAACCGCCGTCGAAGAAGAAGCCCTTCCTGGTCGACTTCTACTCGACGGCAGTGGGCAAGAAGTACGTGATGGCGATCACTGGCATCATCGGGATCGGCTTCGTCGTCGTCCACATGATCGGCAACCTCAAGGCGTACCTGGGTGTGATCACCGAAGGCGACGAGCGCGTGTACGACATCGACGTCTACGGCGAGTTCCTCCGTGAACTGCTCGTGCCGATCATGCCGCGCACGTACGTGCTGTGGGGGCTGCGAATCGTGCTGATCGCAGCGGTGCTCCTGCACATCCACGCGGCGTACTCGCTGACCGTGCTCAACCGCAAGGCCCGACCGGTCAAGTACCAGAGCGCCCGCGACTACCAGGTCGCCAACTTCGCCAGCCGCACGATGCGCTGGACCGGCATCATCGTGGCGCTGTTCATCGTGTGGCACCTCGCCGACCTCACCTGGGGCTGGGCGAACCCCGACTTCGTTCGCGGCGCTGCGTACCGCAATCTCGATGCCTCGCTCTCGCGACTCCCCGTGGCGATCCTCTACATCGTCGCCAACATCGCGCTCGGCATCCATCTGTTCCACGGCACGTGGTCGCTGTTCCAGTCGATGGGTTGGAGCAACCCACGCTTCAACATCTGGCGCCGCTACCTGGCGACCGTCATCGCGACGGTCGTCGTGGTCGGCAACGTGTCGATCCCGGTCGCCGTGCAGGCCGGCATCATCGACTACGACCCCGACGCCGTCACCGTCACCCACGAGGAGGCCGCCGAATGAGCATCGCACTCGACTCCAAGATCCCCGAAGGTCCCTTGGCCGACAAGTGGCAGAACTACATCGCCAACCAGAAGCTGGTGAATCCGGCGAACAAGCGCAAGTTCAAGATCATCGTCGTCGGCACGGGCCTCGCCGGAGCGTCCGCCGCGGCGACGTTCGGTGAGCTCGGCTACCAGGTCGAGGCGTTCACGTTCCACGACTCGCCCCGCCGCGCCCACTCGATCGCCGCCCAGGGCGGCATCAACGCCGCCAAGAACTACCAGGGTGACGGCGACAGCATCCACCGGCTGTTCTACGACACGGTGAAGGGGGGCGACTTCCGCGCCCGCGAGGCCAACGTCCACCGCCTCGCTGAGGTGTCGGTCGACATCATCGACCAGATGGTGGCCCAGGGCGTTCCGTTCGCTCGTGAGTACGGCGGCCTGTTGGACAACCGCAGCTTCGGCGGCGCCCAGGTGAGCCGCACGTTCTACGCCCGTGGCCAGACCGGCCAGCAGCTCCTGATCGGCGCCTACCAGCAGCTCGCCCGTCAGATCGGCCTCGGCAACGTCAAGTTGTGGAACCGCATGGAGATGGTCGACGTGGTCAACATCGACGGGCGCTGCGCCGGCATCGTCACGCGCGACCTGATGACCGGGGAGTTCTCGTCACACTCGGCGCACGCGGTCGTGCTCGCCACCGGCGGCTACGGCAACGTGTTCTACCTCTCGACCAATGCGATGGCCTGCAACGTCACCGGCGCCTGGCGCGCTCACCGTCGCGGCGCAGCGTTCGCCAACCCGTGCTACACGCAGATCCACCCGACCTGCATCCCGCAGGCCGACGACTTCCAGTCGAAGCTGACGCTGATGTCCGAGTCGTTGCGCAACGACGGCCGGATCTGGGTGCCGAAGAACCCCGACGAGACCCGCTCGGCCGACCAGATCCCCGAAGCGGACCGCGACTACTACCTCGAGCGGATCTATCCCAGCTTCGGCAACCTTGCCCCGCGCGACGTGTCGTCGCGGGCGGCCAAGCGCATGGTCGACGCCGGCCAGGGTGTCGGCCCGCTCAAGAACGGTGTGTACCTCGACTTCGCCGACGCGATCGGGCGCCTCGGCAAGGATGTCATCGAAGAGCGCTACGGCAACCTGTTCGAGATGTACGAGCGCATCACCGGCGAGAGCCCGTACGTGGTGCCGATGCGCATCTACCCGGCCAGCCACTACACCATGGGGGGGCTGTGGGTCGACTACGAACTGCAGACCACGATCCCCGGTTTGTTCTGCGCCGGCGAGGCCAACTTCTCCGACCACGGCGCGAACCGCCTCGGCGCCTCGGCGCTCATGCAGGGCCTGTCCGACGGCTACTTCGTGCTGCCGTACACGATCGCTCCCTACCTCGCCGACCTGCTCAACAAGCCGGTGCCGGACACGAGCCATCCCGAGTTCGCCAAGATCCAGCAGGAGGCGACCGATCGCTTCAAGCAGTACATGGCGATCGGCGGCACCAAGACCCCCGACCACTTCCACCGCGAGCTCGGCAAGATCATCTGGGACTACTGCGGCATGGATCGCAATGCCAACGGTCTCGAGAAGGCGCTGTCCGAGATCCCGGCCCTGCACGAGGAGTTCAAGAAGGACCTCAAGGTCACGGGCTCCGACTCGAGCATCAACCAGACGCTCGAGAAGGCGGGTCGAGTCGACGACTTCTTCGAACTCGGCATGCTGATGTGCAAGGACGCACTCAACCGTGAGGAGAGCTGCGGCGGCCACTTCCGCTCGGAGCACCAGACCGAGGACGGTGAAGCGCTTCGCAACGACGAGGACTTCGCCTACGTCAGCGCGTGGGAGTGGAGCGGTGATCCGGCCAACCCGATCGAGAACAAAGAGCAACTCGAGTACGAAGTCGTCAAGTTCCAGACCCGGAGTTACAAGTGACCACCCTCACCAACCTCACCCTCAAGATCTGGCGCCAGGACGGCCCCGACGCCCAGGGCCGCTTCGAGACCCACCAGATCCCCGAGATCAGCGACGAGGCGTCGTTCCTCGAGATGCTCGACATTCTGAACGAGCGGCTGATCGAAGAAGGCAGGGAAGCAATCGTCTTCGACCACGACTGCCGCGAGGGCATCTGCGGAACCTGCTCGTTGATGATCGACGGTCGCGCCCACGGTCCCCAGAAGGGCACCGCGACCTGTCAGGTGCACATGCGCGTGTTCGACAGCGGTGACGAGATCGTGATCGAACCGTGGCGTGCGGCAGCGTTCCCGATCATCAAGGACCTGATGGTCGACCGGGCCGCATTCGACCGCATCGTCGAAGCGGGCGGCTACATCACGGCGCCGACCGGTGGGGCCCCCGACGCGAACCTGATCCCGATCCCCAAGCCGGTCTCCGACGCGGCGATGGACGCTGCTGCCTGCATCGGCTGCGGCGCGTGTGTTGCGGCGTGCCCCAACGGCGCGGCCAGCTTGTTCACGTCGGCCAAGATCAGCCACCTCAACCTGTTGCCGCAGGGCCAGGCGGAGCGGTACAAGCGCGCTGAGGCGATGGTCGAGAAGATGGACGAGTACTTCGGGTCGTGCACCAATCACGGCGAGTGCCAGGCGGCATGCCCGAAGGAGATCTCGATCGACAACATCGCGACGATGAATGTCGACTACTTCAAGTCGAAGTTCAAGAATCGCAAAGCCCTCGCTCGCTGACGTTCGGTCCTCGGGCCCGCGCCGGCGGGTGTACGTTGCGCCATGGGCGAGAATCCGCAGGTCCGGGCGTGGAACGGTGAATCTGGTCGAGCCTGGGTCGAGCACGTCGATGAGTTCGACTCGATGCTGGCGCCCTTCGGTCAGACGGTCCTCGACCGCCTCGAACTGCGCCCGGGAGACCGGGTCGTCGACCTGGGTTGCGGCGTCGGGGCAACGACGTTGGAGATCGCACGCATCGTGGCTCCTGCGGTGGCAGTGGGCGTGGACATCTCCGCCCCCATGATCGCGGCCGCTCGGATTCGTGCGTCGGCCACCGGCTGCTCCAACGTGGAATTCAGACAGCACGACGTCCAAGACGATCCAATGCTCCTGTCGGGGTTCGACGTCGCCTTCTCGCGGTTCGGGGTGATGTTCTTCCCGGAGCCGCTTCGAGCGTTCTCGCATGTCCGCGGGGCGCTCACGAGTGGTGGCCGGCTCGGGTTCATCTGCTTCCAAGGGCCCTTCGACAACCCGATGATCCTGCAGCCGGTGATGGCGGCGGCCGCTCACGTCGAGATGCTCCCGCCACCAGGGCCCACCGAGCCGAGCCCGTTCTCGCTGGCCGATCCCAACCGGATCACTGCGCTGCTCCACGGCGCCGGCTTCGACGCCGTCGAGATCGAGCCGGGACCGACGTCGGCGGACCTCGGCTCGGCCGATGACCTCGAATCCACGGCCCGACGAGCGCTGGAACAGAATCCGGGCATTGCGCCCGGTCTGGCCATGGCATCCTCCGCCGATCGGAAGTCGGCGATCGGTGCTGCCGCCGAGGTGATGGCGAAGCACGTCGTCGGCGGTCGCGTCGTGATGGGCACTGCGACGTGGGTCGTCACGGCTCGGGCTGCCGTGAGCTAGCGCGTGCCGATCGTGGTGCCGTACTGGTTGTGGTTCTTCACCTGACCGGCGGCGAGTTCCAGTTCGAGAGTGAATGGGCCGACCGCGTCGGGGACGTCGAGGCGAAGACGACCGACCTTGACGACCTCGTCAGCGGGGATCGGTCCGCCGAAGCGCCAGCGCTGATCGCCGCCCGTCCACGACGCGACGGCGTCGACCACGGCGAAGTCGAGCGGTACGCGAAGATCGCTCACCACGTGGATGTCGAGATCGAGTCGTTCGCCCGGGAGCAGCTCGCCCGGCAACGGATCGACGATCACCAGTACCGGTGCGCACGCGGCAGCGACGACCGAATGGGCAGCTTTCGGTCGCCGTTGATGATCGAGGATGCTCGAGGAGATCGTCGCTGCAGAGTCGTTCAGCGAGGAGAAGCAGAATCCGCCGGTCGGTCGGTACTTGAGTCGGCGGAGCGTCTCGATCTGTACCTTCAGGACGTGTGCCTGGTAGTACTGCAGGGCGTCGCGCCACTCCTCGAAGTCGTCGAAATCCGTCGGCGGAAAACTCCGCTCGGTGACATCGCGCTCGGTACCCGGTCGTCTCCTGGATGTGGTCCCAGTCGAGGCTCGGCCAGGCGTGCGTGGCGAGCTGCTCCTCGATGAACGGTGCGTCGACCGGCGGTGAGTCCGCTCCGAACTCGCTGACGAAGCGCACCATGCGCGGCAGGCGGGCCGCGAAGTGCTCGAGGTCCTCCGCTTCGCCGTGACGCCACCCGAACCAGAGATGGCTGTCGGTGCCGTCGAGCTGGGGGAGGTGCGGGACGACGCCCGAATGAGCGACGACCTGACGGCTGGAGTCGGCACGCTCGAACGCCCGCTTCACCCACCGGTCGAGCACCGATTTGTTCCATGACGGCAGTTGTTTGGCCGCGATCGTGCGGGCGGTGCCACGCCAGCCGGTCGCGGCGACCCCGGCATCGGTGGTCGATGGGTCGTCGTGGGCCGTCCACATCGCGATCGAGGGATGGTGGCCGAGCGAATCGACGGCGGCGCGGGCCTGTTCGATCGCCTGGTGGCGAACGGAGCGAGCGTGACCCCACTGCAGCGGGAAGTCCTGCAGGAGCAGGATTCCCGATTCATCCGCTGCGTCGTAGAGCGCTCGATCGGCGATGTGGCCATGGACGCGCAACGCGTCGAGCCCGAGCTCGACCGCCGCCTGCAGATCTGCACGGATCATCTCATCCGTTGCGTTCGCCGGACCCGCCGCCGTCGGCAGGAGGTTCGCGCCCTTGAGGAAGAGCCGCTCGCCGTTCACCGAGCAGACCCAGTCGTTCCACACGACCTGCCTGAGGCCTGTGCGGCGCTTGCGTCGATCGCTGACCGCGCCGTCGACGACGACCTCGACGGCCACGTCGATGAGCGGTTGGTCCCCGAGCACCCTCGGCCACCACAGCAGGGGATCGGTGATGTCGATCGTCCACTCGAAGTCGTTCTGGCCGGCGGCGATCGGTTGAAGTTGTTCGTCGACCTGCTCACCGTCGATGTAGGTGCGCACGGTCACGGGCGTCAGCCGATCGCTGTCGATGCGTGTCGCGATCCGAAGGTGGGCGCGTCGTGAGTCCGCGTCGCGGCACAGCACCCGAAGACGATCGATGTGCACCGGGCCCGTGTCGTACAGGCACACGGGTCGCCAGAGACCTCCCGGATTCCGGTTCGGACCGATCCCCGCAGGCGTCTGGAAGACGCCGGTGATGTTGCGGCGCCCGACGGTACCGGTCTGCGGTGAACAGGTGACCTCGATCGCGAGGACGTGGTCGTCGCCGAACCGCGACAGTGAGGTCACGTCGAAGGTGTGGCTCGAGAAGTACCCCTCCGGATCGCCGAGGTACGCGCCGTCGAGCCAGACGTCGGCCTGGTAGAAGATTCCGTCGAGGGTCACCCATCGGCGCTTTCCCTCCGCCGGAGCGGCTGCCGTGAACGCGTGTCGATACATCAGTGGGCCGTCGCTCGTGGCGAACTCCGCTTGATCCTGCCAGTGGCCCGGAACCGGGACACGAGCCCATCCCGAGTCGTCGCTGTCGAGGCCGATCCCGTTGCGCCGTACGTCGTCGTCGGCCTCGGCCGCCAGCCAGACGCCGGACAACTGCATGGTGCCGAGCGTAGGCCGGGACGCGATCGCCCGTCGCCTCGACGACGATTCGATGGTCGGCGGCGAGTACCGCGCTCGCATGCTCACGGTCTCGCCAGCCGCGGTAGGTTCGTCACATGGCTGACACGGATCGACCGCAGGCGACGACGTTGGGAGACCTCCGGGCCTCCGGCTGGGTGTCGCGACCGGTGAAGCAGGAGGTACGCGAACACGCCATCGAGAAGGTGGCCGCCGGCGAACCGCTCTTCGCCGGCGTCTCGGGCTACGAGGACACCGTGATGCCGCAGCTCGAGAACGCGTTGCTCGCGGGCCACGACGTGATCTTCCTCGGTGAACGTGGGCAGGCGAAGACCCGGATGATCCGCTCGCTCACCGGGCTCCTCGACGAGTGGATGCCGATCATTGCGGGGAGTGAGATCAACGACGACCCGTACGAGCCGGTGTCGAAGCACGCCCGCGACCTGGTCGAAGAACTGGGCGACGACACGCCGATCCACTGGGTGCATCGCAGTGAGCGATTCGGCGAGAAGCTCGCCACCCCCGACACGTCGATTGCCGACCTGATCGGTGAAGTCGATCCGATCAAGGTCGCGGAGGGGCGTTACCTGTCCGACGAACTCACCCTGCACTACGGCTTGGTCCCGAGGACCAACCGGGGGATCTTCGCGATCAACGAATTGCCCGACCTCGCCGAGCGCATCCAGGTCGGCATGCTGAACGTGCTCGAAGAACGCGATGTCCAGATCCGCGGGTACAAGATCCGTCTGCCGCTCGACGTGATGTTGCTCGCTTCGGCGAACCCGGAGGACTACACCAATCGCGGGCGGATCATCACGCCGCTGAAGGACCGGTTCGGCAGCCAGATCCGTACCCACTATCCGCTCGAGGTCGACACCGAGGTGGCGATCATGCGCCAGGAGGCGGTTCCGCTCGACATCACGACCGCCCAGGGGCGTGTCACCGTCGACGTGCCCGAGTACCTGGCCGACGTGGTCGCCACGTTCAGTCACCTGGCGAGGGCGAGCAACCACGTCAACCAGCGTTCCGGAGTGAGCGTTCGCCTGAGCGTGGCGAACTACGAGGCGCTCGCTGCCAACGCGCTCCGGCGCGGCCTGCGCGCCGGTGAACGCCACATCGTGGCTCGAGTCGATGACCTCGATGCGCTCGCGGCCAGCTCGATGGGCAAGATCGAGATCGAGTCGATCGAGGATGGTCGCGAAGGGGCGATCATGGAGAACCTGATCAAGGGAGCGGTCCTCAGCGTCTTCAAGGACGTCGTGCCGCCGGAACAGACCCGCGCGGTCGTCGATGCCTTCGAGGCCGGTGCGGTCGCCCACACGGGTGAAGGCGTCACCAGTGAGGAACTTGCCCGCCTCGTCGAAGAAGTCGATGCGCTGCGAGCACCCGTGGCGGTGCTGACGGGCGGCGACGAGTCGCCGGCGGCCGTTGGCGGCGCCGTCGAGTTCGTGCTCGAGGGGTTGCACCTGAGCAAGCGGCTCAACAAGGACGCGGCCGGCCCCAGCGCCACCTATCGCGGCCGTACCTGAGCTGCCGCCAGCGCGACGTACCCGTTGTGCGTCAGGAGAAGTAGGCGGTGCTCGACGGGGTGGGGGAGCGGTCGGCGTCGAGGAGCCCGGGCGGTGAGTCGGGGCCGGCGATGGCGGGCTCGACGAAGGCGAGATCGATCGGTACTCCGTCGGCGACCGCATCGTCGAGCGTCGAACGCAGCGCTGCGACGATCTCGCCCGCAGTGCCCGGATCCTGGTGGCCGCTGCTGAACCCCGTCACGGCCAGCGCAAGGTCGGCGGCGTCGGCGGCCTCGCGAAGCTCACCGCCCCATCGGTCAGCAGCGCGCGCGAGCTGGGCTGGGTCGATCTTCTCGTCGGCGTCCCAGTCGCCCTCGAGGACGGCGCCCAGCAGATTCGCGCTGCCCTCGTACCGTGCGATGGTGTCCGCCTGCAGGCTCAGGTCGATCGCGGCGATCACCGGTGGACCTCCAGCCAGGATTCCCCAGGTGTCGATCCACGGTCGTTCGGGCGCCCCGGCAGGCACGCGGGAGAACGGAACCCAACCTTCCACGAGGTCGCCGAATCGTTCGGCCGCCCGTTCGACCCAGCGCGGCCACCACGTGATGAACGTCTCGTCGTCGGCGAAACCCCCATCGTTGTCGAACCATCGCGGCACGGAGGTTTCGTGGAGGCAGGCCCACGGGCGGATCCCGATCGCGTCGGTGGCGTGCAAGATCTGTTCGAAGCGCTCCGCCCAGTCGGCGTCGAGCGCACCCGGCTTCGGCTGCAGGCGTGCCCAGTCGAGCGCGATTCGCACGTCGGTGATGCCCAGGTCCTGCAGCGCGGCGAGATCGTCGGGCCAGCGCGTGCGAAAGCCGTTGCCCGCGGTCGGGCCGAGGTCGGCGGTGTCGGCGTAGCCGAGCGTGGCGGCGGTCGTGAGCGAAGCGCCTCGGCGGAAGTTCATCGATGGTGGGTGACGGGTTGGCGGTCAGATGAACGGCGTGCGCGTCCACAGTTCGGATGCGTCGAGACTCGACGAGTGCGGCGCGCCCGACAGGCTGACCACGTCGATCGGACCGGGGAACCCGCGCAGTTCGATCTCGCCATACGGTTCGGCGGTGACACCTTCGGGCAAGCGCTCGAGCTGCATCGTGGGCATGAGCACCTGGACACCGCGGGCGTAGTCGCAGAGCCGGGCTGCCATGTTGACCGCCGACCCGATGTAGTCGTCACCCTCGAAGAGCAGTGCATGGCCCGTGGCCAACCCGGCGCGGATCGTCAACGGCGCACACACGTCGGTTGCGCGTTGTTCGAGGTCGAGGACGAAGTCGATCGCATCGCGTTGGTCGACCGCGACCACCATGCAACCGTCGCCGAGCCACTTCGCGATGCGCACGCCGCGGTCGGACGCCACTGTGCGAACGATGGCGCGGAACGTGCTCAGGATGCGTCCGGCGGCATCGTCGCCGAAGGCCGCGGTGTAGTTCGTGAAACCGGACAGGTCGACGAACACGAACGTGCGGGGGACACGCATGACACGATGTTACGGGCTCCGAACAGCGAAGCGGGGGACGACCCGTTAAGTTCCAGACATGGCGAAGCGGTTCGAGTACTCCCGTTGGGACGGCACCCAGACCGGTTTCGAGTTCGATGCCGACGCGGCCTTCGACGAACTCACCGACGAACTGCTCTACCACGGTGATGTCAACGCAGCGTTGCGCCGCATGATGCAAGAAGGTCTCCGCGACCGCAACGGCGAGCAGCTGCAGGGACTGCGCGAGTTGCTCGAGCAGCTCCGCGCCGAGCGCCAGCAGCGCCTGGAGAACTCGGATCTCGGTGGCGTCTACGACGAGATCAAGGCCCAACTCGACGACATCATCGACGAGGAACGCCACGCCATCGACAACGCACGACGAGACGCCGAGAACTCCGGCGACGAACGTCGGGCCGAGAACGCTCGGGCCGCCGCCGAGGAACGCAACATGCGCCTCGACCTCATGCCCGACGACCTCGCCGGCAAGGTCCGCGAACTCGATGCGTACGCCTTCGAGTCGAAGGAGGCCAAGCAGCGATTCGACCAGCTGATGGAGAAGCTCAAGGAGCAACTCATGCAGCAGATGGTCGACCAGATGTCCGGCGCCATGGAGAACATGACGCCCGAGGACATGGCCCGCATGAAGGACATGATGGCGGCGCTCAACGAGATGCTCGAGAAGCACCAGCGCGGCGAGGATCCGGGCTTCGAGCAGTTCATGGAGGAGTACGGCGACTTCTTCCCGGAGAACCCCGAAACCGTCGAGGAGCTCCTCGAGCAGATGGCCAAGCGAATGGCGGCCATGCAAGCGATGATGAATTCGATGACGCCCGAGCAACGGGCGCAGCTCCAACAGCTGTCAGACCAGCTGATGGAGGACATGGATCTGCAGTGGCAGATGCAGCAGCTCTCCGGGAATCTGCAGCAGATGTTCCCGCAACTCAACTGGAACCAGAGCTACGACTTCGAGGGTCAGGACCCCATGGGGTTCCAGCAGGCGATGCAAGCCATGCAGGACATGGGTGACCTCGATCAACTCGAGAACCTGCTGCGCAACGCGTCGAGTCCTGGCGCTCTCGCTGAAGCAGACATGGACCGCGTGCGTGATCTGATGGGCGACGATGCCGCCAAGTCGCTCGAGCGTCTCGCGGAGCTGACCAAGATGCTCGAGGAGGCCGGCCTGATCGAGCAGAAGGAGGGGCGCCTCGAGATGACCCCCAAAGGCCTGCGCAAGATCGGTTCCAACGCGTTGCGCGACCTCTTCTCGAAGCTGGCCAAGGACACGTTGGGACAGCACGAGACCAGCAACCTCGGTCAGGGCCACGAACGCACCTACGACACCAAGGCCTACGAGTACGGCGATCCGTTCCAGCTCGACTTGAATCGCACCATCCGCAATGCGCTCCGCCGGACAGGTGGTGGGACGCCGATTCAGCTCGATCCGGCCGACTTCGAGATCGAACGCATGGAGCACCTGACGAGGTCGTCGACGGTCCTGATGCTCGACTTGTCGTTGTCGATGCCGATGCGCGACAACTTCCTGCCGGCCAAGAAGGTCGCCATGGCGCTGCACAGTCTGATCACGTCGCAGTTTCCGCGTGACTACCTGGGCATCGTCGGGTTCTCCGAGACGGCGCGCGTCCTGACGGCCGAACAGCTCCCGGAGGTGTCGTGGGACTTCGTCTACGGCACCAACATGCACCACGGCTTCACGCTCGCCCGAAAACTGCTCGCGCGGGAGTCGGGCACGAAGCAGATCATCATGATCACCGATGGTGAGCCGACCGCGCACATCATGGACAACGGCATGCCGTTCTTCAACTACCCGCCCGTGCGCGAGACCGTTGAGGCCACGCTGCGTGAGGTGGTTCGTTGTACCAAGGAGCAGATCCGCATCAACACGTTCGGTCTCGGAGCCGACGGGTCGTTGCGGCACTTCATCGAGCAGATGACCCAGATCAACCGAGGTCGGGCGTTCTTCACGACCCCGGAGAATCTTGGCGACTACGTGCTCGTCGACTTCATGCAGGGCAAGCGGGAACTCGCTCGCCGCGGCCGCCGCGCCGGCTGAATCGCGCGCACCGCGCGATTCATTGGAAATCCGCCCTTGCGAAATCCTCGTGTGCTATGGCAGAATGACGCCACTGTAATTACGTCGCTGTCGATCATTCGTTTGGGGGCGGGTGATTGCGGACAAATTCGACGCCTTCGGGCCCGCAGGGAGATCCTCCACATGCAGTTCATCACCACATCCAGCATCACCGTCAGTGCCGTCCCGGTCGAACCGGACCCCGATTGGCACGACTACGCGAACTGTCTCGGTGTCGATCCCGACCTGTTCTTCCCCGAGCGTGGTGCGTCGACGCGTGAGGCCAAGGAGGTGTGCCGGGGCTGCGAAGTGCGCCACGACTGTCTCGAGTTCGCCCTGCAGAACGGTGAGAAGTTCGGGATCTGGGGTGGGCTCTCCGAGCGTGAACGGCGCCGGATCCGCCGCCAGCGTGCACAGGCGGCGCGCAGCACCATCACCGCCTGACGGTTCTGCTCCAGGTTTCCCGTCGAGGTGCGCAGCGCTCGTGCTCACCCATGAGGTAGCGTGTCGGACATGCCAGGTGGCCCCGAACTGATCATCATCCTGGTCGTGGTGCTCGTGCTCTTCGGCGGCTCTCAGCTGCCCAAGCTCGCCAAGAACCTCGGCAAGGCCCAAAAAGAGTTCAAGGACGGGATGGCCGAGGCCAACAAGCCTGACGACTCGGGTTCGTCGGCCTCGACGACGTCCTCCGACGACGCAAGCTAGTCGCCTCCAGCGCCGAGAGGCGGCGTGCTGCTCCTCCGGCTGCGATGAGCCAACCGGCCGCATACGGTCACCTGGCTCATCGATGACCGGGCCGCTCGGCCCGCGATGAGCGAAACGTCCGCATACGGTCACCTGACTCATCGATGACCGGGCCGCTCGGCCCACGATGAGCGAAACGTCCGCATATGGTCACCTGACTCATCGATGACGCCGACCGCCCGGCTGCGATGAGCGACACGACCGTTCGCCTGGCTCATCGCTCTGGGTTGATCGCTCGTGGAGCGGACCGCTTAACGGTTAGACGGTGGCGTCGACGCGGCGGCGTTTGAGGATCCGGCGCCGCTCACGCTCGCTGCAGCCGCCCCAGACGCCGTGGTCGATTCGCTCCTCGAGAGCGAATTCGAGGCATGTCGAGATCACCGGGCAGTCCTTGCAGATCTTGCGCGCGCGGTCGACGCCGACGCCGTCGCTGGGGAAGAACGTGGCGGGCGGATGAAGACGGCAGTTGCCGTCCGCCATCCAGGCGGTGGCCGAATCGGGGTCGTGCGGGACGTGCGCCGTCTCGATCGGGATCTGCTTGGAGCGGCTGGGGAGCTTGGCCATGATGACCCTTCCTGCGGGGGGTGGTGTGGAGTGTGGAGTGATGGTTGGACGCTCGGCACGTCGGTTCGGTTCCCTGATTCCGTGAGGAAACGCTGCAAGTGTGGCTGGCCGAGGTAAGAGGAGGTTGGGGCGTATTGTCTTCGACCCGACGGCAAATCGTAACATGTCCGTAATGTGAATGCCAGCGTGTGACATCCGACCGGACTCCGCTGGTGCCGATAGAGTCGGCACACATGACCGACCTCGCCGAGACCCAGGCCCCGCGGGCCCACGCCCGCATCGTGTACCACGGCCCGGTGGCTCCGCACTGGGAGGTCTACGGAGACTGGGGCGATCGTCAGGTGCTCGACGAGTTCCGGGCTCGAGTGCTCGCACGCCTGGTGTTGCTGCCCCGCGACGATCCGCAGTTCCGCCGCAACCGGGAGCGCATCGTCCGCGATGCCGAGCGTGAGCTGATCACCATCGAATGGGACCTCGGATACGCCGAGGACGACGCCTGAGATCGCTCCCCGATGACGATGGTGCTCACCTAGGAACGGGAGTGCTGGGATGACCGACTCGCGATTCAGGAACCGAGAGTTGAGCTGGATGCAGTTCAACGACCGGGTTCTCCAGCTGGCGAGCGAGCCGGGAATCCCACTGCTCGAGCGGGCCAAGTTCTGTGCGATCGCAGCCACCAATCTCGACGAGTTCTTCCAGGTGCGCGTCGCTGCGCTCAAGGACCAGATCGTCGCCGGTATCGACCGGCCGTCGCCCGACGGCCGAACGCCGGCGCAGACGCTGGCAGAGATCGGCCACGCGGTGCTCGATTTCGTCGATCGAATCGACGGCGCGTTCGTCGACCGGTTGGTCCCGGAACTTCGTGAGGCGGGCATCGACATCATCTCCTGGGATGACGTCACCGTCGACGAGCGCGCCGAACTCGACGACTGGTTCGACGACCGGGTCTTCCCGGTACTCACCCCGCTGGCCGTCGACCCCGGGCATCCGTTTCCCTACATCTCCGACCTCGCACTGTCGCTGGCGGTCAACGTCGCTGACCCGGAAACCGGCGACCGACGCTTCGCTCGGCTGAAGGTCCCCAAACTCCTCCCGCGTCTGGTGCCCGTTGCGCCAGGTCGTTACCTCCCCGTCGAGCAGGTGATCGCGGCCAAGCTCGACCGGCTCTTCGTCGGGATGATCGTCGAGGACTGGGCGCCGTTCCGGGTGAGTCGGAACGCCGACCTCACCCTGGAAGAGGAGGAGGCCGACGATCTGCTCGAAGCCGTCGAGATGGAGCTCCGTCGGCGACGGTTCAACAAGGCCGTGCGCCTCGAAGTGTCGCACGACATCGGCGCCGAAGTGCTCGAGCTGCTCGTCCGCGAACTCGAACTCACGATGGACGACGTGACGTTCCATCGCGCGCCACTCGACCTGAGCTTTCTGTGGCAGCTGCTCGATCTCGAGCGCCCCGACCTCAAAGACGAGCCCTGGCCACCGGTCACGTCCGGTCGGATCCTTGCCGCCGACGAGACCGACCGGCCGATCTTCGACGTGATGCGCCACCGAGCCCTGATGGTTCATCATCCGTACGAGAGCTTCTCGGCCAGTGTCGAGGCGTTCATCTCGCAGGCTTCCGTCGACCCCAATGTGCAGTCGATCAAGATGACGCTCTACCGCGCTGGCGGTGACAGTGCGATCATCCGCAGCCTGATCCGCGCCGCTGAGCGCGGCGTCCAGGTTGCCGTTCTCGTCGAGCTCAAGGCCCGCTTCGACGAAGCGAACAACGTGCAGTGGGCCCGCCAACTCGAACGAGCCGGGGTGCACGTCGTGTACGGGATGGTCGGTCTGAAGACTCACAGCAAGGTTGCGCTGGTCGTGCGCGACGACGGTGACGAACTGCGTCGCTACGTGCACATCGGGACCGGCAACTACAACGCCAAGACCTCGAGGATCTACGAAGACATCGGTGTCCTGACCTGTGCGCCCGACATCGGTGACGACGCGACGCAGTTGTTCAACCACCTCACCGGCTACAGCCGTTCGGAGGACTACCGCAATCTGCTGGTCGCGCCTCGTGACCTGCGGCGCCAACTGGTCGACCTGATCGAGCACGAAGCGTCCTTCGGTGAGGACGGCCACATCGTGCTCAAGTGCAACTCGGTCGCCGACGACGAACTGATCGAGACCTTGTACGCGGCGAGCGCCCAGGGGACGCGCATCGACATGGTGGTGCGCGGCATCTGCTGTCTGCGTGCGGGCGTCCCCGGGCTGTCCGAAACGATCCGGGTCCGAAGCATCCTCGGTCGCTATCTCGAGCACAGCCGGATCTACCGCTTCGGCCACGGCAACGTGGTGCACGGCGAGCGACTCGCGACGGCGACGTCCGATGCGGTGTTCTTGATCGGCTCCGCCGATCTCATGCCGCGCAACCTGAACCGCCGCGTCGAGGTCATGGTGCCGATCGAGCACCCCCGTCACACGGCGGCGCTCGACCAGGCACTCGAATTCGCGCTGGCCGACGACATCGTCGCCTGGGAACTGCAGCCCGACGACACCTGGATGCGCGTCGGTCCCACGAATGCCTTCGAGCCCCACAGCCAGGAGCGGATGTACCGCTGGATGGTCGGGCAGCAGCTCACCGGCCGCACGTGAGCACTCCGGGGCAGAGTTCGCCCAGGTGACCGCTCCTGTTCACCCGTCGTTCACCTGATCCGGGGTCGTGGTTCATCTGGGGTGTCTACGGTGCTCGCCGGCGCCGACGATCGTCGGTGCATGTGAACACCGCATGACCAATCGACCCCCTACGAACGGAGTTGGAAGCGTGAACAGTCCCAAGCGCCGCATCTTTGCCGGAGCCATCGCACTGACCCTCGTCGCCGCCGCGTGTGGCAGCGACGACGACGGCTCGTCGAGCACCGAGGCGCCCGCAGGCGCCGGCGACACGTCCGAACCCTCCGGTGGCGGTGACGCCATGGCCGAGGTGTCCGGCACCCTCGTCGGTGCCGGCGCGTCGTCGCAGGCTGCGGCCATGGCAGGTTGGCAGGCCGGATTCCAGGCCGCCAACCCCGATGTCACGGTCGAGTACGACCCGATCGGCTCCGGAGGCGGCCGCGAGCAATTCCTGTCCGGGGGCTCGGACTTCGCCGGCTCCGACGCGGCGCTGAAGGACGACGAGTACCAGCAGTCGATCGAGCGCTGCGCGGGCGATCAGGGTGCGGTGAACCTCCCGCACTACATCTCGCCGATCGCGCTGCCGTACAACCTGCCGTCGCTCGAGGGGGAGACGCTCAACCTGTCGCCCGAGGTGATCGCCGGCATCTTCGCCAACGAGATCACCGTCTGGAACGACCCGGCGATCGCTGCCGACAACCCCGACCTCGACTTGCCGGACACGGCGATCACCCCGGTCCACCGCTCCGACGAGTCCGGTACCACCGAGAACTTCACCGACTACATGTCGCAGGCCGCACCGGACGTGTGGACGTTCGGGGCGATCGAAGCATGGGACTCCGATGGACCGGGCGGCGGCGAGGGCGGGCAGCAGACCGTCGGCGTCGTGGCTGCAGTCGATGCCGGTGAAGGCTCGATCGGCTACGCCGACGCAAGCCAGATCGGTGACCTCCCGGCAGCCGCCGTCGGCGTTGCGGGCGAGTTCGTCGAGTTCTCGCCGGAAGCCGCCGGTCGGATCGTCGACTCGTCGGAGCGCACCGGAGGCCAGAGCGAGTTCGACTTCGCCATCGAGGTCAACCGCACGCCGGACTCCGCCGACACGTACCCGATCGCGCTGGTCTCGTACCACATCGTCTGCCTGCAGTACGACAGCCAGGAAACGGTCGATCTGGTGAAGGCCTTCATGGGCTACGTCGGCTCCGACGAGGGCCAGACGGCCTCCGCCGAGTCGGCCGGTTCCGCCCCGATCTCGGCAGAGGTCCAGGCCGAGATCCAGAACACGATCGACCAGATCTCGGTCGCCGGCTGACCGGTCCCTCTCCCATCACCCCCCCGGAAACGATCCCGGTTCCGGGCCTGCCCTAGGGTGGGCCCGGAACCGGGGCCGGTCCGGGAAACGAACGATCGACACCCCGCTCGTGCCGAGCGGTCCGGAGGATGTAGCGCGTGACCATCACTGACAGCCCGCCGAGCGGCAGTACTGCGGCGCCGACCGAGAAGACGAGCAAGCTCGGCGATCGGATCTTCGGCGGCATCTCGCTCGGTGCCGGCATCCTGATCCTCGTCACGCTTGCCGCGGTGGCGCTGTTCCTCTTCGTCGAGGCGTGGCCCACCTTCGGTGCCGACGTGTCGGAGTTCGACGGCAGCGACACGTTCCTCCAATATGTCGCACCCCTGCTCTTCGGCACGATCTGGGCGGCGTTCCTGTCGCTGCTGCTCGCGTTGCCGCTCGCCGTCGCCGTGGCGCTCTTCGTCAGCCACTACGCCCCGAAGCGACTCGCCCAGTCGCTCGGCTACTTCATCGACCTGCTCGCCGCGATCCCGAGCGTGGTGTTCGGCATCTGGGGCATCGCCGTGCTCGCGCCGATCCTGTCGCGCAGCGTCTATCCGTGGCTGGAGGACAACCTCGGCTTCCTGCCGTTCTTCGCCGGTCCCGCATCGGCCAGCGGTCGCACGATGATGACGGCCGCGGTGGTGCTGGCGGTGATGATCCTTCCCATCATCACCGCCATCTCCCGGGAGGTCTTCCTGCAGACACCACGCCTCCACGAGGAAGCGTCGCTCGCTCTGGGAGCGACCAAGTGGGAGATGATCCGACAGGCGGTGCTGCCGTACGGCCGCTCGGGCGTGATCAGCGGAGCGATGCTCGGCCTCGGCCGGGCGCTCGGTGAGACGATGGCAGTGGCGATCATCCTGTCGCCCGCCGACATCATCACCGTCAACGTGATCAGCACCCAGAACCCGAACACGATCGCGTCGAACATCGCCCTCAAGTTCCCGGAGTCGTCCGGCCTCGAGGTCAACCGGCTGATCGCCACCGGCCTCGTGCTGTTCTTCGTGACCTTCGTCGTCAACTCGTTCGCGCGCCGGATCGCCGACACCGGATTCTCGGGGGCGGACGGATGACGCTGATCGAAGAACGCCCCGCTCCGGCATCTGGCGCCTCGTCGATCAGCGCCGACCGACTCCGGCGCGGCCCGCGGCTCGCCGTCATGACCGGTGCAGTTGCACTGGGGGCGCTGTCGTGGGCTGCCGAGGGTCAGCCGAACTGGGCGCGCTGGATCATCGTGTCGATCGTGGCGTACTGCGTCGGCATCTACGTGGTTTCACGAGTGGTCGAGGGGTCGCGCCGGGCGCTCGACCGGTTGATGGCAGCGATCGTGACGAGCGCGTTCCTCCTGGTGGCGATGCCGCTGGTGTCGCTCATCTGGACCGTGGTCGAGCGCGGGACCAATCGCTTCGACGTCGAGTTCTTCACCGAGACGATGCGTGGCGTCGTCGGCGAAGGCGGCGGGATCTATCACGCGATCATCGGCACGCTGATCGTCACCGGTCTCGCCACCCTGATGTCGGTGCCCTTCGGGTTGTTCACCGCCATCTACCTCGCCGAGTACGGGCACGGCACGAAGCTCGCCAAGGCGATCCAGTCGATGGTCGACGTGATGACCGGCATTCCCTCGATCGTCGCGGGCTTGTTCGCCTACGCCCTCTTCGAGTTGATGTTCGGGCCCGGCACGCGCTCGGGTCTCGCTGGAGCGGTGGCTCTCACGGTCCTGATGACCCCGGTGATCGTGCGCTCGGCCGAGGAAATGCTCCGGCTCGTTCCCAACGAACTCCGCGAAGCGGCCTACGCGCTCGGCGTCCCCAAGTGGAAGACGGTCGTCAAGGTCGTGCTGCCCACGGCGATCGCCGGCATCATCACCGGCGTCGTGCTCGCCATCGCCCGCGTGATCGGCGAGACCGCCCCGTTGCTGGTCACCGTCGGGCTCGCCCAGGGCGTGAACTGGAACCCCTTGGACGGCCGCATGACCACGCTCCCCGTGTTCACCTACTACCAGTACGTCCAGCCGGGCATCCCACCCGAGGCGGGGCAGGACCGCGCCTGGGCCGCCGCGTTGGTGCTGATCATCATCGTGATGGTGCTCTTCACGGTGGCCCGTATTCTGTCCAGTGTGCTCAAGCCGAAAGGCCTTCGGTGAACCATGACCAACGTTCGCTCGACCCGTTCCCCCTCCAGTGAGGAGACCGACACCATGACCGACCGCGTCGACACCCCCGACACGGAGGTCACCGCGTCCTCCCTGGCCTCGGGCACGGGACCGGACAACCGGATCGTGGTCGAGAACCTCAACATCTACTACGGCGACTTCCTTGCCGTGAAGGATGTCAACATGGTCATCGAACCCCGGTCGGTGACCGCACTGATCGGCCCGTCGGGCTGTGGCAAGTCGACGTTCATCCGTTCGCTCAACCGGATGCACGAGGTGATCGACGGGGCGCACGTCAAGGGGTCGGTGTACGTGGACGGCGAGGACCTGTACGGCCCCGGGGTCGACCCGGTCGCCGTGCGCCGGAAGGTCGGCATGGTCTTCCAGCGGCCGAACCCGTTCCCGACGATGTCGATCGCCGACAACGTGCTCGCCGGCAAGCGGCTCAACAGCAAGCGGATCAACAAGTCCGACGCCGAGGATCTCGTCGAGAAGTCGCTCCGAGGAGCCAACCTCTGGGAAGAGGTCAAGGACCGTCTCGGCAAGCCGGGATCGGGGTTGTCCGGTGGCCAGCAGCAGCGGCTCTGCATCGCTCGTGCGATCGCCGTCGAGCCCGAGATCCTGCTCATGGACGAGCCGTGTTCGGCCCTCGACCCGATCTCGACGCTCGCCATCGAGCAGCTGATGAACGACCTGAAGTCGACGTACACGATCGTGATCGTGACCCACAACATGCAGCAGGCCGCTCGTGTCTCGCACCGAACTGCGTTCTTCACGATCGACGGAACCGGCCAACCCGGCTACGTCGTCGAGATGGACGACACCGACGTGATGTTCTCGAACCCGAAACAGCAGTCGACCATCGACTACGTGACCGGGCGGTTCGGCTGATGAACGAATTGCGGTCCGAGTTCCACCAGCAACTCGACGAGATCCAGACCGGCATTGCGCGGCTGTCCGCAGGAGTCACCGAACTCGTTCCCCGCGCGACCGAGGTGCTGTTGACGATGGACCTCGAGGCGGCCGAATACATGATCCTCGGTGACGACGAGTACGACAGACGGTCGCTCGAACTCGAAGAGCGGTGCTTCACGGTCATCGCGCTGCAGGCGCCGGTTGCGACCGACCTTCGCGCGGTGATCTCCGCGATCAAGATCATCGCCGACGTCGAGCGTTCCGCCGACCTGTGCGTCAACATCTGCAAGGCCGCCAGGCGGATCTACGGCCACGAACTCGACCCGCACCTTCGCGGCGTCATCCAGAAGATGGGCGATCAGGCCCAGGTCCTCTTCAAGGAGGCGACCGAGGCCTACCTCAACCGCGACGGTGTGCGCGCCGCCGCACTCCATGACATGGATGCGTACCTCGACGACCTGCATCGCCAATTCATCCAGGTGATCTTCGAGAGCCATGCGAACGGCAACATCGATCTGCAGGTTGCCGTCCAGCTGGCAGTGGTCGCCCGCTTCTACGAGCGGATCGGTGATCATGCGGTCAACGTCGGCGACCGCACTCGGTACATCGTCAACGGGTGGCTTCCCGAGCGGCCGTACGCAGAGAGCGACAACGATCCACCAACCGTGGTTGCAGTGCCAGAGACCGACAACGGCTGAGCGATGATCGTCGCGGTCGGGATCGCCCTCGTGCTCGGGGTCGCGGTGGGATTCGGCCTGTGCCGGTGGGGGCACCGCCGAGACCTCGATCGCCACGCAGCGGCGCACGAGTCCGAGCGTGGCGCAGCGACCGACGGCGACGTGTCCGGGTCGCTCCGCGAGGCCGTCGAGCATCTGGAGATCGGCGTGCTCGTCATCGACGAAGCCGGCCAGGTCAGGTATCGAAACGATGCGGCAACGGCCTTTCGCGGCACCCACGTCGGAGTGCTCATCGACGATCACATCGCGTCGGTCGTCCGGGCGTCACGCACGGGTGCACCCGACGTCGCGATCGTGGAACTCCACGGTCCACCGAAACTCTGGCTGGAGATCTCGGGGTATGCCGTGCCCGGTGGCGGCGCCGTCGTGACCGTCCGAGACGTCGGTGAACGCGTCAGGACGGACGCCATGCGGTCCGACTTCGTCACCAACATCTCCCACGAGCTGAAGACGCCGGTCGGAGCGGTCGCTGTCCTGGCCGAGGCGCTCATCGACGAATCGGACCCGGCGGTGGTGCAGCGCTTGTCCGATCACCTCGTCGAGGAGGCGCATCGCGCGGTGCGGACGATCGACGATCTCCTCAAGCTGTCCGAGATCGAATCGACCCGTCCTGGCGACGAGCCTGTCGACCTCGCAGCCGTCGTGCAGGCAGCGATCGCTCGTGGTCGTGTCGTCGACGCCGGACGCGGGGTCGAGATCAGCTCGCTCGACCTTCCCGATGACCTGTTCGTGCGCGGCGACGAACGCCAGCTGGTGTCGGCGGTCGGGAACCTCGTCGAGAACGCCGTGAAGTACAGCCACGCCGGCGACGTCGTCCAGGTACGGACGCGTGTCGACGAGTCGGTCGTCGAAGTCATGGTCGCCGACCAGGGCATCGGCATTCCGAACCGCGACCTCGATCGGGTGTTCGAACGGTTCTATCGAGTCGACAAGGCGCGCAGTCGGGAGACCGGGGGCACCGGGCTCGGGCTCTCGATCGTCCGCCGTGTCGCCACCAATCATGGAGGCGAGGTGCTCGTGTCCTCACAGGAGGGTGAAGGCTCGACGTTCGTGTTGCGCCTCCCGGCATCCCTCGTCGTGCCGTCGGGGTCACCCGGTCGGAGGAGCGTTCGCGAGGAGCAGCAGCGTCGTGAGTGAGGCAACGGTTCTCGTCGTCGAGGACGAAGCGAGTTTCGTCGAGGCGCTGACCATCGGCCTTCGGCGAGAAGGTTTCGAGGTCGTCGTGGCCACCGACGGCCTGCAAGCGCTCGAGATGTTCGACGACGTGCAACCGGACATCGTGTTGCTCGATGTGATGTTGCCGAAGATCAGTGGCATCGACGTGTGCCGTCAGCTCCGCAAGCGGACGCAGATCCCGATCATCATGGTGACTGCGAAAGGAGCCGAGATCGACACGGTCGTCGGCCTCGAGGTGGGCGCCGACGACTACGTGGCCAAGCCGTACCGGTTGCGGGAGCTCGTGGCTCGCATGCGCGCCGTGCTCCGACGATCCGAGTTGAACGGCTCCGCCGGGATCTCGATGACGGTGCCGGCGGGCGTGGTTCAGGTCGGCGACGTCTCGCTCGATCCCGAGGAGCATCGCGTCTCGGTGGGCGGAACGGAGCTGTCGTTGCCGCTGAAGGAATTCGAGCTGCTGCACCTGCTGCTCGCCAACGCCGGCCGCGTCCTGCCACGCGAGACCTTGATCGATCGGGTCTGGGGCAGCGACTACGTCGGTGACACCAAGACCCTCGACGTGCACGTGAAGCGGCTGCGCGGAAAGATCGAGATCGACCCGGCGAACCCGAAGCGAATCGTCACGATTCGCGGGCTGGGCTACAAGTACGAGCGCGTCTGATCGGTCCGATCGGCGTCGGCCAGTCGACCGGCGATCGGGCGCGTAGGATCGGCTCGGTGGAACGGGCCAATGCTGCGCAGCGACCGGCCGCTTCCAAGTTCCGCCGGCTCGCCATCACGCACGCCCTGATGATGGGCGGCGACGCGGCGATGGTCGTTGCGCTCGCCGACTCGCTCTTCTTCGACATCGACCTCGACGCTGCTCGGTCGCGTGTGCTGTTGTTCCTCGTGGTCGGTTTCGCACCGTTCCTGGTGGTGGCTCCGCTGATCGGCCCGCTGATCGACCGTGTCGCGGGCGGTCGCAAGCTCGTCATCCAGGTCGTCGCGCTGTCGCGGGTGATCCTGACCCTGCTGATGGCGCAGTACATCGACGCACTCGCCTTGTTCCCGCTGGTGTTCGCGTCGCTCGTGTTGCAGAAGACCTATGCCGTGTCGAAGTCGGCCATCGTCCCCTCGACCGTTCGCTCCGAGACCGAACTGGTCGAGGCGAACTCGAAGCTCGGCCTGATCGCGGGGATCACGGGAGCGGTCGCGGTGATTCCGGCCGGACTCCTGCTCAAGGTGATCGGGGCGCCGGCCACGTTGGTATACGGCGCGGTGCTGTTCGCCGGCGCACTGGTGGCAGCGACCCGGTTGTCCCCGGACGTGGTGGCCTCGGACGCAGCTGACGCCGCCGAGACCACGGAGTTGCACTCGTCGAACGTCCAACTCGGTGCGATCGCGATGACGGTGCTGCGCGGCCTGGTGGGCTTCACGTTCTTCCACCTCGCCTTCTGGCTGCGATCCCAGGATTCGGGCACGCTGTGGTTCGCCGCCGTGGTCGGCGTGTCGGCCCTCGCCGCGATGGCCGGAAACGCAGTTGCTTCCATGCTGCGATCGCGGGTGCGCGAGGAGACGATGTTGACCACCGCGCTGTTGGTGTGTGCCGGAGCGGGCCTCGGCGTGGCCGTGCTCGGCGGGCCGCTCGGCGCGGTCGTGCTGGCCGCGGTGCTGAATCTCATGGCGGCGCTCGGGCGGCTCAACTTCGAGAGCATCGTGCAGCGCGACGCTCCTGACGCCAACCAGGGCCGGGCGTTCGCGGTGTTCGAAACGCGGTTCCAGCTCGCGTGGGCGGTGGGCGCGTTCGTCGCTGTGGCGCTCCAGGTGTCCGGATCGATCGGATTCCTGATCGTCGGGGCAATCGCAGTGGCCGCGAGCGTGCACTTGCTCGGTCGGCGCCGCGCCGAGCATTCAGCCGAGTCGCCGGTCAGTCGTCGGCGACCCGGGCGATCCAGAGGCCAGGCGCCGCGATCTCGTTCGGAGTCGGCACAGCGGCCGGATCGGTGAACAGCGGTTCGAGTCCGTGTTCGCCCGCCCGATCGACGACGCCTTGAACGAAGGCCTTGCCGCGAGCGGTCTGCTCGGCGCCGAGTCGGATGCCGAGCAGACGTTCGACGAAGATCTCGTCAGGTGAGGCTTCGGCTCGTCGTCGGCGTGCCGCCTCGGCGATCTGCAGGGCGTTGCCCCCGATGATCCGCACAGCAACAGCATCGACGACCCAGTCGATGACACCGATGGTGACTGCAACGGCAGCGTCGAGCTCGGGTTCGAGCGCCAGCTGATCAGCCGACCGCACGGCGCCGAGGAGGACTTCTGGATCACCGAACGCCTGCTGCATCGCCGCCATCGGGTCGCTCTGGTCGATGTCGAGCGATGCCAGCTTGGCAGACAGTGCGTCCGGGTCGGGGCGGAACCCGCCGACGTGGCGTTGTACGAGCGATCGCAGGTGGTCGGCGATGTGATCCACGGACAGCAGTGTCAGCCCGGCCAGTTCGTGTGCCAGCACCCAGAGGCGCATCTCGTCGACATCGATGGACCATTCCGACGCGAACGAATCGATGTTCGCCGGAACGAGCACGAGCGCAGGTGTTGCACGCGGGATCGGGAGGTCGTACACGCCGAAGGCCCGTCGGGCGAGGTTGCCGACCATCGAACCGACGCTCATCCCCATCATCGCCGGGGCCATCATCTTGCCGAGTCCCGCCATCATCTGGGCCATGGGGTCGGCGGCCATGTCCGCCGGCAGATCGTCGGTGCCGCCCAGCGAGGTCGCCAGATCGGTGAACAGCGGTCGATAGGCCTCGAGGGTCTGTTGGGCCCACTGCTCGGGCGTCGCGACATCCGGTTCGGTCGACGGCACTTCGATGGCCATCACGTCGCCGACGTGCAAACGGGCGATCTCGGCAAGCTCGCGGTACTTGATCCGCACGGTCGGATCGACGTTCGCCGACGTCGACACGCCGGTGCCCGACAGCAGACCGCCGCCGTTCGCGGCGAGCACGGCGAACTGGCGGGCGGCGTCCCAGTTCAGCGGGCCCTGCCCCGACAGCGCGCGCGACAGGTCACCGAAGAGAGGCATGCCGGCGAACGGGTCGATCGATTCCCCGGGATCGTCCTGGTCGGCCATACCCCGATGCTACGGGGTACGTCGGTGCCAGGCACCGCGCGGCCGGCTCCACAGGCTCTGGCGTCGGCGTGACCGAGCCCGCGTCACCGGACGGAGGGGGTCGTCGCTATCGTGCGGGCGATGGATGGCCTCGGCGACTGCACCGTGGTCGTGCTCACCGGAGCCGCGGGTCAACTCGGTCGCCGGGTGCGGGATCGACTCGATGGGTACGACGTCGTGATCGCCGACTCGCTCGATGAACTCGATGCTGCACACCCGGCCGGTTCGGGCGGTGACACGCGGGTGGCAGTGGTGGTCGACCTCGGGAGCAGCGACTACGACACTCGGGCGGCACGGCGCGAGAGCGCCACCGAATCTGCTTCGGCGACCCTGGAGATCGCCGACCGGATCGATGCGCGCCACGTGGTGTTCGTGTCGTCTGCACTCGTGTACGGCGCCGCTGCGAACAACCCCGTCCCGCTGACCGAGGACGCGGCGTTGCGACCCGACGTGGAGTTCGTGTTCGCACGGCAACTCGCGTCGGCCGAGGAACTCGTCGAGCAGTGGCGAACCATGCGGCCCGACCGCACGACGTGCGTGCTGCGGCCGGCGGTGTCCTTGGCTGCCGGCGGCGGCTCCCGTCTCGCGACCGCGCTCGTCTACGGATTCGGTCGGCGACTGGCGCAGGCGGACCCACCCTCGCAATTCCTCCACCTCGACGACCTCGCAGCGGCCGTCACCGTCGGGATCGATCGCCGCCTGGATGGGGTCTTCAACGTCGCTCCGGACGGATGGGTGCCCGGCGAACGGGTGCGCGCTCTGTCGGGCGAGCGGCCGCGGCTGCCGCTGCCCGAGCGGCTCAGCGAACTGGTGGCGGGGCTTCGCTGGCGGTTCCTCCGGGGACCGATTCCTCCGGGCCTGCTGCCCTACACGCTCGAACCGTGGGTGGTCTCCAACGGTCGGCTGCGGGCGGCGGGGTGGACCCCGACCGTCACGAACGAGCAGACGTACGTGGAGGGCACCGAGGCGCCGTGGTGGACGGTGGTGTCACCGAAGCGTCGCCAGGAGCTGGCGCTCGGCGGTGGTATCGGTGCACTCGTCGTGGGTGCGGTGGTCGGGGTGGCGGTCGCCCGCCGACGGTTCACTCGCCGACGAGGCTGAGCAGAACGCCGTCGGTGACCCGAGCCACCAGGTGGCCATCGGCGTCGAAGACGACCGACCCGTCGGCAACCGCCATGTGTTGTGCCTCGTCCCAGGAGAGCCGGTAGGTGACCGCCTCGGTGCGCAGGAACACCGTCTCGTCATCGGTTGGCGCCTCTCCGGCGACCTCCGTTCCGTCGACGTCGAGTTGCGGGCCAGGGGTGACCGCATGTGGGAATGCCACGAACGAGGTCAACATCGCCAGTTCGCGGCCGCGTCACGGGCGACGTCGGGCTGGTCGAGGCTGGCGGCTCCACGATCGCGCGGGCGGTGATCGGCGTGGTCGTTGCGCTCAGCGCCACGGGGCCGCCGGACGTTCGCGGGGTCATCGCCACCACCATCGCAGCGACCGCCAGGACGGCGAGCGTCCCACCGCCCAGCGCGAGCACGTTCATGTGGGAGCGTCGACCAGTGTCCTCGACGTCGAGGCGCGTGGGTCCGAGTTCCGAAGGATGCCGCCACGAGCGTTCGTGCGGGGGCAGGGGACCTGGCTCCACGAGCACGAGATCGTACAACGCCCATCGGGGCTGGTGGCCGCGGGCCGCCGGGCGCGTCCCCGCGTCGCTACGATGCCAGGGTGGATCAACCCCTCGATGGTGACGACTGGTTCGGTCTCACGGACGCCGAGCTTCCGATCGGAGCCGCCTACGACTGGGCGACCCGACCCGATTGTGGCGCGGTCGTGCTGTTCAGCGGCACGATTCGAGACCATGCCGATGGTCGACCGGGAGTCGAGCACCTCACGTACGAGGCCTACGAGGAACAGGTGGTGCCTCGGTTCGCCGAAATCGGTGCCGAGCTGCGTCGCCGTTGGCCCGACACGGGACGAGTCGTCCTCCTGCACCGGCTCGGGCGTCTGGAGATCGGCGAGTCCTCGGTCGTCGCCGTGGTGTCGGCTCCACACCGAGCTCAGGCGTTCGAGGCGGCGCGCTTCGCCATCGACGCACTGAAAGAGTCCGCCCCGATCTGGAAACACGAAGTGTGGGGCGAGGGTGCGGACTGGGGAACGGGTGCGCACGAGGTTCGTGATCCGCGGTCGGTGGGGGCGCCCGAATGATGCTCCTGGTCATCCTGGGCGTGGTCGTACTCGGCGGCGTGGTCGCGCTCGTCGCGACCGCGGCGAGTCGGAGCCGGCAACCACCGGACGACATCGCGTCGTTCCGGCGTCAGATCGACGCTCTGTCGCCCGAAGCTCGTCGACAGACGTCGGACCGGATGAAACCCTCCGAGCGGGCTGCCAGCGGCGATGATGGTGCCGATGACACGTGACGTCACTGCGCCAGGCGCGGCACACACCTTCGGACGAGCACGGGTGAGCACTCATGGCGCGTGACCTCGCCATCGACCTCGGCACCGCGAACACCCTCGTGTACATGAAGGGACGGGGCATCGTGCTCAACGAGCCGTCGGTGATCGCCCTGAACCGTCAGACCGGCGAGGTGCTCGCAACCGGCCGCGAGGCATGGCAGATGATCGGTCGCACGCCGGGGTACATCGTGGCGGTTCGTCCACTTCGCGGCGGCGCCATCACCGACTTCGAGATCACCGAGCGGATGATCCGGCTGCTGTTGCAGCGTGTCGGCGTCAGTCGCTTCACAAGACCCAAGGTGGTCATCTGTGTTCCCTCGGCGATCACCGAGGTCGAACGGCGTGCGGTCACCGACGCGGCTCGCCGTGCGGGCGCCGCCGACGCCAACCTGATCGAGCAGCCGATGGCGGCGGCGATCGGCGCCGACCTCCCCATCGACGAACCCGTCGGCAACATGGTGATCGACATCGGCGGCGGCACCAGCGAGACCGCCGTCATCAGCCTCGGTGGCATCGTGGCCCTCGAAGCGGTTCGTGTCGGATCCTTCGACATCGACGCGGCGATCCAGAACTACGTGCGGCGTGAGCACGGCATCGCCATCGGCGAGCGCACCGCCGAGGAGATCAAGGTGGCGATCGGGTCGGCCGACCCGACCCCCGACGAGAACCAGGCCGAGGTGCGCGGGCGCGACCTGATGACCGGGTTGCCCAAGACCGTGCTGCTCACGCCGGAGGAAGTTCGCTACGCCATCGAGGACGTCGTGTCGTCGATCGTCGCGTCGGTGATCCGGTGCCTGTCGAAGGCGCCGCCGGAGTTGTCGCAGGATTTCCTGGTGCGGGGCATGTATCTCGTCGGTGGCGGTGGCCTGCTGCGCGGCTTGGCCGAGCGCATCGAGCGCGAGACCGAGGTGCCGGTCAAGATGTCGAACGTCCCGCTCGAGGCGGTCGTCTTGGGCGCCGGGCACGTGATCGAGCACTATGAGGCCCTGAAGGGCATGTTCATGGGTGCCCGTCGCTGAACGGAGAAACGGCGTGAGCCAGACCAACGAGGACCGAGCCGACGGTCGACAGGTCACCGACATCGACAGTCTCATCGAGGCGTTCCGATCGATGAGCGCCGAGGAGATCGCAGCGCGCGGGTTCACCGTCGAGGGCACGTTCGACCAGGTCGACGACCCGATCCTGTTGGGTCCCGACGGTCTGCCGGTCAACACGTGGCGGGAGAGCTACCCCTACACCGAGCGGATGTCGCGTTCGGAGTACGAGTCGTTGAAGCGTGACCTCCAGGTCGAACTGCTCAAGGCGCAGGACTGGATCAAGTCGACCGGCCAGAAGGTCGTGCTGGTCTTCGAAGGACGTGACGCAGCCGGCAAGGGCGGAACGATCAAGCGGTTCCTCGAACATCTCGACCCGCGCGGTGCCGAAGTCGTCGCGCTCAGCGTGCCGTCCCAACGCGAGCAGGGCGAGTGGTTCTTCCAGCGCTACGTGCGGCATCTGCCGACCCGCGGCGAGATGCGGTTCTTCGATCGTTCGTGGTACAACCGCGCCGGCGTCGAGCGGGTGATGGGGTATTGCACGCCCGAGGAGTACGAGGAGTTTCTTCGCTCCGTGCCGCAGTTCGAGGAGATGCTGATGAACGCGGGCACCACGCTGGTCAAGCTGTGGTTCTCGGTGTCGCGCCGCGAGCAGATCGCTCGGTTCACGATCCGGCGCATCGACCCGGTCCGGCAGTGGAAGCTCAGCCCGACCGACATCGCGTCGCTCGATCGTTGGGACGACTACACCCAGGCGAAGCTCACGATGTTCGAGCGCACCTCGACCGAGCTCGCTCCCTGGACCATCGTGCGCAGCAACGACAAGAAGCGTGGACGCATCAACGCGATGCGCCACGTGCTGAACGTGCTGCCGTACGAGGGCAAGAACCTCGACGTCGTCGTGCCGCCCGATCCGCTGATCGTCGGCACCCCCGACACGCTGCCCGACCACGGCGAGACCTGGTAGCGCGTCCACGATGGACCCGGCACTTCGAGCGCCGGACGAAACTCGTGCGACACGACGAGGGCCCTGGGCGAGCTTCCTGTGAGTTCGCCCGGCCGACACCGACGAGCACGCAGCGATGAGCGGAGTGGCCGGATACGCGCTGTTCGCTCATCGGTGGATCGAAGGCGCGGTCTGCGATGAGCGAAGGGGCCGTATTCGCGCTTTTCGCTCATCGCGCGGGTGGTCAGCCGGGGATGAACCGGGCAACCGTTCCGGCGTTCGACACGGCGTACAGCTCGCGTTCGGGGCCCTCGACCAGCGCAGCGAGTCCGTCGAGTCGTGCGATCTCGACGACTCTCGGTGCGGTGGGCGGGGCCGTGGGATCCAGCGCCCAGATCTGTCCGGTGCAGTAGTCGCCGAAGACGTACCAGCCGGTCAGATCCGGCACGGTCTCGCCGCGCACGACGGTTCCTCCGGTCACCGAGCAGCGCCCGCCGCCGTGGTCGTACACGAACAGCGGGAGCACGGCGCCCTCCGCGGGCTGGTCCTCGTTGAACGTCTCGAAACCCTCGAAGGCGCTCCAGCCGAAATTGGCGCCTCGTCCTGCATCGCGTCGGTCGGACGCGGGCGAGTGGTTGATCTCCTCGAAGTCGCCTTGGCCGACATCGCCGATCCAGAGGTCGCCGGTCGCCGGGTCGAACGAGAACCTCCAAGGGTTGCGGAGCCCGTAGGCCCAGATCGTCGGGTCGGCGGTGCCGTCGCCGGCGAACGGATTGTCGTCGGGGACCGTGAACGGGCTGTCGTCGGCCGACACGGGATCGATGCGCAGAATCTTGCCGAGTCGGCTCGTGAGATCGAGGGCGCGGCGCTGGGGGTCGCCGCCGGATCCGCCGTCACCGAGTCCGATGTACAGCAACTGATCGGGCCCGAACGCGAGTTGTCCGCCGTTGTGATTGCTGTAGGGCTGGTCGACGGTGAGCACCTCGCGGTAGCTGTTCCGGTCGAATCGCCCGGTGGCGGGATCGATGGCGAACTCGGCCACCACCGTGTCGCCGTCGGCGTCGGTGAAGTTCACGTAGGCCAGATCCTCGGTGGGGTGGAACGCGAGCCCGAGCAGGCCCTGTTCGCTTCTGGCGTCGGTGAGGTCGGTGATGTCGAGCATGACGTCGGACGACAGGTCGGTCACGGCAACCACCCGTCCCGGTTGTTCGACGACGTAGGTCTCTGCGATCCCGGGTCGGACGGCGATGTCGACCGGCTGATCGAACGTACCGATGTCGAAGAGCTCGACGGTGGGCTCGGTCAAGCGTGCCCGAGGTGACGTCGGCGGTGCTCTGCGGGGCCGGCACCGACGGTTGCAGAGCCTGGTCGTCGGTCGGTGGTGGGATGTTCGGCTGCTGCTCGCTGCTCGCCGGAGAGCTGGACGGCGCCGCTGAATCGGAGATGGCCGGCTGCCCGAGGCCGAAGGAGTCGCTGGCGCCGTCGGAACCGCAGGCAGGCGAAGGCGAGCGTGGCGGTGGCGATGGCGACGAGATGTGCCCGGTTCACTTCACCACTTCTATCGCGCCGGCGGGCGCTCAGCTCGTCAGGCGGGTGAGTCCCTCTTGCACCACGCTGACCGCCAAGCGGCCGTCGCTCGTGAAGATCGTCCCCTGTGCCATTCCGCGTGCCGATGACGTCGACACCGACGACTGGGCGTAGAGCAGCCAGTCGTCGGCGCGGAACGGGCGATGGAACCACATGGCGTGGTCGACGCTCGCCATCTGCATGCCTGGCGTGTCCCAGTCGAGGCCGAAGGGCAGCAGTGTCGTGTCGAGCAGCGTCATGTCGCTCGCATAGGTGACCACGCAGGCGTGCAGCACCGGATCCTCCGGAAGGACGCCATCGGCGCGCAGCCAGACGTGCTGCTTCGTGGTCGACTGGCCCCTCCGGCTTCTCGGGTCGCCGTCGACGTAGCGGAGATCGATCGGCCGGGGTCGGTGGTACCAGTCGCCGATCTGCTCGGCGTAGGGCGCCATTCGGGTGTGGAAGTCGGGCAGATCGAGTGGATCGCCCATGCCCTCCGGCATGGGGAGCTGATGGTCGGGTCCGGGCTCGTCGTCGTGGAAACTCGCCTGCAGATTGAAGATCGCCCGTCCATGTTGGATCGCGACGACGCGCCGGGTGGAGAAACTGCGCCCGTCTCGGATGCGGTCGACCTCGTACAGGATCGGAACCGTCGGGTCACCCGGGCGAAGAAAGTAGGCGTGCAGCGAGTGGACGAGACGGCCGCGCTCGTCGATGGTCCGGGCAGCGGCGACGAGCGCCTGGCCGGCCACTTGTCCACCGAAGACGCGTTGGCGGTTCTCGTCCGGCGAGCTGCCTCGGAAGATGTTCACCTCGATCGCCTCCAGGTCGAGGAGTCGGACGAGATCGTCCAGCGCTGACTGGTTGCGGGGGGTGCTCTCCATGACAGCCGCCATGTTGGCACGTCGTACAGTCATTCCATGACGTTGCTCGACATCTCCGCCGACGAAGTGCTCAACACGACCCGCGCCGTTCGCAAACGGCTGGACTTCTCACGTCCGGTCGAGGACGACGTGATCCGGGAATGCGTCGCCACAGCGATGCAGGCACCGTCGGGTTCGAACCTGATGACGATGCAGTTCGTCGTGATCAAGGACGCCGAGAAGCGGCACGCGATCGGCGAGATCTACAAGCAGTGCTGGGCGATCTACAGCTCGATGCCGTACTTCGCGGGGGCGATCAAGAAGGAGGGTGAATCCGAGCAGGCCCAGCAGGACCGCGTGGTCGATTCGGCGACGTATCTGTCCGAGCACATGGCCGAGGCGCCGGCTCTGGTGCTCGGGTGCACCGCTGGCCGCGTCGATGGGGCACCGGCGATGATGTCGGCGTCGTCGATGGGCAACATCCTGCCCGGCATGTGGAGCTTCATGTTGGCTGCGCGTGCCCGTGGGCTCGGCACCGCATGGACCACGATCTCGCTGATGATGGAGCAGGAGGTGGCCGACATCGTCGGGATCCCCTTCGACGAGATCCAGCAGGCCTGTCTCACCCCGCTCGCCTACACCGTCGGCACGGACTTCAAGCGGGCGTTGCGCCCCGAACCGGACACGATCATCCACTGGGACACTTGGTGACGCCCGAGCGTCGAGAACTGGCGCTCGCAACCAAGGGGTTCATGCCCGCCGACGAAGGCGACGCACTGTGGGACGCCGCAATCGCGGCCGGGCGGGCCGTGCCGGGCGCGCCGATGCTCGAGGTGGGCTCGTACTGCGGCCGCTCGACGATCTGGCTGGGCGACGCAGCCGAACGGTCGGGCGTCGTGCTGTTCGCTGTCGATCACCATCGCGGATCCGAGGAGAACCAGGCCGGATGGGATCATCACGACCGCGAGGTCGTCGACGCTCGGACCGGAAAGATGGACACCCTGCCGTTCTTCCGTGCCGCGATTCACGACGCCGGGCTGGAGGATTCGGTGTTCGCGGTCGTCGGCAGGTCGCCACGCGTCGCTGCTGCATGGACCACGCCGCTGGCGTTCCTGTTCATCGACGGTGGCCACGGCGAGGAACCTGCCCGTCTCGACTACCAAGGGTGGGCGCCACACGTCGCCGTGGGAGGCACGTTGGCGATCCACGACGTGTTTCCCGATCCCGCCGACGGTGGTCGTCCACCGTACGAACAGATCTTCCGGCCGGCGCTCGACTCGGGACGGTTCCAGCTCGTGTCGGCGACGGGGTCGCTACGCGTGCTGCGTCGAGTCGACTGACGCTCGTGCCTGCGTCCAGGCACCGTACTGGCGGACCACGACGAACCGCTGCCGATCGACGTACAACAACAGGCAGGCGCCGATCGTCATCACCCCTGCCGCAACGAACCCCAACGTCACCGCTGATCCCGCCGCGATCAGCGTGCCGCCCATGATCGGTCCGAAGACGCGTCCGAGGGCCATCACCGCCTGTGCGTCGCCGGCTCGTTCCTCCGGGAAACTCGACCGTTCGGCAAGGAGATTGAACGCGGCCGGCACACCCATGAAGAACACGAACCCCCAACCGATGATCGCGGCGCCGAACACGACGCCGCTGCGCGACGCCGCGATGGCGAGCGCGCACATCGCGGTTGCGAGAAACCACACGCCGGCCGGTCCGCGTCGGCCGGTCCAGCGCGCCGATGGGATCCCTGCGATCGCGTTGCCACTGAACAGCAACGACACCGTCAGCGGTGACAGGCCGTCGAGCTCTTTGCCGATGGCTGCGCTGTAGACGAAGACCGACGAGCCGCCCAGCGTGATCGTGCCGAGCGCGAGCAGAATCGCCCGGGCTGCCCGGGTCGGCGTGTGGCGGGTGCGGTGGGGGCGGAGTCGATCGGTTCGCGGCACCTGTCGCATCCAGATCAACGGAGTGGCGGTGATCGCTGCGAGGATGACGAACAGCCAGCGCGGCCCGATCGATTCCAGTGTGATCGCGATCAGCGGCGCCATGACCATCCCGACGATCGGGCCGACGACGGCGACGTCACCGGTCTTCTCGCTGTCGCCGAACGCTGCCTGCCAGGCGATCCAGGCGGCGAACCCGAGTGAGAGCCCACTGCCGAAGCGCGCTGAACGCGAGGGCTTCGAAGGTCGGCGCGACCGCAGAGCCGAAGTTCGCGACGACGCCGATCAGCGTGCCGATCACGAACACCGAGCGAACTGGTTGCAGGAACCGGCCACCGACCCACGATGCGAGCACGAATCCGGCGAGCTGGGTCGTCGACATCCAGCCGGCGGTGCTGACGGCGACGTCGTACTCGTCCGACACCGCCGGGAGCAGAAAGGGAGTGGCGGCGAAGACCGCGGTGCTCGATGCGATCGCCACCAGTAGAGCCGCCGGCACGGTGGGCTTGGCCGCAGCGAGGAGGCGGACCGGCGCCTGGAAGACCACGTCGAGGTGTCGCCGTCAGTCGCCGAACTCGCGACGCAGGTCGTCGCGAGCTGCGCTGATCAGGTCGCGCACCTGGGTTCGTAGTGCCGGCATGTCGTCCATCGTGAGGCCGTCGGTGCTGACCGGATCGAGTACTCGCACCTCGGCTTCGGCGTAGCCCAGTCGCCAGTCGTGCTTGCGCAACGCGTCGCGGGTGCCGTACACGGCCAGAGGCAGGATCGGCACCTGGTGCTCGATGGCGAGGCGGAACGCGCCCGACTTGAACTCGCGAAGTTGGCCGGTCTTCGACCGGGTGCCTTCGGGGAAGATCATGACCGACACTCTCGAGTTCAAGCGCTCACTCGAGGCGGCGAGGGCTTTGGCCGTCGAGTCGGCGTCACCGCGTTCGAGCGGGATGTCGCGTGCGAGCCGCATCATCCATCCGACGAGGGGGATGCGCAGGATCTCGATCTTGGACATCCACTTCATCTCGGTCGGGAGATGCGAGATCAGCAGGATGTCGACGAAGCTCTCGTGGTTCGACACGACCACGTAGGGGCGGCGCATGTCGTCGGGCAAGGTGCCGGAGGTCCGGAACTTCCACAGGGGTGTGAGTCGTTCGTGGACGACGGTGAGCTTGCGGAACAGGTAGCCAGCGGCGTAGGCGCCCTTGTCGAACGGCATCGTGACGAGTCGGACGATCGCCACCATCGGCGTCCAGACGATCACCACGACGCCGAGCACGAACCAGCTCCAGATCGAGAACACCGTTCGAGCCAGGGTCGACTTCATCGACAGAGCAACGTAACAGTCGACCCGTCCCGTTGACGTCCCCGACCGGACCAGGATCGACGTCAGCGATGAGCGAGGCGACCGTATGCGGGTGCTTGGCTCATCGCGGCACGGGGTCGGCGTCAGCGATGAGCGAGGCGACCGTATGCGGTTGTTTGGCTCATCGCAGTACGGGGTCGGCGTCAGGCGGCGCCGTGATTCGGTGGGTTCAGAACGGGACGAAGACGTCGCTGGCCGGTGTCGCGCGGGTGATCGCGTCGACCGCGAGCACGACCGCCGCTGCGGTGTACGAGGTGTGTTCGTCGAACGGGAACAGGACGGGTTCGGGGTACACGATGCCGGTCCAGTACGAGCCGTCGTCGACGCCGGTGCGTGCGGGTCCAGGTGAGCAGGTCGGTCGCCGTCGACATGTCGCCGATCGAGGCGTAGGCCAGCGCACATTCGGCGGTCTCCGAAGCGGTGATCCACGGCTCGTCGCTGACACAGCGGATGCCCAGGCCTTCCATGGCGAAGGTCTGCCACCCCTCGGCGAGGCGAGCCTTGGCTTCCTCGCCCGTCAACACGCCGGTGAGGACCGGGTAGTACCAGTCCATCGCCCAGCGGGTCTTCGGCTCGAACGCCTCGGGCCGGGTGCGCACGGCATCGGCCATCACGTCAGCGGCCTCGATCCACTCGGGACGTGGTTCGCCGACACGCTCGCCGAGGCGAGCACCACAACGCAACGAGTGCTGGATGCTCGACGTGCCAGTCAGCAGTGCGTAGTCCCAGGGGCGGGCGTCGGCCTCGACGGCCCACAGCGGCAGACCATCGCCTCGGCAGTGACCCAACACGAACTCGAGTGAGCGTTCGACCGTCGGCCACATCCGCTCGGCAAAGGCGCGATCCCACGTGAGCCGGAGGTGGTGGCTGACGCCGGTGGCGAGGTACGCGCACACGTTGGTGTCGAGCTTGGCATCCTCGACGGACCCATCGCAGTGGTAGTAGGCATGCCAGGAACCGTCGGGACGTTGCGTGTCGACGAGCCAGTCGTAGGCGCGCTCGGCCTCGGTGTGGAACCCGGCGACGTCGAGCGCCATCGCTGACTCGACGTGGTTCCACGGGTCGCAGTGCCCACCTGGGAACCAGGGGATCATCCCGGTGTCGAGCTGGAGCGACGCGAGGTGCACGCCGGTGGCCTGCAGCTCATCCGCGGTGAGGACGCCCGGGAGGTGCGCGACGTGTTTCACCGGACGGTGGGCTCCGGAAGGGGTCGTGCCTCGTCATGCTTGACGCCGTAGAAGACGATGCTCTTGCCGAGGACCGGTGAGAGCACGCGGTCGGCGACCTTGGTGACCGTCGGCTGCTCCATGATGTCCCACTCGAGGAACTCGCGGTACTTCTTCACGGCGGGGTTGTCATCGTTGCGTGGCCCGACTGCGCACTTCAGCCACCAGTACGGCGAGTGCAGTGCATGGGCACGGTGGTGGCCCTGCAGGTCGAGGCCGGCGGTGCGCAGCTTCGCCGACAGTTCGGTCGCGCTGTAGATGCGGACGTGTCCACCTTCGCTCTTGGGTGCGTGGTATTCGTCGGACAGCATCCAGTTGATCTTCTCGGGGAACCAGGCTGGCACGGTGGCGGCGAAGTGGCCCCCGGGTTTGAGAACTCTGACCATCTCCGCGATGGCGGCGACGTCGTCCTGGATGTGTTCGAGCACTTCGGAGGTGATCACGACGTCGAATGAGCTGTCGGCGAACGGCAGCTTGGTCGCGTCGCCGCGCAGCACGCCCTTGAAGCGCTCGACGTCGATCTCGCCGGCGTCGACCATGCCGCCGAGGGTGGCCCGGGTCTGGACGACCTCGTCCTCGGCGTAGTCGAGGGCAACCACATCGGCCCCGCGGCGCGCGCACTCGAACACGTGGCGCCCGAAGCCGGCGCCGACGTCGAGGACCCGATCGCCCGGGGCGAGACCGAGCTGGTCGAACTTGATCGTCAACACGTCAGATCCGCCCGTTGGCTCGCAGCTTCTCGACGTTCTGCGGCATCGCCAGCACCTCGCGGTACTGCTCGACGGTCTGCTCGGCACACTTCTTCCACGTCCAACGTTCCAGCACCCGCTGTCGGCCTGCGCTTCCGACCCGGGTCCGCAGATCGGCGTCGTCGAGTCCGCGGGCGATCGTTGCGGCGAGCGCATCCTTGTCGCCGGCGGGGCATTGGAGCACGGTCTCGCCATCGGTGCCGGTCACCTCGGGGAGTGCACCGCCGTCGGTGGCGACCAGTGGGGTGCCGGTGCACATCGCTTCGATTGCGGGGAGGCTGAATCCCTCGTAGAGGCTCGGCACCACGGCCATCTCGGCCTCGGCGTAGAGCTCGACGATGCGTTCGTCGCTCACGCCGGAGACGAACTCGATGTGGGGGGCGAGCCCGTACGAGTCGATCAGATCCATCGAATGGCCGGGCCGCGGTTTGCCGATGATCGTGAGGGTGACGTCGCGCTCGGTGCGGAGTTTGGCCATTGCTTCGAGCAGGTACGAGAGCCCCTTGAGGGCCACGTCGGCCGATGCAGTGGTGATCAAGCGCCCTGGTCTGCGGGTGACGTGGTCGAGTGGCTTGAACAGATCAGGGTCGACACCGACGGGTACGAGGCGCATCCGGTCGACGCTCACCCCCATGTCGGTGTGGATGTCGTCGATCGAGTTCTGGCTGACCACGACGATGCGTGGCATCTTCGACGCGACTTTGCCCTGCATCTTCACGAACGAGTACCAGCGGCCGACGGACAGGCGGCGGGGCAGCGTCTTGGCGTGGCTCATCTCCAGCTCGCGGTCCTTGGTGATCGGGTGGTGCAGCGTGACGATCGTGGGGATCTTCTGCTCGATCTTCAAGATGCCGTAGCCGAGACACTGGTTGTCGTGGACGAGATCGAACTCGCGGGCGCGGGGCTTGAGTTCGCGGGCGGCACGGGCGCTGAACGCGAGTGGCTCGGGGAACACGCCGGTCATGAACCAGGCCATCTCGAGGAGGTCTTCCCGGGTCTTCAGCTCCCAGAAACCGGGGAACCGGCCGGGGAAGTAGTCGTTGAACGTGTCGAGACTCGGGAGCTTCGTCAACGTGATGCGATCGTCGAGGATCGGATACGGCTGTCCGCCGAAGACTTCGACAGTGTGACCCAGGTCGACGAGGGCTTTCGTCAGATGGCGTGTGTACACACCCTGACCGCCGACATGCGGCTTGCCGCGATAGGTGAGGTACGCGATCTTGAGCGGTGCGTCAGGATCGAGACCGGCGTGCGACATCCGAGCGAGGCTATCGGCGCACGATTACCACCCGGTAACGCAACACGGCGGCCTCGTCCCGTTCTCCGCCCGCACCCGGCCCGACGGGCCGAGGCTCGTCCCGGGACCATCAGCTTCGGGCGATCGCTCGGCTGACCATCGACAGGATGGTCGGGCCGTCGAGTCCGGTGGTACGGGCATCGCGGACCGCCTGTTCGATTGCACCGGTCGGCGTCACGGTCGGCGCGGGGTGCGCAGCGACCGTGGTACCGCGACGTCCGCGAGACCGCAGGAAGCCGTCGACTTCCAGCTCGCGGTAGGCGCGAGCGACGGTGTTCGGCGCGACGCCGAGGTCCCCGGCGAGTTGGCGGATCGACGGGAGCCGGAAGTGCAGTGGCATCGTTCCATCCGCGATCAGACGGATGATCTCGGTCTTGATCTGCTCGTAGGGAGGTGCCTTGTCGGCCGGGTCGATGCGAATCTCCACGTCAGGTCAATACCGGTCGCTCGGGTTCGGGGACGGTGGGGAGGGTGCCCGAGAAGGGCGCGAGACGGGGGATCGTCGTCAGGGTCATCACTCCTCCCAACATCGCGCTCGATACCGCCGATCCACGACGCCAGGTTGTTCGCCGAGCGCACGAGCTGTGAGGCGTCGCCGTCGAGCAGCACCGCAGCGCTGCCGAGTTCGGCGCCGACGCCGCCACTGACCATGACCGTGGCGCCGATGACCGACATGATCGCCGCCGATCGAATCGCGTGGCGCACCGCCATCCGGTCGGGAGTGTCGGCGGGCATCGGCGCTTGCGCCAGCGCCCGGGTGCTGACCCACGCGATCGCGAGTGCGCCGATCGAGACGGCGACGAGAGCCACGACGAACCAGTCCTGGGGTCGGTACGCGATCTGGTTCGACGGATCGATGGTGCCGATCCACGATCGCTGCGGGCTGTCGAGCAGGAGGAACGCCGCTGGGAAGAGGCTGGCCACGAACACCAGCCCGACGGTGGCGAGAACGCCGGGAACGACGAAGTCGCGCACGCGTCGGCGCTCGAGTGAGGCGATGTTGTCGGCCGGTCTCCGCTCGACGGGTCGCAGCAACTCGCCGACGAGCGTGCCGGCGCCGTAGCCGACGACGAGTGAAATCCAACCGAACCTGCCTTGGTGCGTGATGTTCGCCGCGGCCACGGCGGCCGAACTGGCGAGGAGGACGCCGCCCAGCCGCCAGCGCCGGGTCCACTGGATGTAGCGGCGAACCTGGTCGACATTGCCCGCCGTGAGAGGCACTGCGTACGTCTTGGCGAATGCCGCAACGCTTCGATCCGTCGGGCGCCGAAGCATCAGCCACGCGAATGCGATCCCAGCGACCGAGGCAAGCACGAACAATCCGATCACGGAGATGATCGTATCAAATGTATTGCTACAAACGTCAGTCGAAGCGCTTCACAAGCCCGTACTTGTCCCGTCGCACGCTCGCCGACCCGGCCCGACCCGACGGACGGGCGTCACCAGGAGATGGTCATCGTGCGGGCGAGGGGCTCATCCGTGGTGACGACGTGCGGCTGGAGGTTGAACGCGTCGGGCGGGCCCGATTGGGGCTCGATGCAGGTGGCGTCGGACGGTTGGTCGAACACGACCCAGTGATCGCAGTCGGAGTCGACCTTGACGATCGGAGCGATCGGCCGGTCGTAGTGCGCCACCACCGGACCGGTGGCGACGAAGCAGTCGTCCCACGGCCCCTCGGTCGGACCCACCATCTCACCCGTGGGGAGGCCGAACTCGTCGCGTTCGTACATCGCCGCCGGCGCGAACTCCAGGCGATCGGGCGTGCGGAACCACGGATGCCAGCCGACCTCTGCGGGGAAGGCGACGCCGGTCGACTCGACGACCAGCTCGACGACGACGCGGTCGGGCTGCAGGGTCACCACTTGGCTGACGGTTCCGCCGAACTCCCAGTCGAACTCGAGCGAACACGTACACGATGTGCCCGACACCGTTCGTACGTGCCACGGGCGATCGAAGGCGAGCCCGTGGATCGCGTGGGCGTTGCGCGGGTCGGGACCGTCGTGGTGGTTGATCGGCAGCTGGTGGTCGGCGCCGTCGAACGAGAAGCGTCCACTGCGGATTCGACCTGCCCACGGGGTCATCGCGAACGAGCCCCACAGGGTCGGATGCCGCTCGCCATCGAGCGGGACGTCGATCATCAGCGGCTGCCCGGCCACGTCGATCTGGCCGATCCGGGCGCCGGCATCGGGGTGCACGGTCACCGTCACGTCGCCGGAGCGCAGGGTCAGGGTCGGGTCGGCGTCTTCCACCGGGCGATACTGCACCGCATGCGAGCACTCGTGCAACGTGTCATCCGAGCCGAGGTCACCAGCCGTGCGTCGGCCGAGGCCGATTGGGAGGTCGCCGGATCGATCGGGCCCGGGCTGTGCGTGCTCGTCGGGGTGACGCACTCCGACACGCCCGACGCTGCCGACAAGCTCGCGGAGAAACTCTGGGGACTGCGCATCTTCGACGACGAAGACGGCGTGATGAACCGGTCCGTTGCGGACGCCGGCGGGTCGCTCCTCGTCGTGAGCCAATTCACGCTCTACGGCGACACGTCGAAGGGGCGCCGCCCGAGTTGGATCGCCGCGGCCCGTCCGGAACGAGCCGAGCCGCTCGTGGAGCGAGTCGTCGAACGACTCCGGTCGCTCGGCGCCACCGTCGAGACCGGCCGATTCCGCACCGACATGCGTGTCGAACTCGTCAACGATGGCCCGGTCACCGTGATGCTCGACCTCGGGTGACCGGAGTACGTCCGGGGTACTCACACGAACTCAGCACGAGCGACCGCACGCGGCGGACGGCGGGCGAACCACAGCGAGACGCCGAGCATCGCAAGCAGGGCAGCAATGAACGGCCCGTCGCCGAGGTTCGTGTACCAGGTGAATCCGTCGCGGAGCTCGACGGAGGCGTAGAGCACCCGCTGCTCGCTGACCGCGGTGCGTTCCAGGACGTTGCCATCGGCATCGACGATCGCCGTGAACCCGGTGGGAGCGGCCTGCACGACCCAGCGTCCGTTCTCGATCGCTCGCAGCCGACTCGATGCAACCTGCTGGGTCTGCACGATCGTGCCGGTGTAGCTGGCCCCGTTGGTGGGGTTGAGGATCGCCTGACCACCGGCCTTGACCCCTTCTCGGGCGCGTCCGGCGAAGAACACCTCCCACGAGATCACGACGCTCAGCCGCGTGCCGTCAGGGAGGTCGACGTAGGCCGGACCGGTGCCGGCGTTGGCATCACGACCGACCTGTTCCACGGGCGCCCCCAGCGCCTCGAGGATCCCGCGCAGCGGCACGTACTCGCCGAACGGCACCCGGCGGACCTTGACGTACTGGTCGACGATGTCACCGTTCGACGCGACGACGATCTGCGAGTTGACCCGCGGGTCCTCGGTGACGCCGACCGCGAACGGGGCGTCGAGCCGCTCCGCTTCGGCGACGATGGCGAGGTACGCGTCGGATCCGTCGAAGAACTCGTCGCCCGGGATGCCGGCGCGGCGCACGTCCACGGTGTTCTCGGGCCACAGCACCAGGTCGAGGTCGGCGTCGTCGGGGATCGTGCGGGTCGCATCCAGGTGCCGCTCGGTCACCAGGCTCGACGGTACCTCCAGTGCGCTGGTGCCCTGCTCGCCGCCACCCTGCACGGCGGCCACCTCCAACTGGTCGCCGGTGTCGGAACCCTGTGGCGCTACCACGCTGAGCAGCACGATCATCACGACGGCCGCGAACGCGGCCGCTCCGTGCGGTTCGCCTCGTTCGCCCGACCTGAGTCGACGTGCGAATGCCGGGACGCTGGCCAGGCCGACGCCGAGTTGGAACACGACCCACGTGATCAGGATCACGCCGCCGACGCGAACCACCCCGACGAGCGGCCCTCCGACCTGCGACATCCCCATCGTGGCGAGGGGGATGCCGCCGAACGGGAACGAGAACCGCAGCGCTTCGACCAAGGTGTGAGCAACCGGGCGCCCGATCACGCGCCACACCCCGATGGGTGCGATCAAGGCTGCGCCGGCATGGAACAACGAGAAGACGAGCCCGGCCACGACGTAGCCGGGCGCGGTCAGCTGGACCATCCAGCCCATCCCGAGGTACATCCACCCGGCGCCGAAGAGCAGTCCGAGGCGGAAACGCTCCCGGCGTGGTGGTTCGGCGCCGAGCGCCACCTCGAAGAGGGCCACGCCGACGATCGCAAGCGGCCAGAACCCCCACGGGGGCATCGACAACGCGACCGAGGACGCCGGCGCCGAGCGCGAGCGCCGGGCGAGCGATGCGCTCACCAGGCGATCGCGCGGGGCGCTCATCGAGCGCCGGTGACTCGAGAATGCCGTCGGTCAAGTCGACAGCGCCAGATTGACGACGATGCGTTTCGCGGTTGACCCGAGCGGGTGGCACGCGAACAGCGTGGCCGTCGGCGTGTCCGTCGGATCGATGATCCACAGCGAGTCGGGCGTGACGATCTGCGTCCCGTCACGTGGTACGTGAACGTGCCATCGGCGGTGGTGAACATCACGTCGTCGCCAGGAGCGAGCGCGTCGAGGTGCCGGAACTCGGCGCCGTGGCTGGTGCGGTGGCCCGCGACCACGACATTGCCGATCTGGCCGGGCATCGCCGAGCCGGGCCAGTGACCGGGCCCACGATCGAGGGTGGTCAAGCGGATGCCGTCGTGCAACTCGGAGTCGAGCCCGATCTTCGGGATGGCGATCCGGCCCAGCTGCGGGTTGTTCTCGGCGCTGTGCTGGTCGAGTGGTGGAGCGATCGGCTGGGTCGATCTGCCGGGCCAGCGTCGTGGTGGTGGTGGTCGTGGTGGTCGGTGGTGGTCGTGGTGGTGGTCGTCGTCGTGGTGGTCGTGGTGGTCGTCGGCGCCGGCAGTGGTCGTCGTGGTGGCGCAGAGTCGGAGTTGAACGATGCGACCGTGTCCGGGGCACTGTCGAGGTCGACGGCGACGACCGCTCCGACGACTCCGACGGCGAGCAGACCGGCGATCAACGGCCCGACGATGCGGCGCCGGTCGGCAGGTTCGGCGTCGCTCGGAGAGCCCATCACCGAGATTCTGCCAGAACCCGAGCGCTCGTGCCCGCTTGCGCAGCGACCGACGTTGCTGCTCGTACGCAGGCCGGAATGCCGATTCCTCGGAAGCCGGCTCCGGTGACGAACACCCCCGACGGCAGCGCTGCCTCGACGGCGTCGACCCAGGATCCATGGCGCGGGCGGTACTGGGCGAAGGCCGTCGGCCAGCGTGTGATGCGGACCTCGTCGGGAGCGAACCGGATGCCCAGGTGGTGCTCCAGATCGTCGAGCACGACTCGGAGCACGTCGTCGTCGTCGAGGTGCATCACCGACAAGCCGTCGCGTCCGATCGACACACGCAGGATCTCGCCGCCGGCGGGTGGTCGCCAGTGGCCCCACTTCTGGGAGGCGAACGACGCTGCGGTGACCCAACGTTGGTCGGGCTTCGGGACGAGGTATCCGCTCATGCCCGCGAAGGCGATCAGGCCACTGTTCGGCAGCCCACGTGGAGGGTCACCATGATGACGTCGGCGGTCTCGGCCTGCGTTCAGCAACGCCGCGGCATCGGGCGCGTGGTCGGCGAGCACCGCGGCGGTCGCCGCTGCGGGCGTCGCGAAGACGACGGCGTCGAACAGCAGGTCGTCCCGTTGGGCGCCGGATCGTTCGTCGACCATCATCGAGAGCTGTCCAACGGCCATCGGGTGTAGATTCGAGTCGAGACCATCGAGGCGCCGGTGTGGATCGTGCCGCCGGCCGCAAGGATGGCGTCGGCGATGGCGCGAACCAACGCGCCGATGCCGCCACGCGGCGTTGCGAAGATCGGGCTCGATGCCGCAGTAGCAGTGCCGGCCTGTGAGCTTCGCTGCCGCCTGGCAGCGAGCAGGACACTGCGGTTCCCGTTCGCCAGCGCGGCCAGTTGTGGCACCTCCGCCAGGCTGAAGCGGTCGGTGTCGGCCGCGTAGATGCTGCCGACCAGCGAGTCGACCAGACGGTCGTGTACCTCGTCGCCGAAGCGGGCCCTGCACGAACGCGCCGATCGAATCGGGCTCGGTCGACGTGCGGGGCAGAAACGGTTCGAGCGCAGCGCGGGCCTTGCCGCGCCACGACAACAGCCCGGTCGTGGCGAGCGGGAGAATCTTGCCGGGCAGTCCCAGCATCAAGCCGTCCGGGATCGGGTGCAGCCCGTCGTGCCACACTGCGGCGCCGACCGGTTCGGGCGACACGAGGTCGTCGCCGAGACCGACCCGATGTGGCCAGCGCCACCGCCTCGGGAACCCGGGCGAGAAAGGCGTCGGCGCCCTCGTCGACACCGTCGACACCGGCGAACGGTGACGCTCGATCTTGCCCCCGATCCGGTCTGCCGATTCGAAGACCGCAACGTCGACGACCCGGTGTCGACCAGCGCGAGTGCGGTCGCAAGACCGCTGATTCCGGCTCCGACCACGGCAACGCGAGGACGGTCGGTCATCGTGCCACTTCGCTCACGGGAGAGCCGAGCAGCGTCGTGATCATGGAGCGACGGCGCGCACCCGCTCGGCGAGAGCGGCCATGATCGTGGGATCGTCGTTCACGCACGCGGTGCTGTCGAAGGCGAGGCCGTGCGACGACGCCCGGCTCGGACGCTTCGATGTCGAGGTCGTACAACACTTCGAGGTGATCGGCGACGAATCCGCATGCCGACACGATGACGCCGGCGACATCCTCGTCGGCGAGCGAGTCGATCACCTCGAGGATGTCGGGGCCGATCCAGGGTTCGGGCGTGCGTCCGGCGGACTGCCAGGCGATCTGCCAGTCGTCGCCTTCGGTGAGCCCGACTCGTGCCGCGACCGCTTCCGCTGTCGAACGCAGCTCGTCTGGGTACGGGATCGCCCGCATCGATGATCCGCTGCGGGAGCGAATGCGCCGTGAACAACACCCGGACTCGACCCCCGGTGTGCTCGCGCATGGACGCAAGACGCGTGCTGAGGTCGTCGGCCAGGAACTCGACGAAGGCCGGTTCGGTCGCCCAGCTCTCGATGCCGACCACCGGGACGTCCTTGCCGGCCTCGGCGACGCCCTGGCGGGTGCGGTCGAGGTACTGGCCGACCGAGTACGACGAGTAGTGGGGTGCGAGTACGAGCCCGATCACCGCTGTTGCACCATCGGTCGGCGACGCGGCTCGCGGTGGCCTCCACCTTCGGGTCGGCGTGTTTCAGGCCGAGCGACACCTCGAAGCGGCCGGGCTCGGCGTCGTCGAGGGCCGCTTGGAGCGCTGCACCTTGGGCCTCGGTGAGCTGGGCGAGCGGGGAGACCCCGCCGATCGCGGCATAGCGGGCAGTGAGGTCGGCAAGTGCTTCCGGCGTCGGCGGGCGGCCCCGCCGGATGTCGGTGTAGTACGGCTCGATCTCCGCTGGTGTGCGCGGCGTGCCGTAGGCCATCAGGACGACGGCGACTCGATCGGTGGTCATGATGCCTCGGCTCCTTCGGTGACAGTGGTGAGCTCGTGCACCAGCTCGACCACTGCATGCAGCACGGCGGGATCGGTGTCGGGCTGGACCCCGTGACCGAGGTTGAAGATGTGGCCGGGGTGCTGGCTGCCGTCGGGGAGCTCGTTGTCGGCCAGCACCTGGCGGGCGCCGTGGACGGCCGGCTCGATGCCGGCGAGCACCAGTGCCGGGTCGAGGTTGCCCTGTACGGTCAGGTCGTCGCCGAGGCGTTGGCGGGCGTCGGCGATCGGCGTTCTCCAGTCCAGGCCGAGCACCGTCGGTCCGGCATCGAGCATCGAGCCGAGCAGGTGATCGCAGCCGATGCCGAAGTGGATCGCCGGGGCATCCGGGTGGCGTCGTCGGAGTTCCCGGAAGACATGTCGCGAGTGGGGCAACACGTACCGGTCGTAGTCACGCCGGCTCAACGATCCCGCCCACGAGTCGAAGAGCTGAAAGGCGGCGGCGCCGTGGGAGAGCTGTGCGTCGATGAACGTGATCGCCGACTCGGCCAGTCGCTCCATCACGTCGTGCCACAGCACCTCGTCGGTGTGGATGAGCGCCTTGGTGTGGCGGTAGTCCTTGCTCGGGCGACCCTCGATCAGATAGCTCGCCACGGTGAACGGTGCGCCGGCGAAGGCGAGCAGCGGCACGTCCAGTTCGGCGACGAGCAGATCCACCGTGTCGATCACGTAGGAGATGTCGTCGAATTCGAGCGGACGGAGACGTTCGACGTCGGCGCTCGACCGGAGTGGATGCTCGGCCACCGGTCCGGTGCCGGGAGCGACGTCGATGCCGAAGCCGACCGCATGCGGTGCGACGACGATGTCGCTGTAGAGCACGGCGGCATCGACGCCGTAACGACGCACGGGCTGCAGCGTGATCTCGGCCGCGAGCGCCGGCTGCTTGATCGCTTCGAGGATCGATCCGTCGCCGCGCACCGCCTTGTATTCGGGGAGCGATCGGCCTGCCTGGCGCATGAACCACACCGGCGTGTGGTGTCCGTGGCGCCCACGGGCGGCATCGACGAACGCAGTGCCGGCAGCTGGGATCGCCTGGGCGGGAGCGTCCGGATCGGTGGGCGCATCGTCGTGGGCGGCCAGGGCGTTCATTGATGGTCGACGCTATCGGCGGGTCGGGAGTGCGGGCCTGGCCGATAGCATTTCGTGACCCGTTATGACCCAGCAGCACCCCGATCTCGCTGACGAACAGGCCTACATCGACCACGCGTACGAGTGTCTCGACACCAGTCGCGAGGCTGCCTGGCGAATGCGCAACATGACCGAGGCCGACCTCGGTGGCACGTTCCAGGCCCGGTTCGAGCGAAACGCCTTCGACGAGGCCCTGCTCAAACGGCTCGCTGATCTCGACCTCGGCGACGCGTCGCTCGTGTTCGGTCGTATCGACCGTTCCGCCGAGTCGCCCGACGCCGTCGAGAGCTTCCACATCGGCCGGCTCGCTGTCGCCGACGAGGACCGCGAGCCGGTGGTCGTCGATTGGCGCGCGCCCGTGGCCGAGCCGTTCTACCGTGCCACGGGCCGGAGCCCGATGGGGTTGCTTCGGCGGCGGCACTTCGCGGTCGAGGGTCGCAAGCTGTTGGGGCTCGAGGACGAACTCTTCGGTGAGGGACACCTCGGGCTCGGCCACGACGAAGGCCTCGACGGATCGTCGGGCACGCCCGGGGCCGAAAGCGCCGACGGAACCGGCTTGCGCGGCTACTCGACGTTGCTCGCCGCGCTCGAGCGTGGGCGCACCGGGACGCTCGGAGACATCGTCGCCACGATCCAGGGCGAGCAGGACGAGATCATCCGCTCGCCGCAGCACGGGGTGCTCGTCGTGCAAGGTGGCCCGGGTACGGGCAAGACCGTTGTGGCCCTGCACCGTGCTGCGTACCTGCTCTACACGCATCGGTTCCCGCTCGAGGACCAGGGAGTGCTCGTCATCGGACCGAACCGCGTGTTCCTGCGGTACATCGAGCGCGTGCTGCCGTCGTTGGGCGAAGCCGGTGTCGAGCAGGTCGTGCTCTCCGACCTCGTGCCCGGCGTGCAGTTCCTCCGGCCGGACGATCACATCGGCGCCGACAGCCCGACGGCGGCTCGGATCAAGGGCGACGAGCGCATGTCCGACGTGATCGATCAGGCGATCAACGACCGCGAACGGGCGCTGCGAGACGACCTGGTGATCCCCTTTCGCACCGGTTATGTCCGGTTGCGCGCCGAGGAGTCCGCCCGGATCGTCAAGAACGCCCGTCGCCGATTCCGTCGACACAACAGCGGTCGCAAGTTCGTCGAGACCGAGGTGTGGGCTGCGCTGGCCGCCACGTATCGCGATCCCGAGATCGGACCGCGCGACGTCAAGGACACGCTTCGCGGTACACCGGAGATCCGCGAGGCGCTCGATCGGATGTGGCCGCTGCTGACGCCGGCACAGTTGCTGCACGACCTGTTCGGGTCCAAGGCCTTGCTCAAGCTCGCCACGCGCGGCGTGCTGGACGAGGCAGAGGCACGTGCGCTGTTCCGACCGCGGTCCGACTCGGTCGACGACGTCCGCTGGACCCCGGCCGACGTGGCCCTGCTCGACGATCCGCGCGATGTGCTCGGACCCAAGCCGGGGCGAAACGGCAAGATCGATGATGCCGACGAGATCCGCACCTACGGCCACATCGTCATCGACGAGGTCCAGGACCTCACTCCGATGCAGCTCAAGATGGCGACTCGGCGCTCGTTGAACGGAGCCATGACCATCGTCGGTGACCTCGCCCAGGCGACGGGCCCGCTGGCACCCACCGAGTGGCAGGACGTGCTCGCCCACCTGCCCGACCGCAAGCCGTCTCGCGTGATCGGGCTGTCCGTCGGCTACCGGATTCCCGGCCAGATCATGGACCTTGCGAACAAGGTGATGGCCGCGGCCACGCCGACGCTTCGGGCGCCGCAGTCGGTGCGCGTCGGTGACGCCGTGCCGGTGTTCGTCCGTGCGGACGGATCGCTCGGCGCTGCCGTCGCCGACGAGGTGCGATCGCTGACGTCGGAGCTGCCGAACGCGAGCCTCGGCGTGATCGCTCCCGACTCGATGATCGACGATCTGTCCGAACACCTGACCGCTGCCGGCGTGAATCACGGCACGGCGACCCGGACCGGTCTCGACGAGGGCGTCACGCTGGTCCCGGTCAGCGTCGTGAAGGGCCTCGAACTCGACGCCGTCGTCGTGGTCGAACCGGCGCGGATCGTCGCCGATCACGAACACGGCATGCGGTCGCTCTACGTTGCGCTGACCCGCCCGACCCAGCGATTGAGCGTCGTGCACGCCGACGCACTCCCCGAACCGCTGCGCTGACCTCAGCCGTCGCCGGTGTAGCGGTCGACGAGGCCGCTGAAGAGCTGGAAGGCCTTGTCGCCGTCGGCTGGACGGATGCGCACGACGGCGGTTCTGGCCATGTCGACGGTGGTGTCGATGCCGCCGACCAATTCGGGTCGGGTCGCCTCGACGTCCGGCCGAGCGATCAACCAGATCGCGTCGATGCGTTGCAGCGTCGCCTTCTCGTCGCCCGAGCCGCCGATCTGCGAACTCAACCTGCTCATCTGCGTCGACATCTCGGCGAGGAGTTCCGCAGTCGTTCCGACGATCGGCAGCGTCGTGGTGGGGACGGTCTCGAACGACCCGTCGACATTGACCTCTCCGTCGTCGGACTCGACATCGACGACGGTGTCGGCGCACGAGGCGACCAGCACCCCGGTGACGACGAGGGCGGCGAGTCGGCAAGCGCGGCGTCGACGGGTCACGAGGTGACCAAGATACGTTCGCTCGCGAACGATCCGACCCCGATGTGACGACCGTCGATCTCGACGGTCAGCGTGCCGTCGGGGGACGCGGCGGTGACCATGCCCCGGTTCCCCGGCTGGATCGCCGATTCCTCGAGGAATTCGAGCAGGCCGGGCTCGAATTCGAGCTCCTCGGTGATCCGTCGCACGGTGAAGGGCGAACCGACCGAGATCGCCGAGAGCGGCCCGGAATCGGGCGCCTCGTAACCGGAACCCGGGATCGGGTTGCCGTGTGGGCAGGTCGTCGGCGATCCCAAGAGGTCGTTGAGCGCCTTCTCGACCGAGTCGCTCATGATGTGCTCCCACTTGCCGGCCTCGTGGTGCGCCTCGGCCCAGCTCAGTTTGAGTACATCGGTGAGGAAGACCTCGGCGAGGCGGTGCCGGCGAACGACGCGTTCGCCGAGCCGCCGACCGGCGTCGGTGAGATGGATCCCGTCACTGGACGTGATCAGGCCCTCGGCTTCGAGACGTTTCATCATCTCGCTCACGGCGGGTCTCGACACCTGGAGTCGCTCGGCGATGCGCGCCTGGATGACCTCGACGTCGTCCTCGTGCAGCTCGAAGATGCACTCGCAGTACTCCTCGAAGGCGGGGTGGTGTTCACCGCTCGCTGGCATCCCTCGATCCTACCGGCGCCCCCGAACACCCGCCCCGTGTCACACCGGACCGAGCGCGTCATGTCGCACCGGGCCGGGCCTGAGGTGACGCCGACCGATCGGGTTCAGCGTTGGAGGCGGCGCAGCCAGCTCTCGGCGTAGCGGAGTCGCCGTTCGAGTTGCTCGGTGGTGGCCGTCGCGACGCGGGTGACGCCGGCGAGCCGGTTCATCTCCCCCTGCACCTTGGCGTGGCCCCAGCCGGTGATGTCGACGAGCCGTTTGGCGACGTGGGCATTGCGGGTGCGCAGGTCATCCTTTCGCTCGGCCACGCTCAGCGATCCCGACGGCACGAGTCCGGCCGCGGTCGGAACCTCGGGCAACTCGACGCTCAACAGCGGGTCGGCGACGAACAGCGGCTCGGCGATCTCGAGCTCGTCGTCATAGCGAGGTGCCTGCAGCTCGTCGGGCGAGAAGAGCGGCTCGAATCGCACCCCCTCCTCGGTCACGGTGTGCACCGTGATGTCGGTGGCCGTCGACGAGACCACGGCGAACAGCGCGAGTTGTTCGGCCTCGTCGTCGGGATGCACCTGAGCGTCGAGGCCGCCGTCGACCTGGAACTCGTCGCCGTCCTCGGTCCCCGGGGGCCGCAGGACGTGCCGGCGCGCCTCGGCGATCTCGAACGCGTGCGAACGCAGGCGAGGATCGTCGGGAATGTAGACGTACGCCTTCTGGCTCGGTCGCCCCGCTTGCCAGCGGACGAAGCGGCCGACCGCCTGACGGAAGAACAGTTCCGTCGACGTGGTGGTGGCGAACACGCCGACGCGCAGGCGCGGGATGTCGACGCCCTCCGACACCATCCGGACGGCCACCAACCACGGCCGGTCGTTCTGAGCGAACTCGGCGATCTTCCTCGATGCGGTCGGATCGTCGCTGACGACCACATCGGCGGGCGTCCCGAACCGATCGCGCAACAGCCGGGCGATGCCCTGGGCATGATCCTGATCGATGGCGATCACCAGGCCGCCCGCGTCTCGATGGGCCTCGCGAATCGAGCGCAGTTGGTCGTTCGCTCGGGCGAGCACGCTCGGCATCCACTCGCCCTCCAGGCTGAGCGCCGTGCGCAGGCGCATCGACATCTGGTCCTTGGTCAGCTCGTCCTGGAAGCTGGCGTTGATCACGTCGCCCGACGCCGTCGTCCACTCCATTTCGCCGTCGACTCGGGGGAAGTACACCGGTCGCACCACGCCGCCGTCGCGCAGTGCGTCGGCGTAGCCGTAGGTGTAGTCGGCGTGGGCCATGTCGCCCTCGCCGCCGCCGGCGTCGTAGCGAACGAAGGGGATCGGGACGGCGTCGCTGCGGAACGGGGTGCCGGACAGCGACAGGCGCCGAGCGGCATGCCCGAACGCCACCCGGATGCCGTCACCCCAGGCCTTCTCGTGGCCGGCGTGGTGGATCTCGTCGAGGATCACGAACCCGTCGGCGGACAGCCCCGCGAGCTTTGCGGCGGTGTTGCCGGTGGCGATCTGCTGGTACGTGGTGACCAGTCCGTGTACGTCGCGGGCGAGGCCCTCGCCGGGGCTCCAGTCGGGATCGAGTTGGAGGCCGAGCCGATGCGCGGCGAGCGACCACTGCACTTTCAGGTGGCTGGTCGGAGCGACCACGACCAGCGTGCGCGGTTCCTCGGCGAGGCTCGCCCGGGCGCACGTGAGCGCGAACGTGGTCTTGCCGGCACCCGGTGTGGCGACGGCGAGGTAGTCGGAGTCCGGGCTGGAGCGGAAGGCTTCGTACGCGGCGCACTGCCAAGGTCGGAGGATCACGGTCGGCATCGGAGCATCCGAGTCTGCCGCACCAGACCCCGCCGACAACCCACCTGCGGCGGAAAATGCCAACTCGCTCGGAAAACGCCTGCGTCGTCGCTCGCAGCGCCACAAACCAGCGGGACTTCGACGGCGGGGTCGGGTACGGTCTCGGGTGATGACCGATCAGTGAGCCGTCCTCCGTCTGCTCGTTCCCCTGCTCGCCCTTCGTGGAGGTGCCTTCGTGCCCGCATCGCTCATCGCCCGTTCTCTCACCGTCGTCCGAGGTCCGCTCGTCGTGCTCGACGACGTCGACCTCACCCTCGCACCGGGCCATCGAGTCGGCCTCGTCGGTCCCAACGGCGTGGGCAAGTCGACGCTGCTCGGCGCGCTCGGCGGCCTGGTCGACCTCGACCGGGGATCGGTCGACGTGGTGCCACGCACCGCCAACGTCGGTCTGCTCCCACAGGAACCCGAGCGCTCCGCGACCGAAACCGTTCGTGCGTTCCTCGCACGCCGAAGCGGGGTCGGGGGCGCGCAGGTCGAACTCGATGCTGCGACGGCCGCGCTGGCATCAGCCGAATCGGGCTCGGACGATCGGTATTCGGACGCCCTCGAGCGATGGCTGGCGCTCGGTGCTGCCGACTTCGACGCGCGTGTCGGCGAGGTGTGGAACGAACTCGGACTCGACGAACCGCTCCTCGATCAACCGACGATCTCGCTGTCGGGCGGCGAAGCCGCCCGCTCGTCGTTGGCGTCGTTGCTGCTCTCGCGCTACGACGTCTTCCTGCTCGACGAACCGACGAACGACCTCGACCTCGACGGCCTGGAACGGCTCGAGCGTTGGGTCCTCGGCGTGGACGCTCCCATCCTGCTGGTCAGCCACGACCGGTCGTTCCTGCGCCGCACGATCACCGATGTCGTCGAGATCGATCACCACTCGCACCGCGCGACCTGGTTCGCCGGGGGGTGGGAATCGTTCCTGGCCGAGCGAGAACTCGTCAAGCAGCACGCCCGCGAACGCTTCGAGGAGTACGACGCGAAGCGGTCGGCACTTCAGCACCGCGCCCAGCGTGAGCGGGAATGGGCGACCCAGGGCCAGGCGAAGGTGAAGAAGTCCGGCGAGACGGACAAGCACATCCGCCACTTCAAGGTCAACCAGACCGAGCAGCTGGCGGGCAGGGCAGCGCGCACGCAGAAGGCCGCCGAACGTCTGGAGGCCGTCGACGAGCCGCGTGAGGCGTGGGAGTTGCGGTTGACGATTCCCGCTGCGGGTCGCAGCGGCGATGTCGTGGCGACGGCTCGGGCAGCCGTGGTCGATCGCGGGTCGTTCCGGCTGGGCCCGGTCGATCTCGACCTGCTCGTCGGCGACCGTGTGGCGTTGGTGGGGGCGAACGGCAGCGGGAAGACCACGCTGATCTCGCTGTTGCTCGGCCGGATCGAACCCGATGCCGGGAGCGCGTCGTTGGGGTCGAGCGTGGTCGTCGGGGAGATCGAACAGGCCCGTTCCGAACTGCTCGGTGACGAGTCGTTGCTGGACGCGTTCACCGCGTCGACGGGACTGCAGACCGGGGAGGCCCGGACGTTGCTCGCCAAGTTCGGGCTGGGGGCCGAGCACGTCCACCGCGTTGCCGGCACGTTGTCGCCGGGCGAGCGGACGCGGGCGTCGCTGGCGCTGTTGATGGCGAACGGCGCGAATCTGCTCGTGCTCGACGAGCCGACCAACCATCTCGATCTCCCGGCGATCGAGCAGCTCGAACAGGCGCTCGACACGTTTGAGGGCACGGTGCTCCTCGTGACCCACGACCGCGATCTCCTCGACCGGGTTCGTCTGACGCGGACGCTCGACGTCGAGCGCGGCGCCGTGTCCGAGCGTCGCTGACTCCGAGTGCCGGAACCCGCAGCGGGCGAAGCGCGTGCCAGGCAGTTCGCTGGGTCGATCCGAGCACATTTCGGACGATCGGGAACCAGACGGTGGTGACGGGCGACCTGTCGGGTCGTGAACCACAACCGAACCAAACTCCTCCTGGCCCCGCTCGCCGCCTCGGCCCTTGTCGTGTCGCTGGCCGCGTGCGGCAGCGACGACGACAGCTCGTCCGACTCCGTCGCCGAGACGACCGAGATGGCGTCCGAGACCACCATGAGCAACGGCATGAGCGACGACATGGACGACGACATGGACGCGATGCCCGGTGGCGAGGCCACGGTGGGTGACATCACGGTCACCGACGTCTGGATGCGCGAACCCGCAGAGGGACAGACCCGGTCCGCCGCCTACGGCACGATCACCAACGACGGCGACAGCGACGTGACGCTGGTGAGTGCATCGGTGCCGTTCGACGCCACCGTCGAGATTCACGAGACGATCATGGGTGGCGACGGGTCGATGCAGATGCAGGAGGTGCCCGAGGGATTCGTGGTTCCCGCCGGGGGGAGCTTCACCCTGGAACCGGGCGGTCCGCACATCATGCTGATCGACATCGATCCCGCCGACATCGTCGGCACGATCGACGTCACCATGGTCTTCGACGATGGCACCGAGGTGACCGTTGGCGCGCCGGTCCGTCCCCTGGCGATGGAGATGGGCGACGACGACATGAACGACATGAGCGGAGACATGGACGACGACATGACGGAGACCACCGCCGGCTGACCCGACCCGGCCACTCGTGGTTCCCGAGCCCTGAGCTGGGGAACCACGGGTTGCTTCGTTGGGCTGCTGGGTAGCGTGGCGCGATCGCTGCGCACCCCGTGTTGGAGGCGTTCTCGCCGGCCGTCAGGGAGTGGTTCGCGGCGTCGTTTCCCGAGCCGACCTCCCCGCAGGTGCAGGGTTGGCCCCACATCGCGGCCGGCGAACACACGCTGATCTGCGCCCCGACCGGATCGGGCAAGACCCTCACCGCGTTCCTCGCCTCGATCGACCGGCTCACCACGACGCCTCGACCCGAGGAGCGATCGCAACGTACGCGGGTGCTGTACATCTCGCCATTGCGGGCGCTCGCATTCGACATCGAGAAGAACCTTCGGGCCCCGCTGAAGGGCATCGAGCTCGCGGCCGAACGGTTGGGGGAGCAGTTCGTTGCGCCACAGGTGGGTATGCGCACGGGCGACACTGCTGCCAACGATCGTCAGAAGCTGATCCGGCGCCCACCCGATCTGCTGATCACCACGCCGGAGTCGCTGTATCTGATGCTGACGTCGTCGGCGCGTGAGACGCTGGCAGGAGTCGAGACGGTGATCATCGACGAGATCCACGCGATGGCCACCACCAAGCGTGGTGCCCATCTGATGCTGACGCTGGAGCGGCTCGAGGAGGTCACCGACACACCGCCGCAGCGCATCGGGCTGTCGGCGACGCAGCGCCCGCTGGAGGAGGTTGCCGAATTCCTGGGCGGCTGGGCGGAGCCCGGGCGCAGGCGACCGGTGCAGATCGTCGATGCCGGCATCCGCAAACAGCTCGAGGTCGAAGTCGTCATCCCGATCGAGGACATGTCGACCATCGGTGAGGTGAAGGTCGAGTTGACGCCCGGCCCGGCAACGGCGGCGCTCACCGAACGGCGCACGTCGATCTGGCCCAGCATCTACCCGGAGATCCTCCGGCGTATCCTCGCCAATCGCACCACGATCATCTTCTGCAACGCCCGCCGGGCCGCCGAGCGCCTCGCTGCCAAGCTCAACGAACTGGCGATCGAGGAGGGTGTTCCCGGCATCGTCGACCCGGTGACCGGCGAGGTGCTCGACGAGCTGGTGCGCGCCCATCATGGCTCGCTCGCCCGTGAGCAGCGCGTCGTGATCGAGGACCGCCTCAAGCGCGGTGACCTCCGTGCGATCGTGGCAACGTCGTCGCTCGAGCTGGGCATCGACATGGGAGCGGTCGACCTCGTGATCCAGGTCGAGTCACCCGGCGCGGTCAGCCGGGGGTTGCAGCGCATCGGCCGCGCCGGACACCAGGTGGGAGAGCCGTCGCGCGGATCGATCTTTCCCAAGCACCGCGGCGACCTGCTGGAAGCAGCGATCGTCACCCGCCGAATGATCGACGGCGAGATCGAGTCGACCCGCTACCTGCGCAACCCGCTCGACGTGCTCGCCCAGCAGATCGTCGCTCATGTGGCGATCGTCGAGGAGTGCTCGGTCGACGAGGTGGCCGCCATGGTGCGGCGCTGTGCGAGTTTCGCCGAGATCTCCGACGACCTGCTGTCGAACGTGCTCGACCTGCTGTCGGGTCGATACCCGAGCGAGGAGTTCTCCGAGCTGCGCCCGCGCATCGTGTGGGACCGCATCAACGATCGCCTGCGCGCCCGCGACGGCTCGAAGCGCCTCGCCGTCACCAGCGGCGGCACGATCCCCGATCGAGGGCTGTTCGGCGTGTTCCTGCCCGATGGCACCCGCGTCGGCGAGCTCGACGAGGAGATGGTCTACGAGAGCCGCCCGGGGGAGACGTTCGTGCTCGGTGCGTCGACGTGGCGGATCGAGGACATCACGTTCGAACGCGTCACCGTCAGCCCGGCGCCCGGCCAGCCCGGCAAGATGCCGTTCTGGCACGGCGATCGGCCGGGTCGGCCGCTCGAATTGGGACGAGCCCTCGGTGCCTTCGTCCGCGAGATCCGCGAACTCGACGACGACGCGGCGACCGAGCGACTGATGAACCACTACTCACTCGACACGTTCGCCGCCGGCAACCTGCAGCAGTACCTCGCCGAGCAGGTCGAGGCGACCGGTGCGGTCCCCGACGATCGCACGGTCGTGGTCGAGCGGTTCCAGGACGAGATCGGCGACTGGCGCATCTGCATCCTCAGCCCGTTCGGTACACCGGTGCACGCGCCGTGGGCGATGGCGATCGAGCGGCGCCTGATCGAACGCTACGACATTCCGGTCGAGTCGATGTGGGGCGACGACGGCATCGTCATCCGCCTCCCCGAGTCCGCTGTCGAGCTGCCGATCGAGGCGCTGATGATCGATCCGGAGGACATCGACGAGCTCGTCGTCGAGACGCTGCCGCAGACCGCTCTGTTCTCGGCTCGCTTCCGAGAATGCGCCGGCAGAGCGCTGCTGCTGCCGCGCCGGCGCCCGGACCGTCGCACACCGCTGTGGCAGCAGCGCCAGCGCGCCGCCGACCTCCTTGCGGTCGCCGCCAAGTACCCGACGTTCCCGATCCTGCTGGAGACGTCGCGCGAGTGCCTGCAGGACGTCTTCGACGTGCCGGCGCTGCGCGAAGTGCTCGGGCTGCTGCGGTCGCGATCGATTCGGGTGGTCACCGTCGACACCGGCAAGGCGAGTCCGATGGCGTCGAGCCTGCTGTTCAACTGGATCGCGGCGTACATGTACGAGGGCGACGCACCGCTGGCCGAGCGTCGAGCTGCAGCCCTTGCACTCGATCGCGACCTCTTGCGCGATCTGCTCGGTGCGGAGGAATTGCGCGAGCTGCTCGACCCCGAAGTGCTCGCCGACGTCGAGTTGGAGCTCCAGTGTCTCGCCGACGGTCGCCGCGCCCGGTCGGCCGACGAGCTGCACGACGTGTTCCGCAAGGTCGGCGACCTCCGTGCCGACGAGGTCGAGTTGCGCTGCGACGGTCCGGGCGGGGACGGGGCCGGGGGGGACCCGACGCGTTGGTGGACGGAACTGCTCGACGAGAAGCGTGTCATCGAGATCGCACTGGGAGGCGAGACCCGGTACATCGCGGCCGAGGATGCCGCTCGCTACCGGGACGCGTTCGGTTGCTCGCTGCCGCTCGGGCTACCGATGGCGTTCACCGAACCGCTCGCCCGACCGTTGGAGGAGATCGTCGGTCGCTATGCGCGTACCCACGGCCCGTTCCTCACCGCCGAGGTCGCGAAACGGTTCGCAGCGCCACCCGAGCGGATCGCCGGCGCCCTCGCAGCGCTGGAGGGCGAGGAGCGCCTCGTCGTCGGTGAGTTCCGCCCCGAAGGAGTGTCCCGCGAGTTCTGCGACGTCGACGTCCTGCGCCAGCTCCGCCGCAGGTCGCTCGCCGCGCTGCGCAAGGAGGTCGAGCCGGTCGAACAGGAGGCCTTCGCTCGGTTCCTCACCGCCTGGCACGACATCCCGGCCGGGCGACGCGGGCTGGACGCGCTCGTCGAAACACTCGGGGTGCTCTCGGGCACCGCCCTCGTCGCGTCAACGATCGAGACCGATGTGTTGCCGGTGCGCGTCGCCGGATATCGGCCGCCGATGCTCGACGAGCTGTGCACCGCCGGAGACGTCGTGTGGATCGGCGCCGGCGCGCTCGGGGCACGCGACGGTCGTGTACGGCTGTGCTTTGCCGATCAACTACCGCTCCTCGCGCCCGGCTGGGAGCAGCGCGAACCGGCCGAGGGGACGCTGCAGGAGGCCATTCGCACGCTGCTCGCCGAGCGAGGCGCGAGCTTCTGGGGGCAGATCCGTGAGGCGGCGCCCGGCGCTCAGGATCAGGAACTGCTCGCTGCGCTCTGGGATCTCGTGTGGGCAGGCGAGGTCACCAACGACTCGTTGACGCCGCTGCGCGCGGTGATCGGTGGGGCCAAGGTCAAGGCCGCCGCCAAGGGCCGCACCGCGTACGGGAGGAGTCGGCCCCGTCCCGGTCGCCTCACCCGGATCGGACCGCCCGCCGGCCAGGGTCGGTGGAGCCTCGTCGAACCCCTGCTGAACCCGAAACCGACCCCGACCGAAGCGGCACATGCCCAGGCGATGCAGCTCGTCGAGCGTCACGGCGTCGTCACCCGCGAGGCGGTCATGGCGGAAGGACTCGTCGGTGGATTCAGCGCGGTGTACGGCGTGCTCAAGGTGCTGGAGGAGCGCGGTCAGGTCCGTCGGGGCTACTTCGTCGACGGTCTCGGCGCTGCCCAGTTCGCCGTCCCGGGCGCAGTCGACCGGCTGCGATCGGCCCGCGACACGCCCGACCCGATCATCCGGCCGGACGACGTCCCGGATCCGGTCGTGCTGGCGTCAACCGACCCTGCCCAGCCGTATGGCGCGGCGCTCGCATGGCCCGCCACGACGGGGCGGCCTGCGCGCAACGCCTCGTCGCTGGTGGTCCTGCGTGCCGGTCGTCCGCTCGTGTGGTTCGATCGCCGCGGTCACCACCTCGTGGCGTTCCCCGACGCGCTGCTCGATCCGTCCTGGGCCGAGGCACTCATCGCACTCGTCAAGACCGACCGCGCCCGGTCTGTCGAAGTTCGCAAGGTCGACGGCCACCCCCTCGCCGACGCACCCGTCGGTGTCCTCGAGATCCTCCGAGCCGCCGGCTTCGTCGACGGGTACCGCGGGCTGGTGTTCCGAGGCTGAGCGAATCGATCGGATGTCCGGTCGACCGCTGCGGGCTGGCTACGGTGCTTCCGGTGAGCGCGACCCCCGATCAGGCAGCACCGGTCGATCCGCTGACCGTGATCAAGTCCAAGGAGTACGTCCGTGCGCTCGTGCTGGCTGCACTGATCGCGCTCCCGATCGCGGTGGTCGCGTACGGCTTCCTCGCGCTCGTCGACTGGCTCCAGGAGGCGCTGTTCACCGACCTGCCCAGTGGGTTGGGGTTCGACTCGCCACCGATCTGGTGGCCGGTGCCACTGCTCGCGATCTCGGGGCTCCTCGTCGCCCTCTGCATCCGGTCGCTCCCCGGCAACTGCGGTCACTCGCCGTCGGGTGGTTTCCAACAGGGTTCGCCGACGATGCCGATCGAGCTGCCGGGAGTCGCGTTGGCGGCGCTGGCGACCCTGGCACTCGGCGCTGTGCTCGGACCCGAGGCGCCGTTGATCGCGATCGGAAGCGGGCTGGGCGCTCTCGCCATCAAGAGCATCAAACGCGACTCGAAACCGACCGCGATCGCGCTGATCGCGAGCGCCGGGAGCTTCGCCGCGATCAGCACGCTCATCGGATCGCCGGTGGTCGCTGCCTTCCTGATGCTGGAGGTCGCTGGGCTCGGTGGAACGATGCTCGCCGTGGCGCTGCTCCCCGGCTTGCTCGCTGCCGGCCTGGGGTTCCTGGTGTTCGTCGGGCTGAACTCGCTCACGGGGCTGGGTACGTTCTCCCTGGCGATTCCTGATCTGCCGGCGTTCACGACACCGACGGTCGCCATGCTGGCGTGGGCGCTCGTGCTCGGTCTGCTGTGCCCGCTGATCGGCTGGCTGGTCTACACGATCGCGATGTCGGTTCGAACGCTGGTGCACGCCCGCCGGCTGCTCGTCACCCCGCTGCTCGGCGTCGGGATCGCACTGCTGGCGGTGATGTTCGCCGAATTGACGGATCAGGGAACGGAGAACGTGCTGTTCTCCGGCCAGGCGCAGTTGCCGGTTCTCGTCGAGCAGTCGGCCACCTGGTCGACCGGCGCGTTGCTCCTCGTGATCGTGTGCAAGGGCCTGGCGTACGCACTGTCGCTCAGTGCCTTCCGTGGCGGGCCGATCTTCCCGAGCCTGTTCATCGGTGGCGCGATCGGTGTGCTCGCCGCCGAACTCCCCGGGATGTCGCTCGTGCCGGGCCTGGCGATCGGGATCGGCGCGATGTGCGCGACGATGCTGAAGTTGCCGTTCACCTCGGTCCTCCTCGCGACGGTGCTGCTCTCGAGCGATGCCTATGCGGTCATGCCGCTGGCGATCGTGGCGGTCGTGGTGGCCTACGTCGCCACCGAGCGTCTCCCGGCGCCCCGGAGCTGGTTGGAACGAGCCGCGCCGGGTTCCGCGTCGACCCCGAGTGCAGTCGCCGGCTCGCCCTCCGCCTGACCCGACGACTGCAGGGGCAGACGGATGCGGGCGACCTCCGGCCGGTGACGTCGTGCGCGGCGAGGTGTGCGAGGGTCAGTCGAGGGGTTGGACGGCTCGGAGGCCGGCCCATGCGAGATCGGCCACCACCTGGGCGATCTCGTCGGGATCGAACTCGTCGCCGCGTTCGACCAGCAGGCGACTCGCGCCTTCCGCCATCCCGACGAGCGAGTGGGCGATGGTGGTTCGGTGCCGTTCGTCGATGTCGACCGCGATCAGGGGCGCGACCGCCTTGGCCGCCTCGGCGGTGATCCGGATGACCGCGGCGTTGAACTCGTCGTCGCGCCGGGTGCCTGAACCGAACAGGAACCGGAAGGCATCGTGGTCGTCGGCGACCCAACGGAAGTAGGCACGGAAGCCGAGATCGGTCTGGCTCTTGCCGTCGGTCGCTTCGGCGGCTGCCTTGGCGATGTTGGCGAGCAGTCGGGCGCCGACCTCGTCGATCAGCGCCTGATAGAGATCGCGCTTGGAGTCGAAGTGCTGGTACAGCACGGGTTTGGTGACACCGACCGCATCGGCAACGTCGTTCATCGACGCGCCATGGAAACCGTGGGTGGCGAACACCTCGAGAGCGACGTCGAGGATCTGTTCCCGGCGAGCGGTAGCGGTGAGACGAGGAGACATCGGTTACCGAATGGTAACGGCACCGGTCGCGTTCGCGGAATTCGGGCCGCAGCGACTCAGAATCCACGTTCGCGGTCATCGCGTTCGGCGGCCTTGACGGCATAGCCGACGATGATCGATGGGGCCAGCAGGACGCACCCGATGACGAACGACACGATCACGAGTGTGGCCATGGTCGAGGAGAACCCGATCGCGAATGCGATGAAGAACAGCGCCATTGCGAGCGCGACGAAGAGATAACCGATGCGGTTGGCGAGCAGCGACCACTTGGCCACCTGAGCCCGTCGGGCACGGATGGGGTCGATCTCGTCGGGCGTGGCAGGGGGCTTCGACATACAGTCGGGTCATGCTACGAGCGCATCGGCACGGGTCATGACGGTCGATCTCACCCACGACGGTCTCGTCTCGATCCTCACGCTCGACCGTCCTTCTCGTCGGAACGCCGTCGATCACGCCACCCTGTTGGAACTCCTCGACATCCAGGCTGCGATCGCTGCCCGAACACCAGACGCGATCCGTGCAGTCGTGCTCACGGGCAAACCGCCCGCGTTCAGCGCCGGCGCGGACCTCAACGGCGTCGAGGAGGGCCAGTTCGCAACCGACCTCGCCTCGGTGCTGCGAGGCTTCGGGCGGTTGCCGGTTCCGGTGATTGCCGCGATCGACGGCCCCGCGCTCGGTGCGGGCGCGCAGTTGGCGATCGCTACCGACCTCCGTATCGCGACACCGTCGAGCACGCTGGGAGTCCCGGCAGCCAAGCTCGGATTGGTCGTTGACCACTGGACGATCCGACGGCTCGTGTCGGAGTTCTCGCCCCCGATCGCCCGCGCGATGCTGCTGGCGGCGCAGACCTACACCGCCGAGCAACTGCACGCCACGGGTGGCATCCATCGGCTCGGTGAACTGGACGATGCCATCGCCTGGGCGCACGAGCTCTCGCGGCTCGCTCCGCTGACGATCGCAGGTCACAAGCTCGGCCTCGAGCACGCACGCTCGAACCCGACTCGACGACGCATTCGAAGCGGCTCGCAGCGCAGCATGGGCAAGCGCCGATGCCGAAGAGGGCCGCACCGCATTCCTCGACAAGCGCCGGCCGAGTTTCACCGGCGCGTGAAACGCCGGGCCGACCGGATGATGCATCCGATCGGGGGGGACGAACCTGCTCAGAGGTTCGGCGGCAGGAGCCGGTTGACGTTCTGGAAGAAGAAGTAGAGCGTCACGACGAACGGGACGATCCCGATCAGCAGACCGACCCAGTCTCGCTTCGCCTTCTTGCTGAGCAGGTACGACACGATGCCGATCGCGGCGAGCAACAGCCCCCAGAGTGCGACGTGCCCGTTCGCATCTGGGTCGCTGAACCATCCGTCGGAGAAGGCGTCGGCGATTCCCACGTTGATCTGTTCCTCGTCGACGCCGCCCGGGTCGCCGACCGCGATGCTGCCGGAGGATTCGGTCTCGGTCTCGATGGGTGCGGAGACACCTGGGTCGACGACGGTGTTGGTGGGATCCGGATCGGCGGTGACGGCAGCATCCAACGGGCGTCCGTAGTTGATCGTCGCTTCGCCGACGACCCCGTCGGTCGCGGCCTCGTCGAGTTCGGCGAAGACGATGATCCGTTCGCGGGCCGTGTACTTGGGGTGACACGACGTGAGCGTCAGCGTCGCCCGAGTCGGATCGGTCGTCGAAATCACGTGATAGTCGCTGGGCGACACGATTTCCTGTCCGGTCACCCGGTACACGTAGCGTCCGGACAGCGTGGTGACGATGATCTCGTCGCCGTTCTCGAGCTTGTCGACGTCGAAGAACGGCTGGCCGAACGTGGTGCGGTGGCCCGCGATCGCCGAATTGCCGAGCTGTCCGGGCAGCGGGGTCTCGGGATAGTGGCCGGGACCCTTCTTCAGGTCGCTCTTGTCGACCCCGGCGACGACGATCTTGTCGACGCCGATGCGTGGCAGCTCGAGGCGGGCGATGGGATCCCCCTCGATGACCGGAGGCAACGTGGCGACCGGAAGCGGGGCGGCGGTGACCGGCACCGTCTCGGGCGGCAACGTGTCGTCGGGGAACGTGTCGTCCGGGACCGTCTCGACGGGTGCGGCGGTGGTGGGAGGGGTGCCGGCGAGCAAGTCCTCGAACTCGTTCTCCAGCGAGTTCTGCGCTCGGGCGGTTTCGATGCCGGTACCCCACAGCTGGTAGGCGACGAACCCGAAGAGCAGCAGCCCGGTGGCGATCAGCGTCTTGCCGACGCCTCCGACCCACCATCGCCAGTCGTGGGGTGGTGCGGGACGGTCGAACTTGCGCACTCTCTTCGGGCGCGGCGCAGTTGGTTCGACGTCCGACACGGCCACGAAGCTACCCGTGCGGTGCTGCGTGGGGATCGCGGCGGCACGAGTTGACGAACACTTCACGACCTAGCGTGTCGGCCATGTCGGTCGTGGAACTCGATGACGCGGTCGCCGTGCTCGGACAGTTCCCTGCACTCGCTGGGGCGACCCTGCGGGTCGAGGAGGGCGACATCGTGTTGTTGCGTGGCCCGAACGGTGCCGGCAAGACGACGCTGCTGCGCCTGTGTGCCGGTCTCGTGCCGTTGGTCCGTGGGACCGGCACGGTCCTCGGGATGGATCTCCGCACGCATCGCGAGTCGATTCGGCGGACCGTCGGGTTGCTCGGCCACCAGAACGGGCTCTACCTCGACCTCACCGTCGCCGAGAACGTCCGGTTCTGGGGCTCGACGGTCGGCGCCTCCGACGCCGAGATCGGCGCCGCGATGCGGCGTCTCGACGTCGCCGGACGGCTCGCGAACGTCGGCGTGGGGAGGCTGTCGGCGGGCCAGAAGCGTCGTACAGCACTGGCGTGTCTGATCGCTCGCCGGGCGCAGCTGTGGCTGCTCGACGAACCGCACGCAGGCCTCGACGCATCAGCGCGCGACGAGCTCGACGAGACCCTCCGCCAGGCCGCGGCGGCGGGCGCGACGATCCTGGTCGCCAGCCACGAACTGGACCGGGCCGGTCCGCTGGCCACCCGTTCGGTCGACGTCATCGCCGGTCGCGTCCACGAGGGCGGGGCATGAGCACACTGCGGATCGCCCGGCTCGTCGCTGCGAAGGATCTGCGCATCGAGTGGAACAGCCGCGTGTTCGTCAACCAGGTGCTTCCGTTCGCCGGCGTCACGATGGTGATCTTCGCGTTCGCCCTCGATGCCGATTCGGTGCTCCAGCGGGTTGCCCCCGGCCTCGTTTGGTTGGCGACGATGTTCTCGATGCTCGTGCTCGTCCAGCGCTCGTTCGCCGTCGAAACGGCAGACGGCGCGCTCGACGCACTCCGGGTGGCCGGCGTCGATCCGACGGCGATCTTCCTCGGCAAGGCAGCGGCGCTCGGCGCCCAGCTCCTCGTGCTGGAAGTGGTGCTCCTTTTCGCCGCGGTGGTGCTCTACGGCCAGAGCATCCCGGCGGGGGGTGCCGTGCTCCTCGTCACAACTCTGATCTCCGCGACGTGCGGGCTCGCTGCGGTCGGTACCCTGTACGGAGGCCTTGCCGCAGGGTTCACGGGTCGCGAGACACTGCTCCCGCTGCTCACGTTCCCCGCGGTGGCGCCCGTCCTGATCGGAGCAACACGAGCGGTCGAAGCAGCGCTCGGCACGGCAGGTGCGGTGGTGTCGGACGGCTGGCCCTGGGTGGGCCTGCTGACCGTCTTCGCCGTCGCCTTCGGTGTCGGTGGTGCACTGGCGTTCGGTCCGTTGATCGACGAATGAAGCGAAGCCCAGCCCCCACCCCTGCAGGAATCGGACATGACGACGACGGATCCCACGCTCAGCCCGACCGATCCCGCTGACGCTCGACCCGCCACCGGTGCTGGAACCGGCACACGGGGCACCAGGATCATCGGCGTCTCCACGATCGTCGCGATGGTCTGGTTGGTTGCGTTCGGTCTCGGGTTCTCTCCGGAGGATCGTGACCAGCGCGAGAGCGTTCGCCTGTTGTACGTGCACGTCCCGACGATCTGGATCGCCTATCTCGCATTCATCGTCACCGCCGTCGCGTCCGCGATGTACTTCTTCGGCAAGAAGAAGTCGCTCGGTTGGGACCGTCTCGCCGGCGCGAGCGCCGAGATCGGGACGGCGTTCGTCGCCGTCACGCTCGTGATCGGAGCACTGTGGGGCCGTCTCACCTGGGGCGTGTTCTGGCAGTGGGACGCTCGCCTCACCACGACGGCGCTGTTGTTCGTCACCTACATCGGCTACCTGGCGGTCAGACGCCTCGGCGGCACCCATGAGCAGCGTGCTCGTCGTAGCGCCGTGATCGGCATGTTGGCCGTGCTGGAGATCCCACTCGTCCACTGGAGTGTCCGCCTCTGGCGCAGCTTGCACCAGGAGGCCACGGTCCTCGGCACCGATGGTGATGTCAGCATGGATGGATTGATGCTGTTCAGCCTGTTCGTCGGCGTCGTCGCGTTCTCGTTGCTCTATGTGTGGCTCGTGATGCATCGGACCCGAGTGATGGCGATGGAGGATCTCCTCGACGAGCGAGGTCTCGACGACGCACTCGCAGCCCGCCGCGCCGAGGACGATCGTGCCGACGCTGATCGAGTCGACGCTGCTCGGACTCAGGACGGAGACGCCTGATGGAGGACGCCGGGTTCATCATCGGTGGGTACGTGCTCACGTTCGTCACGGTTGCCGTCATGTCGTGGCGGGTGGTTCGATCTGGGAAACGACTCGGAAAACAGGTTCCGGACGAGGACAAGTACTGGCTCTGAGCGAGCAGAATGTACAGAACATGAACGACGACTCGAGCGACATGGATCTCTCCCCCCGGTCTGCGGTCGGCCCCGCCGCGCCGGTCCGGGCCAAGCGCAACTGGTTGCCGCTGCTCGTACTCGGGCTGGTCGTCGTCGCTGGTGGCGTGATCGTCACGCAGTTCCTCACTCAGGCCGTCGACTACTACTGCAACGTCGATGAGGTCGGCCAGCGCAGTGGCTGCGACGAGGATCGCCGGATCCGCCTGCAGGGCACCGTCGACGAGGGGTCCGTCGAACGAGTGGCGAACACCACGGTGTTCACGATCTCGTTCAACGGCGAGACGATGCCGGTCAGCTACGACGGGGAGCCTGGCGGCATCTTCAAGGAGTGCATCCCTGTGGTCGTGCACGGGGTGATCGAGAACGGCACCCTGCTCGGTGACCGTGTCGAGGTCAAGCACTCCGATGAATACGTCGCCGTCAACGACGAGCGGGTCGCCGATGCCGAAGCGGCCGGCTGCTCGGGCGTCTCCGCCGCGTGATGCTGTTCGCAGCGAGCATCAATTCAGCGCTCGGTCGAGCCGGTCTGCTGCTGATGCTGGCGGCATCGGTGTTCGGCGCGCTCGCCGTGCTGTACGGGATCCGCCAAGGCGACCGAAAACTCCTCAAGCAGGGGCCGGTCTACGCGTGGATCGCGTTCGGCGGCATCGTGCTCGCTGTCGTGATGATGCAGAGGGCGTTGATCACGAGGGACTTCTCGCTCGCCTACATCCAGCAGGTCGGCTCTGCTGATACACCGACGCTCTACAACATCGCCGCCATGTGGTCGGCGCTCGAGGGGTCGATTCTGCTGTGGTCGCTGACCCTTGCAGGGTTCACCGCAGCGGTTGCGTGGCGGTTCCGTGGTCGCACCGATGACGTGCTCGTCGGCTGGGCGCTGATCGTCATGTTCGTGGTGTCGGCGTTCTTCGCGCTGTTGAGCTTCGGTCCGGCCGACCCGTTCGCCGCCGGTGCGGTCGGTGTCACGAGCGGACCCGGCCCCAATCCGCTGTTGCAGAACCACATCCTGGTGCTCTTCCACCCGCCGATCCTGTATCTCGGGTACGTCGGTTTCACCGTGCCGTTCGCGTTTGCGATCGCGGCGCTCGTCACCGGACGGCTCGGCGAGGGTTGGCTGATGGAGACGCGCCGTTGGGCGCTGTTCTCCTGGGCGTTTCTCACGATCGGGATCCTGCTCGGTGGTTGGTGGAGCTACGAGGTGCTGGGTTGGTCCGGCGTGTGGGCGTGGGACCCCGTCGAGAACGCCTCGCTGCTGCCGTGGCTCACGGGCACCGCCTACATCCACTCGGTGCTCGTGCAGGAACGGCGCGGGATGTTGCGGGTGTGGAACCTCAGCCTGCTCGTCGCCACGTTTGCGCTCACCATCCTCGGCACCTTCCTCACGCGGTCGGGCATCTTGAGCTCGGTGCACGCATTCGGAGACGGGCCGGTCGGGAACTGGCTGCTCGCGTTCTTCGGTGTCGTCGTCGTCGTCTCGCTGGGGCTGATCGCGTGGCGCGGCGACCGGCTCCGCTCGCCGGGTTCGATCGATTCGCCGCTGTCTCGCGAGGGCTCGTTCCTCGCCAACAACGTGCTGTTCACCGTGTGGGCGTTCGTGATCCTGCTGGGCACGTTGTTCCCCCTGCTGGTCGAAGCGTTCCAGGACCGTCAGACGCTCGTCGGCGCCCCCTACTTCGACCGCTTGTCGCAGCCGATCGGGTTGATGCTCCTGTTCCTCATGGGCGTCGCACCGGTGCTGCCATGGCGCAAGGCCTCGGCCGAGCTGTTGCGCACCCGGCTCTTCTGGCCCGCATGGTCCGGTGCGCTCGGGCTGGCGATCGCGGTGCTCGTCGGTGCCGACGGATGGGCGCCACTCGTCGCATTCGGGCTCGCCGGCTTCGCCATGGGTTCGGCCGTTCGACAGCTCGCATTGGCCACTCGTCGTCAGGGCTGGCGCGGATTCGTCGGCCGTGCAAACGGCGGCATGGTCGTGCACATCGGCGTGATCGTCATCGCGGTGGCGTTGGCTGCGTCGAACAGCTTCACCCACTCCGCCACGCTCGACCTGCGCGTCGGTGAGGTCGTCGAGTGGGGAGGGCACAGCTTCGAACTGATCTCGGTCGACGAACGCACGAACGATCGGGAGAGCGAACGTCGGATTGCCGCCAACGTGCGTCTCGACGGCGAGCAGGTGTACCGGCCGGCGACGACGAGATACCTCAACATGGGCGCCGACATCGGTACGCCCTCGGTACGAACCGGATGGAACGAGGACATCTATCTCACACTCGGCCAGGGCGTCGCACCCGGCGACACCGAGGCTGCGATCCGGGTGTTCATCAAGCCGATGATCCTCTGGCTGTGGATCGGCGGGGGCATCATGGCGCTCGGCACGCTGTTGGCTGCGTTTCCCGGCTCGAGACGCCGTCGGGCGGTCGATCCGGTGTCGGCATCGATCGAGCTCGATGGGCCCGATCACGACTCGGTTGCCGACGGCGAACCCGACTCGGACGCGACCGAGGTCGAAGAGAGCCAGCCCGGGGTGCCGGTGTGAGCGACGTCCTCGACGACGCCACGACGGCCGACGTGCCCGACGACGGGATGGAGCAGCGCGGACGAGGCCGCAGGCTCGCTCCCGTGGTGGTCGGCATCGTTGCTGTGGTGATGATCGGGCTGTTCGTGGTGCTCGCAGGCGCCTCGCCCGACGATGGTGGCACGAGTGCCGACTCGCCGTTGATCGGTCGGCCGGCCCCCGAAGCCACCGGCACGCTCTCCGATGGCACGTCGTTCGACCTGTCGCGTCGCAAGGGCAGCTGGGTGGTGCTCAACTTCTTCGACCCCACGTGTGTGCCGTGCATCCGAGAGCACCCGGAACTGGTCGCCTTCGCCGACGACCAGGCCACGCTCGGAACCGATGGTGCAGAGCTGTACTCGGTCATCACCCGTGGCGAACAGGACGAGATCGAGGCGTTCTTCGCCGAGAACGGCGGCGAGTGGCCGGCGATCTACTCCGAGGCCGACGAATTCCCTGTCGCGTTCGGCGTCGCCCAGGTGCCCGAGACCTGGATCGTCGATCCCAGCGGTGTGGTCCAGCTCCGGCTGATCTCGACGGTCACCGCCGACCAGCTCAACGACATCCTGCGTCAGTACCGCGAGCAGTACGGCTGATGGCAAGTGAGCTGAACCGCCGTGTGAAGAGGTGGCCGGGCTGGGTGGCGCTCGTCTTCGTGGTCGCGGGGTTCCTGGCGGTCGGTGCCACTCGCGACACCGGCCCCGAGAGCCAGGGTGACCGGATCGACGAGATCTCGAAACGGGTCGCGTGCCCGATCTGCGACGGGGAGAGCGTCTTCGAATCGCAGAACAACGCGTCGATCGCATTGCGCAACCAGATCGCCGACCTGGTCGCCGACAACGATCTGGACGACACCGAGATCATCGCCTTCATCGAGACCCGCTACGGCGCGCAGGTCCTGCTGGTGCCCAAGTCGAGCGGCTTCGACGCTCTGGTGTGGGTGTTGCCGGCGGTGGCGTTCGTGTGTGGACTCACCGCACTCGTGGTGGTCTTCCGGCGGTGGAAGCGGGAGGCGGGCGAGGTCCCGGAACCGACCGACGCCGACCGTGCACTCGTCGAGGCAGCGCTCGCTGCCGACCGGGAAGACAGCGGCACGTGACCGCCAGCGGTACGAAACTCGATCGGCTGGCAGCGCTCGAGGAGGAGCGGCGGTTCCTCCTGCGGTCGCTCACCGATCTCGAACGTGAACACGACGCCGGCGATGTCGACGACCTCGACTACCACACGCTCAAGGACGGCTACACCGTGCGTGCCGCCAACGTGCTTCGTGAGATCGAGCAGGGGCGAGGTGAACTCCCGGCCTCGAAGCCGCGGCGGTGGAGTCGGACGGTCGCGGTTGCAGCAGCGGTGGTCGTCGGGTCGATCGGTGTCGGCTTCGTCTTGGCGGGTGCGTGGGGCGAGCGTTCGTCCGGCCAGGAGATCACCGGGCTGACGCCGGGGGACGAGTCGCGCATCGTGCTCACCAACGCTCGCGACGCGATGAGCGCCGGCGACTTCCCCACTGCGAACGCGCTGTTCGCCGAGGTGATCGACATGGAACGCTCCCGGGGTCGCGAGAACGCCGAGGCGGTTGCGTACTTCGGGTGGACACTCGCCCTGCTCACCCGCCAGAACCCCGATCAGACCAACGCCGACGAGCGGTACGAAGCCGCGGTGCTGGCGCTGGGGCAGGCGACGGAGATCGAACCCGACTACGCCGACCCCCACTGTTTCCTGGCGATCGTCGAGTATCAGTTCCGCGGCAATGCGGCTGAGGCGCTTCCGCACATCGAGCGGTGCGAGGCCAGCAATCCGCCCGGTGAGGTCGCTTCGCTCGTCGCAAGCTTCGCCGACGAGATCCGCGCCGCCAACTGACTCCCGGCGTGCGATGAGCGAAAGGCGCGTATGCGGTCGCTCCGCTCATCGGAGGGTGGGGGTCCCGGCGTGCGATGAGCGAAAGGCGCGTATGCGGTCGCTCCGCTCATCGGAGGGTGGGGTCCCGGCTGCCGTGACCGGGTTGCCGGGCCTCAGGTGGGCGGAGGCCAGACCTTGCCCTTGGTGATGCGGTCGCCCTTGCGTTTGAGCACCCAGATGCTGGCCTTGCGCCAGTCGGCAGGTGACTGGGCTTCCATCCCGCGTCGAGCGAGTGCCTGGACCACCTCCGGGATGATGTCGCCGTGGCTGCACAGCACCGCGCCCGACACGACCTCGTTGAGCAGTTCGAGTACCGGTTCGAATGGCTCGTTCTCGGAGAGACGCTGGTCGATCGTGACATCGAGGCCGAGCCGTTCGGCCAGCGGTTGCAGCGTCTGTGTGCATCGCAGGTACGGGCTCGAATACAACGAACTCACGGACTTGCCGGCGAGGCGCTTGGCGACCGCCTCCGACTGCCTCCAGCCGTGCCTGCTCAGCGGGCGGATCTCGTCGTTGCCCTCCCAGACTCGTCGTTCGCCCGCCTTCGCGTGGCGAACCAGATAGATCACGTCGGCGTTGCTCATCCGCGGTGTAGCAGACTGGCCCTTCAGGTCTCGTTCGTCAACTGCCGGTGACGCTGTGTCAGCTGGCGCACGAACCGCACCCACACGACCGCCGCGCCCACGTTGAGCACCGCGGTCAGCCACCCGATCGCACCGAACTCGTCGAGGCTCTCGGCCACCGATTCGACGTCTCCGGTCGGAAGACCGCCAGCGGCGAACGAGCCGATCTGAATCGCGAAGAGGATCGCCGGCAGAATACCGAACAGCAGGAACCACACCCACAGCACCGGATTGTCGGCCGTTGCCTTCCAACGGTCCGTGCCGTCGACGCTGGTGGGCTCCGACGCCTTCCACAGCTCGCGCAGCACGAGGAACGGAACGACGTAGAGCACCAGCGGTGGCAGGAACCACCCGAAGATCGCGAACAGCGGGCTCCAGGTCGTCGCCCGCCCGAACGCACGAACGTTGTTCGCGATCCGGAACATCCAGATGATCGTCAGGACGCCGGTGGCCAGCGTCGCAACACTCACCAACAGCTGGATGGAGTTGAGCGGGACGAGTGCGTCCTCGAAATCGCTCTGGCTCGTGCTGCCGGCGAGAAAGTCTGCCGCGTCGGTTGCGATGCTCGCGGACAGGAACGCGGCCACCAAGGTGCCGACCGCGACCACGATCGTCGACACGACGATCGGGGTGGCGAGCCCCCCGACCCGCCGCACCCCGGCGCTGGGCGTGGGGTGACCCTCGTAGGCCACGAATCCCTGCGGAGGCGTCAGGCCGCTCGGAGGTGGCGGTGGAGGTGGCGGGCTACTCGACGACGGCTCGTCGCGCGGCGGGGGAGGGGTGTCGCTCACTGCCATCAAACTAGCCTCGGCGAGACCGTCGGGGTTCGTCCGATCTCATCATTCGGGCGCGGGGACCTGCATGAAGGTCGGGTTGTAGTGGTCGAAATCGAGTCCGTCCCAGACGTTGCACGACAGGCCGATGACGAAGGACTCCTCGTCGGCGCCGAAGGGGATGATCGAGGCGAAATAGGTGTTGCAGCGATCGCACTCGGCCTCGACGAGGATTGTCGAGTAGGTGTGCCATGGTCCTTGCGCAGCCGGGGCCACGTCGAGGTAGATCGTGTTGCCCCACCAGTCACCTTCCTTGGTGACCGCAACGAATTGGCCGTCGTGGAGGGCGACCTGGGTCGGGTTGACGATGCGGCCCTCTCGGGGGATCACCGGAACGGCGGTCAACGGGTCGTCGTACCACTCGACGCCGTTCCAGTACTCCGGCTGTGCGGTGAAGTCGCCTCGTGGGAGGCGAGCCACGGTGACGTCGGCGGTGCAGTCGTAGTCATGGGCTGACACATCCGGGGCGAAGGCCAGCGGGTCGTAACCGAACTGGCGGTAGCAGTGGGCGTACAGGTAGGTGTAGTCACCTGCCGAGACGACCGACCAGCCGTACAGTTCGCTCGAGGCGTCGGGTGCAGGCTGTGCATCGGCCACGTGCAGGTCGTCGACGTCGATGGCGACGATCCATGTCGCGATCGGTTCGACGAAGCTCAGGTAGTGGGGGCCGCGTTCGACGAGCTCGGCCACGAAGACGTGGAGCTGTCCGTCGAGACCGACGTCGCCGCCGAGCGGCCAGTACCAGTGATGATGCTGGACGGTGTGGTCGGCGAACAGGTACGGAGTGGGCCATTCCGATGTCCCGGAACGGAGCAGTTCGAAGTCGGCGCCATCCTGCAGCAGTCCGACGTTGTGCACGAGTTCGGGCCCGTGCGAGGTGGACAGGAACGCGTCCTGGAAGAGCCACAGGATGCGACCGTCCGGCAGCGCGTACGCACGCTGGTAATCGGCGCCGAGCATCGACGCTCGGGAGTCGAAGACCTCGCAGAGTTCGGCAGGTTCGAGATCCGCAGCTGGCACGTCGACGAAGCTCGACTCGTCGGGGTCGAACTCGCACGTCGGATCGACGGTCGTGGTCGGGGCCGTGGCCGCCGCAGGGACCGTCGAGGTCGTCGCCGTCTCGGGCGTCGGGCCGCTGACGGGTTGGGAGGCGGAGGGTGCTACCTCCGCTGCGGTATGGAAGGCGCTTCAGGCAACGAATCACTCGGCCGTGGTCCGCAGGCCACTGCCGAGCAAGCGAGCAGAACTGCGCAGCAGATCCATCCAAGCGTGGTGTTCCGGGTGGTCATCGTGGCCTCCTTTCCTCTACCTCCATGGTCTGACCAGCCGGTTGAGTCCCGGTGGTCCCGCAGTGGAGTGGGCTCACCTCACGCGAGCGAGTCGGCGAGGACGACGGCGTCGTCGAGTGACAGGCACGCGCCGTGCGTGACGAGCTCGTCGAAGCGATCGCCGAGCGTGGTGCGTGCAACCTCGAGCCACTCGCCGTAGCGGCGGTCGAACAGGGGCCAGATGGGAGAGAGCGTGCCGGCAGCGCCCCAGATGCGTGCCGCAACCTCCGGCGACGAGTTGGCCGAAACCGCCGCGAGACCGTGGAGTGCGATTCCGAGTTGCGCCCGATTGTCGGTCTCGAGGGCGAGGTGGACCGCGCTGCGGAACCATTTCCGGCACTGGTCGGGGCTGCCTTCCTCGTGGGCTGTGACCGCGAGCAACACCATCGCGACCTGTTCCCACATCGTGGTCCCGGCCAGCCGACTCTGGCGCAGCATCGAGTCGCCGGCGATCCGACCGGCGACGATGTCGTTTCGGCTGAAGGCGATGAACCCGCGACTCGACCGCGGCGTGAGCCAGGTTCGCATGGTCGTGATACTGATGCAGGACCTGCTCCGCCTCTGACAGCATCGCCTCCACATCGACGACGCCGAACTGCTCGAACGCGGTGAGCGAATGGGCGAAGCACACCTGGCTGAGTGCCGCCGAGTACACGAGGTCAGCGGCGCGGGCGACCTCGATCGACCGCTCGTAGGTCGGTGTCGTCGTCGTCTCGTCGATGCCGCTCAGGTGAAGTGCGTGGGCTCGACTGCGGAGCGCCCTGCTCAAGCCGCGAGGATTCTGCAACGCCTCGAAGCGTGCGATTGCGTCGTCGTTGTGTGCGAGGGCCTCGCCGATGTCGCCGGAGAGGAACTCCGGCCACGTCAACGACTCCTCGGTCCAGGCGACGTACAGATCAGGTGCGTTGTGTGCTCGGCTGAGCAGCCGACGGAGGAGATCGCGTCCCTCGTGCTGGTCGCCTCGGAGCTGGCGCTCCAGACCCAGCGCCGGCCCGAACACCAGCGCGCTGTCCGGATCGTGCCGCTCGAACCAGCTCAATGCGGCCGAGAAGTTGTGCCGGTCGGTATGGATCAACTCCAGCCGTTCCGATTCGGCAGGCGTGTCGAGATCGTGCAGGAGGGTCCGCGCGAGCAACTGGAAATGCCCCGCGTGCCGCTCCTCGGCGGCGCCGCGTTCCGCGTCACCGATGAGCTCGCTGGTCAACTCGCGGATGGGCCAGAGCACCCGGAATCGTCGGTGCGGCGCATCGGCGGCCGATCCGTACAGCAGCGACGCGGCAAGCAGCTGCGCAACCGTGCGCTCGACGTCGATGCGTGGCAGCTGGAGGACGGCCTCGGCCGCGTCCAAGTCGAAATCGCCGGAGAAGATCGCGAGCTGTGACAGCTGTGCTGCGAGGGTCGGCTCGATCGCATCGAGCGTGACTTCGAAAACTCGTCGGAGAGTACCGTGGCGGTCGTCCTCGTGCTTCCAGTCGGTCATCGACAGCAGCACGTCGCGATCGTCCAGGGCTCGAGCAAGGTCGTTCGGGGTGGTGGTGACGCATTGGGCTGCAGCCAGTTCGATGCCAAGCGGCAGGCCGCCGACCAGTTGGACGATCCCTTCCGCATCGGCAGGGTCGGGCGACGCGCCGTCGATTCGCTCCGCGAATCGGTCGGCGAAGAGACGGCCAGCGTCGGAGAGCCTCGAGTCCTCTCCGGTGTCGAGAGCGAGGGGCCCGAGAACGAGATGTTGCCCCCCGGGTACGTCCAGTGCCATCCGGCTCGTGGCGATCACGTTGACGGGAGGTGCATTGGTGGTGACCCACTTCACGAACGCTGCTGTGTCGGCACCGAGATGCTCGCAGTTGTCGAGAACCAGCAGTGTCCGAGCGCGTCGCAGGCGTGCCAACACCACGGTTTCCACGCTGCCTGCAGAGGAAATGCCGAGATCCATCGCTGAAGCGACAAGGGAGATGAACGAGACTCCTTCGCTCTCGGCGGCGAGGTCGATCCACCAGACCCCGCCCGGTGTGTCCTCGAGGAGCGTTCGGCCGACTTCGTTCGCAAGTCGGCTCTTGCCGACCCCGCCGACACCGAGCAGCATGACGAAACGGTGCGTCTCGAGCAGCGCAACCATCGAGCGCCGTTCTGTGGCTCGATCCACGAAGCTGTCGAGCGGCACCGGGAGATTCGTGGGCGGCGAGCCGACCGGAAGATCGAGGGTCGGGTCATGGACCAGGATCCGACGTTCGAGCTCCTGGGTCTCAGGAGATGGGTCGAGGCCGGACTGCTCGACGAGTTCAGTGCGGAGCCGGTGGTAGGCGCGGAGCGCGGCGGCGACACGATCGGATCGGTAGAGCGCGAGCATGAGCGCCCGCCAGAAGAACTCGCGGTATGGATGCTCTGCCACCAGCTGCTCGAGATCGGGTACGACCTCGCGGTGGTGGCCGATGTTGAGTTCGGCCTCGACCAGGCCCTCGACGGCCAGCAGGCGCAACTCGGCCAGCCGCACTGACTGACCCGCGCGCATCTTTCCATCGGCCAGATCGTCCAGCGGTGTGCCCCGCCACCGTTGAAGAGCGGCGCGGAATACTCGTTGAGCCCCCTTTGGCTGGTGCTGTCCGAGCAGCGAACGTCCCGATGTGATCGCCCGCTCGAATTCCGTGACGTCGACTGTGTCGACGCCCGGACCGAGCTGGTAGCCGCCCGTGACCGTCTGGATCAGGTCGTGTCCGAAGTGACGGCGGAGCGCCGAGACGTAGCCCTGCAACGTCTTGGTTGCAGTCGTCGGAGGGTCGTCGCCCCACAGTGCGTCGATCAGGTCTGCGGTGCTCACGATGCCGCCCCCGCGGAGCGCAAGCACCGCGAGGATCGCGCGGTGTTTCGCAACATCGATGTCGAGGACCTCGCCATCGTCGGCCAGTACGACCGGACCGAGCGCTCGCACCTCCACGTCGACAGAAGCTAGTGCGCCGGCGGTCTCGCACCGCTGGCGGTCATTTCGCGTCGGACCAGCGCGTGATCACGCTCGTGTCCGCCACGAACCGGACCTGGGGCGACCTCGTGTCGATCGACCACCGATGACTGGCCTCCTCCAGACCGTTGGTGACGACGTGTGCCGTTTCTTCGGCACAGTCGGTCCGGCAGTGGACGAGCAGTTCGTCGTGCAGGCACAAGACGATGGTTGCCGCGGCTGTCGCGGCGCGCGCTCTGACGATCACCGCCCACATCTTGAAGAACTCTGCTGCCGCACCCTGGACCATCGCGTTGCGTCCGTACCGTCCCCGGGCCGCGGCACGCGATCGCGCTGCCGGCTCGGGCGAGTCGCCGAACGTCTCGCTCGACGACATGCGCACGAGGCGACCACCGCGGGTGCGCAGATCGTTGCCGCCCTCGGCGGAGCGGGCAGCCGCGGTGAGGTAGTCCATCGCGACCGGGTACGCCGATTCGAGCCCGCGCAGCGCGACGGCGCCCTGGCCAGTGGTCTGGCCGTACATCGCCCCCAGGACGGCGACTTTGGCGACCTCCCGTGTCACACCGAGCCGCTCGGCGACGGGGGCGTACATGTCGTCCTCCCAGGTCGCTGCCGCGAGCGCTTCGTCGTTCGACACCGAGGCCAGGATGCGTGGCTCGATCTGACCGAGGTCGGCGCGAACGAACACGTGACCGGGTTCGGCCACGATCGCCGGCCGAAGCTCGGCCGGCATGTTGTGGAGTCCGGCGGTCGCCGTCATGCGGCCAGCCGCGCCATCCGACGGCGACCATCGGCCGCGCAGGCGTTGATCAGGGCCGACGTGCTGGTCGAGCCACCGGTACCCGAACGTCGTCGCGATGCGCTCTGCTCGGCGCCAGGTGAGCAGTGCATCGACGATCTCGTGCTCGTTGCGAAGCCGCTCGAGACGCCAGGCGCGGGTGTCCGGCACCTCGATCCCGACGCGCCGGAGCATGGACTTCACGCCAGCGGGGTTCCGCACGTCGAGATCACTCTTCGCACCGGGAACGTGTTGGAGCACGAGCTCATCGCGTTCCCGTGCGAGGCGCGCGTCGTCGGCGCCATCGCGAGGGCGCGGCCCGATGAACGACGAGATGATCCGTTCGGCCTCGACGACGTCGACGGGGAGTCCGTCGGCTTCGAGTTCGGTACACAGCATCGCCGCAGCGGACTCCGATCGAGCGGTGCTCGGCGCGGCCGGACGGTCCGGGAGCCGGTCGAGTTGGTCGGCTTGCCAGTCGTGGACATCGAGCGCGAGCGACGCCCACGTGCCGAGGTGGTCGAGGTCTGACGACCACATCGTCTCGATCCAGGACGGGTCGAGGTACCCGTCGGGGCGCACCGCCTCGACATGGTCAGTGGTCGTCGGCGGTGAGAACAGGTCGGGTTCGGCGAGGCGGGGGAGCTCCGCAGTGTCGAGGCCACGACGGTGCGCCCAGATCCGTCCGCTGCCTCCTCGTGAGCCGCCGACGAGGAGACGATGCACCGCCTCGAGGTCCCAGCATCGTGCGGGCCGCAGACCGGCGGCGACCAGCGTTCGTGCGGTGTCGGAGGTCCACCAGACCCAACGGGGCGCTCTGTCATGTTCGATCTCCGACAGCGCCTCGATCATTCCGTTCGGGGCGAGCTTCGCCGTGGCGCCTCCGTGGGCGACCAGTGCTGCGCCGGCCCCTTCGGCCACCGCAATCGCCACGGTGGCGTTGTGCGTGATCTCGAGGGTCATCCCCAGCCGAGTTGGTGGAGCCGGTCGTCGTCGATGCCGGCGGCGTGGGCGACCTCGTGGATGACGGTCACGTAGACCTCCTCGGCGAGGTCGTCGATGTCGTCGCACATCTCACAGAGCGCGAATCGGTAGATCGACACCACGTCGGGCCCCTCGTGGCCTGTGCGCTCGGTGTGCGGCACGCCTTCGTACAGGCCGAGCAAGCTCGGTTCGTCTGGGTTCCGGTCGACCACTTGCACCACGACGTTGTCGAGCACGTGCACCAGTTCGTCGGGGAGGTCGTCGAGCGCGTCAGCGACCATCGCTTCGAACTTGTAGCGCGGCACGACGTCCATCAGCGAAGTGTTGCATCTGGGCTCTGGCCCCAGATGCAGCGGGTCTCAGAGGATCTTGAGCTTCTCGGAGAAGACCTTCTTCGGCTTCATGTCGACGGCGATCTTCGTGGCGATGTCCTGGAACATCTGCGCCGCCTCGGACTCGGGGTCGACCGCGGTGATCGGACGTCCGTTGTCGCCGCCTTCACGAAGCTCGGGCACGAGCGGGAGCTTGCCGAGGAGGGGCACCTCGAGCTCCTGGGCGAGCAACTCGCCGCCGCCGGACCCGAAGATCTCGTACCGCTTCCCGTCGTCGCCCGTGAACCACGACATGTTCTCGATGACACCCCGCACGGGCAGGTTGACCTTGGCGGCCATTGCTGCCGACAGCGACGCCACCTTCTGCGCCGCGGGCTGCGGGGTCGTGACGACGAACACTTCGCCACGCGGCAGGTACTGCGCCAACGACAGCGCGATGTCTCCCGTGCCGGGGGGCATGTCGACGAGCAGGAAGTCGGGCTCGTCCCAGAACACATCGGTGAGGAACTGTTCGAGCGCCTTGTGCAGCATCGGGCCGCGCCAGATGACCGCCTGGCCCTGCGGCACGAAGTAGCCGATCGAGATGCAGCGCACGCCCCACATCGCCGGAGGGACGAGCATCTCGTCGATGACCACCGGCTCGCGGTCGGTGCCGAGCATGCGCGGGATCGAGTAGCCGTAGATGTCGGCATCGACGACACCGACCGAGTAGCCCTGCGAGGCCAAGGCCACCGCAAGATTGGTGGTCACGCTCGACTTGCCCACGCCACCCTTGCCGGAGGAGATCAACAGTGGTCGTGTCTTCGAGGTGTTCTTCGAGAACGGGATCTCGCGTCCCTCGGCGTGACCGTGCGCTTGGCTCGAACCAGCGGTCGATGCGGCGTCGCCGTGCAGCGTGCGACGGAGATTCTCACGATCCTCGTCGCTCATCACGGTGAACTCGAGGTCGATCGAGTCGACGCCGTCGAGTTCGGTCGCCGCGTCGGAGACCCGCCGTTGGATCTCGCTCTTGAGTGGACAACCGGGAACGGTCAATGCGATCAACACGCCGACGACGCCGTTGTCGCGGATCGAGACGCCACGCAGCATGCCGAGATCGACGATCGAACGATGGAGTTCGGGATCCTCGACCGGGCGGAGAGCTTCGATGATCTGTTCTTCGGTCACGACGGCCATGTCCTCATTGTGGCGAGGGGCCTGCGAATTTGCACTACGTGGATAGGTAGAATTGCGGTGTGCGCACGAGTCCGTCGTTCACGGCCGCGGTGTCGGCGATCACCGATGCCTTCGGGGATCCGACACGACGGGACATCTACCTGTTCGCCAAGGAGCACTCCGATCCTGGTGACGCAGTGTCCACCGGCGTGACCGCCTCGATGGTGGCCGTCGAGGTCGGCGTGCACACCAACGTCGCCCGGCACCACCTCGACAAGTTGGCGGCCGGTGGCTATCTCGAAGTCGTCACGGGAAAGGTGGCCGGTGCCGGTGCCGGTCGGCCGTCGAAGCGCTACATCGCCGTCGGTGATGCGGCCGGCGACGAGTTCCGGGTGCGCAGCGACGACCTGGTGCTGTCGCTCCTGGGTCGAGCGCTCGACCGCCTACCGCAGGACGACGCGGAGATGATCGCCGAGGAGGTGGGTGCCGAGTACGGCCGGGCGATGGCGGAGGGCCTGACCGGCGCTGCGCTCTCCACGGGGCGACGTTCCCTGCGATCGGCGATGCAGTCCGTCGCCGACGCCTTGACCGCCCACGGTTTCGCTGCACACGCCGAAGGACGCAACGGCCAGCTCCGGATCGTCAACGACCACTGTCCGTTCGGTGATGTGGCGACGGATCATCCGGTGATCTGTGCCGTCGACCGCGGCATGGTGAGGGGAATGCTCGCAGCGCTGGTCGATCTCGACGGCGACTCCAGCATCGAGGTCGCGAGTGAGTCGAGCATCGCTCGTGGCGACACCGTCTGCGCCACCTCCGTGTGACGATTGGGGCAGGATTCAGACCCCGGCCGCGATCAGGGCGCAGTGATCGACTTGATCTCGTCGGCGATGGTGTCGGTGAACTCGTTGGACGGGATGGCGGTCTGCATCGCCATCATCTTCATCATGTCACCCTGCACCTTGATCTTGCCGGCCATGAACGCCTGCATGGCGATTGCCTGGTCCTGGTCGACGAACATCGCCTTGGCGGTGTCGTAGTCGGTCGTGACGGTCGCATCGGCGTCGTCGAGCTCACCGAGTTCCATCACGAGATGGCCGGATGACGTGTCGAGGTAGCTCTTCACCTCGCCGTCACCGAACGGCACGTCGACGATCACCTGGTTGATCTTGATCACGGTGGTCACCGGCGGAACCTGGTCGGCGTACTTCTCGCGGATCTCGTGAGCTGCGGCCATCCACTCATCTGACAGGAACGGGTGCGTCATAGTTCGGTGACTGTACCGCGCCTGTCGATACCCATGCGGCCCGTCGTGACCGAGTCGAGGAACTCGCGGTCGAGATCGAATCCGAGGCCGGAGTCCGTCGGTACGGTGACATGGCCGTCGGTGATCGTGATCGGGTCGGTCACGATGTCCTGTGCGTAGAACCGTGTCGACGCGCTGATGTCGCCGGGCAGCGTGAAACCCGGCAGCGCGGCCAGTGCGGCGTTGGCCGCTCGTCCGATCCCGGTTTCCAGCATGCCGCCGCACCACACCGGGATTCCCTTGGCAACGCACAGGTCGTGGATGCGCACCGCTTCCAGATAGCCGCCGACGCGACCCGGTTTGATGTTTGCGATCTCGCAGGCTCCGAGTTCGATCGCGTCCGCCGTGCCGGCGGCCGACACCAGCGACTCGTCGAGGCAGATCGGCGTTTCTACCTCGGCCGCAAGGCGGGCGTGGCCGATGATGTCGTCCTCGGGCAGCGGCTGCTCGATCAGCAACAGGTCGAACTCGTCGAGGCGGGCGAGATGCGCGCCGTCGGTGCGGCGGTACGCAGTGTTCGCGTCGACCTGGAACGGCGTGTCCGGGCCGATCAGCTCGCGCACCGCAGCGACCTGTTCGATGTCCGAGCCCGGTTCGATCTTCAGCTTGATGCGGACGTAGCCGTCGTCGATGTAGCCCTGCACGGCAGCGAGCAGCTCGTCGGTCGAGTCGTGGATGCCGACGCTCACCCCGCTCGGGATGCGGGTGCGTTCGGCACCGAGGAACGAGGCGAACGACTGGCCGGTCGCCCTGAGTTGGGCATCGAGAACCGCCATTTCGATCGCGGCCTTGGCCATCGGGTGACCGTGCAGCTTCGCCAGTGTCGGTGCGACGTCAGCGGCATCGATCGGGCCGGCGGCCAGCAGGCGGGGGAGCAGGTGGTGCACGATGACGTGTTGCGCTCCGTCGACGTATTCGGGTGAGTAGCTCGGCTCCGACAGTGCCACGCACTCGCCCCAACCCTCGATCGTGTCGGTCGAATCTCCCGAGGCGTCGGCGAGGTCGACGCGCACCAGCAGGATGTCCCGCGCAGTCTGGCTCCCGAAGCTCGTTCGGAACGGCGAAACGAGTGGCATGGAGATCCGCCGGAGCTCGACGCGGTCGATGGTCCAGTTCATGTGACGGTCCCGGTCATGATCCCGATCCGATCACGTAGGAGCCGTCGCGCGTGAATCCGAGCACGCGCCGGCCCGCGTCGAGCGCGGCGGTGAGGGCGTCGCGAGTGTCGCGGCGCCACGTCCTCACCGCCGATGGGTCCGTGCGGCGGAGCGCGACGATGTCGGTCGGCGTTGCGACGAGCAGCGCATCGTCGACGTCACTGCCGTCGAGCGGTGTGATCGGAACCGGGGAGTCCACGTCCCAGGCCATCAGGAGTCGGTCGGACTCGTCGCCGGCGTTGATCGCATCGGTCATCTCGCCGTAGAACGACGGCAGATACGCGTCGACGGAGGCGCCGAGGATGGCGATGTTGAACCAGGCGTTGCGCCGTACCAGTGGGTCGAAGGTCCAGGTGATCCATCCCAGCTCGCGTTCGGCTGCCCAACTGCGCTGGTGCAGCTTGATCGCCCGACCGATCCCGGCGTGCCGCATCGAGCCGACGACCCCGGTGACGTGGCTGTGCAGGGCCGGACCACCGTGGTGGTCGGCGAGAAAACCGACGGATGCGCCGACCATCCGGTCGTGCTCGAACGCTGCAGCGACGTAGCCGCCCGAATGGGCGATCGCTGTGAGCATCTCGACGGTGACGAGCGGTGCCGACATCCCCCACACGTGCTGCATCAGGGCATCGTGGTCGTCGAACTCCCTGCGAGTGGAGATCGTCCGGACGGTGATCGCCGAGTCGGTCACGTCGCTGCCGTGTCCGCGTGGCCCCGTTCGGGCGAGGCGCCGTCGTCGGTCTCGATCAGGTGCGGAACCCCACGTTGCACGAACCCTCGCTCGATCTCGTTCGCGCGTTCGGTGGCCGTCATCGCCCAGAACGTACCGGTTGACCGTGAACGGCCGTGAACGGTTCGTCAAACCTCGTGGAAGTGGCATGCTGAGCCCGATAGGCAGAGGGTCTATGGCTCGCATCCTGGTCACCGAAGAGATCGCCGAGGGAGGCCTCGATCGCCTCCGCGCGGCCGGCCACGAAGTCGATGTGCAACTCGGGCTCTCTGCCGACGAGCTCCTCGGCACCGTGCCGGGCGCTCACGCCCTGATCATCCGATCCGCAACCGACGTCACCGACGCCGTGCTCGCGGCCGGAACCGACCTCATGGTCGTCGGTCGGGCCGGCATCGGCCTCGACAACGTCGACGTCGATTCAGCGACCACCCGTGGCGTGATGGTGGTCAATGCACCGCAGAGCAACATCGTCTCGGCAGCGGAACACACCATGGCGTTGCTGATGGCCTCGGCGCGAAATGTGCCGCAGGCTCATGCCGCGTTGGTGCAGGGCCGCTGGGAGCGCAGTCGTTGGGAGGGCGTCGAACTCGCCGACAAGACCCTCGGCATCGTCGGACTCGGCCGGATCGGCAAGCTCGTTGCCGATCGTGCCAAGGGGTTCGGCATGCGGCTCATCGCCTATGACCCGTTCGTGTCGGAGGATCGCGCCAAGAAGATGGGTGTCGAGCTGATGGCGCTGGATCAGGTCGTGGCCGAATCCGACTTCCTCACGGTGCATCTCCCCAAGACGCCAGAGACGCTCGGGTTGATCAACCGTGACCTGCTCCTCAAGGCCAAGCCCAGCCTGCGCGTCGTCAACGTTGCCCGCGGTGGCATCGTGCACGAGGCCGATCTCGCCGAGTGCCTGCGCGAGGGGATCATCGCCGGTGCAGCGCTCGACGTGTTCTCCACCGAGCCGATGACCGAGTCGCCACTGTTCGAGATCGACTCCGTGATCGTCACCCCGCACCTCGGTGCGAGCACGCGTGAGGCGCAGGACAAGGCCGGCGACACGATTGCATCGATGGTGCAGCTCGCGCTCGCCGGCGAGTTCGTGCCGTTCGCCGTCAATGTCAACGCCGCCGAGGCCAGCGAGACCATCCGTCCCTACCTGCCTCTCGCCGAACGTCTCGGCAGTCTGTTCGTGTCACTCGTCGGTGGGCTCCCGGCGGAACTCGAGATCTGCTGCGAGGGCGAGATCGCCGGCTACGACACCCGGATCCTGGAGCTTGCGGTTCTCAAGGGCTTCTTCGGGGCGATCTCCGACGAGGCGGTCACCTACGTCAATGCGCCACAGCTCGCGAAGCAGCACGGTGTCGAGGTTCGCGACGTCAGCTCGGCGACGTCAGCGGACTTCGTCAACCTGCTGTCCTTGCGCGGCGGTGGGCATTCGATCGCGGGCACGCTCGCCGGGCCGAAGGCCGCGCAGCGCATCGTCAACATCGACGACACGCCGTTCGACGTGCCGCCGGTCGACAACATGGTCGTCATCCAGAACGACGACCGTCCGGGGGTCATCGGAACCGTCGGCACGCTGCTCGGTGACGCCGGGGTCAACATCTCGGACATGGACGTCAGTCGTGTGACCGGTTCGGACACCGCCGTGATGCTGATTGCCCCGAGTGCCCCGGTCCCCGCCGAGGTGCTCGACGCGCTCCGCGCCGCCCCCGGCATCGTCCAGGTCACCAGCCTCACCACCTGAGGCCGTCGGCGCCACATCGCAACGTCGCAGTGGCGGGGAATCAGCGGAGTCGGAGGGAGGCTGCGGTGAGTTCGGCTTCGGCGCGGGCGGCATCCGCAAAGTCGTCGCCACCGCTGGCATAGAGAATCGCTCGCGACGAGTTGACGATCAGGCCGCGCCCGTCGGCGGCCGCCCCGTGTTCGACCACGGCGACGGCGTCGCCTCCTTGGACGCCGACGCCCGGCACGAGGATGGGGACATTCGGCGCGATCGCTCGAACGTCGGCCAGCTCGGCGGGATAGGTGGCTCCGACGACGAGGCCGCAGTCGCCGCGTGAGGACCAGTCGTCGGCGACGAGGCGGGCCACGTGCGCATAGATCGGTTGGCCGTCGGCGACGAGCGACTGGAGGTCGTCGCCGCCCGGGTTGCTCGTGCGGCACAGCGCGATGACTCCGCCACCGTGCTCGAAGTAGGGGGCGACCGAGTCGGTGCCCAGGTACGGATTGACCGTGACCGCGTGCGCTCCGTAGCGACCGAACGCTTCCTCGGCGTAGTGCTTGGCGGTCGAGCCGATGTCGCCGCGCTTGGCATCGAGGATCAGGGTCACGTCCGGATACGTCTCGCGGACGTATCGGCAGATCCGCTCGAGCGCTGGCTCCTCTCCTTGGCTTGCGAAGTAGGCGATCTGTGGCTTGAACGCGCACACCAGATCGGCGGTGGCGTCGATGATCGCCTTGCAGAACGTCTCGGTGGCGCCATGAACGCCGTCGAGCGGGAACGGCATGCGCGTGGGATCGGGATCGAGCCCGACGCACAGCATCGAACCCGATGCGTTCCAGGACGCATCGAGTTGGCGGAGGAACGACAAGTTGGTGTCAGTCCTCGATCGTGATGGCCGCGGTCGGGCACAGGTCGGCGGCTTCGCGGACCTTCTCGGCCACGTCGTCGCCCGGCTCGTCCTGGAGGATGTAGAGGTAGCCGTCGCTGCGGACCTCGAAGACCTCGGGGCACACCTGCATGCAGGCCCCGGTGGATGCGCACACGTCGAAGTCGACGCTCACCTTCATGTCGTTCTCCTGTGGGCTCGTGCGTGGTCGATGTCGATCACGTCTTCGACCGACGGTAGCCGTCCGCCTCAGCGGCTTCGGCAGTCGGATAGCAGCGGTCGGGCTTCGTGCGCTCGTAGAAGCGGCCGCCCGGGGCGTGGAAGATGCCCGACGACTCCTTGGCCTTGATCGGGTGGCCGTCGGGCACGGAGCCGTCGTCGTTGGCCGGCAACCAGGTCTGCTCGGGTACGTTTCGCTCCGTCGGGCGCGGTTGCTGGGGCGGGTCGGCGATGTCGGTCCGTGCCGGCCAGTCCGGCCACTGGGGCGGCTCGGTGGGCGCAGGGGTGGTCGTCTGGGTGCGCCGCCACGACAGCGCCGCGCCGATGCCGACGGCGACGACGACGAAGAGCAGGGTCCTGCGGAACGCGGTGCCGATCGGTGACATCGACGCGACTGTAGTTCGCGTCAACGCTGGTGACGCTCGAAGGCGCAGAGCACGGCGCGCAGCGACGCGGTCGTGATGTTCGGGTCGACGCCGATGCCCCATCGCACCTTCCCGCCGTCGCTCACGGTCTCGACGTACGCCGCCGCCTGAGCGTTCGAGCCCTTGCCGATCGCGTGTTCGGCGTAGTCGAGGACATCGAAGTGCCCGTCGACGCGATCGCCGAATTCGGCGAGCAATGCCGCGACGAATGCCTCGACCGGTCCATCGCCCTCACCGCGGATCGAGTGGGCCGCTCCGTCGATCTCGAGCTGTGCCTGGATCGAGGTGGTGCCGCGGTCGTCCCTGGTGCGGGTGTGCAGTTCGTGACTGCGCAACTTGAAGCTGGGTTCCTCCGGCAGGTACTCGGCCTGGAACGCGTCCCACATCACGCCGGGTCCGATCTCGGTGCCGGAGTCCTCGGTGATGTGCTGGATCGTCTTCGAGAACTCGATCTGGAGCCGACGAGGCAGGTCGAAGCCGTGCTCGGCCTTCATCACGTAGGCGACGCCACCCTTGCCGGACTGGCTGTTGACGCGGATCACGGCTTCGTACGACCGGCCGACGTGGGCGGGATCGATCGGGAGGTAGGGCACGCCCCACCCGGGGTACTCGCCGTCGTCGCCACGCTGTGCGTCGAGGGCCTCGAAGCCCTTCTTGATCGCGTCCTGGTGGCTTCCGGAGAACGCCGTGTAGACCAGATCGCCGGCGTAGGGGTGGCGCGGATGCACCGGCAGCCGGTTGCAGTACTCCGCGGTGCGGCGCAACTTGTCGATGTCGGTGATGTCGAGCCTCGGGTCGACGCCGTTCATGAACAGGTTCATCGCGAGGGTGACGATGTCGACGTTGCCGGTTCGCTCGCCGTTGCCGAACAGCGTGCCCTCCACCCGGTCGGCGCCCGCCATCACGCCGAACTCGGCGGCTGCGACGGCGCACCCCCGGTCGTTGTGCGGGTGCAGCGAGACGATCACCGAGTCACGCTGCTTGATCGTGCGGCCGAACCATTCGATCACATCGCCGTAGACGTTGGGGGAGTAGCACTCGACCGTGGCCGGCAGGTTGAGCACGATCGGGTTGTCGGGCGTCGGTTCGACGACGTCCATCACGGCCTCGCACACCTCGATCGCGAACTCGGGTTCGGTCAGCGTGAAGCTCTCGGGCGAGTACTCGTAGCGGATCCTCGTGTCGCCCGCTGCGTGTTCGAGCTTGCGGCACAGCTTGGCGCCGTTGACGGCAACGTCGATGATGCCGGCCTTGTCGAGGCCGAACACGACCTCGCGCTGCAGTGGGTTGGTCGAGTTGTAGAAGTGCACGATCGCGCGCGGCGCTCCTTGGAGGCACTCGTAGGTCCGCTCGATCAGCTCCTGGCGACACTGCACCAGCACCTGGATCGTGACGTCGTCCGGGATGCGGTCCTCCTCGATCAGCTGGCGAACGAAGTCGTAGTCGGGCTGGCTGGCCGAGGGGAAGCCCACCTCGATCTCCTTGAACCCCATCGCAACGAGTTCGTCGAACATGCGCATCTTGCGGGTGGGATCCATCGGGTCGATGAGCGCCTGGTTGCCGTCGCGCAGGTCGACCGAGCACCACAGCGGAGCCTTGTCGATCGTGACGTTCGGCCACGTGCGGTCCGTGAGCACGATCGGCACGAACGGCGTGTACTTCTCGAAGGGCATCGGTTTCGGGGTGACGTTCTGGGGAGGCATCGGATTCTCCTGGTGTTCGTACGGTTGGGTGTTCGTCGGGGTCGGGTTCGGAAAGACAGGGTGCGAAAAGCAAGAACCCCCCGGCCGGAGGGCGGGGGGTGCGGGCGAACGTGTGGATGTGGCGCTCGCCCTACGTAAGCAGAAGGAGGTCCTGGCGCAACATTGCCGACAACGCTAGCACGGGTCTCGGCATCTCGCGCTCGTCGCTCACCTGCCCGGTACGCTGGGCGACAACATGACTGAATCAACAGCGCGACGAGGAGCGCCTCGTCGCCGGCGTTCTCGCCCGCAGACGTCGGACCAGCCGTACGACGGTGGCCACGTCAACACCTCGAACCTCACATCCATCAACGCCTTGCCCCCGGTCGAGGCCCCCACGGGATTCTTCGAACTCGGCGTGCCCGAGCGCATCGACGACGGGCTCGCCGCCTGCGGGTTCGCCCAGCCGTTCGCGATCCAGACCGAAGCCATCCCGGTGGCCGTCACCGGCAAGGACGTCTGCGGTCGGGCCAAGACCGGTTCCGGCAAGACCCTGGCGTTCGGGGTGCCGATGCTCGCTCGGATCACCGACAAGGCGGCACCGTCCCGACCGCTCGGGTTGGTGCTCGTGCCGACGCGTGAGCTCGCCGTGCAGGTCGCCGAGGTCCTCGAGCCGGTCGCACACCACGCCGGTATGCGAGTGCTGCCCGTGTACGGCGGCGCATCACGTCACCATCAGGTCGACGAACTCGCCAAGGGTGTCGAGATCGTCATCGCCACTCCGCTCCGGCTGATCGACTTGATCAAATCGAACGAGGTCTCCCTCGACGACATGCAGATCGTCACTCTCGACGAGGCCGACCGCATGGCCGACGACGGCTTCACCCCGCAGGTCGAGTGGATCCTTCGTCACTGCGGCAGCCGCAACCAGACGATGCTGTTCTCCGCCACGCTCGACGGCGACGTCGGTCACCTGATCCGTCACTACCAGACCGACCCGGTGACCGTGGCGATCGACGAAGCCACCGACACCGTCGGCACGATGCACCATCTTTTCCTTGCCGTGCACCACATGGACAAGGACAAGGTGATCGGATCGATCGGCAAGTCGATTCCGAAGGTGCTGGTGTTCTGCCAGACCAAGCGCAACTGCGACCGTGTCGCTCGCAACCTGGAGGATCTCGGCGTCGACGCCGGTCCGTTGCACGGTGACATGCAACAGAGTGCCCGCGAGCGCATCCTGCGCAAGTTCGCCGAAGGCAAGTTGTCGGTCCTCGTCGCCACCGACGTCGCGGCCCGCGGCATCGACATCGACGACATCGGCGCGGTCATCCACTACGAGCCGGCCAAGGACGTCAAGGACTACCTGCACCGCTCGGGCCGTACCGCTCGCGCCGGCCGCGACGGCTGGGCGGTGACGCTCGTCGAGTACAACCAGCACACCCAGATGCGGATCCTGCAGCGCGGCATGCGCTTGCCGACGGAGAAGCCGATCGAGGTCTTCTCGAACGACCCTCGTCTGCTGCACCTCCCCGAGTTCGAGACCGACTGATCGAACCCCGGCAGGACCAGCCGGAGAGCAACGATGGTGGTTCCCGGGGATCTCCGCACGTCCACCGTGCCCGTCGAGCGCGGCTCATCGTCACGATGATCGAAACGCGTGACATCACGCGCGCCTGGGTGCCGATCTCCTCGCCCGACTCCCCGCCGTTGACCGGCTCGACTGTTCGACTGGTCCTCGCTGCGTCGGGGAGCGGTGAGTACGGTGGTCGACGAGTGCGGCCCGTGCGTCGCACGCATCCGACGAGGAGGACTCCGTGAACATCACCATCGATTCCAAGGCGCTCGACGAGCGAAAAGCGGTCCTGTGGGTCGCGCGAGTGATCTCGTACTTGGTCTACTTCTACCTCATCGTCGTCGAGATCATCCTGGTGATCGGCTTCTTCCTGTTGCTGTTCGGGGCGAATCCTTCGGCGGGATTCACCGAGTGGGCCTATCGAAATCTCGAACGGGTGATGGAACCGTTCCGCGGCATCTTCGCACCGGTCGAGCTCGGCACGACGAGTGCGGACGTCCCTGCCACGTTCGACACCTCGGTGCTCTTCGCCATGATCATCTACGGCATCGTCGCGTTGTTGCTCAGCGTGCTGATCGGCTGGCTCAACTCGCGGCTGAACCAGATCCACCGGGTCGAGGAGGAGATCGAGCGTCGCGCGGAGGTCGAACGGCTCGCTGCCCAGGCCGACGCTCGACTCGCCGACCAGCAGGCGCTCGCCGCGCAGCTGGCCGCCGAGCGGGCGGCCTCCGCTGCGCAGCAGACCCGGGCCGCCGGCTCCGCCCCGTCGAGCGCGCCGGTTGCTCCGACCGCTTCGGCACCGATCCCCCCGTCCTCACCGCCGACACCACCCGCACCACCCACACCACCGCAGTGAGCCCGCGTCGGCCCGTGTCCACCGACTCGCCGATCACCGACCGATGCCATCGGGTGTGGGACGACGTCATCGCCGTGCTCCACGACTACATCGCCATCCCCAACGTCTCCGAGGCGTTCGATCCCGACTGGCGTGCTCACGGCCACATGGCTTCGGCGGTCGACCTGATCGCCGGATGGTGTCGAGATCGACCGATTCCCGGGCTGGTCGTCGAGGTGATCGAGCTCGACGACCGCTCGCCGGTGATCCTGATGGAGATCCCGGCGACCGATGCCGTCTCGGCAGACGACACAGTGCTGCTCTACGGGCATCTCGACAAACAGCCCGAGATGGAGGGGTGGCGTGACGGCCTCGGACCGTGGACGCCCGTTCTGGACGGCGACCGACTCTACGGTCGTGGCGGTGCCGACGACGGGTACTCGGCGTTCGCGGCGCTGACTGCGATCGAGGCCGTGCACGCTGCAGGTGGGGCGCATGCTCGATGCGTGGTGCTGATCGAAGCGAGCGAGGAGTCGGGCTCGCCCGACCTGCCCGCGTACGTCGACGCACTCGCCGATCGGATCGGCGAGCCGAGTCTCGTGGTCTGCCTCGACTCGGGATGCATCGACTACGACCGTCTCTGGGTCACGACCTCGTTGCGTGGGTTGGTGTCGGGGACGCTGAGTGTCGACATCGTGAGCGAGGGCCTGCACTCCGGTGACGCGTCCGGCATGGTCCCGTCGACGTTCCGCATCGCACGGCGGTTGCTCGACCGAGTCGAGGACGCAGCGACCGGTGCCATCTCGCTGCCAGAGTTCAACGTCGAGATCCCTGCCGACCGCATCGCCGAGGCGCACGAAACGGCCGCCGAAATCGGATCGATCGCCGACCACTACCCGTTCGTCGGCGGGGCCGGCCCGACCTCCGACGACCCCACCGAGCAACTGCTGTCGCGCACCTGGCACCCGACACTCAGCGTCATCGGCGCCGACGGCATCCCGCCGACCGCCCGGGCCGGCAACGTGCTGCGGCCGCGAACGTCACTGAAGTTGTCGTTCCGCATTCCTCCGACCTGCGACCCGGATGCGGCGCTCGCTGCCGTCACCACCGCGCTCGAAGCCGACCCTCCGTACGGCGCTCGAGTCGTGTTCTCGGGCGGAGAGAACGGACCCGGCTGGAATGCCCCGCCGACGGCAGCATGGCTCTCGGCGGCACTCGACGAAGCATCCACCGCGGCGTTCGGCATGCCCGCCCGAACCTTCGGTGAAGGTGGGTCGATCCCGTTCATGGGCATGCTCGGCGAGCAGTTCCCCGACGCTCAGTTCGTGATCACCGGAGTGCTCGGCCCCGATGCCAATGCGCATGGCCCCAACGAGTATCTCCACCTGCCGACGGCGCGTCGCGTGACCATCGCCGTCGCGCATCTGTTGATGTCCCACGCCGGCCGGTGACCTCGTCGACGTCCGGGCACGCTGACGGCGCAGGTTCCGTGCGGTGTCAGACCGGCGAGGCGACGAAGACGGGAATGATCCGGTCGGTCTTCTTCTCGTAGTCGGCGTAGGGCGCGAACACGTCCACGGCACGCTGCCACCACCGGGAGCGCTCGTCACCCTCGGCGATGTGGGTCACGAAGTCGTGTGGTTCGGGCCCGTCCTGGATCATCACCAACGGTTCAGCCACGAGGTTGTGGTACCACGCCGGGTTCCGGGGCGCGCCACCCATCGATGCGACGAGCGCGTACTCGCCGTCGTACTCGACGCGCATGAGAGCGAACTTGCGGAGCTTGCCGCTCGATGCCCCGCGGCTGGTGACGATCACGACAGGGATGCCGGTCTCGCGCAGCGTGTTGGCCTCGCGGCCGTCGCTCGCTTCGTAGGTGTCGACCTGTTCGCGGACCCAGTCGGCCGTGCTCGGTTCGTACTCTCCCGTCAGTGGCATGGGCGCACCCTACAAACCGCGCTGCGGTGTCGGGTGTCGAGGATCGGGAGCGACGTCAGCCGGTCGACCGCTCGGCCGGGCCATTCGCCGCCTTCTCGTCGATCCATGCGCGAACCTGTGGGAGCAGGGTGACGAGACCGATCACCCCGGCGACGGCCACCGAGATCCCGACCACCCGCAGGTCGGGGAAGACGACTCCTCCGGCGATGCCTCCGATGATCATCGCGAGCCCGGAGACAGCGAGCGCTGCGCGCCCGGTGTTGTTGTCGGTGACGCGCACCGCCGCTCCGGCGGCGGTCGCCGTCGTGCGGTCGAGCATTCGCTCAGCCCACGCGAACTCGGTCGCGAGGATCACCAGACCGAGGATGATCACCAGGATGCCAGGGCCGGGGAGCGCCAGCATGGCGACACCGGCGAGGAGAACGGCGGTCCCCAAGATCAGGATCATCAGCCGCTTGGCGTTGCGCGCGATGAACCGGATCCACTGACCGGGCGTGTGCAGATCGGGCATCAGCTCAGTATCGCTGGGCGGCATCCAGATTCGTCGGACATCGTCGGATCATTCGCCGCCGAGGGCCAAGCTCAGAACTTCGACGCGTTCGAGTCGGCGGCCTCGATCGACCTCGGGTTCGAAGCGCTCGCCGAGTTCGCGACGGATGCCGGGCCAGACGTGTTCGAGGCCGCGCCGGAGCAGCGGCCAGTTCGGCGTGACCGCCTCGGCGGCCCCGTGCAGCCGAGCCGCGGTGACCGCCGCCCCCCGCAGCGCGGCCACGGCCGCGAGGCCTTCGAGTGCGACGCCGAGCTGGATTGCGTTGTCCTCGTCGGTCGCCCACCGCGCGGCGCGGAGCAACGTGATCTCGGCATCGGGGACGTCACCGCACAGCAGGGAGCCGTACCCCGCGGCGACGAGGTTGATCTGTTCCCATGCGGCGTTGCCTGCCGTCTGTGCGTGACGCCGGCCCGCCTCGGCTCTCTCGGCGATCGCCTCGACGTCGCCGGTCGCCCAGGCCAGCAATGCCCGGTCGAGGCAGAGGTGGGCACGCTGTCCCTCGTCGGGATGATGTCGGAGCATGGTCTCGACCTCGTCGAGCAATTCGGCGACACCACTCGCACGATCAGCCAGGATCAGGGCTTGGGCCATCCCGAGCTGAGCGGTCATGTACTCCATCGGTACATCGGCCGAGGCGCATGCCGCACGTGCGTCCTCGTACAGCGGTAGCGCCTGTTCGATGTCGCCGATGCCCACGAAGAACGAGTGCGCCCGAGCAGTCGCGATGGCCGCTGCCAGGCGGCGGTCGTCAGAGGAGGCAGCGCATCGTTGCGCTCGGTCGAGGTGCCACCAGGCTCGCTCGGGCTCTCCGCCGAGAAGGAGCGGCCAGACGGCCAGAAGGTGCCCGCGCCCTCGCCGAGCATCGTCGAGAGCGGTCGCTGCGCTGGTGGCCTCCTCGAGAACGCGCACGGCGCCGGCCAGGTCCCCACTCAGATACCAGGCGTTCCCGAGGACCAGCGCGAATTCGAACGTCGCACTCCCGGGGTCGTGCTCCGCCGACCATCGATAGGCGTCGCGGACGTTCGCATCGTCGCGCCGGATCTGCTCGATCGCGTGGCCATCCAGTGCCACATCGGCGTTCGACATTCCAGCCGCGACGTCGCGGTAGTGACGAGCGTGGCGACGGCGGAGCGCGGAACGTGTCGCAGCGTCCAGGCGTTGCGCAGCGTGGGACCGGATCACCTCCAGGACGCGAAAGCGCGGTCCACCGGATCGTGTCGCCGAGACCGATGCGTCGACGTCGAGCATCGACGCATCGGTCAGGTGTGCGAGGTCGGCGAGGACGTCGGCGGCGTCGGTCTGGCACACCGCGAGGACGGCCTCGCTGTCGAAGCCACCCGGGAACGCAGTCAACTGCGAGAGCAGATCGCGCTGGGTCGGAGTGAGCAGGGCATCGCTCCAGGCGATGGCCCCGTCGAGCGAACGGTATCTCGGGTCGTGGATGGCCGGGTCGCCGGCCACGGATGCGATCTGGTCGTCGAGGCGCTCGGCGATCTGTCGTGGGGAGAAGGTCGCGGTGCGGCCCGCTGCCAGCTCCAGTGCGAGCGGCACACCATCGACTCTGCGGCAGATCGAAACGATCGACTGCAGTTCGTCATCGTCGGTGACGTCGCACGTGTTCGCGACCGCCCGTTCGACGAACAGTCTGACCGCATCCGATTCCGCCGCCGGCTCGTCGTCGATGCCCCCGTCGCTCGCGAGCCGGAGCGGGGCAACGACGTACCGGGTCTCACCGGGCAGCCCGAGCCGTTCCCGCGAGGTGGCGAGCACCCCGACCGATGGTCCGCTGCTGATCAGTTGCTGGACCACGTCGCCGACCTCGTCGACGAGGTGCTCGCAGTTGTCGATGATCAGGAGGAGCTCTCGATCGCCGATGAACTGTCGAACGGCGTCGAGGAGCGTGCCGGACCGGCGCGCGCTGACGCCCAGGGTCGCTGCGAGCCGGACCAGCACGGCGTCGGGGTCGCGAATCGGAGCGAGGTCGACCCACCAGACTCCGTCTGCGTACGACTGCTTCAGGCGGCCGGCGGCCGCGAGCGCCAACCGGGTCTTCCCGATCCCGCCGGGGCCGACCAACGTCACGAGTTGATGATCGGCGAGCGCCTGGGTGATCTCGCGGAGTTCGTCGACCCGACCGACGAACGAACTCGCCGGGTTCGGCAGGTTGTTCGGTGGCGGAGTGTCCGACAGTTCGAGGTCGGCGTCCTGTCGCAGGATCCGGAGTTCGATGCGGGCGATCGATGGCGAGGGGTCGATGCCGAGTTCGACGCGCAGGGTGTGCCGCAACCGCTCGAACGCACGCAGGGCGTCGGCCTGGCGGCCGCTTCGATAGAGGGCGATCATCAGTTGCCCCCATGTCGGCTCGTGGAGTGGGTCTCGAGCGATCGCGGCTTCCACGTCACCGATGACCGACCGATGGTGCCCCAACGCCAGCTCGGCCTCGACGAACACAAACGTTGCCCGGCGCCGGAGATCGTCCAGACGCACCCTCTCGCTGAGGCGGATCTCCTCGTTCGTGAGGTCGGCGAGCGGCTCGCCGCGCCAGAGCGCCAGTGCCTCAGCAGCACGTGAACGTGCTGTCGTCGGTCGACCCGCTGCGAGCTCTCCTTCGGCGAACTCGGTCAGTTCGGCCAGTTCGAGTGCGTCGACTCCGGCAACGTCAGAATCCAGTCGGTACCCGCCGGGCTCGGTGAGCACGGTCGATGCGCCGATCGAATGCCGGAGCCGTGAAACGTGGCTGGCAAGCGTGCGTTCGGCCGTGGCGGGTGGATTCGAGCCCCAGAGCACGTCGATGAGCCGTTCCCTCGAGACGATGGCCGGTGCACGAGCCGCGAGTGCGCTCAGCAGCGCACGCTCCTTGGCGGTCTCGAGAGGTACGTCGTCTCCGTCGAGGTGTACCTCGAGTGGCCCGAGTACGCCGATCCACACGCCCTGAGGGTACTGAATCCGACCGATGAGGGGCACGGTGCAACACGGCTGCAACACCGCCGACGGATGCTGGTGTCGACGAAAGGAGTGATCATGCACGTCAAGCGAGTCTTCGTACTGGTGGGTCTCGTGGTCGCTGCGGTGAGCGCCTGTGGGAGCGGTGACGACGCTGCGTCGAATGTTCCGGCGTCCAGCCCGCAACCGACGGTCGACACGACCGTCGAGCCTCCGGCCGACCCGCCGGACATCAGCGTCGAGTCGACCTCGCCCCCGACCACCGAGGATGCCACCGACGACACCTCCGACGCTCTCGCGCCCGGTGAGATGGCGATCGAACTCGTCGACTGCGAGCAGTTTCCGATGGTCGCCAAGGTCGATCCAGCCGCAGCTCGGTTGCTCGTTCCCGAGGAGGTCGACCTGGTGCTCGACGACGCCGGGATGGCGACCTTCACCCATGTCTCGAAGTCGTGCGCGGACATCGTGGTCGACGGTGCCTCACAGGGATCGGGGCACTTCGACACCCAGTGGATCACGATCGTCGGCCCCGCCGATCAGCGCACCTACCCCGACCACCCCGACCACGTGGTGCTCCCGACCGACCACCTCTACCCGGTCAATTTCGCCACGGACAATCCCGGCTACCAGGAGGCCGCGTCTGCCTTTGGCGTCCCGATCGAATCGGCGACGATGCAGATGGCCCCACTCGGCCCGGGGCTCTGGACAGGTTCGGTTGATGGACCGGATGGCAGCTACGCGTGGTCCGTCGACCACGTGAACCCTGGTGGCATGCAGGTCTACTTCGTGCACGTCCTCGAACGGGCCGAGGAGAACGGGAGCTTGCGCTACGACATCGAATGTCCCGCGACGCTGGCGTGGAATGCATCGCCGGCAAACCTCTCACTCGAGCCGGGTTCGCCCGTCCACGACGCGTTCGGTCCGGAGATCACCGGTGACGGCTACGGCGTCGAGCTCTCGTGCGACGTGACGATCAAGCGGACTCCACCGGTCGTGGTCGCGTCCGGCATCTCCTACACGGAGACCAGGCAACTCGACGTGTACGCGCCGGCGGCTGGGTCGGACTGGCCGGTGGTGGTCTTCTTCCACGGAGGGAATCCGACCGACAGCCCGGAGTTCCGCAACGCGATTCCGGAGCCAGCGGCGCTGGCTGCTCGGGGTCTCGTGGTGTACGCACCCCACTGGGCCTCGCTCGGTCCTGACGGTGGATCCGAGGACACGGTGTGTGCGATGGCGTTTGCGCGGAACACCGCCGAGGAGTACGGCGGTGACGCAGATCGAATGACGATCTCGGGCTACTCGACGGGCGGATTCACTGCGGCGGTCCATGCGCTGACCGGCGACGATCCGCCGTTCGTCTCCGACGACTGCCTCGTCGATCCGACGATGGAGCTGCCGGTTGCGGCCGTTCCGGGTGGGACCCCGTTCTTCGCCGTCGACGCCGCACGGGCCGGTGCGTTCGCAACGAATGCGCAGTGGAACGAGCTGACGGCCGACGAGCTGGATGCGTTCGATCCGTACCTGTTGCTCGGTCGCAATCCGGACGTGCGGTTCGTGATGGTCGTCGGCGAGCAGGATCACGGCGGCGGCGCGCTCGGTGACATCCCGATCGTCGAGTCGAACGTCGCGTACCACCAGGCGATGGTCGATGCCGGCTACGACGTCGAGCTCGTGACCGTGCCGGGCGGCCACGACCTGCTGCCGGGCTCGTTTGCGACGTGGATCGACACGATCGTCCGAACCGCCCAGGCGACGTGAACGTACCGCTTCATCTGCGGTCTCACCCCAGCTGTCGCGCTCAGGGCAGCCAGGCGGGGCGGTTCGCTTCGTAGGTGTCGATGGCGTCGGCGTGGGTGAGGGTGATGCCCACGTCGTCGAGGCCGTTGAGGAACCGATGCTGGGTCTGCGGGTCCATCGGGAACGACTCGTCGATCCCAGCAGCCGGGACCTCGACCTTGAGCCGCTCCATGTCGACGACGATCTGCGTCTCGGCATCGGCGTCGATCGCCGACCAGATCGCCTCGACGGTCGCCTCGGGCACCACGACCGGCACGAGGCCGTTCTTGGTGCAGTTGTTGCGAAAGATGTCGGAGAAACTCGGCGCGATCACGGCGTCGAAGCCGTACTGCTGGATCGCCCACACGGCGTGCTCGCGCGACGACCCGACCCCGAACGCTGGCCCGGCCACGAGGATGCTTGCCTGCGCGTACCGCTCGTCGTTGAGCACGAAGTCGCGATCATCGCGCCACGTGGAGAACAATCCCTTGTCGAAGCCGGTGCGCTCGACGCGCTTGAGCCAGTCGGCGGGGATGATCTGGTCGGTGTCGACGTCGGAGCGCTTGAGCGGCACGCCGGTTCCGGTGATCACGTGCACGGCCTTCATGACGCGTCTCCTTCCAGGTCGGCAGGCGTACAGAACGTGCCCTTGACAGCGGTCGCCGCGGCGACGCCCGGCGAGACGAGGTGGGTGCGGCCACCGCGGCCCTGCCGGCCCTCGAAGTTGCGGTTGCTGGTGCTGGCGGCGCGTTCACCCGGGGCCAGCTTGTCGGGGTTCATCGCCAGACACATCGAGCAGCCGGGTTCGCGCCAGTCGGCTCCGGCCGCGATGAAGATCTGGTCGAGCCCTTCCGCGATCGCCTGGGCCTTCACGGCGTGACTGCCCGGAACCACCATCACGCGGGGAACGGAGACGGTTCGTCCTTCCATCACCGCTGCGGCGGCGCGGAGGTCTTCGATACGGCTGTTGGTGCACGACCCGATGAACACCGTGTCGACCGCCACGTCGCGCATCGGCGTACCGGGCTCGAGGCCCATGTACTCGAGCGCGCGAGCCACGGTCTCCTTCGTGGTCGGGTTGTCGTAGTCGTCGGGGGAGGGCACGGCCGAGTCGATCGGCGCCACCTGGCCAGGGTTGGTGCCCCAGGTGACGTGAGGTCGGATCGTGGCGGCGTCGAGGACGACCTCTTTGTCCCACTCTGCGTCGTCGTCGGAGCACAGCGTCGACCACTCGGCGACCGCAGCGTCCCAGTCGTCGCCGCTCGGTGCGTTGGCGCGGCCCTGCAGGTAGTCGAACGTCGTCTCGTCGGGGGCGATCATGCCCGCCTTGGCGCCGGCCTCGATCGACATGTTGCAGACGGTCATCCGTCCCTCCATCGACAGTGCCCGGATCGCTGAGCCGCGGTACTCGATCACGTGGCCGATACCCCCGCCCGTGCCGATCTCGCCGAGGATCGCGAGGATCACGTCCTTCGCCGTGACGCCGGGTTGCAGTTCGCCCTCGACGGTCACCGACATCCACTTCGGTCGCTGCTGAGGGAGCGTCTGGGTGGCGAGAACGTGCTCGACCTCGCTGGTGCCGATGCCGAAGGCCAGCGCACCGAAGGCGCCGTGCGTCGCAGTGTGCGAGTCACCACACACGATGGTCATGCCCGGCAGGGTGCGCCCTTGCTCGGGGCCGATCACGTGCACGATGCCCTGGTTGGGATCGCCCATCGGGAAGTTGGTGATGCCGAACTCGGCGGCGTTCGCACGCAAGGTGTCGATCTGCTTGGCAGAGATCGGATCGGCGATCGGCCGGTCGATGTTCTCGGTCGGGACATTGTGATCCTCGGTCGCGATCGTCAGCTCGGGTCGACGGACCGTACGACCGGTCAGACGGAGTCCGTCGAACGCCTGGGGGCTCGTGACCTCGTGGACGAGGTGGAGATCGATGTACAGCAGGTCGGGCTCGTCCGGTGCCGAGTGCACCAGGTGGCGTTCCCACACCTTCTCCGGCAATGTCTTTCCCATCGTCCCGACTCCTTGGTGCTTCCCACTATGTGGGATATCATTCTTGCAGTATGGAAAGCGTATCGGGTGTCGGGGTGCTCGACAAGGCGGTCAACATCTTGCAGGCGGTCGCCGGGTCGCCGGCGTCGTTGGCTGAGCTGATGTCCCGTACTGGCCTTCCCAGGGCGACGGTGCACCGTCTCGGTGCGGCGCTGGAGCTGCACGGGCTGCTCCGTCGGGATGGTGTCGGGCGCTATGAACTCGGCCTCGGTCTCGTGTCACTCGGGCAGGCGGCAGCCGAGCGGTTTCCGCTCGTCGAACTGGCCCGACCGGTGCTCGACGAGCTCCGGACCGTCACCGGCGAGAGCGTTCAGCTCTTCGTGCGTGAGGGCGCGCACCGTCGCTGTGTCGTGTCGCTCGAGTCGCCGCACGGTCTGCGGTGGATCGTCCCGCAGGGGTCGGTGCTGCCCCTCGACGTCGGATCGGCGGGACGGGTGCTGTCGGGCGAAGTGTCCAAGCAGGGCTGGATCCAAAGCGTCGGTGAACGCGAGGCCGGTGTCGCGTCGGTGAGCGCCCCGGTGGTCGGCGCCGACGGTTCGACGGTGGCCGCGCTGTCGGTCAGCGGACCGATCGAACGATTGACACGCCAGCCGGGCAGACGCTTCGGTCCCGCCGTGGTCGCCGCGGCCGACCGTGTGTCGTCCCTCCTCGGCTGAGACCGCTCGCGCGTTTGGCAGAGGAGTCCAACCCAGCGCGACCGACCGTACGACGCGCGAGGCGGCGGACGACGCGGTCATTCCAGGATGGCTCAAGAGCAGCTCAGGGTCCACACATGGCTCCTCGCTCAGTCCGATGATGCTGCCCGAAGCCACCGAGGATCCCGCTGCGTTGGTGTGACGATTGACGCACCGTCATTGAGAATCGATATGTACCGGTCTATTGAGATATCCCAGGTCAGGTTGTGTATCCCGCGCTCCGCCCGGAAGACGCGTCCGACGCGCGTCCCCCTATCGGACACGTTGCAGCCAGTGATTATGAGGTGCTCGATATGGGCCGAAGCGTCGCGCGACCTACTCGTCGGGATCGCGACGATGGCGTGCGACATCGGTCGTTCGACAACTCATCGCATACGTGAACGGCCGTTGAGGAGTACCAGGGCGATGCGACTCTGGATGCTGTCGTCCCGGCGCCGACTCTGTTGGATCAGCCCCAGAAGTCGGTGATGACGGCTGCCGCGCTCGCTGGATCGTCGAGCATCCACCAGTGCCCGCAACCGGCAAGCGGGGCAATCTGTGCGCCCGTCCGCTCTGCAAGTCGGGCGGTCCTGCCCGGAGCGCGGTATGCGTCGTTCTCGGCCTCGATGAGCATCCCACGACCGCTGATCTGGTCGATGCCGGGTCCCCACTCCGCTCCGACGTCCACCGCGGATCGATAGAGCGAGAGAATCGAACTCGCCATCGTGGCGTCGATACCGGCCGCCATGTCGAGCGCCCCGATTTCGGGAACTCCGGCACCGGCGAGCATCGCAGCACGATCCTCGACCGACATGGCGAGCAAGCCCTCCATGAACCCCTCCCCGCCGGGCGAGATCCACAGCTGGGCCATGTCGTGCCACACGAAGTTGTCGTCGATGTTGCCGGTGTCGAGCACCCACGAGGCGATGTTCGTCGGCCGGCCAGCGAGCACACGCAACGACAGCAGCGCGCCCCAGTCGTGGGCCACCAGGTGGATCGGCTGGTCGAACGACGCCAATTCGCCGGTGAGCCACTCCGCGTAGACCTCCTTCGTCGGTTCGAAGCCGTCCGGAAGCGGTGTGCCAAATCCCGGAAGACTCAACGTGACGATGTCGCACGCCACGTGGCCCTTCAGACGATCCCACACGCCTGCCGTCTCGGGAACCCCATGGACGAAAACTGCAGTCATGGTTCTCACCTTCCTGATAGCGAAGGGAGGAACCCTACGCCATCGATACTTGGGGTCGAAGCGAGCCCGGACCTTCAGAGCTTTGCGACCTGGTGTCCGGAGGCCCGCTTCGGGCAGCAATGAGCGAGATGTCCGACGACTGACGGCGGACCATCGAGTGGCGGCACCGACTGCGTCCACGATCGGTGCTGTCGTAGCCGAGAGTCAACGATGTCAGCCCTGCGCGACGCTTGGCCGCGACATGCAGAAACCTCTTGACTTCTGGGTGGCCGAGGCGAACTATCAGTCATAGATAATCTATGACTGATAGACGAAAGCCCGCCAGCGACAAGAAGCCAGCAGATTCGCCGGACCGGCGCGGTCAGCGCCACATGGCCAAACGCGCACGAATCATCGACAATGCGTGGTCGCTGGCCCGACGCGACGGTCTCGCCGGCATCTCGCTTCGCGACCTCGCCGACAGCGTCGATCTCCGCCAGCCCTCGCTGTATGCGTACTTCAAGTCGAAGCTCGACCTCTACGACGCGATGTTCGAAGACGGCCAACGTCAGTTGCTCGATCGCTGTCGGGCACGCGAACCCCTCGCAGACCCGCTGGACGAACTCGTCGCCGTCGTCGAGGATCTCGTCCGGTTCTCGAGCGAGGACGTCGTTCGCCACCAACTGCTCTTCCAACGCACCATCCCCGGCTTCGAACCGTCTGCTGCCGCGATGGAGCCGTCCCGCCAGTTCGTCGACCTCATGACCGAACGGCTGATCGCCGCACGCGTGGACGGCCCGGACGGCGTCGATCTCTTCTCGGCGGTCGTTTCAGGCCTGGCCCATCAGCAGGTCGCCAACGATCCCGGCGGTGATCGATGGGTGCTCCTTGCCCGCCACACCGTCGAGGTGCTCGTCGCGGACGTCCATCAACGCTCCGCTCCTCCGAAGAAGAAGTCAACCGCGACCAGGAGAGTGAAATTGTGAATCAGACCCCAGCCGTAACCGTCGATGTCGCCTCGATCAACCGCATCGATCACAGCGAAGCCATGCAGATCACGGCGATCGAGAACCGCAAGTTCGCCGAGTTGATGGAATCGCTGAGCCCATCACAATGGAGCACGCCGACCGAATGCACCCTGTGGGACGTCCGCGCAATGGCGGGCCACCTCGTCGGCTCCGCTGCGAGTCAAGCATCACCCCGCGAGTTCTTCCGGCAGAAGCGCGGCGGCAAGCCGATCTGCAAGGAACTCGAGTCGCCGTTCTGGTGGGACGGAATGAACGAGTTGCAGGTCCGCGAGCGCGCATCGGCGACGACCGAGCAGTTGATCTCCGAGTGGGCGACGGTGTCGGCCAAGGCGTTGAAGTCGCGCTCGAGCATGCCCGGACCGATCGCCGGGCTGAAGCTGCTGAAACTGCCTGACCCCGTCGGACGCCAGCCCCTGTCATACCTGTTCGACATCGGCTTCACCCGCGACGTGTGGGCGCACCGGATCGATATCGCCCACGCCATCGCCGTGGAACCCGACCACGACGCGGTCCACGACGGACGCATCCTCGCTGACATCGTCGCCGAATGGGCAGCCACCCACGGCGAGCCGTTCACCCTCGTCCTCGACGGTCCCGCCGGCGGCACCTTCGTGCAGGGAACCGGCGGCGAGGAAGTACGGATCAGCGTCGTCGATTTCATCCGCACACTCGCCGAGCGAACCCCCGCCAGCGGCGTTCTCCGACACACGCTTCCGCTCTGAACACCCGATCCGAACCAAAGGACCCACATCATGTCAGACACACTCATCGACGAAATCGCAGACGGCATCTACCGCCTGTCGACCTTCGTCGCCGACGTCGGCCCAACCGGCTTCACATTCAACCAATTCCTGATCGACGACGACGAGCCGCTGCTGTTCCACACGGGCCAACGCATGCTGTTCGACTCGGTCAGCGCCGCAATCGCCACCGTCGTACCGATCGACACACTCCGCTGGATCACCTTCGGCCACGTCGAGGCCGATGAGTGCGGTTCGATGAACCAGTTCCTGGCCGCTGCACCCCGCGCCGAGGTTGCTCACGGCGGCCTCGGCTGCATGGTGTCACTCAACGACCTCGCCGACCGGCCGCCCGTACCGCTCGCGAACGGGCAGGTCCTCGAGCTCGGAACCCATCGCGTTCGACACATCGACACACCCCACGTACCGCACGGCTGGGAAGCCCGAGTGCTGTACGAGGAGACAACCAAGACACTCCTGTGCGGCGATCTCCTCACCCAACTCGGCCAGGGGCCTGCGCTCACCTCCAACGACGTGCTCGCTGCCGCAGCACAGGCTGAAGACGTCTTCGGTGCGAGTTGCCTCACCCCCGCCACAGCGCCCACGATCCGCACCCTCGCCGACCTCGACCCGAACACGCTCGCCGTGATGCACGGCTCCAGCGTGACCGGCGACTGCTCGGGCGCACTCCGAGGATTGGCCGACGACTACGAACGCCGACTCCTCAACTCAACCGCTGCCTGAGGCTCGGCGCACGAACCCGGACCCGTCCGGTTGAGGACCGTGTATGGGACCGGCTCTGTCAGCGGGGCGTGTCTATGCGCTTGTTCGGCTGATGGTGCGGTACACCGTCGGTCGCGACACCGAAAACAACTCGCCAAGATCCGAGATCGTGTACTCGCCGGTTTGGTGCATCCTCTTCAGCTCCCGCTGCTGCATCGCAGACAGCTTCGGCTGTCGGCCCTTCAACTTGCCCTGGGCTCTCGCAACGGCCATGCCCTCACGGGTGCGCATCCGGATCAGGTCGACCTCGAACTCGGCGAACGTGGCAAGGATGTTGAAGAACAACGTCCCCATCGGGTCGTCGGGGTCGTAGATCTGATCGCCGAGCGACAGCGACACCCCACGTTTGGCGAGAGTGTCACCGATGTCTCGAGCATCAGGAACTGATCGAGCAAGCCGGTCGAGCTTCGGAACGACGAGCGTGTCGCCCGTGCGCACTGCTGCCAGCGCTTGATCGAGGCCGGGACGCTCGCGTTTGGTGCCGCTGATGCCGTGGTCGATGTAGACCCGATCAGGTGGAACGCCGAGCGCAATGAGCGCCTCGCGTTGGGCTGTGAGGTCTTGCTCGTCAGTCGAGCATCGTGCGTATCCAATCAGTGCTTCATCCATCCACGAACCGTGCCGCGGGTGGTCGTGCCGTTCCGTTGGCGAGCGTCCGAAAGCCGCCCGTCAGGTGAGACGGATCTCGCCGAACCTCTCGTCTGGCTACGAACAAGGGATTCGTCCGACCGTGGTCCCGCTATCGGACGAGTCGCAGGCCGCGATTATGCAGTGCGCGATATGGGCCGCTATCGGGTGCCACCTAGCGGCGCCTGCAGAGCCGGCGCGGAGGGCTGCGTGTCGCATACTTGCGTTGATGTCCGGGTTGCCTTCGAACGAGCGAGCATCGAACGGGCTCCGGGACGATCGCGCGGCGCGGTTGGTCGCCCTGGTCGGAGTTGTCTCCGTCGTCGTGCTGGGCGCGCCGATTCTCATGGCGGGCTACGGAGCGGACATCGACAGCTTCCTTATGTTGGGCACGTGGGATCTCCTTCTGAGCGAGGGCCGCTATGTGCCGTCGCGTTACCAGGGGTACCCGCTGGCGGAACTGGGGATTGGGGGTTCATCGGAGCTCGGCGGGCACTGGTTGGCCGGGCTTGTTTCGGTGGCGCTGGGCTTCGCGAGTCTCGGACTCACATATGCGTTGGTTCGTCTGCGGACGGAGCGGCGGATGGACGCCGTGTTACTCGTGGCGATCTTGGCCGTGACTCCTGCCTTCGTAGTCGCAGCAACGACGAGCATTGACTACTTGTACGGGCTCGTCCCATTTCTCGTCGGCTGGTATCTGCTGGAGCGAGGAGCGTCCCCATGGACGGTGGGGTTGATCTTCGGGTTGTCGGCCGCCGGTCGGTTGACGTATCTCCCGCTGGCGATATTGATCCTGGCGCTTGACCCGAACTGCACTCTGACTCCTCGTCGGAGAGCGCTGGGCTGTCTCGTCGCGACCGGTGGTGTCGGTTCTGGCGTACTTCCCGGCGTTCGTCGAGGCCGGTTGGAGTCTCGGGTTTCTTGGTGCGGACCGTCCGACGGGGCAGGGGCTGGTCGGGTTGATTGGCAGGGGTGTTGTGAAGGGAACGTTCCTGTGGGGCCTCATTGGGACCGTCTTCGTGGCAGTCCTGGTGGTTGCCCACTGCTATCGGATTCGGAGTTCCGACGCAGAGGTGCGTCCGGAGCGCTGGCTGCTCGCCCCGCTCGCGGTGGTGTTGCTGCTCTGGTTCTGGTTGCCGGTCGAACCGTCCTACCTGCTGCCTGCTGTCGTGTTCGTGGTCGTGGGTTTGTCCACCAGCGCCCGGGTCGCTTCGTTGCGTCCGTTGACCATGGCGGTGGTTCTCTCGCTGGTGCTCTACGGGTGGCTCGATGTGCAGTTGCTGGGGATCTCGTACGCGTCCCAATACGGAGTCGATGGGTGCGACGTCACAGAGGCGGTGGCGGCGGAATTCGCACCAAGCATCGAACGGGGACCGCTGTTGCGGTATCCCGCGGAGGCGGACCGGAACCTGCCGTGCAATGAGGCCAAGCGAAGTTGGCAGGCCAACCGATAAGGGAGCCTCACGCTGTTGGGTCGCAAGAGCGAATGAAGGAGGCCGTTAGGTTGTCGATGTGCAGCGAACGACGTCGGACTCGGTCACTGCCTCGTCGGTTACTCAGCCCGACCAGCGGTCCTCGGATCGCCTTGGCATTCGGCCGGTGGTTCTTGTCTTCATCGTGACCTTCTTGGTCTACGCCGCAAGTCCTGTCCGTCAGAACTACGACTCCTACCTGGCGTTTCCTACGGCGCAGAGCATCGTCCACGACCGTGACGTGTATCTCGATGAGTTTGATGCTGCTCCGATACTCGCCCATGCCGGTCTTGTCGAGGTGGCCGACGGCCGCGTCGCCAACTACTTCCCGTGGGTGCCGTCGCTGCTGTTGGTGCCAGCAGTCCTGGCCTTGGATGCGGCAGAGGTCGTGGGGGTGGGCAGCGGGTCGTTCTCCGTCGCCAATGGCGGGTCGATGGACGCCATCCAGATGCTCACTGCATCACTCGTGGTCGCTGCCGTCGTCGCGCTGATGGTCGTGGTTCTCTTCGAGCGGTTGTCTCGCTCCGTTTCGCATCGGCGCCGGTATGCGGTCGCCACGGCGCTCCTGTTCGCATTCGGCACGGCTGCGTGGTCGACCGCGAGTCGCGCAGTGTGGCAGCACGGGCCATCAATGCTCTGTATCGCTTCCGCTGTGCTGCTCACTCAACGGCTCCTGACCGGTTCGACCGTGCGGCCAGCTTGGACGGCGACCTGGCTGGGGATCGCCGTTGCACTGGCCTACACGGTGCGACCGACGAACTCGATCGTGGTCGTGGTGCTAACGCTCTTCGTCGTCCTCGCGTTGCGGTCGTCCATTCGTTGGTACTTCCTCGGAGCCGCCGCTGGTCGCGCTTCCGTGGATTGTGGTGAACCTCGTGATGTACGAGTCGCTGTTGCCGCCCTACTACACAGGGAGTCGCTTGTCGTTCCACGACGACTTCTTCGAGGCTGTCGCAGCGAACCTCGTGAGCCCCGCACGGGGTCTTCTGGTATTCACGCCGATCCTGCTCTTTGTGGCGGTCCGGTGGACGCGGTCGGGCAGTCAGTTCGTTCGGTCCGAGTTGCGCTCATTCGACTTGGCGCTGACATCGATAGTCGCGTTGTACCTCGTTGCGGTGAGTTCATTGACCGACAACTGGTGGGCCGGGCATTCGTTTGGGCCGCGTTTCATGTCCGACACGTTGGTCGTCCTTGTGTGCCTGCTCGTTCCGCTTGGGCCAATGGTTGTCGACGCGTGGCAGCGGTTCGGGAGAGAGCGCCAGTTCGGCGCCGACACCGCGTTGGCAGCAGGCGTGGTCCTGGCACTCGCATGGGGGCTCGTCGTCAATGCGCAAGGCGCCACGATGCGATCGACCCTGTGCTGGAACGGCGACCCGAACGTCGATCAGAACGTCGAGCGAATTTGGTCGGTCACCGATGGCCAGGTTGTGTCGGGCTTCGTGGCTCTGATCGAAGAGGGGCCGCGCGAGGCATTCCTGACGGATTGCCGCTGAGGTGAAGCCGCCCGATAACCGGCGAAGTGTGCGAGATCGGAGCTCGATCTGCCCGCCGCATAATCACGGATCGCCGAATCCGTCGTGATCCCGAGGCTGTCCGTTAGAGGAACCGCTACCGGACGCGGGACCTGTCCGTCCAACGACCCATTTCGGACACGCGGCGCCCGTGATGATGGCGTGCTTTCTTCGGGCGTGGTCGTCGTCCGACTCCTCGGAAGCAGAGTGGTAGGTTCGCTGCGGCGCACGCGACGCGAGCGTCAGGGGAGGGGAGATGACAATCCGGGAAGGTGATCTCCGCCGTCCAGCGGGCGCCGATGGGACGTTTACGGTCGTCGCCGTCCAGGCGACCCCAGCATTTCTCGACCGCGCGGCAACGCTCGAACTGGTCGCTGCCCACGTGGTCGATGCAGCTCGAGCGGGCGCTGATCTGGTGGTGTTCCCCGAATCCTTCGTACCGGGCTACCCCGATTGGGTCTGGCGTCGTCCGCCGATGAGTGACGGTGGCTGGTACGACCGGTTCAGCGCTCAAGCGGTCGACGTCGACGGCTCGGATCTCGAGCCGCTGTTCGAAGCCGCACGCGTGGCTGGCGTCTGGGTTGCGCTCGGAGTCACCGAGCGGGTGCGCTCCGGCAGCCTCTACAACTCCGTCGTGTACGTCAACGACCGTGGCGAGCTCGCTGGTCGTCATCGCAAGTTGGTGCCGACCGGCGCCGAGCGACTGGTCTGGGCCAACGGGTACGACGATGTCCTGACCACCGTGGACATCGGCAACGTGCGAGTGGGATCGCTGATCTGCTGGGAGAACTACATGCCGCTGGCGCGGGTGGCGATGTACGAGCAGGGTGTCGATGTGCTCCTCGCTCCGACCTGGGACAACAGCGACGAGTGGGTCCCGACGCTCCGCCACATCGCGAAAGAAGGCCAGTTGTTCGTCGTCGGCGTCACCGCCTATCTCCGAGGGTGTGATGTTCCGCGCGATCTGCCCGACGCTGATGAGTTGTACGGCGGAGAGGACGATCTGATGTCTCGCGGCAATAGCTCGATCGTTGCGCCGGGTGGTGAGGTGATCGCCGGCCCGCTCATCGGTTCGGCCGGCGTCGTGTCAGCGACGCTCGATCTGTCGCGTATCCCGTCGGGACGCCGCATGTTCGATCCGGTCGGCCACTACTCGCGGCCCGACGTGCTCTCGCTCGATCGCTCCGGGCGCAACTGACCTCCACCCGCGAGCCAACACCCCACGGCCGGCTGCCGTCCGCACGTGCGCGGCGGGGATGACGGGGACTGGATCAACGACGGAATCCATGCTGCCAAGGCGTTGATCGACAGCGATTCTCGATCGCGTTGGAACACGACGGTCCTTCATGGCACCGGTGGCGGGACGCTCCTTCGATGACGCCTTCTCGAGCTGGTTGGCCCTCGCGGATGCCCTCGTGCCATCTGCAGAACGAGCACTCGAGGCGGTCTGGGCCTAGGGGTGTGCGGTCGCCGAGGCGCTCATCGCAGTGCGAAGGTCGCCCGTGACTGCTCGACGAGCGGCTCTCCCGGCTGTCCCCACGACCAGGCGTACTCCAGCTGGTCGGCGATCACGATCTCGATCTGCAGCTCGAAACCGTCGGTGCCCCGACCGTTGGCGAACGTCGATTCGCTCGTCTGCACGAGCTGACCCAGCCCGTTCAACTCGGCGCACAGCACGTACAACGTCGCCTCTCCCGACCACATGTCGAAGGCGAGGACCGTGTGCTCACGGTGCAGCTCGGTGCCGTCGGGCGCCGTCGCGACGTAGTCGATCGTGGCACCCATCCCGTCGAGAAGCGGGGCGATCTCGATCGTCGCGTTGAACGGACCGCTCTCGGTGCCGTCGCCGGTTCCCTCGTAGCGGCCAGCGGCGGCGTTCAGCCGATCGATGATCGTTTCCATGGCGTCCACCGTAGAACCTGCGGCGAACAGCGCTCACGCAGCAGCACCCGCCTCGCGCCACAGCCACCATGCGAGCGGGAGCTGCATCGGCAGGCGAATCCAGTTCTGCGGTCCTGTCGCGGTTCCGGCGCTGCGCTCCATCTTGCCGTCGACGGGCTTCAGTTCGACCTTGTTAAGCGCCATGTCGATGTTCGCCGGGAAGACCGCAGCGGTGAGCGCAAGCAGGCCGAAAGCAGACGCTCGTCGGGTCTGCGGCATCCACATCCCGACCCCGAGGGCGATTTCGGCGGCGCCGCTGAGTTGATTGGCGAGCTTCGCGTTCGGGAACCAGTCGGGCACGATCGACTCGAAGAAGTCGGGTTTCGCGAAATGCATGACACCGGCGGAGACGAAGAGCGCACCTGCGGCGTACGGGGACCAGCGTGACATCGTCCCAGTCAAGCCGCCGGGCAACCGCTCGTCGCAGCCGAAGCCGATCTGCGTACGCTGGCGGCGTGACCGACACGGCCGTCAACGTCGAGGTGCTGCCGAGCGACTGGCAGGACCAGGTGCTCGCCCTCGCGAAGGAACGCGACGCGGTGATCCTTGCCCACAACTACCAGGTGCCGGAGATCCAGGACATCGCCCACCACGTCGGCGACTCGCTGGGGTTGTCCCGGGTGGCCGCTGAGGTGAACGAGTCCACGATCGTGTTCTGTGGTGTGCACTTCATGGCCGAGTCGGCCAAGATCCTCGCCTTCGACAAGACCGTTCTGATCCCGGACGCCGCCGCTGGTTGCAGCCTGGCCGAGACGATCGATGCCCGTCAGCTGCGAGCATGGAAGGCCGAACACCCCGGCGCCGTCGTCGTCAGCTACGTCAACACCACGGCGGAGGTCAAGGCCGAGACCGACATCTGCTGCACGTCGTCCAACGCCGTCGAGGTCGTCGAATCGATCCCTCGCGACACCGACATCCTGTTCTGCCCCGACCAGTTCCTCGGCGCTCACGTCCAGCGGATGACGGGACGCGACAACATGCACATCTGGTTGGGTGAGTGCCACGTGCATGCCGGCATCAACGGCGCCGATCTCAAGGCGCAGGTCGCCGCCGAGCCCGACGCCGAGCTGTTCGTGCATCCCGAGTGCGGTTGCGCAACGAGCGCGCTCTACCTGGTTGGTGCCGGCGTCGTTCCGGAGACCAGCACGAAGATCCTGTCGACCGGTGGCATGGTCGACGCCGCTCGCTCGACGACCGCTGCCAAGGTGCTCGTCGCCACCGAGACCGGAATGATCCACCAACTCGAGAAGGTGAACTCGACGACCGAGTTCGTCCCGGTCAACCGGGCGGCGGTGTGCAAGTACATGAAGATGATCACGCCGGCCAAGCTCCTGCGCTCGTTGCGTGACGGCACCGACGAGGTGTTCGTCGATCGCGAGATCGCCGACCGTGCCCGCCGGTCCGTCGAGCGGATGATCGCCATCGGCACGCCGTCCACCACCGGCGAGTGAGCGCCGTGTCCACCTTCGGTCCTCCCCGGCCCCGTCCCCGCCCGGACCGATGACACTGCCACGGAGGTTGGCGGCGCCGCCGGCGACGTGGGAGCGTGACGTCGACGTCGTGGTGCTCGGCTCCGGCGCGGCCGGGTTGTCAGCGGCGCTGGCCGTGCGGCCGGTGCGCAGCGTGCTCGTGGTCACCAAGGACATCCTCTCTGCGGGCTCGACGCAATGGGCCCAGGGTGGCCTGGCCGGCGTGCTGCATCCGAGCGACACGATCGAGGACCACGTCCGCGACACGCTCGAAGCGGGCGCCGGCCTGTGCGACGAAGTGGTCGTGCGGGAGTTGGTCACCGAGGCGCCGAAATCGATCCGCTACCTCATGCGATTGGGTGCCGCGTTCGACCCGGAGCAGGGCGGCAGCGACATCGCGCTCACCCGCGAGGGGGGCCACAGCCACAACCGGATCGTGCACTCCGGCGGGGACCGCTCTGGGGCCGAGGTGCAGCGGACGCTCGACGAGTCTGCGATCGGCGCCGGTGTCGAGGTCATGGGGCACGCGTTCGCGCTCGACCTGGTGATGGGCACGGCGGCCGACGGCGAACTGCAGGTGGTGGGCGTCCGGATCGGAAAGACCGACGAACACGGCATCCTGGCGTCCGTCGGTGTCGTCACTGCTCGGGCGGTTGTCATCGCGTCGGGTGGCTACGGTCAGGTCTTCGCGTCGACGTCGAACCCGCCGGCGGTCACCGGCGACGGTGTGGCGATGGCGTTGCGCGCCGGCCTTCCCGTCACCGACGTCGAGTTCGTCCAGTTCCACCCGACCGTGATGTGGCGAGGCCCCGATGCCCTCGGCCAGCAAGCGCTCGTGTCGGAAGCCGTCCGTGGAGAGGGAGCGATCCTGTTCGACGCCGCCGGCGATCGCGTGATGGCCGGTGTGCATCCGCTCGAGGACCTGGCTCCGCGTGATGTCGTGGCTGCTGCCATCAGTCGACGGATGGCGGAGGCGCCCGGTGGCGTCGACGATCACGTGTATCTCGATGCCACCCACATGGGCGAACGCTTCCACGAGCGCTTTCCATCGATCACCGAGGCCTGCCGGGAGATCGGCCTCGACCCGGCCGTCGACCGGATTCCGGTCGCCCCTGCCGCGCACTACGCCTGCGGTGGCATCCGCGCCGGGCTCGATGGCCGCACGGCGCTGCGGGGGCTGTACGCCGTCGGCGAAGTGTCGGCGACCGGCGTGCACGGCGCGAACCGTCTGGCGTCCAACAGCCTCACCGAGTCCGTCGTGTCCGGGACGTGGGTCGGCCGCGACCTCGCCTGGGAGGTGCCCGATCGTGTCGCCATCGACGTGGACGTCGATGATCCGGTCGATCACCGGCTGCTCGACCCGTCACGTTTGCGCGAGGTCCGCGCAGTGATGTCGCGCCACGTCGGTGTGGTGCGAGACGAGTTGTCGCTGACCTCGGCTGCGGGCGCTCTCGGCGCGATCGCCCGCGGCATGCACTCCGCGAAGCGGGTCGCCGAACGCGGTGAGGTCGACGTCGAGACCCAGCCTCGTGTCGAGCCGTCGCGCCGGACCTGGGAGGCGACCAACATCCTCACGGTCGCGACCGCCATGGTGGCGGCGGCGTCCGCCCGCACCGAGAGCCGTGGTTGCCACCGCCGATCCGATCATCCCCGTGCGCGGCCCGAGTGGGTGCGTCACCTCGACGTCACGCTCGACGCCACCGGCACCATCGACGTGAAGGACCGACCGTGAGCACGCTGACCTGCAACGACTGCGGTTTCGACGGATCGTGCTGGAGTGACGACGACCTCGAACGCACGCTCGTTCACACCGACGACCTGATCGGCTTCGTACTCGAGGATGCCGACACCGCGTTCGTCGCCGAGGTGACGGCCCGACCGGTCGACGTCACCGACGATCCGGTCCTGTCGACCCACGCCGTCATGCATCGGCTCCACGAACTCGCTGACGCCCGCCGCGCCGCCGACGTGTTCGAGCCGATGGTCGGTCGTGTCGAGTCGTTGCAGGCGTCGGGCGGTGGTGTGCCCAAGGCGCCGATCCCGGTGGCCGAGATCGGCCCATCGGGCCTGATCGGCGACGCGCAGGGAAACCGCCGCAACCACGGCCGTCCGTGGCAGGCACTGTGCCTGTACAGCAGTGACCTGATCGCAGCGCTGCGGGCCGAGGGCCATCCCATCGTCCCCGGCGGCACCGGGGAGAACCTCACGATCTCGGGCGTCGACTGGTCGCGGTTGCGAGGGGGACTGACGATCGAGATCGGTGATGTGCTGCTGCGCACGAGCAGCCCGGCGGCGCCGTGTCACAAGATCGGCGACTGTTTCACCGAGCGGCACTGGAACCGGATCGACCACGTCCAACATCGCGGCTGGGCGCGCTGGTACGCCTCGGTGCTCGCCGGCGGCACGATCGCCCCCGGCGACACCGTCACCATCACGATGTAACGATTGGTGTCAGACACCAATCGTTACACGTACGCTCGCCGCCATGTTCGTGTTCCACCCGTTGTCGGAGCCGACCCGCCGCGCGCTGATCAGCGGCGGCCTCGACCCCGATGCGGTCGCCGGCATCGTCCGTGCTGCCGTGACGGAGGATCTCATGGGCGGTGTCGATGTGACCTCGACTGCAACGATCCCGGGTGACCACCGAAGCACGGCGACGTTCGGCGCCCGCCAGGATGGTGTGATCGCGGGGCTCCCCGTGGTGGCCGCGGTGATCGAGACCGTCTGTGGCGACGCTGCCAGCGACTTCCACGCGCAGGTGGCCGACGGAACGTTCGTCACCACAGGCACGAAGGTCGCCGAGGTGATCGCACCGACTCGGCTGCTGTTGACCGCCGAACGGACGGCGCTCAACCTGCTCTGTCACCTCTCCGGCATCGCCTCCTCGACGCGCCGATGGGCTGACGCCCTCGAAGGGACGTCAGCGGTCGTGCGCGACACCCGCAAGACCACACCCGGTCTGCGTGCGCTCGAGAAGTACGCCGTGCGCTGCGGTGGGGGCTCGAACCACCGCATGGGGCTGTCCGACATGGCGCTCGTGAAGGACAATCACGTCGCGGCGGCCGGCGGCGTCACGGAGGCCTTCCGCCGGGTGCGTGAACTCGCCGCCACGATTCCGGTCGAGATCGAGGTCGACACGCTGGACGGCCTCCGGGAGGCAATCGCTGCAGGGGCCGACGAGGTCTTGATCGACAACTTCACCCCCGACGAGATGCGCGAGGCGGTCGGTCTTCGCAACGAGATGAACCCTGACGTGCGACTGGAAGCCAGCGGCGGTCTCACACTCGACTCCGCGCGGGCGGTCGCCGAGACCGGCGTCGACTACATCGCCGTCGGCGAATTGACGCACTCCGCCCGCGTGCTCGACCTCGGCCTCGACCTGCGAGCCGTCTGACTATCAGCTCTCGGGTTCGCCGTACACGCCGAGCAGGTCGACGACGATGATCACGGGTGTGTTCGCCGGCAGACCCTCGGTTGGCGCCCCTTCCGGGCCGAACCCGAAGTCGGGATACTCCGGTGGGAACGTGATCGCGCGCCGTCCGCCGACCTTCATGCCGGGGATCCCTTCGACCAGCACAGGGAACGTCCCCTCGGTGAGGGGGAACGGTGAGACGTCCGAACCCCAACCGTTCGTGAGCACGACGCCGTTGTCACCCCGAAAGAGGACGTAGTCGATGACGACCGTCTGTCCAGCTTCGGCCATCTCGCCGGTACCTTCGATCAGGTCCTCGGTTTGGACCCCGTCCACAGAGGACGTCGTCTCGACGCCCGGCTCGGAAGGTGCATCCGGGGGAGCCGATGGCGAGACGACAGCTCGGACATCGATCAAGAAGGTGAGAGCCTCGTCGGGCCCGATGATGTCACCGCTCCCCGCGGGGCCGTAGGCCAGGTCACTCGGGATGTCGAGCCGAATGCGCGAGCCGGCCTGCACCCCGATCAACCCCTCGTCCCATCCTTGGATCACCCGGCCCTCGCCGAGCACGACCGGGAAGGCACTCGCTGGGATCCCCGGCTGGCGGGGATCGTAGCTGTTGTCGAACTCGACACCGTCGCGTGTGCGTACCCCGATGTAGTCGACGATGACGGTGTCGCCGGGTTCGGCGGCGGGGCCGGTGCCTTCCTCGATCACCGTGACCTGGAGCTCGGTCGGGATCTCGTCGGGGACATCGACCTCGGGCTTGTCGGGATTGGTCGGCCGCGGTGCAACCGAACCGGTGTCGGTCGTCTCGTCGGTCGTCTCGTCGGTCACGTCGTCGGTCGTGCCCGTCTCCTCGCTCGACGTGGTCTCGGTGGAGGAGTTCTCGCTGGCGTTGTCGTCGTCGCTCGAGCACGCTGCGAACAGCAGTGTGGCGGTCACGAGCAGGGTCAGGGTCCGGCGCATTGCGACGACGCTACTTGCGAAGGTCGATCGGGCCACGTCAGCGACGTGTGCTCTCACCGAACTCCGACCTGGTGGTGGATCGCCGGGTCGTCAGGACCGAGAAGCGAGCCAGGCCGCCTCGGCACGACCAAGTTCGGTCGACGGGGCCCCGTCGACGAACGGCCAGAGCTCCGATGCGATCCGTCGGTAGTTGCCGCTGGCCCGGAGTTCGCCGAGCAAGGCATACAGGCCGAGGTTGATCCGCTGGATGAACACGAACGCCCGGGGCACCGTCGCGTACTGGCTGATCGGGCTCGACCGGTCGAAGGTGTGCCGCACGATCGAGTTCGCGTACTCGCGCGTCCAGGTCATCTCGGCGTCGGTGCGAACCGTGTCGTAGAAGTGGGAGAAGTACTCCCCGACCGCCTCGGTCGACACCGGGGCGTCGGGCTTGAGCATCCCGGCATCCTCGACGATCCGGCGGAACTCGGCGTGGTCGTGGTCGACCGCCGCCGCCTTCACCATCGAGCCGAAGGTGTGCATCTCGTCTGCGCTGAAGTGCTTGACCAGGCCGAAGTCGAGGAACGTGACGGTGCCGTCGTCGTGGAAGAGGTAGTTGCCGGGGTGCGGATCGCCGTTGAATGCTCCCATCCGGTACAGGCTGCGGAACACGAATCGGAAGATCACCTCGCCGGCTCGGTCGCGGTCGGCCTGAGGCCGCTGCATCAGCTCGGTCCAGCTGAACCCGTCGGCGAGTTCGGTCGTCAGGACGTGGGTGGTCGACAGTTCGGGGACGACGTCGGGAATCCTGATGAACGGGTGACTGCGGTAGTAGTTCGCGAACGCCTGCTGGTTGCGTGCCTCGAGTTCGTAGTCGACCTCCTCGGCGATGCGCAGCTTGATCTCGTCGACCATCTCAGCCGGATCGAGCCCACCGAAGCCCTGTCGGAGCACGGCGCCGAGCAGGTCGGCGTTCTTCAGGTCGGCAACGATCGCATCGCCGACTCCGGGGTACTGGATCTTCACGGCGACGGCTCGTTCGACGCCGGTCGCCGAATCGCGCAGCAGGGCGCGATGCACCTGGCCGATCGATGCTGCGGCGATCGGATTGGGATCGAACTCGGCGAACACCTCGTCGACCGGTCGCCCGAGTTCACGCTCGACCGTTTCGAGAGCGAGGTCGACCGACATCGGCGGGGCATCGGACTGCAACTGCGACAGTGCGGCTCGCAGCGGTTCGGGGAGGCCGTCGTCGAGGTAGCTCGCCATCTGGCCGAGCTTCATCAGCGCGCCCTTCATGTGTCCGAGTTCCTCGGCCACCTGTTGGGCCGAGCGCAGCTCACGATGTCGGTCGAGCTCCTCGCGTCGCTCGGCCGACGCGAAAGTCTTCCTGCGCCGCGGTGGTCGCATAGGTGGTGCCCACGCGTGCACCGATGCGAGCGAGCTGGCCGTTGCGTCGCAGGCGCGAGCGATGCATGTATGAGCCGCCACGCGTGGCGTTGCGCCCACGACGCAGCAGGACGGCAGCCACCCCGGCCGCGCTGCCGACAGCGAGGATGCCGACCAGTGCGGTTCGAGTCCTCATGCTCGACGCAGCACCGAGTCGATGGCGCGAACCAGTGTTGGAGCGAACCGGTCGGCGTTCGCCACCACGGCGTCATGCATTCCGTCGACTCGGAAGGCTTCGGAATCGGCGATCTGTTCGAAGAGCTTCACCTGGCGACGCACCGGCACGACCTGATCGCGCATCGTCAGCACCGATGATGACGGCACGTCGACCTCGGCGAGCCACTCGGTGGAGGAGAACTTGCCGATCGCCTTGCCGGCCTCGATGATCGCCCGCCAGTCGTGGTCGGCGGTTTCGCGCATGGCCCACGGTTCCCATTTCTCGGTGCGGCGCTGAAGGTAGAGCTGTTCGACGAGCCAGGTCTTCGTCTGCTCGGGGGTCACCCGGGCAACGGCGGCCAGCCCGGTGAGCCCCATCATGCCGAGTCGCTTCTCCCGCCGCCCGGCGAAGTACGGGGCGGTCGCACACAGCACCAGGCCGATCACGCTGTCCGCGTGTCGCCGCCACACGAGCTGGGCGATCGGGCCGCCCATCGAATAGCCGACCGGGATGAACCGGTCGACGCCCAACGCCGCGGCGATCTCCACGGCGTCGTCGGCGCAGTCTTCGAGCCGGAACGGCTTCTTCGAACGCAACCCGGTGCCGTGGCCGCGGTGATCGAACGCCAGGACGCGGTACCGATCGCCGAGCGTGCCGTAGCAGCGGAACCAGTTCAGGTCGGCGGTCGCCGTCCAGCCGTGGAGCAACACGATCGTCGGTGCGCCTGGCGCTCCGCCGAAGTCGCGGACCATGACCGTGCCACGGTCCGCGAGTTCGACGAACCGTGCCGGCGGCAGCACCGGCGAGAAGATCTCGATCTCCTGGTGGCCGTCGCCGGCCGGAGCGGGGATCTCAGAGCTGTTCGACACGGAGCACCGTCACGGTGAGTGCACCATTCGGAGCCTCGTAGGTGATGGTCGCACCGGCCTCGGCGCCGTCGAGTGCTTGGCCGAGCGGCGAGGACGGGCTGATCACGTCGGCGCCATCGATCTGCTCCTCCATGTTGCCGATCAGGTAGCGCTCGGCGTCGTCTTCGTCGTCGCCCTCGTAGACGACGGTGTACACCATCGAGCCGTCGATGATCTCGGCGTTCTCGAGGAGGTGTTCGAGCTGGCGGATGCGGCCCTCCATGTGGCCCTGCTCGTCCTTGGCGGCGTGGTAGCCGGCGTTCTCCTTGAGGTCGCCCTCTTCCCGAGCCCGTTCGATCTTGTTGGCCACCTCGATACGGCCGCGGGTGGTGAGATCCTCGAACTCGGCCTTGAGACGTTCGTAGGCCGATGCGGACAACTGGACGACTGCCATGGTGAACGAAGGATACCGTCGCCCTGGTCGGCCGTCGCTCGGCGGAGCCCAGCCGCGCGCCGCCATATGCTCGACGTGGTGGAATCCGTTTCCCACGCCCGGGCACGCCGTCGCCGGAGTCGCCTGGCCGCCGCGTCGGTGATGGGGCTGGCCGGGCTGTTGGCGCTGTTCGTCGCGGCACGGGGCGACGGATCGGACGCTGCGCCGTCCGACGGTGCGCTGTCGCCCGCGGCAACGACGATCACGTCGACCCGGCGCCAACCGGTTCAGCGGCCCATCGTGGTGCCGGAACGTGACGACGGCGCCGACACCGTCCTGACCACGACGATCGCCTCCGCCACGTCGACGAGCGCTGCCACGACGGTGCCCGTCGCGACGGCGCCACCGCAGGACCCGGACGCGCCGGCCGTCGTGGCCCGCCCGGTGCCGGTCGATCCGCCACCGCCCCCACCGGCGGCCCCACCCCCGCTGTGGGCAGCCAGTCGCATCGTCACGCCCGGCGGTCATCTCTCGACCGACGTCGGGTGTGCCGCCGATGTGACGGCATCGGGCCTCGAAGCATTCTTCGCCGGGCGCGTCGGCCCCGTGCTCGGCTGGGACTACCAGCACGTCTACGACCTCGGTGGCGGTCGCCACCTCTGGCTGTTCCAGGACACCTTCGTCGACCACTCGGGCACGGCCACCACGCTCGATCGGGCGAGCTTCGTGCACAACGCCGCCCTCGTGCAGGACGGGAGGTGCTTCCGACTGCTGCATGCGGGCACGCCGGAGCGGCCCCAGCCGTTCGAGCCCGGCACCGGCACCGCCACCCTCGACCGTTGGTTCTGGCCGATGGGCGGAGAACTCCACGGCGGGGTGCTGCGCGTGTTCTGGGCCGAGATGGTCAAGGACCCGGTCGATCCGACACCGCCCGACGGGCTCGGCTGGCACCCGGTACGCACCCACGTCGCTGCCTACGATCCGGCGACGATGGCCCGACTCGACTTCCGGCCAGCGACCAACCCGGGCGTGTTGCCGATCTACGGCTACGCCGTCGCCAGCGATACGACGCACACCTACCTCTTCGGCAACACGTTCGAACAGAACCTCGCCCGGCATGGCGGCTTCTGGAACGGCCCGCACAACGGCACCGAGATGTTCCTCGCTCGGGTGCCGCGTGGTCGGCTGCTCGATTCGCCCGAGTACTGGTCGCCGAGCGGTTGGAGTACGAATCCTCGTTCGTCGGCACCGTTCCTCGCCCGACACTGGGCCGAGTTCCCGATGCAACCCCGGTGGCTCGACGGCCAGTGGGTGGCGGCAACGGCGGTCGACGGGTACTGGGGTGACGAGTTCACGCTGGAGGTCGCCCCCGACCCTTGGGGGCCCTGGACGACGGCGGCAGCGACGCGGCTGCTGCCACGGGGATTCGATCCGCTGATGAACACCTATCACGCTCATCTCGTGCCGTGGCGGGGTCCCGGCGGTGAGTTGATCGTGACCGTCTCGAACAACGCTCGCGACATGTTCCGCGACGCCTGGTCGACCCCCGCCCGTTACCGACCGATGGCCTTCTCGACGCCGTGGGTCTCGGTCCCGCCCCCACCGACGACCACCACGACCACCACCACGACCACCACCACGACGACCACCACCGCGACCACCACGACCGTCACGCTCCCGACGACGACGAGCACGCTCCCACCGACGACGAGCACGCTCCCACCGACGACCACGACCACGACGGCCACCACGACCTCGACGGCTTCGCCGACGCCGACGGCGGCATCGACCACCGTCGCGGACGGCTGAGGTTCGCGTCGTCGCCTGGGGCCCGATCCGCTGCAGTTCGTAGGATCGGGCAACTATGACGCACAACATCGCAGTGATCGGCGGAGACGGCATCGGACCGGAGGTGACGGCCGAGGCCGTCAAGGTCGTCCGTGCCGCCGGAGTCGACATCGCCACCACCGAGTTCGAGCTGGGTGGCCAGCGCTACCTGCGCGACGGCGAGATCCTTTCGGACGCCACGCTCGACGAGCTGCGAGCGTTCGACTGCATCCTGCTCGGCGCCGTCGGCACGCCAGAGGTGCCTCCCGGGGTGATCGAGCGGGGATTGCTGCTCAAGATGCGTTTCGACCTCGACCTCTACATCAACCAACGTCCGTTCCTCGGCACCGCACCTGGCGGAGACACGCCGCACGACTTCGTCGTGATCCGCGAGAACACCGAGGGTCCGTACGTCGGCGAGGGTGGTGCACTCCGTGTCGGCACGCCGAACGAGGTGGCCACACAGGGATCGGTCAACACCCGGCTCGGTGTCGAGCGGTGCATTCGCTATGCCTTCGAGCTCGCCGCCACACGTCCCCGCAAGCACCTGACGCTCGTGCACAAGACGAACGTGCTCACGTTCGCCGGCGGTCTGTGGGAGCGCACGTTCAACGAGGTGGGAGCCGAGTTCCCCGACGTCGCCACCGCCTACAACCACGTCGACGCGGCCTGCATCTTCTTCGTGCAGGATCCGCATCGCTACGACGTCATCGTGACCGACAATCTCTTCGGCGACATCCTCACCGACCTGGGTGGCGCGGTTTCGGGCGGCATCGGCCTCGCGTCGTCCGCCAATCTCAACCCGGCCCGCACCGGCCCGTCGATGTTCGAGCCGGTCCACGGATCCGCTCCCGACATCGTCGGCCAGAACAAGGCCAACCCGACAGCGGCCATCCTCAGTGCCGCGCTGATGCTCGACTTCCTCGGCGAGGGCGATGCCGCCGACCGGATCCGTGCGGCCTGCGCTGATCCTGTCACCGGCAGCACCACCGACATCGGTGACGCCATCGCCGCACGCGTGGGAAACTGACGTATGCCCATCACTCCGACCCCGAAGATCTGGATGAACGGCGAGCTCGTCGACTGGGACAAGGCCCAGGTCCATGTGCTCACCCACACGCTGCACTACGGCACGGGTGTGTTCGAGGGCATCCGCGCCTACGAAACCGCCGACGGCCCGGCCGTGTTCCGGCTGACCGACCACATCGAGCGGCTGTTCAGCTCGGCGCAGATCATGGGGATGGAGATCCCGTACAGCGTCGACGAACTGGTCGCAGCAACCAAGGAGACGGTGGCGTCCACCGGCCTGGACTCGTGTTACATCCGTCCGATCGCGTACTTCGGCTACGGCGAGATGGGCCTGAACACACTGCCCTGCACCGTCGACGTGTCGATCGCCTGCTGGCCGTGGGGTGCCTACCTCGGAGACGATGCCGTCGAGAAGGGCGTGCGGATGAAGATCTCGTCGTGGACGCGCCACGACCACAACACGATGCCGCCCGCGTCGAAGACCACCGGAAACTACGTCAACTCCTCGCTTGCGAAGGTCGAGGCGTTGAAGGCCGGCTACGACGAGGCGATCATGCTCGCCCCGAACGGCCTGGTCGCCGAGTGCACCGGCGAGAACATCTTCGTGGCTCGCCACGGCAAGCTGCTGACACCGCCGCTGTCGGCGGGTGCACTCGAGGGCATCACGCAGCACTCGGTGTCGACCATCGCCGACGACCTCGGCTTCGAGGTCGTCGTCGACAACCTCGCACGCAGCGACCTCTACATCGCCGAGGAGGCCTTCGTGTGCGGCACCGCTGCCGAGGTCAGTTCGATCAACTCGGTCGATGATCGCAAGCTCCCGTGCCCCGGCCCGATGACCTCCGCGATCGCCGAGGTCTACCATCAGGCCATCCGCGGCAAGGACCCCCGCTACGCGCACTGGTGCGAACACGTCTCCTGACGTCAGAACCTCGAGATCGCCACCGATCGTGACGATCGCCGTCACGTTCGGTGGTTTCGAGTCGGGTCGGCGTGTGGCGGCGAAAACGAAAGCGCCCCGGTCGGCGCTGCTGGCTTTCGCCTGCGCGCCTTCCGGGGCTGCTCGGATGGACAGGTCCACCACTGGTCGAATGTCGGGCAGTAGCCTTCGTCTCGACCTGTTCACATCGCCCGTCTCGCCTTGCGGCGTGGCGGGCGATGCCGCGTTTCGGACTCGACACCGGTCTCCCGGCCTCGAACCCGTGGCACCGCTTCACGCTGACCCGGTTGCCCGAGCCTTCGGTCCTGGCGCCAGGAACCGACCTCGCTGAGCCCAGTTGGGGTGGCCCCAGTTCCTTCGGCTCCTCAACCACGACTCCGTTGCCCGCACCCCACCCGAGAGCACACCGAGGTGTACCCGAAGGTGACGCACCATCTGCCACCCGAAGGCGACAGATCACCCGCCGCCCGAAGGCGGCGAGCGTGCCCGGTCGTCTCACCGGTCCGTTCGCCCGGCCGTGGGTTGCCCCATGCCCTGTCGAACGATCCAGCAGGTCTCCGTTTCCGTCGCCACCCGAGGGCGACGCCGATCCGGTCTGACCCGACGCTCGCCTCGGTCTCCCGCGACGTTCGCCGACTCGTCGTTGCTCCCGTCCTCCCGAAGGAGTCCGACAGCCCGGTCCGAGGTGGCCGTGAACACTGTCCGTGCTCCGATTCCGCTTTCGCCTCGTGAGCGGTGTGGGCTGGGCCGAAGCCCCCTCCTCACCGCCCCGGTCGGCGTGCGCTCTCCGGAACGAGCATCAGTAAATACACTGCAAAACCCCTGGTCAAGAGGTATTTCGAAAAACACAGGGTTATCCACCGAAGTTCTCCGTTACCCCCAGGATCTGCTCGGTCATCCACTCCTTGCCCACCGATCATGCACAGCCATGTGCACAGCTCGCCGGCCGGATCTGCGTCGACGATTGCATCCGGCGACCGAACCGGGTTCAATGGAGCCCGATGACGAACCACGACGGCGCCGCCATCATCATCATTCTGTAGAACACGTGGACCCCCACGTGTTCGTCGAGCCGCCCTCCGGGCGGCTCTTTCAGTTCTCGGGAGCACTTCATGCGACAGGTCGAGATCTTCGACACCACATTGCGAGACGGCCTCCAGGTCGAGGGCGTCTCCGCCACGGTCGACGACAAGCTGCGTATCGCCGAACAACTCGATCTGCTCGGGGTCCACTTCATCGAAGGCGGCTGGCCGGGAGCGAACCCGAAGGACATCGAGTTCTTTGCTCGCGCGCAGCGAGAACTGGCGCTGACCACCTCGACGCTGGTGGCCTTCGGGTCGACGCGGCGCCCTCGCGGCAAAGTCGACGACGATGCCACGCTGCGGAACCTGATCGAGGCGAACACGTCCGCCGTCTGCATCGTCGCCAAGAGCTCCGAGTACCAGGTGGTCGAAGCCCTGCAGACGACACTCGACGAGGGCGCAGCAATGATCGCCGACTCGGTCGAGTACCTCGCGGGTCAGGGCCGCATGGTGCTCGTCGACCTCGAGCACTTCTTCGACGGCTACACGGCCAACCCCGAGTTCTCGTTGCGAGCAATCGAGGCCGCGGTGGTCAACGGCGCCTCGCACCTCGTGCTGTGTGACACGAACGGCGGCACCCTGCCGAGCCAAGTCCACCAGATCGTGGCCGACGTCAAGGCGCATGTCGGTGACGACGCGGTGATCGGGATCCACTGCCATGACGACACCGGGTGTGCCGTCGCGAACTCGATGGCCGCGGTCGAAGCGGGTGCCGGCCACGTGCAGGGCACGCTCAACGGTCTCGGCGAGCGCACCGGCAACACCAACCTGACCACCGTGATCCCGAATCTGCAGTTGAAGCTCGGCTACACCTGCCTTCCCGACGGGCGCATCGAACGGCTCACCGCCGTGAGCCATCACGTGGCCGAGACACTCAACCGGGCGGTCAACCCCCAGGCGCCCTACGTGGGTTCGTCCGCGTTCGCGCACAAGGCCGGCCTGCACGTCTCGGCGATCGTGCGGGCCAAGGACGCCTACGAGCACGTCAACCCCGAACTGGTCGGCAACGGCACGCGCTTCGTCGTGTCGGAGATGGCGGGCCGGGCGACCATCCAGATGAAGGCCGACGAGATCGGGATCGAACTCGACGGCGCCCAGATCAACGAGGTCATCGACGAACTCAAGCGCCTCGAACACGAGGGCTACCACTTCGAGGCCGCTGACGCCTCGCTCGAACTGCTGATGCGCCGCGCCGCCGGGCAGGTGCCCGAGTTCTTCCGCGTCGAGTCGATGCGCGTGATCACCGACGAGTTGCCGGGCGGCGATTTCTCGACCGAGGCGACCGTGAAGGTGTGGGTCGGTGAGGGGGACGAGGCAGAGCGCCGGGTCTGGGTCGCCGAAGGCAACGGTCCGGTCAACGCGATCGACACCGCGTTGCGCAAGGCGGTGGGCACCATGTTGCCGGAGCTGGCAGACATCCATCTGACCGACTACAAGGTGCGCATCCTCGATGGCGCGAGCGCGACCGGTTCGACCACGCGGGTACTGCTGTCGGCCACCGATGGTGTCCGCGACTGGACGACGATCGGGGTCAGTCCGAACATCATCGAAGCGTCCTGGCGTGCACTCGAGGACAGCCTCGTCTACGGCCTGTTGCATCGGTCGCTGCCGCGTCAGCGGCGGACCGACCGACGACTGATAGAAAGAGCATCGATGGCCGCCCCCAGATTCAGCCCGGTCCCACCGACCGCCCGTCCCCGCTACTACGAGTCGCCCGAACACGTGCCGACGGCGTGGATGCCGGACCGACCGGGTGAGATCGAAGGGTTCCAGCCGGACGGGCCGCGCCTGGGTGAACAGGGTCCGGACCAGGGCTACGCGCTGCGCATCGCTGCACAGCTGCGCCCGAAGCTGCAACTCCAGTCCGGTGAGCATGCCGATGATGCGGTTCGAGGCTGCCTCGGGGTCGCGTTGCGGCGAGCGTCGATGTTCTCTCGCGCTCCGGTCGTGCACGACCTCACCATTGCGTTCACCATCTGGGGCTTCTACGACCCGAACCCCCCTGCCGAGCTGGTGGAGCTGCGCCGCGGCATGTTCGAGGGACTGCGTCTGATCGGTCACCACTACATGGAGGCTCGGGTGGTCGCCGACCTTCCTCCGGACTCCACGCTGCGGATGACCCCAGCGCAGGTGGCACAGGCCTATCCGGCCGACTGGCGAGCTCTCGTCGGCGCCTGATCCGCCGTCGGTCGCCGTGACAGCCCGCCGAGTCCTGCGCACCGGCGGCATCGACCTCCGCACGACGATGCGGCCGATCGGCACCTACTCGCGCGACCCCACCACCCGATGGAGCGCACACAGCTTCGCGAAGGCCGTGCTCACCCCCGACGGGCCGGGCACGATGCTCATCACCTGGGACACCAGCGGCTCGACGTCGGCGGAGGCGTGGGGGAGCGGTGCGGACTGGCTCGTCGATCGCGCACCGCACTGGGTCGGTCTCCACGACGATCTCACCGGGTTCGATCCGGCACGGCATCCGACGATCGCGGAGTGGGCCCGCCGACATCCCGGCATCCGGCTGCCGGCTGCTGGTGTGATCTGGCAGGAACTGCTGCTCGTGCTCCTCGGCCAGCGCGTCACCACCGAAGAGGCGGTCAAGAGCTGGGCGCGGATCGTGTACGGCTGGGGCGAACCGGCGCCGGGGCCGTGCGACCTGCGGCTTCCGCCCACGCCGGAGGTCATCGCATCCAAGACCTACGTCGACTTCCACCGATTCAACGTCGAACGCCGCCGGGCCGACGCCATCCTCCTCGCCGCCCGCCGCGCGAACCGGCTCGAAGAGGCAGCATCGATGGCTCCGGCGGAGGCGCGGGTTCGATTGTCGGCCCTTCCGGGTCTGGGTGAGTGGACCGCCACATCGGTGATCACCGCCACCCACGGTGACCCGGACACGATCGTGCTGCGCGACTACGGCCTCCCGACGATGGTCAACTACGCCTTCACCGGCGATGCCCGGCGACTGCCTGCCGACGACGGTGGCGACGAGATCATGTGCCGGCACCTGTCGCCGTGGACCGGGCATCGCCAACGCATCGTCCGGCTGCTCCACGCCGCCGGGGTGACGGTTCCGCGCCGAGGACCGCGTTCGTTCAATCCCGACATCCGTCGGCTCTGACCGGGGTGGAGCCGACCTCGCGCGGTCCGGGGCGTGTGTGACCATGAAGGGGTGCCAGAACGACGAGAACTCTCAGTGCGCCGTCGCCGACGGGCCACTCGTCTCGTGGCGTGGTGCGGCACCCTTCTGGTGGTCTGGGGCGCGCTCGTGCTCGGTACCGCTCGATCCGATCCGGTCTCGGCCTCGACCGATCCGACCTGTTTGTCGGCGGCCACGCCGGACCGACTCGACGGCCTCTTCGCCCGGGAACCGCGAGGCGTGATCGGCGCTGACTACCAGCGCGCGACCCCGCTCCCGGACGGCAAGGTCCTGTGGACCTTCCAGGACGCTGAGGTTCGCCTGTCGAGCGGCGGCACGCGACTCGTCCACAACATCGGGATGGTGCAGGACGGAGTCTGCTTCCACGTCCTGATGGAGGGAACCGCTGCCGACCCGCAGCCCTGGCTGTTCGCCGACGAGACCACACCGTTCTTCCGGTGGTTCTGGCCGCTGGGAGCCGAAGTGGGCGCCGACGGGAACATCTACGTCTTCGCCGCGGAGATGTACGAGCGTGGCCCCGGTTATCTGACCCGCACCGAACCGACGTCCACCGCTGTCGCGATCGTCGACGCGACGACGTTCGACGTTCGCTCGACGGCGCGACCCGGCGATGCCTCCGCTTCCTTGTACGGCTTCTCGATCGAATCCGACAGCACGTGGACCTATCTCTTCGCTCAGTGCCATCGTCAGTTCGGATTCGACCCGTTCTTCGACGTGTTCATCCACGATTTGTCGTGCGCCCCGCGAGTGACGGTCGCCCGGGTCCCGAGGGGCCGGTTGCTCGCGACACCGACGTACTGGACCGGCAAGGGCTGGAGCGCGAACCCTGCGGTCGCCGCACCGATCCTCGACACGAGCCGCATGGTCAACGCCAGTCAGTTCACGGTCGTGAACGACCAGTGGATGGCCATCACCAAGGTCGGCGACTGGTGGGGGGATCGGATCGTCGTCGAACACTCCGTCGCGCGGTCGGCCCCTACACGGTCGTTGCCGACTGGTTGGTTCCGACGAAGTGTGCCATCGACTGCAACACCTACTTCGCGAGCTGGATCCCGACGACGGCACCCGGCCAACTCCTCTACGGGTTGTCGCACAACCGGTGGGATGGCATCGCCACCGAGGTGTACCGGCCGACGTTCGGCACGATCGAGGCACCACCGAAGCGGCTCCTCCCCGCCGATCGTTGCTCGCTCGGCTACTGCGGGTGAACTCGACGATGCGCGTACGCTCTCGCCGTGCCCTTCGATCCGTCGACACACCCTCATCGGCGGCACAATCCCTTGACCGGTCGCTGGGTGATCGTGTCGCCTCAGCGCACACAGCGACCCTGGGTCGGTCAGCGCTCGGCCGAGGTTCCCGAGGCGCCGACGTACGACCCGAGCTGCTACCTCTGCCCAGGCAACGAACGTGCCGGGGGCGCGCGCAATCCCGACTACGACTCGACGTTCGTGTTCGTCAACGACTTCGCTGCGCTGCTCCCGGACTCGCCCGCGACCGGGGCGGCGGCGATCGACGAGCTGTTCGGCGCCGACGGGGCGGTCGGGGAATGTCGGGTCGTGTGCTTCTCCCCACGGCACGACCTCACGCTCGCGGACATGGCGCAGACCGACGTGATTGCCGTGATCGAGTTGTGGCAGACGCAGATGGCCGAGCTCCGCCAGCGCTACGAATGGGTCCAGATCTTCGAGACCCGTGGCGCGATCTCCGGTGCTTCGAACCCGCACCCACACGGCCAGATCTGGGCGTCGACGTTCCTTCCCGACGAGGCAGTGGGTGAGGTCGATCGGCAGCGCTCGTACCTCGACCGTCACGGTCGACCGCTGCTGCTCGACTACGTGGAGCGCGAACTCGACGCGGGCGAGCGGATCGTGGCGGTCAACGACGACTGGGTCGTGCTCGTGCCCTACTGGGCCTACTGGCCGTTCGAGACGCTCGTGTTGCCTCGCCGTCGCGTTGCGCGGCTCGACGAGCTCGGTGCCGGCGAGCGCTCGTCACTGGCGCAGGCGCTCCAGACGATGCTCCGAGCCTTCGACCGACTGTTCGACACGCCGTTCCCGTACTGCTCGGGGTGGCACAGCGCGCCGACCAGCGCGGACTCCGGCGGATGGCAGCTCCACGCGCACTACTACCCCCCGCTGCTGCGATCGGCGGACGTCGCCAAGATCCCGGCGAGTTACGAGTTGCTTGCGAACCTCCAGCGGGACATCACCCCGGAAGCAGCAGCCACCGCCCTGCGAACCGTGGTCTGACGGGTGTCCCATCCGGGGGTCTGCCCCAGATCGGACATCTGTCCGCAACCTTGAAGTCGGCTCGAAGGTTTGACGGTAGGCTGCGGGTATGCGCATCGGTGCCCTCGCTGACATCTCCGGGCTGAGCACCGAGACGATCAGGTACTACGAGTCGATCGACCTGCTCCCCGAACCCGATCGCACGCCGTCGGGGTATCGCGACTACTCGGACACGGCGGCGGAACGACTCCAATTCATCCGAGACGCCCAGGGGTGCGGTCTGACACTCGCCGAGGTGCAGACGTTGCTCTCGATGAAGGACGCCGGCCTGGCCACGTGCGCACACACGTTGTCGTTCCTCGAGCGGCACATCGCCGACATCGATGCCCAGATCGAGCGTCTGCGCGTGACGCGTGCCCAGATGTTGGATCTCGCCGAACGAGCCCGCGGTCTCGACCCGGCTGCGTGCACCGATCCCCACCGCTGCCAAGTCATCGATCCCTCATGAAGACATCGAACTCGGATTCCGCGACGACGTCGGATCGATCCGACATCGCCATCGAAGGCATGACCTGTGCGGCCTGCGCGAACCGGATCCAGCGCGGCCTCACCAAGCTCGACGGTGTCGACGAGGTTCGTGTCAACTTCGCCAACGGTCGTGCGACGGTGATCCACCATGGCGCCGCGGAGTCCGACATGCGCGCGGTCGTCGAGCGGCTCGGCTACGTGGCTCCGGTGACCGCTGATCATGATGCCGCTGAACGTCGCCGCGAAGCCGACTTGCGCCGTCGATGGATCGTGGCCGTCATCCTCGGCACACCGGTGGTGCTGTTGTCGATGGTGCCCGCGCTGCAGTTCGACGGCTGGGAATGGGTCGTTGCCGCCCTCGCGACACCGATCGTGTTCTGGTGCGGTTGGGGTTTCCATCGGGCCGCGTGGATGAACCTGCGCCACGGATCCACCACCATGGACACGCTGGTGTCGATGGGCACGTTGTCGGCATGGACCTGGTCGACGGTCGTGCTCGTCGGGAGCATCGGTGACGATTCCGGCGGCATGGCCGACATGGGATCGATGTCGATGACCGAAAGCGGCGGCATGCACGTCTACTACGAGACCGGCGCGGTGATCGTGGCCCTGATCCTGATCGGCAAGTGGTTGGAGATCCGGGCGAAGCGCCGGTCAGGCGACGCGATTCGTGCACTCGCCGACCTCGGGGTGCGCTCAGCCCGCCTCGTCGACGGAACCGAGGTACCGCTCGATCAGTTGACGGTCGGTACCCGATTCGTGGTCCGGCCGGGGGAGAAGATCGCGACCGACGGCGTCGTGGTCGATGGGCACTCCAGCGTCGATGCTTCGATGGTCACCGGCGAGCCGGTACCCGTCGAGGTCGGCCCCGGCGACGAGGTCATCGGAGCCACGGTCAACGCCAACGGCTCGCTCGTCGTCGAAGCGGTTCGAGTCGGCGCCGACACCGCACTCGCTCAGATCATCCGGCTCGTCGACGAGGCGCAGGGAAGCCGCGCCGAGGTGCAGCGACTCGCCGACCGGGTGGCGGCGGTGTTCGTGCCCACGGCCATCGCCATCGCGATGTTGACGTTGCTCGCCTGGCTCGCGATCACCGGTGACGCCAACGATGCGTTCACCGCTGCGGTGGCCGTGCTGATCATCGCCTGCCCGTGCGCGCTCGGACTCGCGACGCCGCTCGGGATCATGGTCGGCACCGGTCGGGCAGCGCAGCTCGGTGTGATCATCAAGGGTGGCGAAGTCCTCGAGGACACCCGCCGCATCGACACGATCGTGCTCGACAAGACCGGGACGGTCACCGAGGGACGCATGAGCCTGGTCGAGGTCGTCGCGCCCGATGCCTCGACCGAGTTGCTGCTCGGGCTGGCGGGCGCCGTCGAAGCGCGATCCGAGCACCCGATCGCCAGATCGATCGCCCATGCAGCAGCCGAGCGAACCTTGCCGGCAGGCCCGGTCGGCGCGTTCAAGAACCACCCCGGCTTCGGCGTGGTGGCCGAAGTCGACGGCGTCGAAGTGCGCGTCGGGCGCCGCCAGTTGTTCGACACCGTGCCCGCCGCCGTCGAGCGAGCGGCGACCACTGCCGAGCGGGCCGGCAACACCGCGGTGTTCGCCGGTCGGTCGGGATGCGCCGAAGCGGTGCTCGTCGTCGCCGACACCGTCAAGCCCACGTCGCGCGAAGCGGTGGCTGCGTTCCACGATCTCGGACTCACGGTGACGCTGCTCACCGGGGACAACGCTCGCACCGCCCGTTCGGTCGGAAGCGAGGTCGGTGTCGACACGGTGATCTCCGAGGTGCTGCCCGACGCGAAGGCCGCCGAGATCGTTCGCCTCCAGGCCGAGGGTCGACGCGTCGCCATGGTCGGTGACGGCATCAACGACGCGCCCGCGCTCGCGCAGGCCGACCTCGGCATCGCGATCGGCACGGGCACCGACATTGCGATCGAAGCATCCGATCTCACCATCGTGTCCGGTGACCTGCGTGCGGCTGCCGATGCCGTAGCGCTCTCGCGACGCACCCTCGCAACGATCAAGGGCAACCTGTTCTGGGCGTTCGCCTACAACACCGCGGCGATCCCGCTCGCCGCGTTCGGGATCCTCAACCCGATGATCGCCGCTGCTGCCATGGGCATGTCGTCGTTGTTCGTTGTGTCGAACAGTCTCCGGCTTCGCCGGTTTCGCGGATACCGCCGGAGCACCGATCCATTCGTTGCGGCGTCGTCAACCAGAGAAGAGGAGCTCGTCTCATGAGCGTCACGCACACCTATTCCGTCCCCGGCATCAGCTGCGATCACTGCAAGCGTGCCATCGAAGGCGAGGTGTCGTCGGTGGCCCAGGTCGAGTCGGTCGACGTCGACGTCGACGCCAAGTTCGTGACCGTGATCGGCGGCGACGATGCGGCCATCCGGGCCGCGATCGACGACGCCGGTTACGACATCTCCTGACTCGGCGCTCCGCCGGGACCGCGACCGTGTGACGCCCGGAGCATGCCGTGCCAGGCCTGACGCGACCGTGTCATCGCCGGACGTGCGCACCGTGCATGATGAGGACATGCAGACCCAGTTGTTGATCGGTGGCGAATGGCGCGACGGCTCGAGCGCGGAGCGCTTCGACGTCGAGAATCCGGCGAACGAGGAGGTGATCGCCTCGGTCGCGGCCGGCGGCACCTCGGATGCGACCGCTGCCTGCGACGCAGCAGCGGCTGCACAGATGGCGTGGGCCGCGACCCCGCCTCGCGAGCGCGGCGAGATTCTTCGGCGGACGTGGGAGCTGATGGTCGAGCACACCGATGAGTTGGCTCGATTGATCACCCTCGAGCACGGCAAGCCGCTCGTGGATGCCCGCGGCGAGGTCGCCTACGCCGCAGAGTTCTTCCGGTGGAACTCCGAGGAGGCCGTTCGCATCCACGGCTCGCTCGGCGTCGCGCCGGCGGGTGCCAACCGGATCGTCGTGCACCACCCGCCCGTCGGCGTCGTCGTGATCGTCACGCCCTGGAACTTCCCTGCCGCGATGATCACCCGCAAGCTCGCACCGGCCCTCGCCGCCGGGAATGCAGCGGTGATCAAACCGCCGCGCGAGACGCCGCTCACGGCGTTGCGGATCGGTGAGCTCCTCCACGAAGCCGGCCTCCCGGCGGGTGTCGTCAACATCGTGCCGACGCTGTCGTCGGGAGCGTGGTTCGACGCCGCGGTCGACCATCCGGCCACCCGCATGGTCTCGTTCACCGGGTCCACCGAGGTCGGGGTCGTGCTCTTGAAGCGTGCTGCCGATCGTGTGCTCAAGACCGTCATGGAACTCGGTGGCAACGCACCGTTCATCGTGTTCGACGATGCCGACCTCGATGCGGCGGTCCAAGGAGCGATGGTGGCCAAGATGCGTCATTCGGCCGAGACCTGCACTGCGGCGAACCGTTTCCTCGTGCACGAGAAGGTGGCAGATGAGTTCACCCGGATGTTCGCTGCCGCCATGGCCGACGTGCGCATCGGCAGCGGATTCGACGACGGAGTGACCTGTGGTCCGATGATCAACGCGAAAGCGGTGGAATCGATCAACGAACTCGTCACTGCCGCTACCGACCACGGCGCTCGGATCGCCACCGGTGGCGGGGCCGTCGACGGGCCCGGCCACTTCTACCCGCCGACCGTGCTCGGCAACGTCCGAGCCGGCGACGAGATCACCCGCCATGAGATCTTCGGCCCGGTCGCGCCGATCATCACCTTCGACGACACCGACGAGATGATCGCCGTCGCCAACGACACCGAGATGGGGCTGACGGCCTACGTCTACACCAAGGATCTCCGTCGTGGTCTCGCCGTCAGCGAGCGCATCCAGGCAGGCATGATCGGCCTCAACCGAGGCGCCGTGTCCGATCCCGCCGCTCCGTTCGGCGGCATGAAGCAGTCAGGCCTCGGCCGCGAAGGCGCGAGCGAAGGCATCTACGAGTTCTGCGAGACCCAGTACATCGCCACCGACTGGTGATCCTGCCCGGCCCACCACGTTTGTGTGCAGATTTGGGTGGACCGCCCCACCCGAAGTGCAACGCAAACGTGGTGGATCGGTGGGTCAGTAGTCGCCGGCGAGGTCGCGTTTGCCCTGTTCGCTGGCCAGTGCGGCGTGGCCGAGCAGGTTGCGAGCCATCGACGAGGTGTGCTGCGCCGAGTGAGCGGCGTACACCGTGGCGCGAACGCTCCAGACGTCGGCGTTCTCGGGAGCTGCGAGGGCGGCGAACTCGACGAGGTGGCAGGCCAGGCGCGCGTCGCCGTTCGCAAGCACCTCCTGCGCACGCGCGAGCACCCGGTCGACGCCGCCGGCGAGCTCGACCCACTCCGCTGCCTGCTGGGCGCGCGGCGACGGCAGCAGGTTGTCGGGCTCGCCGTCCCACCAGCCTCCGTATCGGCGCCACACGTTGCGGATCAGGAACTGCGGGTGGTCGTACACCGCCTGCAGATACGGCTTGTCGGCGAGATGCGTCGGGACGGTCACCTCGTGCAGGCACGTGTCGAGGCTCTTGCCCTGGTTCATGATCGCCAATGTCTGGCTCTCGATCGACTCGAGCAACTCGGCGGTATCGGTGAGTGCCATCACGATGCGGTCGGATCCGAAGATCGGCAGTCCATGACCGGCGAGCAGGATCTCGGGGCGCAGGGCGGCCATCTGGCGCAGCGCGGCGCCCCAGTCGGACAGATAGCGCTGGACCTTCTGCGGATTGCCGGCATTGGGCAGCGCCCAGATGAACAGGTCGCCGGGGTGCAACACCTTGCGTTCGGGCACCCAGGTCCAGGTCGCGTCGTCGGTCTCCCCGCGGGCATGGTGCAACTCGAACGTCAGGTCGCCGCGATTGAACGTGAGGTGCTTCGCGTAGGTGACGTCGGGGTCGCGGTACTCGCTCGGCCACGAGAACTGGGGCACGTCGATGGCGAACTGGCGGCGGTTGATCGCTGTGTTCCAACCTCCTGTCTGCTCGTAGCGGCGGAAGTGGGCGGGGAGGTCCTCGTGGGCGTACACGACAGGGCGTTCCCAGCCCTTGTCCGCGGCTTCGGCGTCGAACAGCGCCGTGCCGAGGACGTGGTCGATGTGGTGGTGCGAGTACACAGCGGCTCGCACGGGTGCGTCCGGTCGCCAACCCCGCACGGCGTCGTAGACGGTGCCGCGATCGAAGGCGCCGCCGGTATCGAGCATCACCAGCCCATCGCCCGTGTCGAGCGCGTTCACAGAGGCGATCGACTTGAGCGTGAGCAGGCCGTCGTCGATCTCCTCGCGGGCGGTACTGCGCGTGCCGTCGTCGTGATGCACATGAACGGGTTGCACCGGATGGTGTGTGTGCACCAACTCGCCGCGTCCCTGCCAGTGTTCCTCCGCGAGTTCCCTGATCGTCGACATGACTCGACCTTATGTCGGCGGCGCTGGCCGATCCGACGACGGACTCCCGTTCGACGAGGCAACATGCCCGGTTCGGCCCCGGGTTGCGCCGACGGCCAGACTGCGGCGGTGAACGTGACCGACGCCGTCAACGCCCGCAAGTCCGTGCGGGCCTTTCTCCCCGACCCCGTCTCGAACGAGGTGATCGCCGACTTGCTCACGACCGCATCGCGTGCGCCGTCGGGCGGCAACGTGCAGCCGTGGCGCATCTACGTCGTCAACGGTGACTCGATGGCGCGGTTCCGTGAGTTCCTCGCTGACCGGTCGGTCGAGGCGCCGGCCTACGACATCTATCCGTCGCCGTTGCACGAGCCCTACCGGTCGTCGCGGTTCAAGATCGGCGAGGACATGTACGCCACGCTCGGCATCGAACGGGACGACAAGGCCGGTCGGCTCGCCCAGTTCGCGAAGAACCTCGACTTCTTCGGCGCTCCCGCCGCAATCTTCTGCTTCATCGATCGGATCATGGGACCGCCGCAGTGGTCGGATCTCGGCATGTTCCTGCAGACGTTCATGCTGCTCGCCCAGGAAGCCGGGTTGGACACATGCCCGCAGGAGGCGTGGGCCGTCTACGAACAGGCCGTCAGCGAGTTCGTCGGTGCCCCGCCCGAGGAGCGGATCTTCTGCGGCGTCGCCATCGGTCACGCCGACCCCGCCGCACCGATCAACTCGCTGACCACCGAGCGCGAACCCCTCGACGTCTTCGCGACATTCGTCTGACCCTGCCGCGTTCACCGACCACCCCACCCCACCCGAGAGATCGCGATACGGTTGCGCTGAGTGCAACGAGAACGCGCCATCTCGGGCAGTGGCGGTCGATGGCAGACTGAGTCGGTGGTCGAACGAGACCTGACGAGCCAGTGCGCGGAACTCGAACGCGACGGCCAGGTCATCGTGCGCGGGCTCCTTGCGCCCGATGAGGTGGCACGTTTCCGTGGCCTCGTCAACGCGGCGTTGTCGACGGCGTTCAAGGTCGAACTCCCGCCCGGCAACGAGACCTACCAGGCCGCCTTCGACCAGTACATGAACCTGTGGCGGTCCGATGCGGCGGTCGCCGAGATCACCCTGCACCCGGAACTCGCGCGAACGGCGGCCGCCCTCCTCGGCGTTGATGCGGTGCGCGTGTACCACGACCAGGCGTTGTTCAAGGTCGCCGGTGGTGGACACACCCCGTGGCACCAGGATCAGTGGTACTGGCCACTCGACACCGACCGCACGATCACGATGTGGCTGCCGCTCCACGACGTCGACCCCGAGATGGGTGACCTCGAGTTCGCCGTCGGCACGCACCGCGGTCCGATCGGCGACGAGGCGATCTCCGACGAGGCCGACGCCTTCTACGACCGTTACCTCGCCGAGGCCGACATCGCCGGGAAGTCGACCGGTCCGATGCGCGCCGGCGACGCCAGCTTTCATCTCGGCTGGACGCTGCACCGGGCGAACCCCAACCTCACAGCACATGATCGAGAGGTGATGACCGTGATCTGGTTCGCCGACGGCGCCCGAGTGATCGAGCCGACCAACGATGGCCAGACGCTCGATCGGCTCATCTGGTTGCGCAACACCGAACCGGGCGAACTTGCCGCAAGCGACCTCAATCCGCTGGTCGGTCTCGCATGAGTGACACGCCGTGGTGGCGCGACGCCGTCGTCTATCAGATCTATCCACGGTCGTTCGCCGACTCGAATGGCGACGGCATCGGTGACCTCGCCGGCATCACCTCGAAGCTCGACTACCTGGCGGACCTCGGCGTCGACGCGCTCTGGCTGTCGCCGATCTTCACCTCGCCGATGCGCGACTTCGGCTACGACGTCGCCGACTACTGCGGCATCGACCCGGTGTTCGGCACTGACGCCGACTTCGACGCCCTGATCGCCGGCGTCCACGAGCGGGGGATGCGGCTGCTGCTCGACTGGGTGCCGAACCACAGCTCCGACCAGCACCCCTGGTTCGTCGAGTCGCGATCGTCGCGCGACAACCCGAAGCGCGGCTGGTATGTGTGGGAGGACGCACGGGCCGATGGGTCGCCACCGAACAATTGGCAGGCGATGTTCAAGCAGGTGCCGGCGTGGACGCACGACGACGCCACCGAACAGTCGTACCTGCACCTGTTCCTCTCGGAGCAGCCAGACCTCAACTGGGCGAACCCCGAGGTGGAGGCGGCGATGCACGCCACGCTGCGCTACTGGCTGGACCGCGGCGTCGACGGGTTCCGGGCCGATGTCGTCAACTTGATCGGCAAGGGAACCGACCTCCCCGACCTCCCCGACCCCTTCTGGAAGTTCCCGCTGCTCGCCACCGATCGTCCCTTCGGCCACGAACTGCTCCGCAGGATCCGGTCGCTCCTCGACGGGTACGACCACGAGCCGATGATGGTGGGAGAGGTGTACCTGTTGCGCGATGGTGAGAGCGCCTCCTACGTCGGCACACCGGACGCGCCGGAGTTGCACCTGTCGTTCGACTTCCGTCCGCTGCACTCGCCATGGGACGCGGATGGCATGGGTGAGGCGCTGGCGAAGATGGAGGACGACTTTGCCGAACCACGTTGGCCCACATTCGTCCTGTCGAACCACGACCAGGTCCGGCACCGCTCCCGCTACGGCAGCGAGGCGCGGGCTCGCGCCGCAGCGGTCATGGCGTTGACCGCCCGTGGGACGCCGTTCCTGTATGCCGGCGAGGAACTCGGTCTCGAGGATGCCGTCGTGCCGGACGATCGCGTCGTCGACCCCGACGGTCGGGACGGGTGCCGCGCTCCGATTCCATGGACCGCCGACGGCGACGAGGAGACGGGTCACGGCTGGCCCACGCGACCCTGGTTGCCGTTTCCGGTCAATGCTGCGACCCATGCCGCCGACCTCCAGGTCGTCGATGCCGCCTCGATCTACTCGCTCTATCACCGGTTGCTCGACTTGCGTCGACGGCTTGTCGTGTTGCGTCGAGGGCGCATGGACATCATGCCGATCGACGGCGCCATGATCAGGTTCGATCGGCGTCTGGACGACGACGTCGTCACGACCCTTGTCAACGTCACGTCGGCGCCGGTGGCGTGGCCCGCCGACCTCCGTGGCAGCGACGTCGAGGTGCTCCTCTCGACGTCGCCCGCTCGCACCGGCCCGGGTGCGCAGTTGGCTGCGGACGAAGCGGTGGTGCTGGGCCGCGGAGCGTCCGCGGTTCAGATCCGTTCGAAGTAGCGCTGGCGTTCCCAGTCGGTCACCGACGCCTGGAAGGCGTCGACCTCGACCTGGAAGAACTTCACGTAGTGGTCGGTGACCGCCGTGCCGAGCGTGTCGCGAACCAGCGTGCTGGCGTCGAAGCACTCGGTCGCGTGTTCGAGGGTGCGGGGTACGTGTGGGAGATCTGCGGCCGCGTACACGTCACCCTCGAACGCCAGTGGCGGCTCGATCTGCTCCTCGACTCCGCGGAGCCCGCTCGCGATCGCCGCGGTGTAGGCGAGGTACGGGTTGCAGTCGGCGCCGGGGATCCGGCATTCGATCCGGAGGCTCGGACCCTCGCCGACCACTCGGAATCCGGCGGTGCGATTGTCCTGCGACCAGGCGATGCGGGTGGGTGCCCATGACCCGTCGACGTAGCGCTTGTACGAGTTGATCGTCGGCGCGTAGAACGCCATGAAGTCGGCGGTGCCGGCCATCCAGCCGCCGAGGAACCAGCGGAAGACATCGCTGCGTTCGCCGCCGACGTCGAACACGTTCGCCTCGGCGTCGGCGTCCCACAGGCTGAGGTGGAGATGGCTGCTGCTGCCCGCCTCGCCGCTGGAGGGCTTCGCCATGAACGTGACGCTGACGTCCTGCGACTCGGCCAGCTCCTTCATCACGTGCTTCATCAGGCTGTGACGGTCGGCCATCGTCGACACGTCGGCGTACCGGATGTTCAGCTCGTGCTGCCCGCGTCCCGACTCGCCCTTGGAGCTCTCGACCGGGATCCCGGTCGAGGTGAGTGCTCGTCGGGCAGCTCCGACGTACCCCTCGACGCGAGCGCCCTGCAGCAGGTGGTAGTCCTCGATGTACCAGCCGGCGGGTTCGAGATCGGCGTATCCCTTGCGATGAGCGTCGCGGTAGGAGTCGTCGAAGAGGAAGAACTCCAGCTCCGACGCAGCTTGGATCGTGAAGCCGAGCTCGGCGGCGCGCTCGACCTGGGTCGCGAGCATCGAACGGGGAGCGACTGCGACCGGCGTCGTGCGTCTGGACGTCGACGACGTCGCACAGCACGATCGCCGACGTGTCGGTCCAACCGGCGCGGGCGAGCGTCGCGAGGTCGGCGACGAGGTGGAAGTCGCCGTAGCCGAGTTCCCAGCTGGCGTACTCGTACCCGGCGACGGGCTCCATCTCCATGTCGACGGTCAGCAGGTAGTCGCAGGCATGCGTTCCGTGCTGCATCGTGTGGTCGACGAAGAAGGCCGCGTCGAGGCGCTTGCCCAGCAGACGGCCGTACCCGTCGGTGAAGGCGGCCAGCACCGTGTCGACCTCGCCGGCGCTGACCAGGGAGCGGAGATCGTCGGGAGTCACGGTGCCACTGGACAGTAGCGGTCGCTCGGTCGGCCGTCGTCATGGCATGCTCGGCTGATGAGGCTCGCACGATGACGGTCCCGTTCGTCCGCACCCCCGACGATCGCTTCGACGATCTTGTTCGAGTTCCCGTACACGCCGAAGTACGTCGATGTCGACGGTCTCCGGATGGCGTACGTCGAGGAAGGATCGGGTGAGGCGGGCACGTTTCTCCTGCTGCACGGCGAGCCGACCTGGGGCTACCTGTACCGCCGAATGATCCCGCTGCTCGTCGGTGCCGGCCATCGGATCATCGCTCCTGACCTGATCGGGTTCGGCCGCTCCGACAAACCGATCGATCGGTCGGCCTACACCTACGCCAACCACGTTGCCTGGTTGACCGAGTTCGTCGGAGGTCTCGACCGCCCGGCCGGTGGCTTCCACGTATTCGTGCAGGACTGGGGTGGGCTGCTCGGGCTGCGGATGGTCGCGGAACAGCCGAACTGGTTCGACCGGGTCGTGATCGGCAACACCGCACTGCCGGCAGGTGAGCCGATGGGCGATGGGTTCATGATGTGGCAGCGGATGTCGCAGGTGATGGACCCGATGGACTGTGGCGCACTGCTCGGCAGAGCGTGCACGGCCCGCGACCTCACCGAGGCCGAGATGGACGCGTACCGGGCACCGTTCCCTGACGAGACGTACCTCGCCGGTGCCCGCGAGTTCCCGCTCCTCGTGCCGACCTCACCCGACGATCCGGCGGTGCCCGCCAACCAGGCCGCGTGGGCGGTGTGGGAGCAGTGGACCATGCCGGTGCTCACGCTGTGGACGCCGGGTGACATCGTTCTCGGACATCTCCAGAGCACGTTCGTCGACCGCATTCCCGGCGCCGCCGGCCAGCCTCACCAGACCTTCGAACCCGGCGGCCACTTCCTCCAGGACGACCGCGGTGAGGACGTCGCCGCAGCGATCATCGCCTGGCTGAGCTGACCGCGGCAGGGTCACACCTGCGGCGATCAGCCTTCGACGGCGATGGTGCGTACGGCGTCTGCGTGCATGATCGCCTCGATCGGCGAGAGAGCGGGGCCGAGTTCGACGATGAATGCCACGCCGTCGTCGGGTCGGAATTCGTTGCGTGCCCACGTCGCTGCGATGCCGGTGTAGGTGCCGCCGGTGATCTGGCCCATCGGGAGACCGGTGAGCTGCGCGTAGCGTTCTCGCACGCGCCCTTCTCGGCCGTCGGACGGATTCACGACGAACAGGTCCTGGTGGTACCAGACCGTGATGTCGGGACGCAGCTGGCTCATGAAGTTGACCATCGCCTGCGTCTCGGGCTCGCTCGCTGGTCCGGGGCCTGCGTACTGCGAGTCGCCGGGCACCCCGATCGGACCCCATCGGTAGGGGAAGTTCCGGTTCAGGTCGACGCCGTTGTCGTTGGCGCGCGCCTGGTTCGCCTGACCGTCCGGGTTCATCGACTCGACGATCCACAGCTCGACCCCCTCCGGCACTGGCTCCGATCGGAGTTCGTCGACGATCGCCACGCCCGCGTCCTCGTCGCCGTGGATCACCCCGATCACCAGGACCCGCCGCCCGCCGACCGTGCCCAATCGCTCGGCGACGATCGGTCGCCCACCGGCCGACAGCCCGAGGCCAACCTGATCGGCGTCGAGGTCGAGCGGCCCGACCGCCAACGGAATGGCGAGCGTCGTCGTGGTGCTGGTCGTGCTGGTGCTGCTGGTCGTCGTCGACGTGCTCGTCGTCGAGGTGTCGGGTGCGCTGGTGTTGGTCGTCGTGGTGCTGGATGCGTTCGTGCTCGCCGGAGTCGGCGTCGACGGCGCCGCGAACGATCGTGTTGGCCGAGTCTGATCCGCACGCAACAGTCCCGAGGGCGACGGCGACGGCGAGCAAGGTCGTTCGTTTCACCGAAGCGACCGTACCGGACCCTCGCGGTGCCACACTGGCGCCCGTGAGCGTCGTCAGCGTTCGTTTCCTTCCCCTCGTCGTCCCTCGACTCCTCCTGGGCGCGGTCGTCACGGTCGCGGCTGCATCGATCGGTGCGGCGTGCGGCGCCGACGGCCCGACCACGACGCTCGAGCGCGGCGAAGCGTTGTACGGCGCCAACTGCGCTCAGTGTCACGGTGGCGATCTGGCTGGCACCGACCGCGGACCGTCGTTGCTCGAACCGATCTACGGTCCCGACCAGCTGTCCGATACCGAGATCGCCGACGCGATCCGCAATGGGGTCGACGAGGAGCGGTGGGAGTTCGGGCCGATGCCTGCCAACGGTGCGATCAGTGACGCCCAGATCGACGCGATCGTCGCCGTTGTCCGAGCGCAGCAGGCCGGCGAGTCGCCCGGCTGACTCGGATCACGCCGCCCTTCGATCGAGTCGGGCCCGACGCAACGGCCGAACGGCGTTGTCCGGCACGGTCGGGCCTCAGCGGGCGATCGCGTGCGCCCGGAGATCGGCGAGGTCGACGTATTCGAGCGTCGACATGTGCGTCGACTCGAGGATCACTCCACAGGCGTGACCGGCGTCGAACGCTTCTTTCCATCGCGATGCGCAGACGCACCACTGATCCCCTGCGGACAGCCCGGCGAAGCCATACTGCGGCATCGGAGTCGTGAGGTCGTTGCCCTGCGATTTCGAGTACTCGAGGAAGTCGTCGGTGAGCCGGCAGCACACCGTGTGCATGCCGGGATCGTCGCCTCGATGCTCGCAGCATCCGGTCCGGTAGTAGCCGGTCATCGGATCGTAGGAGCAGGGCTGCAACTCGGTGCCGAGGACGTTGCGCTGGGTCGGTGTCTCAGACATTGACGCCGACCAGCTCGCCGATGCTGTACGTCACCGCGCATGCCACCAACACGATCGCGACCTGGCGTGCGATCGACTTGAGAATCGAACGTTCGGCATATCGGCCGATGGCCGCTCCGACGAAGGCGGCGGCGACGACGCCGATCGTGACCGAACTGGCAGCGGGAGCGAGGCCGGTCGCCCCGGTGAACCACGGGATCACGGGCAGCAGCGCCCCGAACAGGAAGCAGGCCAGCGAGATCGCGGCCGCGTTGAACGCCGACGGCAGGTCGTGGGGATCGACGCCGAGTTCCTCGCGGGTGTGTACCCGCAGGGCGACTTCCGGCGATGCCATCACGTCCTCGGCGGCAGCCCTGGCCGTCTCCGGCGCGATGCCATGGTCCTCGTACATCGCCGCCAGCTCTGCGGTCTCGGCAACGGTGTTGCGGGCCAGTTCGCGACGTTCGACTGCGACCTCGCGTTCGACCATTTCGTTCTGGGCGGACACGCTGATCCACTCGCCTGCGGCCATGGAGATCCCGCCGGCGATCGCGCCGGCGAGTCCGGCGAGGCGCACCACCGACGAGTCGACCCCGGAGCCGGCGAACCCGAGGATCAGCGACACGTTCGACACCAGACCGTCGTTGATCCCGAACACGGCCGCCCGAGCGAGCCCACCCGACACCGGGCGGTGGCCGCCGTGCAGCTCTGGACGGGTCAAGTCGCGAGGCGAGAGATCGGGACGGGTCATCGCAACGAACGCTAGCCGTGCGGCGTGGTCCTGCGTCCAGACGTGTCCCGGCGCCGACGCACCCCGCGGCTACGTTGAGGTGGAGGCATCCGACACCTGCGAGGACATCATGAGCGCTCACAACGACGTGGCAGCCATCATCGACAGTCTGCGCCAGATCGCCGGTGAACGCCGACCATCCGATCCGTTGCTGCAGTGCTTCCTCGGGGTCTACTACCGCGACATCCCGAGTGACGATGCTGATGCTCGGCGACTGAATGCGGCCTATGCGGCGGCGGTCGCGCACCTCCAACTCGGTCGGGTACGCCGGGTCGGTGAGACCTTGGTCGAGGTGTTGTCGCCCGATCTCGAACGCGACGGTTGGGAAACGGAACGCACGATCTTGATGTTCGTCACCGACGACGTGCCGTTCCTCGTCGACAGCGTGCGCATGGTGCTCGACCGATATCAGCTTGGCATTCACCTGCTCATCCATCCGATGCTGAACGTCGCCCGCAACGACCGTCACGAGGCGGTCGACGTCGACGCAGCCGACGGGCGTGTCGAGGCCTGGACCCTGATCGAACTCGACCGATGCCCGCCGGACGCTCGTGAACGGCTCGAAGCCGATGTTCGCACAGCGATCGACGACGTGCAGTCGGTCGTACGCGACTTCGCCGCGATGCAGGAGCGGCTCCTCGACGTGGCCGGCGACGACGCGTTGATGCGGTGGTTGGCCGATGCGAACTTCGTGTTCCTCGGTTCAGCGATCTACGAGTCGTCGCCCGACGGGTTGCGGCTCCAGCCTGCGAGCCTGCTCGGTCAGTACCGGTCGCGTCGTCTCGATCCCGAACGCATCGACCCACCGTCGCACGACGGAGACGACCCCGTCGTGATCGCTCGGACCGACGCCGTGGCCACCGTGCACCGCCAGGCCCGCATGACGTCCATCGCCGTCCGGGTACCGACGAACGGGACGGAGATTCGGTTCGTGGGCCTGCTCGGAAGCGCCGCCTACCGCCAGAGCGTCTTCGCGATTCCTGGCATCGGAGAACGGGCCGGACAGGTGGTCGACCGTGTCGGTGCAACCATCGAGAGTCACACGGGGCGCGCGGTCCGCAACGTGATCGAGACCCTTCCCCGCGACGTCGTCTTCGAATCCGGGGTTGCGGAGTTGACCGAGCTGGTCTCGGCGATCACAGGACTGCAGGAACGACACATCGTCAGAGTGTTCGACCTGATGGAACCCGTCGGGCCATGGACCACCGTGCTCGCCTACGTCCCGCAGTCCCGGTTCGCCGCCGCTCTGCCCGAACTGGTCGCCGCGTTGGTGTCCGAGTACTACGGCGGCGAGGTCCGTGACCTCGAGACGCTGGTCGGGACGAGCTCGCTCGCACGGATCTCGATGACCGTTCGGGCCGCACCGCTCGACGACAACGCTCGGCTCGTCGCTTCGATCGACACCGCCTCGCGAACATGGAGCGAGAGGGCCAGGGATGCGCTGGTCGATCTGCTCGGCGAGATCGAAGGGCATCGCGTATGGTCCGTCGTCGCCGGGTCGGTTCCCGCCGACTACGAAGCGCGTGTGCGTCCCGAGGCCTCTGTCGGCGACCTCGTCAACGTCGAAGCGATGCTGTCGGGCACTCACGACATCACGACGTCGTTCGGTCGCTCGCTCGACGCGGTCGACGGCGAATGGCGCTTCCGCGTGTTCCTGCGGGACCGGCCGACGACGATCTCCGAGCTCGTGCCGATGCTCGAACACCTCGGACTGTCGCCGCTCGACGAGCACCCGTCGGTGTTCGTCGGCGAGTCGGCGACGGTGCACCTCGACGACATCGGCGTGAGCATGTCGGCGGAGTCGATCACCGACGCTCAACACGCCGAGGTCCAGCTGGCGTTCGTCGAGCTGATGACCGGCACGATCGAACCCGATGGGTTGAATCGGCTGGTGCTCTCCGCCGGCCTCGATCGCCGTCAGATCGCGGTGCTGCGCCTGTACAACCGATACCTGCGGCAGGCCTCGTTTCCGTTCAGTTCGAGCTACGTCGAGCAATCGATCGTGCGTCACCCTGAGATCGCCTGCAAGCTCGTCGAACTGTTCGACACCCGCTTCGACCCGAGGCCGACGGATCCGTCGATCGCCGCCGATCGCTCCGACACCGTCGAACGCTGCCGTGCTGAACTCCACGAACTCCTCGACGCCGTCCCATCGCTCGATGACGACCGGATCTGTCGGGCTTTCCTCACCCTGATCGACGCGACCGACCGGACCAATGCGTTCCGCGGCCGCCAGGAGATCTCCGTCAAGCTGCGGCCGCATGCCGTGGGATTCCTGTCGGAGCCGCGGCCCGAGTTCGAGATCTTCGTGTGCTCGCCGTTCGTGGAAGGCGTGCACCTGCGCGGTGGTCGGATCGCCCGGGGCGGTTTGCGCTGGAGCGACCGCCCCGAGGACTTCCGCACCGAGGTGCTCGGCCTGGTCAAGGCCCAGATGGTCAAGAACGCCGTCATCGTGCCCACCGGCGCGAAGGGCGGCTTCGTGATCAAGTCGTCCGAGGCGGATCCCGGGGACCGTGATGCGGCTCGAGCGGAGGGGATCGACCGGTACCGCCGCTTCGTGCGCGGTCTGCTCGATCTGACCGACAACGTCGTCGGGGACCGCATCGTGCACCCGCCCGACGTCGTGATCCACGACGGCGACGACCCCTACCTCGTCGTCGCCGCCGACAAGGGCACGGCGACGTTCAGCGACATCGCCAACGAGATCGCAGCCGAGTACGACTTCTGGCTCGGCGACGCGTTCGCCTCCGGAGGAAGTCACGGCTACGACCACAAGGAGATGGGCATCACGGCGCGTGGCGCGTGGGAGAGTGTGCGCCGACACGCTCGCGTGATCGGCAAGGATGCTGACACCGACGAACTCACCGTGGTCGGCATCGGCGACATGTCGGGCGACGTCTTCGGGAACGGCATGCTGCTGTCACCGCACCTGAAGCTCGTGGCGGCGTTCGATCATCGCCACGTGTTCCTCGACCCTGATCCCGACCCAGCGCAATCGCACGCCGAGCGACAGCGACTGTTCGAACTCCCGCGCTCCAGCTGGGCCGACTACGACCGTCGGCTGATCTCGAACGGTGGCGGAGTGCACTCTCGCCGGCTCAAGGCGATCGCGGTCACGCCCGAAGTACGTGACGTCCTCGGCATCGATGCATCCGTCACCGAACTGCGACCCGACGACCTGATCTCGGCGATCCTGCGCGCCCCGGTCGACCTGCTGTGGAACGGCGGCATCGGCACGTACGTGAAGGCGTCGAGCGAGAGCCATGCCGACGTCGGGGACCGCGCCAACGATTCGCTCCGAGTCGACGGCTCCGAACTGCGCGCCCGAATCGTCGGCGAGGGAGGCAACCTCGGTCTCACCCAGCGCGCCCGCGCCGAGTACGCGATCAACGGCGGACTCATCTACACCGACGCGATCGACAACTCCGCCGGTGTCGACTGCAGCGACCACGAGGTCAACATCAAGATCCTGCTCGACCAGCTCGTGCGCGACGGTGAGTTGACGGTCAAGCAACGCAACGCACTGCTCGTCGAGATGACCAGCGAGGTCGCCCGCCTCGTCCTCGACGACAACCGAGCCCAGACCTTGGCGCTGATGATCGCCCGGACCCAGTCGCTCTCGATGGTCAACGTGCACGCCCGGTATCTCGACACCCTCGAGGCCGAGGGGTACCTCGATCGCGAACTGGAGTTCCTGCCGTCCGACAAGCAGATCGCCGAACGACAGAGCGCGGGCAGCGGACTGCGGGCACCCGAGTTCGCGGTCATGATCGCCTACACGAAGAACGCCAACGTCGTCGAGGTGCTCGACTCCGATCTGCCGGACGATCCTGCACTCGAACCCGACCTGATGGAGTACTTCCCCGTCGAGATCCGCGAACGCTTCCCGGACGCGATCCGGTCGCACCGCCTGCGTCGTGAGATCGTCGCCACGACGATCGTCAACAACATGGTCAACCTCGCCGGGATCTCGTTCGATCATCGCATGACCGAAGACTCGGGAGCGTCGGTGTCCGACGTCGCCAGGGCGTTCCTTGCGGCACGCGAGATCTTCGGGTTCGCCGACATCTGGCGCGAGATCGACGCTCTCGGGAGCAGCATCGATCTCGACACCCAGATCGCACTCTTCCTCGCCGCCCGGCGGATGACGGAGCGTGGCGCAGTGTGGCTGTTGCGTCACCGCCGGCCGCCTCTGGACATCGCCGACGCGGTCGACACCTTCTCCGCTGGATTGGCGTTTCTCGCCGAGTCACTCGATGGTGTCGTCAGCGGCCGGGTGGCCGGTGACGTCGCTCGTGTCCGCGAGGAACGTGTCGCTGCGGGCGTTCCGGTGGAACTCGCCGAGCGGTCGGCGAGGTGGCCGTGGCTCCACACCGGGTTCGACATCGTCGAGATCGCCCACAGCGAGTCGCGCAACGTCGCCGATGCGGCCAGTGCCTACTGGGCGACCTTCGATGCGTTCGACCTCGGGTGGTTGTGGGATGGCGTGAGCAATCTGCCGCGCTCGGACCGTTGGCAGGAGCAGGCTCGGGCAGCGCTCCGCCACGACTTGATGACGGTGATCGCCGACTTGACACGACAGGTGATGCGATCGGCCGATGGTTCCCCGGCGGCCTGGGTCGAGGCCAACGAACGAGCGGTGGGGCGGGCGCTGGCGATGCACACCGAGATTCGCCGCGCCGAGAGTTTCGATCTGACGACGCTGTCGGTGGCGATCCGTCAGCTCCGTAATCTGACGATCATGGCAGTCGCCCCGGCGCCCGAACCTCTCGCCTGAGTTCGGAACCGACGCGAACGCGCGGACGCCGTCGAGCCGGGTCTCCCGGGTCGATCCGTCTCCTCGGTCTCGGGTCGGGAAGGCGGGCTTGCGGGGACGTTGCGGTGATCTTGCGGTGATCTTGCGGCGACCTTGTTGAAGACTTGGCCGCTCCTTGTCGAAGAACACCCTTCGGGCGAAGGCGCCGACAGATAGCGTCGGAGTCGACATGACCTCCGGGCCCCGTTTCCGATTCGCGCCGTCACCCACCGGCTCGTTCCACGTCGGTGGTGCTCGCACGGCGTTGCAGAACTGGGCGCTGGCCCGGCGTCTGGGTGGCACTTTCGTGCTGCGAATCGAAGACACCGACGAAGCCCGGAACCGGCCCGAGTGGACACAGGGCATCATCGACGCGCTCGGCCTGGATCGGCATCTCGTCCGACGATCCGCACTTCGAGGGACCGCACTTCCAGAGTGGTTACGCCGACGCTCACATCGCAGCCGCCCAGCGCCTGGTCGACGAAGGGCACGCGTACTACTGCGATCTGACCGCCGAGCAGATCCAGTCCCGTGCGAAGGAACTCGGTGTCACCGGCTACGACGGGTACTCGCGCGATCGCGGGCTCGGACCCGGCCCCGGCCACGTGCTCCGGTTCCGTGTACCCGAGGGGACCACGGTGGTCGACGATCTGGTGCGCGGCGAGGTCTCGTTCGACAACAGCACGATCGAGGACTTCGTGCTCCTGCGCGGCAACGGAACGCCGGTGTTCCTGCTCGCCAACGTCGTCGACGACATCGAGATGGCGATCACCGACGTCGTGCGCGCCGAGGAGCACCTGCCGAACACGCCCAAACAGCAGATGCTCTGGCGGGCGCTCGGCCATGACGTGCCGCGGTGGGGGCATGTGCCGGTGCTGGTCAACGAGCAACGCAAGAAGCTGTCGAAGCGTCGTGACAAGGTGGCGCTGGAGCAGTACCGCGACGACGGATACCTCGCCGACGCAATGGTGAACTACCTGATGACGCTCGGTTGGACCCCGCCCGGGGCGGAGGCGGCCGGGAGCGAGATCGCGTCCTGGGACGAAATCGAGGCTGCCTTCAGACTCGAGGACGTCACCCGGTCGCCCGCCTTCTTCGACGTCAAGAAGCTCGCGGCGTTCAACGGTGAGTACATCAGGCGGATGCCGCTCGCCGAGTTCGTCGAACGAGCCGGCGACGAACTGCCCGACGACTGGGACCGCGATCGGTTCGCCGCGATCGCGCCGTACATCCAAGAACGCCTCACGACGCTTCGAGAGGTCCCGGAGAAGGTCGACTTCCTCTTCTGGCCCGAGGACTCGGCCATCGACTACGACCCGACCTCGTGGAACAAGGCGTTCGGGCCCGAGTGGGCGGCGCCGCTGCTGGCCGACGTGATCGCTTCGTACGAGAAGATTGGTGCGTGGACCGCCGATGGTTTGAAGACGATGCTCGAAGACGTGATGACCCGCTATGAACTCAAGCTCGGCAAGGCGCAGGCCCCGGTGCGTGTGGCCGTGACCGGTCGGTCCGTCGGTCCCCCGCTGTTCGAGTCGATGGAGGTGCTCGGCCGGGACGAGACGCTCCGTCGCTTGTCGATTGCGGCCGCGGTGGCCGGTGGCGATCCGCTCGGCGGCGCTCGGTGACATCGATGGCCGATCGTGAGTTCAGGGTCCCCACGGAGGAGGAGGTGGTTCGGGACCGCGCGCTGCTCGAAGCGCTCGATCGCCACCAGTCAGTCGGCGAGAAGTACGCCAGGACGGGCGAGGTCCCGTTGGCGATGGACCGTGAACCATCGATGCGTCCGTCGGCCAACGCCGAACTCACCCGGGACCCGACACCGGTCCAGCCCCTGCCGGCGCCGCCACGGTTCGTGGGCCGTCGGATCCTGCAGGGTGTCATCGTCGTGCTCGTGCTGTCGATCGCGTACTTCGCGGTGTCGTTCTGGCAGGTGTGGTCGACCGGGCGGTCGGACCAAGCCCGCAGCGTCGATGCGATCGTGGTCATGGGCGCCGCCCAGTACGACGGGCGACCGTCGCCACAGTTGGCAGCGCGACTCGACCACGCTGTCGAACTCTGGGATGACGGGCTCGCCCCGATTGTGATCGTCACCGGCGGAAATCAGGAGGGTGATCGATTCACCGAAGCGTCGGCGTCCGCCGAGTACCTGACCGCTCGCGGCGTGCCGGCGTCGGCGATCGTGCAGGAGGATGCCGGCTCGACCACCCACGACTCGCTCGAACGGGCTCGGGTGCTCGTCGACGACTCCGTGGAGACGGTGCTCGTGGTGACCGATCCCTACCACGCGTTGCGCAGCAAGCTCACCGCCGCCGAGGTCGGATTCACCGCCTACGTGTCGCCGGCGCCTGATTCGGTTGTGACGGGGTCCACGGAACTGCGTCGTGAAGTCGCCGAGGCTGCCGGGGTTGCGATCGGTCGGATCATCGGGTTCGATCGGTTGAGTGGCCTCACCGACTGAGGCCGATACAATCCCGTCCCGCACCGGTCGACGACCCGTCATCGACCGTCACGCCATGGGGTGTGGTGTAATTGGTAACACAGCAGTTTCTGGTACTGTCATTCGGGGTTCGAGTCCCTGCACCCCAGCTCTGATCCGCCGCCGGCCCGCAGTTCTGTTCGCAGAACCGGAGGCTGGCGTTGGCGCTTTTCGACCCGTGTTGTCGGCTCGGTCGTGTCTGCCGGGTGGGATCGCCGACCCGGCTGATATCGTGGCCGATCGCTACTTGGCCCGTTCGTCTAGTGGCCTAGGACACCACCCTCTCAAGGTGGCGGCACGGGTTCGAATCCCGTACGGGCTGCCAAGGAAGTACCAGGTCAGAGGCCCGCTCCGGCGGGTCTCTTTCCGTTTTCGGCCTCCGTTGCCCATGGCTTGCCCATGAATCACAATGGAGGAAGGTCATGAAGGGATCGATGCGCCGACGGGGGTCGGCGTGGGAGCTCAGAGTCGACCTGGCGCCGACCCGGTCAGCGGGAAGCAGCGCTATGCGACGAAGACGGTCCGCGCCGGCAAGCGCGAGGCGCAGCGGCTGCTGAACGAGATGAAGGTCGAAGCCGAACGCGGCCTGGCGACGAGGACGACGGCCACGGTGGGGGAGCTGCTGGACCGGTGGCTCGAGCTCGCCCGCGAGGACTTCTCGCCGAAGACGACCCGTGAGGTCGTCGGGTACATCGAGCGCAACCTGCGGCCGGCGCTCGGCGACGTGCGCCTCAGCAAGCTCACGACTGCGTCGCTCGACCGGTAGTACCGATCGCTGCTCGTCGACGGCGGGCGCAACGGGCGACCGCTGGCACCGGGCTCGATCCGGCGCATCCACGGGATCCTGCGGCGGGCCCTGGCCCAGGGAGTGCGGTGGGGCTGGCTCGGCGTGAACCCGGCCGCGGCGGCGTCACCGCCGCGCGTGCCACCAGGCTGCTCAGTGCCGGCGTCGACGTGCGGACCGTGGCCGGTCGCCTGGGACACCGCAACGCGGCGACGACGCTGAACGTCTACTCGCACTTCGTCCCAGAGGCCGATCAGGAAGCGGCGGAGATCCTGGGCCGCCTCAGCGCACCCGATGAGTCGGGCGAGTAGCCACCGAAGCAGCGTGCCGCTCACGCCGCTTCGTCCTCCGCCGACGAGGTCGCTGGTGGCTCACCTTCGAGCATCGCCAGCAGCCGGGTCTTCGGCACCAGCAACCGCCGCCCGAGCCGAACGGTCGGGATCTCACCACGCCTCACACGCTCGTACGCCGACGTCCGCGAGATCCCGAGCATGACCCCCGCCTGAGCGACGGTCACGGTCAGGCGCTCGACCCCGAACCTCCCAGCGTCGTCGCGTTCGCTCCCCATGCATAGACATGACTCTCGATCGCCGAGTTTGTGACGCGCTCGCGCCAACATTCCTCTGCCCATCATTTCCGAACGTGCGTCTATTCGACCCACTGCTCTGTACATCTGCACCAACGGTGCGCCGTACCGTCTACGCGTCGTCGCGAACGCCCGAGGTGCGACACGAGTAGCCTGTGTGCGTGGACCTGACGGAGCTGATCGAGACTCGACCGGGAGTCCGGAGCGGCAAGCCATGCTTCGTCGGTACTCGCATCGCCGTGTACGACGTCTTGGACTACCTGGCGTCCGGCATGACGGCCGAGGAGATCGTCGCGGACTTCCCCGAGCTCACCGAGCGTCACGTCCGCGCAGCGATCGAGTTCGCAGCGCAGCGTGAGCGTCGGCTCGCAACTCCGGCGTGAAGCTGCTGTTCGATCAGAACGTGTCACGGCGTCTCGTCGGAATGTTCTCGGTCGACTACCCGGAGAGCAGTCACGTCACCGAGGTCGGACTCGACACGGCAACCGACGCCGAGATCTGGACGTACGCCCGCGACCATGACTTCGTGATCGTGTCGAAGGACTCCGACTTCCGCCAGCTCGCGTTCCTGCACGGCCCGCCGCCGAAGGCGATCTGGGTGAGGCTCGGCAATGCCAACACGATCGAGATCTTCGACGCGTTGCGGAACAACCACGACGAGATTGTTCGTTTCGGTGAGGATGCCGACGAGGCGCTCTTGGTTCTTCCTTGACTGCCGTTCGACTGCCGACGGAACAGTCGTTTCTCGGCAGTCGGGTAGTGATCCGTGACGTGGTGGGTGACCCCCGGGAATCGAGTCGGGCAGTGATCCGTGACGTCGCGTCGTCACCGTTCCAGCATGGATGGCGCACAGTGGCGACCGGGCAGGCCGAGGAAGTGGTCGTCCGACGCCGAGCGGATGCGTGCCTACCGCGCCCGACAACGCGAGCGAATGGCCCGACTCGTCGACCCCGCAGAAGCATCCGAGGCGCTCATCGAGAATCGGAAGCTTCGTGAGCGCATCGTCCAGCTCGAGGACGAGCGCGACCGCCTCTGGGCTCAGATCGTCCGACTGCAGAGTGAGCTTCGAAGGTTGGCAACTGCGTTCCCCCCGACATCGAGCTCGCCGCTACCGTCGGCGACAGACCATCACGTGCCCGATACCCGGGTCGATGGCGAGCCGAGTGGTCTTGGCGCCCCGAGTTCAGAGCGACGTCGGCGGGAGCGCGAGGCGGCGCGTCGAGAACGCCGACGGACGTAGCGCCTCGAAGTGAAAGCGCACGAGCGCCTCCAGCGGAAGAGACCCCTTTCGCTGGGCACCGGTGCCAGCTGTCTGGAATCGGAGAACCCAACGAGTCAGGCGGTTGCTGCGTCGGCGGGACACAGATGCCCCTCCGGGCCTGCAACCCCGGGATTATGCGGTGTGCGGCTCGGGCCGAAGTGTTGCGCACGCATCTGCGGCGCTGATTCAGCGCCGGATCTCCCTGAGCGTGAAGTCGACGAAGTCGCGTGGATCGCCGACGGGAATGCCACCCTCGACGCTGAGATCCGCCGAGCCACGAACCTTGTACTCGGTACCATCGTTGCCGGTCGCCTTGCCGTTGACTGAGTTGAAGACCTCGGCCCGGTCCGCCGACACGACGGTGATGCGCACCTTCAAGTCGGCCTCGCCGGCTGCGAACGGTTCCGGCGGCGCCTCGTCGCCGATGACAATGCTGGCACACGCAGCGCCGAGCCACTCGGGGATGTCATTGAATTCCGTCTCGTACAAGTAGATCGGCTGATCCTTGGCGTTCACCTTGAGGTCCGTTGTGCCGTCACGGCGTGGGAAGACGCGAAGGGGCGCAGTTCCCGGTCCGCCGTCGGGGTCGGACGTACAGAACTCCTCGAAGGTGCCACCGGCGAAGAGCGCAATGTTCGGGTTCTCGTCGAAGGTGCCATAGAAGAAGCCGTACTCCAACTCGTCAGAAACGAACCCCCCAGGATCCGCCGAGGCAGCACCCGACGACAATCCGGCGGACGCGCACACAGCAGCGGCCCCAATGGCAAAACGCACCTTGTTCGTCGACCTCATTCGATACCTCCAAGCTCATGGCACCTGCGGCGCCCCGTAGTCGCCTCATCGTTGCGACGTCCCAGAGTTCGCCGCCGGAGACAGGATGGACGACCTCGATAACGGCGCGATAACGACCGCACGGCTCGGCAACGACTCGCCAGGTTAGATCGTCGTGCTCGACGACAAGACTCCTGACACCTCGGTCCGCTGCTGGAGTTCGCCAAGTATTCGATCGGTGGTGGCACCGAGATGGCCGCCGCCTCTGTGGGTTTCGACATCAGTGGATCGCCCGGTGAGCGGTATGTGGAGATCTCGGCAGATCGCGGGAATCAGGTGGCCGGTCCACGGCCCGAATCCGACGAGCCCAGTGTCGAGGATCTGGAGCGTGAGGTCGTCGTGGCCGAGGAGGTGGGCGATGTAGGCGATGGCAATGGCGAGGTCGTCCCGCTGGACGGCCCAGGGCATTCGCTGGGTCTTCTGATGGATCGCGGAGATCTCGGCCAGGCCCAGATCGACGTCCCCGCGTTGGATTCGCGCGATTGCTGCGACCATGCCGAGGCGGTCTCCGAATGCGGTGTCGGTGTTGCGGTGGGGGTGGCTGCTCGCATACCGGAGCGCCGTGTCGGCGTCGCCGAGTTGGAGCCGGGCGTGGCAGAGACTCACTGTTGCACTGAGATCCATGAGGGTGCCGGGCGCTTCGTCGAGAGCGCGGCGTGCGGCGGCCTCCGCTGCAGCCCATTCGCCTGTGAAGAGGTGAATTCCGGATTCCCACTTCTCGACGTGTGCTCGGCTGATGGGAGATGCCAGCTCGTTCGAGCATTCTCGAGCTCGTCGGAGCTCGTCCAGCGCCGGCGCGTAGTTCTCGTCGGTCAGTCGAGCGGCCATCATGAGCAACAGCGAGTGAAGACAATGGACGAACACCCGGTGTCGATCACCCGCTTCTCCGTCCATCGCTGCAAGCAGGCCCAGCGCCGGACCGAACTCCGGACGGCGCGCCACGTCGGCGCAGAGCACCACTGCGAGGAGCGCGTCCGCGGTGGCCTCGGCGTCGTCGCTGGCGGGCCACAGCCCGGCCAGGATGTCGATCAGCTCGTCGGTGTACCCACAGAGCAGTGCGGCACCACCGAGCCGGCTCGCCAGCCGCGTGGCGTCGTTGATACGTCCGGCAGTGCTGAGCGCGTCGACGGCTGAGAGAGCATGGGGCAGACGGACGCCGATTTCGTCGATGGCAGAGAAGCTCCACCACACGTCGCCGTACGGCCGGTCCGTGAACTCGAGAAGCCAGTCGGCGTAGCTGATCGCGAGGTCGGTCGTGACGCCCTGCCGGGCGAGTTCAGCTGCGCAGTACTGCTGCACCGGGACAGCCAGTCGATACGAGCTGTGCCCGTCACGATCACTTCGTTCGACGAGTGTGCTGCGAACGAGAGCGTCGAGAACGGTGCTCGTCTCGTCCGATTCGATCACGGCGTGCGCATCGGCTCGCTCGAACGGCGACTCGAACGTTCCGAGTCGCACGAAGGCGTCAGCCGTTTCCGAGTCGAGCAGCTCGTGACTCCAACGGATCGCAGCGCTCATGGTCTCGTGCCGGCTCTCGGGTTGGGTCGCATCTCGGTGCACGACCCCTTGTCCGAGTTCGCCGGCGATCTCGTCGAGCGTTCGGTACGGAGTCTGAGCGGCTGCGATCTCGATCGCGAGCGGAAGGTGGTGCACCAGGTCGCAGATCTCGGCGACCAGGTCGACGCGCTCGGAGGACTCGACGTGAGCGCCGTGCTGCGCCGACCGCCGTCGAAACAGCTCGACACCGTCGGTGAATTCCGGAATCGGGTATCGGTACTCATCGGCGAGTTCGAGCAGAACACGAGATGTGGCGAGAATGCGCAGACGTCCAGGCGCGGCGAGCAACTCGCCAACGATCGTTCGAACGTCGGCGAGGACGTGCTCACAGTTGTCAACGACCAACACACCAACCGACGAAGCCGCCACGTTCGCCAGAGCTGCGCGCCGCTCGGCCAAGTCCAGTCCGTCGAGCCTGTTCGGCGGCAAACCGAGTCCTCGCGCGAACGCGAGTTCGACTTGTTGTGGCGAGCTCGTGTTGGCCAGCGCGACGAACCCCGCGCTTGAGGAATCCACCATCGCAGAGGCGACCTGGACAGCGAGACGCGTCTTGCCCGAACCGCCGGGACCGTGAACGGTCACCAACCGACTGCCTCGAACCAGGCCGGCGATCGCCTCGATCTCACGATGTCGGCCCACGAAGTCCCCGGCGTGCCGGGGCAACGGTTCGGCCTCGGTCCCGGACGCGAACTCTGCGCTCAGCAACCGTTGCTCGATGTCGCTGAGCGCTCCGTCGAGCAAGAGTCCACGCTCCGAGAACAGGCGATGCGCCTCGCGGATCGTGCGGAGGGCCTCCGCCCGCTGACCGGTGTCGGTCAGCACCTGCACGAGGTGATAACGGGCGAACTCGTCGTACGGATCGATGTGGAGCAGCTCGCGTAGATCACCCAAGCTGGCGTTTCGCCGGTGGAGCGCGATCAAGGCGGTCGCTCGGATCCGTATGGCTGCGGTGCGGACCTGGAGCAGACGGGCGCGGTCTGCCTCGACACCGTCCGGTCGTTCGAGTCCGGCCCAGGGTTCACCTCGCCACCGTCCGAGGACCCGCTCCACCAGTTCCAGGGCGCGATCGGGCGTACCAACGACGACCTCTTCGGCCGTGCGGATCCCAGCGAGGAACCGCTCGCGGTCCGACTGCACATGATCGCCGATGCGGTATCCACGCCCCGTGGACTCGATGAACGACGAACCGAACGTGCTTCGCATTCGCAGCACGATGTTCGCAAGGGACTGACGAGCGGTAGCAGGTTGGTGCGGGGATGGCCACACCATCTCCGCCAGTTCCTCGGTTGTGACACCGGAGCGGGCTCCCAACATCAGTGCAGCAAGCACCGTTGACGTCCTTGTTCCACGCACCGGAGACCAGACACCGTTTGTCTCGACGCCGAGGGGCCCCAACTCGCACAGCACCGTCCCAGTCGTCGGGGCAGCCTCCGGACTCGTCACTGCGTCCATCGACCCCGATGCTAGGTCACGGGTTATCGGGACGTTATCGAGGGTGGCGAGGCTGGCTTCCTGCAACGAACCAAGGACGGACGACGTCCGCCCCGAACGAAGGGAACTGGTGATCATCATGAAGAGGCGCAGAACTGCACTCGCAGCTGTGGTCGGGGTGTCGCTCGGAGCGATCGGAACGGCGAGCGGCACTCCGGCCGCGGCCGACATCGGCAACGGACCGTCATCGGCAGGAATCGTCGAGCGATTCGACAGCCCAGGGTTCTCGTTCGTGCCCGACTTCGAGGACGGACTGGTGGTGTTTGCCAACGTCAACTCGATCGCGGATGCCTGCAATGGGATCCCGGCGGGGGCTGGCGTTGAACAGCTGGTCTTCACCCCCAATGGCAGAGTGAACGGAGTTCTCCAAGATGACGACGTTCCCGTGATCGTCGCTCCACTCGGACCTGCCGAAGTGGTTTGCGGCGACCCTGCGGCTTGGCCCGTGATAGCGACGGGCACCGGTAACGTCCGCGCCAGCTCAGGCGGGTTCCACCTGACCGGCACGGTTGAAGAGCCCGATGGCCAGCTGTGGAACGTCCAGGCTGCTTTCAAGCCCAACGGACCAGACGTCAATCTCGTCAAGCGAGGTCAATAGCAGGCAGTAGCCCAACGGTAGGAGCGGACCCGTGCCCCGGCTGTGGGGCCACCTACCGCTGGGTACTGCAGTCAGACACGGGCGGATCGTGGCGAACCCATCCATCACCCAGTGCCCAACCATCAAGCCGCCCGAGCCCGGTAACCGGCGAAGTCGGTCGCCGATGGCGTCCACATCGGTAGCGCATGATCCCGCTGCGCATACGCCGTGGGAACTCGCCGTCGGCAACTTGCCCATGGGTTTGCCCATGAATGCAGCGGTGACTGGCCGGAACGGCCCGGTACTCGACGGACGCGATGGTAGAATTCGTCCTGCTCAAGCCATACGGCATGGCACTGGGCGACACTGGCCGGACTGATCTGATCGCTCTCTCAAGGTGGCGGCACGGGTTCGAATCCCGTACGGGCTGCCAAGCAGATTGTTCAGAACACCCAGGTCAGAGGCCCTCCCCGGAGGGTCTCTTTCCGTTTCGGGCCCTGAGTTGCGATGAGCGAATGGCGCGTATGTGGCGGTTTCGCTCATAGCTGGGGCGGTGATCCGGTATGCGATGAGCGAATGGCGCGTATGTGGCGGTTTCGCTCATCGCGGGGTGGCGGGGTCCGGGGAGTCGGCAGTCGGGCGGCCGGTCAGCAGTCGAGGTGGGCGCCGATGATCTCGACGCCGGTGACGAACGCCTCGCGCTGGGCGTCGTCGAGCGTCTCGATCGAGCGCACGAGGAGCCGGTCGGTCAGTTCGTCGGCCATGTCGAGGAGCGCGCGGTCGTTGTCGGAGATGTCGGGCGAGGACTCCCAGCCGAACGACGTGACATCGTCGGGACGCCGGATGGTGTGGGCAACCAGTGGCGACACTCCGGTGGCCACGATCGCCAACAGGTGGATGCTGCCGCGAAGTTCTCGCAGGATGCACACGTTCCGGTAGGCGCGAGCTGCGGGGTGGTCGGGGAGTGGCTCTGCAGCGATGCCCGCGAACAGGGCCAACGCGGAACGGTCGACCGAGGCGACGACCTTCTCGGCGGCGTCGTTGAATCCGTCGAGCACATCGAGGCCGTCGAGCTTGGCGATCCCGAATCGGTCGGCGCAGGCGAGGTACTCGTGGGCGGCCTCCCGCGGCGCCATGATCTGCTTCGCCGAATCCCAGATCATCTCGACGGTTCCGGGGCTGAAGTACCCGAACGCCGCGACGATCACCGCGGGCTCCACATCGCCGAGCACGCCGCCGCGACCGAGGAAGTAGAAGCGAAAACCGTCGAGGCCGAGTTCCTTGCCACGAGCCATCGTGTCGGCATCGAAGTAGAACCGGTTGCCGGCCTGGTTGATGATCGGGGACGTCTGCTGGACGATCTCGAGTGGAGTCATGGCTCCGTTGTACTCCGATCGGGGTGTCGAATTCCCGACGGGAGATCACACGCGGAGCCCGGCGTGGCCGAAGCCGGCAACGGTCTGCGCTGATCGAGGTGTGGCCGTCCATACTGGTCGACGTCATGCCTGCCACCGACGGACTTCCAGCCGCCTCCAACTTCGTTCGCGATCTCGTGCGAGCCGACAACGAGCAGGGCACGTTCGGCGGGAGGGTCCAGACTCGCTTCCCGCCCGAGCCGAACGGCTACCTGCACATCGGCCACGCGAAGGCGATCACGGTCGACTTCGGCATCGCGGCCGAGTTCGACGGCATCTGCAATCTGCGCTTCGACGACACCAACCCTGACACCGAGGACACCAGCTACGTCGACGGCATCGTCGCCGACCTCGCCTGGCTGGGCTTCACGATCGAGGGTGAGCCGCTCTACGCCAGCGACTACTTCGATCAGCTCTACGCGTGGGCTGAACTGCTGATCACCAAGGGCCTCGCCTACGTCGACGATCAGGATGGCGAGACGATCTCGGCGCAGCGCGGCGGCTACGGCAAGCCCGGCATCGAGAGCCCGTTCCGTGACCGGTCGATCGAGGAGAACCTCGATCTCTTCCAGCGTATGCGCGCCGGCGAGTTCGCCGAGGGGTCACATGTGCTGCGCGCCAAGATCGACATGCAGCACGAGAACATGCAGCTGCGCGACCCGGTGATGTACCGGATCCGCGGCGTGCATCACCATCGCACCGGAGCGCTCTGGAGCATCTATCCGACGTACGACTGGGCGCACGGTCAGAGCGACGCCATCGAGGGCGTCACCCACTCGCTGTGCACGCTCGAATTCGACAGCCATCGTCCGCTGTACGACTGGTACCTGGAACAGTTGCCGCTTCCCTTCGAAAAGCCCCGTCAGACCGAGTTCGCCCGGTTGGAGCTGACCCACACGGTGACGTCCAAGCGCAAGCTCGCAAAGCTGGTCGAGGACGGCACCGTCGACGGATGGGATGATCCCCGCATGCCCACACTGCGGGGTCTCCGTCGCCGCGGCTACCCAGCGTCGGCGATCCGCGAGTTCTGCGACTTCATCGGGGTGTCGCGCACCAACAGCCGTCACCAGATCGAACTGCTGGAGTCGTTCGTCCGGACCGAGCTGAACCGGGTGGCCTTGCGACGCATGGCGGTGCTGAGGCCGTTGCGGGTCGTGATCACGAACTGGCCGGTCGGCGACGACGGCGAGCCGCTCGTCGAGCACGTCGAACTGAACAACAATCCCGAGAACGCCGACGACGGCACGCGGATGGTGCCGTTCAGCGGGGTGCTCTACATCGAGCAGGACGACTTCATGGCCGAGCCACCGCCGAAGTACTTCCGCCTCTCGCCTGGCAGGGAGGTGCGTCTCCGCGGCGCGTTCTTCGTGACCGCGACCGGATTCGAGACCGACGCCGACGGCAACGTCGTCGAGGTGCAGGTCACTCACGATCCCGAAACCCGTGGCGGCAACGCCCCTGATGGGCGCAAGGTCAAGTCGACGATGCACTGGGTGTCGGCTGCCCATGCGGTCGAGGCCAGGGTGGCCCTCTACGAGCGGCTGTTCACGCCAGAGGTTCCCGGCGAGACGACCGGTGACCCGCTTGACGATCTGAATCCCGAGTCGCGCGAACTCGTGGTCGGGGCGAAGGTCGAGCCAGCGCTCGCCGACGCCGAACCGGGCCAGGTCGTGCAGTTCGAGCGCCTCGGGTACTTCGCTGCCGACTCCGACGAGACGATGCTGTTCCACCGCACCGTCGGTCTCCGTGACGAGTGGGCCAACATCCAGAAACGGGCGTGACACCCGCGCCGTGTGCCGGGGTGCTGCCTCTGCTCGCCCGTCCCGGCTGAGGACCATGCCCCTACGTTCGTGTGCGGATTCGGTTGGACCGCCACACCCGACACTGTGCGCAACGCTCTGAGGTTGCCTGACTGCGGACCGGATCGACGTTGGGATACTTTCGAAGCGTGATCGCCCGCGCCTCGTCGATCGTCGGCGTGCTCGCGGTGTTCGGCTGCACCCTGTCCGTCGTGGGGCCACCCGACTCGGCAGCGGCAGCACCGCTCGCCAGGATCTCGTGTGTGGCGCCACCGGCGGCGACCTCGCCGCCCGACGTCGAACTGGAGAGCTACCGGGCGATCAACCCGCAGCGGCTGGTCGACACGCGCGATGGCACGGGAGGTGTCCGAACACCGATCGGCGCTGGCTGCACGATCGAACTTGCCATCGGAACCGACGTGGCGCCGGCGAACGCGCAGGCGATCGCTCTCTCGACCACGGCGCTGTCGGCTCAACGTGGGTACTTCACCGTGTTCCCGTGCGCCACTGGCCGCCCGGAGACGTCCAACCTCAACGCTCGTGCCGGAATCCCGACGCCGAACCTGGTGGTCGCCCGGCTCGATGCACAACGTCGGGTCTGCGTCTACAGCCAACTCGGTGGCGATCTGGTGATCGATCTCGCCGGCTGGTGGGGCCCAGGTCCTGATCGCTACAACTCGATCGTCAATGCTCGGGCATGGGATTCACGGGTCGACGGCACCCGGAACCGCCTGCCCGCCGGCGCGATCCAGAACGTCCCGATCGGCGGGAAGTTCGTGCCGGACAACGCCACGTCGGCCGTGATCAACTTCACCGCCACCGAAGCCGTCTCACCGGGCTGGCTGGTCGCATTCCCGTGCGGCAGTCCGGCGCCACTCGCGTCGAACCTCAACGTGGTCGCCGTCGAGGATCGAGCCGTCGCCGCGATCGTCGGACTCGGTCAGGGCAGCGCGGCGCGGGGGGAGGTGTGCGTCAAGGCGCTGATGGACACGCATTTCGTCATCGACGTCACCGGCTACTACGCGCCGGCACCGTCGTTCGGGCCGTCGGGGACGTTCGGTCCGCTCGACGGCGAACGGCTCATCGACAGCCGTGACGGTACGGGCGGCTGGACCACACCGATCGGGGCCGGCGAAGTCCGTTCTTTCGCTCCGGTGTCGGGTCGACCGGACGATGCGGAGACGTCCGCGGTGGTACTCAACGTCGTCGCAACCAACGGTGTCGGTTCCGGCAACGTCCGGATCTTCCCATGCGAGGGCGGCCCGGTGACGTCCACGTCGTCCTTGAACTTCTCGCCGGTTGTCGAGACGACCAACCTCGTCAACGTCGAGTTGGGCATCGACGGCCGCGTGTGCGTGTTCTCCACAGCGCCGACCGACCTGGTCATCGATCTGTTCGGAGTCGTCACCGCGCCCGCCGGGTCTCTCGCCGAGCAGCTTCGGTTCGATGGCTCGTACGCGTATCCGGAGTTCGGGATCGACGACGTCGACTACGCCGTCGAGTGTCCGATCCAGGGGACCAATGAGCTGTCGCTCCATCTCGATCTGCTTCCCGGCGTGACCGCTCGCGTGCGAGGCGTTCCCGTCGGCTCTGGCGACTTCCGCATCTCGACGAGTGACGATTCGTCGATCGCGGTCGAGTTGCAGCGCGGCACGACCGTCAAGCGCTACCTCTTCCGCTGCCTGCCGTTCGACTTCCCGGAGCTGACCGTGACCAACCCGGGCACGTCGCCGCCTGGCTGGATCATGACCACACTCGCGCTCGCTCCCTGGGGCTCGTATGCGGTGATCTTCGACGAACGTGGTGCCCCGGTCTGGTACAAGCGTTCGACCGAGGCACTGATCAACCTGCAGACGTTCCGCGACGGCCGGCTTGCAGCGTCGCCGCAGCCGCGGGCACAGTTCTTCGGAACGGCTGACGACAACCTGGAACACTGGGGGTTCGGACTCGACGGGGTCGTCACCGACACCCTGGGGACGGACGACAACCGGGGATCACCGGTCGACCACCACGACTTCATCGAGGGCCCCGGCAACGGTTGGACGATCATCTCGTACTCGTTCCGCGTCGGCGACACGACCGGCATGCTTTCGGTCCCTGGTCCGTTCGGCTCGCCTGGTGGGCAGGTGAACGACAATGTCCTCGACGGCGAGATCGTCGAGATCAAGCCGGATGGCTCCAGGGAGTGGAGTTGGAGCTCCAAGGATCACTTCTCCCCGGCCGAGACCACGTTCCCGCAACGATTCGGGCGGTATCCGGTGACACCCGCCGAGGTCGACCTGATCCACATCAACTCCGCCCAACGCCTGTCGGACGGCGATTACGTCCTCTCGGCGCGTCACCTCGACGCAGCGTTCCGAGTCGATCGGGCGACCGGCGACGTCGACTGGATTCTCGGCAGCCTGCCGAGCGATCCAGCCGCACCGGGCTACGTTGCGAACCTGGGCGGAGCCACTCGACTGAGGATCATCGGTGACCCGTGGGGCGGCCCACGTCGCCAGCACGATGCGCGATTCGACGAGAGCACCAAGATCTTGACGGTGTACGACAATCGCACCGCCATGATCGGCCAGAGCGCCCGTGTCGTTGCCTATCGGATCGACGAAGCCGCCGGTACCGCCACGATGACCCGCGAGATCCGCCAGCCTTCCGGACTGCTCAGCGGTGCGCTCGGCAGTGCCCGCGTCGCGGCTGACGGGTCGGTGCTCGTCAACTGGGGTCAGCTCCAGCCGATGTTCACCGAACTCGACGCCGCCGACGACACACTGCTGTCGATCACCTCGGACGTCGGCGTCTTCCGCGCGATCAAGGTCCCCAAAGTGACGTTCGCCGGCGATGAGCTGCGCGCGCGACCACCGGCGGAACCCTCGTCGAGCCGTGACCGGCGATCGACCGCGGCAGGCGCTGGCACCCCGCTGCACTCAGTCGTAGTACCAGGCGCAGCCGTACTGCTCGGGGTCGCCCCAGCTCACCGACTCGCGGGGCTCGAGACTCTGGCGGTCCGAGAACACCATCTGGTCGAGGCCGACCGTGACCAGCTCGTCGCCGATGGCGATCGAACGCTGGAGCGGGTTCCAGCAGCCGGAACGGCTCGGACTCGAATGGGTGATCGTGCCCCGAGCGACCAGCTCGCGACCGTCGAGTTCGGCGACGACTGCGCCTCCGCTCGCACCGAGGATGGATTTCGCCAGGCAGTCGTCCGCGGGACCGCAGTCGTTCCAGCCTGGTGACACCGGCAGCACGATCGACCCGTCGGGCTCCCAGAACAGGAAGGCCTTGTGGTCCCACTCCACCTCGCTGGAGCCGCCGATCGGCAACGTGCTGATGCGCTGCGGATCGGAGGGGTCGCTGACGTCGAACAAGCTGAGTTGCGTGCCCGTCGTCCGGCCGTCGTCCGTGGCGTCCTGTCCCACGCCGAGCAGCAGGCCGTCGCCCACCGGGTGCAGGTAGGCCGAGTAGCCGGGGATCTTCAACTCGCCGGCCTCGACCGGGTTGGCGGGATCGCTGAGGTCGATCACGTACAGCGGATCGATCTGGCGGAACGTCACGACGTAGGCGAGATCGTCGATGAACCGAACGGCGTAGATCTGCTCGTCTTTGCCCAACCCGCCGATCGACGAGATCTGTCGCAGTTCGTCGCCCTCGGGTCGCAGGACGAACACGGTCGACTCGCTCTGGTCGCCGAACCCGCCCCAGTCGTCGGTCGTGGTCGCCACGCGGAGGTCGCCGTCGAACTCGCTCATCGCGAACTGGTTGAGCAGCCGTCCCTCGACCGTGCCCGAGGCGACGTAGGTCGCTCCGGTGCCCTCGCCCAGGCTGAACTGGTGGATGAGCGTCGGCGGTGGACCGGGCTCCTCGTCGGGCGCCGTGTCGGGGGCGGCGCTGCCGGTGTCGAGCGGTACCGGGCCGCCCCACCGCCAGTCCCAGTTCTGCGTCGCCACATACAGGTTGTTCGTCGAGGCATACACCGTGTCGCCGGTCGACACGATGCCGGCGGATCCGATCGGCGTCCCGTCCCCGTTGACGTCGATCGATCCGATCCAGGTCAGGCCCAGGCCCGCGAAGTCGGTGGGCGCAGCAACCGTTTCGCACGGTAGCACCTGCGACATCGGCCCGAAGTTGCCGTCGGCATCCTCGTCGAACCAGCGAGGCAACCAGTCCTCGACGGTCGACTCGTCGATGATCTCCTTGTTGCGTTCGAGGGCCGACTCCTCGTCGAGACCGAACTGGTTCGGTTGAACGAAGGGGAGTCGCTGATCGAAGGACGTGGTGATCACCAGCCGAGCGATGCCGTCGATCGAACGGGTGGCCACCACGCCGCCTTCGAGGTGGGAACGCCGCAGCAACTGTGGATTCGTCGGGTCGCTCACGTCGAGCAGCGACACGATCGTGTCCGGCGCACCACCCCAGCTCGAGGTCGCCACGACCAGGCGATCGCCGTCCAGCAGCAGCTGATGGGATCCCTGAGGAAGTTCCGGCTCGGCGACGACTTCGGCAGAGGCCACCGACACGATGCGTAGACCGTCGCTGTTGGCGACGTAGACGTAGTCGCCGTCGGTCTCGACGATGTCGCCTTCGTCGACGCCGATCTCCTGCGTGTTCGTCCCCGAGAAGTCCTCGCCCTGAACCGGCGCACCCGGCGCCACCTCCGCCGATGTTTGGGCATCGTCAGCGGCGGCCATGTCTCCCTCGATCATGGGTCCATCGCCGTAGTAGATGCCGCCGTTGCCGAGGCCCCACGCCGTCACCCGCTCGCCTGCCTCGGTCTGCATGTAGCTCAGCAACGCGTCGCAGTCACCGAAGAACTCGAGGTGTGCCGAGGCGAACCCCTGAGGGCGCGACCCGACGGTCGTCGGCGTCGTGGTGCCGGGCGGCTCGGTCGTGGCCACGCTGCCGGAGGGCGTCGACGTCGCCGCAGCGCTCGACGTCGTGGGTTCCGATGTGCCATCGGAGCTGCACGAGGCGGCGACCAGGAGGGCGGTGGTGGCCACCGCCAGTGGGATGAGCCGTTCACGCATCATGTGTGTTGGACGTCACACGGTGGCGTTCGGTTCCCGATGATGCGTCAAGGTCTCGTCAGCGTTCGTCGACGATCAGGCTCTGGACGCTTCGTCCCACGCGACCGTCGGAGTCGTACAGCGCCGATTCCGCACACGCTGCGCCCGATGACGCGGCGATCGACCCGTAGTACGAGGCGGTCCGCATCCCGATCCAGTCTCCGACGGGGGGTCGCAGGAGGTGCACGGTTGCCGAAGTCGGCGGCCGCCGCCGCCCGCTGTGCCCCCGAGGGCGTCTCGTCGGGCACGACCGGCACCAGGAGTCGAATCCATGCGCCGACCGGCCCGGGCTCGTCACAGGCCCCCTCGGTGAACCGGTGTCCGCACGCATCGCGGTGGGAACGCAACGCGACGAGTGACACCTAGCGGCCATCGCGTTCGATTCCGGTCGAAACGGTGAGAGCCCTGCCCACCGGGACAGGACGAGTGAGCTCGACGGTGAGCCGAGCGATCTGCCAGTCGATCGGCGTCCATCGGTCGGGCCGGGACGACTCGAAGAGCGACGTTGCGCCGTTCGTCACCGCGGCGTTTCGAGTGGCAGCAGCACGTCAGCAGCTTCGGTGAGGTGCTCGACCCAGGCATCGGCGTCGTCGGGTTCCGAAAGGGGCAGCACGACGAACTTCGAGGTGCCGACATCGATGAAGCGTCGGATCAGGTCGGTGAGTCCGTCCCATGACGTCGGGACGAGCTCGGAGGGATCGGCCAGGTCGGGGCGGCGCTTCGCGAGGAGCGCCAGCAGCCGGTCGGGGATCGGCCCGAAGGAATACGGCACGAGCGCGCCGTAGTGGTCGTGTTCGATCCCGCGCCCACGCTCCGCGCACACTTCCTCGATCACGGTTCGACCCGCGGCGGCGTCGGCGGGCGTCACGAACGACGGGAGCCAGCCATCGGCCATCCGTCCGATCCGGCGCAGCTCAGATGGCGCGATCCCGCCGAGCCAGACCTCCATCTTCGTCGCTGCCGGCAGCACGCGGACATCGTCGTAGTCGTAGCGATCTCCGTGATGGGTGAACGGTTCACCGGTCCAGCAGTGGCGCATCACCGTCAACATCTCGTCGAAGCGCTTCGCCCGCTCGGTCCGTTCGACGCCGAAGGCTTGTTGTTCGACCGGGTCGACGGCGCCGAGACCGAACGCCGGCAGCAGCCGCCCGCCGGACATGGCGGCCAGCGTGGCGAGTTCTTTCGCGAGCACGACCGGGTTGCGCCCGGGCAGCACCATCACCGACATCCCGAACTTGAGGCGTTCGGTTCGGCCCGCGCCATATGCCATCGCCACCAACGGATCGGGTGCCGGGCTGCTGATGCGTTCGGACAACCACAGCGAGTCGAAGCCGAGGTGCTCGAGCGCATCGACCACGGTGCCGTACGACGGCCCGTGCAGCGTGGTGGACGTGCCCAGTCCGAACCCGATTCGGACCTTCGGGGAACCCGGCGGTTGGCTCATCGCTCGATGGTGCCACAGCCGGCCATCGAGGTCTCAGGCGAACGGCGGCTCGGCGCGTCGATCAAGCGATCCGCTGCGACGATCCGACGAAGGTGCTGAGAAGGCTCAGCGATGGTGCGGCACGCCGAGGCGAACCGGTGTGTGCTCGCGACGGACACGACTGGTCTGGATCCAGCTTGCGCTGAACGCCACCACGATGACGGGCAGCACGATCGCGGCCTGCGGGATGTCCCCGGCTGCGGACAGCAGCACGGCTGCGAAACCGGCCACGACGGAGAGCACGACAGCGAGCTTGATGGCTGCATTCCAGGTGTGTCGAGTGAGTTCCACGGATGCCTTCCTACTTCGTTCCGATCGCGCTGTCTCGTGTGTCGACACCTCGAAGCGAAGTTGTCATGCAACCGACGTGTTCGACATCCGATCGCGCGATCTGAGATGACGGCGACGTGACGAGAACATGACCGCCGGGCGACGGAATCTAGGGTCGGGAACCATGTCGAACAGCGCTCCGCTCACCGCTTCGCCCCTCGATCGTTTCCGACTGGATGATCTGGTCACCGTCGTCACCGGCGCCTCCTCCGGACTCGGCGAGCACTTCGCGAGGGTGCTCCACGCCGTTGGTGCACAGGTCGTGCTGACTGCACGGCGTGCAGGGCGCCTCGATGCGCTCGCCGCGGAGTTGCCCGGGGCCTGCGTGATCGTTGCCGACCTGGCCGACGAGACCGAACGGGAACGCTTGGTCTCCGATGTCCTGGATCGATTCGGGCGCGTCGACGTGCTCGTGAACAATGCGGGGGTCGGTGGGTCCGTCGCCGTCGAGAACGAGGAGCTCGACCGGTTCCGGGCATCGATGGAGATCAACGTCACGGCGCTCTGGCACCTGTCGAAACTGTGCGCGCCGTCGATGATCGCCAACGGATCGGGTTCGATCGTCAACGTGGCATCGATGCTGGGTCACATCGGCTCGACGCCGGTCAAGCAGGCCCACTACTGCGCGAGCAAGGGCGCCGTGGTGAATCTCACACGCGAGCTCGCGCTGCAGTGGGCCCGCAAGGGGGTCCGCGTGAACGCTCTGTGCCCGGGGTGGTTCCCGTCGGAGATGACCGACGGCATGGACACCGATGACGGCAGCCAACGCTTCATCGCAGCGAACTCACCCATTCCGCGTATGGGCCAACTCGACGAGCTCGATGGTGCCCTCCTCCTGCTGGCGTCGTCGGCTGGCACGTTCCTGACGGGCCAGAGCATCATCGTCGACGGAGGATGGACGGCCCGTTGACCGAACATCACGCGATCACCGTCCGACATCCACCCCTTGCCCCAGCCACTCGACGTGAGCGCTCCCGATCCGCCACACTGCTGGTCGGGCCACGTCGAATCCCATCGACCCAACACTGGAGGATCACCATGAAGGACCTGATCAAGGAGTTCAAGGACTTCGTCAACCGAGGCAACCTCGTCGAGCTGGCGGTTGCGTTCGTGCTCGCCACGGCCTTCGCCCCGGTGGTGCTCAGCATCGTCGACAACATCTTCATGCCGATCATCGCTGCGATCATCGGGCAACCGGACTTCGGTGCTCTCAGCATCGACATCGGTGACGCCGAGATCAACTACGGGACTCCGCTGACGCTGATCGTCAACTTCCTGATCATCGCGTTCGTCTGTTTCTCGTCGTCAAGGCCTACAACACGATGAAGAAGCCGGCCGACTCCGACAGCGGACCGTCAGAGGTCGAGTTGCTCACCGAGATCCGCGACGAATTGCGCTCGCGCTGATCCCGGCGACGGCCGCGATGCCACAGGAGGGCTCGAACCCGCTTCAATGGTGAAGATGTCCCGCTGTCGATCACTCGCTGTCCTCGGTGCGCTGGCCGTCGCAGCGGCTGGCTGTGGTGTCACCGACGCGGAGACCGACGACACGATTCCCCCGGCGACGCCGGTTCCCACGCTCGCTGGTGTCGGCGACGTGCCAGCGGTGCCGTCGGCGGTCCGCGACGCCGTCGTGGTCGTGCGGCCGCCCGTCGATGAAGATGGCACCGAGGCCGAGTTGACCGGTGACCTCGTCGACGGCAACCGGGTGCTGATGATCGGCGATTCGATCCTCACCTCGACGTCGTCTCGGTACGGCAATCACATGTGTGACGCTGTCGTTCCGCTCGGATGGCAGGTTGCCGTCGAGGCGGAACCGAGCCGGTTCATCGAATTCGGGAACCGCGTGCTGGACAGGCTGCTCGACGACGTCGATCCAGAGGACGACTGGGATGCCGCCGTCGTCTTCCTCGGGAGCAACTATCGAGGTGACGCGGCGCAGTACGAGGCCGAACTCGTCGAGATCCTCGATCGGCTGGCACCGCGACCGGTGGTCTTGCTCACCGTCACCGAGTACCGCCCCGACTACGTCGAAGTCAACGAGGTCGTGAATCGCCTCGGTGCAGAATCCGACAACGTCACCGTGCTCGACTGGGAGTCGATCTCCGAGACGCCGGGCGTGCTCAGCAGTGATCGGCTCCATCCGAGCGAGACGGGTCGCCGGATCCTGGCGGAGTCGGTGGCTGCCGCGCTCGGGGAGGTCGACGGCGAAGGCGAGTGTCTCCGCTCGAGCTTCAGCGACGATTCGGTGATCGGTGGCGACAGCAGCACCGTGCTCGGTCGCCGGTCGAGCCGGTCGACGTCGTCCGGGTCGTCGTCGGCGACGGCCACGACGGGGCCATCTTCCTCCGCCGCGACCACCGTGCCGAGCGAGACCGAAGTCCCTGACAACACCCAGGCGCCCGGATCGACCCAGCCGCCGGTGTCGACCCAGCCTCCCGTCACGCCCAAGCCACCCGCGACGACCCAGCCACCGGCGACGACCCAGCCGCCAGCGACGACTGCGCCTCCGTCGGGTCTTGCCGATCCCGCACCCTGATCTGCCCGTAGCCTGGTCGGATGCTCCAGGCCCAGGCGATCTCGGTGGAAGTGGGGGGCCGACTACTCGTCGACTCCGCCAGCTTCACCGTCATGCCTCGCGACAAGGTGGGCATCGTCGGCCGCAATGGCGCCGGCAAGACCAGCCTGTTCAAGGTGTTGGGTGGCGCCAACGAGCCGAAGTCCGGCCAGGTCGTGCGCAAGGGCGGCTTCGGCTACCTGCCGCAGGACCCCAAGATCGACTCGGCGCTCGACGGACGCAGCTGCGTCACCCATGTCCTGTCCGGGCGGGGCATCGACGACGAGATCACCCGCATCGAGAAGCTGCGCATCGCCATGGAGGAGAATCCCGACGAGCGCAATGTGAGCCGGTACAGCGCCGCCGAGGAGGCCTTCAGGACCACCGGCGGATACGCGTCCGAGAGCGAGGCACGGGCGATGGCGGCAGGGCTCGGGATCCCCGACGCCCGGCTCGATCAGCCGATCTCCACCCTGTCGGGTGGCGAGCGTCGACGCGTCGAGCTGGCTCGGATCCTGTTCGCCGGCTCCGACGTCCTGTGCCTCGACGAGCCGACCAACCACCTCGACGTCGACGCGAAGGCGTGGCTCCTCGGATTCCTGCGTCAGTACAAGGGTGCACTGTTGGTGATCAGCCACGACCTCGAACTTCTCGACGAGTCGATCACCCGCGTCCTGCATCTCGACCGTGCCACCGAAACCGACGTCGGCGAGATCATCGAGTACCGAGGCACCTACAGCCAGTACCAGCGTGCCCGAGCCGACGACGAGGCCCGACTCGCGAAGAAGGCGGTGCTCCAGGCCAAGGAGATCGACCGGTTGCAGACCGTCGTCGACCGGTTCGGGGCCAAGGCGACCAAGGCCGCGATGGCCCACAGCGTCGAGAAGCGAATCGCCCGCCTCGAGACGCAGCGCGTACGCGGCCCGCAGGCGGCCAAGACGATGACGGTTCGGTTCCCCGACCCGCCCAAGTGCGGGGAAACGGTGATCCGAGCGGCCGGGCTGTGCAAGGCATACGGCGGCCCGACGATCTTCGAGGACATCGACTTCGATCTCGGCCGTGGCGAGCGCCTGCTGGTGCTCGGGCTGAACGGTGCGGGCAAGACCAGCCTCCTGCGCATCCTCGCCGGCGAGACCGACGCTGACCTCGGCGACTTCGAGTTCGGCTACCAGGTGCACGCCGGCTACTACGCTCAGGAACACGACAACCTTCGCACCGACGAATCGCTGCTCACGAACATCCGCGATGCCGTTCCTGACGGCATGAACCTCGGCGAGACGCAGCTCCGTGGTCTGCTCGGGATGTTCGGGCTGTCCGGCGAGAAGGTGTTCCAGGAGTCGGGCACGTTGTCGGGTGGGGAGAAGACCAAGCTCGCGTTGGCGATGCTGATGGTCGGGCGGAACAACCTGTTGTTGCTCGACGAACCGACCAACAACCTCGACCCGCCGTCGCGGCAGGCGGTCGCTGACGCGCTCGTCGACTGGCCCGGCGCGATCATCCTCGTCAGCCACGACGAAGACTTCGTTCGCGAGCTGGAACCGACCAAGGTGCTGCTGATGCCCGACGGCGACGTCGACTACTTCTCGGACGACTGGCTCGACCTCGTCAGCATGAGTTGACCCGTACACCTGGTGACATCCGGGGTCGGACCCCCGATGCGGCGGTTACTCGCCGTACGGGGTGACGTTTCGTCCGCACCGGTCTCGGAACAACTCCAGCACTTCGCCCGGGTCGGCGTGACGGCCGGTGGCGTGCTTGGAGTACAGCATCTCGCCATCGACGTCGACGTCGAAGATCCCCTTGGCGCCGGTGATCAACGTCAGCGACGAGATCACGTGTTGGTAGGTGGACAACAGATCGCTGGCCGCGCTCACGGCGCGGGCCGAATAGTCTCAAGGGACGCAATAGGTGATGCGGATCACATGCTCGCTCATCGCCTCGACCGTATCGGGATCGGCCTCGGTCGACCAGCACGCCCTTCGGCATGCCGCTGGTTCCGCCCGTGTACAGGAAGTCGCGATCGTCGCCGCCGTGGATCAGGCACGGCGCGCCGGCAGTTCGTCCGCGACCACTTCCCAGATGTCCGCGAAGTTCCAGTTCCCCCTGATCTGCGTTCGCACCACCCCCACGCCGCGGCGACGAGCCCGGCTCCCTGGGCGTGCGATGAGCGAAACCGCCGTATCCGGTCGCCTCGCTCATCGCTGGGGCCTCGACCGGGCGTGCGATGAGCGAAACCGCCGTATCCGGTCGCCTCGCTCATCGCTGGGGCGAGTGACCGGTTGGCTGCGAGGTCGTGCCGGCCGGATCGGTACGGTCGTCGCATGCGTATCGGAATGTTCGGTGGATCCATCAACGAGGGCACGATCGACGACGTGGTCGCCGAGGCCCGGCAGGCCGAGGCCGACGGCTTCGCGTCCTACTGGGCGCCGAACATCTTCGGTCACGACGCGTTGACCGCACTCGCGATCGTCGGACGCGAGGTTCCCCGCATCGAGCTCGGCACTTCCGTGGTCCCCACCTACCCACGTCACCCGAGTGCGATCGCGCAGCAGTGCCTCACCGTCAACGCCGCGTGCGGGGGGCGACTCACCCTCGGGATCGGGCTCAGCCACAAGATCGTCATCGAGAACATGCTCGGTATGAGTTACGACAAGCCGGTGCGGCACATCCGCGACTACTTGAGCATCCTCGGACCCCTTTCGCGTAACGAGCCGGTCAGCTACCGAGGCGAGGACTACAGCACGAACCTGGCGCTCACTGCGAAGGGAGCGCCACCGTTTGGAATCGTGGTCGCCGCCCTCGGCCCGCAGATGCTCAAGGCGACCGCCGAACTCGCCGACGGCACGCTGACGTGGTGCACCGGCCCGAACACGTTGGCCGACTACACCATTCCGACGATCAACGCCGCTGCCGAAGCGGCCGGCCGCCCGACACCGAGGGTGATCGCTGCGCTTCCCGTCTGTGTCACCGCCGACGCCGAAGCAGCCAAGGGGCGCGCCGCGAAGGTGTTCGAGATCTATGGGTCACTGCCGAGCTATCGGGCGATGCTCGATCGTGAGGGCGCTGCTGGTCCCGAGGACATCGCCATCACCGGTTCGCATGACGAAGTCGTCGATCGCATCGGTGCGCTCGCCGACATCGGCGTCACCGAGTTCGCTGCGGTCGAGTTCCCCGGCAATCCCGATGAGGCTGCTGCAACACGAGCTGCTGTCAAGGCCGCAATGCGATGACGTCGGTACGCGTCGAGACCGACGATCGGGGAGTGGCGACGCTCACGGTCGACCATCCGCCGATCAACCTCGTGACGATGGACGTGTTCTTCGAACTCGGCGCCGCCATCGAGGCAGTGGCGAAGGACGACGACGTTCGAGCGGTGGTGATTCGCTCGGCGAACTCTGAGTGGTTTCTTGCTCACTTCGACGTCGAAGCGATCCAGCAGTTCCCGCGCGTGCAACCGGAGCCGACCGAGATCGGTCCGTACGACCGGATGTGCGAGACGCTGCGAACAATGCCGAAGCCGACGATCGCCGTCATCGCCGGGCGAGTCGGCGGAGGGGGAAGCGAACTCGCGCTCGGGTGCGACATGCGATACGCCACGCCGGACGCGATCTTCAGCCAGCCCGAGGTTGCGCTGGGCATCATTCCCGGCGCTGGCGGCACGGTTCGATTGCCGCGTCTCGTCGGTCGGAGCCGTGCGCTCGAAGTGGTGCTCGGTTGCGACGACGTCGATGCTCACACCGCTGAGCGTTGGGGCTGGGTCAACCGGGTCGTGGCGGCCGACGAAATCGATGCGTTCGTCGATCGACTCGTCGGGCGGATCGCATCGTTCCCCGCGCACGCGGTTGTGGCAGCGAAGCAGATCGTGGTGCGATCGGAGACCGGGGTCGTAGACGACCTGATCGCCGAAACCGTTGCGTTCAACGCCACGCTTGCGCACGACGAGACGCACGAACGGATGCGGCGTTTTCTCGATGCCGGCGGCCAGACCCCCGAGGGTGAACGCCGACTCGGTCAACTCGCCGCCGAACTCTGAACATGAAACGATTGGTGTCTGACACCAATCGTTACGGGCGGGGTCAGCGAACTGTGACCGGCATCGATGCGGCGGCCCGGACGTCGGCGTAGAAGTCGTTGCCCTTGTCGTCGACCACGATGAATGCCGGGAAGTCTTCGACCTCGATCTTCCAGACCGCCTCCATGCCGAGTTCGGGATACTCGAGGACCTCGACCTTGCGGATGTTGTCGAGCGCAAGCCGGGCGGCCGGACCACCGATCGAGCCGAGGTAGAACCCGCCATTGGTCTCGCACGAGTCGGTCACCTGCTTCGACCGGTTGCCCTTGGCGAGCATCACCATCGAACCGCGGGCGGCCTGGAACTGCTCGACGTAGCTGTCCATTCGTCCCGCGGTGGTCGGCCCGAACGACCCCGACGCGTAGCCCGCAGGTGTCTTGGCAGGCCCGGCGTAGTACACCGCATGGTCCTTCAGGTACTGAGGCATCTCCTCGCCGGCGTCGAGGCGTTCCTTGATCTTCGCGTGAGCGATGTCGCGTGCGACGACCATCGGGCCGGTGAGCATCACCCGGGTGGTCACCGGGTACTGCGACAGCTCGGCGAGGATGTCGTCCATCGGCCGGTTCAGGTCGATGCGCACCGGCTCGGTGCCGTCGAGGTGTTCCTCGGTCACCTCGGGAAGGAAATGAGCGGGATCGTGTTCGAGCTGCTCCAGGAAGACGCCGTCCTTGGTGATCTTGCCGAGCGCCTGGCGGTCGGCCGAGCACGACACGGCGATGGCGACCGGGCACGAGGCGCCGTGACGGGGGAGGCGGATGATCCGGACGTCGTGACAGAAGTACTTGCCGCCGAACTGGGCGCCGATTCCCGTCGACTGGCTGAGCTTCAGCACCTGCTGTTCGAGGTCGAGGTCGCGGAAGGCATGTCCGTCGGCCGAACCCGATGTGGGCAATGAGTCGAGATAGCGGGTCGACGCGAGCTTCGCGGTCTCGACCGCGAACTCCGCCGACGTGCCGCCGATCACCACGGCGAGGTGATACGGCGGGCAAGCGGACGTGCCGAGCGACTGCATCTTGTCGAAGATCCACGGCAGCAACGTCGCCTCGTTCAGCAGCGCCTTGGTCTCCTGGTACAGGAAGCTCTTGTTGGCCGAGCCGCCACCCTTGGCCATGAAGAGAAACTTGTAGGCGTCACCGTCGACCGCCGAGATCTTGATCTCTGCCGGCAGGTTCGTGCCGGTGTTCTTCTCGGTGTACATGTCGAGCGGTGCCATCTGGCTGTAGCGCAGATTCGACGTCTGGTACGTGTCGTAGATGCCGTGGGCGATCGCCTCCTCGTCGCCGCCGCCGGTGAACACGTGCTGGCCCTTCTTGGCCTTGACGATCGCGGTACCGGTGTCCTGGCACATCGGGAGTACGCCGCCAGCGGCGATCGCCGCGTTCTTCAGCAGATCGAGCGCGACGAAGCGGTCGTTGTCGGAGGCCTCCGGGTCGTCGAGGATGTTGCGGAGCTGCTGGAGGTGGCCGGAGCGCAGGAAGTGGGCGATGTCGCGCATCGCCTCGGCGGTCAGCTTGCGGATCGCCTCGGGTTCGACCTTGAGGAACGTGCCCTCTGGTGTCTCGAATGTCGACACGCCGTCGGTCGTGACGAGTCGGTACTCGGTGTCGTCGTCCCCCAGGGGGAGCAGCTCGGTGTAGGAGAATGGGGGAACCTCAGCCATGGTGTCGAGCCTACGACTGCGCTCTGCGGCCCACGAAGCCCCGTTCTCGTGAACCAGATGCGCACCTGGGCTGCACCTCGTTCACGAGACGGTGTCACCTGCTCAGGAAGATGACGTCGTCGGGGATCGCCGTGGTTGCCGGATCGATCATCTCGGAGCCGCGAAAGACCGAATCGAGGAACGAGATGGCAAAGGTGTTGGTGAGGTCGAACGCCCGCTCGATGTCCATGATGCCCTCACCGCAGCCCTGGGCTGCCCACGACTCAACGAGTGGGAGGGCGAGGGTCTGAAGGTCCTCGGGCCAGGTCGGCGAAAGGTCCAGGTACCGGCACACGTTCGTGAAACTCTGGTGTTGACCGGCGACCAACTCGACGCGGTAGAGCGGGTCGCTCCCGAGGAACTCCCAGGCGCGGGTGACGTTCGGCTCGACCGGGGTCGAGATGTCGTCAGCGCCGACGAGGATCATGGCCGGCACGGTGATCGAGGCGAGTTGCTCGTCGGTGATCGAGCGCCGGTCGCTGGCCGCCTCGAGTTCCTCGTCGGTCAACGTCTCCGACTCGTCGTCGGCGCACAGGTCGACGCGCTCGGGTCCGGTCGTCGAAGTGGCGGTGTCGTCGAGCGGCGGTCGGTCGCCTCCGATCGACGGCGAAATCGGGATGATGGCTCCGATCCGATCGTCGGCCGCGACCGATCCCAGGTCGTTTTCGTAGCCGCTCACGGCGCCGAACGTGGTGGAGCCACCAGCGGAGTGGCCGGTGACGGCGACGCTGGCCGGATCGACGTTCGCAACGAACGCGGCGGTGGCCGGGTTCTGCGGATCGAGCATCTCGTCGATAATCGCGCGGACATCGGCGATCCGGTTCAGCGCGTTGGCAGCGCCCTCGGTTCGGGTGCAGAGCAAGGAGTCGAGCGCGGTGTTGCCTGTGTGATCGGCCGACGCAACGATGTAGCCGTGGCTGGCGATCGTCTCGGTGTAGTTCGAGGCGATGTAGCGCAGTCCGGCGCTGCCGTGTGAATACACGACCAGGGGAAACGGGCCCTCGGCGATCGCCGAGGGATCGGCGGCGACGGCAAGGTCGGAGGTGTCGGACACGCCGGGGATCAGCGTGTACTGATGCAGCGGAGCTTCGCCGGCGTCGTCGATCGGGAACCACACGTCGACCGTCAGTGGACGGTCGGAGTCGGCGTTGATCGTGATCGTCTGGACGCCGACGTCGTACGGGCCCTGGCCGATCAGTTCCAGATCTGGGAGCGGTGCCCCAGTGGTGTCCGGTGCCGTCTCGGCGGTGGGTGCGGCCGATTCCGTCGGTGATGCCTCGGTGGTCGCAGGTGGAGCGGTCGTGGGAGCCGGGGTGGTCGAGGCAGTGTCGTCGTCGCTACCGCATGCGGAAATGACGAGCGCAGTTGTGATGGCGATGGCGAGAAGTGGAGGGCGCACGGCGGCAAGGTACTGCCGGTGGAGGAGTGAGACGAATCCGTGCCCAGCATTCTCCCCGTGAGTTCGTGGGCGACGAGCCCGTCAGCATGGGGCACCGGTTCAGGTGAACGTCTCGACGAGCAGAGCGATGGCGGCGGCCGTGCAGATCACCAGCACGGCGGGCCGGATCACTTCGGGTCGCAGGAGGTCCTTGATCTGGCGGGCGGTCACGATGCCCAACACCACGCCCGGCAGGATCAACGCCGTCAGCTGCAGTTGGCGGATGCCGATCTCGCCGGCGAGCCACAGAGCGGCGAGCGACATCACCGATCCGATCGAGAAGAACGCGGAGATCGTCGCTCGCATCGTCGCCGGGTCGCTGTTCTGGTACGTCAAGGCCATCGGCGGGCCACCGACTCCCGTCGTCGTGGCCGCGAATCCGGAAGCCAGCCCGGCGGTCATCAGCGCGCGATCGGTCGGCTGGAACAGGCGGCCGGTGATCGAGGCGACCACCGCGAGCAGCACGGATCCGGCGACCAGCACCGCCAGCACACGATCGGACAGCGACGCCACGACCAGCGCACCGGCGATGGTGCCCGGGACTCGACCGGCGATCGCGAAGCCCACCTCGCGTGGCGCAATGTGCCGGCGGTCGACCCATGCGATCGTGAAGGTCAGCGGGAGCACCGCCAGCATGATCGCCGCCGGGATGAAGTCGGGGTCGGCCAGCAGCAGCATCGGCGACGCGATCATCCCCAGGCCGATGCCGATCGAGGCCTGCACCGTCGCTCCGACGTAGACCACGGCGACGCAGGCGATCGCCATGCCGACCGAGAGGCCGACCATCAGCGGTCCTTCATGCGTTTGGGGTCGGCGCTCGCGGGGTCGTCGGGCCACTGGTGCTTGGGGTACCGCCCCGCCATGTCCTTCTTCACGTCGACCCACGAGCCGGCCCAGAAGCCGGGAAGGTCTGCCGTGACCTGGATCGGTCGGTCGGCGGGGGACAGCAGATGCAGTCGGATCGGCAGGCCGCCAGCCGTCGGATGCGTGGTGACACCGAACAGGTCCTGGACGCGCACGGATGCGTCGGGTTGCTCGCCGGCGTAGTCGATCGGCACCGATCGCCCGGACGGGAGGGCGAGGGTCGTCGGAGCGATCTCGTCGAGGTCCGCGCCGACCTCGTACGGGAGCTGGCTCCGCAGCACCATCGCCACGTCGAGCGCCTCCAGGTCCGCACGTCCCGTGGCTCCTGGCAGGTAGGGGGCGAGCCACTCGTCGAGTGTGTCGATCAGGTGCTCTGCCGACCAGTCCGGCCACGGCTCGCCGACGGTCCGGTGGAGAGAACGCGATCCGTTCGCGCAACGACGACGCAATGTTCGTCCAACGAAGCGTTCCCAGCTGCGTCGCCCGCACGCGGGCCATCAATGCCGCCGTCGCCTCGTCGCTCGGCTGGGGTCTGTCGACCCGTTTGCCGAGCTGGATCGCTCCGAGCCGCCGTTCGACGGTTTCGACGAGGTCGTCGCGGTCGGTGTCCCAGCCGAGCGTCCGGCGTTCGACGATCTCGGCGCCGAACTCCGCCACGACGTCGTCGGCCTCGACTGCTGCAGCCAGCCGGATGCGCGCCCGATCGCGACGACCATCGAGATCAGCCGCCACGAGAAACGACTCGTCGGCGAGTGGGTCGTCATCGGGCAGCCATGCGCCGGTCCCTCCGCGGAGTTGGAACTGGCCGGGTCGACGTTGTGCGGCCAACCGATCTGGATAGCCGAGCAGGAGGACGACACCGGTTCGATCTGGGTCGACCTCGTCGAGCTCGAAGCGGATGCCGGCTCGACGGGCCAGGTCGATGGCCCGGTCGCGCAAGCGGTGGACGGCACCGGGGTCGGCGGCATCGTGGCCGCGCCGCCCGGTCAGCGCACCGATGCGCAGTGCGAGGTCCGCCGGCAGGTCATCGGGACGGCCGCGGAAGATGTCGCGCTCCTCGACGAGCGTGGCGATCACGCACGCCAGCGATGAACGGTCGACCGCCACCATCCGTGCCAGGCGTGGATGCACGGGCAGGCCGAGCATCGTGCGTCCGAGCGGAGTGATCGAGCCGTCCTCGTCGATGGCGTGGAGGTCGGCGAGCAGCTCGCGGGCTCGAGCGAGTGGGCCCGGCGGAGGAACGTCGATGAAGCGCAGGTCGTCGCCGCCGCCCCACGCGGCGAGTTCGAGCGCGAATCCGGCCAGGTCTGCCTGGGCGATCTCGGGCGAGCGGTGTCTCGTACGGGTGCCGTGTTCGAGCTTGCTCCACAGCCGGTAGGCAGCACCCGGCTCGGTGCGCCCGGCGCGGCCAGCGCGCTGGTCGGCCGACGCTCGGCTCGTCGACACGGTGGTGAGCCGCGTCATCCCGCTGCGGGCATCGAAGCGCGGCTCGCGAGCCAGTCCGCTGTCGACGACCACTCTGACGCCGTCGACCGTCAATGATGTCTCGGCGATGTCGGTCGACAGCACGACCCGTCGGCGCCCGGGGCGCGACGGGGCGAGTGCGGCATCCTGCTCGGCGAGCGAGAGCGCTCCGGCCAGCGGGAACACGTCGACGTCGTCGTCGACCGCGCCGCGCAGCATCGACTCGGTGCGACGGATCTCGCCGATCCCCGGCAGGAAGACGAGGATGTCGCCTGTTTGTTCCCGCAGCGCCCGCTGTACGGCGGCGACGACATCGGGTTCGATGCGACCGCCGCTCCCCGGCCCGGCCGCTCGACCCTGCCGTCCGCTGCGGCGCACGCCGGATCGGCCCCCGCCGGACGGTGCCCGAGGCATCCACTGCATGTCCACGTCGAACATCCGGCCCTCACTCACGACGACCGGAGCGTCGAGCAGCGCAGTCAACCCCTCGACATCCGGTGTCGCAGACATCGCGAGGATTCGGAGGTCCGGCCGGATCGTCGACGCGACATCGAGCAGGCGAGCGCCAAGCCGAGATCCGTGGTGAGGTTGCGTTCGTGCACCTCGTCGAAGATCACGAGGCCGACGCCCGGCAGCTCTGGGTCGTTCTGGAGGCGGCGCGTGAGCACACCCTCGGTGACGACCTCGATCCGGGTCGCGGACCCGATGTGGCGCTCGTCGCGGGTCTGGTAGCCGATCAGCGCGCCGACATCGGTCCGGGTAGTGCCGGCCATTCGCCGGGCCGCCGCCCGCGTGGCGAGACGGCGGGGCTCCAACATCACGATGCGTTGGGCGCCGAGCCACGTCTCGTCGAGGAGCGCCAGCGGGATGACCGTCGTCTTGCCCGCGCCCGGAGGAGCGACGAGGACGGCTCGCCGACGGTCGGCGAGTGAGGTACGAAGCTCCGGGATCGCCTCGACGACGGGAAGGTCGGGCAGCTCGTCGGGCCCCGAGGGCACGGGAGTCAGCCCAATGCGGGCGAACCGCCGGAACGGACCCGGATCGCCGGGGCCGGGCACGGGGATCGAGGTCCACCAGCAGACCTCGGCGATGGCGTCGGCGACCGCTTCCCACTCGGGCGGATTCCACCCTTGCGCGGCTGCGGCGACGACCCCGTCGACTCGAGTGAAGACGAAAGCGGGCAGTTCGCTGAGTCCCATGGCCTTCACGACCGAACGATCGGGATCGGAGAAGACGAGAAAGCGCTCGGCGTAGGGACCCAGAAAGGCACTCGCGTCGGCAGCGTTGGCCGTGACGACCAGATTGATCCTGGCATCGGAGCCGCGGAACTGTTCGAGTACACGAGTCGCCGACTTGAGCACCCACGAGCTCTCGTTGGTGTACGGGTCGAGGACGACGGACGCCAGATGGAACGTGGTGAGCCACTCCATGATCGGCCGTCCGGTGCCGGCGACGCCGTCGACCACCGGCGTCAGGACGAGATCGGCCGGGAGCTTCTCGCCCAGGCGTGACGGAGCCGGTGCTGCGGTGTCGGGGGTCGTGTCGGCCACGGCCAGCGATCGTAGCGACTGCCGCCCCCGATCGGGGTATTCGCTCGGTCACCCGCTGAGCGTCACACCGCGTCACACCGTGCCGGGCCCGATGTGACGCTGGGGCGACTCCGGGTAGCGCACGACAGGCCCGGCGGAGTCGGGGTACGGTCGCGCTGTGCACCCGATCGAGCATCTCCGATACGTCGCGAGGGCCCAAGGGGCCGATCCGTCGTCGCTGGTCGAGGAGACGGCACACGCCCTCGGCTCGCTGCACTTCGACCCCTCGAGCCTGGTGGTCGCGTGCCGGCGCATCGTCGAGCGACATCCGTTCACGGGCGCGCTGTGGTGGCTCTGCGCCAACGTGGTGACCTCGGCGGAGCCCTTCGAGGCGGTGTGGGAGCTCGCCGATGAGATTCGCAGCGATCGCACGGGCGCCGAGCTCGCGGCGGTCCTTCCAGACGACGCGGTCGTCGTCACGATCGCCGATCCCGACGTGATCGGCGACGGTCTGATCCGGCGAGGCGACGTTCGTGTGCTCGCGCTCGACGCTGGCTACACCGCCACGTCGTTCGTGCGCCGCCTCGAGCGCTACGACGTCGACGTCGAGCCAGTCGATGCCGGCGTCGCCGGCGCGGCCGTCGGGCATGCCGACGTGGTGTTGGTGGAAGCGCTCGCGGTCGACGCCGAGCGGTCCGTCGTGCCTGCTGGTTCGTCCACGATCGCCGCTGCGGCGTCGGCGCTCGGGACCGACGTGTGGATCGTGGCAGGGGTGGGACGTCGCCTGCCGTCAGGTTTCCTGGATGCCATGGTGGCCAAGATCGATGCGCTGGCCGCCGACGTCGACCCGTGGGACCTCGACGTCGAGGTGCTTCCGACGTCGCTGTTCACCCACGTCGTCGGGCCGCACGGCAGGGTCCCGATGGGCCCCCCTGCGATCGTCGCCGAGTGCCCGATGGCGCACGAGTTGCTCCGTCCCAGCCACATCTGACCCCCCACATCTGCCCCCATCTCACGCAAACGTCAGGCTTCTCAACCCAGCCCGTTTGTGTGCTGATTCGGGTGGACCGGTGCACCCAACTCTGCACGCAAACGAGGGGGTGGGCCGGGTGGTGGGCCGGGTGACGGTCAGGTGGCGGTGGGTGGATCAGCGGCTCGCAACCTGGCGATCAGGGTGCGGCGGACCCACTGCGGCCGCTTCGTGACATCGTCGAAGGTGTACTCGTACACCCGCATCCCGAGATCCTGGAGCTCGTTGCGACGTTGCGCGTCTCGTGCCCGTTCGCTCGGACTGGCGTGCCCCTTCTGGCCGGACACCTCGATGACAACGCCGGAGTCGTCGAACAGGAAGTCGACACGTGCGACATGCCTTCCGCCCGCCCGGAAGACCACCTGCGTTCGGGGACGAGGGATGCCGGCCTCCCGCACCAACTCGAGAAAGCGTCGCTCGAGAAGGGTGTGGCCTCCTGAGTCGGTGATCATCTCCTCGACCCGGCGACACCCCCAGCGGCCCGACCCTCGCAGCGTCGCCAGCCGTCGCTCGAGGACCTCCGGTGACGACAGCTGGAGGCGCACGGCGCTGTCGATCGCCGCTTCGATCCGGTGGGGCTGCGCCCGAGCGAGCGCAAGGTCGAACACGGTGCGCGTGGCCGACATCACTCGGAACCCGTCGACGACGACGTGGTCGATCGGATGAAGTCGGGTGGTCGTGTGGACCGTGAACGGCAGCACGGCCGGGCGTTGGCGCCGATCGATCGTGAACTCGACGGCGTACGGCCTCGAACGATCGAGTCCGTGGAGTGCCGCTGCCGATTCGAAGCTCACCCAGCTGCGTTCCCCGAGGCACAACAGTCCGCACCGCAGGCGCCGCCGATGCGTGTCGGGCGACCCCCGCAGGGCGTAGACCCGTGGGGCGAGCCGGAACATCCAGCCATCGGCGACGAGGCGCCGTTGCGTCCATGGCGTGACCCCGTGCGATCGGAGCTGTCCCACGGTGACCAGGCCGTCCTGGTCGGCGGCGAGGTCGTTGAGAGCGGTACCGAGCTTCACGGAGCGACAGTGGGCGCTCCACGACCTGGAGCGGAACTCCCAGTTTGTGTGCGGATTCGGGTGACCCGTCCCACCCGAATCTGAGCGCAAACGTCGCCTGGTAGGGCATCAGATGCGGCGCTGAGCCGGCGGGTGGCCGAGGATGTCCGTCATCACCTCGCGGGCCTCGGCCTTGCGGTCCTCCGTCACGAACACCCGGGCCATCGGCTCGCGGCTGTTCATGTAGGGGTTGAGGTTGTAGTCGTCGGTGGTCACCGTGGGGATGCCCTGCGCGTTGAGCTCGTCGACGATCATGGGCGCCATCCACTGCGGCACCCACCCGGCCTCGACGGTGCGGTCCGGATTCGGTGGTTTCGGCTCGTGCTTGCCGAACACCCAGTGCCAGGCGGATCGAAACGTCGGCACCTATTGTCCGCCCGCCAGAGCGTCACTAGTGTCGGGCGTTCTTCCCATGCGCTCAACCTAGGCGCCCGATCGACGAGGTGTCATGGCCAACATCATCAAAGCGGCTCTCCTGCAGACCGACTGGACCGGCGACAAGGAGTCGATGATCGTCAAGCACGAGGCCGCCGCCCGTGAGGCCGCCGCCCAGGGTGCGCAGATCATGTGCTTCCAAGAGCTGTTCTACGGCCCCTATTTCTGCCAGGTGCAGGAGGCGGAGTACTACGACTACACCGAGTACATCCCCGACGGCCCCACCACGAAGCGGTTCCAGGCGCTGGCGAAGGAGCTGAACATGGTGATGGTGCTGCCGATGTACGAGATCGAGCAGCCCGGGATCTACTACAACACCGCGGCGGTCATCGACGCCGATGGCAGCTACCTCGGCAAGTTCCGCAAACAGCACATCCCGCAGGTGAAGGGCTTCTGGGAGAAGTTCTACTTCCGGCCAGGTAACGGCGGCTATCCGGTGTTCGACACCGCCGTCGGCAAGGTCGGCGTGTACATCTGCTACGACCGCCACTTCCCCGAGGGCTGGCGGGCGCTCGGCCTCAACGGCGCCGAGATCGTGTTCAACCCGTCGGCCACCCACCGCGGACTCAGCGAGTACCTGTGGTCGATCGAGCAGCCGGCTGCGGCCGTTGCGAACATGTACTACGTCGGGGCGATCAACCGGGTCGGCATCGAGCCGCTCGGCGACAACGACTTCTACGGTCAGAGCTACTTCGTCGACCCCCGGGGTCAGTACGTCGGCGACAAGGGCGATCCCTACCTGCCGGAGTTGATCGTGCGCGAGCTCGACATGGACCGCATCAAGGAAGTGCGCGACGGGTGGGCGTTCTACCGCGATCGCCGCCCCGACGCCTACGGCGAACTGGTGGAGGGCTGACATGACGACGACTCTGATCTCCGGCGGCACGGTCATCTCCGCCGTCGGACGACGCCTCGCCGACGTGCTGATCGACGGTGAGTCGATCGTTGCCGTTCTCGCCCCGGGCCAGGCCGCGGCGATGGGCGTGAACGCCGACCGCACGATCGACGCCACGAACAAGTACGTCGTGCCCGGCGGCGTCGACGTGCACACCCACATGGAACTGCCCTTCGGCGGCACCGAGGCGTCGGACACGTTCGAGACCGGAACCCGCGCCGCGGCGTGGGGCGGCGTCACCACGATCGTCGACTTCGCCGTGCAGAACACCGGCTTCAGTGTGCAGGAACGCCTCGCCGAATGGCACGAGAAGGCGGCGGGCAACTGTGCGATCGACTACGGCTTCCACCAGATCATCGGCGGTGTCGACGACGAGTCGCTGAAGGCGATGAGCTACCTCGTCGACAACGAGGGCATCACCAGCTTCAAGCTGTTCATGGCGTATCCCGGGGTGCTGTACTCCGACGACGGCCAGATTCTGCGAGCGATGCAGAACGCATCGGAGTCCGGCGCGATGATCATGATGCACGCCGAGAACGGCATCGCCATCGACGTGCTGGTCGCGCAGTCGATCGCCCGTGGTGACACCGACCCGAAGTTCCACTCGCTCACCCGGCCCGCCGAGCTCGAGTCGGAGGCGACGCACCGCGCCATCCAGTTGGCCAAGGTCGCCGGCAACGTGCCGCTGTACATCGTGCACATGTCGGCGTCCGAAGCGTTGGAGGAGGTCGCCGCGGCGCAGCATGCCGGCCTCAACGTCTTCGCCGAGACCTGCCCGCAGTACCTCTACCTCACGCTGGAGGACCAGCTCGCCCAGCCGGGCTTCGAGGGTGCCAAGTGGGTGTGCTCCACGCCGCTGCGCACCAAGCACGAGCACCACCAGGCCGACCTCTGGAAGGGCCTGCGGATGAACGAACTCGCCGTGGTCTCCACGGACCACTGCCCGTTCTGCTTCAAGGACCAGAAGGAACTGGGGCTCGGTGACTTCTCCAAGATTCCGAACGGCATCGGCGGGGTCGAGCACCGCATGGAACTCCTCTACCAGGGTGTCGTCCTCGGAGAGATCAGCCTGGAGCGGTGGGTCGAGACCTGCTGCACCACCCCGGCGCGGATGTTCGGCCTGGAGCGCAAGGGTGTGATCGAGCCCGGGGCCGACGCGGACATCCTGGTCTGGGACCCGAACGAGAAGACCAAGATCGGAATCAACGACAAGCACCACATGAACATGGACCACTCCGCCTACGAAGGCTTCGAGATCGACGGCAAGGTCGATACCGTCCTCAGCCGCGGCACGGTCGTCGTCGAGAACGACACGTACGTCGGCCGCAAAGGCCACGGCAAGTTCGTCAAGCGCGGCCTCTCCAACTACCTCCACTGATTGCATCGGGGGTCCGAACCCTGATGCAGTCCCCTCACGAAGCGAGCACCACATGAAGACCATTTCGCATTGGATCGATGGACGAATCGTCGAGTCGACGTCCGGCACCACCTCGCCGGTCTACGACCCAGCAACGGGATCGCAGACGGCCGAGGTCGGATTGGCGTCGGTCGCCGAGGTCGACGCGGCGGTTGCTGCGGCGAAGGCAGCGTTCCCGGCGTGGCGGTCGGCGTCACTGTCCAAGCGCGCCGAGGTGATGTTCCGGATGCGTGAACTCGTCGACGCGAACCGCAAGGAGATCGCGTCGCTGGTCACCGCCGAGCACGGCAAGGTGCTGTCGGACGCAATGGGCGAGGTCGCCCGCGGGTTGGAGAACGTCGAGTTCGCCTGCGGGATCCCGCAGCTGATCAAGGGGGACTACTCCGAGCAGGCCGCCGGTGGCATCGACGTCTACTCGATCCGTCAACCGCTCGGTGTGGTGGCGGGGATCACGCCGTTCAACTTTCCGGCGATGGTTCCGATGTGGATGTTCGCCAACGCGTTGGCCTGCGGCAACACGTTCGTGCTCAAGCCCTCGGAGAAGGATCCGTCGGTGGCGCTGTACCTGGCCGAACTGCTCGCTCAGGCCGGACTTCCCTCTGGCTGTTTCAATGTGGTGCATGGCGACAAGGTCGCCGTCGACGCGATCCTGGAGCACGACGACATCGCCGCCGTCAGCTTCGTCGGCTCCACGCCGATCGCGAAGTACATCTACGAGACCGGCACCGCGAACGGCAAGCGGGTGCAGGCGCTCGGCGGGGCGAAGAACCACATGCTGGTGCTCGCCGACGCCGACGTCGACATGGCGGCCGACGCGGCGGTCGGCGCCGGCTACGGCTCCGCCGGGGAGCGGTGCATGGCGATCAGCGTCGTGCTCGCTGCGGAGTCGATCGCCGACGATCTCGTGGCGAAGATCGCCGAGCGGATCCCGTCGATCAAGGTCGGCCCGGGCAACGAGCCGGGCAACGAGATGGGCCCGCTGATCACCGCGGAGCATCGCGACCGGGTGCGGGGGTACGTGAACAACGCTCCGGAGGAAGGCGCGACGCTGGTCGTCGACGGGCGCGAGGGGTGCCATCCGAGGGGTACTTCCTGAATCCGACGCTGTTGGACAACGTGACGCCGGAGATGGCGTGCTATCGCGACGAGATCTTCGGGCCGGTCCTGTCGGTGATGCGGGTGTCGGGATACCAGGAGGGCATCGACACGATCAACGCCAACCCGTACGCGAACGGCACGGCGATCTTCACCCGTGACGGCGGCGCTGCCCGTCAGTTCCAGTTCGACGTGCAGGTCGGCATGGTCGGCGTCAACGTGCCGGTACCGGTGCCGGTGAGCTACTACAGCTTCGGCGGGTGGAAGTCGAGTCTGTTCGGCGACACCCACATGTACGGCCCCGAAGGGATCAACTTCTACACCCAGGCAAAGGTGGTCACCAGCCGTTGGCCCGACCCCTCCACCAGCACCGTCGACCTCGGATTTCCCGAGACACGCTGATGGACGTCGGCCTGGTTCTGCAGACCACCCCGCCCGCGGCGCGGGTGATCGATCTGGCGAAGCGGGCCGAGACCTACGGGTTCTCCCACGTCTGGACGTTCGATTCGCACATCCTGTGGGAGGAGCCGTACGTCATCTACTCCAAGATCCTCGACGAGACCCGCAACATCGTGGTCGGTCCGATGGTCACCAACCCGGCCACGCGCGACTGGACGGTCACCGCGTCGACCTACGCCACGCTCAACGAGATGTACGGCAACCGCACGATCTGCGGTATCGGCCGGGGCGACTCGGCCGTGCGGGTCACCAACGGCAAGCCGACCACGCTCGCCACGATGGCCGAATCGATCCACGTGATCCGCGAGCTCGCCAACGGGCGCAGCGTCGACTACAAGGGCTCCACCATCACACTGCCGTGGGCGTCCAAGAGCAGACTCGACGTCTACGGTGCCGGGTACGGCCCGAAGGCGCTGAAGCTGATCGGCGAGACCTGCGACGGGTTCATCCTGCAGCTCGCGGACCTCTCGATCGCCGAGTGGACGATCGGCGCGGTGCGCTCGGCGGCCGCCGACGCCGGTCGCGATCCCGACGACATCTCGATCTGCGTCGCCGCGCCCGCATATGTCGGCGACGACATCGGGTACATGCGCGACCAGTGCCGCTGGTTCGGGGGCATGGTCGGCAACCACGTCGCTGACATCGTCGAGCGCTACGGCGAGTCGGCGGCGGTCCCGGCGGCGCTCACCGACTACATCGCGGGTCGTGAGGCGTACGACTACAACCAGCACGGCCAGGCGGGCAACACCCACACGTCGTTCGTGCCCGACGAGATCGTCGACCGCTTCTGCATCCTCGGCCCGGTGGAGGCGCAACTCGAACGACTGAACGCGCTCGCCGATCTCGGTGTCGACCAGTTCGCGATCTATCTCCAGCACGACGGCAAGGACCACACGCTCGCCCAGTACGGCGAGCACGTGATCCCCGCCCTCCGCGACCACACCCTCGCCAAGACCTGAAGCCGATCGGGTGACCCCCGAAATCTCGGGTTCCCACCCGCGGCCGGCCGTCATGTCGAGGATCGACGGTTGACAACGCTCCTCGAAGCGAGCACGGTGGGTCGAGGGGACAACGAGAGGGGAATCCCAATGGGAGTCATTTCACTGAGCCGGTTCGAGACGCAACCCGGACAGGGCACCAAACACCTGGAACTCCACATGGAGGCGCTCGAGCGATTGCAGGGGATGGGCATGCAGGCGGTGGCACTCCAACCGATCGCCGGTGGCGACGTCGGGTCGCTCGCGATGTCGATCAACTTCGCCGACAACGCCGAGTACGTGACGAGCGTCCAGAAGATGGAGGCGGATGCCGGCTGGCAGGACTTCTACGCCGGCGCGATGGCGAGCGGTGCCGCGCAGCAGGTCGAGGAGACGTTGTTGAGCGATCTCGATCCGGCATTCCGTGCGGCGACCGATCGACCGCTGGGTGCCATCCTGGCCACACAGTGGAGAGCGCTCCCGGGCCACCTGGAGGCGTTCGTCGGCAAGGTGATCGAGTCGATGGCGCACACCGAACGACTCGGGGGACGGTCGCGCCCGATGCAGTCGCTGATCGGGTCGCATCCGATGACGATGATGGTTGCGACCACCTTCGCCGATCTCGAGGCCTACGGCGCCTACGCCGACGCGGTGGCGACCGACGCCGAATGGCAGGCGTTCTGGGCCGGGGCGATGAAGGATCCGACCGCGGAACTGGTCCGCACCGGCCTCTACGTCAACATGAGCGGCTGACCAGCCGACCGGTTGCGGTCACCGCCGCGGCCACAGGCCGTGGACCGTCCAGCCGTGGTCGGCGAACCCGACACGGTCGGCCACGCGCGCGCTGGCGTGATTCACAGGATCATGGAGGTAGGTCGGCACCGCGCCTTCGTCGAGGACGCGTCGGGCGGCCGTCGCAATGAGGCGTCGAGCGAACCCGCGGCCGCGAGCCGCCTCGTCGGTGACGACGGCGAGCTCGTGGCCGTAGCGGTCGTGGACCTTGATGCCGACCCCAGCGATCGGACGATCGTCGGTGTCGAAGGCGACCAGTCGGGGCCCGTTGAAGGGCGCGAGCCACTCCGGAAGGCGGGCATCCTGGCGTTCGAACCACACGCCGAGGTCGTCGATGTCGGGATCGACTCCGGTGGTCGTGCGGAACACGCCGGCGCCGAACGCCGCCGGCCCCACGCCGAGGATCGACCCGAGTTCGTCGCCGAGGCCGCGACGTTCGAGGTCGTTGCCGATGGCGCCGGTCACGGCATCGACCGATGCGGGCGGGACGGCGATCACGATGCCGTGGCCGTTGCCCGCTCCCTGCAGAGGACGCACCGTCCCATCCCAGGTCGGCTCGAGACGTCCGGGATCACCGACGACGTGGATCCCGGCCGACGGCGGCGGCCATGCGCCCACCCATGAGCGCAGGTGGAGCGTCAGTCGGTCAGTCGTCGGCTCGGCCATCCGGAGCACGCTAGATCGCCGGGGGCCGGCCCGCCCTTCGTGTCAGGCGTGGACGGCAAGCGTGCTCCACGTCGGGTTCGTTGCCGATGATCAGCGGAGTTCGGCGACGACGCCGACGAGCAGTACGAGTGCCAGCGCGCCGAACAGGACGATCTTGACGACGCGTGGCCCCAGCCCTCGTGCGAAGTTGCCGAGGCTCTCGACCTGACCCATCGGGGTGAGCACGCTCGCTACTTCCTCAGGGCCGTACTCGGGTTGCTCGACCGACGCGCTCCCGTCCGGCGGAAGCGGTTCGAGAGGATCGAGCGCTGACATCGAGAAGATCAGGACGTGGCGTCGTCGGCAACGCTCAGGGCGGCGTCGAGGATGGCGAGGCCGTCATGGGCGACGTCGTCGGGGGTGTTGCACGGTGGCACGACGTGGATGCGGTTGCCGGCCGAGAGGGGCCACATGCCGTTGCGCTTGCACTCGGCGACGACGGCACCGACCGTTGCCGGAGGTGCCGGCTCGCGGGTGCCCCGATCGGTGACCAGTTCGACCGCCCAGAACACGCCCAGCCCGCGCACTTCGCCGACCGATGGATGGCGTGACGCCATGTCGCGCAGCGCCGGGCCGATGATGTCGTCACCGAGGTGGCGAGCATGGGCGAGCACGCCCTCGTCCTCGAAGATCCCGATGCTCGCCACCGCGGTTGCGCACGCGAGCGGGTGGCCGGAGTACGTGAGGCCACCGGGGAACATCTTGTTGTCGTAGGCATGTGCGATCGCCGAGGAGATCACGACCCCGCCGAGCGGGACGTAGCCGGAGTTCACGCCCTTCGCGAAGCAGATCAGGTCGGGTTGGGCATCCCAGTTCTGCCAGGCGAACCACTGACCGGTGCGGCCGAACCCGGCCATCACCTCGTCAGCGATCCACACGATGCCGAACTCGTCACACAACGCCCGCAGGCCCTCGAGATAGCCGGGGGGCGGCATGAGGATGCCGTTCGTCCCGACCACGGATTCGTAGATGATGGCGGCGATCTTGTCGGCGCCCTCCATCACGATCGTGTCGCGCAGATGCTGCAGGGCCCGCTTTGTCTCCTCCTCCGGCGACGAGGAGTGGAACGCGGAACGGTACGGATACGGCCCCCAGAACTTGATCAGCCCCGGGACCGACGGCTCGTTCTCCAACCGGCGCGGCTCGCCGGTCAGACCGACACTCAACGCGGTTCCACCGTGGTAGCTGCGGTAGGCCGACAGCACCTTCATCCGGCCCGTGTACCCCTTGGCCAACCGGACTGCGTTCTCGACTGCCTCCGCTCCCGCGTTCGTGAAGAACACCTTCTCGAAGTGACCGCCCGCGCCGTCACGGTTGGCCTTCTCGACGATCAGCCGACCGGCCTCGCTGCGCTGGTCGTTGGCGAACGGCGGTGCCACCATGCACAGCACGTCCGCCTGGTCCTTGATGGCTTGGATCATCTTCGGGTGCTGGTGGCCAAGGTTCATGTTGACCAACATGCTGGTGAAGTCGATCCAGGTCGTGCCGTCGGGATCCCAGAACGTCGAGCCCGAGGCGCCGGCGATCACGGTGGGGTCGAGCGCGCCCTGCACCGACCAGGAGTGGAAGACGCGGGCACGATCGTTGGCGTAGGCGTCGTCGAGCAGCGCGGAGCGGGGGGAGTCGAGCTGAGTCACGCTTGCGATCGTATGGCACAACCCCGATCGGGTCTACGGTTGACGCATGGGAGAAATCGTCACCTTCGCAAGCAACGGCAACGATGCGTCGGGCTACCTGGCGCTTCCCGATGGCGGCACGGGCCCCGGCGTCATCGTGGTGCAGGAGTGGTGGGGCCTCGACTCCGGCATCAAGGAGATGGCCGACCGTCTCGCTGAGGCGGGCTTCGTCGCGCTCGCACCCGACCTCTACCACGGAGAACTGGCCGGGCACACGGAGATGGACCGCGCGGCGGAGTTGATGAACTCGATGCCACCGGATCGAGCGGGCCGCGACATGAGTGGCGCTGTCGACTTCCTCGCCGACCACGACGCGACCACCGGCGACGGCATCGGTGTGATGGGGTTCTGCATGGGCGGCATGCTCTCGTTCATCCTCGCCGCACTGCGTCCCGACAAAGTGAAGGCCGCCGTGCCGTTCTACGGGTTCCCGAGCGGTGACAGCCAGCCCGACTACTCGAAGATCGAGGCCGCGATCCAGGGCCACATGGCCGAGCACGACGACTTCTTCCCGCCATCGGCGGCGATGCACCTCCAGGATGAACTGAAGGCGCTCGGCAAGGACGTCGAGATCACGGTGCATCTCGGCACGGGCCACGCCTTCATGGCACCGCACAACGCGCTCGGCACGCAGGACCAGGCGAAGTACGACGAGATCTGGCCCCAGGCCACCGCCTTCCTCCACGACAGGCTCGGCTGACCGGCCGCGTGACCAAGCGATTCGACGCCGTCCTGTTGGACGCGGGCGGTGTGCTGGTGCTGCCCGACCCCACGGTCATTGCGCCGCTGCTGAGCTACTACGGCGGCGATTCGTCGATCGACGCCCATCGTCGCGCCCACTACGCCGGGATGAAGGCGAAGTCGGACGTCGATGCATCCGAGACCACCTGGGGGCCGTACAACGACGCCTACGTTCGAGCGGTCGGGGTGCGCGAGGACGATCTCCGCGAGGCTGCCGACGTGTTCGATGGCGCTCGACACTCACCGCTGTGGCGCTGGCCGATCCCCGAGTCGATCGCCGCGTTGCGCTCACTCGCCGCGGTCGGTGTACCGATGGGCGTGGTGTCGAACGCGGCCGGTCAGATCGAAGGGACGCTGCGCCGTGCGATCTGCCAGGTCGGCGCCGGCGACCACGTCGAGATGCACTGCATCATCGACAGTCACGTGGTCGGGGTCACCAAGCCCGACCCGCGGATCTTCGACTTCGCGCTGCCGTACTTCGGCGACGTCGAACGATCTCGCATCGCCTACGTGGGCGACTCCGTGACGATGGACATCGGGGCGGCGAGCGCCGCCGGTCTCCACCCGATCCTGCTCGACCCCTACGATGACCACGTCGGCGCCGATTTCGAACGGATCGCCAGCGTCGCGGACCTCGCTGCCGAGTTGATCGCCTGAGCTCGGTCGCGTCGATCGCCGTCAGGCCTTCGCCGCGCAGGATCTGTCCGGTTGCGATGAGCGAGAGGCGCGTATTTGGTCGGTTCGCTCACCGGTGGCTGGGGTGGATGTGTTGCGATGAGCGAGAGGCGCGTATTTGGTCGGTTCGCTCACCGGTGGCGGGCGACGGGCAGGGCGAAGGCGGCGTCAGTTGCTGGCGGAGATCAGCTGGCGGGCGATCACCTTGAGACAGAGGGTCTCGTCGGCACCCTCGAAGATCGACAGCACGCGGGCGTCGACGTAGAGCCGACTGACCGGGAACTCCTCGGCGTAGCCCATACCGCCGTGGATCTGCATCGCTTCGCGACTGACCCATTCGGCGGCCTTGCACACGTAGGCCTTGACCATCGACGCCTCCATCGCGCCTTCGCCCTTGGCCATCAGGGTGGCGACGGCGTAGGAGAACTGCCGGCCGGCCTGGGTGAGCACAGCCATGCGGCCGAGCTTGGCGCGGGTCAGCTGGTACTCGATGATCGCCTCTCCGAACACCTTGCGGTTCTCGGCGTAGTCGAGCGCTGCCTCGTAGGCGGCCTGCATCACCCCGACGGCACGCGCGGCGGTCTGCAGTCGGCCGTTCTCGAAGCCGGCCATCTGGTAGTAGAAGCCTTTGCCGAGGCCATCTTCCATACCGACCTGGTTCTCGGCGGGCACCCACCAGTCCTCGAGAGCGATCTCGTAGGAGTGCATGCCGCGGTAGCCGATCGTGTCGATCGGACGGCCCTCCATCTTGCCGACCCGTGCCGCACCATCGACGTCGACCGGATCCTGGGTCAGCTCGAATCCGTGGCTGTCACCGCGCGGCTTCGGCACGATGAACAACGTGAGTCCCCGGTGGGTCTTCGACCGGTCGGGGTCGGTGCGGGCCAGGAGGGTGAGGGCATCAGCGCGAGCACCGAACGTGCACCACGTCTTCACCCCGTTGATCACCCAACCGTCCTCGCCGTTCGGCCCCGGTGCCGGTGTGGCGGTCACCTTGATGCCTGCCACGTCGCTGCCGTAATCGGGCTCGGTGACCGCGACAGCTGGCATCACCTCGGCCGTCGCCAGCTTCGGGAGCCACTCCTGCTTCTGCTCCTCGGTCCCGCCTTTGACGAGCGCCCGCGTGAGGATCTCGGGCCGGGTGATCAGCGAGCCGCCGATGCCCAGGCTGGCGCGGCGACAGCTCCTCGGTGGCGGCGACCATCGCGATGTACTCGGAGTCGCCGCCCTCGCTGTAGCCGCCGTACTCGACCGGAACGCTGAGGCCGAATGCGCCGAGCTCGGCGAGACCCGTGACGATCTCCTCGGGCACGTCGCCATTGGTTCGGTGGACGTGTTCGGCGTGCGGGGAGATCACGTTCTGAGCGAATGCACGGAACGTGTCGGCCACCATCTCCATGTCGTCGTCGAGGTGACGGGGACCGGCGGTATCGGCGAGCGATGCGAGGAACTCCGGAGAGCGGAACTGCGCAACGAATGCATGTGTGTTCGCCAGTGCCTCGCGATCGACGCCCCACGCGTCTTCGCGACCGAGGATCTTGCCGGCGAGGTCGTGGAGCATGTCGGCGGCGAATGCACAGGTGATCTTTGCCTCGACCTCGCCCTTCGCGCCGTAGTCGAGCAGCGACCGGGCGGTCGCCACGCCGGAGGCTGCGTGGGCGATGTCGTAGGCGAGTACTTGCTGGACATCGGGTCCACCCGACGAAGCGAGCTGGCGCACGGCCTTGCCGACAACCCGGTCGGCGAGATCGATGGCATCGGCGGCAGCGGGAAGGTCGGGAGCGGCGATCGCAGTCATGATGCAGACGTTACTGGCCGGTAATCGCGTCGGCCATTTGAGCCGGTGGCCTCGGTTGGGCCCCCAGCGTGGCATCAGGCCCGGCACCGTGTGGCCGTGTGACGCATGATGTGGTGATGGCGAGCATCTGTGTGTTCTGTGGGTCGAGTTCAGGATCGGACCCGGTGTTCATCGAGGCGGCGCGCTCGCTCGGCTCGGCGATCGCCGCAGACGGTCACCGACTCGTCTACGGCGGTGGTCACGTCGGGCTGATGGGAGTGGTTGCCGACGCAGCGCTGGCTGGCGGCGGTTCGGTCACCGGGGTGATGACCGAACAGCTCGTCGCTGCCGAGGTCGCCCACCTCGGGCTGACCGAACTGGAGGTCGCACCGAGCATGCACGCCCGCAAGGCCCGCATGGCCGAGCTGTCCGACGGGGTGATCGTGCTGCCCGGCGGGTTCGGAACCCTCGACGAGACCTTCGAAATGATCACCTGGAACCAGCTCGGCCTCGTCGCGGTGCCGGTCGTCTTCCTCGAGGTGGCGGACTATTTCGCACCGTTGTTCGAGTTCATCGACGCGTCGGTCTCGACGGGCTTCGTCAGCCCAGCGAATGCCGCGCTCGCTCGTCGGGCGTCAACTGTCGACGACGCCGTGCGGTCGGTGATCGCAACACGCGTCGAGTTCACGCCGAAGTGGCTGGTGTGATCGCGGAGTCCGATCGGCAGCGGCGCTTCAGGTGCACGGACTGCCGGGGGCCGCGACGACGACGCCGTCGTCGCTGACCTCGTAGCGCACCGACGGCTCCCGGATCATCTGTGTGTCGAGCAACTCCTGCTGGCTCGTCGGCAACGCGCCGTTGAGCAGTTCGTAGGTCTCCACCGCACTCTCGAGCGTCTGACGATCGATCGTGCACGCCGCCGTTTCGGCCTCGCCGGGCGCGCCAGCGGCCACCTCGACCGCATCGCCGATGCTGCCCACACCATCGCTGGGAGCTGGTGCGGGAGCTGGTGCGTCACCGACAGCGACCACATCTCCGTCGATGGTCGCCGACGCGTCACCCGTGTCGGTGTCGCTCGACGAACCGCACGCGGCGAGTGTGGCGACCGTGACCAGTAGGAGGGCGGCGAATCTGCGCTGCGGCATGGCTGTGCATCGGCATCGAACCCGCTCGACTGAAGCGATTGACGACCGACACAGGGTGCCTGGCATGACGTCGACGTTCTGACCGAACCAGGACGAGGGTGAGCGATAGCGTCGCCTCGTGCGTCGTGTCCTCGCTCTGTTGGCGCTGCTTGCCGCCTCGGCCTGTTCGGCCTCGCCCGATGTCGTCACGGTGGGAGCCGATCCGCTCGGTGACGGTTCATCGCCGACCTCACCTCCGGTGACCGATGACGGCGATCCTGGCGCGGGCACACCTGGCACCGCCGAAGCAGCTCCAACGAATCCCGACGTCGGCACGTTGGACTGGAGCTCGTGCGCCGGAGCGGCCGCGGAACTGGCCGACCTGGAGTGCGCGACCTTGTCGGTCCGGCGCGACTACGCCGCGTCTGATGGGGAGACCATCGACATCGCCGTCGCCCGAGCCGCCACGGCCGACGACGACCTGCGGATCGGTTCACTGGTGTTCAACCCGGGCGGACCGGGAGGTTCGGGCATCGAGTTCCTCACGAACGTGGCCGCCGTCGTACCGCCGGAGCTCACCGAGCGCTTCGACCTGGTCTCGTTCGACCCGCGGGGCGTCGGTGCGAGTACCGCCATCGACTGCGACACCGACTTCGACGACGACGTGACGTTGCTCGTCGCCGGCGACGACGCCGGTTGGGACGCACTCGTCGCCGAAGCCGAGGGCCGCGCCGACACGTGCACGGCCGAATCGCTGGCACTGGAGCCGTACGTCGGCACCAACAATGCTGCACGAGATCTCGATGCGCTCCGTGCGGCGCTCGGTGACGATCAGCTCAGCTACGTCGGGTTCTCGTACGGCACGCGGCTCGGGGCGACCTACGCCGAACTGTTCCCCGATCGTGTGCGAGCGCTCGTGCTCGACGGCGCCGTCAAGCCGACCGACGACCTCGCACTCATCGGTCTCGAACAGGGCCCTGGTTTCGACGCCGCTCTCGAGAGCTACTCCGACGCTTGCGACGCCGACCCCGACTGTGCCCTCACCGATGTCGGCCCGACGCTCGATGTCTACACCGGCCTGGTCGAGGAGATCGCCGCCGTCAGCGGCTTCCCGACCGACGACGCCGGACGCGTCCTGACCCCCGGCGAACTCCAGCTCGGTGTCGCGGCTGCGCTCTACAGCACGCAGCTGTGGCCGGTGCTCGCCGACGCCCTGTTCGCTGCCGAGACCGAAGGGGACGGTTCATTGCTCCAGGTGCTCGCCGACACGTACCTCGGCCGCCAACCCGACGGCACCTACGACAACAGCCAGCTCGCCGGCTTGGCGATCAACTGCGCCGACGATCCGAGCCGACCTCCGCTCGACGAGGTGCGTGCGCAGGCCGAGCTGGGCGCCGAGGCCTCGGCGTACTTCGCCGACTTCCTGCGCGCCAGCACCGGTTGCATCGGCACTGCCGACCCGATCGACCCCATCGCGATCGGTCCGGCCGATGGCGCCGCGCCGATCCTGGTGATCGGCACCACCGGCGACCCGGCGACGCCATACCAGTGGGCCGTCGAGATGGCCGAGGTCCTGTCGTCGGGCGTGCTGTACACCGTCGAGGCCGATGGCCACACGGCGTTCCTCTCGGTGCCCTGCGTCGACGACGTCGTCATCGACTATCTCGTCGATCTCGAACTCCCCGACGAGAACTCGGGGTGTGCCTCAGAAACGTCCGCCGAGGTGTTCGCACCTGCGGGGGAGGGTGAGCTCGATCAGGTGATTGCGCTCTTCGACTGTCTGCGCGACAACGGTGTCGACCTGCCCGAGATCTCCGTCGGCGACCTGCTCGCCGACCCCAACGGCGAGGAACTGCTCGACCTGCTCGATCCGACGGACCCTGCATTCGGGCGGGCGGCGCTCGCTTGCCAGGATCTGATCCCCGGCCTCTGACCCGCCAGGGATCAGAGCAAGCGCTGCCTGCGCAAGGAACGCATCGCGAAGTAGCCGAAACACGGTGGCGTATAGAACGTGATCAGCCGGTAGACGATCGCCGCTGCCATCGCTGTGGAACTGTCGACGCCGATCGCCGTGAAGCCGGCGGTGAGCGCCGCGCCGGTGACGCCGACGCCACCTGGCACGGGCATCAGGCCGGCGAACAGGGCCACCGAGACGTTGACGAGGATCACGTCGGGGAATCCGACGTCCTGGCCGAATGCTCGTAGCACGGTGTACATGGCGAGGGAGAAGAGCAGCTGGACGAGCACGTTCGCGAGAACGACGGAGATCAGACGGGTCGGTGAACTGAGGAGCGGCCCGATCTTCGTCCAGGTGGTCTTGGTGACGGCGACGACCGGGTCGCGGAACTTCGGGACGAGCGCCACGACGGCGATGCCGATCGCGATGGCCACGACCGCGATCAGGATCAGCTGTCCGTTCAGGTTGGGAGCCGAGGCACTGATGTCGAGGTTGAGGCTGCCGAGACCGAACCCGACGATCACGAGAAACAGGCTGATCTGGGCGACGAATCCGGCGACGCTGTCGAGCCCACCGACGCCGATGGCGGTGGTGCGATCGAGCCCATTGCGCTGGAAGAAGCGGATGTTGACCGCAACGCGAGCTGCGGTCGACGGAATTGCAAGATTGACGAACGTGATCGCGAACTCGAGCAGCGTGAGACGCCCGAGCGGAACCGGTATCGGCGCCGCCCGCGAGACCGCGAAGGCGCTCGCGACGCGGGGCACCTGGCCGAGGACGAACGCAAGGAGCAAGATGGCGGGGCTCGCGGAGGTGATCGCGTCGACGATCGACTGCAGACCCACGTCTTGGATTGCGGCGATGATCCCGTAGAAGACGACGGCGAGGAGCACCCACATCACGACGTTGCCGACCGAGAACCGCCGGATCGTCTGGAGCTCCTGCTCCTCTGCGCCGACGTGGGCGACGGCAGCCTTGCGCAGGTCGTCGATGTCGAGGTCGGCCTCGCTCAACGCTCGACGGAGTGCGGCCGGCATCGCCGCCTGCTGCAGGAACGTGGTCATCTCGGTGAGCTGCTCGACGCCCAACGCTGCGGACGCCGACCCGATCGCCCGGTCGGGGCCGACCGCCGCCGCAGTGCACGCCATGAGTTGTGCCTCGTCGAGTTGGCGTGAAGTGTCTGCCCACTCGATCGTGGCGCGGTCGAACCCGCCGATGTGGACCCGACCGTCGGCCACCTGGAGGTCGTCGGGGGTGATGTCGCCGTGGCGGATTCCCACCTCGTGCAGCCGAGCGAGCGACTGCCAGGCGTCGGCAAGCAGTTCGTCGGTGATGGCGTCCTCGGTGTGGTCGAAGCCCGGCCCGACGCGTTCGGACACGAACAACGCATTGCCGCGCTGATCGACTGCTGCCGCGACGAACGGGGCCACCGATGCGCCCTCGCGCTCAGCGAACAGCGTGAGGTACGCCTGGTGTTCGACCTGGTGCTGACGGTTCACCGTGACGTTGCGCCCGCCCGACCGGTAGAAGACGAGGCGCCAGAGCTTGACGAAGAACTGGCTGTCCCACGAGTCGCGTCCGTGGATCTGAACGTCGACGTCCTGGCCGTCGGGCGTGCTGGCTCGGGCGGTGGTGACGCCGTTGCGGACCGTGACGGCGCTCGGCGTGGCGTCGACGCCGATCGATCGCAGCGACGCGCCGAGATCGTCGAGCGAGGGCGTCGCGTCCGGCGATCCGACCACGAGGTGCACCAGCGCCCCTGCAGCCCAGCCGATCGCCAGGGCGCACAGCGCTTCGGAGGGTGATGCCACGCCGAGCACCAGCGCCGACAGCCATGCGAGACCGATCAGCCAGCGGCCGACCTTTCGCAGCGGATCGACGAAGTACGGGTTGGCGACGGTGATCGCGGCAGCCCCGGCGGCCAGTGCGAGGGATGGAAACGTCGTGTCGCCGTCGGCGGGCCCGATGCCCTCGAAGATGTTCGGGACGGAATCGTCGACGATCCACCCGACGAGCGCCACGCCAGCCCCGGCGAGCACAATGCTCGCCGTCCAGTCGCGAAGCAGGGACCAGCGTCGTCGCGCGAGCGCGAGTGCTGCGATCACGACGATCCAGATCTGGACGAAGTCGAACAGCGGCCCCCAGACGAAGTCGAACAACGCGGGGAGTGCTGCCAGCCAGTCGGTCAGGGCGGACTCGAAGTCTCCGGGATCGCCGACCTGGGAGGCGGTCACGATGAGGAGGACGAGTGACAGCGTCAGCAGGACGACGTCGGTCGGACGTCGGAAGCGCTCCGAGGTCGACGGAACAGCGAATGCCCGAGCGCTGAGCCGGCCGGATCGGAGATCCGACACGCGCACCGAATGGTGAGTCGCCCGCTCGCTGTCTGAGGGTTTCTCGTCGAGGTCGATCCGCAGAAACTACACGCATGGAACGGCGCCAATGTGGGCTCACCGGCGTGCGGTACCATTCGCCGTGCTGATCGAGCCCGTCGCCGAAGTCGATCGAAGCGGACGATGTGCGTCGCGTGTAGCTGTCGTACGATGCATGACGATGAGCGCGAGAATCTGCCCCCCGTTCGGGCAGGTCGTCTCATGACCACGCCCCCTCCCGACCTCGGCCGCCGGCTGACGACGCCGCGGGCGGCCGCCGTCGCTGGTGTTGTCTTCGCAGCGCTGCTCGGCACGTCGACCGTGTTGCTCCGGTTGTCCGTGCCGCCGGTGAGCGGCGACTCGGGCGAGTGGATCGATGCGAACGAGTACCGGATCAATCTGGCGTTGTGGCTGGTGCCCTTCGCGGGGATCTCGTTCCTCTGGTTCATCGGCGTGGTCCGCGACCGACTCGGCGATCGCGAGGACCGCTTCTTCGCGAGCGTGATGTTCGGCAGCGGGCTGCTGTATCTCGCCATGCTCTTCGTCGCCGCATCGCTGACGGTTGCGCTCGTGCGGACCTATGAAGCGGCGCCGGAGCAGGTGTTCGACTCCGGTGGTTACGAGTTCGCTCGCGAGTCCACCTTCGCCCTGTTGAACACGTTCGGCGTCCGGATGGCCGGCGTCTTCATGCTCTCGACCGGGACGATCTGGAAGCGCTCGGGCGCTGTGCCCCCCTGGATGGTCGGTCTGACGTACGTGCTCGCGATCCTGCAGGTGTTCGGGCCCGGCATCAGCTTGTGGATGACACTGGTGTTCCCGTTCTGGGTCCTGGTCGTGAGCGCGCACTTCCTGCTCGCTCGAACGGGATCGGATTCTTCGATCCCGGGCGATGTGTGAACCGGCACACTCCGAGTGCGGTCGGGTGATGCCCGAAGCCACCTTCGTCAGTCCCAACAACGACACGTGCTCCCTCATGGCCGGATGTGATGGCCGGATGTGATGGCCGGACGTGATGGCCGGATGTGATGGCCGGATGTGACCTGCCCAACGGGCCGCTGCGGGCAGCGGCCGACGGGTCGCTCAGCCGACCACGATGATCTCGTCGTGCGGCGACAACGTCACGCGGTCGGCTGCATTCGGGTTGAGTACCACCTCACCCTGGTCGGCGACACGTCGCCACCCGATCGCCAGGACGCCCGCCGCATACGACCTCGCCACGATGTCGTCGGTGGTGAACGTGCCGACCAGATCGAGGCGATCGCACTGGATCATCCGGAGCGAGGCATCCCCGCCGCCGTACAAGTCGAGCAGGACATCGCGGCGTTCGGGTTTCTCGATCAGCTGCGCGATCAATTGACTCCCGATGGCGGCGCTGATCAGGAAGTCGTCGGGTCCGGTGAGGTCGGCGAGGTCCGCGTGTTCCTCGCCGAGCATCTGCACGACGAGCCGGGGCACGTCGTCGGCCTGGGCAGAGCGCCGCCTGAGCTGCATGACGTCGAGCATGGTTCGGGCGTCCGCCGCATCGACGTCGAGGGAGGTGTAGCCGAGTACGAGGATCGTGGTCGGTCGGGGATCGAGGCTCAGCGACGATGCCTCCGGGGTGGGGAGGAGCCGCACGTCGACGCCGATGTCGGGGACGACGACGTCCCCAGGCTCGACGTGACGCGGGTCGAAAGCCACCTCCACGCGCGACGATGACGACGTGTGGGCCGCCCACCCACTGAGCAGAAGCGGACCGAGCGGATTCCAGCCCACCACCAGGATGTGCTCCTCGGTCGGCTCGGTCACCCGTGCCGAACGGCGCTCGTCGTGCCCTCCACTCACGAGCCGCGACGTCGCGGGGGCTGGTTCGATGCTCTCGAGGTCGTACGCCAGGATGATCAGTCGGTCACCGTCTGCCATCGCGGACTCCGGCGACGGATTGAATTCGACTCGACCGTCACGACGGTAGAAGCCCAGCGGCCGGGCGTTCGCGAACAGACACACGATCTCGTCGAACCGTACTCCGAGGAGTTCGGGCCGGTTGGTGATGTGGAGATCGCAGCCGCGGAAGTCGGTGAGTTCGCCAACCACCCTGCTCAGTCCGTGTTGGCGAAGCGCGAACGCGGACACTCGTGCGATCGCCTGGGCGGTGGCGATGGGGTGCATCGTCGGCCCGCACGCGTGCACCAACCGTTCGGCGGTCGTCGCGTCGGCCACCTCGGCCACCACGGGAATCGAGTGCAGGCCCCCGAGTTCGGCGTTGAGGGTGAGCACCGTGTGTACGACCGAGACGTCGCCACCCTCCTCGTGGGGCAGCACGATCACGCCGCGTGCCTCGCCGACACGCGCCAGCGCGAGGTCCGCACGAACCCGCGGATCTCCGAATCGGTAGACGATGCGTGTGTGGTGCCGATCCGACACCGCTTCGACCACCGACCGTCGCAGTTCGGTCGGATCGACTTCGGCGAGGACCACGATCGTGTTCGAATCCTGCGCTGCGTTGGCGAGAACGAGTTGCTCGATGATCGCCGGGATGCGAGCCGATCCGCCCAGGATCACCAGGTGTCCCGACTCGATCACGGTGCTGCGGCCCCTGCGCATGCTGTCGATCCGGTCCTCGACGCCGGCGGCGATGATGCCGATCAGGGTGCCCGCGACCAGAAGGCCGAACAGCGTGATCAGCAGCGCCAGGATCCGTCGACCCCACCCGACGTCGCCGGCCATCGTGCCCGTGTCGAGGATCCGCAGAAGGCTCTGCCACGTGTCCTCGATCAAACCGCTTTCGGTGCTGCCGGCGAACGTGACGCCGAACACGGTCAGCAGTACTGCGCTGAACAGCACCGCCGCGAGCGTCACGACGCCGAGCCAGGCGAGCGCCGCGGTCGTGCCCCGGGCGAGGACGTTGTCGAATCGATACCGGAGCCGTTCGCGCAGGCTCACCTCGATCGGCGGGCGGTCGCGACCGTCGTCGTTCGCCACGTCAGCCTCCCGGACGCGACCGCGCCGGTGGGAGGAGGAGGTAGGCGCCGACCAGGAAGCAGATGGCACCGAGGAACGTCCCGGAGTTGACGATGGCGATGTTGATTGCTTCGCCGGTCGTCTTCAGCGTGAACGAAGCGATCGCCGACGCCATGAAGAACACCGAGCCAACGTAGTTGAGCATCGACGACCACCATGCAGGGTCGTCGATGTTGCGGTACCAGAACTTTCCGCTGAGCTGCATCCATGCGAGATGGCTCGCCACGAGGAATGCGATGCAACCGAGGAAGTCGGGTGCCCACACCAGGCGGTTGGTCTCCTCGACGGTGAACGTGGTGACCATGGCATCGACCGTGTTGGCGTTGAAGAACAGCGTGCCGACGAACTGCACCACGGCGGCCCACCACAGCGGCCCGCGCGGTGACCATGACCAGCGCTTGGTGCGCTCGGTGGGATGTCGGCCGTCGTTGATCAGCTGGACGATGCTGCTGTATGCGGCCGCGGTGAAGAACAGCGAGCCGATGACGAAGGTGATGCCGACGACTCGGCCGTCGACCAATTGGGAGTAGGGCGGAAACGATCCGAGCGCGAACAGCGACGAGCCGATCATGAACAGCGCGGCGATCAGCCAGTTCAGATCGTGGGGCGTCCAGCCGACGCGTCGACGCCACTGAATCACGTGACCGAGGCCGCGCTCACGTGTGGCTGAAGCCAGGCGCGGGCGCCGGGTGTGGCGGGGGGAACGCCTCGAGGTGGGCGACCGCTTTGCGGATCGATTCGATCAGCATGTCGGCGAGATCCATACCGAAGCCTTCGCGGACGACGATTCGCAGGACGGCGACATCTTCGGCGTCGGCCGGCATCGTGTACGCAGGCACCTGCCAACCGCTGGTGCGCAACTGCTCGGACACGTGGAACACGGTGAACTTCGAGGGGTCCTTCACCTTGAACGCGAGCACAGGGATCGCCGAGCCGTCACTCACCACCTCGAACGGCCCCATCTCGGCGATCGCCGAGGAGATGTGCACCGCGGTGTCGCGGAGCGACTCCATGATCCGGCGGTACCCGTCGCGGCCGAGACGCACGAAATTGTAGTACTGGCCGACGATCTGGTTGCCGGGCCGGGAGAAGTTGAGTGTGAAGGTCGGCATGTCGCCGCCGAGGTAGTTCACGTGGAAGACGAGTTCCTCGGGGAGTTCCTTTTCCGACCGCCACACGACGAAGCCGATACCCGGGTAGGTCAGGCCGTACTTGTGTCCCGACGCGTTGATCGACTTGACCTGCGGGAGCCGGAAGTCCCACACCAGGTCGGGGTGCAGGAACGGTGCGACGAACCCGCCGCTCGCTGCGTCGACGTGGATCGGGATGTCGGTGCCGTGCTCGGTGTTGTAGGCGACCACGAGATCGTGGATCTCCTTGATCGGCTCGAACTCGCCGGTGTAGGTGGTGCCGAGGATCGGGATCACGCCGATCGTGTTCTCGTCGACGTACTCCATGACGGTCTCGGGCACCACGGTGAACCGGTCGTGGGTGAGCGGCACGTAGCGCGGCTCGACGTCCCAGTAGCGGCAGAACTTCTCCCAGACGACCTGGACGTTGGAGCCCATCACCATGTTGGGCTTGTCGGTGGGGAGCCCGGCCGCCTCACGGAGCTGGCGCCACTTCCACTTCATCGCCAGTCCGCCGAGCATCACGGCCTCGCTGGAGCCGATCGTCGAGACGCCGATGGCGTCGCCGTCGGTCGGCGCGTGGAACAGGTCGGCAACGATGTTCACGCAGCGTCGCTCGATCTCGGCAGTCTGCGGATACTCGTCCTTGTCGATCATGTTCTTGTCGAACGTCTCGGCCATCAACTTCTCGGCCTCGGGCTCCATCCACGTCGTCACGAACGTCGCCATGTTGAGACGCGAGCTGCCGTCGAGCAGGAGCTCGTCGTGAATCATCCGGTACACCGAGCCCGGCAGCGACTCGGTGTCGGGGATCCGGTTCTTCGGAATCGGCGCGTGAGCGAACCGACCGGCGTAGGCGGGGTCGAGTGCTTCGTCGTTGGACACGTGCTTGTGGACCATGGAGGGATACGTCCTTCGGTGGGAGGAGTCGTGACTGGAATCCGCAGGAGCGGACGTCGATGATCGAACGTAGCCGATGCGCGACGAGCCTCGCCTCGTCCAGGGCGAGTGGACACGTCGGCGATGTTCGGCCGCGGACGGCTGGTTTCGCGTTCGGATGGTTGGTGTCAGCGGCGGCGACCCTGGCGGCGGTCCTGCCGGCGGTTCACGCCGTGCGACACCACTGCTGCGGTGCCGACCACAGCGGCTGTGCGGGCCACCGGTGCGCCCACGACGCCTCGTCGTGCTCGTCGTGCTGGTCGAAGCGGCATGATCATTCTCCCTCGTTGAGTTCGTCGATGTCGGCCTCGATCGAGGCGACGATGGCGTGAAGCGGGATGCGTCCGGTGGCGACCAGCTGGCCGCCCGCACGTCGTGCGGCGGAAGCGAACGGGGCGGCCCACCGGTTTTCCCACACGACGACGCCGGCGACGGTCCCCGGTTCCATGGACTCGGCCAGGTGCACCACGTCGTCGGCAGCGAGGATCTCGGCGATCTCGGCCTCGAGTCGCACGAACTCGCCGGCCTCGTCGAGATCGTCGATCTCGTGCGCGTCGATGGTGCCGTCGGCATCCTTGACGATCACGAGGAGGTCGAGAATCCGGATGATTCCGGCCTCGTGCAGCGCAGCGAGTTCACCGGCCATCTCGCCGGTGAAGTTGGCCCTCCCGGCCGGGAACTCGACCACGAGGTAGTCGACCGGGCCCATCTCGTCGAGTTCGTTGTCGCTCATCGTTCCTCCTCTGCGCGGTGGGCGCATCGATCGCTGGACTCCTGTTCAACGATCGTCGCCCTCGAACAGGCCATGGTCATCACCCATTCGGGATGAGATGCGCCCGGCCGGACACCGGTTCTGCCCTCGCGGTGTCGGTCGCCCACAGGCCGCGCACAGATTTCGGTCGTTGTCCCCAGCGAGGCGGGACGAATTCACAAGCAATCGGTACTGACGTTCCACAGGCTCGGTCGTTCAAGATGGCCCCATGGTTGCCCGACTCCTCCCCACGCCTCGTCAGCGGCTGATGCGCCAGCGCCAACATGGCGCCATCCTGCAACAGGTCGATCGGCGCGCACTCGAACGAGCCGGATGGCGAACCACCCTGGAGTTCCGCGAGAACAACCTACGCGGACGCGATGGGCGCCTCCTCCAGGTGGAGGAGATCTGGTACGCGGAGGCAGAGCGAGATCCGGACCAGCCAGCCGGACACGACCCAGCCGGCCACGACCTGGATGTCGGCGTCGACTTCGTCCGTGCGACCGCCGAATCGATCGACGAGGTGTGGTCGAAGTTGCGTCGGCAAGCCGAACTCGCCGACGTCAGACGGCGCGGCCACACCGGATATCAGCCCGCTGTGCAGGCAAGTTGACGGTTTCTCGACGAGACGGTTGACACACCCGTAGTTTCACTGCTGTAATTACGGACCCGTTGCCACGACATGTGGTGCCAGCGGCGGGCGATGACCACGAGATCTGGTGGTCGACAGCAGTTTCTTGACCGATCCCAGACATTTCCCGAATGCCCGACGACGCAACGAATGAGCAGGAGAATCCCCGGTGACAGTGATCGATGACAATGCAGCAACGACCGACACAGCAGTTGCGGCCGGCGCAGCACCGACGCTGACCGACACCGCCAAGGCCCCGGCGGCGCCCTCCGGAGCGCAGCCCACCGCCGGCGGAATGAGGGTGATGAAGCGCAGTGGAGCGCTCGAGCCCGTCGACGTCAACAAGATCGTCAACGCGATCGCCCGCGCCTCGGAGGGGCTGCTCGGCGTCGATCCGATGCGGGTTGCCACCCGCACGATCTCCGCACTCGCCGACGGTGCCACCACCCGCGAGCTCGACGACCTGTCGATCCGAACGGCGGCCGGCCTGATCGTCGAGGAACCGAACTACTCCAAACTCGCCTCCCGCCTGCTCGCCACCGTGATCGACAAAGAGGTCCGGAACCAGAACATTCCATGGTTCTCCGAGTCGATCGCCGTCGGCCACGCCGAGGGCCTCGTGTCCGACGAGGTTCTGGCCTTCGTCAACGCGAACGCTCCGGCGCTCAACGCCGCGATCGACTCCGACCGTGACCGCAGCTTCGAGTTCTTCGGGCTGCGCACCGTGTACGACCGCTATCTGCTGCGCCACCCGTCGCGCCGCGAGGTCATCGAGACCCCGCAGTACTTCTTCCTCCGGGTCGCCTGTGGGCTCTGCACCGACGTCGACGAGGCGGTCCGCTTCTACGATCTGATGTCGTCGCTGGCCTACCTGCCGTCGAGTCCGACGCTGTTCAACTCGGGCACCGCACACAGCCAGATGTCGAGCTGCTACCTGCTCGATTCGCCCGAGGACAGTCTCGAAGGCATCTACAAGCGCTACACCGACATCGCCAAGCTGTCGAAGTTCGCTGGTGGGATCGGCGTCGCATGGCACCGCGTTCGGGCAAAGGGCAGCCTGATCCAGGGCACCAACGGACTGTCGAACGGCATCGTGCCGTGGCTGCGCACGCTCGACTCCTCCGTCGCTGCGGTCAACCAGGGCGGCCGTCGAAAGGGCGCCGCGTGCGTCTACCTCGAGTCGTGGCACGCGGACATCGAGGACTTCCTCGAACTGCGTGACAACACCGGCGACCACGCCCGTCGCACTCACAACCTCAACATCGCCAACTGGATCCCCGACCTCTTCATGGAGCGCGTCGAGAAGGACTGGCAGTGGTCGCTGTTCGACCCCAAGCAGGTCCCGCACCTCACCGATCTGTTCGGTGACGACTTCGAGCGCGCCTACGTCGCTGCCGAGGAGGCCGGGCTCTACGAGAAGCAGGTTCCCGCACGCCAGCTGTACTCGAAGATGATGCGCACCCTCGCGCAGACCGGCAACGGCTGGGTCACGTTCAAGGACGCCTCCAACGAGAAGTGCAACCAGACCGGCGAGACCAACGACGACGGCACGCCCCGCGTCGTGCACCTGTCGAACCTGTGCACCGAGATCCTCGAGGTGACCGACCAGCAGAACACCGCGGTGTGCAATCTCGGTTCGCTCAACCTCGGCGCCTACGTCGACGCGCAGGGCGAATTCGACTACGCCAAGCTCGGCGACGTCGTGCGCCAGGTCGTGCCCCTGCTCGACCGCGTCATCGACATCAACTACTACCCGACGACCGAAGCGGAGTTCTCGAACCACAAGTGGCGTCCGGTCGGCCTCGGTCTGATGGGTCTGCAGGACGTGTTCTTCAAGAAGGGCTTTGCGTTCGACTCGGCCGACGCCAAGGATCTGAGCCGCACGATCAGCGCCCACATCTACTTCCATGCGCTGTGGGCATCGACCGAGCTCGCCGAGGTCAACGGCCCGCACGAGGCCTACGAGGGAACTCGCGCCGCCAAGGGCGATCTGCAGTTCGACCTGTGGGACCGACATGGACGTGACGGCAACGGCGGCGTCACACCGCCGGCCGAGCTCGACTGGGAGGCGCTGCGGGCTCGCATCGCCACCCACGGATTGCGCAACAGCCTGCTGATCGCCATCGCACCGACCGCCACGATCGCCTCGATCGTCGGCTGCTACGAGTGCATCGAGCCTCAGGTGTCGAACTTGTTCAAGCGCGAGACGCTCTCGGGCGAGTTCATGCAGATCAACCGCTACCTGGTGCGGGAGCTCCAGGCCCGCGACCTGTGGGACGAGCAGATGATCAACGACATCAAGCGCGCCGAAGGTTCGGTGCAGGACGTCGACCGCATCCCCGACGAACTGAAGGAGGTCTTCCGCACGGCGTGGGAGATCCCGCAGCGTGCGCTGATCGACATGGCCGCCGAGCGCGGTGCGTTCATCGACCAGAGCCAGTCGCTCAACCTGTTCATGGAGACCCCGACGATCGGCAAGCTCTCCTCGATGTACCTGCACGCCTGGAAGGCCGGCCTGAAGACCACGTACTACCTGCGCAGTCGTCCCGCGACGCGCATCAACCAGAGCACCACCTCGACCACCAAGTCGGCGCCCACGCCGCCGACCGATGGCGGCAAGCCGGAGGTCACCGCGCCGTTGGTCGACGAGCCGGCGACGAAGACCTACACCGACGAAGAGGCCATTGCGTGCAGCCTCGAGAACCCCGAATCCTGCGAGGCATGCGACTGATGGCACTCATCGACCCGATCACCGAGTATGCCCCGGCCGCGCCGGGCGAAGCCCTCGCCGACGAGTTCGAGTCGGCCTCACCGGTCGGCGCGAACCGTCCGACCAACATCCTCGATCCCGGCTACGACCTGACGTTGCGACCCATGCGGTACCCGCAGTTCTTCGACATGTACCGCGACGCGATCAAGAACACGTGGACTGTCGAGGAGATCGACTTCTCCGACGATCTCGTCGACCTGCAACGCAAGCTGATGCCCGCCGAGAAGCACTTGGTCGGTCGGCTGGTGGCCTTCTTCGCCACCGGCGACTCGATCGTGTCGAACAACCTGGTGCTCAACCTGTACCAGCACATCAACGCCCCCGAGGCTCGGATGTACCTGTCGCGCCAGCTGTACGAAGAGGCCTTGCACGTGCAGTTCTATCTCACGTTGCTCGACAACTACATCCCCGACATGAAAGAACGCGAAGCGGCGTTTGCTGCGGTCGAGAACATCCCGTCGATCCGAGCGAAGGCCGAGTTCTGCTTCAAGTGGATCGACTCGATCCAGGGGCTGCAGAAGATCGAGACTCCGGAGCAGCGCAAGCAGTTCCTGCTCAACCTGATCTGCTTCGCCACCTGCATCGAGGGTCTGTTCTTCTTCGCAGCGTTCGCCTACGTCTACTTCCTGCGTTCGAAGGGCCTCTTGAACGGCCTCGCCGACGGCACGAACTGGGTGTTCCGCGACGAGAGCTGCCACATGAACTTCGCGTTCGAGGTCGTCGACACCGTGCGCAAGGAACAGCCCGAGCTGTTCGACGCGGACCTCGAAGCCGACATCCGTCAGATGCTCAACGAGGCGATCGACTGCGAGCACCTGTTCGCCGCTGACGTTCTCGGCGAAGGCGTGCCCGGCATGAGCCTCGGCGACACCCGCACGTACCTCGAGTTCGTTGCCGACCAGCGACTCGCGCAGCTCGGATACGCCCCGGAGTTCGGCTCGAAGAACCCGTTCAGTTTCATGGAGCTACAAGACGTCCAAGGCCTGTCGAACTTCTTCGAGCGCACCGTGAGCAGTTACCAGGTCGGCGTCGCCGGCGACGTTGCGTTCGACGAAGACTTCTGAGTGCAGCCGGGGTCGGACCCCTACTGACATCGTCAACGGTAGCGGTCGGTGTGTTCGCCCAGGGTGGGTCCGACGTCGGTGATGCTGCCTGGGGTCCGCGAGAACTTCGGCACGACACCGAGCATCGGGGTGTCGATGCCGGTGCGAGCAAGATGGCGCTCGATCATCTCTCGGGCGGCGTAGTGCTCGTCGCCGAGCGCGTCGGCCGCGGTGTACACGCGGCCCGCCGGCACGGTGTGGTCGCGCATCAGCTCCAGGAGGTCGTCGGCGTCGAGGGTCGCTGTCCACGCGGCGACGATCTCGTCGAGTTCGGCCTCGTGCGCGCCACGAGCGACATGGGTGGCATAGCGATCGTCGTCGGCGAGGTCGGCCCGGCCCATCGCCTCGCACAGCCGGGCGAAGATGTTGTCGGCGTTGGCGGCGATCAGCACCTCTGAACCGTCGCGCGTGGGGTAGGCGTTCGACGGGGCAACGCCGGGCAGCGTGCCCCCGGACCGTGTGCGCAGGACCCCACCGACCTCGAAGTCGACCATCGATGACTCCATCAACGCCGCGACTGCTTCGTAGATCGCCACGTCGACCTCCTGGCCCCGGCCACTTGCCGCGCGTTCGTGGAGCGCCGCCAGCGTTCCGATCACGGCGAACATGGCGGCGAGCGAATCGCCGAGGCTGATGCCGCAGCGGGCCGGAGGCCGGTCGGGGTCGCCGGTTGTGTGGCGGATACCGCCGACGGCCTCACCGATCGATCCGAACCCTGCTTCGGTCGCACGCGGGCCGGTCTGCCCGAATCCCGACACATGGGCGACGATGATGCCGGGATTGGTGACCGAGAGGGTGCCGTAGTCGAGGCCGAACTTGGCCAGCACTCCGGGACGAAAGTTCTCGAGCACGACGTCACACTCGCCGGCCAGCCGCTGGACGAACGCGAGATCGTCGGGATTCTTCAGGTCGGCCACCACCGAGTGCTTGTTGCGAGCGATGATCGGCCACCACAGGCTCGAGTCGTCGACGCACACCCCCCATCGACGCATCGGATCGCCGCCGTCGGGCGCCTCGATCTTGATCACCTCGGCGCCGTAGTCGCCGAAGAGCTGCCCGGCGAACGGCCCGGCGATGAAGTTGCCGAGCTCCAGCACCCTCACCCCGAGCAGCGGTCCGGTCCGAAGCTGTGCGTCGCCGTCCATGGTTGTTGTCTACCGAGTCGTTGCCGTCGCCGAGAAAGCGAGAGAGACTGGCCACGTGTCCGTGGCCGATCGCCTACCCGCCCGCGTGTTGTTCCGCGACGTCAGCCTCCGCGACGGACTCCAGGACGAGTCGCCGATCAGTACGGAGGCCAAGTCGGCGATCTTCGATGCGCTCGTGGCCGCCGGCGTAACCGATCTCGAGTTGACCAGCTTCGTCCGGTCGGATCGCGTGCCGGCGATGGCCGACGCCGAGGCGGTGTGCGCCGCGACCGCACCGTTGGCGAACGAGGCCGGGGCGACCCGGTGGGGACTGGTGCTCAACGCCCGTGGTGCCGAACGGGCGCTCGCCGCAGGGCTCACCCACCTGCAGTACGTGGTGTCCGTGAGCGACACCCACAGCCGGTACAACGCAGGTGCGGGCACCGACGACGCTCTCGACGACTTCGCCCGGGTCGCGGCGGTCGCGCTCGCTGCCGGCGCAGTCGTCGAGGTGACGCTCGCAACGGCAATGGGATGCCCGTTCGAGCATCATGTCGATCCCGACCGTGTCGTGCGCATCGCCCGCCGCGCGGTCGACGCCGGGGCCTCAGCGATCGGGCTCGCCGACACGATCGGCGTCGCCGTGCCGACGGAGGTCGCGGTGTTGGTCGGAATGGTCCGCTCGAACGTGGAGGTGCCGATCGGGGTGCACCTCCATGACACGCGCGGGCTCGCCATCGCCAACGCCATCGCTGCGCTGGAACACGGGGCGGTTCGGCTCGACGCGAGCGTCGGCGGTCTCGGCGGATGTCCGTTCGTTCCCGAGGCGAGCGGCAACGTGCCGATCGAGGATCTCGCGCACGCCCTGGAGGCGATGGGCGTGGCCACGGGTGTCTCGCTCGATGGCCTCGTCGATGCCGCGAAACTGGCCTGCGACCTCGTCGGACGACCGGTCGGCAGCCATATCGGCCGCGTCGGAGCCCGCTTCGCCGACGCTCGGTTCCAGAGCTGAGGTCATCGGTCACGGTTCGTCTTGCGGCGCGGCCGGTACCGTGATGCGTGATGGCTGCACCTGACTGGATCACCAGCACACGCGTCGCCGTCGTCGCTGGAAAGGGCGGCGTCGGATCGTCGACCGTGGCTGCTGCCTACGCGCTCGCAGCGGCCCGCGAGGGTGCGGACGTCCTGTTCGTCGCCGTCGATGGCAGGCCCGGGATGGGGCCGTTGCTCGGCGGACGCGAACTCGACTCGAGCGACCGGATCCTTCGCAAGGTCAAGGGGGCGGGGCAGGTACGCGGCCGCACGATCCCGGCCGACCAGGCCTTCGGCGACTACCTGGAGCTGAAGGGCGTCGGTGGCATGCTGCGTCGCGCTGCGTCGGCCGCCTCGCTCCCGATGATCGCCGCGGCGACGCCGGGGCTCGAACACCTCCTGGTGCTCGGCAAGATCAAGGAACTCGAACGCGAGCGAGCCGCCGATCTGATCATCGTCGACGCTCCACCGGCCGGCCATGCGGCACCGTTCCTGCGTTCAGCGACCGGGTTGTCCGACGTCGTCCAGTCCGGACCTGTGCGCGATCAGTCGGCTGAGGTCGACGCCATGCTGCGCGACCCCAAGCGATGCCAGGCGATGATCGTCACGCTCCCCGAGGAGACGCCCGTGACCGAGGCGCTCGAGTTGGGTGTCGAGCTGCAGGCCGACGTCGGAATGGCGCTCCTGCCTGCGGTGGTCAACTCCTGTTGGCCGGACCGTCCCGGTCTCGCCAAGACCCCGGCGATGGCAGCGCGCTCGCACAAGGTGACGTTGTCGGCGTCGGCGAAGTCGGCGCTCGCCTCGTCCACCGACTTCGGGCGTGAGCGCCTCGAGCGCCAACACCACCAGATCGAACGCCTCGCCCGCGGCATCGGCGTCCCGCTCGTGGCGCTGCCACGGCTGGCCACGCCTCGACTCACGCTGCATCACCTCGGTGAACTGGCCGACGCGCTGGTCGGGCCGATGATCGGAGATGAGTCGTGAGTGAGAGGCCTGCCGGCGACTCCTTTCGGGACGAAGTCGCCCGCGCCGAGCTGATCGTCACGTGCGGCCCAGGCGGCGTGGGCAAGACCACGACAGCCGCCGCGCTCGGTGTTGCCGCTGCGCGAGCGGGGCGACGAGTGGTCGTCGTGACGGTCGATCCCGCTCGCCGACTCGCGGATGCGCTCGGGCTCGAAGCCGGCGCCGCCGCCGATGATCCGCACCGTGTCACCGGCGTGCCAGGTGCAGCCAAGGGGTCGAAGGACGGAGAGCTCTGGGCGTTGATGCTCGACGCCGCGTCCACGTTCGACCGGCTGGTCCACGAACAGACTGCCAACCCGAAGCAGGCAGCAGCGATCCTCGAGAACCCGGTGTACCGCGCGATCTCGGGCTCGTTGGCCGGCGCACAGGAGTACATGGCGATCGAACGTCTGCACCAGCTCTACACGAGTGGCGAGTGGGATCTCGTCATCGTCGACACCCCGCCGTCACGGCACGCGATCGATCTTCTCGAAGCCCCCGACCGGCTCATCGGCTTCCTCGGTCATCCCGTCTATCGGGCGCTGACCGTCGGCCAGCGAGCATTTGCCAAGGTCACGAACGCTGCGGCATCGATGTTCTTGTGGGCAGTGCGCCGCCTGGCCGGTCCGCAGATCGTCGAGGACACCGTCGAGTTCTTCCGATCGCTCGCGAACATCGAGCCGGGACTGCGCACGCGAGCCGAGGAGGTCTCGGTGCTGTTGCGGTCCGACGTTGCATCGTTCGTCGTGGTGTCGAGCCCGCGAGCCGAGGCGATCGGCGAGGCCGAGCACCTGATCGGTGCACTCCGCGACGGCTCGTTTCCCTTCGCCGGCGTCGTCGTCAACTTGATCCACCCGATGCCCGAGCAACTCACCGCGGCCGACCGCGTGGTGCTCGACGATCTCGACGACGGTCCGCTCGCCGAACAGGTCGCATGGCACGACGAGCTCACCGAGCTGGCCATCGCAGAACGCGAGGAGATCGCGGGCCTTGCAGACCTCGCCGAAGACGTCGTCGTGGTCGAACTGCCACTGCTCGCAGTCGACGTGAACGACGTCGAAGGTCTGGTGGGCCTCGCCGACCGCTTGGTGGCCGGGAACTAACGTCGTCGGCGTGTCCGAACTGCCTGCGCTCGTCGACGAGCTCTTCCTGCGGCCTGCCGACGAGGGGGTCACGCTTGCCCTGGTGGTCCAGCACCGAGGTGAGGTCGTCGCCGAACGGTATGGCGTGCAACCGGAGAACATCTTCCAACCGGCGATCGACATCACCGCTGACTCGACGTTGACGTCGTGGAGCATGGCCAAATCGATCACGCACGCGGCGGTCGGGATCCTCGTCGGTGATCGTGAACTCGACGTCGAGGCACCAGCTCCGGTTCCCGAATGGTCCGGCTCGCCGAAGGCTGCGATCACGACGCTGCAGTTGCTGGAGATGCGCTCGGGGCTGCGCTTCGTGGAGGACTACGTCGACGACGAGATCTCGCACTGCATCGAGATGCTGTACGGCGACAGCGGCCCCAGCCACGCGGCCTACGCCGCGCAGCTCCCTCTCGATCACGAGCCCGGCACGCACTACAGCTACTCCTCGGGAACCACGAACATCATCGCTCGCATCGTCGGCGACATCGTGAGCGGCGGCCCTGGCGGCGACCCGGAGCACCGCCGCGACGCCGTCGAGGAGTTCCTGCACGATCGGCTGTTCGCCCCCGTCGGTATGGACTCCGCGATCCCGAAGTTCGACGATGCCGGCGACTTCGTCGGTTCGTCGTACGTGTTCGCCACGGCGCGCGACTTCGCCGCCTTCGGTGAGTTCTACCGCAACGACGGCGTCACCGCGACCGGCGAACGGATCCTGCCAGCCGGGTGGGTCGACCACGCGCGAACGCCGATCTCCCACGACGACGAGAACGGCTGCGACTACGGTCGACACTGGTGGATGTGGCCGGAGATCCCGGGCAGCCTCGCGTGTCACGGCCACGAGGGTCAGTACATCGTCGTGGTCCCCGACCGGGAGCTCGTCGTCGTGCACCTCGGCAAGACCGATGCCGCAGTGGCTCCGCAGTTGCGGGGACGTCTCCGCCAGATGATCGACGTGTTCTGACCGATGCGGTCCAGGTGTCGATGGTGAGCGCGGGCGGACACGACCCGTCCGAGACCGCGCCACAGCGCGGGCTCGACGACGTCGACGACGATCGGACCCACGAGATGGATCGCGACGTGCTGCCCACCGGCGAGCTGCCGGCGCTGATCCGAGACGAGGACGCACCTCGTCGGCGCATCAAGCCGGTGCGGTTCACGATCAAGGTGCTGCTGCTCATCGTGATCGCCGTGTTCCTCCTCCCGGGAGTGCTCAGCGGCTTCCAACAGGCGATCGAGACGGTGCGCGACGTCAATCCGGTGCTGCTGCTCGCGGGGTTCGTCCTGCAGTTGCTCGCGTTGCTCGCCTATTCGTTGCTGACGCGAGCGACGCTCGGCACCGCTGGTCGGCGCCTGTCGCTGGCGCGCATCTTCCGGATCCAGCTCAGCACCAAGGCCCTGTCGAACATCGTGCCCGGAGGAAACGCCGCGAGTTCTGCGCTCGGCTACCGACTCCTCACGCTGTCCGGCATCAGCGGTCCCGACGCCGGGTTCGCGCTCGCCACGTCGGGGATCGGGTCGGCGGTCGTGCTGAACATCATCTTCTGGACGGGGCTGACGATGTCGATCCCGTTCCGCGGCGTCAACGAGGGCTACACGCTCGCCGCCCTGCTCGGGATCATCATCATGGGGCTCGCGGCAGGGCTCGTCGTCGGCGTGATGGACGGATCGGGTCGGGCCGAACGCCTCCTGCGGTGGATCGCGCGGAAGGCTCACTTCAACGAGGACCGATTCGCCGCCGTGCTCCACCAGGTCGCCGAGCGACTCGAGGAACTGATCAGTGATCGTCAGTTGCTGCGCCGGGTCGTGTTCTGGGCGACTGCGAACTGGTTGCTCGACGCCGCGTCGCTGTGGGTGTTCCTGCGGGCCTATGGCGTGACCCTGCCCGTCGATGCGCTGCTCGTCGCCTTCGGGCTGGCGAACGTGCTGGCGGCGATCCCGATCCTGCCCGGTGGCCTCGGTGTCGTCGAGGCCACCTATCTGACTGCGCTCGTCGGCTTCGGCGTGCCGCGCCGGGTGGCTGCGCCGGCGATCGCCACCTACCGCTCCGCGCAGTATCTGATGCCCATCGCGATCGGAGCGATTGCCTACGCATCGTTCCGCGTCGGGCCATGGAAGATCGAGAAGCGCGACCGGCTGGTCGGCCTACGCGACCTCGCCCGATCCGAGTCGGCACGCGGTGAGTCGAAGATCGACTTCGCACTGCGATTCGGCGGCAAGCGGCCCCTCGCGGACCCGGAATCGGATCCGGCGATCGCTGCGACGCTGCGGCCCGACCACGAACCCGGCCCCGAACACCGCGACGCCGACCACGACGCCGACCGCGACGCCGACCGCGACGCCGACCGCGACGGCTGACGCTTTCGCACCGCTGCCCGCTCAGCGATACCGTCACCACCATGACAGTGCACGAACGCCCCTTCGGTCGGTACCTCGAGGACTTCACGCCCGGCGATGTCCTGCGCCACTGGCCCGGCAAGACCATCACCGAATACGACGACCATCTGTTCTGCATGATCACGATGAACCATCACCCGTTGCACACCAACGACTGGTTCGCTGCCGAGTCGGTGCAGGGCCGCAACGTCGTCGTCGGCAACCTCGTCTACAGCCTCGTACTCGGCATGAGCGTGCCCGACGTGAGTGGCGCAGCGATCGCGAACCTCGAAGTCGAGACGCTGCAACACAAGTTCCCGACGTTCCACGGTGACACCATCCATGCCGAGACCCGCGTGCTCGAAGTGACCGAGTCGAAGTCGAAGCCGGACCGCGGCATCGTCAAGGTCGAGACGAAGGGCTTCAACCAGGACGGCAAGGAGGTGTGTTACTTCGTGCGCAAGGTGCTGATCTGGAAGCGCGAGTTCGCCCCCGAGCGCAAGCGGCCCTACGACGGCACCGACGTCTGGGCCGATTGACCACCCACCGCGTCCCGTCATGATCGACCCGGGCGCCGTGCTGGCGTGGGGCGCGAACGATCTACGCGACCTGCCGTGGCGACGCGAGCGGGACCCGTGGCGCATCCTGGTCGCGGAGGTGATGCTCCAGCAGACCCGGGCTGATCGAGTGGTCCCGAAGTGGACGGCCTTCCTCGCTGAGTTCCCGAGCGCGAGGGCGTGCGCTGCGGCGTCGCTCGCCGACGTGCTGCGCTTGTGGCAGGGCCTGGGGTATCCGCGGCGAGCGCGCAACCTGCACCGTGCTGCTTCGATGGTGGTCGAACAGCACGGTGGGTGTCTGCCCGAGGACCTCGATGGGCTGCTCGCCCTGCCGGGCATCGGGCCCTACACCGCCCGGGCAGTGCTGGCGTTCGCTTTCGAACGTGATGTCGCGGTGGTCGACACGAACATCGCTCGGGTCCTCGCCCGGACCGCAGGAGAGCGGTTGGCGCCCAGACGAGCGCAGATGACTGCCGACACGTTGGTGCCGTCCGGGCAGGGTTGGATCTGGAACCAGGTGATCATGGATCTGGGTGCCACGGTGTGTAGACCGACGCCGCTGTGCGAGCAGTGTCCGATCGCCGAATCGTGTGCCTGGCACGTCGCTGGTCATCCAGCGCCCGACCCGGCGACCGGCTCGGCGGGTGTGAGCACCCGTCAGGCGCCGTTCGAAGGCAGCGACCGTCAAGCTCGTGGTCGGGTGCTCGCCGTGCTGCACCACGGTCCCCGCCCGATCGACGAATTCGACCGCCGGATTCTCGCGACGCTCGTCGCCGACGGCCTGGTGGAACTCGACGACAACGACGCCCGCCTCCCCACCTGACGGTCTTCCCCGGCCCCGTCCCCGGGAGGACCGAAGCGGTTGGTGCGACGCGGACCGCGCCGCGTACGGTTGCGGTGTGCGTCCAGCCCGAGACTTCTTCCGTCCGCTCGCCGTCGGGGCCCCCGAACCCGTCCGTGAGATCCCGTTCCCGCCCAGCCGGATGATTCACTTCTTCCCGGCCGCCAACGAGAAGATGCGCTCGAAGGTGCCCGACATCGCGCCGACGGTCGACATCTTGCTCGCCAACCTCGAAGACGGGGTCCCGGCGGACCAGAAGGAGGCGGCGCGTGCTGGACTCGTCGAGGTCGCCAACTCGGTCGACTTCGGTGACACCCAGTTCTGGACCCGGGTCAACAGCCTCGACTCGCCGTGGGGTCTCGACGATCTGACTGCTGCGGTGCTCGAAGCGGGTGAGGCGCTCGACGTGATCATGATCCCGAAGGTCGAGGGCCCGGAGGACATCCACTACGTCGATCGCCTGCTCGCCCAGCTCGAAGCGAAAGCCGGATTGACCGAGCCGCTGTTGGTCCACGCGATCCTCGAGACGGCCCGTGGCGTCGCCAACGTCGAGGAGATCTGCGCTGCGTCACCGAGAATGCAGGGTCTCTCGCTCGGTCCCGCCGATCTGGCGGCCAACCGTCGGATGAAGACCACGAGGGTCGGTGGCGGACATCCCGGCTACCTGGTGCGCGCCGATCCCGACGGTGACGACGTCGAGGCTCCGCGTACCACCTACCAGCAGGATCTGTGGCACTACACGATCGCCCGCATGGTCGACGCCTGCGTGACCAACGGGATCCTGCCCTTCTACGGGCCCTTCGGCGACATCAAGGACACCGTTGCCTGTGAGGACCAGTTCCGCAACGCCTACCTGCTCGGCTGCGTCGGCGCGTGGAGTCTCCACCCCGTGCAGATCGGCATCGCCAAGAAGGTCTTCAGCCCCGACCCCGCCGACGTCGCCCACGCCCAGCGCGTGATCGACGCGATGGGCGACGGCACGGGCGCGATCATGCTCGACGGCAAGATGGAGGACGACGCCTCCGTCAAGCAGTGCCGCGTCGTCGTCGAACTCGCCCGAGCGCTGTCCGAGCGCGACCCCGAACTCGCCGCCACGTACGGCTTCTGAGGAGACACCGATGACCGACGACCTGCGCCCCCGCCGTTCCGTGCTCTACATGCCGGCGGCCAACGACCGCGCCCTCGAAAAGGCCCAGTCGATCCCGGCTGATGCGATCATCTTCGACCTCGAAGACGCCGTCGCGCCCGACGCGAAGCCCGAGGCCCGTGGCAAGGCGGTCGCCGCGGTGCAATCCGGCCTGTACGGCAACCGTGAGCTGACGATCCGCTGCAACGGCCTCGACACGCAATGGGGCAGCGACGACGTGACCGCCGCGGGTGGCGCGCATCCCGCGTCGGTCGTCATCCCCAAGGTCGATTCGGTCGAGTACGTCGACCGAGTCTCGGCGCTACTCGATGCGGCGGGAGCGAGCGACGTGATGATCTGGCCGATGATCGAGACGCCCACCGCAGTGTTCAACGTGCGCGAGATCGCCGCGCATCCACGCGTGGCGGTGCTGGTGATGGGCACCAACGACCTGGCCAAGGAACTTCGGTCACCGCTCGTGCCGAGCCGGCACCCGCTGGTGCCCCATCTGGCGACGGCGTTGCTGGCCGCCCGTGAGGCCGGCAAGGTGATCCTCGACGGCGTGTACAACGACGTCAAGAACCCCGATGGTTTCGAGGCCGAGTGCCGCCAGGGCATGGAGATGGGATTCGACGGCAAGACTCTGATCCACCCCAGCCAGGTCGGACCTGCCAACGACATGTGGGCGCCGTCGGCCGACGACATCGATCACGCCGAGCGGGTGATCGCCGCGTTCGACGAGGCGGTCGCCGATGGTCGCGGCGTGGTGACCGTCGACGGTCGGATGATCGAGAATCTCCATGTCGACAACGCACGCCGCGTGCTGGCAACCGCCGCCGCGATCGCTGCCCTCGGCTGAGAGCGAACCGTACGTCGGGGGTCAGACCCCGGACGTGACGCTGGCGACGATCTGGTCGAACGCGGCGTCGGCGTAGGCGATCATCTCGTCGTCGGTGCGGTCCTGGATCGGGTGTGGCGTGAACACCCGGGCGACCGACGGGAAGCCGAGCGACGTCGACTGCGCGATCGCTGCGTCGACGAAACCCTCCGACGCGACGAAGACACCCGGCACGCCTCGGAGTTCCAGATCACTGATGTCGTGCACACTGCACGACGTGCAACTGCCTCAATCGGCCAACGCCTCGATCACGACCTGACACTCGACGGAGATCTCGTGTCGCAGGTCGACCGGCGCCGGCTTCGTGAACGTCGGCTTGCGGTACCGCTTGACATCGGCACCGATGGCGACGAGTCGCTGTTCGAGCCGGTCCAGGAAGACGTCGCCACGCGGTTTGGAGATGTCGAGCAGGCCGACCGTCAGACCGGACATCGTCGCTGGCCGGTCGAGCCGCTGGCGCTCGGCGACCGTGCGCTCGCTGGTGGGATCGAGGATCGTGCGGGCGCTCATGGCCGCTCAGTATGTCACGGCTCGGGTGACGGGCTTCGAGCCGACGTCGCCGTTCGCCCACCCGCCGATGATCTCGGAGAACAGCCCGGTCCCGTTGCCTGCGTAGGTCAACATCAGCCCACCCGGTCGGAACTTCGGCAGCGACGGCGCGTCCGCGAACGCCGCGGGCAGTCCCTCTGCCATGCCGCCGGCGCCCCGGACCAGTTCCGAGCCGGGCCGATTCAGGTGCTCGAAGATTCCCGCGACGATCTCGTCGCGGCCCCATCCGGCGTCGGCGAAGACGCGGGCGTGCTCAGGTCCCATCACCAGGATTGCGTCGAAGCCGAGAACCAGCTTCGGGTGGTGCATCGCCTGCAGGCTCGCCGCGAGCGAGCGGGCGAGTGAGTCGGGTTCACGCGAGAGCTGGTCGACGACGCATCGTGTGCCCTCGCCGGCGAACAGGGTGAGCGCGTCGGCGCCCGGCTCGATGCCGTGCTCGACGGCCAACGTGCCGAACGGCGAGTCGATGTCGTTCTCGGCGAAGCAGAACCCGATCTTGCCGGGGCTGCCGTGCGTCGCCCGGTCGACTTCGCCGGGGCGGCCACCGCCGACGTTGCGCACGACCAACTGCAGTGCTCGCCCGATCGTGGCGTTCGCCCGATTGCCCTGACCGAGCGCGTTGCCGCCGGAATTCATTCCGATGGCGCGAGTGCCCGGCCCGCTGCACACGATGACCGGCCCGACCGGCATGGTGGTCGCCAGCAGACCGTGCATGTTGAACTCGTGGGTGCAGGCGGCCTCGACGGCGGTGAGCACCCATGGCAGGTACTCGGGTAGGCATCCGGCCATCACGGCGGCGACGGCGACCTTCTCGACGGTGACGTCGACGAGATCCGGTGGCACCGTCGCGACCACATCGGACGGCGAGCGGGTGGTCCCGGTCAGCATCCGCATGACCCGGGCCTCGGTCGGCGGCACCACGGGCAGCCCGTCGGTCCACCCGCGGGTGAACATCAGCTCCATCTCGTCTTCGGCGTCGGCGACATCGATCCGTCTCGACGCCAGGATCGAGGCACCGAATCGCACGTTGAGTTCGTCGACGAGATCGGGGTCCACGCTCATCGATCCGCAACCCGGCCGCATCGCCGGGAGGTCAGGGCCGAGGCCGACCACACCGGTGACTCGTTCCCACTCGTCGCGATGCCAGCCCACCGTGCGCTCGACCTCGACGCCGTCGGCGACGCGGATCACCGTCGGTACGGTCTCGATGTGGTGATGCCAGCTGACTGCGAGGTCGGCGTCGTGGATCGGGGTCGGCGTCTCGGGAAATCTCGGGTCGTCCTGGGTGTACACCGTGATCGAGGTGGCGTCGGCCAACTGCCGTACGACCGACGTGACCGAGTGGCAGGTCGCGCATTCCTCCTTGACGACGACGACGATCCCGTCGGGAAGTTCGGGGGGTGTGCTCGGAGCGGACATGGAGCGACGGTAGCAACCGGATCACCGTCGTCGGCCAGCCCACCGGTTCGGCGACCGACGTCACGTCGCTGCAGTTGCGTGCGCGCCCGGAAAAGCATCTATCGTTCGGACATCGGGGGTTCACGAGATGCAGCTACCGCGGGAGTCGGAATGGAGCTGACGTTTCACGGCGTCCGTGGTTCGACCCCGTGTCACGGTGACGAGATCGCCAGATACGGCGGCAACACGTCGTGCGTCTCGATCGCCATCCCGGATCACGATCCGATCCTGTTCGACCTCGGCACCGGGCTGCGGTACTTCGGGCTGACCCAACCCGTCGATCGGCCCTTCCGTGGGACGTGTCTGCTGAGCCATCTTCACTGGGACCACATCCAGGGTCTGCCGTTCTTCAAGCCATTCCTGCGGCCCGGTTCGAACGTGACGTTGTACGCGCCCGAACAGCCTGGCGACATCACGGTCGCCGACGTCTTCGCCGACACGATCAAGCCGCCGCTGTTCCCGATCCACTTCTCGATGTTTCCCGGGATGGTCGACATCCACGAGGTCGGCGACGACGAGTTCACGATCGGGGGCGACGTACGCGTGATGACGCGTCTGATCCCTCACGTGGGCCACACGCTCGGCTATCGCGTCGAATGGAACGGTCGCTCGGTCGTGTACATGAGCGATCATCAGATGCCGACCGACGGTTCGCACTCAGCCTGGCCCGGAGCGTTCGATCTCTGCAACGGCGCCGACCTCCTGATCCATGATGCGCAGTACACGTCCGAGGAGTTCGCCAGCAAGCGCGACTGGGGCCACTGCACACCGGAGTACGCGGTGTGGCTTGCCGGCAAGGCGGGAGTCAAGCGCCTCGCGCTGTTCCACCACGATCCCGCCCACGACGACGACGAACTCGACGAGATGCTCGCTCCGGTGATCGAGTCCGCGGCGAAACTGGGCGTCAAGGCATTCGCAGCGCGCGAGCGCGCAACCGTCTCGATCTGACGTCATGGCCGCCGTGGGGCTGGTGGCATCGATCCTGCTCGGCGTGGTGTTCCTCGTGTCGGGCGGTTCGAAGATCGCTGCGGGGCGCTCGTGGCCCGAGCAGGCCCGAGCGCTCGGGGCTCCGATGATCGTGGTGCCGGTGCTTCCCTGGTTCGAGATCGCGCTCGGCGCCGTGCTGGTGGCGCAGTTGGCTCCCGTGTTCGCCGCGGCGACCGCCGTCGCCGTGCTGATCGCGTTCACGGTCCTGATCCTTCGTCGCCTGGCGGAAGGTCAGCACCCCGCGTGCGCGTGCTTCGGTTCCTGGTCGACGAAGCCGCTCGGTCGAGCCCACGTCGTCCGCAACGTCGGCTTCATGTGCCTCGGGTGTGTCGCGCTGCTCGCGTGAGGCGTCGCCGTTGTCGGGGCGTCTAGGTAGTGGCGAGAATGAACGCGAGCGTGCGCGCTTCGTCGCGCCAGGCCTCGTAGCGGCCGGTGGGCCCGCCGTGACCGGCGCCGAGTTCGGTGCGCAACACGATCGGCGCCGAACCGGTGGACATGTCGCGGAGCCGGGCAATCCACTTCGCCGGCTCGTGCACACTCACCCGTGGATCGTTCAGTCCCGCGGTTGCGTACACCGCCGGATAGTCGGCGGGCACGGTGTTGTCGTACGGCGAATAGCTGAGCATGCACGATGCGTACGGCTCTGACCGCGGGTCACCCCACTCCTCCCATTCGGTGACGGTGAGCGGCAGCGTCGGGTCGCTCATCGTGCTGATGATGTCGACGAACGGGACCTCGGCGACGACGCTCGCGAACAGGTCGGGCCGCTTGGTCACGCAGGCGGCGACGAGGAGCCCACCGGCGGAGCCGCCACGGATCGCCAGCCGGTCTCGCGCCACGACGGCGGCGGCGACGAGGTGCTCAGCGCACGCGATCATGTCGCTGAAGGTGTTCGGCTTGGCGAGGAGTTTGCCCTCCAGGTACCAGTTCCGGCCCAACTCGCCGCCCCCGCGGGTGAGCCAGCGCCCAGACGTAGCCTCGGTCGAGCAAGGAGAGTCGCGCCACGGAGAACCAGGGGGGCAGTGACGCCTCGTAGGCGCCGTAGCCGTAGAGCACGCCCGGCGCCGTTCCGTCGAGCGGGGTGTCGACGTGGCGCACGACGTCGATCGGCACGTGCGTTCCATCGGCGGCGCGGGCCCACATCCGTTCGGCGGTGTACGAATCGAGGTCGACGTTCGGTGTGGGGATCCGGCGCAGCAGCGTTCGCTCGCCGGTCGACACGTGCTCGTCGAACAGCGTCGTCGGCAGCGTCAGCGACTGCACGGTGTAGCGCACGAGATCGGTCGTCCACTGTGGGTTCGCGGCGGGTTCGACGTCGTGCGGTTCCGGTCCGAGATCGATGACTCGCTCGCTGCGGTCGCGGAACAGGATCCGCAGGCGAGGTTGAGCGTCGACCCACTCGTGGATCACGAGGTGGTTCTCGAAGGCGTCGGCGCCGAGGATGCGTCGACCCGGCTGATGCGGAACCAGTTCACTCCACGCTGCTGGGTCGCTGAGATCGGCCGCCTCGTCGGCGACGAGCAACCGGAAGTCGACCGCCTCGTCGTTGGTGTGCATCACGAACGAGTCGCCCCAATGATCGACCCCGTACTCGACGTCGTCCCGGCGCGCCATCACCACGGTGGGGTCGTCGGTCGGTCGGTCGGTCGGGATGATCCTCGAGTCGGCGGTCGTACGACTGGCCGAATGGATCACGATCCATGCCTCGGATCGGGTCGACCCGATTCCGACGAAGAAGCGCTCGTCGGTCTCGTCGTAGACGCACACGTCGTCGGCGCGTGGCGTGCCCAGTCGGTGCCGCCACACCGTCGAGGGACGTTCGTGTGCATCGGGGGTCACGTAGAACACCCAGTTGCCGTCGCGCGACCAGGCGACGCCGGCGTGCGAGGTGTCGTCGATCCGGTCGTCGAGATCGGTCCCGGTGGTGAGGTCACGGAAGCGCAACGTGTAGTGCTCGTCGCCGGCGGTGTCCATCGACCATGCGACGACGCCGTGATCCATCGACACGTCGAAGGCGCCGAGGTCGAAGAACTCGTGGCCCTCGGCCTCGACGTTCTCGTCGAGCAGGAGCGTCTCGGTGGCGCGTGAAGCGGTGGGACCACGATGATGGGCGGGATAGCTCATCCCTTCAGTCGTCGACGTCACGTACCACCACGGTCCGAACTGGACGGGCGTCGACATGTCGGTCTCCTGCACCCGCGACCGGATCTCGTCGAAGACTGCTTCGATGGTGGCGGTGTGCGGGCCGAAGAAGCGGTCGGCTGCCGCATTCTCGGCCCGGAGGTAGTCGATCAGCGCCGGATCGTCGACGTTGCGCATCCACGCATACGGGTCGTCGACGTCGCCCGTCGGTCGGTGCCAGGTGTGGTCGCGCCGCTGCGCGGACGGGGCTTCGAACGAGGTGGCAGGTGTGTCGGATGTCTGGTCGGCTTGTTCGCTCACGGTCGAGCCAATGTAGACAGGGAGCGGTACCGTTCGTCCACCATGCGTGTGTGGATCGACCAAGACCTGTGCACCGGTGACGGACTCTGCGTCGATCACTGCCCCGACGTGTTCGTGCTCCTCGAGGACGGCATCGCCTACGTCGTCGAGGACGGCGAGGTGCTCAACGACCCGGGTGGGTCGGGCAGTCTGGCCTGGGTGGGCGAGCGGAACATCGCCGACACGATCCACGCGGCCGAGCTCTGCCCTGGCGAGTGCATCTTCATCGAGGTGGAACCTGCGGCATCGGTCGACGACGTGCCGGATCTGGTGGATTTGGCCGACGATGCTGCCGCCTGACGGCGACGTCGTCTCGTAGGATCTGTGCGATGCCGATGAGGACCGAGTGCAAGCAGTTCGAGAGCCGCACCTATCCCAACGGTGACACCGTGCGCAAGTGCAACCTCGATCTCGCCCCGGATGCGCCATGGCGGTGTCCCGACAACTGCCCGAAGTACGAGCGCCGCCTCGCCGACGTCGCCTGGACACACGGCACGTTGATCGTGCCGCCGACGCCGCCCGAGCCGCAGGGCCTCGACGACGGAAGTGCCGCGGCGGTGCTCGACGAGGCCGAGGACATCCTGAACGCCGTGGGACCGACCATTCGTGCCGAGGTCCGAGCCGAACAGGCCGAAGACGACGCCGGATTCTTCAAGCGCATCTTCAAACGCAAGCGTTGAGCGTGTGTCACCGCCGGACGGCGATGTCGTACGCGCAGGTGTGAGCTCCACTGGTCTTGTGGGTGACCCGGGCCACGGTCGCGTCGGGGAGGACACCTTGCAGAAACTCGAGTTCGCTGGCGCAGGCCTTGCGGAATCGGTTGGCCACCGACCAGATCGCGCAGTTGTGGAGATTGATCCGGAAGTGGCCGTCGCCCACCTGCTCCCAGTCGCACAGATACCCCTGAGCGTCGAGCAACTCGGTGACCTTGGCGACGCGCTCCTCGGTGGAGGTGCCGGCGAGATCGAGTTCGGCATCGTCGACGAGTCGTTGGCGCCGCCGGTCGAAGATGCGGTCGACGAGGTCGGGATGCTCGTCCTCGACCAGCTCGAGGAGCTCGATCGAGAGATCGTCGGGGGTCACGAACAGCGGCTCGGTGTGCACGGTCGCGTGGTAGCGGTCGGCCGGTCGGCCGGTCTGGCCGCGCTCCTGGCGAGCCTCGATCAGGCCAGCCGACCGTAGGGCACTCAGGTGCTGGCGCACGGCGCTCGGGGAGATCTCGAGCGAGACGGCGAGTTCGTCGGCGGTTGCCTCCCCGCGGCGCTTCAACGCTTCGAGCACTCGCCGCTGCGTCGGTGAGAGCGCAGCGTCGGTGGTGGGCATGCGGCGAGCGTAGCCGATTTCGAGACTTTCACAAGGGAGAACTTGTGAAATGCCGTTCATGCTGGTAGCAAGATGTGTGATGGCGACGCACCCACGACACGAGCGCATGGTGTCCACGACCGAGGCGCAACGTCCGTCGGTAGCGTGGCGGACGGCCCGAACCACCACTGGCCACGGAGAGGAACGGCGATGAGTGAAACCCTGCGAGAGATCGAGGAGCTGACGAACGCCGGCTATCAGTACGGCTTCAGCACCGATCTCGACACCGATATCGCCCCGCCCGGGCTCAACGAAGACATCGTCCGGTTGATCTCGGCGAAGAAGAACGAGCCCGACTGGCTGCTCGACTGGCGCCTGTCCGCCTACGAGGCCTGGACGCAGATGGACGAGCCCGACTGGGCCAAGCTGCAGATCGCTCCCATCGACTATCAGTCGATCAGCTACTGGGCAGCGCCGAAACCCAAGCCGGTGCTCGACAGCATGGACGACGTCGACCCGGAGATCCGCGAGATGTTCGACAAACTCGGAATCCCGCTGCACGAGCAGAAGATGTTGAGCAACGTCGCCGTCGACGCCATCGTCGACTCGGTGTCGGTCACCACCACGTTCAAGGCAACGCTCGCCGAGGCCGGGGTCATCTTCTGTTCCTTCTCCGAGGCGGTGCACGACCATCCCGAGCTCGTGCGCGAGCACCTCGGGTCGGTCGTGCCGGTGCGCGACAACTACTTCGCCGCGCTCAACTCGGCGGTGTTCTCCGACGGCTCGTTCTGCTACATCCCCAAGGGCGTCCGCTGCCCGATGGAGCTGTCGACCTACTTCCGCATCAACTCGCAGAACACGGGTCAGTTCGAACGCACGCTGATCGTCGCCGAGGACGACTCGCACGTGTCCTACCTCGAGGGCTGCACTGCACCGCAGCGCGACGAGAACCAGCTCCACGCTGCGGTGGTCGAGCTGGTTGCGAAGGACCGCTCCGAGATCAAGTACTCGACGGTGCAGAACTGGTACCCCGGCGACGAGAACGGGGTCGGCGGCATCTACAACTTCGTCACCAAGCGGGGTCGTGCGCACACCGATGCGAAGATCTCGTGGACCCAGGTCGAGACCGGCTCGGCGATCACGTGGAAGTACCCGAGTGTGATCCTGCAGGGTGACCGTTCGGTCGGCGAGTTCTACTCGGTGGCGCTGTCGGCGCAGCGCCAGCAGGCCGACACCGGCACGAAGATGGTCCACATCGGTCGCGACACCACCAGCACCATCATCTCCAAGGGCATCTCCACGGCACACGGTCAGAACACCTACCGAGGCCTGGTCAAGGTGATGCGCTCGGCGGAGAACGCCCGCAACTACACCCAGTGCGACTCGCTGCTGCTCGGCAAGGAGTGCGGCGCGCACACCATCCCGTACATCGAGGTGAAGAATCCCAGTGCGCAGATCGAGCACGAAGCGTCGACGTCGACCGTCGGCGAAGACCAGCTGTACTACTGCCGCCAGCGCGGCATGTCCGAAGAAGACGCGATGTCGATGATCGTCAACGGCTTCTGCCGTGAGGTGTTCAACGAACTCCCGATGGAATTCGCCGTCGAAGCTCAGCGCCTGCTGAGCGTGAGCCTGGAAGGAAGTGTCGGCTGATGCTGCACGTCGAGAACCTCACCGCCGCCATCGGCGACAAGCAGATCCTCAAGGGGCTCGACCTCGATGTCGGCGCCGGCGAGGTCCACGCGATCATGGGCCCGAACGGGTCCGGCAAGAGCACGTTCGCCCACGCCCTCGCCGGCCGCGACGGCTACGAGATCGGCGGCACCGTCACGCTCGACGGCGCCGACCTGCTCGACATGTCGCCCGAGGCTCGCGCCGCCGCCGGCGTGTTCCTCGGCTTCCAGTACCCGGTCGAGATCCCGGGCGTGAACAACACGTACTTCCTGCGCACGGCGCTCAACTCGGTGCGACGAGCCCGCGGCGAGACCGAGATCGGCGCCCGTGATTTCCTGGCCGTTGTCAAAGAAGCGATGGCGCTCGTCGAGATGAAGCAGGACTTCCTCGACCGTGCGGTCAACGCCGGATTCAGCGGCGGCGAGAAGAAGCGCAACGAGATTCTCCAGATGGCCGTGATGCAGCCCCGCCTTGCGGTGCTCGACGAGACCGACTCGGGCCTCGACATCGACGCACTGCGGATCATCGCCGGGGGCGTCAACGCGTTGCGCGGCCCCGAGCGCTCGATGATCGTGATCACGCACTACCAACGTCTCCTCGACTACATCAAGCCCGACTTCGTGCACGTCCTGGTCGACGGTCGCATCGTCGAATCCGGCGACCACACCTTGGCGCTTCACCTCGAGGACCACGGCTACGCCGACTTCGTCAACACCGACCTCAACGACGCCCCCGAGCGGCCGCTCGCAGGCGCTCCGTCGTGACGATGAGCTCGGCCACGGCCACCGTACCGCTCGGCGAATTCGACGGGCTCGTTCGTCCGACCCGGCGCGACGAAGCCTGGCGGTACGCGCCCGCACCGACAACTCGACCAGTTGACGTTCGGCCCGTCCTCGGGAACCGTCAGCGACGTCGACATCGATCTCGATGATCGCCTCCCCGCACTCGACGGCCCCCGCATCGTGATCGTCAACGGCGTCGTCGACCACGACCGTTGTCGACTCGTGGCGTTCGCCGGCGGCTCGCTGGCACCGCTCGGCGGGGCGGCCGTCACCGACACTGTGCCGCCGGCCGACGCCTACGCCGCGTTCAACCTGGCCTACGGCACCGACGGTGCACTGATCGAGGTCGACGACGGCGTCACAGTCGATGCAGTCATCCATGTCGTCGACATCGCCATCCCCGAGTCCGGGGGCACCGTGTCGAGTTCCAACGTCGTGATCCGAGTCGGTGCGGGAAGCTCGGTCACCGTCGTCGAGACGCGAATCGGTGCAGGCACCGCAGTCGGCGGGTCGAACGTGCGAACCAGCATCACGCTCGGCGCCAACGCGACGCTCGACCACGTCCTCGTGCAGGACCTGCCGGCCGAGCAGGTCCACCTGAGTCGCGTCGAGGCCGTCCAAGCCGAGCGGAGCACGCTACGCACGCGCTCGTTCAACCTCGGTGCGTCCTACGGGCGCCTCGCGTATCACGTCGAGTTGGACGGCCCCGAAGCGTTCGCCGATCTGGCCGGGTTGTACTTCGGAGCCGGCGAGCAGATCCTCGACCAGCAGATCACCGTGGTGCACCACGCCGCGGACTGCACGAGCCGCCAGACGTTCCGTGGCGTGCTCGACGATGCCAGCACCGGAGTGTTCAACGGCGGCATCGACGTGTGCCCGGGCGCCGACGGCACCGACGCCGAACAGTCCAACGACAATCTGCTGTTGTCGAACCGGGCCGAGGTCAACACGCAGCCTCGCCTCGAGATCCTCGCCGACGAGGTTGCCTGCAAGCACGGGGCGACCGTCGGCCAACTCGACGACACGGCGCTGTACTACCTGCGCTCGCGAGGCATCGCCGCCGAGGAGGCCCGCCGACTCCTGATCAACGGCTTCGCCGATCAGATCGTCGACGAGGTGAGCATCGAGACCGTTCGGGAGTGGATCACCCGCCGGCTGGGGCACGACCATGACTGATCAGGATCGCGGTGGCGACCAGGATGTCGGCGTCGGAGTCGGAGTCGGCGTTCGGAAGGGCTTTGCCCTGCCGCGCGACTGCGAGGTCACCATCGTCCCCGCAGGGCACCGCACCATCTTGGCCAAGGGCGATCGGGTCACCTTGCTCCAAGCACTCGGTGGGACCGCGACGGTCAAGACCCGCGATGGCGAGATGGCGCGGCTCAGTCGGAACGATTCGGTCGAGTTCGGCTTCATCGACGCCCCCGAGTCCGAAACCGCGGCGGTGCAGACCGATACGCCGTTCAGCGTCGACCGGGTGTGGGAAGCGGCGACGACGGTCTACGACCCCGAGATCCCAGTCGACATCGTGGAGCTCGGGCTCGTCTACCGCGTCGACGCCGAACAGCTCGCGAGCGGCGAGTGGCGGGTCGAGGTCGACATGTCCGTGACCGCGCCGTTCTGCGGCATGGGAGACATCCTGCGCCAGGACCTTCACGACGCCGTCGCCGCGCTGAACGGCGTCAGCGAGGTCGAGGTCAAGCTCGTGTTCGACCCGCCATGGGACGCCTCGCGTCTGTCGGATGTGGCGCGGCTCGAACTCGGCATGATGTGAACCTCAGCGACCGCCTTGCCGCTCGCCCAGGTCTCGACGAATCGTGAACGCCGCTAGCTTTCCGGTTCGATGACCGACGCCCTCCATCGCAACGTCGCCAAGGTGATCGACGCCGGTCGGGCGATCGGACTCGACGTCCAGCCCGTTCGGTTCCCCGAGGGAACCAAGACCGCGGTCGACGCCGCCACGGCAATCGGCTGCGACGTCGGCCAGATCGTGAAGAGCCTGATCTTCGCCGTCGACGGGGAGGTCGTGCTCGTCTACGTGAGCGGAGCGAACCAACTCGACGAAACGAAGCTGGCGCTCGCGGCGGGTGGTGCAACGTGCAGTCGCGTCGACGCCGACACCGTGCGATCGGCAACCGGGTTCCCGATCGGTGGTGTGCCCCCGTTCGGCCACGACACCGAGCTGCGCGTGTTCGTCGACCCTGATCTGCTGCAGTACGACCTCGTGTGGGCGGCCGCCGGTACCTGGCACGACGTGTTCTCGCTGACGCCGCAGCAACTCGTGTCGGTGAGCGACGGCACCGTTGTCGAGCTCGCGAGGGCCTGAGCATCGGCCCGATGGGAGCCCCTGCTCACCGATGAGCGAAGTGACCGCATACGGTCGTCTGGCTCATCGCAACCCGTGTGAGTCGCGGTCGACGAGAGGAGCTGGTCAGGCGCGGTCGAGGGCGTCGGCCAGCGTGCTCCAACCGAGCACCGCGCACTTGATGCGCACCGGGAACTTCACCACGCCCTGGAGCGCTTCGAGGTCGCCGAGATCGATGTCGTCGTCGCCCGGCTGCGAGTCGATGCCCTCGATGCCCATCATCGAACGGAACCGACGGATCATCGCCCGGGCCTCGCCCACCGACTTGCCGATCACGGCCTGGGTCATCATCGATGCCGACGACTGTGAGATCGAACAGCCCTGACCGCCGATCTTCACGTCGGCGACGACGGCATCATCGCCCTCGCCATCGACGAGGAGATACAGGGTGATCTCGTCACCGCACAACGGGTTGTGCCCACGCGACTCGATCGCCGGGGGCGATTCGAGTTCACCACGATTCCGCGGTGTGCGGTAGTGATCGAGAATGATCTCGCGGTAGAGGTCTTCGAGGCCGGACATCAGAACCCGAAGATATCGGTTGCGCTGTCGAGGGCGTCGGCAAGGGCATCGACGTCGTCCGTGCCGTTGTACAGATAGAAGCTCGCTCGGGTGGTCGACTGCACGCCGAGCGTCTGCATCAGGGGCTTCGCACAGTGGTGTCCCGCTCGTACGCACACGTTGCGCTCGTCGAGGATCTGGCTGACGTCGTGCGGATGCAGGTCGCGGAAGGCGAAGCTCAGCACGCCGCCGCGAACTGCGGTGTCGTCCGGACCGTAGATCGTGATGTCGTCGCCGAACCGGCCGTTGAGCGTGTCGAGGGCGTAACGGGTCAGGTCGACCTCGTGTTGGCGGATGTCGTTCATACCGAGGTCCTCGAGGAACTCGACGGCGGCACGCAGGCCCACTGCTTCGGCGATCGGGGGAGTGCCGGCCTCGAACTTCGCCGGGACCGGCGCCGTCGTGAAACCGTCGAGGGTGACGGTGTCGATCATGTTGCCGCCGCCGAGGAAGGGCGGCATCGAGTCGAGGAGTTCCATCCGGCCCCAGAGCATGCCGATGCCGGATGGTCCGCACATCTTGTGGCTCGAGAAGGCGACCAGATCGGCGTCCCACGCCTGCACGTCGGTGGCGTTGTGCGGGACGTACTGACAGGCGTCGACGACCGCGACGGCGCCGGCGGTGTGTGCCGCAGCGCAGAGCTGAGCCACGGGGGGAAGCGTCCCCAGCACGTTGCTCATGGCGGTGAACGAGAACACCTTGGCACCTTCGAGGAGCCGGTCGAGGTCGGTGAGATCGAGTTGGCCGTCGGTGGTCAGCGGGACCCAGCGGATCTCGATGCCGCGTTCGTCGCGCAGCATCTGCCAGGGGACGATGTTGGCGTGGTGCTCCATATGGGTGAGCACCACGACGTCGCCCTCGCGCAGGTTGGCTCCGCCCCACGAGCGGGCGACCAGGTTCATCGACTCGGTGGCGTTCTTGGTGAAGATCACCTCGTCGGTGGACGGTGCGTTGATCAGTCGTGCGACGGCGCGCCGAGCGCCCTCGTAGGCGTCGGTGGCCTCGCCGGCGAGACGGTAGGAGCTGCGGTTGATCGGTGCGTACGAGTTCTCGAGGAAGTCGGTCATCGCGTCGATCACGCGGTGTGGCTTCTGCGACGTGTTGCCTGAGTCGAGGTAGACGAGTGGCTTGCCGTCGATCTCACGGGCGAGGATCGGAAACTCCTTGCGCACCGTCTGCAGATCGAACGCCATGGAGCGATTCTACCGCCCTCACCAATTCCCCCTATCCCCATAGGAGAAATCGGCGCAACTGAGGTCAGCTGGCGCGTTCGATGTGTTTGGCGACGAGGTTCTCGAGCGCTTCTTGGCGACCGCTCGCGCGCGTTGGCTCCTTGTCGCTCGCCAGTTGGGCGTCGTGGAGATCCTGCAGGCTGGCCCCTCCCGTGATGTCGCCGGCCGTTTCCCATCCGGCGTACCGATCGGCGCGACGGGTGTCGAGCTCGCCGTCCTCGATGATCGCTGCGGCCACGAGCAGCGATCGGGCCATCGTGTCCATCCCGCCGATGTGCGCGTGGAACAGGTCGTTGCGGTCGATCGACTGTCGCCGGAGCTTGGCGTCGAAGTTCATCCCACCGGAGGTGAACCCACCGCCACGCAGGATCTCCAACATCCCGAGCGTCATCTGCTCGACCGACACCGGGAAGCGGTCGAGGTCCCAGCCGAGACGATCGTCGCCGGCGTTGGCGTCGATCGAACCGAAGATGCCGGCCGCGAATGCCGCCGCGATCTCGTGGGCGAAGTCGTGTCCGGCGAGCGTGGCGTGGTTCACCTCGATGTTGACCTTGACCTCCTCCTCCAATCCGTACTTCTGGAGGAACGCATGCACCGCGGCGACGTCGTAGTCGTACTGGTGCTTCGTCGGCTCGAACGGCTTCGGCTCGATCAGGATCAGCCCATCGAAGCCGATGGCGTGCTTGTGCTCGACGACGAGGTTGAAGAACCGTCCGAGCTGGTCGAGCTCACGAGCCATGTCGGTGTTGAGCAGCGTGTCATAGCCTTCCCGCCCGCCCCAGAGCACGTAGTTCGCCCCGCCGAGAAGGTGGGTCGCGTTCATGCAATGTGCGACCTGCGCGGCGGCGTACCGGAACAGGTCCGGGTCGGGGTTGGAGGCGGCGCCCGCCTGGAAGCGTGGGTGCGAGAAGAGGTTGGCGGTGCCCCACAGGAGCTTCACGCCGGTGCGTTCCTGGTGCTCACCGGCGAGGTCGACCATCTCGTCGAAGTTGCGGCACGACTCCGCGAACGTCGAACCCTCGGGCGCGATGTCGCGGTCGTGGAAGCAGTAGAAGGGCGCCCCGAGCTTCGAGACGAACTCGAACGCCGCGTCCATCTTCTCCTTGGCGGCCTCCATGGGATCCCGTGCGGGATCGAGCCACGGCCGGTCGAGCGTGCCGGCGCCGAAGATGTCGATGCCCTCGGAGCTGAACGAGTGCCAGTACGCGACGCCGAAGCGCAGGTGCTCGGCCATCGTCTTGCCGGCCACGACGCGGTCGGCGTCGTACCAGCGGAAGGCGAGTGGGTTGTCGGAGTCGGGGCCCTCGTAGCGGATCTGTTCGATGTCGGAGAAGAACGGTTCGGTCATGGTGGTCCTGAGTTCGGCAATATTTGTTGACAACTATTACAAACATCGATCTAGAGTGCAACCGACTCGGACCGGCTGCTTGGGCCGCGGGTATGTGATCGAAGGGGGTGTCGCGACGTGAATCGACGGGGAGGCGAAGCCGTGCGCCCGACAGCCGTGCGTCGGACGAATCTCGCCGTCGTGCTCGATCACCTCCGGCGGCATGGCCCATCGTCGCGATCATCGCTGGTGACCGCGACCGGGCTCACCAGAAGTGCGATCGGCGGCCTCGTGGGCGAGTTGGTCGATCTCGGCCTTGCTGACGAGAAGGTGGCACTGTCCGATGGCAGCCCGGGCCGACCTTCGCCGGTGGTGCGTGTCGATCGATCCCGGTTCGGCGTGCTGGCGGTGGAGATCGGTGTGGACGAGTTGGCTGTGGCGTTGGTCGGGCTCGACGGTGCGGTCGTTCGGGTGCAACGCGTCGAGCGCTCACGCCAACGCCGTGAGCTCGGCGACGTGCTCGCGGACATCGCGACCCTGGCCGAGCGGATCGGATGTTGCGATGAGGTCGTCGACGGACGTCGCGTGCTGGCGATCGGTGTCGCGGTGCCAGGGCTGGTGCGCAGTGACGATCACGTGATCGCCGTCGCGCCCAACCTCCACTGGCGCGATCTCGACTTCGGACCCCTGCTGCGGCGGGCGCTCGGTCTCAACCTGGCGGTGTACGTCGGGAACGACGCCGATCTCGGCGCCCTTGCGGAGGCAACCCTCGGGTCGGGTGTCGGTGCCGGGCACCTCGTGTTCGTGTCGGGAGAGGTCGGTGTCGGAGGCAGCGTCATCATCCATGGCGCCCGTCTGGCGGGTCGTTCCGGATTCGCCGGCGAATTCGGTCACCTCCCCGTCAACCCCTCCGGCGAGCAATGTGGATGTGGATCGATCGGGTGCTGGGAGACCGAGGTCGGCGAACGGGCGCTCCTGCGCCGTGCGGGCCTCGACGTCGACGGCGGCGCACCCGAGGTGGATCGGTTGCTGGAGCTGGCCGCTGCCTCCGATCCGACGGCATTGGCCGCGCTCGACGAGGAGGGCCGGTGGCTTGGTGTCGGTATCGCCGGTCTGATCAACGCCTTCGATCCCGACGTCGTGGCGCTCGGAGCGTTGTTCCATCGGATCCTTCCCCTCGTGCGTACGGCGCTCGACGAGGAGTTGTCCGCACGACGCATCCATGGGCTGGACCGGTCGGTGCGGATCGTCGGCGCCGCGTTCGGCCCCGAGGCGACACTCATGGGCGCCGCTGAGCTCGCCTTCGAGCCGCTGCTGGCCGACCCGGCTGCCGCGTCCGGTGCTTGACATGACCCCCTGCGGTAGCCCAGACTTGACACGCATTTGTTGACGTCGATGACAAACCGGCGATCATCAATCGCTGGGCGAGTGAACCGCTCGACAGACACATCACACACACAACTCCAGAGGGGGAGTACGCACATGAGGAAATCGACACGTACCGTGGTCGGACTGGTGGGAGCGCTCGCGCTGCTCACTGCCGCCTGCGGGAGCGACGACGACAACGGTGGGTCGTCCGATACGACCGCCACGGAGGACACCGCCGCCACAGGAGACACCGCCGGCGGTGGCGACGCGACCGCAAACGTGGGAGGCCCCATCTGGGTGCTCCTCCCCGACACCGCGACCTCCGATCGCTGGGAGAAGGACGACCGCCGATTCTTCAAGGAGAACTTCGAGGCAGAAGGTCTCGTCGACGGCACCGACTTCACCATCGTCAACGCCGAGGGTGATCAGGCTGTCCAGATCAGTCAGGCCGAGCAGGCGATCGCCGACGGCGCGTCGGTCATCGTGCTGACCAGCAACGACTCGGGTTCGGGCGCGACGATCATCGATCTCGCCAAGGCCGAGGGCGTGCAGGTCATCGAGTACGACCGCTTCAACACCGAGGGCAGCTCCGGCGGCGCCGCCTATGTCAGCTTCGACAACGTCAAGGTCGGCGCGACCATGGCCGAAACCCTGGAGCCGTTGATCGACGACCTCGGCGTGGACACCCCGCAGGTCGTGATGCTCAACGGTGGCGAGGAAGACAACAACGCCTTCCTCTTCCGTGACGGCTATGCCGAAACGGTCGAGGCCCGCGTCGACGCCGGCGACTGGGCGCTGGTCGAGGACACCTTCGTCCCCGGCTGGGACAACCAGGAGGCGCTGTCGATCATGGAGCAGATCCTCGTCTCCGCCGAGAACGACGTCAACGCGGTGTTCGCAGCCAACGACGGCATCGCCAGCTCGGTCATCGGGGCACTCGAGAGTGCCGGACTCGATCCGACCACCATCCCGGTCAGCGGTCAGGACGCCACTCAGGCGGGCATCCAGAACGTGTTGCTCGGCAAGCAGGCGATGAGCGTCTACAAGCCGATCAAGGCCGAGGTCGCGGTTGCATCGCAGCTTGCGCTCGCGCTCCGTGCCGGCGAGGACGTCCTCTCGCAGACCGGCGACTTCTCGATCATCGGCATCGATGCCGACGGCAAGCCGACGGACTCGGCCGAAGGCGACGGCATCGTGCCGTACATCGCTCTGACTCCGATCGGGGTCGTTGCGGGCAACGTGCTGGAGACCGTCATCGCCGATGGGTTCCGTACGATCGAGGAGTTGTGCACCGGCGACGTCGCCGAGACCGACTTCTGCGTCGAGAACGGCTGATCATGGTCACCGGGGGTCGATTCGTCGATCCCCGGTGATGCAGTATGAAGCACGTGAGAGCATCCGTGGTGTGGTCGCTCCCGAGCGTCCTTGCCACGGATGCCTCGCGTCGTCAACGAATCAGGGGGAACGAATGAGGGGGAATCGATCATGACGGCCACGGAGAACTCTGCGGCAGCTCCACTGCTGCGATGCGAAGGCGTGTCGAAGTCGTTCGGCGCCGTCAACGCGCTCTATCGCGTCGACTTCGAGGTGCGAGCCGGCGAGGTGATGGCGCTCGTCGGCGACAACGGCGCCGGCAAGTCGACACTGATCAAGGGGATCGTCGGGATCTATCCGTTCGACGAGGGAACGGTTGAGTTCGCCGGGAAGAAGGTCAAGATCCACGGGCCGAAGGACGCCGCCGACCTCGGCATCGAGGTCGTGTATCAGGACCTCGCGCTGGCCGACAATCTCGATGTGGTGGCCAACATGTTCCTCGGCCGAGAACGTGTGAAACGTGGTGTTCTCGACGAGGTGTCGATGGAGAAGCAGGCACGGGAGACACTCGAGAGTCTCAAGGTGACCACGCTTCGTTCCGTCCGCCAGACCGTCGCCGGCCTGTCGGGCGGGCAGCGTCAGGCTGTGGCAGTCGCCAAGGCGGTGATGTGGGGCGACTCGAAGATGGTGATCCTCGACGAGCCGACAGCGGCACTCGGCGTCGCGCAGACGCGGCAGGTGCTCGACCTCGTCGGTCGCCTCGCTCGAGCAGGGGTACGCGGTGGTGATCATCTCGCACAACCTCCACGACATCTTCGAGGTCGCCGACCGCATCACGGTGTTGCGCCTCGGACAGCAGGTTGCTCTTCTCGATCGTCGAGAGACGACCCAGCAGGACGTCGTCCACGCGATCACCGCCGGCGAGATGAGGCATGTGCCCGGCATGGACGAGGAGGTGGCGTGATGGGTGACGAGGGTTCCACCGACGCCTACGACACCGACGCGGTCATGGCGACCACGAAGTCTCCCAAGGGCGGATCGCCTCGTACTGCCGGATTCGCCGCACCGACCAGTGGCGTCGGCGACTATGCCCGCCAGCGTTGGGACGCGATCAAGGCCGGTGAACTCGGCGCGCTGCCGATCATTCTCGGACTGGTCGTCATCGTGATCATCTTCGGGTTCGCCGACGATCAGTTCCTGACCGCCCGCAACTTCACCAACCTGCTGCTCCAGATGGCGCCGGTCGCGGCGCTTGCGATGGGCATCGTGTTCATCCTGCTGATCGCCGACGGTGAGGTGGTGTCGATCGACCTGTCCGTCGCGTTCGTCGCGGCGGTCGGTGGCGTGGTCATGACGTTGCTCCAGCGTCCCAACGATCCCGGGTGGCCGTGGTGGGCAGCGATCCTGGGCGCCCTGCTGATCACGACAGCGATCGGTCTGCTCCACGCACTGATCATCACCAAACTCGGCGTCCCGTCGTTCATCACGACCCTGGCCGGCTTCCTCGTGTGGTCGGGTGTCGTGCTGTGGCTCACCACGCGGTTCTCGACCGCGGGAACGATCCGCATCCAGGACGAGCGCCTGGTCGACATCGCCAACAACTTCCTGTCCGACGGAGTCGGCTGGGTGATCGGGATCGTGGTGGTGCTGGGCTACGCGCTCTCGCAGTTCAACACCCTGCGGCTCCGACAGAGTCGCGGGCTCGACATCAAGCCGATCCCGGTCGTGATCGCGCAGATCGTCGGCATCGCTGTGGTGACGTTGGGCGCCGTGTACATCGCCAACAGTGATCGTGGGGTCCCCCAGATCACGATCACGCTCGGCGTGTTCCTGCTGTTCTGGACGTTCATCACGACCCGCACCGCCTTCGGTCGCCACATCTACGCGGTCGGCGGCAACCCCGAGGCGACCCGCCGAGCGGGCATCAGCGTCGACAACATCCGCATCGCCGTGTTCGCCATCAACGGGTTCATGGCGGGCGTCGGCGGCGTGATCCTTGCCTCGCGACTGCGCTCTGTCGCGACGAACACCGGTGGTGGCAACCTGCTGCTGAACGTCATCGCGGCGGCGGTCATCGGTGGGACGAGTCTCTTCGGTGGGTCGGGCCGTGTCGTGTCGGCGCTCTACGGCGCGCTCGTGATCACCGCCATCCAGAACGGCATGGATCTGCTCGGCCTCAACTCCGGGATCAAGTTCATCGTCACGGGCATCGTGCTGCTGCTCGCCGTCATGGTCGACTCGGTCTCCAAGCGACGTCGCGTCGCTCGCGGTCTGACCTGAGATGCGCGTCGGTCGGGCCGAGTGGTGTTGGCTGACCGGCGTGCTGACCGCCATCGGTGGCCTGCTGGCTGCGACGGCGTGTGGGTCCGACTCGACCGGCGTCGCCGTCGGTGTCGACGTCGATCGTGCACCCGTGCCCTCCATCGACCTCGTGCGCTTCGAGAACGTCGCCGCCGAGGTCGGGCTCGTGTTCCGGCACGGCGCCTTCCAGTTCGGAAACTGACCCGGATCCGGCGGCGATGATGGGAGGCGGGGTGTGCTGGATCGACTACGACCGTGACGGGTGGCTCGACCTCTACGCGACCAACACCTGGTCGAACGGTGAGTGGGGCGAGTGGCGCACGGAAGGTCTGCCGCAAAGCCGGCTGTTCCGCAACGACGCCGGAAGGTTCGCGACGTCACCGACGACACCGCGGCCGGACTTGAGACACGCGGCCAACGGCTGTGTTGCTGCCGATCTCGACCTCGACGGGTGGACCGACCTGTACGTCACCACCGAGCGCGAGAACGTCCTGCTGTGGAACGACGGCGGTGACGGATTCGTCGCCGACGAGGATCTGTCCGGCATCGATGAGTACGGCTGGCACAGTGGGGCCGCCGTCGGTGACGTCGACGGCAACGGCTGGCCCGACCTGTTCGTCGCCGGCTACACCGATCTCAATCGCCCGATCGCCGGTGCGTCCAAGGGCTTCCCGAACACGTCCGAGCCCGAGCCCGATCTGCTGTTCCTCAACGATGGACCACCGGAGTCGGGACGAGGCCCGGATCTCGTTCCGTGAAGTGGCGGCCGACGTCGGTATCGAGCCGAACGGCGCCGACTACGGACTGGGAGCTGTCTTGACCGACCTCGACGGCGACCGCGACCTCGATCTGTACGTCGCGAACGACACGACCCCCAATCAGTTGTACGAGAACGTTCCGGCCGACGACGGTGTCGGGTTCCGCTTCGTCGAGATCGGCGCCGACGTCGGTGTCGACGACACCGGCGCGGGGATGGGCGTTGCATCGGGTGACGGTAACGGCGACGGCCGGCCGGACCTGGTCGTCACGAACCAGCTCGAGGAGCGACACGGCGCGTGGTGGAACGTGTCGGACGGCGCGACGATCGAGTTCGAGGATGCGCGCCCGGCGATGGGATTCGCCGACCTCGGTGCGGGATCGACCGGGTGGGGGGTCGTCTGGGCCGACGTCGATCTCGACACCGATCTCGACCTGTTCTTCGCCCACGGAGCCATCCCGGTTCGCGACCTCGTCGACGATCGTGAATCGGCGCTGCTGCTCGAGAACCACTCAGCCGACGGACGTGTCGGCGAGTTCAGCGATGCATCGTCGACGGTCGATCTCAACGCCTCGGGGCCGTTCCTCGCACGCGGGGCCGCCGCCGCGGACTACGACAACGACGGTGACGTCGATCTCGCGTTGGGAACGATCGGTGGTGACCTCGTGCTGCTCCGAAACGTCGGGGCGGGCGGGAACTGGCTGCTGGTGGCGACGCCGACACCGTCACCCGGGACCCGGGTCGCGGTCACGCTGGCCGACGGGACCGAGATGGTCCGCGAGATCCACGCTGGGAGCAGCTACCTGTCGTCGGAGGACCCGCGTGCCCACTTCGGGCTCGGAACAGCCGACCGGGCCGCCTCCGTCGTCGTCGACTGGCCGGACGGGTCGAGCAGCCGCTACGACGACGTCGCCGCGAATCAGATCCTGCAGGTCGAATCGGGTGACGGTCTGTAGTCGAATCGGAAGCGGGGCCGATCCGCGGTCCGCGGTACGGGAATGTAGGGTCGATTGCGAGTCGGTTCGGTCGAGACGGTTGGAGCAAGCATCGTGCGAAAAGGCGTTGGAATCGGCATCGCCACGGTCGTCGCGGTCAGCGCTCTGGTCGGCGTCGGCGTCGTGATCGCCCAGCGCGGCGACGACCGGAACGTCTCCTGTGAGCGTTCGACCGAGCATCCGGAGTGGTCGGTTGCCCGGCAGTGGAACGAGGCGGTACTTGCCGCGATCCGCAACGACTTCCCGGCGCCGACTGTGCACTCGCGCAACCTGTTCCACTCCTCGGCGGCCATGTGGGACGCCTGGGCGGCGTACGACCCGGTCGCGGCCGGCGTCTTCGTCGACGAGGATCGCACGGACGCGGACATGACCGCCGACGAGGTCCGAGCAGCACGCGAAGAGGCGATGAGCTACGCCGCGTACCGCATTCTGGTCGAGCGGTACCTGCCGTCACCGGAAGCGGAGAAGTCGGTGACCCGGCTCGACGAGCTGATGGCCGAGCTCTGCTACGACGCCGCGGTCACGACCATCGAGGGTGATTCCCCGGCGGCGTTCGGCAACCGCATCGCCGAGACGGTGATCGCCGAGACGATCGACGACGGATCGAACGAGGCCGACAGCTACGCCGCTGCCGGCTACGAGCCGGTGAACCCGCCACTCGTCGTCGATCAGTCCGGCACGACGATGAGCGACCCGAATCGGTGGCAACCACTCGAGCTCGAGGTGATGGTCGCGCAGAACGGTCTGCCCCTCGACGACACCGTGCAGACGTTCGTCGGTCCCCACTGGGGGGCGGTGACCCCGTTCGCGCTCCCGTTACCCGACGGTGACCAACCGCTACTCGACCCCGGCCCACCGCCGGCGCTCGGGGACCCGACGACCGACCGCGCCTTCAAGGAGGAGGCCAACGTCGTGCTGCGTTACAGCGCGATGCTCGACCCGACGTCGGGCGTCACGATCGACGTCTCGCCCGGCGTCTCGGGGCAACAACCCTCTCGGGACCTACGACGGCGACGGTCGAGAGGTCAATCCGGTCACGGGCGAGCCGTACGCGCCCAACGTCGTGGCCCTCGGCGACTACGGCCGAGTCGTCGCCGAATTCTGGGCGGACGGGCCTGCATCGGAAACGCCACCCGGTCACTGGAACACGATCGCCAACACCGTGAGCGACGACCTCGAGGCCCTCGGACCGTTGATGATCGGTGGGTCCGGACCGGTCGTCGAGCGATTGGAGTGGGACACGAAGCTCTATCTGGCCCTGAACGGGGCGACGCACGACTCGGCGATCGCGGCCTGGGGCATCAAGGGCTTCTACGACTCCAGTCGACCGATCTCGATGATCCGGTACATGGGCGCGCGGGGCCAGTCGAGCGATCCCGAACAGCCGTCGTACGATCCCGACGGGCTGCTGCTCGAACCCGGTCTCGTCGAGGTCGTCACCGAGGAGTCGAGCATGCCCGGTGAGCGCCATGCAGCACTCGCCGACCACGTCGGCGAGATCGCGGTGCGCACCTGGAGCGGAACCCCGACCGATCCCGAGAACGAGGTGGCCGGAGTCGACTGGATCCTTGCGGTCGACTGGGTGCCGTACCAGCGCCCGACGTTCGTGACCCCGTCGTTCGCCGGCTACGTGTCGGGTCACAGCACGTTCAGTCGCGCGGCGGCCGAAGTGCTCACGGAGATCACGGGCAGCGAGTACTTCCCCGGCGGCCTCGGCGAGTGGACGATCGAACCGGACTCGCTCGAGTTCGAGGCGGGTCCGGACGACGAGGTCGTGCTCCAGTGGGCGACGTACGCCGACGCGTCGGACGAGGCGGGGATCTCGAGGTTGTACGGCGGCATCCACGTCCCTGCGGACGATCTCCGTGGCCGGGTGATCGGCGACGAGTGCGGGCGAGATGCGTGGGCGCTGGCCCAGCGGTACTACGACGGCACGGTGGCGGCGAGCTGATCTCGCCTCCGAGCGCGCCCGGACCGAGTGGCGACCGGTCAGCTACGGTTCCGGCCGTGTCACAGTCGCCGCGGGAGCAGACGCACGAGACCGAGACGATCTCGGCCCGGCTACGCGGCGTGGACGTCGATCGCCTCGATCATGCCGCCGAACGTCGTGGCATCACCAGGGAGGCGATGATCGCAGAGGCGATCGATGCGTTCCTCGCCCGCGAGATGTGGTCGGGAGGCTTCATCGCTCCACCACCGCCGATGGAGGTACCGAACAAGTATCCGTGGCGCGCCGGGGCGTTCCGGCTCCGTCGGCGCGACTGACGCGGGCGCTCGCCGACGCCCTTCACTCCGCCCCCGCGTTCGCGGAGATCTTCCTTCCAGGCCCGGAGCATGTAATACCTGTTCAAAGCACCTAAATGGTGCGAACGCCTGCCCGGTGCGGTGCGAATCTCCGACTCGGTCGGGTGGGAAAGAACGAACAACCGGGGGCACTAGAGGGTTGCGCTGGAACAGGCGTTCGTGTACGGTGCGTCGGCACACCCCGCTTGGGCGAGACCAGCCAAGTCAAGAGCGGGAATTCAGTAATCATCTGACTTCCCGAAAGGCACGCCCATGCCCGACTTGGCCCCCGACCGTTCCGAGCGTCTCTCCGTTGAGACCTACGCCGAGGTTTGCGCTCGGCTCCACCTCACCAAGCCCACCGTCCGGGCTCTCGTTTCGCGTGGTGATCTGCGAATCGTCCGGTTCGGTCGCGCAGTCCGCATCCGATCCGATGACGTTGACCGCCTGATCGACACTGGCGGTGTCGACGTCGAACGGTTGGCGCAGTGACCGCCGCCCGACTGACCGGGCGACGAATCACGAGCGACACCGGGAATCGTAGCTTGGGGCTGCCACAGTGGAAGTGCCCTACCTGTCGATGGCTCAACCGCCGCGTCTGCTGGAGCGCGATTCGCCGTAGTCCTGCCGTCATGGCCGGCACACCGGTCGAGTGGTACGAACTCAAAGCCGTCGGACTCGATCCCTTGACGGGCGAATGGACCGGCGAGGTTCCGCAATGCGAGCCGTTGGGTCGGTGGTCGTCATGAGCGCCGCGCCCGGCTACTTCGATCCCGACGCGTTAGCGCCGGAGTACTTCGATGCGCTGCTCGCCGATCCGGCCGGTCTCGAGACCGACTTTCCGCCGTCCACGTTGCCCGACGGATTCCGCCTCTGGCGCACCGGAGACGACCGGAGACCGGCGCCGAAGCTCGCCCCGGCCGCATATCACGGCCCGGTCGGGGAGTACATGGCGCACGCCCGCGACCATTCGGAAGCGGACCCGGCCGGCGTTGGATTCACCGTGCTCACCTATCTCGGTGTCTGGCTCGAACGATCCGTGATCTACGACGCTGGACGTTCGATCCGCCATCATCCGTCGCTGTGGGGTGCGCTCGTCGGCGATTCAAGTTCGGGCGGCAAGGGTGTCGCGGGTGACGTCGCTGGATTGCTCCTCAATGAGATAGACCCGCTCCTCGTCGGCAAGCACTCGATATCCGGTATCGGCTCCGGTCCCGCCCTGATAGACCGCCTCTCACCTGCGCAGGAAGGACAACCGGCACGGCGAGTAGTCGTCCACGAGCACGAACTCGCCAACGTCTTGAAGGTGTGCGAACGCGAAGGCTCGACTCTGTCGGGGGATCTCCGCAAGGCGTACGACCTCAAGGAGTTGGGGTCTCACACCCGCCAGTACGGGGACCGATCCGTAGAGGGGTACTTCCTCGGCGCTATTGGTTCGATCACACCGACCGAACTCCGGTCGCTGATGACAACGGTGTCGATAGAGAACGGGTTCGCGAATCGGTGGCTCCTGCTGCATTGTCGAATCAATCGGCCGATGCCAGGAGGGGACACCATCGACGACGGCACCGTGTCTCGCATCGCCGCCACGATCCACGATCGCATCGGGCAAAGCATCGGGCGCATCTACTCGATCACCGGCACAACACGCGAGCGGTGGGAATCGTTCTACGTCGAACGTCGCGAAGGGATCGCCGGGGAAGGCCCGATCGTCCGGTCCTACTCCTCACGGCATGTGGCGCACGCCGCCCGCCTTGCGATCACGTTCGCAGCAATCGACGGTGCCACCGAACTCGAACCGGCACACATCGAAGCCGCGATCGCATGGTGCGACTACTCGCTCGACACGGTGCGTTACGTGTTCGGCGACCGCCCGACATCTCCTGACGCAGCGAAGCTTCTCGCAGCGACCCGCGAGGCCGGCGCCGATGGACTGACAGGCACCCAACAGCGAAACCTGTTCTCACGAAACCGAACGAGGGGTCAGATTGACGTATGTCGGGCCGAACTCGAAGCGGCTCGACTTGTGCACACCTTCAAGGAACAGACCGCAGGACGTCCCCTGCAACGCACTGTCGCGATTCACCCGGACCGGCCCCGCAACGACCAAACGACCAATACGACCAAAGGGTGCGCCGGCCCCGACCTTCGGTCGTTTAGATCGTTAGGGCGTGGCGCAACCGACCTGGCGGGGAGCGAGCGACGATGACACAGACATCGCCCCGTCTCCCGCCCGACGCACTGCCCGCCGAACGTGCTCTCGCCGGCTGCAAACGGCAACCCACCAACCTGAACCCATCTACCTTTGAAACCGAGGCGACACCGTGAGCCGCTCCACGCACCCCAAAGACATCGCCCGCAAACTCGTCACCGAACATCACCGAATATCACCACGGGAGCAACCCATGACCCCCACCGCCCAGACCCTCGCCGCGCTCTGCTCGATCACCCCGGCGCAAGCCATCGCCGTCGACCGACTCACTTGCGGATTCACGCACCATGCTGCCGCCACCGCCGCCGGCGTCTCACGGGAAACCGTCACCCGATGGGTCTCCCATCACCCCGGCGTCCGGGCCGCACTCGAAAGCACCAGATACGCCACCGCCGTCGAATCAATCGACCGGGTCGCCGATATCCGACGAACGGCGCTCGACATCGTTGGTCTACACCTAGCGGAACTCGACCCCCTCGACCCCGACACGTTCGATACTGCCGTCACGGTCCTCAAGGTGCTCCGAGTAGCCGAAGCCCCGGCACACCGGCCCGAGCTGGCCGAAACGATCGCGCTCCGCGATCTTGAACGCATCCGGATGGGTCTCCACACCGACGACACGCTTGAACTGCTCTTCCCGGTCGCGGTGGACCCCGAACGTCTCATGCTCGACGCTGTAACCGAAGATCCGGCACCCTGATTCCGGACGACCCCTGTTCGTCGCTTAAGTCGAATTGCAGCGGCGCTCCGGCCACGTAACCGCCGAGCCAGTGGCCCTCAGCAGCTTCAGACGGACAGCGGCCGGATCGGGATGCCGTACTGATCTGGGGTTTCGGCGTTTCGGGCCGGTATCACTTCGGACGCGACGGTCCGTCGCAGGTATGAGGAAGGGAGCGATTACGGGAGTCGCTTCCAGACTCCGCACTGCGGGTCCACGTTGACTGCGAAGTCCCTCGACCGGACGGTCATCTGAACCTGGGGAGCCGTGGTGAAGTTGTTGTCGTTGATCTCACCGGCCGCGTCGAGGGTTTCCCAGTAGCAGTCCGTGACTGACGTCTTCTCGGAGCTGCCAGCCGAGTTGGGACGATCGCAATCTTGTGTTCCCGACGATCCGCGTCTGGGATCCCCAAGAGGTGCCGAAGGTCTCCGATTCTCGGAGTCCTCCTTGAGATCCAGGAAACGCCTCTCATGTCTACTGATTCGGCATGTCACCCCGTCGACCTTGAATCAAGACATCGGCTGACCCAGACCGGTCAGGGGCGCGGGGTGGGGAGGCCGAGATCTCCCGACTAAGCCGGCGAGGGCGGTGGCAGTGCTACTGGCGCCGGGTGAGGTGGTGACGGGCCAGTGCCGATCGGACCCGTTTCGCCGATACGCCAATCTCATGGGCGATGTCTACAGCGGTTGCCCCGTCGTCGATGTACCTGAGCCGCAGCCACGGCTCGTCGTCCAGCGCCGACGCACTCTGTCGCCTCATGCTGCGCCGCAACCCGTGTGCGCGCAGCGCGGCATGAACCGTCGTCATGGAGACGTGAGCTTCGGATGCGATCGCGGCGAGCGTTCGGTGCTGCACGACGTACCGTCGACGCAACCACTTGACGTCGAACTGGTCGTCGCCATCAGGCCAAGACGGGCGACTCACCGAAAAGGAATGGCGCTGCTTGCGGGGGGCGGCGATGCCCTGGTCGAGCAGAACCCTGCGAACCGTTTGGGTCGTGACCCCTGCCTCGTCAGCTATCTGCTCAACGCTGGCACCGTCATCAACGAGTCGGCGGCGCGCCAATTCCGGGTTGAGACGCCGCCCACCGTGGCGTATCTCGATGCCGTGGCGCACCAATGCCGCCCTCACTGCTCGTTCGCTCGAACCGAGCTCGGTGGCGATCGAACGGATCGAGCAGCCTTCGGTCTCATACCGTCGGCGGAGCCACGCAGGGTTATCAAGAATCGGCGGCCGCAGACGCGTTGGGCGCGGGTTGGTGACACCGTGCTTGCGCATCGCTCGACGTACCGTTGTGCGGTCCACTCCGACACTGCGGGCGATCGACTTGACCGAACCACCATCACCGAACGCTTCGAGCAACCACTCGCGTGACAACCGGTCGTCGCCGTCTGGTTGCCGTTCGATCCCGAAACGTTCGAGCGCCACCAAGACTTCGGAGGTCGAAACGCCCGAGCTTCTTGGCGATCGTGTGCGGGGCCAACGCGGCGTTCACGTACTTGGCTTGGAGCCAGTGGGAATCATTCAGACGTTGCCGCCGTCGCAACCGATCTTGCTCTTGTGGCAAGGCAACTCCAGCTGCGTGCAACCGGTTCCGCAAGGTTCTCGCTGTCACACCGACATCGGCGGCGATCACCGTCAATGGCTCGCCGGCGTCAACGCGCCGAACGATCTCGTCGATGTCCAGGGGCACCAAAGGCACGGCGCCACGTTAGACATCCCCAAGGCCCCTCGACGCTGCTACAGAATGGGCGAGCTGCTGGATGGCCTCGGGGTCGGTTCGTCGGTCACTCAGTCGATCATGACGAAGGGGGGTGACAAGTGGCGTTCCGTGATCGCCATCACAGACGGGGCCGCGTTACCGCAGGCGACAATCGCCGCAGATTGCTTCTCGATCGGCGGGAGGCGACACAGCGAAGGGGATCACGAAATGAGAAAGAATCGAATTGCTGTTGCGGTGACCGTGGGAGTCCTGCTCGGCTTCACGGGGATGAGCGGCGCAGCCGATGCTGCCAGGTGCGGCGACAAGCCGGACTTCGAGGTCGAACTGCCCGGCCCCAACGACACCTGGGACAGCCCTGGCGAGGTGATCAGCTACCTCAACAAGAACGGCATCGTACGTTCGTCAGAGCTGCCGCCGGCGGGACAACTCGTCAAGCTGCTCTGCGCCGGGCCGAACGGCTGACCCGCAGACGCGCAACCGCCCGCCCCAGGGATCACCAGGGCGGGCGGTGTGCGTTTCAGTCTCAGTCGACGGTGTCCTCGACGGGCCGAAACACGTTCGGGTGTGCCTTGACCACCCGAGTAAGGGAACCCTCTGAAGGACAGGGCGTTGGTCGAGCATGGTTCTCGTTGACGAGTACGACAGATGTGAAGTCGTAGTCACGGGCATTCGTAGATTCGCACCGCTGTACCGCCACAATCGCACCGTGCAGCCCTTCCTAGCGGGTGCGGTGTCCTCCGATCCACGAAAGAAGACCAGGGGCGACACCTCACCCGTCGGCGATGAAGTCGAGCGTTCCCGAGGTGGTCACCACGTCGGCGCGATGCCGGTACGTGCTCTCGTAGGTTCGGCTCGCCGGGTGGTGCCCGAGCACGTCCTTGATCGTCTCCGGGGTCATCCCTGACCGCGACATAAGCGTCGCCGCCGTGTGCCGCAGCTCATGCGGTCGGATGTCCGGAACGCCCGCCTTCCTGCAGGTGCGAACGAGCGACTTCGCGAACACCTCCCGGTAAGCGGGTCGGCCCTGCATCGTCGGGAACACAAGATTGCGATCGTCCCAACTCGTCCCAACTGCGAGACGCGTCTCGGCGATCTGCGCCCGCTTCGTGCGGAGGACTTCGAGCATCGGCTCAGTGAGAGCGATGGTCCTGACGCTCTGGTCATTCTTCACCCGGTCCACGAGCAACGGCTTGCCGCGTGCGTTGCGTTGTAGGCCCGTGTGGATTGCCACGGTGCCGGCGTCAAAGTCGATTGCGTCCCACTTCATCCCGGCCGCTTCACCCGGACGGATCCCGGCCAGCAGCATGAACCGAATCTGCGGACCGTGCCACCCTTCGCACGCTTCGAACAACGCCACCGCCTGATCTGCCGATAGTGAGATCCGACTCGTCGTGCGTGGTGGGGAAGTTGTCCGGGCGATACCGGCGTCGTCGGCCGCGTTGAACGCCACGAAGTGCCGACGCACCGCAAACCCAAGCATCGTGCGGAGAACAGACCGGACACGAACCACCGTGGTTCTAGCGAGCGGGGTTGGCTTGCCGGCCGCGTCGCTCTTTCCGTACCTGCCCGCAGCGATCCGCTTGAGCCCCAGTTCGACCCGGTCGGCGTCGAGATCCTTGAGCCGGACCCGGCCGTATTCGTCGCTCAGCATCGTCGTGATCCACTCGTATCGGCTCTGTGTCGACGGCGTGACTTGCTCCCAGTGGTGACCGTCCACGTAGAGCGGTTGGAGTCCTTCCTTCACCCGGCCGAACCACAACTCGATCAGCTCGCCCACGGTCATGTTTCCGTGGCCAGTGGGTAGTCCATCCTCCGCCGCGTTGAGCTTCCGGCGAAGCTTTCTCGAGACCTCGTCGCTGGTCCTGCCTGACACCTTCCGACGATGGCCCTGCGCGTCGATGTACTGGCCGTACCACTTGGGTTCGCCGATGCCGTCGAAGCCGTCGAGTTGGCTCCGGGAACCGCGGTTCGGTCGTGCCTTCGTCGCGGCCTTTAGGAGTGCTCGCACGTCATCGAACCGGATTCCCGACTGTGTGGCGATCTGGTCGACTGCGTCCCGCTGCTTTCGGCCCTTCGCTGTGTACGTCGTGCCGTCGATGGTGAGTCTCGCCCGCCACCCTTCGGGGTACTCGGCGTAGGTCGATCCCTTGCGGGGCTTCGTGGTTGCCATCGTCGGTCCTCCGAGGTTTCGGTCATGGTGCAATTCGTGGTGCGAATCCCACTTACCTCAGTTTACCGCCACTAGCCCCATTAGCAGGGGTTTCACGGCCCGTCAGGTCCCTGATCTGGCCAGGTCCTCTTTCCAGGCCCTGAAACGGTCGTGACGCGTGCCGCTCGGCCCCACGCCATCGGCTGTGCCGTCGGGAAAGAGGCGCAGCGTGAACGGCTCGTCCAGCCGCTCGACGTGCGCAGCCCAGTAGCGGGCATCGGCGCCCTTGGCGGGACCTGACCGCCACAGCAGCCACGGCCCGATGCGTCGTTTGTAGTCGGCGACCGGTCGATCGGGGAGGTCGTCACCGAGCATCAGCAGACTGTCGGGCGCCTCGACCCAGGCCGTCGCGGGGATGTTGCGATCGCGGGTGGGTGTCGGCGGCAAGTCGCCGGTGTGGACCGGGGTGTCGTCGAGCGGGCGCTCGTCGTAGCGCATCAGCCGTCGTTCACCAGCCGCGTTCGATCCACTCGTCGAGGTGCGGCCGTTCGGTGCCGATCGTCGTGTCGAGCCCGTGGCCCGGGAGCACGATCGTGTCGTCCGGAAACGTGAACAGCTTCGAGGTGATCGAGGTGATGATCGTGTCGAAGTCGGCGTTCTCGAACGAGGTGTTGCCCGGCCCACCGGGAAACAACGTGTCGCCGGTGAACAGCAGAGGCGTGTCGGCGAGAGCGAACGAGATCGAGCCGGGGGTGTGGCCGGGATTGTGGATCGCATGGAGCCGGAGTCGGCCGACCTCGATGACCTCGGCGTCGTCGATGAACACGTCGTAGCCGACGTCGTCGAGCATCGGCGCGTCGAGCGAGGTGACGGCGACCTCGTAGCCGGCCTCGCGCATCGCCGGCACCGCTTGGATGTGATCCCAATGGCCGTGCGTCTCGAGGACGCGCTTCACGCCGAGGCGCTGGCACAGCTCGAGCAGCTGCTCGTGTTCGTTGGCGGCATCGAGCAGCACGGCCTCGCCGGTGGCGCGGCATCGAACGACGAACACGTTGTTCTCGTACGGGCCGACCACCACCTTGTGGACCTCGACGTCGGAGTTCGACCAGTGCAGCGTCTTCGCGGTCATGCGGGCTCCTTTCGGCGCAGCCAGATGCTTCCGCCTGGGTTCTCGAGACACAGTGGCATGTGTTCGGCGAAGAAGTCCTCGTGGAACTCCTCCATGTAGGTGTTCATCAACACGACTTCGAACGCATTGTTGTACTGCAGGAACGCTCGAAGCAGGTAGATCTCGTTCCACGCTCGGCCCTCCTCGATCCATGCGCGGAGGTACTCGAACGGATGGAAGATGTCGTGGACGTGGACGTGGACCCCCGGTGCCAGCCGGGGCAGGATGTCGAACACGATCCGGTTGACGTCGCTGCCGACCTTGCTGACATGGGTCGAGTCGACGAAGAAGATGTCGCCGGCCTCGAGGCGGTCGAACTCGGCGAGGTCGACGTCCTGGAGCCGAGACGTGATGATCCGTACGTGCTCCCGGTCGCCGTCGGAGAGCAGCGACTCGAGCAGTTCCGGGTACGGCTCGATGAACGTCGTCTCGATCTCCCCGTGGAAGTGGAGGTCGTTCGTGTCGAGGGTCATGCACGACGAGTAGCCGCTGCCGACCTCGATGATCCGCTTGGGTTCGAGATGGCGGATCATGCAATGCAGCAGAATCGCATCAGAGTACGAGTAGGCATCGTTCTCGTAGAAGTACCGGAGCCCGTCCTGCGCAGTGGGAGCGAACGGCATCTGGTCGTAGAACGGGACGAACGATTCGAGGAGAGCGAGCTGGGCGTCCTCGTTCAGGTCGAGACCGGGCAGTTGTCGGGGGTGCTCGGCGAAGATCGTGTCCTGGTCGCGGCGGATCTCGTCGGGCGAGGGGATGGGCGAGTAGAAGTGGCCGGCAGGAAACAAGCCCTGCTTGGCCCGTTCGGTCTCGAGTTCGGCCTTGAGTGCCTCGATCTCGGCGACGGCACCGTCTCGCTGGGCCAGCAGGGTGCTGATCCCGGGCAGCTTCCTCAGCGGCGATTTGAGTCGATCGTCCATCACGTGCACGGTATCCCATCGCTTCCGAAGAGGCCCCGGACCGTGACGTCACGCGCTGACGACGTCGAAGCCGAGGCCGAGCGCGACCCCGATGTGGGCGGCGTCGAAGGTGACGAAGCGGATCGGCCCCGGCATGCGTTCAGCAGCAGCAAAGTGGATGGCGTCGCTGAGCCGCACCGGTTGGGTCCGCGACAGCGTGGCGGCCCGATCCAGGCACCGCTGGTCGACGGGGACGACGTGGAGGTGGTCCCAGACGAGCCGGACGGCGTCCTCGAGGTCGAGACGCAGGATCGCCTGATCGGTCAGTCGATCGATCGCCGGCAGCGCCTCGGTGAGCGCCATCGCCGATGCGGACCACACCGCGTCGTCGGCGAGCGCGTCGAGCGTGATCGCCCGCATCGGCCCGTCGACCGTCAAGGCCAACAGTGCGCTGGTGTCGATCGCCACCGTCACCGCGCCGCCCCTCCCCACGTTTGTGCGCAGATTCCGGTGGGCCGTCCCCTCCGAATCCGCACACAGACAGCGTTGGCCTGAGCCCTCGTCGTTTGTGTTGCATTCTGGGTGGACCGTCCCACCCGAATCTGCACGCAAACGGTGTTGGTCTGCGGGGCTGGAGTCGGGGTTCGCATCAGCCGCGCAGCTCTCGGAGGACCTGGTCGATGCGGACGCCGGCCCACACCGGGACCGGATCAGGCGGGCGCCACTCGCTGGTGCGGCGCGGCGGGGTGACGGCGCCGGATCCGATGAGACGTTCGAGGTCGGGCGCATCGGCATCGAGCGGCCCCAACTGGGCGACAGGACGGCCGCCGACGGTGACGACCGTGCGCTCACCGGCTTCCGCGATGCGCACCGACTCGGCGAGGCTCGCGCGCAGCTCCCGGATGCCGACGGCCCGAACCGAATCTGTGTCCACATGTGTACACAAGCAGAGTTGCGACGGCAGATGCAACCCCGCGATGATCTCCCCCATGAACTTTGCCTTCACCGATGAACAAGAAGAACTCCGCAAGACCGTGCGCTCGTTCCTCGAGAACAAGAGCTCCGAGGAAGCGGTCCGCGAGATGATGGAGACCGAGACCGGCTTCGACCCCGCAGTCTGGTCGCAGATGGGTGAGCAGATGGGACTCCAGGGCCTGTCGATCCCCGAGGAGTTCGGTGGCTCCGGCTACGGCTTCGTCGAACTCGGCATCGTCCTCGAAGAGATGGGCCGCGCCCTGCTCTGTGCGCCGTTCTTCTCCACCGCCGTGCTCGCTGCGAACACGCTGCTGCAGTCGGGCGACGCCGCCGCCCAAGCGAAGTACCTCCCCGGCATCGCCTCGGGTGAGACCATCGCCACGCTCGCCTACGTGGAGCCGTCGGGCAAGTGGGACGAGTCGGGCATCACGATGGAAGCCACGAAGTCGGGCGACGGATACACCCTCTCGGGCACGAAGTCGTTCGTGCTCGACGGCAACACCGCCAGCCTGATCATCGTCGCCGCGAAGACCGCCGCCGGCACCAGCCTCTTCGCTGTCCAGGGGGACGCGTCGGGCCTGACCAGGACGAACCTCTCGACGATGGACCAGACCCGCAAGCAGTCCAAGCTCGACTTCGACAACACGCCGGCCGAGCTGATCGGTGAGGAGGGCCAGGGTTGGGACACGCTCGAGACCGTGCTCGACCTCGCCGCGGTGGCGCTCGCCGCCGAACAGGTCGGTGGGGCCCAGAAGGTGCTCGAGATGGCGGTCGACTACGCCAAGGTGCGCGTCCAGTTCGGTCGCCCGATCGGTTCGTTCCAGGCGATCAAGCACAAGTGCGCCGACATGCTCCTCGAGGTCGAGTCGGCCAAGTCGGCTGCGTACTACGGCATGTGGTGCGCCAGCGAGATGAACGACGAACTGCCGTCGACCGCCTCGCTCGCCAAGGCCTACTGCTCGGAGGCGTACTTCCACGCCGCTGCCGAGAACATCCAGATCCACGGTGGCATCGGCTTCACCTGGGAACACCCGGCCCACCTCTACTTCAAGCGGGCCAAGAGCTCCGAGCTCCTCTTCGGTGACCCCACCTATCACCGCGAGCAGCTCGCTCAGCGCATCGGCATCTGACGCTCGACCCGGTTGTTCGGATCCGATCCGAACCACCGGGTCCAGCGCGAGGCTCACGAGGACTCGGCCGGGCCGTGTACCACTTCGGTGGGCGCGGCTCGGTCGTGTTCCCGGCCCGGTTCGTAGACTGCAACGCTGATGGATGGGATCACGATCGTGTTCGCAGTGGTGGCGGCGTTGCTCGTGTTCGCGATCGCTGCGGCCGTCGTCGGTCGCGAAGCACATCGGCTCGACGCCGTCGCTCCGCGTGCGGTGTACCAGCTCGACGAGGCGGTCGATTTCGTGTGCGATCGTCTTCCCGAGGCCAGTCAGGCTCGACTCACCCCAGAGGAAGTCGAGCAGTTGCTGGTGTTCCACATGCGCTGGTTGCACGAGCAGGGTCTGCAGCCCGACGACGTGGTCGACCGGCCACAGTCGATCTTCGAACCGGTCGTGCTCACCGAGGACGCCCTGACGGCGTACTTGATCGGCGAAGCCGAATCCAACGGGGTGGAGCTGCTCGACGACGTCGACGCCGTCAATGTCGTGGAGGCACACCTCGAGTACTTCGAGGCGATCGGCGCCGTCGGTCCGCAAGCACCACTCGACGACGTCCTCTGACCACGCGCGGCTGCGCCCGATCGCAGCCGTCTTTGTCAGACTGCCCTCATGGCATCGAACATCCCGAAGGAACGGACCGTCGCTGCGCTCGGCGAGGTGTGGACGAGTCTGAGCGAACTGCTCGGGGAACTCAGCGACGATCAGTGGTCGCTGCCGTCGCCGTTGCCCGGTTGGAGCGTGCAGGACAACGTTGCCCACATCGTGGGCACCGAGGCGATGCTCGCCGGCGAGGCGGGGCCGTCGATCGAGATCGACCGCGACGTCAGCCGGCACGTGCGCAACGACATCGGAGCGTTCAACGAGCAGTGGGTCGAGTCGCTGCGACCGGTGGCGCCGAACGAGGTGCTGTCGCGCTTCCGCGAGATCACCGGAGCCCGTCTCGAGGCGCTCGAGGCGATGAGCGTCGACGAGTGGAATGCCGAGTCGTTCACCCCGGCCGGGAAGGACACCTACGGGCGGTTCATGCAGATCCGCGTGTTCGACTGTTGGCTGCACGAACAGGACATCCGCGACGCCGTCGGGCGGCCCGGCCACGAGAGCGGTCTGGCGGTCGACGTGGTCCTCGACGAGATGGCGACGGCGCTCGGATTCGTCGTCGGGAAGAAGGCGGGCGCGACCGCCGGCCAGTCGGTGACGTTCGCGCTGACCGACGGCGGGGCGGTCGTCCGTCGACTCCACGTCGAGGTCGGGGAGCGGGCCGCGGTCGTCTCGGCGCTGTCCGGTCCGGCCACGGTGACCTTGACGATGCCGATCGGAGTGATGACCCGACGGTGTGCCGGCCGCGTCGGATCCGATGAGCTCCTCGACCAGATCGCGATCGATGGTGAACTCGAACTCGCGTCGAGAATTCTCGAAAACCAGTCGTACACGATCTGAATCGATGTGCTGAACTGTCTCCACCAGAGAGAGGAGGTGGTCCAACACATGCCAGACAATTCATACGGGACCCTGGAGGTGGTTGGCCGCTAGGCCGACAGGCTGGACCGCCTGGCGAATTTCCGCCAACCCCCGCTGAACGTCCATCGCCGCAGCTGGTCCCCGCGGTGTCCGGTGTCGCATCCGGGTCGTCCCCGAATGCAACACGGTCGTGATGGCTTCAGTCCCAACAGTCCGTGCAGTGCCGGGATCGATCGTCGGTCCCGGCACTCTCGCGTCGGAACCCGCTCGGTTGTGGCGATTCCGGGGAGATCACCAGGTACTTTTGTCCTGTGATCGCGTCGTCAACGCATCGAACCCGGCGAGGCGCAACGGCTGCGCTGCTCGCGGGGACGCTCGTTGCGGCGGCGGTCGCAGTCGGCGGCCACGGTGCATCCGCTCAGACATCGCCGGCGCAGGACCACGCAGCGGGCGAGCTCGCCGAATTGGTCGACGCGGCCGATGAACCGATCGGCGTGCGTGGCGAGGAAGCCGTCGAAGCCCTCGACGACTCGGGTACGACGGAGCTCGCGGCCGAGAACGCCGGGATGGAGCCGGAGGAACTGGTCGCGGAGCTGTTGGACGACCCGGCGCTGTTCGTCACCGGTGACGCCATGGTCGGCTACCTCGACGAGGCGCCGACGTCCGACGGGCTGAGTGGCCCCGAACCCCTGGCCACAGCGCCGCTCACCGCACCTGCGGGCATCGACGTGTTCGGCCTCGAATCGCGTCCGACGTCGGGCAAGGTGATCTACCTCGACGTCGATGGTCACGAGACGCAAGACCCCTACTGGAACTCGGTTCCCAGCTTCGAACCGACGGCGGCGCCATATGCCACCGGTGCCGCGCAACGTGATGCGATCTACGAGATCTGGCTGCGGGTGTCCGAGGACTACCTGCCGTTCGACGTCAACGTCACCACCCGTGATCCGGGGGTCGACGGCCTCCGCAAGACGTCGCCGAACGATCAGAACTACGGCCAGCGCATGGTGATCAGCCCGACCAACTGGGCGGGCGGCGGGACCCTCGGTATCGCGCTGCTCGACGTCTTCGACGAAGCCGAGGACTACTCCGCATTCGTCTTCACCGCCGGCCTCAGTCCGCGGGTGATCGCCGAGGCCGTGTCGCACGAGGCCGGTCACACGTTGGGGCTGAGCCACGACGGCACGACCACCGGCGCCGCGTACTACGACGGCCACGGGGACTGGGCGGCGATCATGGGTCGCAGCATCTCGACCAGGGCGCTCGTCACACAGTGGTCGAAGGGCGAGTACGCGAATGCGAACAACCGAGAAGACGACGTCCTCGACATCGCCACGTATGCAGGCTTTCGTGGCGACGACCACGCGTCGGTCGCCGACTTTGCGACGCTCGTCGGGTCGACGTCCACGACGGAGGGCATCATCGGCGCGGGCGGTGACGTCGACGTCTTCGCCGTCGACGTCGGGCCCGGGACGGTCACGGTCACGGTCCGTCCGAGCGTGCCCGACGGCAGCAATCTGCACGCGCAGGTGACGGTCCGAGACCCTTCGGGCAACGCGGTGTCGGCCCAGCCCGTCGTCGTTGCCGGCTGGACCTCACAGGTCGCCGTCGAGGCCCAGACGCAGGGGCGCTTCACGATCGAGGTCAGGTCCAGTTCGTGGCTCACGCCCACGACCGGCTTCAGCACCTACGGGTCGATGGGGGCCTACCTGCTCGAGGTTGCAGCCACCCCGCCGGCGGAGCCCGTTCCACCTCCACCACCAGTGTTGCCGGCGACCTCTCGTTTCACGTCGGTGGCACCGACCCGGCTTCTCGACACGCGAACCGGTGAGGGTGGGTCACAGCGGATCCGAGCCGGGGAGCAGATCACCCTGCAGGTGGGTGGTCGAGGTGGCGTTCCCTCCGGGGCCACTGCTGCGGTCCTGAGCGTGGTGGCCGTCGATCCGGCGGGCGGCGGTTTCCTGACGACGTTCCCATGTACCCCGACGCGGCCGACTGCGTCGACCGTCAACTTCGTGACCGGCCAGATCGTCGCCAACACCGCGATCGCCACACTCTCGTCGAGCGGACAACTCTGCATCTACGCGCACGCCACCACCGACGTCGTGGTCGACGTGACGGGCTGGCTCGGGCAGAGTTCGGGCACACGGTTCAACGCCGTTGGACCCACTCGGGTGATGGACACCCGCATCGGGCAGGGCGCGACCCGCCTTCGTGCGGGCAGGACGGTGCGAGTCGGGATCCCCGGGCTGCCGACCGGTGCGACCGCTGTTGCCCTCAACGTCACCAGTGATCGCGCATCGGGATCCGGTTTCGTGACGGTGTTCCCGTGTGCGACCGGTCTGCCACGCACGTCGACGGTCAACTTCGTCGCAGGTGACACCCGCCCGAACAACACCATCGTCGGGACGGACGGGGGCGTCTGCGTGTACAGCATGACGTCCACCGATGTCATCGTCGACCTCGTCGGCTACTTCGGCTCGACCGGGTTGTCGTACCTCCCGACCGCGCCGATGCGGCTGATCGACACCCGCGAACGACGGTCGGGTACGTCTCTCCGGCCGCGGTGGTGACGTATCGACCTGCACTCGCATCGCTCGGTACGTACTGCAGCGGTGTCCGCTGCGGTCAACGTGACCGCCGTCGGATCACCGCGGTCGCCGGTTACGTGACCACCTACGACTGCACCAACCGGACCACGACGTCGGCCGTCAACGCCGTCGTCGGTCAGGTGAACGCGAACGGTGCGATCGTGCCGCTCCGCAACGGCCTCGATTCGTGCCTGTTCTCCCAGTCGGGCGGCAACCTGGTGGTCGACCTCAACGGCTGGTGGGTGCGCTGAGGCGGTTGATGCACCGGCCATCGCCCCCGGCTACCGTTGGCGGTCGATGGAACATCACCCGAAGTTCGAACACAGCCGGTTCATCGGCGACAAGCGCACCCAGTTGGTCTACGACCTCGACTCGTGGGATGACGAGCGACATCATCAACGAGATCGTCGCGGGTGGCGTCGGACTCAGCTTCGGACCCGACACTCTCGCCGAAGCACGCAACCGCGGCTACACCCTCGCCACTCCCGGCGCCCGGCGTCGCCACCGCAAGCCCCGCGCCTGAGGTGATCTGACATGCCGGGGATGAACGAACGTTTCGTCTCCAGCGGCCTCTCGCTGGCATGCCACATCGCCCGTCCCTCCGGCGAGGTCGAAGCCGGCCCTGCAGTCGTGCTCTGTCACGGCTTTCCGATCGCTTCGCTCGACGCGCAACGCTCGGCCGGGACCTTCCCCGAACTGATCGACCGGATCTCGCGCGAGCTCGGTTGCGTCGCGATGACCTTCAACTTCCGCGGGTGCGGTGACAGCGAGGGCGACTTCTCGCTGCAGGGCTGGGTCGACGATCTCCGCAACGCGATCTCGCACCTGCTCGCCAGCGACGTCACCGACCGGGGTGATCCTGCTCGGCACCAACACCGGTGGCTCGATCGCGATCTGTGTCGCTGCCGACGACCCTCGGGTGTCGGCGGCTGGCCTTCTGAGTCCTCGTGCCGACTTCGACGACTGGGCGGAACATCCGCGCCGCTTCCTCGAACACGCCCGTGACATCGGTGCGATCCACCATCGTGACTTCCCGCCGTCGGTGGAGGAGTGGACCCGCGAGTTCCGGCGTTTCCGGCCGGTCGCGTCGGCGAGACGCTTTGCACCTCGGCCGCTGCTCGTCATGCACGGCGAAGAGGACGACAGCGTGCCGGTGTCCGACGCCCGTCAGCTGGTCAATGCCCACGGCAGCGCCGAGTTCAGCCTGTTCGAAGGTGCCGGCCACCGGCTTCGTCACGATCCGCGGGCCGTTGCGGTGCTGCTGGGTTGGTTGGATCGGATCCGTTCGGTGCAGGTGCATCCGTCGTCCGAGCTCGTCTGAAGTCGTCGGCAGTCCGGACGATTCGGGATCGCCCGAACGATGCGTCATCGCTGGACAGCGTCGACGGTGGACGGGGTGAGCGCCGGGCGGCTCACCGAACTCGGCCAGGCCTGGCTACTGTTCCGTCCGTGAGTTCTCCGGTCGGCGGACCTCGACCGCTGAAGGTCGCCGCAGCAGTTCTCGTGTCGGGGATGGCGTTCGGCGCGCTCGTGTGGACGGCGGGCCTGACCTGGTCGCTGTCCGCCGACGGGCCGTCACCGTCGGCAGCTCTGGTCCTGATCTGGGTGGGAGCGGCGCTGGTGGTGGCGAGCGCACTCGCGGCCTCCCTGATCGCACGCCCCGACCTCGTTGAGCGCCTTCGGAGGGCAGATCGAGCGCGCGATCGGCAAGCTGAGGTCGCCGCGTCCGTGAAGGAACTCTCCGGCTCGATCGAGAAGATCTCGCGAGCGATCGACCAAGCCCCCTCCCGGTCGGAGCTGTACGACCAGATCGGTCGTACACGCAACCAGGTCGAGAGTCGGCTCCATGCGCAGCAGCGCAGCATCGACCGCGTGATCCGGGCGATGTCAGCTGCGTCTGATGGCGCGTCCGAGAACTCAGACGCTGCCTTCTCGGTCGTGCGATCGCGGCCGCCGACGAACGTGTTCGTGCTCGGCACCGGACGATGTGGCACGGTCACCTTCAGTGCGGCATGTGGCCACTTCGACAACTACTCGGCGGGCCACGAGTCCCGGCGCGGCGAACTCAGCGCGGCGCGATTCGACTATCCCGAACACCACATCGAGTGTGACAACCGATTGAGTTGGTTCCTCGGCGAGCTCGGTCAGCGTTTCGACGACGAGGAGACGCTCTACGTCCATCTCACCAGATCGCCTGACGACGTGATCGCGAGCTATGCCCGACGTTGGGACTCGGGGTTTCGTTCCAACATCGGGCGCGCGTTCGGTCACGGCATCGTGGTCCGCACCGAGGACTGGCCGGAGGGTGAGATCGACTCGGTGATCCGCTTCTACGTCGAGACGGTCACGGCGAACATCGAGGCATTCCTCCGGGGTCGGTTCTCGATGGCGATGCAGCTCGAGACGATCGAAGCCGAGTTCCCGGACTTCGTCGATCGAATCGGCGCAACCGGCGATCTCGACGCGGCGGCTGCCGAGCTACGAGTCAAGCACAACGCCAGCCCGGCACGGCCGGGGTCCGGTGAGCGCGAGGCGGCCGTCTCGGAGGTGTCCGCAGCAGACCTCGATCGCCGCTGAGAACAGAGCGCGGGCCGCTCCGATCGCTCACCGCGGACGGACGTCGTCGGCGTCAGGGGTCGACTCGTCGCCGCGCAGCAGTCCAGCGGTGGATCTGACGAGATACGGCGGCCTGCCCATCGAACGGATGTGCATACGTCCGAGGTATTCGCCGAGCACTCCGAGGCTCAGGAGTTGGACGCCGGAGAAGAGTGTCAGCGCAGCTGCCAGGAACGTGAAGCCGGCGACGTCACTGGCGTCGACGAGGTACCGAATGATGACGTAGAGCAGCAGTCCGAAGCCGAACAGTGCACACAGAAGGCCGAAGACGCTCACCCACTGCAGCGGACGCGTGCTGTACCCGGTGATCATGTTCACTGCGTGGCGGATCAATCGGCGCAGGTTGTATCCCGACGTCCCCGAACGTCGCTCGTCATGATCGACGGGGACGTCGCGGATCTGAGTGGTCGCCCAGCTCAACAGCACGTCGATCGAAATGGATGGATTGTCGACGCCGCTCCCCGCCTGGACGAGTTCTCGTCGGAACAATCGGAATGCGCTCGATCGTGGATACACATCCGGGCCGAGCGCTGCCGCCATGGCACGCTTGGTGAGCTTCGACGCAGCATTGCGGGCGAATCCCTGACGCTCGCGGACCGGGCTGCCGTAGACGAGGTCGACATCGTCATCGAGCGCGTCGAGCAAGCTCAGGATTTCGCTCGGCGGGTGTTGAAGATCGTCATCGATCGTGACGACCAGGGGCATCGTGCTCGCCCGAATGCCCGCCAACAGGGCGTTGTGCTGGCCATAGTTCCGTGCGAGCCGGATGCCCTTCACCTTGGGATTGCGGACCGTCAGTGCCTCGATGGTCGTCCAGGTCTCGCCGCCGCTGCCGTCGTCGACGAAGATGATCTCGTAGTCGTCGGCGATCGCCCCGATGGCAGCGACGACGCTGTCGGTGAGTTCTTCCAGCGTCGTGGTCGACCGATACGCGGGCACCACGACCGAGATGGCCGGGGACGAGGTCGCTGCCGGACTCACGACGCCGGGGCGTGGTCCAGAGAAGCCGACATCGTTGTCGTAGGCTAGCAATCCGCATGGTCGATCCGATTCCATTCAACAAGCCCTGTCTGACCGGGCTGGAGCTCGACTACATCGGACAAGCGGTTGCCAACGGTCACTCGGCAAGCGGCGGGCCATTCACGGAACGGGCCTCCGGGATGCTGCGTGACATCCACGAAGCCGCAGATGTACTGATCACCACCTCCTGTACCGACGCGCTCGAGATGAGCTCGATGCTGCTCGACATCGGGCCAGGTGATGTCGTGGTCGTGCCGTCGTTCACCTTCACGTCGACGGCGCTCGCATTCGCGCGCGCCGGAGCCCGGCTGCGATTCTGCGACATCGAACCGACCACGCTCGGTCTCGATCCAGCTCACCTGGCGACTCTCCTCGACGGCGACGTCCGGGCGGTCGTGGTCGTGCACTATGCCGGTGTTCCATGCGACCTGGACGCGATCGTGCCGCTCTGCCGACAGCACGAAGTCGAGCTGATCGAAGACAACGCCCATGGATTGTTCGCAACGCACAACGGCAGACCGCTGGGAACGTTCGGCCGGATCTCGACGCTGAGCTTCCACGAGACCAAGAACTTCATCTGCGGGGAGGGAGGTGCGCTGGTGCTGAACGACGCTCGGGACATCTACGACGCGCACGTCCTGCTCGACAAGGGGACGAATCGGCGGGCCTTTCTCGACGGGCTCGTGGACAAGTACACCTGGCAGGGTCTCGGCTCGTCGTTCGGGATCAGCGACCTGCTTGCGGCGTTCCTCACTGCCCAACTCGAAGCAGCGGAGGACGTGCGCGCTGCACGTCGACGGGTCAGTGTGGCCTATCGATCGATTCTCGATCCGATCGCCGAGGATCTCGAGGTCGTCCTTCCCTACGAACCGTCGACAGCGACGCCAGCGGACCACATGTTCTACGTGCTGCTTCCGGTCGGGGTCGATCGAGCCGAGGTGATCGCTCTGATGCGCGCCGACGGTGTGAGCCCGACGTTTCACTACGTGCCGCTGCATTCCTCACCCGCTGGTCGCCGCCTTGCGGACCGATACGAGCCCTGTCCGGTGACGGACGAGATCAGCGCCCGACTGCTTCGGCTCCCGTTCTACAACGATCTCTCGAACGAGGACGTCGAACGTGTGACGACCGCGTTCGTGCGATCGTTGGAGAAGAGCCGGTGACGATCCAACGATCGGTCACGGAGTCGAGGCGATTCGGCATGGACGTCGGCAGAGTCGTCATCGAGCACGGTCGAACGCTCGACGAGGTGCAACGGAACGCGAACGACTTCGATGTGCTGATCATCCGGGCGCCGGCGGACCAATCCGACATCGCCGTGCGGCTGACGGCAGTGCCAGGATTCCGTCTCCTCCCCGCGGACCATCTCATGGTGTGGGATCGCTCGGTCCCCATGCGGTTCGACGCTCCTCTTCCACCCGGCTGGTCGATCACGGAGCCACGGCAGGAACGCGAGGTCGTCGACGTCGTGCGCGACTCGTTCGCCGGGTACCGAAGTCACTACGCACTGAACCCGTTGTTCGACGCCCACGACGTTCTCGACGGCTACTGCGAATGGGCTGCCACGATGCATTCCGACGATCACGTCGAGACGCGGGTGGTCCTCGATGAGCACGACCGTCCTGTGGGAGTCGGGCTGCTCGACTGCGCGCCGGACGTCCCCGATGTCCGACTCGCGGGAATGGCCAGTGGCGTTCAGGGTCGGGGCCTCTACGCGGCGTTGATGGTCGCACTGGCGGCGATCGCCGAGACGCGACGCTCGACAGGAATTCAGATCTCGACGCAGTCGACGAACGTGCGGGTGATGCGCGTCTGGGCACGGATGGGGTTCGTGCCTCGTTCAACCGTGGCCACGTACCACCTCACACGTTCGAGCCTGCTCGAACGGCTGTGAGCCGTTCGACGTGCGCAGCCAGCGATCTCGGGACGAAGCGTCAGCCGGTCGCCCGAGCCTCGGCGATGACGTGCGAGTACGGCACACGCAGCAAGTCGTGACGGACCACGATCGACACATCGTCGAAGTAGGGCTCGAGCAGCTGCGCCGTCTGTTCCGGGGTCCGGACGTTCTGGCCTCGATCCTGCGACGCGAGGAACGCGCGATCGGGCTCTGCCCGTCGACGATGGTGGGATCGATCGAGACGAACCTGCCGCCGGGAGCCAGGCTCGCCGAGGCGAGGCCGAAGACCTCGACCGCGGTGTCGTCATCGAGGTGATGGAGTACGCCGATGGCCATCGCAAGCGTTCGGTCGGGCGTGGTGGGCTGGAACTCCCCGGCCTCGACCCGCTCGAAACGACCCCGGTCGGGATGGCGCGCACGCGCGCTGTCGATGTAGCGCTGGCTGTGGTCGAACCCGACGTAGTCGACGTCCGGAAGATGGTCGAGGATGTCGGCGGTCCCACACCCGATGTCGATGATCCGGTCGCTCGGGACGGGTCGAAGGACGTCGCGGACGAACGTGTCCCGGAACCGCTCGGCGCCGATGCCCCACTGTGCGAGCCGATAGGCCCACGCAAGCGAGAAGATCGACCTGACGCCGGTCGTCTTCTCGGTGGCCGGCGGCGCGCTGGAGTCCATCTCGGGTCAACCTATCGGCCGACGCGTTGGTCACCTCCCGTTGTCGAACACGACGAAACTGTCGGTCTCGAGCAGGGTTTTCGTCCCCGGGGGCACGTCGTCACGGCGCGCGATGACCACGCCCGGGCCGGGAGGTTCTTCGTCGGGCAGCTTGATTCTGGCCGGGTTGTCGCGAAGGACGTACGCGAGGTAGTTGCGGGTGCTCGTGGCTCCGAACTGGAGATAGACGATTCGGTCCCTCGAGAGTTCGCGTAGCTCGTCGCGAACTTCGAGCAGCTCGTGCTCGGGACGCTCCTCGATCCCACGCTTGATACCCACCGGGTCGGCCGGAAACGCGACGGGTCCGAGGATGAGCAATGCAGCGACGAGCGACCTCCACCCCGAGATGACAGGGCCGGACTGTGACGAATCGTCGTCCGTGTCCGGCCCGTGGAGGGCGTCGGGGGCCACGAGGCTCCAGGATGCGACGAGCAGCAACGGGAGCAGATACGTCAGGTACCTGATGTTGTAGTACAGCAGCGGGTTCGCCTCGAGGACGATGAGCAGCAGGACGACGCTCGACACCGCCAGGTACACGGTGGACTCGACATGGCGCTCACGGCGGTTCGCCGTGACGACCGCGCCGGCGGCGCCGAGGAGGAAGAACACCGGGATGACCCAGAACATGTGCGAAGAGAAGGCGCCGCTCCACGCCGAGAGCGTGAAGCCGTCCACCTCGCGTGGTTCGAGGCCCTCGAGCTCAGGGACGAAGACGAGCCGACCCTCGGTGAGGAAGTATCTCCTGCCGGCAATGGTGAAGTAGGTCTGGGTCACCAGCACGCCGAGCATGGCAACGATCGCTGCGGACAGCACGTACATCACCTGCTGCCGGGAGGGACGGTGGCGGTGTCTGAGGGCGGCGAGGAGTTCAGCCGTCGGAATCGCCAACGCAATGATCGAGAACGACGGCCGTCCCAGAATCAGGAGGAGGAGCGCCAGCCCGACGAACCAGCCGATTCGTCGCAGCGATGCGTAGAGGAGAAGGAGGATCAGGGTGACGTTGAGCAGGACGTCTTCGGCGGTGTTTGCGAAGATCAGCAGGTTGCCGCTGACGGCGATCACAGTGGAGAGGGCCGTGCTCAATCCTCGACCGATTCCCATCCGTCGAGCGATGAGGTAGCAGAGGACGACCGCGATCGCAGCGTTGATCGACTGCCACATCCACGGAGCGTCGTAGAAGATCCGGTGTGGGATTCTGCCCAACGCGTAGAAGTAGTCGTCGGTGTCCCACGTGATGTAATCGACCCAGTGGAATCGCGCATTCGATGGAAACGCATTGTGTGGTGTCGCAAGCCAGCCGTACCACGCCGCCGTCACGACGACGACGGCGGTCGTGATCGCCGCGTGGACTCTCCTGTCGGCGATCTGCAACGAGACCCCACGGCTCTGGAGCTGGACGTGGAGTGCAGCGATGGCGCACCCCGCGACGAGCACGAGTCCTGTTCGGGCGATGATGTCGGCGGCGACCTCGTCGAAGCTCTCGAAGTTGGTTCCGAGCGACCGTAGGCGCATCCTGCCCGGGAGCAGCCGAACCAGGAGGTCGACCATCGGATCGGCCAACACGATGCATGCCAGTCCAAGGACGGTCAGGCCGATCAGCACCCACTGCAGGTCGTCATGATCGGTGCCCGCGAACTCGGCCGAACGCGAACGGGCGCAGACTCGTCCAGCCGATTCGCCACGTGCCGAGACTACCGTGCGCCGGATGCCAGACCTGAGGTGAGCGCCAAGCGTCAACCGTGCCGCTGCGTTGGCCGCACGCCTGTCGTGACATTGCCTGACACTCGCGAGTACGCCCATTGCTGCACGAGGAGGGGATCAGCGGACCGACGCTCCGAGCGGCAGATATGGTCGGCCCAATCATCGTCGTTCGAGCAAGCATCGGAGCCCGTCTCTCCCGCACGATTGAGAAGTGGGTGGAAGCGGTCGGCCGTCCCACCGTGATCGTGGGATCGGTACTCCTCGTGGCGTATGGATTGATCGTGGTCCCGGCGCTCTGGGTCCGGGCGCCACTCGGGCACGACGAGTCGGTCTATGCACTGCGCTCGCGGGACCTTCTCGACGGGTGGTCCTCGTTGTCCGGTGACTACTGGCGTGACTACCGAGCCCCCGGCCTTCCGATGATGCTCAACGGGCTCGGACGAGTCGTCGGTGTCCACGTGTTCACTGCTCGTGCTCTCGTCGCCGTGATGGGGCTGGCGATCGTCGCTGTGACCGTCCTGCTCGGATGGCGGCTGGCTGTTCGATCTGTCGGCCTGCTCGCCGGAGCCTTGCTGATCGTCTCGTTCGGGTTCGTCTGGACCGGAACGACGCTCCTTGCAGACACCCCGGGAGCGGCGTTCGCGCTCATCGCTGTGGCGATCTACCTGGCGGACGTGAGACAGGGCCGGCTTCGCGTCTCGCTCATCGCCGTGCCGTTGATGGCCTGGGTTGCGACCATGAGCAGGTTCGGTGCCCCGTTCATGCTCGGGGCGGGCCTGATCGGAGTTGCGGTGGTCGCGGCGCCCGAGGTTCTGCGGGGGCGGAACTGGCGGCTGGTCGTCGAGTCGTCGCTCTTGGCCTTCACGACAGCCCTCGAGGCGTCACTTCGACGTGCGGTCGCTCCACTCCTCGTAGGCATCGAGCACCGATTCCACCGGGCCGGACCCCTGGATCACGCCATCGTTCAACCACACGGCGCGGTCACAGGTCTCGCGGATCTCGTTCAGGTTGTGCGAGACGAGAATGATCGTGCGGGCGTCCCGGCGGATCTCGTTGATCTTGGCGATGCTGCGCTCGCGAAAGGCCCGATCTCCGACCGCCAGCGCCTCGTCGAGGAGCAGGATCTCCGGTGTTCGGAGCGTGGCGATCGAGAACGCCAGCCGGGCCCGCATCCCCGACGAATACGTGTTCAGTGGCCGGGCCATCGACTCGCCGAGTCCGGAGAACTCGACGACCTCACCCATCCGGTCGGCGATCTCCTTCTTGGACAACCCGATCGCGAGTCCCCCGAGGTAGACGTTGCGATACCCCGAGATCCGTGGCTTGAGCGCCGCCGCCACACCGAGGAACTGGGGCTGACTGGTGACGAACACATGACCGCTGGTCTTCGGCTGGAGCCCCGCGATCGAACGCAGGAGCGTCGACTTGCCGGAGCCGTTCGAACCGACCAGACCGACGGCCTCGCCGGAGAAGAAATCGAGATCGACGTCACGAATTGCCTCGACCGAAGCAGAGACGCGTGACCGGAACCCGCGCGCGGCAATGTCACGTGCGGACAGGACCGGTTGTTCGTACACGCGGAACGTCACGCACAGACGTCGTACCGCCACGGTGAGGTGTGTCGGTCGGGGCTCAACCGGCGTTCCCATCGATTCACTCGCGGCCATATCTGCCCTCACCGGCCCGGAACCACGCCAACCCGACGACCGACATGAGCGCCGCCCACCCCAGAAAGGCGATCAGGAGCTTCGGTTGGAACTCGCCGCCCAGGATGCTCCATCGCGTCAGCGTCACGATCTCGTAGATCGGGTTGAGTTCGAACACCCACGCGTATCCCTTGCCCTCGGTGTAGTTGTCGACGTTGAACAGCACACCCGACGCGTACAGCAGCAGTCGGAAGATGAACGGAAGCAGGTTCGTGATGTCGCGCACGGATTCGGTCGCACGCGCTGCGACCAGCGCGCAACCGAAGTTGAACAGCAACTGGGGGATCATCAAGGGAATGAGCAGCAGCCACGTCCAGTGCGGATCGGTCCCGGTCGCGAACGCGACGACGTAGATCACGACGATCGGCGAGATGGTCGCCATGGCCTCCGTGGTGGTCGACGTCACGGGAAGCAGCGCGCGGGGGAAGGAGAATGCGTTCAGCAGACCCTTGTTGTTGCTGATCGAGCTGGCGCCTGCGGTCGTCGAACGTTGGGTGAAGGAAAAGACGAAGATGCCGATCGACAGGAAGGTGAAATAGTTCTCGCCTCGGTCGACTCCGAGGACCACACCGAAGACCACGAAGTAGACGCCGATCTGGAGGAGCGGATTCAAGAGGTGCCAGAGGTTCCCGAGAATGGAGTTCATCTGGCGTGAACGGAGTTCGTTGCTCGCCGAGTACCAGACGTATTGACGCCGCGTCCAGATCGAGCGCAGATAGGCGATGTTCCCCGGGGGTACGTGCACGTCCCACATGCCCGCGTGTGGGGGAGCAACAACGTCGGCGCGCACGGGCCCGAGGCTATCGAGGCCGTCCGGTCGGTGTCGGTCTCCCCTCGGTTTCGGTTGCGTGGCATGGTCGCTGCGACCGACGCAGATGCCAGTCGCCTCGGGAGGCCGGGCGCGGACGTGCGGAACCGGACGTCGGGTACGCTTGTCGATCGACCTCGAGGAGGAGTCGTGTCCGTCAATCCATCCACGGCGTCGTTCCGACCGCTCCATGTGAGCCGCTGCCGCGGGTACAATCGCCGTCGAGCTCGAGGATGGCGACCGTGTCCGTCAATCCATCCGCGGCGTGCTGCTCCGACTGCTCCATGCCGAGCCGCTGCCCGCCGTGCCGCGTCGGTGGCCGGTGCCCGCCGCCCGCCACCGATGAGCGACACTGCGAACGTCGCTGCCCCCAGGTCGTGGCACGTCTCGGAACGTCTGATCGATGGGCAACCATCGATCGCGGACGTCACCGACGCTCGAGACACTCGCGAGCGCGTCAGTGCGCCTCCGGGTTCGTCGGTCGAACGCGCCGTCTTGCCGCCACTCTGGAAACGAATCGTCACCGGTCGGTCGCTGGGGTGGAGGATTCGCCGCCTCCGGCGTGCGGTCCGCAACGTCCTCCGACGTGCGGTCAGCCGGCTGTTGCGTTGGCTCCAGCGCAATCCGGAGGTCGTCAGATCGCTGGAGAGCGGACGACTCGTCGAGGCGATGCGCGCCACCCGGCGCTCCTTCTCGTCATCGACGGTCGTCAAAGGTCTCGATCGCGCGGAATCGATCGAGATCAGGGTTGATCTCGACGGAGTCGCGTCGAGCCACCCGCTTCTCCGCCCGGTCCGCCTCGTTCCCGACGCGAACGGTGGTGAGAACGCGATACGCATCCGACCGACAGTCGACGGCGCCGCGGAACCGACCCTCGTGCTCGGCCGCGACCGGTCGATCGTCGTCCATCGCGGCGAGGACCGAGTCGCGCTCCTCGCGCCGTTGGACATCACGCGTTGGAACCCGATCGGCTTCCCACAGAGGGCCGCCGCTGGTCCGGTCGCGCTCGAGGAGATCCTTCGTGACGGTCGTCCTGCGGGCGTGCATCGCCGGCTCGCTCGGGCCCGGCGTGCTGAATGCGTGCGATGTCATGTCTACGGGAGCGGTTCGTCCGCAGTCGTCGCGGCCCGGATCGTCGACCTCGCCGCTGCAGGCGTCGCGATCGTCGGCCAGCTCCCCGCCGATGTGGCCGCCCTGCTCGGTGAACCGCTCACGTCCACGATCACTGCAGGCGACTCGGCTCGGATGTCCGACGCTCGTGAACGCGAACTCCAGTCTGTTCGACTCCGTCGGATCGCCCAGAGCGAGTTCTCCGTTGCGGGGCGCTGGCGAACCATCGGCGACCTGCTCGACGTCCGCATGGGGTCGACTCCATCGGTGTCGGTGCTGTTGGCGTCGAACCGACCGACCGACGTGGTCTTTGCCGCGCGTCAGGTCGCATCCCAGGTCGATGTCGACACCCAGCTGATCGTGGGACTGCACGGAGCACACATGCCGGCTCGTCTGAGCGACGAGATCCGAACCGCGTTCCCCGGCGATGTGCACGTGGAGCACTTTCCCGAGGATCTGGTGCTGGGTGAAGTGCTCGCTGCACTCACGGCGAAAGCTGCTGGCGAATACGTGACGAAGTGGGATGACGACGACTGGTACGGCGCAGACCACCTTGCCGATCTGATCCGGGCGCACCGGTACTCCGGTGCCGTCCTGGTCGGCAAGGCTGCCGAGTTCGTTCGCCTCGACGATTTGGACATCACGATTCGCCGCTGGGCCCATGGTTCCGAGACCTATTCCACCACGATCGCGGGCGGTACGTTGCTGACCCCGCGGGAAGCACTTCAGGAAGTGGGGTGGGCGCCGGTGCCGCGTCAGGTCGATCGTCGCCTCATCGACGCGGTGGCCGATCGCGGCTGGCCGATCTATCGAACACACGGCTTCGGCTACGTGCTGCGTCGGCGGCAAGCGAGCCGCAGCCTGCACACCTGGCAGGCGAGCGACTCGTACTTCCTTCGGGCGTCGGTCGACCAGTGGCCTGGTCTGGCCCTCGCCGAGGCGGAAGTCGCGATCGACGCGGCGGGGGAGTCATGATCTCGGCTGCTGGTTCGGCACCGCACGAGGTGCGCGGCAACGACTGGTCGACGCTCGTTCCTGGACCCGATCACGAGTGGACACCGACGGAGAAGGTGTCGATCTGCATCCCGACTCGGGACCCTGGTCTCGGTCTGACGAGAACGCTGCGAGCGCTCGCAGCGCAGACCTACCCTCATCACCTGATCGAGGTCGTCGTCGCGGATGACGGGTCGGAGCGAGCGCCGGTGATCCCGGAGAAGCTCCCGTTCCCCGTGCGCGTCGTGCGGCTGGAACAGACGCTGGCGTTCGGTGCCGGCCGGGCCCGCAATGCTGCGGCGAGGGAGTCGAGCGGATCGATCCTGATGTTCCTCGACGCCGACGTGGTGCCTGAGCGCCAGGTGGTTCATGTCTACGCACGTTGGTTCGAGCGCCGGCGTGACCCGTTGGTGATGGGGCTCTGCCGATTCGTCGATGTCGACGACTTGTCGACGGACGAGCTGGTTCGACTCATTGCCGAGGGGTCGATGGCTGCGCACTTCGAAGGAAGCGATGTGGACGACCAGCTCTGGCGAGAGACCACGTTCGAGCGAACCCGTGACCTGACCCTCGAGCGATTCGATGCGTTCCGCGTGACGATCGGTGCCACGTTGGCGATCTCTCGTGCACAGTTCGACGAGATCGGCGGGTTCGCCGAACTCGGCGTTCGAGGCGTCGAGGACACCGAGTTCGGCTACCGGGCGCACGCGAACGGTGCGGTCCTGGTTCTGGATCGCGATGCGGCGCACTGGCATCAAGGTCGCCGAAACCTGTCCTCGAGCCGTCGCGACGAGATCAACCGGACACGGGAGCCGTTCGTGCAGGCGCTCATGCCGCTTCGCGGCTTTCGTCGCGGAGCGCCACCGCTCAATCCGCCGGTCGAGGTCGTGCCGATCATCCGTGTCCGGGTGCAGGCCACCGACGACCCCCGACTCGCCGAGCGAACCCGCTCGAGCCTGGCCGCAACGGAGGGCGGGCGAACAGGGAACGTCGTGCTGGCCGACGGGCCGGTTGCGGGATCGTTCGATCCGGCGTTCATCCAGGCGACCGTGCCTGCAGGAGTCGTGTGGACCGACGACTGTTCGAATGCGGTCCGGGACATCATGACGCAGAACGGTGTCGGAGTCGTCCGCGCCATCGGCGAACGTGGTGAAGAAGCGATGATCGCCCGGACCCGTGCCCTTCGCAGGGCACGACGGGATCGGCCCGAAGAGGACCCGTTCGACGCTGCAGCCGCATTGTTCGGTGTCTGGTGGACGACGATCGAGTCCATCGGACTGCGGTGGTCTGATGCCGACGAGGTGCCGACGGAGACGCCGTCGTCGGCTCCCGCCGACCGGTCGGGCGTCCCTGGGCATCGATCGCTGCGTCGAATCGTCGGGGCGATGTTCTCACGCGGTCTGCTGACCGTTCGCAAGTACTTGTGACGGTGCGCGGGCACCCTCGTGTGTGCGGACGCCGACGTGGGCGCGGGATGCCTCTCGCCCTGCCGTGTCGGTCAGCCAGTGTCCGTCGGCGACCGCGCACGATTGCTCCATGACACGATCATGGGGGTGGCCAGTGCGGGCGGGAGTCGCCGGAACGCTGGCGTGAGCCAGCCGAGTGGAACCGCCAGTCGAGCCAGCATCGGGTGTCGTTCGGCGAATTCGGGTTCGGCGAACCTGTCGATCGAATCCGCGAGCAGCCCACGCTGGAACGTCACGTCCGCGCCGTGTGCAACGGCGATTCGGCGGACCTGGGAGGCGGTGACGAAGTTGAGCGACTGCCAGAGACCCGTCGAGGTGATGCTGCGCGGAAGGACGCGTGCGGTGCTCGCTGGTCGCACGGGCAGCAGGGGAATCCCGAAGTGCGGCTCGAACGGAACGTGGTAGTTCGGGCAGTTGTGCACCATCACTCCGCCCGGCCTCAACACGGCGTCGAGCGCCCCCAGTGTCGACTCCACATCCCTGACGTGCTCGAGCACGTTGTTCGAGAAGATGAGATCGAAGGTCCCAGGCTGTGCGGACGATGCGTCCTCGACCTCCATGACGAAGTGGGGGTGGGCGATGTCGAGCGACGAACGCAGGATCGGATTCACCCGCTCGTAGCGTTCGAAACCGGGCCCACCGGGCTCGATCGAACAGACGTGCACCCCGCGCTTGGCAAGGAATGCCGACGTGAGCCCCAGCCCCGAGCCCACCTCGAGCACGCGCTGACCGTCCTGAAACCACGGTTCGAGCCAGCGCAGCGTGTAGTCAGCCTCAGCGAGCGAAACGATCAACGCCGAAGCGAGCCAGTCGGGGTCGACATCGGACGCCGCTGCGATCGCCGCCACACGGTCGGGTTCCGTGACGATCCGACGGAACGCGTCGAATCTCAACGGGGCATCGGACGGATTCATCTGGATGCACACTAACCGTGCCGCCGTTCCGGACGATCCCGCCGATCGTTCGCCGCGTCCTCATCGTCGTGCGGCCGTAGTCTGCTCGTGTGACGGGATCGACCACGACGATCGATTGGGTCGTGCTCACGATGGGGAATCGATCGCGTGAGCTCAGCGCGGCTCTCGGTTCGCTCGTCTCGCAGTGCACTGGTGACGACACCGTGATCGTCGTCGCCAACGGCGCCGACCCGAACGACCTCGGCGATGTGTCCGACATGACGGTGGTCTCCACCGAGCGCAACCTCGGTGTGCCAGGCGGGCGCGACGTGGGTGCTCGCGTCGGCCGCGGCCGGTTGATCGGGTTCCTCGATGACGATGCGATCCTCCTCGGCGCAGCCGAACGTATTCGTGAGGCGTTCGATCTCGACCCCGGTCTCGGAGCCGTGTCGTTGCATCTCGTGGACGAGCACGGTCGGTCGAGCTCGCGCCATGTTCCGAGGCTCCGAGGTTCCAGGCCCGAGGTGAGCGGGCCCGTCGCGTACTTCCTGGGCGGCGCGAGCGCCATCCGGCGGGAGGCGTATGAGGAAGTGGGGGGATACTTCGTCGAACTGTTCTACGGTCACGAGGAGATCGAATTGAGCTGGCGCCTCATCGATGCGGGATGGGGTGTCCGGTACCTGGCAGACGTCGATGTCGCTCACCCACGGACGGAGATCTCGCGCCACCCGGATGGCTGGCGGCTGACCGGGCGGAATCGAGTGTGGGTGGCTCGTCGAAGCCTGCCGTGGCCCATCGCGGCCGTGCACGTTCTCGCCTGGCTGGTGCTCGGTCTGGTTCGGGCACCCGATCGGGTGTCGTGGCTGAGCTACGCCGACGGATGGTTCGCCGGGTGGCGAGGACGCGTCGACCATCGCCCGATCGGGTGGCGGGGCGTGTGGCGCCTCACTCGTCTCGGCCGGCCACCAGTGATCTGACGGCACCGACGAGGACCCCCAGCGACCAGCATCCATGGATCGTCGGCGCCACGAGGACGACTCGGGGCTGCGCCGCAGCGACCCCGGTGGCGATGACCGCTGCCGCATACGCTGCCGGAACAACGAGAAGCGAGCGACGTCGCCGCGAGAGCACCGTCGCCGCGACGATCGTGCACACGGCCAGTGGCGGGACCAGTTGTCGGAGCCGCGCCGACTCCGGGTGCATGCGCATCACGACGGCCTTCCACCTGCCGTACTCGTAGTACTGCCTCGCGAGCGCCTGCCACGAGCCGCGCGGTCGGTAGCTCACCGACAGCTCCGGATCGAACCAGACCGCTCCACCGGCCCTGCGCAGGCGGATGTTGAGTTCGTAGTCCTGGTTTCGGATCAGCCGCTCGTCGAACAGCCCGACGGCTTCGATCGCCGCGCGGTCGAAGACGCCGAGGAACACGGTGTCGACGGGACCTTCTTCGCCGCCGACCCGGTACGACGCCCCACCGGTTCCCAGCCAGGACGTGGTTGTCGCGGCCACTGCTTCCTCGAACGGGGTGGAGGACACGGGAACCTGGAGCCCTCCGACGTTGGCTGCTCCGGTGCGCCCCATCGTCTCGACGGCCCGGCGGATGTAGCCGTCGGACAGCTCGCTGTGACCGTCGACCCGCACGACGATCGGTGCCGCTCCGGCGCGGATCGCGGCGTTGAGGGCCGATGGGGTCAGTCCACTCGGGTTGGACACGACCACGAGATCGTCGGTCGCGGCAGCCAGTTCGGCGGCGAGCTTCTCCGTGCCGTCGTCGGACGGGCCGACGCCGAGAAAGATCCTGATCCGGCCCGGGTAGTCCTGCGACCGGACCGTTGCGACGGCATCCGCCAGGTGCTGCGCCTCGTTGCGGATCGGCATGACGACGTCGACGTCCGGCCAGCCGGCGTCCGGCGGGCGCGCATCGACCGCGAGGTGGGTCTCAGACACGACGGCTCACGACCACCCAGACCGTGCGGAACAGGATCTGGATGTCGATCACGATCGACCAGTTGACGAGGTACTGCAGGTCGTAGCCGAGCTTGTACTCCGGGTCGGTTCCGTAACGTCCGTGCACCTGCGCGAGACCGGTGAGCCCCGGCGGAAGCTCGTTGCGGCGCACGTATCCCGGCACGCGCTTGACGATCTCGGCCACCAGTTCTGGTCGCTCGGGCCGAGGGCCGACCAGCGACATCTGCCCGCGCAACACGTTCCACAGCTGGGGCAGTTCATCCGCTCGGGTCGAACGCATCCACCGCAGGGCGGGGATCACGCGGTCGTCGTCCGCGCTCGCGAGTCGGGCCAGGCCGTCGGACTCCGCATCACGAACCATCGTGCGGAACTTGATGCACTCGAAGATGTGTCCATCGCGACCCACCCGCGCTCTGCCGGTAGAAGACGGGCCGTCCGGCGCGCACCAGCACGTAGAGCGCGAGCAGTGCGAGGACGGGAACCCACAGCGGAACGAACAGCACGACGACGAACAGGTCGAAGAGTCGCTTCAACCTGACCTTGTAGCCGGGCACGGTGTGCAGCCGCAGCGGCACGAACGGCATCCCGCCCACCTGCCGCACCGTCTTGAGCCCGAGCAGCGTTTCCCGCGCCGAGCACGCGCTGCAGGAAGCCGACCCCTGCGGAGTCCAACGAGTTGAGGGGTTCCGGGTAGACCGATCCGAACGCGGTCACGTCCATGAGCAAGACGTCGGACGCCTCGTTGTCCGCGACGGCGCTGGTCAGCAGGTGCGGCGACCGCACGCGTGCGACGACCGTGGCATCGCGGTCGGTCTCGGCGAGATGCTGGGCAGCGAGCGCAATCGAGTCGGGTTCGCCGACCAGCACGACACGTGGCGCACCCTGCCGGCGTCGTGCCAGCGCCCGGCTGAGGTGGCGGTTCGCCACCAGCACGAACGAGGCGAGTGCCAAGAACACGGCCAGGTTCAGCCGTGGCATCAGATACCGATCGAGCAGCACGAACGCCAGGCCCTGGACGGCGACACCGATCGCAGTGGCCAGGAGGGCACGAGGGAGCCACGGTCGCACGCCGAGACGAGGTTCACGCTCGTAGAGCCCGGTGAAGTAGTTGACGATCAGGTGGATCGCCGTGGCGATGGCGAAACCCACGAAATAGCGAGAGAGCGGGTACGTGTCCCAGTCGAAGCTGAAGCCGAATCGGACGAAGCTGATGATCACCATCAACGAGTACAGCGCAACGGCGTCGAGCACGACGAGGAAACGGAACCCCTTCGTCCACAACCACGACATCGGCCTGCTGACGGTCGCTGCGGCGCGCTCGACCGTCGGAGGGAACGGGCGCGGCGTCGCCGCCGTCTGAGCGCGAGTCGCTGCGGGCACCAGCATCAGCGTACCGGTGAGTTCGCCGCCGGTCGGGCAACCGTCCCGGTGCGGGCCGCTGGTCGAACCGCCGGCGGGCGCGGCCCGCTAGCGTCATGGGGCCATGTTCCGAAGCGTCGGCGTCCAAGTCGTGACGTACCACAACGAGCCGCAACAGCTGATCCGGCTGGCCGAGGGGATCGCCGCCACGATGGCGCAGGCCCGAGCGGCAGGGGTCGAACAGGTATCGGTCGAGTTCGGCGACTGCGGGGACCCGGCAACGATCGAGTCGCTCCGCGGGGCGCTCGCGGCCGAACTCGACGGGGTGGCCGACCATGTCGCGGGCGTCGCGTTCGGTGCCAATCTCGGCTCGGGCGGCGGCTCCAACGCCCTCGCTGCGAGGCGCGACGACGACGTGATCTGGGTACTCAACCCCGACACGTATCCCTCGCCCCAGTGCGCTGTCGAACTGCTCGGGTCGCTCGCCGGTGACCGGGTCGGCGCCGTCGACGGTCGCCAGATGCCGATCGAACATCCGAAGGATCACGATCCCGTCACCGGCGACACGTCCTGGGGGAGCGGGAGCTGCTTCATGTTCCGGCGAGAGGCGTTCGACGCCGTCGGAGGATTCGACTCGCACTTCTTCCCCATGTACTGCGACGACGTCGACATCTCGTGGCGGCTGCGCCTCGCGGGGTGGCGCGTGTGTCACGCCCCGCGTGCGGCGGTGTTCCACGACAAGCGCATCACGGTCGGGGCCGCCGTCGCCATCTCCGAGTTCGAGATCACCTCCGGCACGCTCGCCCGGTTGTGGATGACCCGCCGATACGGCCGCCCCGACATCGAGACCGAGACGCTGACGTGGATCGACACCGAGGGTACGGTCGCCCATCGCCAGGCGGCCGCTGAGTTCCGTCGACGCGTCGCAGAGGGTGATGTGCCCGCCCCCTTCGACGATGCCGATCGGATCGCCGAGTTCGTCGACGGCGAGTACGCCGTTCACCGATTCCGGTACGTGACGTGAGCAAGTACAGCTTCGACTTCTCGTGGGACTCGACCTACGGAATTGCCGCCCGGATGCTCGACGACACGTGCGGTCCCGGGCTCGTTCTCGACCTCGGATGCGGTGAAGGCACGTTCGCCCAACCGTTCGCCGAACTCGGGCGCGACTACCTCGGTGTCGAACTCGACGCGGGATCGGTCGAGCGTTGCCAGGCGAAGGGACTCGATGTTCATCTGATCGATCTCGCGAACCCCGACACCGATGCGGTCCACGATCGACTGGTCGAACTCGTCGGGGGGCGACCCGTCGCAGCGGTGACGATGCTCGACGTGATCGAACACCTCGTCGAACCCGCCCGAGTCTTTGCCGACCTCGGCCGGCTCCTGGAGCGCCTCGGCGGCGCCCACCTCGTCGTCAGCATCCCGAACGTCACCCATATCGACATCGCCTCCAAGCTGTTGCTCGGACGGTGGGACACCACGACGACCGGTCTGCTCGACTCGACGCACGTCACGTTCTTCGACGCCGATCACCTCGAGCGGATCACCCGAGCCAGCGGTTTCGTCGAACTCGATCGCCGCGACAAACAGATGACCGTGACCGAGCAGGAGTTCCCCGTCGACCATCCTGCGATCACCCGTACGACGACGCTGCGTCAGTTCTTCGAGACCGTCAGGGCCGAGGCGGACGATCATCGCGACACCTACCAGTTCGTCCGCGCATACCGGTTCGACCCGGCAGCTGTCGACGCGGCGTCGACTCAGGAGGACTCACGGGACGCCGAGGTCACGATGCCGTTCTGTTCGGTGCTCGTGCGGACGCAGGGCGGACGAGCGTCGATCGACGACGCTCTGACGTGTCTAGCGGCGCAGACCGACCGCGACATCGAGGTGCTCGTGGCGGTGCACGCCGACGACGACACCGTGTCGTCGGTCGAAAGGACCGTCGAGCGGTACGCCCAACCGCTCCGTGACCGGGTGCGGGTCCTGGCGGTGCGCGGCGAGGGTCGATCGGCAGGCCTCAACCTCGGTGTCGCGGAGGCGAGTGGCCGCTACCTCGCCTTCCTCGACGACGACGATCTGGTCACGGCGAACTGGATCGAGGAGTTCCGCGCCGCTGCCGATCTGGCCGGACCGGGCAGGGTGTTGCGGACGCAGTGCGTGGTGCAGGAACACCGCCGCACGACCGAGGCGCTGGTCGACTATGAGCCGACCGGAGGTTTCTACTCGCCGTACAACACCGAGTTCGACTTCGTCCAACACCGCCAGCTCAACCAGACCCCGATCTGTTCGTGGGCGGTACCGATGGCGGCCGTCAGAGCGCTCCGCCTGCGTTTCGATGAGGAACTGCCCGTCTGCGAGGACTGGGAGTTCCTGGTTCGCGCCGCCGAACTCCTCGGAGTCAGCAATCGTGGCGAGTTCACGAGCGTGTATCGACGGTTCATCGACGGCTGGGGATCGATGACGACCGTGCAGCAGGAGATCTGGGACGACACCGCACTCACGATCCGCCGCCGACTCGATGCTCGGCCGTCGCTGGTGCCGGCCGGCTCGCTCGAGGCGTTCGCCCAAGGTCGCGAGGAGGCGGCGGCGACCGCGAGCGCGTACGAGGCAGCGGTCGCGCAGGTGCAGGCATTCGAGCGGTCGCGGTATTGGCGGATGACTGCGCCGCTGCGTTGGCTCACCGGGCAACGAGGTGCGTCGATCTCCCTGCTCAAGGCTCGTCTGCGTGCCGCTGTGCGCCGGGTCAGTGACGTACGGGCGTCGAACTAGCGTGACCGGGATGAGTCCGGCGAGTCGGGGCACCGCAGTCGTCGGCGTGCTCGTCGCGGTCGGGACGTTTCTGTACACGACCGGGCCGCTGTATCGGTTCCGTACCTGGTGGGGCTTCGAGGATCCGCTCGCCGCCGATTGGTACGTGATCGGTGTCCAGACGGCGCTGGGGCTGCTCGCTGCGGTCGCCTTGGCCCGGTCGGGACGATGGCGTCGTGTCGATCGACGGCTGGTGGTCCTGGCACTGGCGCTCGTCGGCTGGTTGATGCTCGGTGCGCTCTGGTCGGCGGACGGATCGACGACGTTGCGCGAGTCCGCGCTCATCGGCGTCGCACTGGTCGCTGGTGTCGGTGCTGCCGCGGTCGCGGGCGATCGGCTCCTCGTCCTCGCTGCGTGGGTGGGGGTGCACCTCGGCCTCGGCTGGAGTGCGGTCCTCATCGCCCTGGTCCGCCCGAACTCGCAGGATGCGAACGGCGAGTGGACCGGCGTCTACTTCAATCCGAACTCGCTCGCGCTCGTGGCGGCCTTCGGGATACTGCTCGCGGTGGTGTTGTTCGCGATGGTCGCCACCCGTCGGTTTGCTCTCGATGCGAACGGACGCCTGATGGCACTGGTGATCGTGGGGGCATCAATCGTTGCCGACCTCTGGCTGATCTCGGGAACCGGCGCCCGCACGCCGTTGTTCGGGCTCGTGATCGCTCTGGCCGTCGCCGCGTGCGCCGTCGCGGCACAGCGTGCCGTGGGGCCGCGAGGTCGTTGGTCGGTCGACACTCGCGTGGTGTCGGGGGTCTTCGGTGTTGCGTTGGTGGCCGCCAGCCTCATGGCCTGGTGGACCCGCGACTCATGGCTGTCGTCGATCGGTCGGACCAGCGAGCTGACGGGTCGCACGGCGATGTGGGATGTCGCGCTCGACTGGTTCGCCGAACGGCCGCTCGCCGGGCAGGGCTACCTCGGTGCCTGGTACGACCCCGGGTTCCGAGCCGACATGCTCGCTGCACGGGGCGCAGTGCTCGGCAGCACCCACAACAGCTTCATCGAGCTCCTGCTCGGTGCCGGGCTGATCGGTTTCGGTCTGGCCGTCGGCCTGTATGCGCTGTTGTGGTTGGCTGCGGGTGATCGAGCACTGTCGGAGCGGGGCGTGGTGGCGGCCTGGCCCCTTGCCGTGCTCGTCTACGTGATCGTCGAGAACGTCGGTGAGACGCTGTTCGTCGGTGGTCAGCTGATGGTCGCAGTGACCGGTGCACTCATGGTGCTCTCAGCGGCGCGAGAGCCATCGTCGCCATCGTCGCCGCCCCGCGACGCCGACGCGTTCGACGTCGTAGGTGTCGAGCGGCGGGGCTGATTCAGCGCGTTCCTCGGGGGCGCGGTTCCGGGTCCAGGTCGATGCTCGGGCAGCCGATCGCCGCTCCGCGAGGTCGTCGATCGCTCTCGTCCAGTTGGTCGCGGTGACGTGCGGGCCGTGGTGTACCTCGGCCTCTCGCTGGGCGGCGGCGCCGATTCGCCGGCGGCGCACCGGGTCATCGACGAGGGCGATCAGTGTCGGGGTCCACTCGCTCACGTTCGCGCACAGCAGCCCCGTGCGGCCGTCGTCGATCGCGTCCTCGAACGGCCCGCTCGCCGACGCGACGGTCGGTACGCCGACGGCGGCGGCCTCCAGCCACTTGATGGCGCTCTTGGCCTCGTTGAACTCCGATGGCACGACGAGCGGAGCCAGGTTGACATCGACCGCCGCCAACTGACGAGCCAGCTCGTCCCATGGCTGGACGGGCCGACACTCGACCCGGTCTCCGAACGCGGCCAGCTGCGGTCCCGGTGCCAGCGGCCCGACGATGAGCACATCGACCTGTGGCCGGTTGCGCAGAACGTCGGCGAGCGCGGGGGCGATCAGGTCGAGGTCGGGCTGGTGGCTGTCGGAACCGCTGAAGTACGCGATCGTGACACGGTCGCTCGGTGAACGTCGACCTCTGGCCGCCACGGCCAGTCGCATCTCGACCAGGCCGATGCCGTTCGGGGCGATCGCGATCGGCAGCCCGGTGAGCCCACCGATCGAATCGGCGAGACCCGGCGTCGGCACGATCGCGCCGTCGCAGTGTTCGAGTGTGGTGCGATAGCGGTACAGACCGTCGACGTACTGCTCGAACACGGTCGGCGCCAGCTGGTCGACCCCCGGGATGGCGGTGACGATGTCGGGATCGACGATGAGGTCGTCGACATCGAACACCACCAGCGCCCCCGCTGCACGCCACCGTTCGATCATCTCCAACAGGTCGGACGTCGCGGGAACCCGCTGGAGGACGACGACGTCCATGCCGTCGGCGATCTGCCCGAGGCCAGGGTCGAGGTAGTGCATGACCCGCGTCGTGGCGCCGTGCAGCGAGAGCGCTTCGCGGGGGTGGTGCACCCGGTAGCGGGCGATCGCGCCGTCGGCGCCGATCACGAAGGCCACGTTGGGGGCCATGGTGCGGCGCGTCCGGCCCGGTTGCGAATACCGTACGAGCAGGCCCTCGACGTGCTCGTCGGTGGTTCGGACATCCACGGGGGCGCTGCGAACGCCGCGGCGGAGGCGTGCGAGCAGGTCAGCGTCCACGACCAACGACCGCATCGCGCCGGCCAACGCGCCGATGTCCCCCGTCGGCACGACCAGGCCGTTCTCGCCGTCGCGTACGACCTCTTCAGGGCCCAGGCAATCGGAGGTGATCACCGGGAGACCGGCTGCGAGTGCCTCGCGCGCGGCGATCGAGAAGCTCTCGCGGGCGACCGACGGGATGACGAGGACGTCGTGGGAAGTGAGCACGTCGGCCAGCTCTGCCGGATCGAAGGGAGCAGCGGGACGAACGTGGTGGGGGAGCGATTCATCCGGCACGAGTCCGAACGCGTCGAGGACCCAACCGGTCTGATCGGCGAGCCGTTGAGCCGCTGCCCTGATGACGTCGGCCCCCTTGAGCGGGCTGTCGCCGCCCAGATAGAGGAAGCGAACGTGGCGGCCCGGTCCGGCCGGTTCAGCGGACCCGCCTGCGTCGACCGTGAGGTGCAGATCGATCGAGATGTCGTTGGGGTCCACCGTCACCCGTTCCGGGTCGACCCCGTTGGCGATGACGACGCCTCTCAAGACGGTTGACGGCGTGAGGATCTGGTCGACACGCGCCAGAGCCGAGCCGAGTCGTGCCGCCCGAACGGCCCGCCAGTGAGGCGTGACGGCGCAGGCGCACGTGTTCACCTCGGTCACGAGCGGGCACGGTTGCAGGTCGGTGTCGACCAGGAACAGGCGCGAGCACCACCACCACAGGTCGTGCATCGTCACGATGATGCGCAGCCCGGCATCGGACGCGGCCTCGACGACGCCGACCCCTAGAGTCTGCAGCGTATGAACGTGGACCACGTCGGGCTCGAAGTCCCGCAACCACCTCGCGGCCGCTGCCGCTGCGAGGGGATTGTCCCAGTTGCCGTCGTCCCCCTGCTCGATACGCGAGGCGGTGCCGATCCAGTGCACGACCACTCCGTCGATCGACTCGGTTCGCAGTTCGCCATCGGTGAGGCCCATCGCGATCGCACCGGAGAACACCTCGACGTCGTGGCCCAACTCGGCTGCGCGGCGGGCGAGACGCTCGACCTGCAACGTCGCTCCGCTGGAGAAATCCGGAGGATAGTGAGCGGTGACGTAGGCGAGACGCATGGAGCAGGACGGCCCTCGATGAGCCGGTGCCGAACACTAGCCGTCGTGCGATGAACGGTTCCGACGATCTCGAGCAGCTGCGAGCCGAACGCGACTCGGCCGTCGCCCGCGCCCGCGAACTCGAGATGCAGCTCGGCGAACTGCGCGGTCAGGTCAAGCGGCTCGAGTTGACGATGTGGCGGCGTACGGCCCGCCGGAGACTGTGGCAGTCGCGGCTCGAGCGGGTGGTTGCGAAGGTGCGTCGATCGTGAGCGACGGGCCCGTCCCCCGTTTCTCGATCTGCACGCCCGTTCACGACCCGCCGCTGGATCTGCTGCAGGCTTGCCTCGATTCGATCGCTGCACAGTCGTGCAGCGATTGGGAGCTGTGCCTCGTCGACGACGGCTCGCAACGCCCTGACGTGCTCGCCGAGCTCCGGGGTCGAGCCGAGAGGGATGAGCGGATTCGACTCGTCGAGCGTCCGCGGGCCGGCGGGATCGTCGCCGCGTCGAACGCAGCGCTCGACATGGCGTCCGGTGAGTTCGTCGTGCTCGTCGATCACGACGATCGCATCGAATCGGATGCTCTCGAACTCGTCGCGGCTGCGCTCGACGACGACCCGACGATCGACTACCTGTACACCGACGAGGACAAGCTTGCGCCCGGCGGGAGCGTGTACGACACGTTCCTCAAACCGGACTGGTCGCCGGAGCGCCTCCGGTCGCAGAACTACTGCACACACCTCTCGGTGCTCCGCCGATCACTGGTTGCCGAGGTCGGCGGATTCCGGGACGGCTTCGATGGTTCGCAGGATCACGACCTGATCCTGCGTGTCACCGAGCGGGCGCGCACGATCCACCACATCCCGGCGGTGCTCTACCACTGGTGCATCACGCCCGGATCGGCGGCCGGCGACGCCGATGCCAAGCCCTATGCACGCGAGGCCGGTCGACGGGCGGTTGAGGAGCACCTCGGTCGCGTGGGGATCGACGCGGTCGTCGAGCAGCTGGGCACGCCGGGCCACTACCGCTCGCGCCGCTGCCTCGCGGCCCACCCGACAGTGAGCATCGTGATTCCGACGGTCGGTACGGCTCGCCAGGTCTGGGGCGTCGAGCGCGCGCTGGTGCTGGGTGCGGTGCGTTCGGTGCTCGACGTCACGACCTATCCGAGCTTCGATGTCGTCGTGGTCGCTGATCCGTCGACACCGACTGCGGTGATGGACGAACTCGCGACGCTCGAGTGCAGAGTGGTCCGTGCAACCGACGAGTTCAACTTCTCGCGGCGCTGCAACCAGGGTGCCGATGCGACCACCGGCGACGTGCTGCTGTTCCTCAACGACGACACGCTCGTCGAGCAACCCGATTGGCTCGAGACGATGGTCGGGTTTCTCGCCGAGCCCGACGTGGGTGTGGTCGGTGCCCGTCTGCTCTACGCAGATGGCACCCTTCAGCACGGTGGTCTGCTCCTCAACGAGCAACCGCTGCACATCTTCCACGGTTTCGGCGGCGACGACCCAGGTCCGTTCGGCCTCCTCGAAATCGACCGTGAGGTCAGCGCCGTCACCGGAGCATGTCTGCTCACGCCACGTGAGGTGTTCGACGAACTCGGTGGCTTCCCCGAGGAGTTCCGGATCGCGTTCAACGACCTCGACTACTGCCTGCGCGTCCGGGCAACAGGTCGCAGGATCGTCTGGAGCGCGCACTCGACGCTGTTCCACTTCGAATCGCAGACACGGCGGCCGGACGCCGATCAGCACGAGATCGATCTCCTCTACGACCGCTGGGGCGACGCACTCCGCGCCGACCCGTACGGCAACGCGGCGTTCGCGCCGAAACAGGCGGTGTGGCTGCCGCGGGAGCGAGCAACGCTGTGGGCGGCGGTACGGGCCCGCCTCGCTCAGCTGCGCCGCTGACCCGTCACGACCGAACCGTCACGATCGAACCGTCACGATCGAACCGTCACGTCGAACCGTCCGTCGAACCGTGACGTCGCGACCGTGCCGTTCGCTCGGGTCGTGTTGAGCACCTCGAACGCAGTCGCACGCTCCTTCCAGTCGAGCATGCGCCCCGTGGAACGCTCGATCAACTTGAGGTTGATCGGGAACTCGCCGTCGAGCAGTCCGATCCGTCCGATGTCGATGCGGATCGACGCGGTCCCGTCGAGTGGGGCGATCCGGGTGTCGAGCGAGTCCGTGTCCACGTGGTACAGGATGCGGCCTTCGTTGTCGGTGACCTCGAGGTCGAGAATGGCATCGTCGATCCGGCGGGTGGTGGTGATCTCGACGTCGACCCACACCGACTCGCCGACGTGGACGTGACGGCGGCTGTGCTCGTGATCGTGATGGACCTGGACGTCACCGATGGTGAGCGGGCTCTCGACGAGCGCATCGGCGTCGATCTCCACGTCCGGACGACCGTGGAGGTACTCGCGGAACACGCGGATCGCCTTGCCCGGCTCGTCGTCGATCACCATGTTGCCGTGGTCGAGGACGATTGCCCGGCTGCAGACCTGCCGCACGGTTTCGGCCGCATGGGTGACGAGGACGATGGTGCGACCTTCGTCCTGGAACTGCTTGATGCGACTCATGCACTTGAGCTGGAAGACCTCGTCACCCACCGCCAGCACTTCATCGACCAGCAAGACGTCCGGATCGAGATTGACGGCCACAGCGAAGCCGAGGCGCACGTACATGCCGGAGGAATAGTGCTTGACCGGTTCGTCGATGAACTGCTCGAGTCCGGCGAAATCGACGATCTCGTCGAAGCGGGACGCGATCTCCTTGCGGGGCATACCGAGAAAGGCGGCGTTGATGAACACGTTCTCGCGTCCGGTCAGATCGGGGTGGAATCCCGCGCCCAACTCCAGCAGCGATGCCAGACGGCCGCGAACGAGCACCTCACCGCTCGAGGGCGTCAGGATTCCGGCGATGCACTTGAGCAGCGTCGACTTGCCGGAGCCGTTGTGCCCGAGGATGCCGACCGTCTCGCCCTGCTGGATCGTGAAGTCCACATCGTGGAGCGCCGGGAACTCCTCGTAGTTGTTCCGTCCCATGCCGAGCAGCCGTTCCTTGAGCGACGTGACCGGCGTGGTCGAGATCCTGAAGACTTTGGACACGTCGTCGACGATGATCGCCTCGCTGCCCGGGCGGGATGGTGCGGAACCGCTCACAGCGCCTCGGCAAGGTTGGCGTCGGCGCGGTCGAAGACCTTCAACGCGATGGCCAGGATGACCACGGCCACGGTTCCCGTGAACACGAGCGTGCCGAGGTACCAGAGCGGTCCCTCGTCGGGGAGCAGTGCGATTCCGTCGACTTCCGACGTGCCGTAGATCGCTCGCTGGAAGGTGATCACGACCGAGGTGAACGGGTTGAGCAGCATGACCTCGCCCGGGATGCCGTGGCGCTCGAGGAACGGGACGGCTCGTTCGTACTGGTACAGGATCGGTGTCATCCAGAACCAACCCATCACCAGCAGTTCCAGCAGGTGCATCGTGTCGCGGGCCATCACGTTCAGCGGGGCCAGGAGCAGCGCGAGCCCGCTGACGACGAGGACGGCGACGAACAGCGCGATCGGCAGCAGCCACATGTAGGTCCAGTCGACGCTGTGGCGGGTCACCAGCAGCACGCCGGCGAAGGCGATGGACTGCAGCACGAAGTGGGTGAGCGCACTGCCGACGTTGGACAGGGGAAGGATCGCTCGAGGGAACTTCACCTTGCCGACGAGCGACGCGTTCGCGGTGATCGAGACGGTGGCGGTGAGCATCGATGTCGACGCAAAGGTCCACACCAGCAGCCCGCACAGCACCCAGATGGCGAAGCGTGGGAAACCGGCGCCGAGAATCGCGAACACCGCGGTGTAGACCACCAGCAGGAACAGCGGCTGGATCATCGACCACACGAAGCCGAGCGTCGAGTGCTTGTACCTGACCGTCAGTTCCTTGCGGGTGAGGGTGCCGAGCAGTTCACGGAACTGGAAGATCTCGCGAACATGCCCGAAGATCGACCGACGTTGCGCCATCGGACGGAGAACGTCGGACGATGGTCGTCGGGCAGGCTGTTCGAGGGCGGTCATGGGAACGGGACAACGTTATCGACTGGCTGCGGGAGCAGGCCGGATGACCGCCAGTGGTTCGTGCGCCGTGGGGCTGGCCGGCGCAGCGCTCGACTCAGGTCGGACGGTCCTGTTTGTCCTTCTTGGCGGCCTTCTGAGCCTTCTTCCAGTCGCGCACCTTGCCGAGTGACGCCTCGTCGTGGACGTCGGCGACCGAGCGCGGCGTGTCGTCGCCGAACTTGCCGGCAGCCTCGCGCCAGCCGTTCAGGTCGACGCCCTGCGACTTGCCGAGGATCGCGATGAAGATCTTCGACTTCTCGTCGCCGTAGCCGGGGAGTGCTCGCAGCCGCCGGTAGACCTCGTCGGCGTCGTCGACGCCCTTCCAGATGTTGACGGCATTGCCCTTGTAGTCGGCGACCAACGCCTCGCACACGGCATGGATGCGCTTGCCCATCGAGCCGGGGAAGCGGTGGATTGCCGGCTTCTCGCAGCAGATCGTGCACGAACTCCTCGACGTCCATCGCTGCGATCTTCTTCGGATCGAGGTGTCCGAGCCGCTTCTTGAGCGTCGCGGGACCGCTGAACGCCCACTCCATCGGTACCTGCTGGTCGAGCAGCATCCCGATCAGCAGCGCATTGGCGTCGGTGTTGAGCAGCTTGTCGGCCGCGGTGTCGCCCGTGATGTAGAGGGTGCCAGGCATGGGGCCACGTTACCGAGGTCGGCTGTGCGATCATGCTGGTCATGTCGTCGCGGGCCGCGGTCTCTCCGATGGTCGGCGCTCATCGTCGGCCTGCCGGTGCTCGCGGCTCGTCACTGGTCGTGCTGGCGGACGCTGATCCCGGATCGTTTCGTCGATGTATCGGCTCCGTGACGCCGATCGTGGTGGGCGAGCTCGACGAACGCTCGTACGACGTCGGCTTCACCGGTGGACAGGTCGACGGGTACAGCGAGTGCAAACGATGACGATCGGGCTGGGGGTCCGGACCCGGGTGCGGGACGTTCGAGATCCGCCGTTCGAAGCTCCACCCTCGGTCCGTGCGAGACCGCCGTGCCCAAGTCTGCTCGGCTGGGCCAACGGCGAGGGACTGACGGGTGGATACGACGTACTTCCGGTACTGGAACGGGAGCACTGTCGTCGCTGCGGCCCTCCGTCGCCGCCGTCGGGTCTGCCGGGAACCAGGATTCTCGCAGCATCGCCCTGGTGATCGTCGCCGGCGCGTGGGTGTGGTCGAGCCGGTCGCCGAATCGGTCGAGCGGACCGGCCACGCTCGCGCTCGCTCCGCTCTGTCGTCACCACCGACTTCATCGACCTTCCCGGCGCCCTCGTTCACGCGATCGGCATGATCGTCGCGCTCCGCGTGGCCGCGGCCTTGCTGTGGTTGCTGACCGCGGACGCCACCCGGGGAACGCTACGGGGCGGCTGCCTTCGCGTGCGGCGCGGCGTTCCAGTTCTTCGGCGACCTGACCAACCCCGACGCTGCGTGGGCGCTCGTCGTGGCCAGCGCAGCCGTGCTCGCCGTCGGTTCGATGAGCGTCGCCGGCGCGGTGTGCGCGAACCGGCGCCGCGGTCGTCGGCTGGATCGTAGGATTCGGTGGCTCTGGGTCTACGAAGTGGATGGTCGCAGCGCTTGTCGTCGGATTCGACACCGTCCGATTCGTCGTCACCGAGAAGGCCGAGGAGCGGCTCAGCGGTGCCGTCGACGGCACCGACGCATCAGTGTTCTCGGCGCGCTGAGCGAGGCATCGCGACGCGTGGCGTGACCAACCGCTGACCACGCTCGTCGGTGGTCGGCCATCGGGGCAACGGCGGTCGTCGCAGCGGTCCGGCGTGGGGTCTGACGTGGCCGTGGCGACGCGCCTCGTACTCGCTGGCGCGGCTGCATGATCCCGGTGGTCTGGCACCTCGTGCTGCGCAACCACACGTCGGTGCATTCGTGGTTCACCTACCGCTCCTTCGCCGTTGCGTTCGGCATCCTGCTGATGGCACTCACTGCTCGGATCGGTCGGGTGGGCGTCGCCGGTGTCGAGGTGTCTGTCGAGGGGTCTGAGGGAGACCGAGTCTCGCGGTCCGAGGAGGACGGAATCTCGCGGTCTGACGACCCGACCCCTGACCGGGTTCAGGTCAGGTAGGGGTCGATGGCGTCGGGATCGATGTCGTAGCGGGCGATGGCGTCAGCGACGACCGACGGTTCGATCCTGCCGTCGGCCAGGAGGCCCTGGAGGACGGCCAACACGATGTGGCCGGTGTCGACCTCGAAGTGGCGTCGCAAGCGCTTCGCGGGTGTCGGATCGTCCCATGCCGTCGGTGCCGAGTGGCACGAACGTGCGGTCGGGGACGAACCGCTGGATCTGCTCGGGCACGATCTTCATGAAGTCGGACACGGCGACGATCGGACCCTGCGACTCGCTCAGGATCTGCGCCACCGCTCGGAACCTGTGGCTCCTGCGATGGATGCAGGCGATTCCAGCGCTCGGCGGCCAGCGCCTCTTCGCGCAGCGACTTGTACGACGTGGCCGACCACAGCTCGACGCCGACGTCGTAGTGCTCGGCCAGCTCGACCGCCGCCTCACGGGCAGCGGTGTGGGCCGTGCCCGAGAACAGCAGCGTCGCCGGCGTCGACGTGCCAGTCGGGCGCGTCGGCCCACTTGTAGAGCCCTTCGACGATCGCCTCGGCGAGGCCCGGCGTGTCGGGCAGCGGCGGCATGTCGTAGTTCTCGTTGTACAAGGTGATGTAGTAGAAGACGTCGGTCACCTCGGGCGGGCCGCCACCGAACATGCGGTTCATGCCGGACTGGACGATCGCGCCGACCTCGTAGGCGAACGCCGGGTCGTAGGCCTGCACGAACGGCACGGTCGACGCCAGCACCAGGCTGTGGCCGTCCTGGTGCTGGAGGCCCTCGCCCATCAACGTGGTTCGCCCGGCGGTGGCGGCCATCATGAACCCGCGGGCGCGCATGTCCGCTGCCTGCCAGATCAGGTCGCCGACCCGCTGGAACCCGAACATCGAATAGAACGTGTAGAACGGCACCATCGGCACCCCACGTGTGGCGTACGACGTGCCGGCCGCGATGAAGCTGGCCATCGAGCCGGCTTCGGTGATGCCCTCCTCGAGGATCTGACCCTTGGTCGACTCCGAGTACGACAGCAGCAGGTCGTGGTCGACCGGCTCGTACTTCTGGCCCTGCGACGCGTAGATGTTGAGCTCGCGGAACAGCGCGTCCATGCCGAACGTGCGGGCCTCGTCGGGGATGATCGGCACGACCCGTGGGCCGATGTGTTCGTCGCGCGCCAGGCCCCGCAGCAGACGGGTGAACGCCATCGTCGTCGACACTTCCTGGCCGTTGGACCCTGCTCGCATCTCGGCGAACGGACCGTCGGCGGGCAACTCCAGCGGCCGTCGGGCGACCGTGGTCCGCTTCGGGATCGACCCGTCCAGCGCCTTGCGGCGCTCCATCATGTACTGGTACTCGATCGAGTCCTTGCCGAGTTTGATGTACGGCGGGTGCTCGGCGTCGAGTCCCTCGTCGCTGATGACGTCTTCGAGGTGCAGCCGGTCGCGCATGGCGAGGATCTGCTCCTTGGTCATCTTCTTGATCTGGTGGGTGGCGTTGCGGCCCTCGAAGCCCGGTCCGAGTGTCCAGCCCTTCACCGTCTTGGCCAGGATCACCGTCGGGCGTCCCGAGCCGAGGTTCTCGGTGGCCGCCTTGTAGGCGGCGTAGAGCTTGCGGTAGTCGTGGCCGCCACGGGGCAGGTTGCGCAGCTCGTCGTCGCTGAGGTCGGCGACCATCTTGCGCAGGCGCTCGTCGGGGCCGAAGAAGCTGTCGCGGATGAACTCGCCATCCTCGACGGCGTAGCGCTGGAACTCGCCGTCGACGGTGGTGTTCATCTTGTTGAGCAGGACGCCGTCCTTGTCCTGGGCGAGCAGGTCGTCCCACTTCGATCCCCAGATGACCTTGATCACGTTCCAGCCGGCGCCCCGGAACGTGGCTTCGAGTTCCTGGATCACCTTGCCGTTGCCGCGTACCGGGCCGTCGAGGCGCTGCAGGTTGCAGTTGACGACGAACACGAGGTTGTCGAGCTGCTCGCGCGAGGCGAGCGAGATGGCGCCGAGGGTTTCGGGCTCGTCGGTCTCGCCGTCGCCGAGGAAGCACCACACGCGACTGTCGGAGGTGTCGTCGATGTGCCGGTTCTGGAGGTACCGGTTGAACCGCGCCTGGTAGAGCGCGGAGATCGGTCCGAGGCCCATCGACACGGTGGGGAACTCCCAGAAGTCGGGCATCAACCGTGGGTGCGGATACGACGACAGACCGCGCCCGCCTCGACCGATCTCGCGACGGAAGTGGTCGAGGTCGTCCTCCGTGAGGCGGCCCTCGAGGAAGGCGCGGGCGTAGACGCCCGGTGCCGCGTGGCCCTGGTAGTAGACGTGGTCTCCGGGGCGGCCGTCGTCCTTGCCGCGAAAGAAGTGGTTGAACCCGATCTCGTACAGCGAGGCGGAACTCGCGAACGTCGAGAGGTGGCCGCCGATGCCGTCGGCGGTCTTGTTCGCCCGCACGACCATCATCGCCGCGTTCCAGCGGATGAACGCTCGGATCCGTCGCTCGATGTGCTCGTCGCCGGGGAACCACGGCTCCTGCTCGCGCGGGATCGTGTTGACGTACGGCGTCGACACCGTGGCCGGGAACGACACCTGGCTCGCGGTCGCGCGCTCCATCAGGCGGCTGAGGAGATAGCGAGCCCGGGTCTTGCCGTGTGCGTCGACGACCGCATCGAGGCTGTCCAGCCACTCCTTCGTCTCCGTCGGATCGATGTCAGGCAGCTGATGCACGTGGCCGTCGAAGATCATGACGGGCAGTCTCGCAGTGTTACCGATCGGTACGCACCGAATCGGGCCATTCAGCGGCCTGACGGATGTTCTCGACTGCCGACCGGGCATGAACGTGCCTCGACGAGCGTGCGGAACACGACGATCCGAACGCTCCTCGAGAGATAGGTTGCCGCGCATGGAGCGACTCGTGATCTACACCGATGGTGCCTGCAGCGGGAACCCGGGTCCGGGTGGCTGGGCGTGGGCGGTCGCACCGAGCGGCGAACCGCACGGCGCCGGTGGTGAGGACCACACCACCAACCAACGGATGGAGATCCACGCCGTCCTCGACGCTCTGCGAACCCACGCACACCTCGCCGACGAACACGGCGCGGCGCTGCCGATCGAGATCGTGTCCGACTCGACGTACGTCGTGAACTGTTTCAAGGACCGGTGGTGGGCCAAGTGGCAACGCAACGGATGGACCAATTCTCAGAAGAAGCCGGTCGCCAACGTCGATCTGTGGCAGCCGTTGATCGAGTTGGTCACCGCCGGTGACGTGAGCTTTCGGTGGGTGAAGGGCCACAGCGGTGACCCGATGAACGATCTGGTGGACCGTTTGGCTGTGGGTGCGATCCCGAAGACGGTGTGACACCGGAGAGTCGGTGTTCGGCAGGTCATCGTCAAGTTGCCGTCAAGTCACGGTCAAGTCACCGGCTGAACGTGCCGAAGAACCTCCCGTCGTGATGCGACCACCCTCCGCACCTCCGTTACAGTTCGGTTACATGCGTCGAGCTGCACTCGTCGTCGCTGCCGTCCTCGGCGCGACGCTCCTCACCTTCGCGCCCGGCTCGACGCCGACTGCGTCGGCGGCGCCGTCCGACGTGATCGCCGTGGTCGTCGATGGAACCGGATTCGGTCACGGGCGAGGAATGAGCCAGTGGGGCGCCTACGGATGGGCGGTCGATCAGGACAAGTCGTGGCAGTGGATCCTGGACCACTACTACGGTGGCACAACGCTCGGCGACGTCGACGTCCAGGCCCGCATCCGGGTGCAGCTCAAGGCGTTGGACGGCCTGACGACCGTCGGCGTCGTCGCCGGCAGCGGCAACGTCGTGTGGCAGGGTCAGAGCGCACGGTCGATGTACGCGAAGGAGATCTCCGCGAACCGATTCGAGGTCTATCGCGCCTCCAGCGCCGCCTGTCCGTCCGGATCGACCCTGATCGTCCCCACCGGTCCGATCGCCAAGGGATCGAGCGACAGCACGGCCGTCCGCCAGATCCAGACCTTCCTCAACGCGTTCCGCATCTCCGGCGACGCCACGCTCGCCGTCGACGGCAGTTTCGGCAATCTGACGCAGGCTCGCCTGATCGACTGGCAAGGCGATCAGAGGCTGCCTGCCGACGGGATCTGGAACGGCGACGATGCTGCCCGGGCCCGCAGCCTGATCGGTGGCGCTCCGACGGCGTCCTGGACGTCGATGGGAACGTGGACCGGCCCGATCAGCGTTCACGAGCTCGAACGGCGAGAACTCCGCAGCGGCGCCGGACTCCGTGCTGGGGGTGTGCAACGCCAGCGGCGCTGTCACCCACTACCGCGGCACAGATCGAGGTGCGCAGCGAATCGTACGGCAACCGGGTGATCAACGACGTCAAGAACCGAGGACTACCTCCGCGGCGTGGTGCCGAAGGAGATCTCGGCGAGCTGGGCCGACGCCGGTGGCGGCCGAGGAGCCCAAGCGGTGCGGGCGCAGGCCGTGGCGGCGCGGTCGTATGCGCTGCAGCCCGGACGGTGGTCCGACGCCATCTGCGACACCCAGTCGTGTCAGGTCTACTTCGGAGCGGCGACACGATCGACGGCGACCGCGTCATCGAGAGCGGTCGAGGACGCCAGAACGAATGCGGCGATCGTGGCCACCGCCGGCAAGGTCCGCAAGTGGCCGAACGGCAACATCGTGTCCACCGAGTTCTCGGCGTCGAACGGCCCGCGGACCGCAGGCGGCGCGTTCCCGCCGGTCGACGACGCGCCCGGCGACGGCACCGCCAACAATCCCGAACCATCGCTGGACGCGCATCCTCGACGCCGACACGCTCGCCGCCCGGTACGGGCTCGGCAGGTTGACGGGCGCCACGATGGTCGACGCGGCCTCGTCCACCAACCGGCAGTTCGACGGCATCTGGTTCAACGACATCGTGCTCAGCGGTACGGGCGGCACCCGCCGCATCCCGGCCTGGGACTTTCGCGGCGCCAACGGACTCCTGTCACCCGGTTTCACCGTGCGCGTGATCACCCGCGACACGGTCGGCGCATCCGCGGCGTTGATCGGCGATTCGGTCGGGAACTCGATCGCCGGGGCGACGACGTCGGAGTTCCGCACGCTCACCGACGGGACGTTCCCGGCACTGCGTGTCGACGTCCTCGACGGCCGCTTCATCAACAAGACCCCGCCGTCGCCGAGCGGGGTGCAGGCTGCTGCATCGGTTCCGATCAACACCGCGCTCGCCGTCGTGCAGTTGGGGTACAACCCGTCGAGTGACGTCACCGCCGACATCGACGCGATGATGCGGGCACTGACCGCTCGCGGTGTCCGGCAGGTTGCGTGGGTCAACCTGGCCGACATTCGCACCAGCGGAGGAAGATCGGTCTACGGGCCGACCAATGCTGCCCTGAACGCGGCACGGTCGCGATGGTCGAATCTCACCGTGCTCGACTGGAACGGGGCGAGCGCCGGCCCGGAACGCGTTCGATGGTTCAGCGACGGAGTCCACCTGACCGCCACCGGGCAGGCGGAGTTCGCGCTCTGGCTCCGACAGTCGCTCGTCACGATGTCGCCGTCGATCGGCGGCCGTCTTGCTCCGCCGCGACGGATCGAGATCCCTGTCGCTGGGCGGACGGTCACCGCTGCCGACGGCACCGTCTCCACGATCCCGGCCAACGTCACCGCCGTGTCGCTGAACGTCGCCGCGGTCGATCCGGCCGGCCCCGGGTTCGTGACGGTGTGGCCGTGCTCGGTGGCTCGCCCGCTGACCTCCAGTCTCAACTACACGCGTGGCGCGATCGACGGCAACGGCGTCATCGCCCCGGTCGACGCCAGCGGCAAGACGTGTGTGTACTCCCATGCCGCCACCGACGCCGTGATCGACATCGGTGGATGGTTCGGTCCTGCTGACTCGTCCGGGTCCGGTTTCACGGCGATCACGCCGAAGCGACTCATCGACTCCCGAGACGGTCTCGGCGTGGCACGCGGTCGGGTGCGACCCGACTCGCCGGTCACGCTGCAGGTGGTCGGGGCTCGGGTGCAGCGGATCGACGGAACCAACCTGGCAATCCCAGCCAACGCCGTCGCAGCTGCCATCAACGTCACCGCCGTCACGCCGAGCGGCCCGGGCTACGTCACGGTGTGGCCGTGTGGGGTGGACCGGCCGGTGGTCTCGACCCTGAACTACAACGCAGGAGAAATCAGGGCCAACGGAGCAATCGCCCCGCTCGGTGCCGATGGTCGGCTGTGCTTCTACGCCCACGCCGCGACCGATCTGGTCGTCGACGTCGTCGGATGGTTCACCGAGGGCGCGAGCTCCGCCTCGTCGGCGTTCGTGTCGGCGGTCCCGCAGCGGTGGGTCGACACACGCGAGGGCCTGGGCTCGCCGACGCCGATCCGTCCGAGCCAACCGTTGCAGGTGCAGGTGACCGGCCGCCAGATGACTGTTGGTGGCCAGCTCACGACGATTCCGGCGGATGCCGAATCGGTGGCGGTCAACATCACGGCGGTCAACCCGTCGGTCGGAGGGTTCGCAACGGTCTGGCCGTGCGGAACGCCCCGCCCGCTCGCCGCGAACTTGAACTACGCAGCTGGCCGAGTCACGGCGAACAACGTGATCGCGACCATCGGTGCCCGTGGTTCGGTGTGCATCTACACCCACAGCAACACGCAGTTCCTCGTCGACGTGACCGGCTGGTTCAGCCGTACCGAGACGTACGCCGCCGTGGTCCCCGATCGGGTGGTCGACACCCGCTACGGGGTCGGACCGGCTCCCACCTGAGCGGACGGGGCGAAACCTCGCCGACCGATTGCTCCTGACCGATTGCTCGATCGGGCGGCGCCGCGAATAGCTTTCGCCCCCATGGACATTTCTGGAGCAAGCGCAATCGTCACAGGTGGAGCATCGGGGATCGGTGCGGCATCGGCTCGCATGCTGGCGGCCCACGGTGCCAAGGTCGTCATCGCCGACCTGCAGGAGGACAAGGGCAACGAACTCGCCGACGAGATCGGCGGGGCGTTCTGCAAGGTCGATGTCACCAACACCGACGACATCGTCAACGCCGTCGAAATGGCGAAGTCGATGGGTCCCGTTCGCGTGCTGGTCAACTCTGCCGGCATCGGCTGGGCGCAGCGCACGATCGGCAAGGACGGCACCCTCGAATCGGCCGCCAACCTCGACGCCTTCAAGAAGGTCATCGCGATCAACCTGATCGGCACCTTCGACTGCATCCGCGTGGCCGCCACCGCCATGAGCACGACCGAGCCGCTCGAGCACGGCGAGCGTGGTGCCATCGTCAACATCGCGTCGGTCGCCGCGTTCGATGGTCAGATCGGCCAGGCCAGTTACTCGGCATCGAAGGGCGGCGTCGTCGGCATGACCCTCCCCGTCGCCCGCGACCTCTCCGCGGTCGGCATCCGCGTCAACACCGTGGCCCCCGGCCTGATCGACACCCCGATCTACGGCGAAGGTGACGCGAGCGAAGCGTTCAAGGAGAACCTCCAGAAGGGTGTCTTGTTCCCGAAGCGTCTCGGCGACCCCGATCAGCTCGCGTCGATGGTGCTCGAGTGCATCACCAACAGCTACATGAACGCCGAGTCCATTCGCGTCGACGGCGGCATCCGGATGCCGCCGAAGTGACGCAACGGGGTTGTCAGGTCGTGTAGTCGGCGTTGAATCGCACGTAGGTGTCGCTGAGGTCGCATCCCCACACGGTCGCGTCGGCCTCACCCGTGGCGAGTGACACGTGGATGCGAACGTCGGAGCCGCGCATGTAACCCGACAGCGCGGCGAGTGCATCGTCGTCGAGCAGTCGTGGGTACACCTCGGTGTCACCGAAGCGGATCAGCACGGCGTCCTGGTCGATGTCGGTGTCGTCACTGCATTTGCCGATCGCCATTGCCACCCGTCCCCAGTTCGGGTCGCCGCCGTGGACTGCGGTCTTCACCAGCGGCGAGTTCACGATCGCCTTGGCGACCCGTTTCGCCTGTGCCCGGTCGCGGGCGGTGTCGACGTGCACCTCGATCAACGAATGCGCACCTTCACCGTCGCGGGCGATCTGCTTGGTCAGATCGAGTGCCACTTCGTCGAGCGCTGCCTCGAAGGCATCGAGGTCGACCGGCCCGGCCGCACCGGATGCCATGATCACCGACGAATCACTGGTCGAGGTGTCGGTGTCGACGCTGACACAGTTGAACGTACGGTCGACCACCCGTCGAAACACCGCGTCGAGTTCCGCGCTCGAGAGTTCGGCGTCGGTGAACAGCAGCGAGATGTGCGTCGCCATGTCGGGTTCGATCATGCCGACGCCCTTCGCCATGCCGACCACACGGGCCGTACTTCCCGCAACGACCGCCTCGGCGAGCTTCGGCACGGTGTCGGTCGTCATCATGCCGCGGGCGGGGCCCGCCGCGTCGTCCGAAGTGAGCAGCGAAGGCAGCGCGTCGATGCCGGCCCGGATCCGGTCGATGGGGTAGCGGCGGCCGATCACGCCGGTGGAAGTGACCACGACGTCGGTCGGTTCGCATCCCAGTCGGGCAGCGACTCGCTGCGCGACCTCGACGGCGTCGGCATGTCCGGCAGGGCCGGTTGCGACGTTGGCGTTCTTCGAGATGACGACGACGGCGTGGGCCTGCCCGTCGGCGATCTGGGCCCGGCTGAGTGTGACGCTCGGGCCGGCGAACCGGCTCCTCGTGAACACTCCCGCCACCGGAACGGCGCGCTGCGCAGCGATCACCACGAAGTCGTCGGTGTCGTCCTTGACGCCGATGTTCGCGACGTGGCTGTGGAACCCCGTCGGCAGCGAGGTCACTGCGCCAACCCTGCCTTGATCGACTGGAAGATCGATGCCAGCGCGTCGACCTGGTCGCGATCGAGGTGGTCGAAGATGTGTCGACGAACGCTCGCCACGTGATCCGGCGCGGCATCCTCGAGCGCGGCGAACCCGGACGGGGTCAGTGTCGCCAGCATCACCCGGCGGTCGTCGGTGGACGGCTCGCGGGTGACGAAGCCAGCCTTGACCAGGCCGTCGAGGCGACGCGTCAACCCGCTCGGCGACAGTTGCAGCAGGTCCGCGAGATCGCACATACGCATCGATCGGTTCGGAGCTTCGGACAGGTACACGAACACCTGGTAGTCGCCGAGCGTCAGGTCGTGCTCGGCGAGGTCACGCTCGATCGCAGCGATCAGGTCGCCGTAGGTCTCGATGTAGGTCCGCCACGCGGTCATTTCTTCGGTGGTCAACCACGCTGTCGCCATGCCGTCACCTGCCATGCCTCCAAGCTACGCCTACCCCGCAATTGTTGCGATGGTCAAAGGTCCCGAGGACATGGCGAAGACTGCGGCGGATCAGGCGGGTTGGAAGTGGGCGACGAGCCGGTCGAGCGTCGCTTCGATCGCCTTGGCGTTGCGCTTCGGGGCTCCGGTCGCTTTCAGGAGGAATGCCCCCTTCACCGGGCGCATGTCGAATTCCTCGGTGACCTCGGTGCCGCCGTCGACGGGGCGCAACCGGTATCGCCAGACGTGGCCGCCCACATGGGTCCAGCCGATCAGCGACGGTTCGTCGAACTCGACCACCGTGTTGGTCATCTTGTAGGGGACACCCAACTTCATCGACATGCCGAACTTGGAGCCCAATTCCAGCCGAGCCGGCGATGTCTCGTTGCTGGAACGCACCGATCCGGAGCCGTCGATCGTGGGATGCTGAGCCGGATCGGCGAGCAGGTCGAAGATCGCTTGAGGCTCGGCAGGCACGAAGCGGATCCCGCGGACCACCTTGTCGTCGTCGGTGGTCGTGTCGTCGTCGGGCGTCCCGTCAGCCATGCGAGTCAGTCTGGCCGATCTCGGCGGCGATGGCCAGCGCACACCGTCGACCCGAGTACATCGCCCCCTGGATCGACGCCGTGTCGCGATGGTCGCCGCACACGAAACGGCCGTCGTCGAGCCGAACTCGTTGCTTGGGGGAGAACGGCGGGCGTTGCCGCGGCTGGCCGTGCGGGATGCGGTACGTGGTCAGGTGGGTCCACCCATCGACCTGTGGACCCCACCATCCGCGCAACTGGGCGCGGGCATCGTCTTCGATGGTCGGGCCGTCGTGGCCGGGGAGCGCGGCGACGACGAGATGGGATCCGGCCGGCGCGTAGGTCGGTGCGACGTTGCTCATCACCGCGACGTTCAACACCGGGCCGCGACCTGTTCCGTCGAGCACCACGAGCTTGTCGTCGATCGGAGCACGAGGTGCAGCGAAGTAGACGGCTCCGACCGACTTCGATTCGACCGGTGGGAGATCGAGGAGAGCAGATGCGCTCGGGCCCTCGGTGGCGACCACCACCGCAGAGGCCGACATCGTCGAGCCGTCGACGCTGATCGAGGTCGGCGACGTCGCCGTGACCGGCGAGTCGAGACGGATCGAACCGGCAGGGAGCCGGTCTGCGAGCTGTTGGGGGATGGCCTGCATCCCGGCGGCCGGAACGGCCGAGTCGCCGTCGGCAAGCATCCGGAAGATCACGTCGAACATGCGACGGCTGTCGTTCAGCTCGGGATCGAGCTGGATACCTCCCACGAGCGGCCGGAAGAAGCGCTCGATGATCGTGTCGGAGAACCCGGCATCGGTGAGCGCTGCCCGAGTCGACATGTCCGCTCCCTGCAGGAGTCTCGCCGGATGCACGCCGCGGAGTTGGTACCGGAGTCGCGCGATCCGGGCCTTGTCGAGCGGTGACCCGATCGGCGCCGTCACGGTCGAGAGCGCCGTGGACGGTCGGCGGAACGGGTCGCCGACGACGGACCCCTTGCCGTCGCGCCAGACCAGCGCACCGGGTTCGAACGATCGGAGGTCGAGCGCCGCCATGTCCAGTTGGCGGTGCATCTCCGGATAGGCGGTGAGCGCCACCTGGAAGCCGCGATCGAGGGTGAAGCCGTCGACGTGATCGGTGCGCACCCGGCCGCCGATCCCGTCGCTCGCCTCGTACACCCGAACCGGGATCCCGGCGTCGTGGAGTGCAACTGCGCAGGACAGCCCCGCCAGCCCGGCGCCGACGACGGCCACGGGCTCGTCCGGACGGGAAACGGCGCTCACTTCCCGAGGAGCGCGTGGAGCGCGGTCGCCAGATCGGGGTGGTGGAAGGTGAACTTCTCGTCGGCGTCGAGAACCGCCGGCAGGACTCGCTGGCCCGAGAACAGCAGGTTCTGGGCGAGTTCGCCTCCGAGCAGCAGCTTGGGTCCGAACTTCGGGATCGGCAGGAACGTGGGCCGGTGCAGTACGTCGCCGAGGGTGTCGGTGAACTCGGCATTGGTGACCGGATTCGGAGCGGTCAGGTTCACCGCACCAGCCGTGTCGTCAGTGAGCAGGTGCGTGATCGCGGCGACCTCGTCGTCGATCGAGATCCAGCTCTGCCACTGGTCACCTGACCCCATCTTGCCGCCGAGGCCGAACTTGAACAGTGGGAGTTGCTTCTTCAGGGCACCGCCCTTGGCCGACAGCACGATGCCGGTGCGCAGGTGGACGACTCGTGCACCCGCGGCTTCAGCAGCGCCGGTGGCCTGCTCCCACTGGACGCAGATGTCGGCGAGGAAGCCATCACCGGGCGACGACTCCTCGGTCAGTTGTTCGGCCCCGCGAGCGCCGTAGATGCCGATGGCGGAGCCGGACAGCAGCACGGTCGGCCCGTCGTCGGCCGAGGCGATCGCCTCGGAGATCAGCGTGGTGCCCTTGGTGCGGCTCTCGAGCAGCTCGCGTTTGTAGTCGTCGGTCCAACGTTTGTCACCGATTCCGGCGCCCGCGAGATGGACGACGGCGTCGACTCCGGCGAGCGCATGGGGATCGAGGCGGCCCTCCGACGGCGACCAGGAGATGTCGGTTCCCGTCGGGTTGCTCCGCACCACCCGGACCACGTCGTGACCCAGCGATTCGAGATGTGGTGTGAGAGCTGAGCCGATCAGGCCCGTGGATCCGGTGATGGCGACACGCATGTTCGGAGCGTACGAGCGATCGAATCGGATTGAGACACGGGGCCGCACCCCGGCGTGGATCAGTTCGCTTCGGAGATGATCTGGTCGAGCAGTTCTTCGTCGACGGCTCCGGCGACCAACTCGGTCGATCCATCGGTGTTGACGATCACCAGCGCGGGCTGGTACGAGACGCCGAAGCGGTCGAACACGTCGCCGGGGTCGTCGCTGATCTGCGGGAACGTCAGACCGTGCTTGTCGATGAAGTCCTGGAACGAGTCGTCGCTCCCGGTCCACGCGACACCGAAGAAGTTCGCCTGTTCCCCAAACTGCACTGCTGCCTCCTCGACCGAGGGGGCTTCACGGTTGCAGATGCTTCAAGTGGGTGCCCAGAACCAGAACACCGTCGGCTTGCCGGCAGCGGCCGTACCGTCGAATGTGCCGCCACCGACGAGAGGAGCGGTGAACTGCAGGGCCTCGGGCACCACGACGGCCACCTCGGTCGCTGCAGGAGCAGCAGGGCTGGTGTCGGTGACCGATCCGGTGTCGGCTGGAGCGCTCGCCTCTTCGGTGCTCGGCGGGCTCGTCTCGGCGGACGTGGCCCCGACCCCGGCGGCTGGGGTCGACTCGGTGACGGACTCCTCCGACGTCTCGGACCCCTCTGACGTCTCCTCTGACGTCTCCTCTGACGTCTCCTCTGACGTCGTGGTACAGGCCGTGGCGGCGAGCAGCAGTGCAGCGGCTCCGAGTGCGCTCACAGCGGTGCGGCGTCGAGTCGTTCTCACCCGGCGGAAGATAGCGAGACCGCACGCCTCGGATTCGTCGGGGTCCACCGTGTTTCCGGAAACGTCACATCAGCCCGGGCGCGGTGTGACGCTCGAGGGTGATCCCTAGGCTCGGATGGCGATGAAGACGCGGACGCTGCTGATGCTGTCGGTCGGCGTCGGATTGATGATCCTGCTCGCCGGCGGCGTCCTCCTGTTGCAGCTCGCGAACGGGTCTGCCGCGGTCGAACCCGCCGTGGTCGGCGAAGCCGTTCGCGTCGGCGACGTCGACGTGATCGTCCTCGGGTCCGACGAGACCGACACGTTGTTCTCGGTCGAGGTGGAGGTCGGCGGCGTCGACGACGACCTGTCCGGTTTCACGCTCGCCACCGGTGACCGTCGGCTCGAGGCGCTCGGAGCGCCCGCAACAGGGCGCTGCACCGAGATCACCGTTGCCGATCAGCAGTGCCGGATCGAGTTCGACGTGAGCGCCGCAGACGGATCGAACCGGGTGCTCGTGCTTCGTCGCGGCGACCAGCAACGCAACTGGGTGCTCGGAACACCATGATCTCTGTCGCGCTCGGATGACGACGTGGCGATCGAACGCTACGGTGAACGCTGATGAGTGACCATTTCGACCTGGTGGTGATCGGTGGCGGTCCTGGCGGATATTCAGCCGCCCTCTATGGAGCTTCGGCGGGGCTCAACGTCGCGCTCGTCGAGAAGGACGCGCTCGGCGGCACGTGCCTCAACCGTGGCTGCATTCCAGCCAAGGCGTTTCTCGAGACCGCTGCCGTGAAGCGTCACGTGGACCATTCGAGCGACTTCGGCATCGAGTCGGGTGGCGCGGCGAGCGTCGACTTCGCCCGAACACAGGCGCGCAAGCAGGGCATCGTCGACGGGCTCGTCAAGGGCATCGCTGCGATGTGCAAGGGCCGCAAGGTCGAGGTGTTCAACGGTGTCGGCGCGTTGGGCGCCAACCGCACGGTGCAGGTGTCGATGGCCGACGGCTCGTCCGCCACGATCAGTGGCGACGCCGTGATGCTCGCCGCCGGTTCGGTGCCGCGTCTGATCCCCAACTTCGAACGCGGCGGCCCGATCATGACCAGCGACGAGGTGCTCGACCTCACGACGGTGCCACCACGGGTGGCGGTCATCGGCGGCGGTGCGATCGGATGCGAGTTCGCGTCGACGTTCGCCGACCTCGGCAGCGAAGTCACCATCCTCGAAGGCCTGCCCGAAGATCCTCCCCGGGCTCGACGCCGACCTCGCCAAGGTCGTCGAGAAGTCGTTCAAGAAGAAGAAGATCGCCATCCGTACCGGCGTGATGGTCAACGGGCACACCCCCAACGCCTTCGGCGGGACCACGGTGTCGTTCGGCGACGACGAATCGGTCGAGGTCGATGCGGTCGTCGTCTCGGTCGGACGTCGTCCGTTCGCCGACCAACTCGGCCTCGACGGCACGGGTGTCGTCGTCGACGAGCGTGGGTTCGTGCAGGTCGACGAGTACTGCCGGACCGGCGAGCCGGACGTGTACGCCGTCGGTGACCTGATCGCCACACCGCAGTTGGCACACGTCGCCTATGCCGAAGCGATCCTGGTGGTCAAGCAGGTACTCGGCGAGTCGCCGATGCCCGTCGCCGTACGACCGGGTGCCGTGGGCGATCTACTGCCATCCCGAAGTTGCGTGGGCCGGCCCCGACGAGGAGCAGGCTCGCGCCGCAGGCCACGACGTGGTCGTCGCCAAGCATCCGTTCAAGTTCAACAGCCGGGCGATGATCCTCGGCGAGACCGAGGGTCTGGTCAAGGTCATCGCGAAGAAGCGGCCCGATGGCTCGGCCGGACAGGTACTCGGTGTGCACATGGTGGGCCCGTGGGTGACCGAACAGCTCAGTGGCGGCTATCTCGCGGTCAACTGGGAAGCCTCGGTCGACGAGATCGCCGAGTTCCTGCAGCCGCACCCGAGCCTGTCGGAGTTGTTCGGCGAAACCGTGATGACGCTCACGGGTCGCAATTTCAACGGCTAGAAGACGCAGTCGAAATCGACACGCCGAATTCGACACGACACAACCGACACGACACAACCGACACGACCCGACGACAAGAGAGACACCTTCCATGGCAGACGTCACGCTTCCGCAACTCGGTGAAACGGTCACCGAGGGCACCATCACGCAGTGGTTCAAGAACGTGGGCGACACCGTCGCCGCTGACGAGCCGTTGTTCGAAGTGTCGACCGACAAGGTCGACACCGAGGTGCCGTCTCCGGTGTCCGGTGTGCTCACCGAGATCCGCGTGCAGGAAGGCGACACCGTCGACGTCGGCACCGTGATCGCTGTCGTCGGCGACGCCGACGGAGCCGCACCCGAGGCGCCTGCCGCCGCTCCGGAGCCGGCACCGGAACCGGCGCCGGCCCCTGCGGCGGCCGCGCCGCCACCGCCGCCGGCGCCTGCCGCGCCATCTGCGCCCCCGGCTCCCGCCGCCACCGCCGATTCGGCTCCCGCCGCCACCGCCGACCCGGTTCCTGCCAGCGCGGAGACCGCACAGGCCGGCGACAACCGGTTGTTGTCGCCCGTCGTTCGGCGCCTCGTGAACGAACACGGCCTCGATCCCAACTCGATCACCGGGACGGGCCCAGGGGGCCGGATCACCCGTGACGACGTCCTCGACCACATCGATGCCACCGGTGCGAACCGCCAGGATCCGGCAGTCGCCGGGGCGCCGACGCCCGCACCTGCGGCGCCCGCTCCGGCTCCGCCGACCCCGGCGCCTGCCGCGTCAACTCCCGCTGCGCCCGCCGTTCGCGCCGCGGCGCCCGCCGCTGCGCCGGGCGAGCGCGACACGCCCGTGCCACTGTCGAAGATCCGCCGCTTGACCGGTGACCACATGGTGATGAGCAAGGCGACGAGCCCGCATGCCTTCAGCGTGGTCGAGGTCGACTTCGCCAACGTCGACGTCGTGCGCGGCAAGGTGAAGGACGACTGGAAGGCCGCTCATGGCTTCAGTCTCACGTACCTGCCGTTCATCGCCCGTGCGGTCATCGACGGCCTGCGCGAGTTCCCGCACCTCAACGCCAGCGTCGGCCAGAACGACCTGATCGTGCACAACTACGTCGATCTGGGCATCGCCGTCGATCTCGACTACGACGGCCTGCTCGCCCCCGTGGTTCGCGACGCCGAGACCAAGCGCCTCGCCGCCATCGCATCGGAGATCTCCGATCTGGCCGACCGTGCCCGCAAGCGCAAGCTCAGCCCCGACGAGATCTCCGACGGCACGTTCACGATCACCAACAACGGATCGGCCGGATCGGTGCTCACCATGCCGATCATCAACCAGCCGCAGGTGGCGATCATCTCGACCGACGCCATCGTCCGCAAGCCCGTGGTCACGAGCGGGCCCGACGGTGGCGAAGCGATCGCGATCCACCCGGTCGGCAACCTCGCGATGAGCTGGGACCACCGAGCCTTCGACGGTGCGTACGCCGCTCGTTTCCTGGCTCGGGTCAAGGAGATCCTCGAGACCAAGGACTGGTCGACCGAGCTCTGACGCTCGGCCGCGTCGTGACCGATCCGCTGCGCGTCCGGTGGCTGGGCCGGGTGCCCTACCGCGAGGCGCTGGCGGTCCAGACGGCCTTGTTCGAGCACGGCGAGGGCCAACACCTGCTGCTGCTCGAGCATCCGCACGTGTTCACCCACGGCAAGCGGGCCGACCTCGCCACGAACCTGCGGTGCGAGCCCGCAGCGGTCGGCGCCGAGCTGGTCGGCGTGAAGCGCGGCGGCGACATCACCTATCACGGCCCGGGCCAGTTGGTCGGCTACCCGATCGTCAACGTCGACAACCGTCTCGGTGCGTCGGCGCACGTGTGCAACGTCGAAGGTCTGGTCATCGATGCCTTGGCCGAACTCGGGCTGCCCAACGCTGGACGGCTCGACGGCTTCGCTGGCGTGTGGCTCGACGTCGATCATCCCGACCCGACGGTGCGACCACGCAAGATCTGTGCGATCGGGGTGCGGCTGGCACATGGGCGAACGATGCACGGCTTCGCTCTCAATGTCAGCACCGACATGATCTACCTGCGCGACCACATCGTGCCGTGCGGCATCGGTGACAAGCCGGTCACGTCGTTGGTTGAGGAAGGTGTCGATGTGTCGATGCGCGACGTGGTCGACGTCGTTGCTCGTCTCGCCGCCGATCGATGGTCCGGCGGAACGATCGAGCGACAGGACGTCGCGTGGAAACACGCCACCGATGAGCGCGACCTGTCGGCGTTCTCGCGTGGGGAGGGACCTGGCGAACAGGTGAAGCTGGTCTCCGACCGGGCGGCCGCCCGGCTCGAGGCAGCTGGTGTCACCGACGGGCTGTCGATCGAGACCCGCAAGCCCGACTGGCTGCGGCCGAAGGTTCAACTCGGCGCCGACGTGATGTCGTTGAAGAAGACCGTGCGCGACCTCGACCTCGTCACGGTGTGCGAGGACGCGGGCTGTCCGAACCTGTCCGAGTGCTGGGCCGACGGCACGGCAACGTTCATGGTGCTCGGCGAACGGTGCACGAGGGCATGCGGGTTCTGCCTCGTCGACACGAACAAGCCACTTGCGCCAGCCGACGACGAACCCACGCGGGTCGCCGAGGCGATCGAGCGGATGGAGCTCGACCATGCCGTGCTGACGATGGTGGCCCGCGACGACCTCGCCGACGGTGGGATGGCCCACGTGGCGGCCTGCGTCGAGGCGGTCCGGTCGCGTCGGCCGGCCACCCGGATCGAGACGCTGATCTCCGACGCGAAGGGCGACGATGCCGCACTGGACCTGCTCCTGGCGGTGCGCCCGGACGTGTTGAACCACAACGTCGAGACCGTCGCCCGCCTGCAGCGCGCGGTGCGTCCGTCGGCCGGCTACGCCCGCTCGCTCGGCGTGCTCGCACGAGCCAAGGCCGCCGGTCTCACGACCAAGACCGGATTCATGGTCGGGCTCGGCGAGACCGACGACGAGATCGACGGGCTGTTGGGCGACCTCGCCGGGCTCGGCGTCGACATCGTCACGATCGGCCAGTACCTCCGACCGACGTCTCATCATCTCCCGATCGTCCGCTATGCCGAGCCGGCGGAATTCGAGCAGTGGAAGCGGCTCGGCGAATCGTACGGCATCGGTCATGTCGAAGCGAGCCCGCTCACCCGGTCGAGCTATCACGCCAAGGGTGCCGCCGAATCGGTGGCGGTACCGGTGGCAGTCGGCGCATCCCTTGCGGCGCCGTGACGCGATGGTCGCCTGAGCAGGTCGAGGCGATCGCTCCGACGCCGGCCGCGCTCAGTGCGGCACGGCCGCTGACCACCGTGGCCAAGTGGGGAGGCCTCGGTGCCGACGAACGGGCGGTGTGGGGATCGTGTCGGGGGAGCGGAGCCGAACCGTACGACACGATGGTCGACCATGTCGGCGTGGTCTCCCGCTGCACGTGTCCGAGCCGCCGCCATCCGTGCAAGCACGTGCTCGCGCTGCTGTTGTTGTGGGTGCACGGCGACGTTCCCGAAGCGACCGCACCGTCGCGGGTGATCTCGTGGATCGATGCCCGGGAAGCGGCCGTTCTGCGGCGGGGAACCGAGAGCGGTTCTCGGTCGCCGGCGCCGGATGCGTCGTCTGGATCACTGCCATCGGATGCAGGCGACACGCCAGAATCGGTGCCGCCGACACCAGGGTCGAAGGGGCCAGAACCGGACCGGGACCGGGCCCGCGACGAGCGTGTCGAGCGGATGTACGCCGGGCTGACCGAACTCGACCGCTGGCTCGACGACCGCATGCGCACCGGGCTCGCCGACCCGGCGCTCGCGAAGTACTCGACGTGGGACGATCTGGCGGCTCGCCTCGTCGATGCGCAAGCGGGCAGCCTCGCCAATCGAATCCGGCGGCTGGCGGGGCTGGTGGGGGCGTCGCCCGACTGGCACAGCGACGTGCTGGCCGAGCTGGGGCTCTTGCACCTGCTGTCGCAGGCGGGCCGACGGCTCGGCTCGCTGCCCGGCCCGCTCGCGGACGCTGTGGCGACCACCGTGGGTTGGCAGGTCCGCCAGGCCGACGTGCTCGGGGGCGTGCCCGACACCGACCGCTGGGTCGTCGCCGCTCGCAGTGACACCCGCGAGGACCGCATCGAGGTGCGCCGGCACTGGCTGCGTGGCACTGCGTCCGGTCGGTGGGCGCTCGTTCTGTCGTTCGCTGCGTACCGCCAGAGCCTCGACACGTCGCTGACCGTCGGCACGGCGATCGACGCCGACCTGCACCGCTATCCGGGTCCGGCGCTGCGCGCACTGGTCGGGGAGCGTCACGGCGATGCGCTCGAGCCCGCTCGTCCACCCGCCGTCGATGTCGTCGCGGCGTGCGGTGAAGTCGGCACGATGTTGGCGGCCGAGCCGTGGCTCGATCGGGTGCCGTTCACCGTCACGGCGGCGATCGCGGATGTCGGGACCGGGTTCGCTCTGGCCGACGCCGGAGGCACCCTTCCGGTGATCGCCCAGGGCCGCTCGCTCGCCACGCTGCTCGCTGTCGCCGGTGGCGGCGTCGTCGACGTCACGTGCGAGTGGACGCCACACGGCGTCGTGCCCCTCACCGTGCACCTCGCCGACCGTTCGATCGACATCGGCCCCCGAGCCGACGACTCCTTCGTGAGCGCCGCATGACCACCCCGTATGCGTGCAGATTCGGGTGGGACGGGTCACCCAGATCTGCACGCAAACGTGGTGGGTGGGGGGACGCGTGACGCTGGTGGAGCAGTGGCGCGAGTTGGTGGCGGTCGCCATGCTCGGCACGGATCGACGGAACCCGCCGGTCCCCGCGGGCCCGATCGCCGACGTCGTGGACGACACGGTCCGCTCCACGCCATCGGAACGCATGCTCGCCCAGGTCGCCGCCACGGTCGCCGTGCGACGCGCCGGGGTGTTGCCAGGACCGCCACGCCAACCGATCGCCGGGCCCGACGTCGACAACCGGCCGGTGTGCATGCCGGCTGCCGCCGAACGCTGGCACCACGTGGTGTCGTCGTGGCCGGTGCTCGAAGACGAGTGGATGCTGACGCTGATCACGAACGGTTGGCGGGTTCCGCCCGATCTCGTGCCCGAGGTGTTGACACGCCATCGGACCGACCCGATCCGTCGGGCCCGCGCCGAGTTGGCGTGCGGTCCGCTCGCGGGTTGGCTCGTCGGTCACCTTCCCGAGCTGGCCACTCGCGGTGCTGCGAGGACGCAGCCCGACCCCTCGTCCGAGGATGTCGCCGAATTGCCGCCGCTGCCGATCCCGTCCGGTCTGATCGAACTGGTCGACACCTCCGGCGCCATCGGGCCGACGCTCGCATCCGGCATCGTCGACGGTGATCTCGGACCCGCCCATCGTGCGGTGCTCGTCAACCTGATCGCCCGAGTCGCGCCCGAGTCGCTTCAGGGAATCGCGTCAGCGCTCGGTTCGGTCGCATCGACGTCGCCGGGATACGGCCTCGCGGCGGTGCTCACCGACCTCGCCCTGACTCGCCTGCGGATGCTCGACGAACTTCGTTGAACGGCGCCGTGGACCGAACGATCAGGACCGATGCAGCCACTCGCGCAGGTCGGGCGACATGAGCTCGTCGACCCGCTCCCAGTAGATGGCATCCTGCTCGGGCGTGACGAACGTCCTCCAGTCGCCTCCCTCGCCCGATCGGAAGAACCGCGTGGGGTCGCTGATGATCTCCTTGGTGTTCGGAGCGAAGTCGTCCGCTCGGGCGCGCATCCGATCGATCGACGCCGATTCGGCGAGTTCCTCGACGCGCTCGCTCGACAGATCGACACCGAATGCCCGGGCCAAGCGCGTCATCGCTGCCCCCCGGTCGGAGCGAAACTCCTCGAAGTGGAACAACTCGACGTTCGCGCGGCTCCTGCGTTCCCACGAGGTCGCCACGTGGCCGGCGACGAGCGCCAGCGACATCGACACCGTGGGACTCTCGTTCACGAGCCAGAGGTCGTAACGCTGCTCGATCGTTTCCGGTGATTCGCCCATGAACGGCACGACCGTGTCGACGCCGACCGCCCCATCGATCGCCGCGAACATGTTCTCGCCGTTGATGTTGTCCACGTGGTGCTCCCACGACACGAAGACGTCGCGGGGATCGCGACCGACGGTGACATAGGTGACGTCGGTCCACTCCGGGATGCCGTCGAGCGGTGTGTGGGTCTTGATGAATCGGCGATGGGTCTGCGCCTCGAGTTCGGCGAGCACCTCGTCGTCGCTCCGAGTGCGCTGGTCAAGCCAGGGCGACAGGTCGTCCAGACGGCCGGGGAACTCTGAACTGCCGAACAGCACGAGGGCGCACAACATCTGCGACAGCGTTGTGCCGCACTTCGGGGGTGTCGAGATGATCACGTCGCCCGGTCGATGCTCGAACAGCCGCCACCGAGCGCTGTCGGAGATCAAGTTCTCGTAGTGCTTCAGCTCCGACCCCATCGCCGCACGCTACCCCCAGCCGTCGCTGACGCTGGCGACGGGCTGACGTGCCTTGCGATGAGCGAAGCGACCGTATATGGGGCGTTTCGCTCATCGCAGCTGGGGATTCGGCCGGTTCGTGACACCCCCTGTTTAGGGTTGTCGGTATGGAGATCGCGGGGGTGATCGAGCGGGTGGAACGCATCGCAGGAGTACGCGCGAACCCTGTCGCATCGGCGGAAACGATCTCGTCGGGTCTGGTGGCGGTGCGTGAAGCACAGGCGTGGTTGGACGCTCAGCATGCGGGTCTCGTCGCCCAGCTGCGAGCGGTTGATTCCTTTCCGGAGAAGACGATCGCGGATGCGGCCAAGACCTCACTCGGTCAGGCGTCGAAGTCCGCGGAACGATCTGCGACGCTCGATGCGACACCGGGGTTGGGTGCAGCGTTGGGTGACGGTGCGATCACCGCGGGTCACATCGACGCCGTCACTCGTACTTCGAAGCGTCTGGATCCGGACAAGCGTGACGCCTTGTTCGGACGCGCCGACGCCCTCGCCAATGTTGCCGCGGCGGCGACGGTCGATGAGTTCGCGAAGCGTTTGGAGTTGGAAGCGAAACGACTCGACGACATCGACGGCGAGGAACGACTCGAACGCCAACGCCGCGCCACGCGAGCGAGGTCGTGGGTCGATGGTGAAGGCATGTGGAACCTGACCGCCCGGCTCGATCCGCTCACCGGAGTCAAGATCGCTGCCCGGCTCGACGCAACGGCCGAGGCCGTGTTCGCCGAACATGTTCCCGAGGGGTGTCCACAGGATCCGATCGAGAAGCAGCGGTATCTGCTCGCCCAAGCCGTCTCCCGGCTACTCACCGACACCAACATCGGGACCCGCCCGGGACGGGCCGAGTTCGTCGCCGTGATCGACGCCGACGCACCACATCAGCAAGGTCCGGGCGTCGAGTTCGCGATCCCGGTCGAGATTCCCGCACGCGTGATCGCCGACCTCGCGGGTGACGCCGACATCAGCTGCGTGGTCGTGCGCAACGGAGTCGTGTTGTACGCGCCCGGCGAACTGGACCTGGGACGCACCACCCGCTTGGCGAACCGGGCACAACGACGAGCCCTACGCGGTCTGTACCGATGCTGTGCCATCCCTGGCTGCACAGTGGCCTACGAGCGATGCAAGTTGCATCACGTCATCTGGTGGCGCAACGACGGTCGTACCGATCTGGACAATCTGCTGCCCGTGTGCAGCGTCCATCACGCCAAGATCCACCACGACGACTGGCACATCGAGCTCGGACCCAACCGCGAACTCACGCTCCGCCTGCCCGACGGAAGCGTCCACACCACCGGACCACCAGGGCGATCCCAGCGAAGTACGGCCGCCTGATGATCGTCGGGCAGCAGGAACACAGCGACGGTGGGTCGGTAGCGTCACCGTCGATGAGTGCATCAGGAGCTTCGGGCGACGTTCTGCGCCCGCACGCCGAGCACCAGTACGCGCACGAACTGTCGGCGCTCGCCGCGCTCGACGATCGTGAGCGTCCACCTGGCTGGCGCTTGTCGCCGTGGGCGGTCGTGCGCTACCTGCTCGGGGGTGAGCTGTCCGACGGCACGGTGATCTCGCCGAAGTACGTCGGCCAGCAACGGCTCGTCGAGATCGCGGTGGCGACGCTCGCCACCGACCGGGCCCTGCTGTTGCTCGGCGTGCCCGGCACCGCGAAGACCTGGGTGAGCGAGCACCTCGCTGCAGCGATCAGTGGCGACTCGACCCTGCTCGTCCAGGGCACCGCCGGCACCACCGAGGAGACGTTGCGCTACGGCTGGAACTACGCCCGCCTGCTCGCGGAGGGCCCCAGCACCGCAGCGCTCGTGCCGGGTCCGATCTACCGGGGGATGGAACGGGGCGCCATCGTCCGCGTCGAGGAACTCACCCGCATGCCGCCGGAGGTGCAGGACGCGCTGGTGACCGTGCTGTCCGAGAAGGTGCTGCCCGTTCCCGAACTCGACACCGAGATCGCAGCGATTCGTGGGTTCAACGTCATCGCCACGGCCAACGACCGCGACCGGGGGGTCAACGACCTCTCGAGCGCGCTGCGTCGCCGCTTCAACACCGTCGTCCTGCCGCTGCCGGCCACGATCGACGAGGAGATCGCCATCGTGAGCCGCCGCGTCCGGGAACTCGGCGTCGCCCTCGCACTGCCCGAGGTTCCCGCCGCTGCCGACGAGATCCGGCGCGTCGTCACCGTGTTCCGCGAACTGCGTTCCGGCCTCACCGAGGACGAGCGCAGCAGCGTCAAGATCCCCACCGGCACCCTCTCGACCGCCGAGGCGATCTCGGTCGTCACCAACGGGCTCGCGCTCGCCGCCCACTTCGGCGACGGCGAGCTGCGCTCGACCGACGTCGCCGCCGGCATCATCGGAGCGGTCGTCAGCGACCCGGTCCACGACGCGATCGCCTGGCGCGAGTACCTCGAGGCGGTCGTCCGCGAGCGCCCCGGCTGGGACGACTTCTACGACGCCTGTCGCACCCTCGACACGTGAGCGCACATCCGGTGAGCGAGCCGACGGGGAGCTTCGCACCCTCGTGAGCCTCCACCTCCTCGGCATCCGGCACCATGGCCCAGGATCGGCCCGCTCGGTACTGCGGGCGCTCGACGACCTACGGCCCGACATCGTGCTGGTCGAGGCCCCCGCCGACGTCGATGCCGCGCTGCGGTGGGTGGGTGAACCGGGCCTGGTGCCCCCTGTCGCGCTGCTGACCTACGTGCCCGCCGAGCCGGGACGGGCAGCGTTCGCCCCGTTCGCCACGTTCAGCCCCGAATGGCAGGCGATCCGCTGGGCCAACGACCACCACGTCGAGGTCCACGCCATCGACCTCCCACTGGCGGTCACCCTCGCCATGGGCGGAGATGACGACGCCTCCCTGGTGGCAGAGTCCGCGCCGCCCGATCCACTGAGTGAACTCGCCGCGGCAGCTGGTGACCCCGATCCGGAACGGTGGTGGGAGGACGTGATCGAACACCGAGGTGACGGCGCACCGGCCTTCGATGCCGTTGCCGAGGCGATGGCCGCGGCCCGCGAGGGATTCGTCCCCACGCAACGAGAACTCCAACGTGAAGCCCACATGCGCCGGGCGATCCGCGCCGCCCGCCGGGCGGGCCACGATCGGATCGCCGTGGTGTGCGGTGCGTGGCACGTGCCGGCGCTCGACGTCGACGCACCGTCGGTGCCGAACGTGTCGACCGATACGGCAACCCTCCGCGGTCTGCCCAAGGTGAAGACCGCGGTGGCATGGGTGCCGTGGACGCATCGGCGTCTCGCTGCCGGCTCCGGCTACGCAGCGGGCGTCGACAGCCCGGGGTGGTATCGCCACGTGTTCGATCATCCTGGCAGCGATGGTGTGGCACGGTTCTTCGTCGACGTGGCCCGACTGGTCCGCGAGCGGGGTGGCGCCGCCTCGCCGGATCACCTGATCGCCGGGACCCGGCTCGCCGAGTCGCTGGCGGCGATGCGGGGTCGTCCTCGCGTCGGTCTCGCCGAGGTGCTCGACGCCGCCGATGCGGTGATGGGCGGCCTCGACCTCGTTCGGCGCGAGTTGGTGGTGGGCGACGAACTCGGGACGGTGCCCGAGTCGGCGCCGCAGGTCCCGCTTGCTCGTGACGTCGCCAAGGCGCAGAAGTCGGCCCGTCTGCCCCCTCGAGCGGAGACCACGGTGGTCGAGATCGACCTCCGCCGCGCCGATCGGGCGACGCAAGTCGCACCTGCTCCATCGGCTCGTGGCGCTCGGTGTGCCGTGGGGAGCGGTCGTCGACGGCCGGGGGTCGTCGGGGACGTTTCGCGAAACCTGGGAGCTGCGGTGGGACCCCGAGCTGTCCGTCCGACTGATCGAACGCGCCGGCTACGGCACCACGCTGGAAGCGGCAGCCACCGCACGGCTGCTCGAGCGGGCCGCCGGCTCGTCGGGCATCGTTGAACTGGTCGGCATCATCACCTCGGCGTTGTTCGCCGACCTCCAAGAGGCGGTCGAGCCCACCGTCCAACGACTGGCCGGACGAGCGGCAACCGACCCCGATGTCGGTCGACTGCTCGATGCGCTCCCCGCGCTGGCGTCGGCATTGCGCTACGGCGATGTCCGGTCGACCGATGCCGGAGCGCTGCGGGAGGTCGTCGACGGGATCGTGGTACGGATCCTGGCCGGTCTCGTCGCGTCGGCCAACTCGCTCGACGACGACGGTGCCGCAGTCCTCGTCGAACGTCTCGCCGGTCTGCAGGGCGCGCTGGCCGTGCTCGACCATCCGGCCCGCCGCCACGGTCTGCCCATCGTGCTCATCGACCTCGCCACCAGCAGTGTTCACGGGCTCGTCCAGGGGCGCGCCACTCGACTCCTCCATGATGCTGGTGTCTGGTCGGTCGGCGCCGTGCAGCGTCGGCTGTCGCAGGCGCTGTCCGCTGGCACCCCTCCGGCGAGTGGCGCGGCCTTCGTTGAGGGGTTCCTGGCCGGATCCGGGTCGGTGCTGATCCACGATGCAGACCTCCTCGCCGTGCTGGACGGGTGGGTGGCATCGCTGCGACCCGGAGCCTTCGATGCGGTGGTCGCTCTGTTGCGCCGTACGTTCGGAGCGTTCGAAGCAGCTGAACGACGACAGCTGATGCAACTGCTGATGGGCGTCGGTGTCGAGCGCAGTGACGGATTCGGCGCCGACGTCGATCCGACGAGAGCGGCCACCGCTGTGGCGACGGTGCGGTACATGCTCGGTGTCGGTGTCTCGTGAACGCGAACGCACCGACCGTCTCGGAGGCCGAACGCCGTCGACGCTGGCGGCTCATGCTCGGTCCCGCCGTCGACGACGTGTGGACCGACGCCCGGAGCCGTGCCGCGTTCGACGACGAGGCCGCCGCGCTCGACGACGAGGCCGCCACGGTCGACGACGGTCGCGGCGTTGGCTCCGGCGCCGAGGAGAGCGATGGCGCTGGCGAGAGCGATGGCGCTGGCGAGAACGATGGCGTCGGCGAGAACGATGCGTCCGGACGCGGTCTTGCGCCCACCGGTCGACCCGCGACCATTCCCGGCCTTCGAGGCGACGACCGGCGCATCGATGCGGCGCTCGGCGCGCTGTACGACCGGGGAGAGCAGGGAACCCGTGGGGCGGGCCGCGCCGGTGGGTTGGGCCGATCGCAGCCGTCGGTGATGCGCTGGTTGGGCGACATCCGTCGGTACTTTCCGACACCGGTCGTGCAGATCCTCCAACGCGACGCCATCGAACGGTTCGACCTGCGTCAACTCCTCCTCGAACCCGAACTGCTGCAGGCCGTCGAGCCCGACATCCACCTCGTCACGCTGCTCGTCGAACTCAACCGCCACCTCCCCGACGAGACCCGGGCCACCGCTCGTCAAGTGATTGCCCAGGTACTGGCCGATCTCGAACGGCGGTTGTCCGACCACACGCGCCAAGCCGTCCGTGGCGCGCTGTCCCGATCAGCGCGCACCCGCCGGCCCCGGCCGGGCGACATCGACTGGCCCACCACCATCTCGGCCAATCTGCGCCATTGGATCCCCGAGCACCGCACCGTCGTCCCCGAGCGGCTCGTCGGTCACGGGCGCCGCCAGCGCAGCCTTGCCCGTGACGTGATCATCGCCGTCGATCAGTCGGGCTCGATGGCCGACAGCGTCGTGTACGCGTCGCTGTTCGGCGGCGTCCTCGCGCAGCTGCCGGCGCTGCGGACGTCGTTCGTCGCGTTCGACACGACGATCACCGATCTGACCGCCCACCTCCACGACCCGGTCGAGGTGCTGTTCGGCGTCCAACTCGGAGGCGGCACCGACATCGCCAACGCGCTCAGGTATTGCCAACGACTGGTCGAACGGCCACGAGAAACGGTGCTCTTCCTGGTCAGCGATCTCTTCGAAGGCGGCAATGCCGCCCTGATGCTGCGACGCGTCCGCGAACTCGTCGAGGCCGGCGTCGAGACCATCGTGCTGCTCGCATTGAGCGACGAGGGAACTCCGGCCCACGATCATGATCACGCCATGGCCCTCACCGCGTTGGGGGTGACCGTGTTGTCGTCGACACCCGATCAGTTCCCTGAGCTGCTGGCAGACGCGCTGCGCTGACCGGCCGGAGTGGTCACGGGTGCAGACGAAATCTTGACTCGCCGTCAGCCGGAGCGACGGATCGCTCCAGCGCAGGGCCGGTACCGTGATGCATCATGGCCGAACATCGCCGCTGGTCCCTGCGGACGAATGCTCCCGTGGTACTTGCCGCCGTCCTGTCGTTCGGTGTCCTCGTCGCTGGTTGCAGCTGGAGTCGGCTCGACGAGTCCAGCACCGGCGGGATGCGGCCGGTACCGACGGTGCCGCCGGCGCCTGCGCCTGGCGAGGAGGTCAGCGCAGCTCCTGCTGCTCCGAGTGGACCGGTCACGACCGAGGTGGTCGGCGACCCACGGCCCGATCCTGACAGCGAAGTGTCCCTCCCGCCGTTGCCCGAGGCCCCAGCGTTCGATGCCTGCGAACGGCTCGGCGAGTATCAGATCGCCGAGCGGTTCGCCGAGGCGCTCGGCGCTGCGTCAGCAACCGCCGAAGCCGTCGGCGACGGGGGATGCCGATTCATGTCGGGGGCCGGTGTGGTCGAGATCCACTACGTCTCCGAAGACATCATCGAGTCCGACTGGTTCCGGCGCGATGGGATCGAACCGGTCGGCGACGTCAGCGCCGATGCCGTCGGGATCGCGATGTTCGCGGCGCCGGGAGCCGACTCCGAGTCCGGCTACACGATTGCACTCGTGAGCCGTCGAGAAGGCGCCGTGATCGCAGCGACGGGTACCCCGCAGGATCGGTTGATTGCCGTTCAGCTCGCGAACCTCGTCGAATCGTCCACCTGATCGGGCGGCGGATCGGCGTGCGGATTGGGGTGCGGATCGGGCTGTGGATGGGGTCGTCGACGGTGTCGGGGCGCTAGCGTTCGATCACCATGGGTCAGTTGGTCGCCGTCACCGAGAAGCCGAGCTCGACACGAGGTGTCGTTCGGTTCGAGATCAATCGCAGTCTGTCCGGCATGGGCCACGAACACTTCGAGTCCGTGGCCGACGCGTGGGGCAATACGCCTTCCGACGAGCTGGCACGCCGCATGTTCGCCACCGGCCAAGTCGGAGCGGTGCACGTCTACGGCAACATCATCACCGTCGATCTCGAGAAGGGCCACGACTCCGAGGGCCTGGCCGATCTGGTCCGCGATCTCTACCAGTACTGGAAGCCGGGTGTCGAACCGCCCAGTTTCGAAGACCTGCAGCTCGACGAGCCCGAGGCCGCTGCGTCGGGTGGCGGTGATGACGGCGGTGGCGCTGAGCTGTCCGAAGCCGTCAAACGGGTGCCGGCCCACCTGCTCGAGCGTGGCCGTCTTGGCCGCGAACGCTGGAACGCCAAGCAGGGCTGACATCGTTCCGCCGTCGCACGATTCCTGCTTCTGGACGAGCAGGGTTGGGCGCGCTCGGGTGTGTCGGCTCTAGCGTCGTCTCGCCAGCGATGGCTGGGGACCTGACATGACCGACGCTGTGCTCACCTTGCAGGAAGTTGCCGACGAGCTCGGCGTCCACTACATGACCGCGTACCGGTATGTGCGCCTGGGGGTGCTGGACGCGGCGAAGTCGGGCGGAGTCTGGCAGGTGGATCGTTCCTCGCTCGATCGGTTCCGCGATCAAGCGGCCGAGGCCGCTGCGACGACCGGCCCGTCGGGAAAAGGCGGGGCCCGGAATCGCAAGGCGCCGTGGGCGACGAGACTCGAATCCCGACTCGTCGCAGGTGACGCGCCGGGGAGCTGGAGCGTGGTCGAAGCAGCGATGGCGGCGGGTGCGGAACTCGACGAGATCTACATCGACGTGTTGACCCCGGCGATGGTGAGTATCGGTGAACGGTGGGCGGCGGGCGAACTCGACATCTCGGTGGAGCATCGAGCGACCGGGATCGCGATGCGCATCGTCGGTCGGATCGGTCCGCGCTTCACCCGGCGTGGACGGGCGCGTGGCGTGGTGGCGCTCGGGGCGCCCGCTGGCGAGTTCCACGCTCTGCCGGTGGCGATGCTCGGTGATCTGTTGCGCCTTCGTGGGTGGGAGGTGTCGGACTTCGGTGTCGACATGCCGAGCGAGTCGATCGCCCACGTGATCCGGGAGACCAACGACCTGTTGGCGGTCGGGTTGTCGGCGATGTCCTCGGACAACCTGCCGGCGCTGGCCGAGGCATGCGCCGTGGCGCGCGCCGTCGACCCCGAGGTACTGGTGGTGGTCGGCGGTCATGCCGTGCTCGACGACGAACACGCGCTGGCGCTCGGCGCCCACGCCCGTGCCGCCGGTGGTGAGGAGATGCACGAGCTGCTCGCCGCCCACGCCGCCAGCCACTGACCCTGGTTCCTCGAGCCCGGATCTCGGGGCACTCGGGAACACCCTGTTCGCCGGTGCGCCGGTGGGAACTGCGGTGGAAGTACGAACACATGTTCGATACGATGCCGCGATGGAACTCGCAGTTGATCGCACGGTCGAACTCCCGATCGGGCTCTCGGCGCTGGCCGAGCGTGTGGCGCCCCTCGCCTTGGCGGGCGAGCGAATGTTGCCGGTGACCGAAGCGTTCGCCGACCTCTTTCCCGAGCGTGGCCTGGTCAGGGGGCGCACGCTCGGCTGTACCGGCCGGGCAGCAACGTCACTGGCGTTGGCTCTCGCCGCCCCAGCGGTGGTGGCAGGATCATGGCTGGCCGCGATCGACGTGCCCACGATCGGTCTCGACGCGGCCAGCGAGTTCGGGATCGCGCTCGAACGGGTGGTCGCCGTGCGCGCCGGAACCACGCGCTGGCCTGATGTCGTCGCCGCAGCCGCCGATGGTTTCGACCTCCTGATCGTGCGGGTGCCATCCGACGTCTCACCGTCTGCGATGCGCAAGGTGGCCACCCGGGTGCGTCAACGAGATGTCGTCATGTTGGTGCTCGGTGATCCGGGGGCCCTGTCATGCGACGGCGTGCTCGATGCCGACGACATCGAATGGGTCGGCCTCGGTGACGGCCACGGCCATCTGCAGCACCGGCGCCTCGTCGTCGAAGCATCCGGCCGCCGTCTGCACGGTCGTCGCCGCTGTCGGCTCGCACTGCCGGGTTGAGGTCGCTGCAGGTGGGTTCGGTGGAACAGCCACCACGGATCGTCTCGATCTGGTTTCCCGACTGGCCGGTGACCGCTGCCGGTTTCGATGCTGACATCCCAGCGGCGGTGATGAGCGCGAACCGGGTGATCGCCCGCACGGCGGCGGCCGCAGCTGACGGGGTGGTGATCGGGCAGCGTCGTCGGCAGGCGCAACGACGCTGTCCGCATCTGACACTGGTCGATCGTGATGCCGATCGTGATGCCCGTGAGTTCGAAGCGATGGTTCGTGCCGTCGCCGAGTTGTCGCCGCGTCTCGACGTGATCGAACCGGGATGGATCGGCGTGTTGGCGCGCGGACCCGCTCGGTACTTCGGCGGTGATCGCGCCCTGACCGAGCGAGTGTCCGAGCGGCTGGCCGAGGCGATCGCTGTGGCGGGTGTGCCGGTGACAGGTGTGGGTATCGGTGTCGCCGATGGTCGATTCGCCTCGAGTGTCGCCGCACGTCTGGCGGCTCGCCATCGGAACCGGGACGGCGGGCTTCGCGGCGAGGCAGTGATCGTCGAGGCGGGTTCGTCACCGGCGTTCTGTGCCGACCTCCCGGTCGGCTGGTTGCAGGCGCTCGGTGAGTGCGACGCCGAGTTGGTGGAGTTGTTCGGGCGTCTCGGTCTGCGGCGGCTCGGCGATCTGGCGTTGCTCCCGGTCGCCGATGTGCTCGGGAGGTTCGGGCATCCAGGGGTCCACGCTCACCGGCTGGCCTCGGGCGCCGATGTCCGCCCGACGAGTACCACCGACCCGGCGCCCGAGCGGCGTCTCGATCACGTCCTCGACGATCCGGCCGCGCAGTCGGGTGCTGTGGTGTTCATCGCCAAGCAGTTGGCGGACGAGTTGGCCGGTGCACTCGCTGCCGACGGCAGGGTGTGCACCCGGCTCGTCGTGGTGCTCGAGTCCGAGCACGGTGAACGATCCGAACGCTCGTGGTACCGATCGGCAGGACTCTCGGCGCCGGCGATGGTCGAGCGGGTGCGTTGGCAGCTCGATGCCTGGATCAACCTGCCGCGGGGAAGCGATCAGGAACTCACCGGCGGTGTGGTGCTCGTGCGGCTGGTTCCCGACGAGGTGCGGCCCGACGAGGGCATGCAGCTCGGATTGTGGGGTGGTCAGTCCGAGGCCGATCGCCGGGCCGCCCGAGCGATCGCCCGTTTGACCACGCTCACGTCCGACGATGCGGTGACGGTTCCGGTGTGGCACGGCGGACGACTGCCGGCTGACCGCTACCGATGGGTGTCAGCCGCCACGGTCGACCTCGATCGACGAGCTCGTGCGGTCTCGGCGGCCGGCACGGGCAGTGGACCCACCGGTCCCTGGCCGGGCACGTTGCCGTCGCCGTCACCTGCCACGGTGTTCGCCGATCCGCATCCGGCTGATGTGCTCGACGAGCATGGTGAGGCGGTGCGGGTCAGCGCCCGCGGCATGCTGTCGGGCCGCCCGGCGACGCTGCAATTGTTGGCGGGCGATGATGCGACGGGCTGGCGCCGTGGGCGTCCGCGGCCGATCATTGCCTGGGCGGGGCCCTGGCCGATCGAGGAGCGGTGGTGGGAACCGGGGCAGCAGCGTCGGCTTGCCAGGTTCCAGGTGGTCACCGATGACCACGACGGGTTCCTGATCGTGGCCGAGCACCAGCGCTGGTGGGTCAGTGCCCGTTACGACTGAGCCTGGCGGTTGGAAGCTCCAGCCGGACGTGGTGATCGGATGCGCGATCGGCGGTGGCCGCTGGAACGGTCAGACGGCTGTGGCGAGACCGAACGGATGCGAGATCTCGAGCTGGTCCGTCACATCGTTGGCCAGACGGAACCCGACGCCGCGCACGGTGTGGATCACCTTGATCTGGGGGGCGGCCTTGTCGAGTTTGCGACGCAGGTTCGACAGGTGGACGTCGACGACGTGGTTGTCACCGACCCAGGTCGGACCCCAGACGGCGTCGAGAAGGTCCTCGCGGGTGCACACCTCGGTTGGTCGACGGCAGAGCTGTTCGAGCAACGAGAACTCGATGCGGGTCGTGGCGACCTCTTCGTCGTCGACGCGGACCTCACGGCGACCGAGGTCGATGGTGAGCAGCCCGAGGTTGAGCACCGAGGCAAGCGCGGTGTCGGGGCGGCCCTGCATCTGGCGGGGGCGGCGCAGCAGCGCATGGCAGCGAGCCGCGAGTTCCTCGGGTGACACGGGGACCGAGACCGCATCGTCGGCGCCGGAATGCAGCATGGCGGCGCGGGTGCGGTGGGCGCCTTCGTCGGTGATGCAGAGCAGGTACTGCTCGCTCGAGTCACGGAGACGCTCGTAGAGCGGGCGGCCGTCAGGGGCACGGAGATGGGAGCAGACGATCAGCACGTCGGGGGAGAAGGACTCGGCGAGCATGATCGCGGCGTCGCCGTCGGTCGGAGCGCTCACGCTGAATCCGGCCGACCGGAGTCCGGCGACGCTGATTCGGCGCAGATCCGGATCGTCGACGGCGATCAGGATGCGAGGTGCGATGTTGATGTCGTTGTCCATTGAGAAATCCGCCAATTCCGCCACGATGGGGTAGTTGTGAGTCGTTGCCTGGATGAGGTATCGGCAGGAACCTGACGAACTCAAGAAGAAATCGAAAGAAATCACATGGGTGTGATTTGGAACGTGCCTGCTAGACGTGGGGGATGCAGAGTGAGCGGCTCCATCAGCGGATTCGGGCCGACGTGGCGGCACGGCGGGCGGTCGACGAGCGCGAGTCGCTCTCGATCGAGCGGTTCCTCACCGCCTACGACGCGTTGACGGCACCACTCGACCAGGAGTCCGACCCGATCCACGTGACCGGATCCGGCATCGTCGTCGGCCCGCGGGGGGTGGTGCTGCTCGAACACAAGCGCCTCGGCATCTGGCTCCAGCCCGGTGGCCACATCGACCCGGGCGAAACCCCGTGGGACGCGGCGCTGAGGGAGAGCCGTGAAGAGACGGGTCTCGTGGTCTCCTTCGCCGGTCCGGTCGACGACGGCGGTGTTCCCGAGCTGGTCCATGTCGACGTTCACGAAGGCGGGCGGGGGCACACGCACCTCGATCTGCGCTATCTGATCGACGGTGGCGCCGCCGACCCGGACCCGCCAGCGGGTGAAAGCCAGCAGATCGACTGGTTCGGATGGGACGCGGCGATCGACCGCGCCGACCCCGGCCTCCGCGGCATCCTGCTCGCCCTCGCCGTGTAACGATTGGTGTCAGACACCAATCGTTACATCGCGCGGGTTCGGGTTGCGCGGGAGCGAACATCTGTTCGATACTGGTCCGATGGGGTTCAACAACCCTTCGTGGTCGTGGAGCGAACTGGAAGCGACGCTGTCGGGGAGACCGCCGGCTCGGGCAACGGGTCGTGACGGGCGCGCCCCTGGCAGTCCGTCGTGGAACTCGGGTGGGGATGGCCCGGCATGGAGCCGCAAACGCCAGCCGTTCGAAGCCCCCGCTGATCTGGCGTCGTCGTTGAAGGCTCCGTCGGCAGCGACCGTGCCGTACGCCGAGTTGCACTGTCACTCGAACTTCTCGTTCCTCGACGGGGCGTCACATCCCGAGGAGCTGGCTACCGAAGCAGCCAGCCTCGGGCTGGAGGCGTTGGCGATCACCGATCACGACGGCTTCTACGGGGTGGTCCGCTTCGCCGAGGCGGCCAAGGCGGTCGGCCTCCCGACCGTGTTCGGTACCGAGATCACGCTGTCGACAGCGGTGGGATCGGCGAACGACACCCGCGTCGCCCGATCGGAGGCCGACACACTCCGCCAGGTCGACACCGGCATGGTGCCCGACTCGCACGCACCCGACCCGTCCGGAACCCACCTGCTCGTGCTCGCCGACGGCCCGTCGGGCTACGCCCGCCTCTCGCGGGCGTTGAGCACCGGTCACCTCGCCGGCGAGAAGGGAGCGCCGCAGTTCGCGTTCGGCGACGTCGCCGACACGGTTGCCGGGCACGGCTGGGTGCTCACCGGTTGCCGAAAGGGGGCAGTGCCTGCAGCGCTGGTCGCCGACGGGCCTGCCGTGGCCCGCCGGGAGTTGCTCCGCCTGGTCGACGCGTTCGGGCGCGACCGGGTACTGGTCGAGTTGTGGGACCACGGCGACCCGCTCGACTCGGCCCGCAACGACGCCCTGGCCGAGCTCGCCAACCGTGAGCGTGTCGAGTGCGTGGCGACCAACAACGTCCACTACGCCACACCGCCGCAGCGCCGATTGGCGACCGCGCTCGCTGCCGTGAGATCGCGGCGCAGCCTCGACCAGATCGACCCGTGGCTGCCCGCCGCTGCTGGAGCGCACCTCCGCTCGGGCGCCGAGCAGGCCAAGCGGTTCCGTCGCTACCCGGGCGTGATCGAACGGGCAGCGGAGATCGGCCGGTCGGCAGCGTTCGATCTGTCACTGGTCGCTCCGAAGCTGCCGCCGTTCCCGTGTCCCCGGAACTCCGACGGCACGGTCATGACCGAGATGGAGTTCCTTCGTGTGGTGACCGAGGAGGGGGCCCGCCGCCGATACGGCGCACGACCGGTGCATGCGGAGGACCTCTCGCTGCGGGCCCGGGCCTGGACGACGATCGACCACGAACTGGCGCTGATCGAACAGCTCGACTTCGCCGGGTACTTCTTGATCGTGTGGGACATCGTCGAGTTCTGCCGTCGCTCCGACATCTACTGCCAGGGCCGGGGGAGCGCCGCCAACTCGGCGGTCTGCTACGCGATCGGTGTCACGGCGGCCGATGCGGTGTCGCTCGGGCTGCTGTTCGAGCGGTTCCTGTCGCCCGAGCGCGACGGCCCACCCGACATCGACGTCGACATCGAGAGCGACAGGAGGGAGGAGGTGATCCAGTACGTCTACGAGCGCTACGGCCGTCACCACACCGCCCAGGTGGCGAACGTGATCACCTACCGGGCGCGCTCGGCGGTGCGCGACATGGCCAAGGCGCTCGGGTTCGAGCCGGGCCAGCAGGACGCCTGGTCGAAGCAGGTCGACGGGTGGGGTGGAGTGGCGTCGACCGCGGCTCAGCCCGACTGTTCGATCCCCGAGCCGGTGCTGGAGTTGGCGCTCGAGGTGGAGGACGCGCCGAGGCACCTCGGCATCCACTCGGGTGGCATGGTGATCTGCGACCGGCCCGTGATCGAGGTGTGCCCGGTCGAGTGGGCGCGGATGGACAAGCGCTCGGTGCTGCAGTGGGACAAGGACGACTGTGCCCGCACCGGCCTCGTCAAGTTCGACCTGCTCGGGCTCGGGATGCTCTCGGCGCTCCACTACGCCGTCGATCTGGTGCGTGAACACCGCGGCTACGAGATCGATCTCGCGACCATCCCACAGGACGACGACGTCTACGGGATGCTGTGCCGCGCCGACACCGTCGGCGTGTTCCAGATCGAGTCGCGGGCGCAGATGGCGACATTGCCGCGGCTCAAGCCGCGCCGGTTCTACGACCTCGTGGTCGAGGTGGCGCTGATCCGACCGGGGCCGATCCAGGGAGGGTCGGTGCACCCGTACATCCGCCGCCGCAACGGTCTCGAGCCGATCACGTACCTGCATCCGCTGTTGGAGAACTCGCTCGGCAAGACCCTCGGGGTGCCGTTGTTCCAGGAGCAGCTGATGCAGATGGCGATCGACGTCGCCGGGTTCACGCCCGCCGAGTCCGACGAGCTGCGTCAGGCGATGGGGTCGAAGCGATCAGCCCGGCGGATGGAGCGGTTGAAGCAGCGGCTCTACGCCGGGATGGCCGAGCGGGGTATTTCGGGCGACATCGCCGACGAGTTGTTCATGAAGATGAAGGCGTTCGCCAACTACGGCTTCCCCGAGTCGCACTCGGTGAGCTTCGCCTACCTCGTGTACGCCTCGTCGTGGATCAAGTACCACGAGCCGGCGGCGTTCTGCGCGGCGTTGCTCAACGCTCAGCCGATGGGCTTCTGGTCGCCGCACACGCTGGTGCGCGACGCTCGCCGCCACGGTGTGGTCGTCCACACGCCGGACCTGAACGCGTCGCTGGCTGCAGCGACGCTGGAGCCATGCGAGTCCTCGGAAGGCGGGGTGGCGGTACGGCTGGGGATCGGGTCGGTGCGGGGGATCGGGTCGGAGTTGGCGGAGGAGATCGAGACGGTGCGCAAGGCGGGAGGTTTGTTCACCGACACCGAGGACCTGGTGCGTCGGGTGCCGTCGCTGACGCTCGCGCAGCTGGAGGCGATGGCGACCGGTGGGCTGTTCGGCGAGTGTTTCGGGCTCGACCGGCGAGAGGCGCTCTGGACCGTCGGTGCCACCGCTCAGTCGAAGCCCGGACGTCTCCCGGGAGTGGTCACCGGTGACGCGGCGCCGCGCCTGCCGGGGATGACACCGGTGGAAGAAGCGGTCGCCGACCTGTGGGCGACCGGGGTGTCACCCGACGGTCACCCGACGGTCTTCATACGGGAGGAACTGAGCAAGTTGGGTGTGCTCACCTCGTCGCAACTGTTCGATCCCGAGCCGGGTTCGATCGTGCAGGTCGCCGGCGTGGTGACCCATCGACAGCGACCGATGACCGCGCAGGGCGTGACCTTCCTCAACCTCGAGGACGAGACCGGCCTGGTCAACGTCGTGGTGTCCAAGGGCTGCTGGGCCAGGTTCCGGAGGGTCGCGCGGGAAGCCCCGGCGATGCTGATCCGTGGCCGCCTCGAACGCAGCGAAGGCGTCGTCAACATCGTCGCCGAGCATCTTGCCCCGCTACCGATGCCGGCCAACGTGAAGTCCCGCGACTTCCGCTAGTTACGCCAGGGGTCAGACCCCCGGCGCAACACGTGCCGCAGCCCGGTCCCCGTCGTCCGAACTCCGGGCGACGGTGGCCGCGAGCAAGCGAGCGAGTTCTCTCCACCGACGTTGGCGGTAGCGGTAGAAGAGCGACGCGTAGGCGGCGACCACCGGTGTGAGCCAGCCGGCGTCGATCTCGATCCGGTCCTCGTAGCGACACGACGCGTCGTCGACCGGCGTGACCCTCAGGTCGTGCCGCCATCTACGGATCACCCCGCCGTGCTCGTCCGAGGTGAGCACGCGGGCGGGATCGTCGATCGAGGCGACCGTCAGGTGGTGGTAGGAGAACGGCACCACGCCGAAGAGCAGGGTCCATCCTTCCAGTCGGTCGCCCACGCGCCACGGGCGCCGGAGACGCTCCGCCGCGGGATATCGCAACATGCCGCCGGCGACGTGGACGAACGCCTGAGGTGTGTTGACAGCCCGCCAGACGACGTCGGCGGGAGCGTCGAGTGGGGTGCTGACGGTGATGGTACGCATGTCGGAATTATGCGAATATTGCTCGTGTTCGACAATTCGCATTCCACGACGGATGTGGAGCCCCGCAAACGCCCTGTTCAGGCGCGGTCGCGGGCCCTCTACGCCCGGATCCTCGACGAGGCTGCTCGCATTTTCGACGACCTCGGCTACCACGCCACGACGACGAATGCCGTCGCCGACGCCGCCGGGGTGTCGGTCGGATCGCTGTACCAGTACTTCCCGAACAAGGACGCGCTGCTCGTCGCGCTGGCCGAACGGCACATCGACGAGGTGCGACCGCTCGTCGCCGCGATGTCCGAGCGGCTGAGGTCCGAGCCGCCGGGTGTCGAGGAGCTGAGCCGGGAGCTCGTCGACGCGGCGGTGCTGTGGAACGACTCCGATCGGCTCCACGAACTGCTCTGGCGGGCTCCTCGGTCACCGGCGCTCGTCGATCGCCTCGCCGAGCTCGACACCGTCATGATCGACGAGCTGCAGTGGCACCTCGAACGTCTCGGGCATCCGCACGACTCCGCCCGCCTCCGGGCCCAGCTCGTCGTCACCACCCTCGAGGCGGTGGTCCACACCCAGCCCATCGAGCATGATCGCGCACGACAAGCGAACGAACTCGCCCGTCTGTGTGCGGCCTACCTGGCCGCCTGCTGACCCGCCCCGGGTACTCAGCGAGCGGGCGAGTCGACCATGGTGAGGTGCAACTCGCCGTCGGCAGGGTACGGGTTGGCCACCGCCACCGCTTCGTTCAACTCGACGCCGAGGCCGGCCTCGCGCGACGGGATGACGTGACCGTCCTCCCACTCGATCGGTGTGGTGAGGAGTTCGGCGTGGAAACCCGACCAGTCCTGGATGCCCTCGACGACCAGCAGGTTCGGCAGCGTCGCCGCGAGCTGGATGTTGGCCGCGCCCAGGATGGGGCCCGAGTACAGGTGCGGCGCGATCTGACAGCCGGAGGCCTCGGCGATCGCCGCGATCTTCTTCCCGGCGAGCAGGCCACCACACCTTCCGAGGTTCGGCTGCCAGATCGCCGCCGCCTGATGGCGTGCGAGCGCAGCGAACTCGGTGATCGTCGTCAGTCGCTCACCGGTCGCGATCGGGATCGACGTCTGACGCGCCACCCGGGCCATCTCCTCGGGCTGGTCGGGTTGTGTCGGTTCCTCGAACCACAACGGATCGAACGGCTCCAGTCGCTGCGCCAACCGGATCGCTCCGGCGGCCGTGAACTGGCCATGCGTGCCGAACAGCAGGTCGGCCCGCGAGCCGACCGCCTCGCGGACCGCGCCGGTGATCGCCACCGACCGCTCGATGTCGTCCTGGCTCGGCTGGTGCCCGTCGAATGCGGTGTACGGCCCGGCCGGGTCGAACTTCACCGCCGTGAACCCTCGCTCGACCTCGAACGCGGCCTGCTCCGCCGCCTGGGTGGGGTCGGTGTAGACGTCGGGGCGGCCATCCGCCGGATACAGATACGTGTAGGTCCTGATCCGCTCGTGGACCCGCCCGCCGAGCAGGTCGTAGATCGGCTTGCCGGCGTCCTTGCCGACGATGTCCCAGCACGCCATCTCGATCCCGCTCATCACTCCGACCAGCGTCGGGTCGGGGCGCAGCGCATACCCGCTCGAGTACATCTGGCGCCACAGCAGCTCGATGCGGTTCGGGTCGGCGTCGATCACCCACCGGTCGGCGAGGTCGTCGACCATCGTCGTCACCGTGTGCGGCCCGAACGTGGCGACATAGATCTCGCCGTAGCCGACGATGCCGGTGTCGGTGGTCAGCTTGACGACGATGAAGTACCGCCCACCGAAGTGCGGTGGCGGATTCGCGATGACGAACGTGGTGCAGTCGACGATGCGCATCGCTGTCGACCCTACGTGACCGGAGTCGCCAGCTCCTGCGGATCAGCTCGATCGCTCCGCTGCAGCGCCCGGCGCTCAGCGCGGCAACGGCGACTCGGCGACGGTGGTCAGCGTGTCGACCCCCGTCGCCCACCGGCGCGAGAAGATGGGGAGGCGACCAGGCGGCCACAGCGACGACCCCCCGCTGCCGCCGCTCGGTCCGGCGACGATCCGGCGCCGAACTGCGCCCGACACGGTGTCGACCGCGATGGTGCCGACCACGATGATGATCAGCCCGAGACCCGCGGTGCCGAAGTCCTTGAACAACAGCGCCTGCTGCAGGTCGCCCCCGATCCCACCGGCGCCCACGACGCCGAGCACTGCGGATGCGCGGATGTTGACCTCGAACCGGTACAGCACGAGCGACGCCAGCTCGGGGGTGACCTGTGGGAGCACGCCCCAGCGGAGGCGCTGCAGACGAGTGGCCCCGACCGCGTCGGATGCCTCGATGGGTTCTTCCTTGATGCCCTCGATGATCTCGTAGAACAGCTTGCCCAGCGTGCCGATCGAGCCGATGCCGATCGCCATCACCCCCGCCATCGGCGACAGGCCGAAGACGGGGATGAACACGAGGGCGAGGATCACCTCGGGGATCGCCCGCAGCAGGTTGAGCACCTGCCGAGTGATCCAGGCGATCGGTCGACCCACGAGGTTCTCCGCCGCGAGGAACGACATCGGGATCGCGAACACCGAGGCGATCAGGGTGCCCATCCAGGCAATCGACACCGATTCCCACATCGCCCCGATGAGGTCCGGGAAGGCGTCGGCCTCCATGTTGGTGAACATGACCCGACTGAGGTTCCACAGATCGTTCGGCGCTTCGAGCAGTCGGCTCCATTTCGCCTCCAGGCCCAGCGCCGACCAGAGCGTGATGCCGACGACTCCGGCGGTGAAGAACCACTTGTACCGGTCGACCGGCTTGGGTGGCAGGGCGGGCGCCGGCCTGTTCACACCAACCTCCGGCGCAACGACACCGAGATCCGCTCGACGACCAGCACGACGAGGAAGAACATGAACACCAGGCCCCACAGCTCTTCCCACTGGCCGCGCCCGCGGAAGAACTCGATGCGCGCACCGATACCGCCGGCACCGACGAGGCCGAGGACCGCCGAGGCACGGAGGTTGAGCTCGAAGTTGTAGAGCACGAACGAGGCGTACGACGGCAGGATCTGGGGCACGACTGCGGTGCGCAGCATCTGGTTGAGGCCGGCACCGCTCGCGTTCGCCGCCTCGACGGGGCCCATGTCGATGCCGTCGAGGATGTCGGAAGTGAGCTTGGTGGTGACCGCAAGCGAGAAGAAGATGAGGGCGAGCAGACCGCTGAGCGCTCCGATGCCGACCGCAGTGACGAAGATCAGCGCCCAGAGCAGGTCGGGGATCGACCGGATGACGTTGTTGAAACTGCGCACGATGGTGCGCAGGAAGCGGTTGGGGTTGCCGAACTTGGTCGTCCAGAGCGCCAGCGGGAGGGCGAGGGTCGCGCCGACGACCGTGCCGAGGACCGCGAGCTGGAGGGTCTCGATGAACGCCGATCGTGAACGCTCGGACCAGAGTTGGCTCCAGTCGGGGTTGAGCGCCCCCTCGATGACCGAGTTCTTGCGGCTGAGGTTCGACCAGACGTCGCTGAACGAGAACCCGACCGAGCGCGCCGTGACGACCGTCATCACGATCGCGCCGATCGCGCCGCCGATCGCGAACCACGACGGTCCGGGCTTCGGTGGGAGCTCGGGAACGGGTCGGTCGGACGTCGCCGCGTCGAAGTCGGTCGCGCCCGGGGCGGTCACAGCGCGGCGCGCTTGGTCATCGTGTCATCCGCTGTGAGGCTGCGGCCGTAGATGTCCTCGAACACCTGGGCGTCGCACTCGCTCCCGGGACCGTCGAAGACCAACACACCGTCGCGCAACCCGATGATCCGGTCGGCGTAGGCGGTGGCGAGATCGAGGAAGTGGAGGTTGACGATCACGGTGATGCCCAGTTCGCGTCCGATCTGCTGGAGGTACCGCATGACGACGTGGCTCGTCGGTGGGTCGAGCGATGCGACCGGTTCGTCGGCGAGGAGGATCGACGGCTCCTGTGCGAGGGCTCGGGCGATGCCGACTCGCTGGCGCTGACCGCCGGACAGGTCGCTTGCTCGCACCCACGCCTTCTCGATGATCTCGACGCGGGCGAGGGCGCGGGCGGCGATGTCGATGTCGGCTTGGGTGTAGCGAGCGAGGAGGGTCCGCCAGGTCGGTACCTCGTGCAGGCGACCCATCAGCACGTTGCGCAACACGGTGGTGCGGTCGACCAGGTTGAAGCCCTGGAAGATCATGCCGATGTCGCCGCGCAGGTCTCTCAGCTCCCGCCGGTTCAGGTCGGGGACCTGGACGCCGTTGACCTCGAGGCGGCCCGAGGTGAGCGGGACGAGCCCGTTGATCGCTCGGATCAACGTCGACTTGCCGGCACCCGACAGGCCGACGATCACGACGAACTCGCCGGGCTCGATCGTCAGGTCGAGGTCCTTCATCGCGGCGACCCCGCCGGCATAGGTGACCGACGCCTGCTCGAATCGGATCATCTCGTCATCCTCTCATCGACGCGCCAACTGGCGTGCCAGTCGTGGCGGACACGACTGGCACGCCGGGAGCGGTGTGGTCACTCCAGGACGTCGCCGAGCTGGATCTCGAGATCGCGGATCACGTCATAGTCGCTCGACGTGACCGGCACGAGGGCGTCGATGTTGTACAGCTCCGACAGGAGCGCAGCTCCTTCTTCGGTGCCGGAGATGGACACGAAGGCTGCGGTGATCGCCTCGACCAGCGAGTCGGGCAGGTCGCTGGCGACGGCAAACCCGTCGTTCGGGATCGGGCCGGACCAGCCGAACACGACGACCTTCTCGCCGACGTCCGGTGAGGTCTCGACGATGTCTCCACGTGCATCGTTGTACGACACTCCGACGACGGCGTCGCCGTCGTAGACCGCCTGTACGGAGCCGTCGTGACCGCCGGCGAAGAGGCCGTCGATCCCGTCGATCGGGTCGATGCCGGCCTCGCTCAGCTGCAACGCCGGGATCGCGTACCCCGATGTCGACCCCTGGTCGACGAACGACACGGTCTGGCCCTCGAGCAGCGCCAGCTTGTCGGCGCCGATCGGGCCCGCCTCGGGCCCGGAGGCGTCGAGGACACCGTTGCAGAACAGGTATCCGTCCTCGTCGGCGACCGGCTCGTCGTCGCAGTACGTGTCGGGGTCGTTGGTGAACCACTGGGTGACGTAGAGCAGCGAGCCGAAGCGCTCGGCCTGGAGGATGAGCTCTGCATCGGCCTGCTCCTCGGCTTGGACCATCTGGCGCGGTCCGAGACCGCCGGCGACCTGGGCCTGGCCCGATTCGAGGGCGACGATCACGCCGGAGTAGTCGGTCGGCACCAGCGGTGTGACGTCGACACCGAGTTCGGCGGACAGCAGTTCGGCGAGCGGCTCGGCGGTCTCGATCAGGCCGCCGGTCTCCTGCGACGGGGTGAGGGTGAACACGATCTCGTCGGGCCAGTCCTCCGGGACGTCGCCGGTGTCGCCGGTGGCGTCCGGTGCGTCGGTGCTGGCGGATTCGGAGGCCGACGAATCGTCGTCACTGCCACACGCGGCCACGACGAGGCCGAGTGCGGCGCACGCGGCAATGAGCTTGCGGGATCTCATGGTGATGTCTCTCCTGGTTGCGGACGGATGCGCTCGACCGTAGCGGACGCACCCGGAGCGGTTGAACCGGATGGGGAAGCGTTCACGTGCCGGCAACGCGGGCGTCGAGAGCGCGTTGGAATTCGGCCCAGTGACGGACATCGACGACACCGGCGTGTGCCGCGTTCCACGGGCGGACGTATCGGCAGACCGTGGCGTCGGGGTGGGCATCTCTCAGCGCGACCAGATTGTGGTCAGCATCGTCGAGATACACATCACAGTGGACAGTCGTCTTGTCGTCCACGATGTGCACCTCGGTGGTCGGCACGCGGTGCTGGGCGAGCCACTCGAACGTGTCGTGGACGGCGAAGGACGGTTTCGTCGTCACGATGACGACGTGGTGTCGACGAGCCAGCTGATCGAGCGCTTGGATCGCTCCGCGATACGGCTCGAGGATGCGGAAGATGCTCGCCCCGTCGCCGCTGGTGCGGGCCCACGACCAGAACTCGTCCATGTCGGTGAAGTGGGTCAACAGCGTCGGTGCATCCCAGATGTCGACGTGTTCGGGGAGCAGATCCGCTCCGAACTGCGTGTTGTACCGCGAGATCCATCCGGCGTTGAAGTCGGCGACCACACCGTCGAGGTCGATCCCCAGCCGGAGCCGTCCGTGTCTCGACCCGTTCGTCATCGGGCTCCACTCTGGCAGGCTGGATCCATGATCGCGACCTTTCTGTGCAGCCGATGAGCGGATCGTTCACGCTCGGGGTCGACCTCGACGGTGTCGTCGCGGACCACACGCGCCGTTTCCGTGACATCCTCGCGGAGATCCGTGGCGTCGATCCCGACACGCTGCCACTCGACCGATCGTGGGACTTCGTCGAGTGGGGGCTCGGTCCCGGCGAGTACGCAGATCTGCACCGTATTGCTGTCATGGAGTACGACATGTTCCGCACGATGGACGTGATCGACGGCGCCGCCGACGCCCTCTGGCGACTGTCCGATGCCGGGGTCTGGATTCGGATCATCACGCATCGGCTGTATGTCAACTGGGGCCACGAGAAGGCGGTCGGCGACACCGCTGCCTGGCTCGACGCCAACCGCATCCCCTACCGCGACCTGTGCTTCCTCGGCGCCAAGCCCGAGGCTGACGCCGATGCCTACATCGATGATGCGCCGCACAATGTCGAGCAGTTGCGGGCACTCGGCAACACGACCATCGTGTTCGACCAGCCGTACAACCGGACGCTGGCGGGACCGCGGGCATCCTCGTGGGCTGAGGTCGAAGCGATCGTCAGCGACCTCGTGGCTGCCCACGCCGGGCGATTCGAACCGCAGTTGCCCGGCATCGACGCCGGCTCCGACCGGCTCGGTGAGCGGCGGCGAGCACCGGACTGAGCCGGACACGCACACGCCGTTTCGGTTTGTCGAGTCGTCGTCGGCTCTGGGAACGTCATGCGGTGCTCCCCACGTTCGACCTCCTCGACCTCCAGCCGACCGACGATCCGCACCGCTTCCGGCTTCGCGCCCGCACGGAACTCTGCACACCGTTCGGATTCCTGTACGGAGGATCGGGAATCGCAGCGTCCATCGAGGCGGCCGAACGTGCGACTGGACGGCCGTTGCAGTGGATCACGACGCAGTTCATCGGGTCGCCGTCGCCCGGTTCCGTTGTCGAACTCGAGGTCACGGTTCCTGCCGAGGGCAGGGTCACGACGCAGTCCCAGGTGGTGGCGAAGGTCGATGACGAGTTGGTCTTCACGTCGCTGTGTGCTCATACGATCCGACCCGGCGGTGATCGGGAACAGTTCGTCACGATGCCCGAAGCGCCGTCACCCCGCGACTGCCCGCAGATGGGTGGACCGTTCGAGATGGATCTGTCAGGGTCGTTCTTTCAGACGATGGAGCGGCGATTGGCGGCGGGCGCCTTCGGGATGGAGGCGGTCGGCACGCCCCAGCACGGCGGACTGTTGATCTGGACCAGAGTCGTCGATGATGAGATCGGCACCCCGGCATCTCAGGCCTACGTCGCCGACATCATCCCGATGGGCATCGGTGCGGCGCTCGGTGCGATGCCCGGAGCGACGAGCATCGACAACACGTTGCGCGTCGTCGACGCGGAACCGAGCGAGTGGGTGCTGCTGGAACTGATCCCCGAAGGCTTTCACCGTTCGATCGGCCACGGATCACTTCGGATCTGGAGCCAGGATGGGCGTCTGATGTCAACGGCCCAGCAGACCTGCATCATCCGTACGAGTCACCATCATCGCTGAGGGTGCACTTCGGCGATCACGGGCCGCCGCGCGGCCGTCAGTTGCTGTCGTGCGTCTCCGGTGTGCGGATCTCGCCGGTCATACCGGCGCTTTCGTGGCCCTCGATCGAGCAGAAGAACGTCAGACCGTCATCCGGCACGAGCAACTCGATCGCGACGGACTCACCTGGCGCCACTGGGTGCGACGTGCCGTCGGCGAACGTCAGATTGTGCTGCACGACCCCCTCGTTGACGAGTTCGCCGGAGTACTCGCCGGGCTCGACGATCAATTCGTGAGGGGAGAACTCGAATTCGGTCATGGCGATTCGAACCGAATCGCCCGGACCGAGAAGTACGTCGTCGGTGTCGTCGACATCGACGATCTGTCCGTTCACCACGTCGGGCCCGTCAGGCCCGCACCCGACGACTCCGAGCGCGAGCACTGTCAGCGCTGCGACAGCGACGCGTGCCCGGCGGTCGACGGTACCTCGATGATCGAATGTCGGGGGCACGACATCACTCGACGGTGAGTGTGCCTTCCATGCCGGCATCGAAATGGGTCTCGATGGCACAGATGATCTGATAGGTCCCTGCGGGCACGTTGAACACCATGTCCTGGGTCTCCCCGGATTCCACCTCGGTCTCGGTGAGCACGAAGTCGGCGAGGAGTTCTTCCTCGGTGTCGGGGAGATCTGCCTCGCTCTCGATGGTGACGCCGGATTGGAGGATGACCCATTCGTGGGCGACCGCGCCGTCGTTCGTGAGCTCGATCGTCACGTCCTCGTCGGCTGCGGCGGTCCAACTGTCGGGAGTGAACTGGAAGTCGGCCAGGGTGGCTTCCAGTTCCGTTGCACCGGAATCGTCACCTCCGCCACCGTCGTCGTCCGAACCGCAGGCCGAGGCTGCGAATACCAGTGCTCCAAGCGCGACAAAGGCCGCGAATTTCGAAGTCTTCCCCATGTCCGTCCCCTCCCGTTGAGAGCAAATGATAGCCCACTGGGCACACGAAGACAAGAAAATATCTAGGATGCCCACTATCCATATGAACTTGCGAGACCAACAGTTGCAGACGCATCCATAAGTCCTGCTCTTCTCGCTGCGTCTGCCGGCGATGACATTTCCAGACCCGCGATTTCCCATTCGTAATTCGCCGTGCGCTCGAGGAACGAATCAAGGTGATTCAGCGGCTGTGGAACCCAGAGATTGATGGCAGGATGTACTTGCGGATTCGACGGAACCGTTCGGATCCCCGTACCGGGGTCGGGGATCGACGAGGTTGTCGGCTTCGGCCCGTTGTCTGTCGCCGCCCGTGCGATGGGCCGGTTCGCCCCTCCGCGATCGCAACCCTCGGGTGAGGTGCTGCTCGACACCGCCGCGGATGGTTTCGACCGCTCGATCGGTCACGGATCGCTGCGCCGGTGACCCCTGATGAGATCAGACGCCGGTGTCGATCGGAGCCGGTGGAGCGCCATCGACGATCAGCGCACGCAGGTGCTGACCGAGTGCTCGCGGTGAGAACCAGGTGTCGCTGGCGGTCGCGCGCTCGATCTCGTCGACGTGCCACCAGCGCAATTCGTGGAGGCGTTCGGCGCGGAGCTGTTCCCAGGTCAGCGCCGGCGTCGGCTCGAACCGTTCCGCCGCCTCGACCAGGTAGTACCGGTCGCGTTGGCCGTCCCACAGGCCGTCGTCATGGGCGATGATGTGCTCGCGATCCCACACGTGCGGACCGACCACCGGATCGTGCAGTCCGACCTCCTCGATCAGCTCGCGATGGAGCGCTTCGACATGGGTTTCCCCAGGGTCGAGCCCGCCGCCGGGCAGCGACCAGACGGTCGCGTCGGGGAACTCGAACCGAACCAGAAGCACGTGATGGTCGGGTGTGACGAGCAGGGCCCGAACGGCCTGCCGGATCCGGAGTTCGGTCACGAGTGCCGTCAGTCTTCGGGTGTGTCGCGCAGGCCGTCGTTGAAGGCCTTGTACATCCCGTAGACGCTCTTGCACTTCTCGCACACGGGGAGTTGCTTGGGATCTCGTGACGGCACCCAGACGAATCCGCAGAGCGCTTCGACCGGTGTGCCCATGATCCGCGCCTCCAACACGACGGCGGCGGCGTTCTCGCCTCGCTTGGTCTTGACGATGTGAGCGGCGGTCGGCTCACCGGTTTCGGTGGCCTCGTCGGTGTCGACGTCGACGCGCTCGACGGGCATCGTTTCGAGGTCGGTCATGGTGCCAGTCAAACAGATCCGGTAGGGTGCTCCACGTGCTCATCGCCATTGTTGCCATTGTCGCCGCGGTAGCGGCAGCAGGCGCAGTAGTGGCTGCACGCGGCCCCGCACCCGTACTCATTCCGGTACGGGTCAGGCGGGGGACACGAGTTCAGCGCCAGCGCTGACTCTCGTCGAACTCGCCCGACCAGCCGGAAACCGGCGGCGGGCTCCGCTGCAGGTCTTCGGGACACACCCGTATCTCCCACCAAGGACGGACCACGACCATGAACACGACCACGACCACGAACACCACGACGGAGACGACGACGATTCCCGATGGCGTCGACGTGACCGACCCGTATGCCGACGACCCGGCGTTCGCCCTTCACCAGGGCGGCAAGCTCGTCGTCGCGTCTCGGGTGCCGATCGACGGTCCCGAGGACCTGTCGCTCGCCTACACGCCCGGTGTCGGGCGGGTGTCGCAAGCGATCGCCGACGAGCCCGAGCGCGTGTGGTCGCTGACCGGCCGCTCGAACGCTGTGGCCGTGCTGTCCAACGGCACGGCGGTGTTGGGCCTGGGCGACATCGGGCCCGAGGCGGCGATGGCCGTCATGGAAGGCAAGGCGGTGCTCTTCAAGCAGTTCGGGGGTGTCGACGCGTACCCGGTGTGTGTGAACGCCCGCACCGTCGACGAGATGGTGGCGATCGGCACGGCGATCGCGCCCACGTTCGGCGGGATCAACCTCGAGGACATCAAGGCACCGGAGTGTTTCGAGATCGAGCGGCGTCTCCAGGAGGCGCTCGACATCCCGGTGTTCCACGACGACCAACACGGCACCGCGATCGTTGCGCTCGCCGCGTTGATCAACGCCGCACGGGTCGTCGGCAAGCGGGTGGAGGAGCTTCGGGTGGTCATCGTCGGCACCGGAGCAGCCGGTGTTGCGGTCGCCGAGCTGTTGCACGACGCTCGTGTCGGCCAGGACGGCACCGGCGACATCATCGGCGTCGACAGCAGTGGGATCCTTCATCGTGAACGGCAGCACCTCACGCCGACCAAGCAGTGGTTCGTCGAGAACGGCAACTGCGACGATCGGCGCGGCGGCGTCCGTGACGCGTTGCAGGGTGCCGATGTGCTCCTCGGGCTCTCCGGCCCCGGCATCATCCAACCCGAGTGGCTCGCCGACATGGCCGACGACGCGATCGTGTTCGCCATGGCCAACCCGACGCCCGAGGTGATGCCCGAACTGATGCCCGACAACGTTTCGGTGATCGCCACCGGCCGGAGCGACTATCCGAATCAGATCAACAACGTGCTGGCGTTCCCCGGCGTCTTCCGCGGCCTCCTCGACGTACAGGCAACGCGCTGCACGATCGAGATCAAGCGCGCCGCCGCGGACGCTCTCGCCTCGCTGGTCACCGACCCGGTCGCCGAGCGGGTCATTCCGGGCGCCTTCGAGCCCGGCGTGGCCGATGCCGTCGCCGATGCAGTCCGCGGCAATGGCCCTTCAGCAGGGCCACGTCCGCAGCTGACCGAACCGCATGGCGATCGTGCGCCGGATCGCATGAATCGGCCCAGGATCGGGCAGGGTGGGAGGATGCCACGGTTCGAGCGTTCCTTCGCGTCGCTCCAGAACCTCGACTACCGCAAGCTGTGGTGGGCAGGAACGTTCTCGTTCATGTCGGTGCAGATGCAGTTCCTGTTGCGCGGCGTGCTGGCATGGGACCTCACCGAGCGCGAGGGAGCCCTTGGGCTCGTCTATCTGTGCTTCGGCGTCGCACTCCTGATCTCCACGCCCCTCGGTGGCGTGGCCGCCGACCGACTGCCGAAGCGCCGCGTCCTCCTCGTGAGCCAGGGGGCGATCCTGGCCGCGGCGGCGGGAATGGGCGTCGTCGTGCTCACCGACGTCGTCCAGTTCTGGATGCTGCTCGTGGCCGCCGTGACCCAGGGGGTGGCGTTCGGCTTCTACGGCCCGACGCGGATGGCCTTCACCTCGGAGATCGTCGGACGGGAGCAACTCGGCAATGCGATCACGCTGTCGATGCTGAGCATGAACGGTACCCGCGTCATCGCTCCCGCCTTCGCTGGCGCGCTGGCCGGGATCGTGTTCATCGGCATCGGCGGCGCGTACGTCGTCTCCGCAGTGCTCTCCCTGCTGTCGTTCGTGTTGCTGCTCCGGTGTCCTTCGGGGTCGACGCCGCGGGCAACGTCGACTGCGAGCCCGCTCGCCGAGATCGTCGACGGGGTCCGCTACGTGGCAGCTCGGCCCCACCTGCGCCGTCTCGTTCTCAGCTCGTTCGTGATCATCATGTTCGGGTTCAACTACGTCGCGTTCATCCCGGCACTGGTCAAGGGCGAGTTCGACCTCGGCGACGGTTGGGTCGGCGTCATCATGTCGGCGAGCTCGATCGGAGCTGTCGCCGTGGCGGTCCCGCTCGCGAGTCGTGCCGATGGTGCGGGCGTCTGGAAGCTGATGGTGGGTTCGGGCGTGCTGTTCGGTGTGGCGGTGATCGCTCTCGGTCTCTCGCCGCTGTTCGGTGTCGGTGTGCTCGTCGTGGCGTTCATCGGTGCCGGCACCACCGGCTACCAGTCGATGTCGAACTCGATCGCACTGAACATGACCCGCGACACCCACCAGGGCCGCGTTCAGTCCTTGATGATGCTCAGCTTCGCCGGGTTCGGGATCGCTGCGGCGCCGCTCGGTCTGCTCGCCGAGGCGATCGGCCTCCGCAGCGCCATCGTGGTGATGGGCATGGTCACGCTGGTCACGGTCGTCGGCTACGGACTGCTCGAGCGCGACGTGCAGCTCGAGATCGAGCACGGCGTGCCCTTCGACGAGATCGCCGTGACCACCGAAGCGGCGGCGACCTGATCAGTCGGTGAGCGCCGCGAGCTCGGCGGTGAGGTTGGCCCGGGCGCGAGCCTCCCACCGATTGCGCCCGGCCGCAGTGAGGTAGATCGTCGGCCGTTCCAGGAACCCGCGCACGACCTGCGCTCGGCCCGTGCGCCACTCGTCGTCGGCGACGTGGCGGTACTCGGCCCGCACCGCCGTGACATAGGTGGAGTACGCGGCCGGTTCGGCCCCCAGGATCGCCAGGTCGGCATCGAGCAGAACGGCCGTGTCGCCGGTGGCCGGCTGGGCGCCCGCTGCGCCGTGTTCGGTCGCCTCGATCATCGATCCGACCCGGCCGACGGCGTCATCGCTCCAACCGATCGATCCCAGGTCCCGACGGGCCAACCGCGCGCTTGCGCGCTCGTTCGCCGGAGAGGCCGGTTCGTAGACGGCGTCGTGGTAGAACCCGGCGGCGACGACCTCGTCGAGATGCTCGACAGGTTCCGCCGCAGCAAGTTCGTCGACGTGGCGGATCACCCACGCCACGTGGGTGGCAGTGTGGTAGCGCCGGTGCTTCTCGCGGTGGCGTGCGAGCAGGCCGTCGAGGAGCGCACGGTCGGCCGTCACGTGGCGTTGCCACGCAACCTCCAGCTCGAGTTCGTGGTCGCTCATCGCCTCAGTGTGCCACCCGTCGTGGCAGGGTGATGCCCGTGACGATCCTGATCGACGAAGCTCGCTGGTGGTGGCGTGGAAAGAAGTGGTGTCACCTGGTCAGCGACGTGTCCTACGAAGAGCTCCACGAATTCGCAGATCGTGCAGGCATTCCTCGGCGGGGGTTCCAGGGCGACCACTACGACATCCCCGAGGAGTATCGCGACGGCCTGGTCGCCGCCGGTGCCGTCCAGATCGAGAGCCGCGAACTGGTGCGCCGTCTCCGCGCAGCCGGTCTGCGCCTCAGCCCCGCCGAACGTCGCGCCCGCTCCGGAGGGTGACGTCTGCGGTCATGCCGCCCAGCGCTCGGGCTCGCCGAACAGCTCGCGTGGGCGTTGCGGGCCCGATCGCCCGAGTACGAACCATTCGACCAGTTCGAGCCCGCCCGCGCGACACTGGTCGCTGGCCTCCAACCACCGGTGGACATCGTCGGGCTCGACGTCGCCGTCGGGTCGACTCGACGCCACGATCATCGCCTCGATCGTTGAATCGGGCTGGGTCGCTGCCACACAGATGCCGATCACCCGGAACAGCGCATCACGATCGATCGTGTCGGTGACGACCGTCACCGACGTGCCGCGCCGCTCGGCGTCGAGCAGGATCACGATCGTGTCGTGGCCGTACGGGGCGGCGAGAGCGAGGACGGCCAGCGCGTCCTCGGCGCAGCGGATCGGGTCGATGCCACCTCGTGGCACCGGGTGGAACATGCGGTCGCGAGACATGGCGTCTCCTTCGGTCGGGGTGAACTGCGAAGGAGGGAGTCGGGGCCACTGACGCTACCGAGATGCAGTCGCAACCGATGAGCGCAGCATTCCCATCAGGTCGTAGCCTCGACCACATGGCCAGCAGCAACGCAGTCGCAACCATTTTCCACAACCCGCATTGAAACTCCTCCGTCAATGCCGTGCGCATTGCCGAAGACCTGGGTGTCGAGGTCGACATCGTGATGTACATCAAGACACCGCCGGACGCGGACACCCTGCGGTCGATCATCGCCAAGCTCGAGGACGAGCCAACGGCGTTGGTGCGGCGCGACAGCAAGTGGAAGAAGCTCGGCCTCACCGACGACGACGCTGCCACGGAGGACCAGATCGTTGCGCTGCTGGTCAAGCACAAGCAGTTGCTGCAGCGTCCGGTCGTGGTCACCGCCGACACCGCGATCATCGGTCGGCCGAAGGAACGCGTCACCGAGCTGCTCGCGCCGCTCGCATCGCGGTCGGGGAACGATGCCGGTTGAGTGAGTGCTGACACCGCAACGCTGAACGAGGTTCTTGCGCCGGGAGCCGACGCGTACGATTCGCCGTCGCGGTGGAAGCTGCTGTCGTCGACGTTGCGCGCGCAGCGCAAGAACCTGATCATCGGCAGTGCGGTCGGTCTGTTGTGGATGGTCGGCAAGGTGTCGGTGCCGCTGCTGGTGCGCTACAGCATCGATCGCGGCATCGAGCAGGACGACATGCTGATGTTGTGGGCGTCGCTGATCGCACTCGCGGGCGTGGCCGTCGGCACGTTCACGGCGCTGCGTCGGTTCTACGCGTTCCGTGAAGCGCGCTGGACCGAGACTCGGCTGCGCGAGCGGTTGTTCAACCACATCTTGTCGTTGCACATCGGCTACCACGACCGAGCGCAGACCGGTCAGCTGATGAGTCGATCGTCGAGCGACCTGAACCAGATCCAATCGTTCGTCGTGATGATTCCGATCACGCTGTCGAACTTCTCGATGATCATCGCGGTGTCGGTCATCCTCTTCCTGACCGACTGGCAGCTTGCGCTGATCGCCCTCGCGCCGTTGCCGTTCGTCAACATCGCCGGCCGGCGCTTCTCGCACTCGATCCACTCTGCGGTGCTGGCGGTGCAGGCCGAGCAGGCCGAACTGGCCACGGTCGTCGAGGAGACCGTCGGCGGCGTTCGCGTCGTCAAGGGGTTCGGCGCAGAGGCCGTCCAGTCGGAGCGTCTGCGAACGGAGGCCGACGACATCCGGAACGCGTCGATCCGCGCCGCTCGGATCCGGGCGAAATATCTGCCGGCGATCGAGCTGTTGCCTCAGCTGGGGCTGATCGCAGTGCTCGCTGTCGGCGGCATGCAGGTGATCAACGATGAACTCACGGTCGGCCAGCTCGTGCAGTTCAACTTCTACGTCGCGCTCCTGGTGTCGCCGCTGCGAATGCTCGGCATGACGATCGCCTGGGCGCAGCGCGCTGGTGCGGCACTCGAACGGGTCAACGAGATCCTCGACACCGCACCGATCGTCGTCGATCCGCAGCGAGCGCTGTCCCTGCCCCCCGCCGACCGGGCAGGGGCCGTCGAGTTCCGTGGGGTGCGCTTCGGCTACGACCCCGCCGAGCCGGTGCTCGACGGGTTCGACCTCGATCTGTCACCGGGACAGTCGGTCGCGCTCGTCGGTGCAACGGGATCGGGCAAGTCGACCGTCGCCCGGCTGCTCGTGCGCTTCTACGACGTCGACGAGGGCCGGGTCCGCATCGACGGTGTCAACGTCCGAGACCTCCCGGTCCACGACGTGCGTCGTGCAGTCGGCATCGTGTTCGAAGACACCCTGCTCTTCCACGACACGGTGGCTGCGAACATCGCGTTCGCCGAACCCGACGCCGACCGTGAGTCGATCGAGCGCGCTGCTCGACTCGCCGGCGCCCACGACTTCATCATGGGGTTGCCCGATGCCTACGACACGCAGCTGGGCGAGCGGGGATTCTCGCTGTCGGGAGGTCAGCGCCAACGCATCGCGATCGCGCGAGCCATCCTCGCCGACCCTCGGGTGCTGGTGCTCGACGACGCAACGTCAGCGGTCGACCCGTCGAAGGAGCACGAGATCCGCTCGGCGATGTCGACGGTGATGGACGGGCGCACGACGATCGTCATCGCGCACCGTCCCGGCACCATCGCGCTCGCCGACACCGTGGTACTGCTCGATGCGGGCAGAGTGGTGGCATCAGGCCCGCACCAGGAGCTGCTCGATCGTGAGCCGCGCTACCGCGAGGTGCTCGCCGCGATGGAAGCCGAAGACGACGCCGAACGGGCCGAGCTCGCCGACGACTCCACGACACCGGTGGGAGGCGGCTGATGCACGCGATGGGGGCGATCGCCGACGAGGACAAGCTCGACGCCGACGAGGCGAAGAAGGTGCTGCGCCGCGCCGGGCGGATGGCGTTGCCGTTCAAGAAGACGATCGCCGGTGCGCTGGCGTTCACCGCGGTGTCGACGTTGGGAATGGTCCTCGGCCCGGTCATCCTCGGCTGGGCGATCGACAACGGGATCCAGCCGAAGGATTCCGACGTGCTGCGCAACGCGGTGATCTTCTACATCGGCCTGACCATCGCCTCGTACCTGGCCTCGCGTCAGCAGTACATCCTGATCAACCGGGCCGGCGAGGGATTCCTGCGAGCCCTGCGCATCCGGGTGTTCGACCACATCCAGCGGCAGTCGCTGGCATTCTTCGACCGCAACAAGTCCGGTGTGCTCGTCGCCCGGATGACCGCCGACATCGAATCGATGGGAGAACTCGTGCAATGGGGTCTGTTGCAGTTCGTCGCAGCGATCCTGCTGGTCGGGTTCGCATTGATCCTGGCGTTCGTGACCTCGTGGCAGCTCGCGCTGGTCGGTCTGTTGGTGATGCCGATCATCATCGTCGCGTCACGCAAGTTCCAGCGCGATTCCAACGCGGCCTACCTCGATGTACGCGAGAACATCGGGCAGAACCTCTCGGCGCTCCAAGAGGGCATCGCCGGCGTCCGCGTGATCCAGGCGTACGCCCGTGAGCCCGAACAGCAGCGCCGGTTCAAGCAGTCGAACCGGGATCTGTACAACTCTCACGTGCACAGCGTCCGAGTGTCCACGTGGTACTTCGGTCTCGTCGAGACTGCCGGAGTGCTGGCGACGGCTCTCATCGTGGCCGTCGGTGGCTGGCTGTACTCGCGCGGCGATGTCGAGATCGGCCAGATCATCACGGTCGTGCTGTTGTTCGCCCAGCTCTTCGAGCCGGTGCAGCAACTGTCGCAGCTCTACAACACCGTGCAGTCGTCGGCGGCGTCACTCAACAAACTGTTCGGGATCCTCGACACCGAACCCGACGTCGACGACGGTACCCAAGAGCTGCCGCGGACCGGTGAGCTGGTCGTCGACCGCGTCGGATTCCGCTATCCGGCGACCGAGACGCCTGTGTTGAGCGACGTGTCGATCACGGTGGCCGACGGCGAGCGCCTGGCGCTCGTCGGGCCGACCGGCGCCGGCAAGTCGACACTGGCGAAGCTGATGGCGCGCCTGTACGACCCGACCACCGGCACGATCACCTTCGGCGGCATCGACCTGCGGGATGCCACGCTCGCCTCGTTGCGTCACCGTGTCGTCGTGGTGCCCCAGGAGGGCTTCCTGTTCGGTGGCACGATCGCCGACAACGTCCGCATCGCTCGGGCTGACGCCAGCGACGACGAAGTTCGCGAAGCGTTCGATGCGATCGGTGCGCTCGAACGGTTCGAGGAATTCTCCGATGGCATCGACACCGAGGTCCGCGAACGCGGCTCGCGACTCTCCGCCGGCGAGCGCCAGCTCGTCTCGTTGGCCCGTGCAGCCCTGGTGGATCCGGCGGTGTTGGTGCTCGACGAGGCGACGAGCAACCTCGACCCGGGCACCGAGTCCATCGTCGAGCGAGCACTCGATTCGCTGATGAGCGGCCGAACCACGATCGTGGTCGCGCACCGCCTGTCGACGATCCAGCGGGCGGATCGCATCGGCGTGATCGATGGCGGACGGTTGGTCGAAGTCGGCAACCACACCCAACTGGTCGAACTCGGTGGGCGCTACGCAGCCCTGGCCGCCGCGTGGCAGAAGAGCCAACCCGTCGCCGGCAACTGACCTCAGGTCCGCGTCAGGCCCGCTCGAACACGAGCACGAACTCGACGAGGCCGTTGTCCTCGGTCGCGACGACACCAAACGACGGGTTCTCGATGCCGTAGTCCTCGAAGAGGACCGGGATCGAGCCGAGCACGCCGATGCGTCCGTCGGTGGTCTGGGCGGTGACGTCGAACGTGACGGGGTTCGTCACCCCCCGCAAGGTCAGCTCGCCCGTGGCCGTCGCGGTGATCTGCTCGTCGCCCACCGGGATCCGGCCGAACTCGATCGGCTCGGTGAGCACGAAGGTGGCCGTCGGGAACTCGGCGGCGTTCATGATGCGTCCGCTGAACTGGCTGTCGCGCCGGCTGTCGTCGCTCGTGATGTTCTCGATCTGCACGGTGATGTCGACCACCGTGGCGGTGGTGCCATCGATCGTGAGCACTCCCTCGATCTCGTTGCTGCGCCCGACCGCGGTGGTGTTGACGCCGGCCAGCACCTCCTCGACGCGATAGCCGAACTCTGACGCGGTCGTCGGCACCCAGTCGCCATCGAAGTTCTCTGGGGTCGACTCGTCGGCTGTGGGCGCGGTGGTGGGGGCAGGCGTCGTTGCTCCGGGTGTCGGTGCCGCGGTCGTTGCGACGAGCGCGCTCGAGAGGTCCGACTCGTCGAGGGCATCGGGGGAGTCGTTGATGAAATTCGCGTAGACGAAGATCCCGGCGAAGAACAGCACGACGGCGGCCACGACGCCGATGACCACCCACTTGATCCATCGCTTCGATGACTTCTCGGGTGCGGCCTCGGGCGTGTCGTCGGTGGCGGTCACGGCGCAGATTCTGGCAGAGCCCTGGCGAACACCGGCACCGTGCGGGTGTGAACTCTCAGAGAATTTGCGAGAGGAACAGCTTCGTGCGTTCCTCGCTCGGATTCTCGAAGAAGTGCTCGGGCGTGCCGACCTCGACGATCTGTCCGTCGGCCATGAACACGACGCGGTCAGCGACCTCGCGGGCGAAGCCCATCTCGTGGGTGACGACGATCATCGTCATTCCGGACTGAGCGAGGTCCTTCATCGTGTCGAGCACCTCGCCGATCATCTCCGGATCGAGTGCCGAGGTCGGCTCGTCGAAGAGCATCACCTTCGGATTCATCGCGAGCGCTCGAGCGATCGCGACCCGCTGCTGCTGGCCACCCGACAGCTGCCCTGGGTACTTGCTGGCCTGCTCGGGGATCTTGACCATCTCGAGCAGTTCCGTGCCGAGCGCTTCAGCTTTCGCCTTGGGCATCCGGCGCACCTTGCGTGGTGCCAGGGTGATGTTGTCGAGCACGCTCAAGTGCGGAAAGAGATTGAAGCTCTGGAAGACCATTCCGGTCTCGCGGCGGATCTCCTGGATGTTGCGGATGTCGTTCGACAGCTCGGTCCCGTCGACGACAATGCGGCCCGCGTCGTGTTCCTCGAGGCGGTTGATGCAGCGGATCAGGGTCGACTTGCCCGACCCCGATGGTCCGATGACGACGACCACTTCCTGGGTGCCGACGCGGAGGTTGATGTTCTTCAGGGCCTGGAAGTCGCCGAAGAGCTTGTCGACGGCGTCTATCTCGATCATCACGTCGCCCGAGATGGCGGTCGCGTCGGCGAACACCGGTGAGTCCCCCGGCATCGTCGCGTCTGAATTTTCTGTGGTCATCGGCTTCCCACTCCCAGTCGTTTCTCGAGGCGTTGGCTCTCTCGGCTCATCGTGTAGGACACGGCCCAGAACATCAGTGCTGCGAAGGTCAAGGTCTCAGCGATCAGGCCCTGGCCGCGGAACTCCGGCTGTGCCGTGATCGCGCTCGACACCTGGAGCAGCTCGAACAGCCCCATGGCGATCCCGGCGAGTGTCGTGTCCTTGAACAGGCTGATCAGCTGGCCGATCTGGGCCGGGATCACGTTGCGCAATGCCTGCGGCAGCACGATATAGCCGGTCTGGCGGATCGGTGAGAGGCCGACGGCCTTGGCCGCTTCGATCTGGCCGCGCGGGATCGACTGCAGTCCTCCGCGAATGATCTCGGCCATGTAGGCAGCCGTGAACAAGGTGAACACGACGATCGCTCGGGTCGAGGTGGCTGGGGCGAGGGTGTCGGGCACGAAGAATCCGAGTGCGACGTTGGCGAGCAACAGCAGGACGAACAGCGGTGCGCCGCGGATCAGTTCGATGTAGGTCGTGCAGACGAGGCGGACCAGCGGAAGCCCGGAGCGCCGCCCCAACGCCAAGAGCACGCCCAGCGGGTAGCAGAGCACGATCGAGCAAACCGCCAGGAACAGGTTCAGCATGAACCCGCCCCACCCGTCGAATCCGACGGCGGTGACCACGTAGTAGTACATCCCGATCGGGATCGCGGCAAAGACGACGACGGTGACCGCTGCGGCGACGGCGTTCATGCGAATGCGCCCGAAGAACGGTCCGATCAGTCGCCCGATGATCGCGGCGACTGCGGCGAGGCCGGCGGTGATCCACGGCCCCGAGGTGCCGGCCAACACGAGGAGGAGCAACACGACCGCCAGCGGCAGCCACAATCGCTCGACCAGGTCGAAGACTCTGGTCGCCGTGAGTTTCGAGTCGGCGGCGGTCAGCCGCCCGGCGCGAACTTGGCGGCCGCGCAGGAACCCGGCGAGCAGACCACCCCAGGCAGCGAGCACCACCACGGTGACCGCAAGGCGGAGCTCGTGCACCTCCGGGTACCGGCCGATCATCAGGAGCCGCAGGTTGACCTCGATGATCGTCCAGCGTCCGGTGACGAAGACGAAGTTGATCGTCTTGTACAGGAGCCAGACCGCCAACGAGCCGAACACGACGGTCAGCACGGCATCGCGCTTTGTGCGGAACAGGTTGTAGTGGAGCCACGTTGCGATGGGGCCGCGGTTCATCGTTCGACCAGCATCATGCGACGGTTGGCGACGTTCACCAGAGCGGACACCACGAGCGAGATGCAGATGTACACCGTCATCGTGAGGAAGAAGACCGGCACGGCCGGCGATCCGTTGCCGACGGTGGTCTGCGCGACCAGGGTGAGGTCGTAGTACCCGATCGCCGCGCCCAGCGAGGAGTTCTTGATCAGGTTCAGGTACTGGTTGCCGATCGGTGGGATCCCGATCCGCATCGCTTGCGGGAGGATGATGTACCACATGCGCTGGAAGCCGCTGAGCGCGACCGCATCTGCGGCTTCGCCCTGCCCGCGCGGGACCGCCTGGATCGACCCTCGAACGATCTCGGCGATGTGGCTCGCGGTGTAGATCGTGAGTGCCAGGAACAGGGCGAAGAACGATGGGTCGATCCGGATGCCGCCGGCGGTGGAGCGCCCTTGGACCGACGGCAGGGTGTACGAGTAGCCGAGCAGCGTCCAGCCGAGAGCAAGGACCACCACGAAGACCCCGGCGCCCCAGAGCCCCGAGCGGGGGAGTGCGCCCGTCCGATCAGCGACTCTGCTCCGCCACTTCGCGGCCACGTACCAGGCGAGGATCCCGAGCGCGAGGATCAGCAACAGGCCGGCGCCAGATCCGTTGTACCAGGCGACGGCGACCCCGCGGTTCGAGATGATCGCGAGGCCGGCAAGATCCCACGCGTCGGTGATCTGGGGGAACACGCCAAGCACGACCACCAGCACGCTCGCGGTGAGGAAGAGTGCGAGCGGGATGTTGCGGACCGCCTCGACGTAGACCGTCGCCAGCTTCCTGACGATCCAGTTCGACGACAGCCGGCCGATACCGATCAGCGTTCCGAGCACGGTGGCGGCAACGATCGCCACCACCGACACCCGCAAGGTGTTGAGGAATCCCTCGACCAGCGCGTCCCGGACCGGGGCGCTCTGCGACAGCGAGTTCCCCGTGATCTGGAACGCCGCCGGATTGTCGAGGAAGTCGAGGCTCGTCGGGATGTTCTGGCGGGAGGCGTTCTCCGTGTAGTTGCCGTACAGCCAGACGACGATGGCGACCGCGCCGGCCACGACGACCAGTTGGGCCACCCACTTGAGAACGTTGACGTTCCGCCAGAACGGAACCCGAGCAGTGACCGATGCGGTCATGGGGCTGACCGGTGTTCAGGTCGGCCCCATGACCGCAGGTGCTCGGAGAGCATTGGGCTCAGCGGTACGGAGGTGCGTACATCAGACCGCCGTCGTTCCACTGGGCGTTGACACCGCGTTCGAGTCCGAGCGGTGTGAGGTGCTCCTCAAAGATCTCGCCGTAGTTACCGACCTGGCTGACCACCTGGTAGGCGAAGTCGGTCGGGAGACCGAGGCCCGGATCGAGGATGGCGGCATCTTCCCCGACGGCCAGGCCGAGGAACCGCTGGATGTTGATGTCCTCGGTGTCGGCGAAGGTGTCGACGTTCTCCGACGTGATTCCGAGTTCCTCGGCAGCGATCGTGGCGATGATCGCCCAGTTGACCGCCTGTGCCCACTGTGTGTCGCCGTCGGCGACCGCAGGAGCGAGTGGTTCCTTGGAGAACACCTCGGGCAGGATCGTCAGGGCGTCGGGGCCCTCCGGGTAGGTCGAGCGAAGCCCGACGAGCTGGCTGGTGTCCGACGACCAGCCGTCGCACTGACCAGCGACGAACGCTTCCTGGAGGAGGTCCACTTCGGCGAACGGCCGCACTTCCCAGGTGAAGCCGAGTCGAGCTGATTCGGCTGCCGCATTGCCCTCCGTTGTGGTTCCCTGGGCGACGCAGACGATCAGGCCCTCGCCGCTCATGTCGGCGATCGAGGTGAAGCCGCTGTCGGATGCCACCATCATGCCCTGACCGTCGTAGTAGTTCGGCTGCATGAAGGTCGCGCCCTCACCGCCATCGCGGGTGGCTGTCCACGTGGTGTTGCGCACCAGCGCGTCGACCTCGCCGGACTGGAGTGCCGGGAACCGGTCGGCGGTCTCGAGGTCGACCATCTCGACGGCGGTTGCATCACCCAGCACGGCCGCCGCGATCACCCGGCAGAAGTCCGAGTCGAAGCCGACGTGCTCGCCGGCGTCGTCGAGCGTTGCGAAGCCGGGCAGGTCATTACGGGTGCCGCACCGGAACACTCCTGCTGACTGGACGGCGTCGAGCGTCGACTCGTCCGACTGCACGACTTCGACGGTGTCGTCGGGTGCCGTGGTCTCCTCGGGCGCCGTGGTCTCCTCGGGCCCATCGGTTGCCTCGGGTGACGTGTCGCCACCTGAATCGTTGTCGTCGCTCGTGCATGCCGCGCCGAGCAGCGCCAGCGCCACCAGTGGCACGAGTGCCCGTCGTGTGGTCGTTCGCATCGATTCCCCCATCCGCATCGCCGGTGTCGGCGATGCTGTTCACCTCATGGCGGCCTCATGGCCGCCTGCGACGAAGCTAGACGTCATCGATGGTCCGGGGCAACCATGCATGTGTCGTCAGGACGAATTGTGGGCCAGACTGTCCGCCATGACCGACGCCAGTGCCACCGTGTCCGCCGTGAACGTTTCGACGGCTCGTTCCGCTCCGAAGACCGCCACCGCGGTGGGCTGGGCGGTGGCGACGAAGGGCGCGATCCCGCGTCAGCTCGGCATGAGCAGGGCGGCGCTGGAGGCGAACGGATTCGAGGGCAAGGCCGGCCAAGTGCTCGGCGTCCCCACGAGCGAAGGGCTGGGCGTGGCGATCGGCATCGGCGAACCCGGCTCGATCGACGCCGGTGGTCTCCGCTCCGCAGCGGCAGCGTTTGCCCGCGCCTCGTCCACGCATGCGCAGCTGGCCACCAACCTCGCGGACGTCGAGGGTGTCGACGGCGAAGCTGCGGGTCAGGCCGTGACCGAGGGGGTGCTGCTCGCTTCCTATCGCTACACGGGCCTCAAGAACGAGCCGTCGAATGCGTCCCGGTTGGAAGGGCTCACGCTCGTCGCGGGGGCCAAGCGCTCGAAGGACGTCGCCAAGGGCGCCGAACGGGGCAGGGTCGTCTCCTCGGCGGCCACGTTCGCGCGCGAACTCGCCAACACCCCGCCCACCTACCTGAACGCGAAGGACCTCGCGGCGAAGGCCGTCGACGTCGGCTCGGCGGCCGGACTCCACGTCGAGGTGTTCAACAAGGACCAACTCGAACAGATGGGCTGTGGTGGTCTTCTCGGTGTCAACCGCGGCTCGACGGAGCCACCACGCATGGTGAAGCTCACCTGGTCGCCGAGAAACCCGACCGGTCATCTGGCGCTCGTCGGCAAGGGGATCATGTACGACTCGGGTGGCATCTCCCTCAAGGGCCACGACGTCTTCCACCAGAACATGAAGATGGACATGTCGGGCGCCGCCGCTGTGCTCGCCACGATGAGCGCGTTGAAGGCCCTGAAGGTCAAGACCAAGGTCACCGCCTGGCTGATGTGCACCGACAACATGCCGTCGGGGAGCGCGCTCAAGCTCGGCGACGTCCTCACGATGCGCAACGGCAAGACCGTCGAGATCCACAACACCGACGCGGAAGGCCGCCTGGTGCTGGCCGACGGTCTCTCGCTGGCCGTCGAGGAGGCACCCGATGCGATCGTCGACATCGCCACGCTCACCGGTGCCGCGCTGGCAGCTCTCGGACCGCAGATGGCGCCCGTGCTCGGCACCAGTCAGGCGCTCGTCGATCAGCTGATCGAGCGCTCCGAGGCGACCGACGAGCCGCTCTGGCAGCTCCCCCTGGCGGCGAAGCGATATCGCAAACTCCTCGACTCCGTCGTTGCCGACATGAAGAACATCGGTGGTCCGTACGCCGGGGCGATCACGGCGTCGATCTTCCTCAGCGAGTTCGCCGGCGATGTCCCGTGGGCCCATCTCGACATCGCCGGTCCGATGATGGTCGACGGCGACGACGGCATCTACGCGAAGGGTGCCACCGGATTCGGGACGCGCTTGTTGATCGACCTCGCATCGAACTTCACCCCGCCGGCTTGAGGTCCTGACCGAGGCGCGCCGCGTTGTCGGCTGCTTCGGCCGCAACCGCATCGGCGACGCCCAGTGCGACGAGATGGTGTTCGATCTCCGACGGGTCGTCGCCGAGGTCGAGCAGGGTGGTCGCGAGCCGATGTGCGCGGGTCAGTTCGTCGACGCCGATCGCGGTGTGCAGCCAGTCGGCGTGTGCTGCCTGGACCGATTCCGGCATGCGGCGCAGGTGACGGAAGCTGATCGGAGGAATGCGCCGACGCACCGCCAGGCCGCCGTCGATCGGATGCGCCAGTCCGAACATCACACACCGCTGCAACGCCTTGCTGAACGGCGAGGACCTCCCGCTGGTGTAGCTGAGACCCATCGCCCGAGCGGTGGCGTGGAGGTCGAGCTCGTAGCCCTCCGGTGACCGTTCGAGCCCGGCGACGAGGCGGCGCACCAGCCAGGTCGCCGTCGGACCCAACACCCCGAGCCAGAAGACCTCGACATATCGAGAGCGGGGGTCGAATCCGTCGTCGTCGACGACCGGGTCGAGCCACGGTCGAATGGTGATCGTGCCGGTGGGAGCCGGCGAGAACAAGGACATGAGACCTCCCTCAGATGGGAACTGGTGGGGGAGGAATCGGCGACGTGACAGTGGGCGCCTGTCGGTCGAGAGGGGAACCCGAGCACCCGTGGGCGGGCAAGACTGGACCGATGCTCCGCAAGGTGTCCATCTGGCAACATCTCCTCGTCGGGGTGTCGATCGTCGTGATGGCGTTACTCGCCGGCTTCGGCGTGATCGGAGCCGGCGACGAGTCGGTGATCCGGCCGGAGCACTTCGACGCCAAGCAAGTCACCGTGTGGCCCGACGGGTTGGACGGCGTGTGGGTTCGTGAGGTCGTCGACATCGACTTCGGTCTCACCGAGCGACGGGGCTACCAGCGGTTCATCCCCAACGACTTCGGCGCGCCCGCCGACATCAGCGCCGACTCCCCGGACGCGAACGCACAGCTGGACGTCGTCGTCATCGGCGACGAAACCCGAGTCCGACTCGGTGACCCCGACGTCACCTTCACCGGCCGTCGCCGATACGTCCTCGAGTACCGACTGCCTGATGCGAACGTGAGTAGCGGGCGTCTCGATCTCGACATCATCGGCAACGACGAGACCTTCGAAACCCAGCGCTTCGAGGTGGCTCTCACCGGATTCGACTTCGAGTCGATCGAGTGCCTGACCGGAGCCCGTGAGGCATTCGGCGGCTGCGAGTTCAGTCGCGGCGAGCTCGACAACCTCGTGGCGGTGATCGAACCGCTGGCTCCCGGCGACGGCATCACCGTCAGTGGTGTCATCCGATCGCTGTCCACGCCCACGATGCCCTCGATCCCGGATCCACCTGGCCGGATTCCGACCGGGTTTCGTCCGTTCGGGCTCCTGATGATCCCCCTCGGGGTCGCGGCGGCAGCACTGGTGTACTTCGTCGGCCGTGCGGCGGGGAGCAACACCGTGGTCGCCGGCGGGGCGGCGGAGGCTGCGTTCGGCGAGCTGCCCATGCCCGGCGAGCAGGCGCGGCGCCTCGACGTGGCGACGTACCGGGTCCCGGACTCGCGGCTCGCCGAGCTGGCGACGATCGAATTCGCGCCGCCGCGTGGGCTCGAGCCGTGGCAGGCAGCTGTGGTTCTCCGCGAAGCCGTCGACGACGATTCGGTCGCGGCATGGTTCTCCGAGATGATCGCCGACGGCGCACTGGTGGCCGACGAAGACGCCGGTGCCGTCCGGCTCACGAGAGGTGCCGAAACGTCTCGACTCAACGCTGTCGATCTCGGCCACCTCGAGCGACTGTTCGGCCATGGCGACGTCGTCGAGCTCGGGAGCTACGACAAGGAGTTCACCGCGACGTGGAACTCGATCCGGAGTGAACAGCTCGCGTTCGCATCCAACGCCGGTTGGTGGTCACGCGGCGGGCCGGGTGGGCGCACGACGACGCCGTCGAAGGTGATCGGCGCGTCGATCGCGTTGCTGGCAGTCGCGTCCGTGATCGCCGGGGTTGTGGTCCTGGCGACCACGGCGGTCTTCTGGAGGGTGTTGGCGTCACCATCGGTCGCGGTGATCGCTGGACTCCTCGTGCCGCTGGTGGTCGCGGCCATCGCGTACCAGCCGATGTTCGCCTCTCGTACCGCCACCGGCTCAGCGCTGGCGCTGCGGTCCGAGTCGTTCCGGCGGTTCCTGGCCGCCAGCGAGGGACGCCACGTCGACTGGGCGTGGGAGCGCGGGCTCGTCCGCGAGTACAGCGCCTGGGCGGTCGCGCTCGGCGCGGCAGAGGCATGGTCGATGGCGGTCAAGGCCTCCAACATCCCCGACCCTCAGGTGGCGCTGAGCGGGCCGCTGCTGTTGTATTCGGCCGGCTCGGCCTTCTCGTCGTCGCACACGGTGCCGTCGAGTCCCACTGGTGGTGGCGGTGGTGGCGGCGTCGGTGGCGGTGGTGGCGGTGGCAGTTCCGGATCGTGGTGATCGGTCAGCGGTTGATCGTGGGGATCAGCAAACCGACCAGCTGCTGGATCGTCGCACGATGACCGTTGACGACGGCGGTCGAGTCGAGAACCATCTGCGCGCTCTGCGGATCCTGTGCTCGGAGCTGAAGGTTGGTGTCGAGCGCAGTGGCCAGCGAGGACATCGTCTGGGCGAGCGGTTGCCAGTTGGGATCGTTGGTGGTGAGGTACTCCTGCTGAGCGCCCCTGGCGACGTCGTCGAGACGCGGGCGTTCGACCCTCCACCGTTGCAGCGCTGCCTCCGGCTGAGCTGTCATCAGCTCCGGTGCGAGCTGGTCGGTGATCCACTGCGATGTGCTGAGCAGGTTCGCCTGCGGCGACGGCGAGGCCGGTGGCGCGGCCCGCTCACCGGTTGCCTTCTTCGACCGGGACAGTGCTCCGCCCACGACCACAGCGATCAGGATCAGCCCGGCGATGACCAGCACAGGCAGCAGCCAGTCGTTCCCGTCGTCGGTCGACTCCGACTCCGGTGTCGTCGTGTCCGGCGTGCCCGGATCCGTCGCCACGGGCTCGGCGGGCTCGACCGGTGATTCGGGTTCCGACGGAGCAACTGGCTCCGCGGGTTCCGCAGGCGCCTCTGGCTCTGCGGGCGCTTCTGGTTCCGCCGGCGTCTCGCCGCCACCGATCGTCGCGTCCGGCAGGTTGGCGACCTCGCCGCCGGCTTCGCTTCCGCACGCTGCAAGCGCCACGGCGATCACCGCCGCCGTGCAGAGGGTTCGCAGGTGGCTCGCTCGTCGGTCCATGCTTCGACGGTACCGGCCGCCGAAACGTTCATCAGCGATGAGCGAACGGCGCGTATGCGGTCGGCTCGCTCATCACCGGTGGCCTCGCTCTCGTTCCGATGAGCGAACGGCGCGTATGCGGTCGGCTCGCTCATCGCGAGGGACCCTCAGCCGGCGATGATGTGATCGAGGGTGAGGTCGGGTTCGTTCTGCTCGATGCGGGCGAGCGCGTACTTGTTCTCGAACAACGCGACGAGGTGCCCGTCGAGGCGAGCAAGGATTCGGACGCCCGGCTTCTCACGCAGCAGGTCGGCCGACTCCTTGTCGGTCAGCCGGATCGCCTGGTAGGGGGCGGACAGGATCTCGATCGGAGCGTTGAACTCGATGTCGAGGCGGTTCGCGAACACGTCGAACTGGAGCTGCCCGACCGCTGCGAGTACTGGTGACGCGTCGCCCCAGTCGGGGTCCTTCAGCACCTGGACGACGCCTTCTTCGTTGAGCTGGTCGAGACCCTTGCGGAACTGCTTGGTCTTTCCGGTGTCGAGCGGGCGGGCGGTCGCGAACACCTCGGGCGCGAACGCGGGAATCGGCGGGAACTTCACGGTCGGGCCGGTCTCGTCGTAGAGGGTGTCGCCGAGGTTCAACCCGGTCGCGTTGACGAGGCCGACCACGTCGCCCGGAAACGCCTCGTCGACGGTGGTGCGCTCGGCGCCGAACACGGTCGACGCATACTTCGTGGCGAACGGCTTGCCGGTGCGTTCGCAGGTCATCACCATGCCGCGGTCGAACTTGCCGGAGCAGATGCGGGCGAACGCGATGCGGTCGCGGTGGTTGCGGTCCATGTTGGCCTGCACCTTGAACACGAACGCCGAACACGGCTCGTCGAGATGGCGAGGCTTGTCGTCGACGTCGAGGCGGGGCGTCGGTGCCGGGGCCAGGTCGACGATCGCGTCGAGCAGGTGGCGAACGCCGAAGTTGGTCAGTGCCGAGCCGGCGAAGACGGGGGTCGACTCACCGGCCAGGAACGACGGCATGTCGACGTCGGCTTCCATGGCGCTGAGCAGCTCGGTCTCCTCGCTGCTCTTGGTCCACGCCGCACCTTCTTCGTCGGCGGCCCGCTCGGCGGGAACATCCTCTTCCGGAGCGATCTGGCTGCCGCGGGCGGTGCGGGTGAACCGGGTGAAGACGTCGGTGCGGCGATCGATCACGCCTCGCAGGTCACCGAACGATCCGACCGGCCACGTGGCCGGCGTCGGTCGCAGCCCGATCTGTTCCTCGATCTGGTCGAGGAGCTCCAGTGGCTCCATCCCCGGCCGGTCGAGTTTGTTGAGGAACGTGATCACCGGCAGGTTCCGCGATCGACAGACCTCGAACAGCTTGAGGGTCTGTGGCTCGATGCCCTTGGCCGAATCGAGCACCATCACGACGGCGTCGACGGCGGCGAGGACGCGGTAGGTGTCCTCGGAGAAGTCGCGGTGGCCGGGGGTGTCGAGCAGGTTCAGTTCGTGTTCGCGGTACGGGAAGTTGAGCGCGGTCGACGAGATCGAGATCCCACGCTTCTGCTCCATGTCCATCCAGTCCGACGTTGCGGCGCGTCGGCCCTCGTGCGCCTTGACCGCGCCGCCGGAGGTGATGGCGCCCGCGTAGAGCAAGAACTTCTCGGTGAGCGTGGTCTTGCCCGCGTCGGGGTGACTGATGATCGCGAACGTGCGACGACGCGCGGCTTCGCTGAGCACCTGAGCGGACATCCGATCGAGGCTACCGTCGGCTCGTGATCTCACGGGAGCGACTGGCCGAACACATGGCTCGCGAACGCCAGCGTTTCGTCGAGCTGCATCCGCGGTCGGCCGGGCTGGCCGAGTCCGGCCGGAGGCACCTGCTCGCCGGCGTGCCGATGCCGTGGATGACGAGATGGCCGGGAGCGTTTCCGGTCCATGTCGAAGTGGCGTCGGGAGCCCGGTTCGTCGACGTCGACGGCATCGAGTACGTCGACTTCTGCCTCGGCGACACCGGCGCCATGACCGGTCATCGGCGTGGCGGACTGGTGGCAGCGGTCGACCGATCCACGACGATGCTGCCGAGCGAAGACGCGGCGTGGGTGGCGGACGAGCTCTACCGCCGGTTCGGGATGGCGAAGTGGCAGCTGACGACGTCGGCGACGGACGCCAACCGATTCGTCCTGCGCTTCGCCCGTCATCTCACCGGCCGATCGAAGATCGCCGTGATGGAGTGGTGCTATCACGGCACGGTCGACGAGACGCTGGCGATCCTGGGTCCCCAGGGGGAAGTGACCAGCCGCCCGGGTGCGATCGGTCCGCAGGTCGACCCGTCGGTGACGACTCGGGTGGTCCCGTTCAACGACCTCGATGCGCTCGATGCGGCGTTGGCCCACGGTGATGTGGCTGCACTGCTGATGGAGCCGGCGCTCACGAACATCGGCATCGTGCTGCCGAGATCCGGATATCTCGACGCGGTCCGGGAGATCACCCGGCGTCACGGCGTGCTGCTGATCATCGACGAGACGCACACGATCTCGGCCGGGCCCGGCGGGTGCACGCGGGCATGGGGGCTCGACCCCGACATCGTGGTGATCGGCAAGCCGATCGGTGGCGGGTTTCCCGTGGCCGCCTACGGCGTCACCGATGAGATCGCCGTTGCGCTCGATCCGGTGCTGCACGGCCACGACGCTGACGTCGGGGGCGTGGGCGGCACGCTGGCCGGCAGCGCAATGGCGACGGCGGCGATCCGGGCAACGTTGTCGACGACGCTGCTCGAGGACGACTACGAGCGGATGATCCCGCTCGCCACGCGATGGAGCGAGGGGGTCGCTGCGGAGATCGACCGGTGCGGGCTCGATTGGTCGGTGCAGCAGCTCGGCTGTCGGGCCGAGTACTGGTTCTGCCCGCTCCCGATGAACGGCGCCGACGCGGCTGCGGCGGTCGACGAGGAACTCGACGCGTTCATGCATCTGTGGGCGCTCAACCGCGGGATCCTGATGACACCGTTCCACAACATGGCGCTGCTGTCACCGGCGCACGCAGAGGCCGACGTCGATCGTCACACCGAGGTCTTCGCCGCCGCCCTGGACGCCCTCGTGTGACCGGCCAGCGATGAGCGAAGCGACCGGATACGCGCCGTTCGCTCATCGCTGGTGTTTCGGTACGGCGTGCGATGAGCGAAGCGACCGAATACGCGCCCTTTGCTCATCGCTGAGTACGACTGGTCAGGGGGTGACGTCCGTGAGACCACCAAGCGCGTCGCCGGCCACGTCACGGAGGCTGCCGGGGAGCGATTCGGCGATCCCGTCGAGGCCGAGGGACTCGGTCGCTTGGCCGAGGTCGATCCCGACGCTGTCGGCCAACGCGCTGCCGTCGCCCAGCAAGCCATCGACGTGCTCGCCGAGTCCGGTCGACTCCACGACACCCTGGAGACCGTCTCCGGCGAGCAGTCCTCTGATCGCATCGAACAGACCCATTGGAAAAGACCCTTTCTGTGATCTAGGTATCACGATATCGGCGAGGGGTTGCCGTGGGAACGTGGTCTCGGCCACAGTTGCCGGATGTCGACGGATCTTCTGCAGGCGGCCCGTCAGGTGGTGGCTGACGCACAGCGCGTGGTGGTGCTGACCGGCGCGGGCATCTCGACCGACTCGGGAATCCCGGACTTCCGTGGACCGAACGGGCTCTGGACGAAGAATCCGGCGGCCGAGAAGGCGTCGGACATCCGCTTCTACCTCGGCGAACCCGAGGTCCGCCGGGCGGCGTGGCAGAACCGGCTCACGACGCCGGCGTGGACAGCCGAGCCGAACCGGGGGCATGCGGCGATCGTCGAGTTGGAACGTCGTCGCCAGTTGCACGGCCTGGTCACTCAGAACATCGACGGTCTCCATCAGAAGGCGGGCAACGCGCCGGACAAGGTGATCGAAGTTCACGGCACGGTGTGGTTCACGCGCTGCTGGGACTGTCAGGACCGTCGCCCGATGGATCAGGCGCTCGAACGGGTGCGGGCCGGCGACCCGGATCCGGCGTGTCTCGAATGCGGTGGAATCCTCAAGAGCGACACGATCAGTTTCGGCCAGCCACTCGTGCCCGAGGTGATCGACCGGGCGATGCAGGTGAGCGACGAGTGTGACGTGATGCTCGCCGTCGGCTCGACCCTCAGCGTGTTCCCGGCCGCGAACTGCGTTCCGCGAGCCAAGGCGGCCGGGGCGCGGGTGATCATCGTCAACGGCGACGAGACGGCGATGGACCGTTACGCCGACTGGCTGCTCGTCGGGCAGATCGGCGAGATCCTGCCGGCGCTCCTCGCGTGAAGCGCGGTCCGCTCGCGTTCGTGTTCGGCGCAGCGGCCCTCGTCGCGGCGACGGGCTGCGACTCGGGAAACGACGCGGTGTGCCTGTCGAGCGGGTCGGGCGAGGTCTGTGCCGACGGCGGTGACGGTCGCATCACGTTCAGCGGGAGTGGGCTGGAGCCGGGGTCGGAGGTTCGCGTCGAGGGCGGCAGGGTCGACCCGATCGTCTTCACCGTCGAGACCGACGGATCGCTGATCGATGACGGAACGGTTGGTCTGCTGGCGCTGTTCGCCGGAACCGAGTTCACCTTCGCCGTCACGGCGAGCGACGATCAGGGGGATCCGATCGTCGGCGACATCACGGTGTCGACCTGACCGGTGCCGATCTCGGCTGACGTGGCGACGCTGTTGCGGTCTTCCGACTCGCAAGCACGGCGCCGCTGATCACGAACCCGACGCCGAGCAACTCCAGCCCGACCACCTCGTCACCTCGGAACGCAACGCCCAGCACGAGCGCCACGACGGGAATGAGATAGGTGATGAACGATGCACGCGTCGATCCGACCCGGCCGACGAGCGTGCCCATCAGCGCGAAGGCGATGCCGGTCCCGACCACACCGAGCACGGCGACCGCAACGACCGGACCGACTTCCCAGCTCGCGTCGTCGATCTGCCAGAGCCCGAACGGTGCGGTCCAGATCGTCGCCAACGCCAGCACCTTGGCCATCAGGTTGACCGAGCCGTATCGCTGCTGCAGCGGTCCGGCGATGGTGACGGCGAAGCCATAGCACACGGTCGCGAGCACCACCAGGACCACCCCGAATGCCTCGCTCGATCCGTCGCCGATCGATGGCAGGCTGACGAGAACCACGCCGACGAACCCGACGGCGATGCCGAGCAACTGGGCACCACGGGTCGGTCGGCGCAGGAGCGCCATGGCGAAGATGGCGGCGAAGATCGGGGTGCCGCCGTTGAGCAGACCGGCGACAGCGGAGCTGATGTGTTGTTCGGCGATCGGGAACAGCGTGAACGGCACGGCCACCCAGACGACCGAGAGCGCGACGAGGCGTCCCCGGTCCTCGTGGCGGACTCCGATGTGCCGACGGGGGAGCGGGAGCACGGTGAGTGCCACGGCGCCGAGCCCGACACGCAGCAGCGTGATCACCCCGGGCGGGAGTGCATCGAGGCCGATGTCGATGAACAGGAACGACGAACCCCAGATGACAGCCACCGACACGAACAGGCCCCAGTCCTGCGGTGTGAACCGATCGTCGGTCGGAACTGCCCCCGTCGGCTCGATCGGTGACGGGGACGTCGGTGGCACGCTCGCAGGGTAACGACCGCGCCGGGTGCGTGCCGCGGGAAATCGGACCTCACGGCGTTGCCCACGGCTGCTGAGACAGCCCCGTCAGATGGAGAGGGGTACGATCACGGTATGGGTGAGCGCGACCACCCCCGGGGTGTGTTCCAACGCCCGTTCGACGCGATCGCCTCCGCCGTCGTTCCCGTGGTCGCCGATGCGGTCGACCCCGATGATCTCGTCGACCGCATCGACGTGAACGCGCTGATCGACCGCATCGACGTCGATGCAGTTCTGGATCGCATCGACGTCAATGCGCTCGTCTCCCGCATCGACGTGGATGCGCTCCTCGACCGGATCGACCTCGACACCCTCGTGAATCGCGTCGATCTCGATCGCCTCGTTGCACGACTCGACGTCGACGCGATCATCGACCGCGTCGACGTCGAGCGCATCGTGTCCCGACTGGACCTCGATGCCATCGTCGATCAGGTCGACGTGGAGCGAGTGGTCGCCCGGGTCGACCTCGACGCCGCGGTCGCCCGGGTCGACCTCGATGCCGCGGTCGCCCGGGTCGACCTCGACGCCGCCGCGGATCGGATCGACGTCGATCGCGTCGTCGCGCGCGTCGACGTGGACGCGATCGCAGCGTCGCTCGACATCGACGCCATCGTTGCGCAGAGCACCAAGGGTGTGATGGGCAGGTTCATCGATCTCCTTCGCCGTCAGGTGGTCGGCGTCGACGAGATCGCGATGCGTGCGACGAATCGGCTGCTCCGTCGCGACTACGCGACGCTGCCCGCCGGGCCTCCGCTCGCAGAGGGACACGACGCACTCGATGGCGACGGATCGACCATGAGCGGCCGGTATGCCGGCCCGGTCTCGCGCATCGGTGCGCTCGGCCTCGACCTGTTCCTCATCTCGTCGACGTTCACGCTGCTGCTCGCCGGCGTCGTCTATCTCATCGACGTGCTGTTCGACGCAGCGGTCGACCCCAGCGGAGGATGGGTGGCGCCCGTCCTGCTCGTGCTCTACGCCTTCACGTACTTCTGGCTGTCGCAGTCGCTCACAGGACGTACGGTGTCGCAGGCGCTCGTCGGCATCAAGGTGATCCGCAGCGATGGTGAGCCGCTCAGCCCGGGTGCCGCGGCGATCCGTACCATCGTGCTCCCGTTCAGTTTCGTGCTGTTCGGCGTCGGGGCTCTGATGGCGCTCGTCGATCGCCGTCGCCGAGCACTCCACGACGTCGCAGCCGGATCGGCGGTGGTGTACGACTGGGGTGACCGTCCGGCTGCGCTGCCGGCCCCGCTCACGAGGTTCCTCGAACGCAAGGAGGCCACGGCTCCCACCCCGTCGGAGCGTCGGGAGGACGGTTTCGAATCCTGACCGACTCGGTAGACTTTCGGAATGGCAACGTTCCGAGACCTGCTCGCAGCCGCGAAATCCGAGATCCGCGAGATCGACACCGAGGGCGCTGCGGCGCAGATCGAAGCCGGGGCCCTCGTGCTCGACGTGCGCGAGCCGGATGAGTACGAAGAGGGCGCCCTCCCCGGGGCGATCCACATCCCGCGCGGGCACCTCGAAGCACAGATCGAGAACCGCATCGCCGACAAGTCGGCGCCCATCGTCGTGTACTGCGCCGGTGGCGTGCGGTCGGCGTTCGCCGCGAAGACGCTCGCCGAACTCGGCTACACCGACGTCGAGTCGATGGCGGGAGGATTCGGCCGGTGGAAGGACGAGGGCCGCGCCTGGAAGCAGCCGGCCTCGCTCACACCGGAGCAGAACAACCGTTACAAGCGTCACCTGCTGCTCCCCGAGGTCGGCGTCGAGGGTCAGGTCAAGCTGCTCGAATCAAAGGTGCTGATGCTCGGCGCCGGGGGCCTCGGATCGCCCGCCGCGCTCTACCTCGCGGCGGCCGGCGTCGGGACGATCGGCATCGTCGACATGGACGAGGTCGACTCGTCGAACCTGCAGCGTCAGATCCTCCACAACATCGACCGCATCGGTGATCGCAAGGTCGACTCGGCGAAGAAGACGCTGACGATGCTGAACCCCGATGTCGACGTGGTCACGTACGACACCCGCCTCGACTCGTCGAACATCATCGACATCATCACCGGCTACGACGTGATCGTCGACGGCGCCGACAACTTCCCCAGCCGCTACCTGCTGAACGATGCGAGCGTGAAGCTCGGGATCCCCGTGGTGCACGGGTCGATCTTCCGCTTCGAGGGCATGGTCAGCGTGTTCCATCCGACGGAGGGTCCGACCTACCGAGACATGGTGCCGCAGCCGCCACCTGCCGAACTCGCTCCGAGCTGCGCCGAGGCCGGCGTGTTGGGTGTGTTGCCCGGCATCATCGGGTCGATCCAGGCTCTCGAGACGATCAAGGTGCTTCTCGGCCTCGGCGACCCGCTGATCGGACGGATCCTCACCGTCGACACCAACGACATGGAGTTCCGTGTCTTCAACCTCAAGGCCGACCCGGCGAACGAGGTCACCTACGCCAACCGCGATCGAATCGAGATCAAAGAGCTGGACGGTCTCTGCGCCCCCGGCCTCTCCCACTGAACTGTCACACCGTGCCGGGCTCGACGTGACAGTTGGGCGCCGGGGTGCTCCCGAAGTGTCACAGTTGACCCGGCACCGTGGGACCCCGTTGGACCGTTACGGCGTGACGATCGGGAAGTTGCGTTCGGTCTTGCCGATCACGGCCACGAGCGTGACGAGCGCGGCCGGATCGCCGTCGAGCACGATGCGGCCGTCGCCGAGTGCCTCGGCGAAGTCGAGGCGACCCGTGAACAACTCGATCAACGAGCGGCGCGCCAGTGAGAGCGTCGTGCTCGACTCGGCCGGCGCATCGGTGCGTCGATGGATCGCCACGCCGTTGCGGAGCTCGAACACGTAGGTCTCGTCGAGGTCGGTGATCACGAACGACAGCACGACGTGGAGATCCCACGCTTTCGGGCCCTCGATCCGGATCGCCACGCTCGACAGGATCTGCTCGACCGAGAGCGCGCCGAGCAGGTCGGGCGCGCCACGGCTGGCAGCGGTCGCCACCTCGCCGTCGCGGAGCTCCTTGGCGCCGACCAGGAACACGTTGCGCCACGTGCCGTTCTCGGCGCCGAACGCGATCCGCTCGAACGCGTCGGCCTGGAGCGCACGAGCGCCGGCGTGGTTCTCGTCGGCGAACAGCACGTGGTTCAGGACTTCGACCGCCCAGCGCAGATCGCCCTCCTCGACGGCGGTGCGGGCGTGGGCGACCACCGCGTCGGCGCCGCCCATCGCGGCGACGTACCGTTCGGCCGCTGCTGCTGGCGGATGCGGCCACAGATGTGCCGGATTGCCGTCGTACCAGCCGAGGTAGCGCTGGTAGACGGCCTTGACGTTGTGGCTCACCGAGCCGTAGTAGCCGTGGGTGTGCCACTGCTCGGCCAGTGCCGGCGGCATCTCGAGCATCTCGGCGATCTCGGAACCGACGTGGCCCAGGTTCATCAGCCGGAGCGTCTGGTCGTGCAGGTAGGCATACATGTCGCGCTGCATCGCGAGGAACTCGACCGCTCGCTCTCGGCCCCAGGTGGGCCAGTGGTGCGACGCGAAGACGACCTCGAGGTCGTCGCCCCACAGGTCGATCGTCTCGGTGAGGTACGCCGCCCAGCGCCGGGCATCGCGCACCTGGGCGCCGCGCAGGGTGACGATGTTGTGCAGCGTGTGTGACGTGTTCTCGGCGGTGCACAGCGCCTTGTGGTCGGGGAAGTAGAAGTTCATCTCGGCCGGCGCTTCGGTGCCGGGTGTCACCTGGAACACGATCCGAACACCGTCGATCGTCAGCTCCTGGCCGGTTGTCGTGATGTCGATCGTCGGCGGGATCAGTGTCGGCTCGCCGGTCGATGTCGTCTGTCCGAGCCCGCACCCGATCTGCCCGTCGGGCCCCTTGGGCAGCGCGGCACCGTACATGAAGTCGGAGCGCCGCCCCATCGCAGTGCCGACGAACACGTTCTCTGCGACGGCCTCCTCCATGAAGCCCTCCGGAGCGATCACGGCGATCCGGCCGGCGTCGACGTCGACCTCGTCGATGATGCCCTTCACTCCGCCGAAGTGGTCGATGTGTGAGTGCGTGTAGATCATCGCCACCACGGAGCGCGGACCACGGTGCTCCTGGTAGAGCGCCCACGCGGCGGCAGCGGTCTCCTTGCTGATCAGCGGATCGATGACGATCACGCCGGTCTCGCCCTCGATCACGCTCATCACCGACAGGTCGAATCCCCGTAGCTGGTAGATGCCGGGCACCACCTCGAACAGGCCGTCGCGGATCAGGAGCTGCCCCTGACGCCAGAGGCTGGGGTGGGCGGTTTCGGTCGCCGGTCCGTCGAGGAACCGGTAGGCGTCCAGATCCCAGACGACGCGACCGTCGGCGGCGGTGATCTGCCGGGTCGTCGCCTTGGCGACGAACCCTCGCTCGGTGTCGTCGAAGTCCTGGGTGTCGTCGAAGGGGAAACCGGTGTCGTCCATCGGGGAAGTGTGCCATTTCGGTCCCCGGTAGCTTCCAGCGTCGCATCAGGCCCGGCACGGTGTGACGGGTCAGCTCGGTTCGGTGAGGACCTCTGCCTCGATCGGGGCCAGCTCCTCTCGTTCTTGGACCACGACGCCGACGAGGACGAGCGCGATGCCGAGCATCTCGATGCCGGACGGTCGCTGGTCGAGGACGAGCCAACCGATGAACGCGGCGGTCACCGGCAGGAGTGCCAACAGCAGTGAGAACCGGCGGATCGGGATGCGTCGCATCGTGAACTGGTCGATGCCGTATCCGATCGCATTCGAGAACACCCCGACGAGAAGGCACAGTGCCAACAAACGCGGTGATGTCCACACGTCGCCACTCCCCGGCGCGCCCACGGGTGCGATCGCCAACGCACCGATCGCGAGGCCGACACCGAGCCCGGCCACGCCCCGGTCGAGTCGTGCGACGCGCGACCCGATCACGATGTAGGCGGCCCACATCGCCGACGCGAGGCCGATGAAGAGCAGACCGATCGCGTTCCCCTCGACCTCGCCGCCGCCCAGGACCACCACACCCGCGACAGCGAACAGCAGCGCGACCGCGTTGCGGGCCGATCGGGTGGCGACGGCGGCAACGGCGATCGGTCCGATGAACTCGATCGTCACCGCCTTGCCGAGGTCGATGCGATCGATCGCAAGATAGAAGAACAGGTTCATCAAGGCCGTGGCGATGCCGAACGCCGCCGCCGCAACGAGATCCGAACGGCTCCAACGTTCGCGCCACGGCCGCGACACCGCAACCAGCGCGATCGCCGCACCGATCACCCGGAACCAGGCGACGGTTCGCGGCTCGACCTGATCGAAGAGACCGACGGCGATGACAGCGCCGACGTACTGGGCGACCGCCGACAGAACGAACAGTGCCTCGGGCTGTGCGGTGTTCAGCCAGCGGGTGACCGGCCCCGTCCGATTGCCGGTTGGGGTCGCGTCGGTGGGAGACCCGGACAGGGGCTACTCGAACAGTTCGGGATCGGTGCGGGCGATCTCGTCCCACAACGGCTGGAAGCTGAACCAGCCGGCGGCGTGGAACCCGGTGTTCTGCTGGGTGTAGGTCGCGTACTCGTCGCGGATCTCGATCGGGTCGCCGGCGGCCATCGCCATCAGCTGCGCCTGGCAGGAGCGTTCCATCGAGATGAACCAGAACGCCGCTTCATCGACGGTCTCGCCGACCGTGAACAGACCGTGGTTCTGATGGATCGCCGCTTTGCCGTCGGGGAACTTCGATGCGAGCTCCCGGCCGGCTTCGACGTCGAACACGACGGCGCCGCCCTGCTCGGAGATGACGTGGTGGTCGTTGTAGAAGATGCACGCGTCCTGGGTGAGCGGCGCGAGCGGGATGCCCAGCGAACTGAACGACTTGCCGTACGGCGAGTGGGCGTGCGCGGCGGCGACGACATCGGGTCGCGCCGAGTGCACCGCGGCGTGGATGACGAAGGCGGCACGGTTGACCGGCTTGGTGCCGTAGACGACGTCGCCGTCGTGGTTGACGAGGATCAGATCGCTCTGGCGGATGTGACGAAAGCTCATCCCGAACGGGTTCACCCAGAACATGTCGGGATACTCGGGGTCGCGTACGGTGATGTGGCCGGCAACGCCCTCGCCGAAGCCGAACTTGCCGAAGACGCGCAGCGCTCCGGCGAGATGGCTCTTGCGGTAGTGGCGCTCGTCCTCGACGTTGTCGAACGTCGGGATTCCGTCGAGACCGACGGTCTTCGGGGTCAACTCGACGCCGTCGATCGTGCCCGGCGACGATGTGGAGGGAGCGGTGAGGTCGTCTTCGGTGATGGCCATGGCCCCACCGTACTCTCGCGGGCTGGCCCTGTCTCGGGCCGTACGATGACGCGATGGTCGAGATCCGCCCCGCCGACATCGCTGCGCCGGCCGCGAACTATGCACACGCCGTACTCAGCGAATCGGCTGCGCGCTGGTTGCACACCTCCGGCGTCGTGCCGGTCGCACCGGACGGTTCGACGCCGGACGCGTTGGCCGACCAGGCCGCACTCGTGTGGACCAACGTGGCCGCGATGCTCGTCGAGGCGGAGATGGGGCCGGCCGACGTCGTCTCGGTGACGACCTACGTCGTCGTCGGCGAAGACCTGGCGACGGTGATGGCCGCCCGCGACGAGGCGCTCGGTGGCCACCGGGCTGCGTCGACGCTGGTCACGGTCCCCGCGCTCGCACGCCCCGAGTGGCGTCTGGAGATCGCCGTCGTCGCAGCATCCTGATCACTCAGGACGAGAAGCCGCCTCCGCCGTCGAAGCGATCCGGACGAGTCGCGAGGGCTTCACCCTGTGCCCTGGCGTTGCGCGTGTCGTGCTCGGCGCTGCCACCTCTGGCGCCGTGGCTGCCGGCGTAGTCGCCGTCCGACGTGTAGTTCCTCATCCGTCGTCGGAATCGCTCGAACCATGCCATCGGGAACTCCCTCATGTGGTGTCCGCTCGACGGTACCGCGTGGCGGTCAGGATGTCGATCGACCTCACCGATCGCGCAGCGTCGACACGTGCCGGCGATGGGATCAGGCGCCGGGTACGGGCCTGCAATACGATCGTCGACATGGCTGACGCGAACGACCTGCCGCTGACCGACTCGGGCATCCCGATCAAGCGGCTCTACGACGCCAACGACCTCGACGGTTGGGATCCGGGCGAGAAGCTCGGGGCGCCCGGAAAGCCGCCCTACACCCGCGGCGTCTACGGGTCGATGTACACCGGCCGTCTGTGGACGATGCGTCAGTACTCCGGGTTCGGAAATGCCGAGGCCACCAACGAGCGGTTCAAGTTCCTGCTGAACGCCGGCCAGACCGGGCTCTCGTGCGCGTTCGACCTGCCGACCCAGATGGGCTACGACTCCGACGCCGGCCGCGCCGAGGGCGAGGTCGGCAAGGTGGGCGTGGCAATCGACTCGATGGAGGACATGCGGCTGCTGCTCGCCGACCTCCCGCTCGATCAGGTCACCACCTCGATGACGATCAACTCGACCGCGGCGATCCTGCTGCTGATGTACGAACTCGTCGCCGAGGAGAACGGGGTGTCGAGTGACAAGATCGGCGGCACCATCCAGAACGACCTGCTCAAGGAGTACATCGCGAGAGGTACCTACGTGTATCCGCCCCGGCCGTCGATGCGGATCATCACCGACATCTTCGCCTACTGCTCCGAGCACGTCCCCAACTGGAACACGATCTCGATCTCCGGGTACCACATCCGCGAGGCAGGCTCGACGGCGGTCCAGGAGATCGCGTTCACGCTCGCCAACGCCATCGCCTACGTGCAGGCAGCGATCGACGCCGGCCTGGACGTCGACGACTTCGCGCCCCGCTTGAGCTTCTTCTGGAACGGTCACAACAACTTCTTCGAAGAGGTCGCCAAGTTCCGCGCCAGCCGTCGCATGTGGCACACGATCATGACCGAGCGCTTCGGCGCGCAGGACCCCAAGTCGTCGATGCTGCGCTTCCACACCCAGACCGGTGGTTCGACGCTCACCGCGCAGCAGCCGATGAACAACATCATGCGCGTCACGCTGCAGGCCATGGCCTCCGTGCTCGGCGGCACCCAGAGCCTGCACACCAACGGCTACGACGAGGCGCTCAGCCTGCCGACCGAGGAAGCCGCACGCATGGCCCTGCGGACGCAGCAGATCATCGGCTACGAGTCGGGAGTCGCCGACACGCCTGACCCGCTGGCCGGTTCGTACTTCGTCGAGTCGCTGACCGACGAGGTCGAACGACTCGCGTGGGAGTACATCGAGCGGATCGACGAGATGGGCGGCGCCGTGACGGCGATCGAGTCCGGCTTCCAGATGGACGAGATCGAACAAGCCGCCTACGAGTACACGAAGTCGATCGACGACGACGAGCGGGTGATCGTCGGGGTCAACAAGTTCTCGATGGACGACGAGCCCGAACCGAAGGTGTTCCCGATCGATCCGGAGCTGGAGGGAAACCAGATCGCCCGCCTCGCGGCGTACAAGGCCAACCGAGACACCGCGGCGGTCGAATCGGCGCTCGCCGCTGTGAAGGCCACCGCCCAGGGAACCGACAACCTGCTCTACAGCATGAAGGACGCGCTACGCGCCGACGCAACGCTCGGAGAGATCAGCGACGCGTTGCGCGAGGTCTTCGGCGTCTACACCCCGTGACCGACCCGAGTCCCGTCGGAGGTGACCTCTCGGCGAACCCGACGACCCCGCTCGATGAAATCGACCAGGCGCTCGAAGCGCTGGGCGTCGACACGGGCGAGTTCGAACGACCTTCCGCGGCGATGGTCCGAGCGGCCGAACGCGGGGCGGCAGCGGTTCCCGCTCGGGGACGCAGCCGGTTCGGGACGCCGCTGCCACGCAACTTCCGGCTGCTGTGGGCAGCAACAGCGCTGTCGAACCTGGGAGACGGCCTTCGTCTGGTGGCGATGCCGCTGCTCGCCACGTCGGTGACGTCCGATCCTCGTTTGATCGCGGGCGTCACGGTCGCGCAGCGACTTCCCTGGCTGTTCTTCATCCTGCCCGGAGGCGCATGGGCCGATCGGTTCGACCGGCGTCGACTGCGAGTGCGCCTCGACATCGCGCGTGCGGCGGTGATGGTGGTGCTCGTCGCTGCGATCGTCGCCGACCAGGCCTCGATCATCGTCATCTACGTCGTCGCGGTGCTGCTCGCCTCGGCCGAGGCCGTGGTGGACAGCTCCAGCATGGCGATGGTGCCGTCGACGGTCGCCGGTCCAGACCTCGAACGCGCCGTCGGCCGGCTCGGATCGACCGAGCTGGCGATGAACGATCTCGTCGGCCCGCCGCTCGGGGGGCTGCTGTTCGGTCTTGCGATCGCGGCGCCGTTCGGTGTCGACGCAATGACCTTCGCCGGAGCGGCTCTCGTCATGGGATTGATGAGTGGGAGCTACCGTCCGGCGACGGCCGCACCCGTCTCGCAGGCGCGACCGTCGATGAGGGCAAGTCTCGCCGAGGGTGTCCGGTGGCTGTGGAACTACCGTCTGCTCCGCACGCTTGCGTTGGTGTCGACGGCGCTCGGCACGGCGTCGTTCATCGGCAACGCGGTGTTCGTCATCTTCGCCACCGACACCCTCGAGCTGTCGGACTTCGGGTACGGCCTGTTGCTCGTGCCAGGTGCGCTCGGTGGCATCGCCGGGTCGTTGGTCGCCCCACGGTTCACGCGCTTCCCGCTCCGGCGAACGTTGCCGATCGCGGTGATCGGATCCGGCGCATCCACGTGGTTGATGGCGTTGACGTCGTCGCCCTTCCTGGTCGGGGCGCTGTCCGCGGTGTCCCTCGGCTCGGTGATGGTGTGGAACGTGCTGACCCTCGCTCTGCGTCAACGGTTGATCCCCGACGAGATGCTCGGTCGCGTCGGAGCCAGCTACCGGTTCCTCGTGTACCTGGGCATGCCCTTCGGTGCGCTGGTCGGAGGCCTGCTCGCCAACCAGTACGGGGTCCGTTCGGCGATCTTCGTCAGCGGCAGCGCGCTCGGTGCTGGTCGGCTTGATCCTCCCGGTGGTGCTCCGCGGCGTCGAGCGATACGAGCGCTCGTCGACCTGACGCACCAGCGTGTCATCAAGCGGTGCGGAGACGTTGGCTCGACGGTCCGAACACCGCACGCTTCCATGCGGCGTCGACGAGTACGACCCCGGGAGCGGAGGCCGCGATCACAATCCAGGTCGCGGCGGGCGGCCAACCTTGATCGAGGAGGTCGGCCGCTGCGGGGATGGCGATCACCGCCACGGCGAACGCGAGCTCGATCGCCACCGCGGTGAGCAGGAACCGGTTCGTGGACCAACCGAGCCCCCAGGCCGGCCGTTGGACGCTGCGACACGCGAACGCGTTGGCCGACTGGGCGACCACCACCGTCAAGAACGCAGCGCCGGATGCGGCAGACAGCGGTGCACCGGTCGGGAACGTGTCACCGATGCGCCAACCGGCGACCCACAGAGCGACCACGAAGGCGGTCATCTCGAACAACGCTTCGGTCGGCCCGAGGACGCCGAACGCCCGCTGGGCGACGGTGCGGTTCAGGAGCCGCCCGGACGCCGGTGGTTGCCGCATCACGTGCGGGCCGGCCGGTTCGGCGCCGAGTGCGGCCGCCGACAGCGTGTCGGTGCCGATGTCGAGCGCCAACACCTGCAGCACGCCGAGGGCGAGCGGGAAGCGGCCGCCCGACAGTGCCCAGATCGCGAACGGGGTCAGCTCGGCGACGTTGTCGGTGAGGTGGTACGTCAGGAACCGTCGAGCGTTCGCGAACGTCGCCCGACCCTGCTCGACCGCGGCGACGATCGTGGCGAAGTTGTCGTCGAGCAGCACCAGATCGGCCGCCTCACGGGCGACGTCGCTGCCCGATGCGCCCATCGCGATCCCGATGTCGGCCTCTCTCAGCGCCGGCCCGTCGTTGACGCCGTCGCCGGTCATCGCGATGACGTGCCCGCGCGATCGAAGCGCCCGAGCGATGCGCAGCTTGTCCTCCGGCGTGACGCGTGCGATCACGACACCGTCACGATCGACGAGCGACGCCAGCATCTGTTCATCGTCGGGAAGCTCGGCTCCGGTCAGCACGAGGCCGTCCGTGGTCGCAGGCCCGTCTCGTCGGCGATCGCCGCCGCAGTCCGCGCGCTGGTCGCCGGTGATCATCGCAACCCGGATGCCCGCAGTCCGGCACGCAGCCAGCGCATCGCGTGCTTCCGGGCGGGGTGGGTCCTCGAACCCGAGCAATCCGAGCAGCTCCAGGTCGCGCTCGGCCTCGTCGGCCGTGACCGGGGTGGGTCGGGGCGTTGGTCCAGACGCCACCGCCAGCACCCGCAGGCCCCGCCCGGACAGACGATGCAGGGTGTCATCGACGATGGCGCGCTCGGTCGCGTCGAGCCGGCACCGCTCGACCACCGCATCGGGCGCTCCCTTCACCAACACCTGGTCGGCGGTGACCACCGACGAGCGCCGCCGTCGCGGATCGAAGGCGAAGCGTGCCAGCACCGCAGGGTCGTCGGGGATGGTCTCGCCGGCGAGCTGCGTTGCCAGCGAGTCGATCGCCGCCTCCATCGGGTCGCCGCGAGCCGTCCACGTACCGTCATCGGCTTGCGCCGCCCGGCCCCGTGAGCAACCGCGTGCCACGAGTGCAGCCGTCGTCACACGCGCGAGGAGCCCGGTGTCGGCGGGCACGATGTCGCCGGCGGGCACGATGTCGCCGGCGGGCTCGTAGCCGACGCCGCTGCGCACGACGCTCCCGCTCGGCGTCCACACGTCGACGATGCGCATCCGGTTCTGCGTGAGCGTGCCGGTCTTGTCGGTGCAGATGAAGGTGGTGGACCCGAGCGTCTCGACCGACTCGAGCCGTCGGACGAGGGCGTGTTCGGCTGCCATCTGCTGGGCGCCGATCGCCAACGACAGGGTGACCGTCGGCAGCAGTCCCTCCGGAACGAGCGCCACGGTGATGCCGATCGCGAAGAGGAATCCGTCCGAGGGTGGCGTGTCGAGCAGCAGCGTGAGCACGAAGAACCCGGCGCCCGCCCCGACGGCGATCGCCGCCACCGTGCGCACGAGCCGGCGCAGCTCTCTCGTCAGCGGCGTGTCGGGCCGGACGGTCCCTTGGGTCAACACGGCGATGCGAGCAAACTCGGTGCCCGCACCCGTTGCGGTCACCAGCGCGTGGCCCTCGCCCTCGACGACGAACGTCCCGGCGCGCAACGGGTCGCCCGCGCCGACCGATTCGGGCACGCTCTCGCCGGTGAGCGTCGAGGTGTCCACGAGCAGGCCGTGGCTCTCCAGGCAGTGCATGTCCGCTGCCACCCGGTCACCGTCGCCGAGCACGACGAGGTCGTCGGGGACGAGATCGGCAGCGTCGATCACCAGCGGCGATCGATCGCGGACGACGGTCACCTTGCGGGGGAGGAGGTCGCGGAGCTTCTGGGCTGCCTGCTCGGCGCGGTACTCCTGTGCGAACGCGAACAGTCCGTTGACGACGATCACCACGAAGATCGCCACCCCCAGTTCGGGCAACCCGCCGATGATGGCCAGGATGCCCGCCGCCCACAGCATGGCCGCGAAGAAGTGGGTGAGCTGGTCGAGCAACCGCTTCCACACCGGTGTCCCGGTCGCCTCGGGCAGTTCGTTCGAGCCGGACTCGGCGAGTCGTTGCGTGGCCTCGGCCGTCGTCAGTCCGAGCCGTTCGGTATCGCGCGGCACGACTCCAATCTCTCGCGCGGCGTCCGCCCGAACCAGGGCCTTCGTGCCCTCGGTCGAGTCGGTCTACAGGTGGTCGCCGATGGCGGCGCGGAGGTCGTCGTAGGTGTCGAGCGCCGGGAACTGGGGGAACTCGGCGATCACGTTCGCCGGCGCATGGAACAGGAAGCCGACGTCAGCGGCGCCGAGCATGGTGGTGTCGTTGTAGCTGTCGCCGGCGGCGATCACCCGGTAGTTCAGTGTCCGCAGCGCCTCGACGGCGTGCTGCTTCTGGTTCGGTTGGCGCAGCTGGTAATCGACGATGCGGTCGTCGGCGACGACGAGGCGATGGCACAGCACCGTCGGCCAGCCGAGTTGGTGCATCAGCGGTCGGGCGAACTGCTCGAACGTGTCCGACAGCAGGATCACCTGTGTCTCGGTGCGGAGTTCGTCGAGGAAGGGGCGAGCGCCGTCGAGCGGTTCGAGCCCCGCGATCACGTCGTCGATCAGCGACATCGTGAGCCCGTGCTGGTCGAGCAGGTCGAGACGGTACCGCATCAGCACGTCATAGTCGGGTTCGTCGCGGGTCGTGCGGCGCAGGCCCTCGATGCCGGTGCGTTCGGCGACCGCGATCCAGATCTCGGGAACGAGCACGCCCTCGACGTCGAGTGTCACGATCGTCTGCTGCGTGCTCACTTCCTCATTGTCGCCGCACGGGGCCCGCTCGGCGAAAACCGCTACTCGGAGACGTGGGTGATCGGGAGTTGCGGACGTTCGGGGGCAGGGCAGTCCTGGGCGGCCCAGCCGAGGTAGATCACACCGACGATGCGATCGTCGGGCTCGAACTCGCACAGGTCCAGGACGGCGGGTGGCCGGGCGAGCGCGGGGGTCGACCAGAAGCTGGCGAGGCCGAGCGTTGTGGCGCCGAGCAGCAGGTTCTGGATGCCGGCAGCCACCGCATCACGGTTCTCGTCGTGCAGCATCTCGTCGTCGTGCGGTGCGCAGCCGACCACCAGCGTGGCAGGGGTTCGCAGATACTTCGTCCGGGTCTTGGCCCGCTTCGTCTCGTCGCCGAAGCCGACGCGTTCCATCTCGTCGGCCATCGTGTCGCCGAGTCGAGCGCGGCCGTCACCCGTGAACACGGCGAAGCGCCATGGCCACGTCTTCTTGTGATTCGGTGCCCACGTTGCGAGCCCGCACAGTTCGGCGATTGCATCGAGTGGCACGTCGCGGGTCTGGTCGACGATCATCGACGTACGCCGCGAGCGCGCCAGGGCCGAGAACTCCTCGAACCGGGTGCGGTCGGGCTCCGTCATGGCCATGCGTTCAGGATGTCACGCGGTCGCCCAGATCAGCACCTCGGCGCCGTCGGGGCCGGCCGTGAGGGTCGCTGAACCCGCTCCGGTGAGCCGGACGGCGTCGCCGGTCGACAGTGCTCCCGCTCCGTCGAGCTGCGCAGATCCTCGAGGAACGAACACGTGGACGTGGCGATCGTCGGGGACGCTCACCGCCTCGCCGGCTCGGAGGCGTCCGCCCCACAGCACGGCGCCACGCTGGCGGATCGAGATCGCTGCGTCGTGGCCCTTGCCCGATGCGATCGGCACCAGGCCTCCTCGGTCGAGCTCCGCGTTGATGTCCAACTGTTCGTAGCCAGGGTCGATCGATTCGGTGTCCGGCGGCACCCACATCTGGACGAAGTGGACGTCGTCGGTGCGGGAGTTGTTCATCTCGCTGTGCCAGATGCCCGTGCCCGCCGACATCCGCTGCGCGAGTCCCGGGTAGAGGACGCCGCGATTTCGTTCGGAGTCCTTGTGCTCCAACTCGCCCGAGAGCACCCACGTGACGATCTCCATGTCGCGGTGCGGGTGCGTGTCGAACCCCGAGCCGCCGCGCACGATGTCGTCGTTGTTGACGAGTAGGAGACCGTGGCCTGTGTTGGTCGGGTCGTAGTGCCGGCCGAAGCTGAACGAGTGCTTGGAGTCGAGCCAGCCGATCTTCGTGTGAGGCCGCTCGCGGGCCCGTCGGATGTCGATGGTCGGAGTCGATGCCATGCCGGTGAGAACACTTGCGGCCGCAATGATATTCCCGGTTGCTCGTCCGGTTGCTCGTCTCGTTGCTCGGACGGTCGCTCGCCCGTCAGACTGCGGAGGTGGCGTCGTCATCATCCGAGCTGAGCCCCGCCCCGAGCGATGCCATCGCTCTCGCCGGGCAACTCGCCGACGACGTGCTGTCGCCGACCGCCCAGGAGGTCGACCGGTCCGACCACATCCCTGGCCGGAACCTGGCAGCGCTCGCCGCGGCTGGGCTGTTCGGACTGGCGGGCCCCGCATCGCACGGCGGGCTCGATCTCGACACACGTTCGGCTCGGCGCGTCATGGCCACCATCGGCTCGGGATGTGGCGCGACCTTCTTCGTCTGGGTACAGCATCACGGCGTCGTGCGAGCGCTGCGCTCGTCACCCAACGACGCGCTCGTCGAGGCGCACCTCGCCGAACTGTGTGCGGGCCGCACCCTCGCCGGAACAGCATTCGCGCACGTTCGGCGCGACGGACCTCCGGCGATCTCGGCGACGCGGCTCGACGGCGGTTGGAGGCTCGACGGGCGCGCCCCGTGGGCGACGTCGTGGGGTCTCGCCGACCGGTTCTCCGTCGCCGCCGAGTCCGACGAGGGCGAGTTGGTGTGGGCACTGTTGCCCGGCGAATCGCCGCAGGGCGTCTCGGCGACCGCGCTCGCGCTCCCCGTGTTCGGCGCCACCTCGACCGTCGCGATGCGCTTCGATGGCTGCATCGTGTCGGACGATCAGGTGATCGCCGTCGAACCAGCCGACTCGTGGCGACGAGCCGACCGACGTCATGCATCGCTCGGTCAACCGGCGGTGCTCGGCGTGGCCGATCGGGCGCGCCGTCTCCTCGGCGATGAACACGATGACGTGGCCGCAGCAGCTGCGGACGCATTGGCCGAAGAACTCCGCGCGCGCTGGGACGACGACGACGGTCTGGTCGACGCGCTGGCCCGTGGTGACGATGTCGTCGCGGAGGCGAGCGACCATCGCGCTGCGTGCCTCGATCTTGCTCGTCGCTCGACGACAGCGCTGCTCGCTGCGGTCGGCGGTCGCGGCATGGATCTCTCGCATCCCGCGCAGCGGTTGGCCCGTGAGGCGGACTTCTACGTGATCCAGGCCCAGACGGCCGATGGCCGAGCCGCCACGCTGCGAAACGTGGTCACCGCAGCCCCGAGACACTGACCACATGTCGCGACCTGCATCACCCGTGGTCGGTTCGTCGGCGGCTGCGGTGGTTCTGGCTGCGGTGTTGTTCGGGACGAGCGGCACCGCACGTGAGCTCGGGCCCGACTCGGCGAGTTCGCTGTCCGTCGGGGCGGCCCGCATCACGATCGGCTCGGTGGTTCTGTGGATCGTGGTGCTCGCGAACCGACATCGCGAGCCGTTGCCGTCGGCGGCCGAGATCCGATCGGTGCGCTCGTTGCTCGTCGTCGGTGGCCTCGGCGTCGCCGTCTACACGCCGCTGTTCTTCGTGGCCGTCGACCGCGCCGGCGTTGCCGTCGGCACCGTCGCCGCGATCGCCAGCGGTCCGTTCTTCGCTGCCGGTCTCGACTGGACGTTCCGAGGAGTCAGGCCCACTCGGGCGTGGCTTCGCGGCACGGTCGTCACCGTCATCGGTGTGACGGTGCTGATCGCCGCGGTCGACTCGGGTGAGACCGGTGTCGACCTGCTCGGTGTCGCCGCTGCGCTCGCGGCCGGTTCGGGATACGCCACCTATTCGGTCACGTCGAAGGCGACGATGGAACGCGGCCTCTCCTCCACGGCAGCGCTGGCGATCCCGTTCACGATCGGCGTCGTGGTCGTGCTCGCGTCGTCCGCGCGAGAGCCGTCGAACTGGCTGAGCACACCGGAGGGGGTCGCGATGGCCCTCTACCTCGGCGTCGTGGCCACGGGCCTCGCGTACGTGCTCTTCGGCTTCGGGCTGCGGCGCCTGCCCTCGGCGACCGCGGTGACGCTGGTCCTGGCCGAGCCACTCACCGCCACCCTTCTCGCTGCTGTCGTCCTCGACGAGTCGATCCCGTGGACGGGATGGCTCGGCGTGGCGGCTGTCGTGATCGGTCTCACGCTCGTCGGCCGCCGAGCTGGATCGGTCACCCGGCAACGAGGTCAGCTCCGGGGGTGACATCCGCGTCGGCGGCACGCGAGGCGCCCGCCGACCAGATCGCCGCGGTCACTCCGGTCCGGCGAATTCGAGCAGCAGCAGACCCTGGCGCACGCCGTCTTCGCGATGGTCGGCGAGGAGAGTCCACCCCTGAGCGACCAGATCGTCGATGTCGTCGTCTCTGGCGAAGGCGAGCGTCGTGAGTTGCTCCTGGCCGACGATGCGATGTTCCCCCCACATCCGGCCGAGCCGGATCCGGTCCTCCGGTGCCGCAGAGATGCTCGTGTTCCGCCCCCGGCTCTCGAGCGTGAGAGCGATCCCCTCGCCGGCGCCGGGAAAGAACTCCGTGAAGACGAGCTCGACCCGTGTCCCGACCGGGATCGCATCGAGGGCAGTCTGCTCGAGTGCCCGCGTCGCCCGCGACTCGAACGTGTCGATCCGGTCGGTCACCACGATGAGGCTCGCGACGGCGAGGGCACCGATCGCCGCGATCATCCCCGGAACGTTCAGACGGGATCGCGAGATCAACGCCACGTACGCAACGGCGCCCCAGAGCAGGGCGGCGATCGCTCGAATCCACATCACCAGGTAGGGGAACGGGGCCTCGGTGATCCGCGAGACCATGATCACGCTGGCGATGCTCAGGGCGGCCAGCGTGACGACGAAGGTACGCGTGGCTGGGTCCGCCGTCCTGGAGAAGCGCGCGAGCATCGCCAGCGCAGCCGCCGGCACCACGAGCCAAACGGGTGAGATCGGCGTCACGCCGCCGAGGAACCCGGTCGGTTCGCTCCCGCCGATCCATGGTCCGATCGGCGACAGCTGCCGTGCGACGATCCCGAGCGAGCGAGACAGCCCGACGGTCTCCTCGTCGTTGTTCAGCGCGAAGGTCGCGAGATCTCGCAGGTTCCCGGTGCCGGCCACCTGGTCCACGACGGGTAGCAGCCATGTGATGCCCACGACGCCTGCAGTCACCCCGACCGCTCGACGCGTCGGACGGACCCTCCATGCGAGCACTGCGACGAGCACCGCGACCGCTCCCGCGTAGCCGATGTGGAACTGCACCATCAGCGTCATCCCGAACACCGCCAGCGGAAGGGTCCACTCCCAGTCGTCGGCGAACGAACACAGCAGCACGGTCGTGAAGAGGACCGGAACGGCCATCGTCGGATTCCACACCGCCCAGATGCCCTCGTACAGGTTCACGACCAGGAGCGCGCCGGCGGCCGAGGCTGCGAGCGCTGCGCCTCGACCCGCCCGACGCCAGACCACCGCGGTTCCGAACGACAGGCAGGCCCACTTGAACACGAGCGCGACGACGACGACCGCTCCACTCGGATTGCCGAACCAGCGGGCGGGAAGTGCGAACAGTGCAAACAGCGCAGGCCCGGGATGCGCCCACCCGTAGCGACTGTAGGTGCCGAGCAGCGGGAGGTTCCCGAACACGTCACGGGCCCGGATCACCTCCAAGGCACTGTCGCCGACGAGGCGCCAGTCATGGAAGATCGCCATCACCAGGGCCACGACGAACAACGGCGCGAGGAGGCCGAACGACCGACCGAAGCGCGTCAACACCGTGCGGACCCTACCGATCGTTGGAGGAACCCCCGGCGACGGCGATCCTCGTGCGCTGTCCCGAGGAGCGTCGACCCGATCAGGTGGGTGACCGACGGGCTCGGCTCGGCTGCACCCGGGGTGCCTCGTTGGGCATCTTCGGGTACACCGGCGGCCACGGCGCATCGGGGATCCCGTCGGCGAGGTCCGCGGCGAAGCGCTCGACCAGAGGTGCGATCGACACCGCGGCGTCGTCCATCAACTGCCACGGGTCGCCACGTTCGGCGAGGCGGGACGGCACGGTGTCGATCGTCATCGCCTCGGGATCGATCGCCTCGAGTTCGTCCCAGCTGAACGGTGTCGACACCTGAGCGCCGACCCACGGTCGCACACCCCAGGCACCGAACATGTTCTTGTGTGGTGCGTTCTGGTTGAAGTCCACGAACACCCGCGTGCCGCGCTCCTCCTTCCACCACTTGTCGGTGATCAGGTCGGGGTGGCGGTGCGCGAGTTCGCGCCCGAGGGCCACGACGGCGCCGCGGACGGCGAACGAGTCCCACCCCGGCTCGACCCGCACGTAGACGTGGATGCCCTTGCTGCCGGTGGTCTTCGGGAACCCGATCATCCCCGACTCGGCGAGCAGATCGCGGACGTGGCCGGCCGATTCGCGGACCATGTCGAACGTGACACCGGGGGAGGGGTCGAGGTCGATGCGCATCTCGTCGTGATCCTCGGGCGTCGACGCGCGGAACGGCCACACGTGCAGGCCGAGCACCCCCATGTTCGCGGCCCACAGGACGTGGGCCAGATCGGCGATGACGAGCGCCCGCGAGGGCGTACCGTTGATCGTCTCGACGGTGGTCGTCGTGAGCCAGTCGGGCGCCGAGGCGGGAATCCGCTTCTGGAAGAACGACTTCTCGCGTACCCCGTTCGGATACCGCTCGAGCAGCACGGGCCGATCGCGTACGGTCGGTATCAGGGCATCCGCGACAGCCACGTAGTACAGGGCGAGGTCGAGCTTCGTGCGCGGCTCCTTTGCCGGCCCGACCGACGGGAACAACACCTTGTCGGGATTCGTGATCGCCACGGCGCGTCCACCGGCGTCGACCTCGACCGGCTCCCCGAACTCGTCGGCCTTTCCCATCCGGGCGACGCTACATCTGGGGTCCGACCCCCGATGTCATGCTCACTGGCCGGTGTGGAGTTCCTCGTTGAGGGCGCCCCAGCTGCCGAGACGGGCGCGGGCGACGACCTTGCCGCTCTGGCCGTCGCGGATGAACATCATCCGATCCTGGCCCGACAGCTCGCGGGCTTTCACCACACCATGCGGGGTGAGCACCGGCGTGCTCGCCGTCACGTACAACCCGGCCTCGACAACGCAGTCGTCGCCGAGGCTGATCCCGATACCGGCGTTGGCGCCCAGCAGGCACCGCTCGCCGATCGTGATCTGCTCGGTGCCTCCACCCGACAGCGTGCCCTGGATCGACGAGCCGCCACCGATGTCGCTGCCGTCCCCGACGATCACGCCGGCGGAGATCCGCCCCTCGACCATCGACACGCCGAGCGTGCCGGCGTTGAAGTTGCAGAAGCCCTCGTGCATCACCGTGGTGCCCTCGGCCAGGTGGGCGCCCAGGCGGACCCGGTCGGCATCGGCGATCCGCACGCCCGTCGGGATGACGTAGTCGGTCATCCGCGGGAACTTGTCGAGGCCGTGCACGGAGATCACCCGGCCCTCCTTGCGCAGCCGCATCCGTACGTCGTCGATCTCGGAGACGGCGACCGGGCCGATGCTGGTCCACGCCACGTTGTTCAAGGCGCCGAAGGTGCCGTCCATGTTCAGGGTGCGTGGCGCCGCCAATCGGTGTGACAGGAGATGCAGCCGCAGGTAGGCATCCGACGCCGAAGCCGGCGGTTCGTCGACGTCGATCGTCAACCTGACGGGCCGGATCGTCACGTTGCGAACCTCGTCGGTGGTGTCGCGCAGCCCGATCTGCGACTCGATGTCGTCCGTCGGGCAGTCGTCGTCGCCGTACTCGCCCCATCCGAGCCAGCGGAACCAGGTGTCGAGCACCGAACCATCCGCAGCAATCGTTGCGAGGCCTGCGCCCCATGCCATCCGTGTCATCGCAGTCCTTTCAACATGTAACGATTGGTGTCAGACACCAATCGTTACATGACCTCCGGTCGCAGGGTCGGGAACAGGATCACTTCTTTGATCGAATCAACCCCTGCCAACAGCATGGCCACACGATCCATGCCGATGCCCAACCCTCCGGTGGGTGGCATGCCGTACTCGAGCGCTCGGATGTAGTCCTCGTCGACCGATCCGGCCTCGCGGTCACCTGCGTCCTTGGCGGCCTGCTCGTCCTCGAATCGCAGGCGCTGCTCGACAGGATCGTTGAGCTCCGAGTAGCCGTTGCCCAACTCCCTCGAGTCGACGAAGATCTCGAACCGCTCGGTGAGCCACGGATCGTCCCGATCCACACGGGCCAGCGGCGAGATCTCCGTGGGATGGCCGGTGACGAACGTCGGACGGACGATGTCGGCTTCGCACAGCGCCTCGAACAGTTCCTCGACGAGCTTGCCGCCACCCCAACGTGCCTCCCAGCGCACGCCATGCTCCTCGGCGAGGGAGCGCAGTTCGTCGACCGGCTGGCTGGGGTGGACGGTGCGGCCGACCTTGTCCGACACCGCATCCACCATCCGCACTCGGGGCCACCGCTCGGCGAGGTCGACCGTCTCGCCACGGATCTCGACCATCGTGGTGCCGATCGCGTCCCTGGCCGCCTGCGTGATCAGGATCTCGCTGATGTCCATCACGTCGTTCCAGTCGGCGAACGCCTGGTAGAGCTCCATCATCGTGAACTCGGGGTTGTGGCGGGTGGAGATGCCCTCGTTGCGGAAGATGCGTCCGATCTCGTAGACCCTTTCCATCCCACCGACGATCAGTCGCTTCAGGTGGAGTTCCAGTGCGATGCGCAGGTACAACTGGAGATCCAGCGTGTTGTGATGCGTCGTGAACGGGCGTGCGTGGGCACCGCCCGCCTCGGCGTGCAGCACGGGGGTCTCGACCTCGATGAAGCCATGCTCGTTGAGCGTGCGCCGAAAGCTGGCGATGATCGCATGGCGGATCTCGAACGCCCGCTGAGCCTCGGGGTTCACGATCAGGTCGGCGTAGCGCTGACGGAACCGGGTGTCGACGTCGCTGAGCCCGTGCCACTTGTCGGGCAGCGGCCGCACTGCCTTCGCGAGCAGTTCGACGGTCTCGGGTTTGACCGACAGCTCGCCCTTGCGGGTGGTCATCACGGTGCCGTGCACGCCGACCCAATCGCCGAGGTCGAGTCGCTTGATCGATGCGAAGGCATCGTCGCCGACGACCGCTTTCGAAACGAACAGCTGGATGTCGCCCGACCGGTCGCGGATGGTGGCGAAGACCAGCTTGCCGGAGTCACGCATCAACATGATCCGTCCGGCGACCGCCACCGCATGGTCGGTTTCCGTGCCGGCGTCGAGGTCGCCCCACGCGTCTCGTATCTCGCCGATCGTGTGTGTGCGGTCGAAACGGTAGGGGTACGGTGACACGCCCTCGGAGCGCAGGTCGTCGAGCCGTGCCAACCTGCGGGCCTTCTCGGCCGCGAGGCCGCTCCCGGCCGGCGTCGCGTCGTCCTGTGCCGGGGCGGCCGCTGTCGCTGCCTCGGGGAGGTCGGGGGTCGGATCGTCGGTGCTCACGGTCCCCCGACGGTACCCAATCGATCGATCGGCTGCGCGTTCGGTTCTGTGGTCGTGCCGTCCGATCGAATGCTGCAGACCGTACTCTGGAGACGTGCGCGCACCCACCAAGATCGCCCTGGCCGCAATGCTCGCGCTCGGAATCGGTCTTCCGGTCGTTGCGATCGGACCGGCCGACTCGATCGACGGTCCGGCCACGGTCACCGAACGGGCGGTGCCGGCGTCGCCGATCGCTTCCGACGTGGTCACGGTCTACAACTCGGGAGAACTGCGTGCGGACGTCGCCCAGCGAGCGATGAACGCAGCCCGCAGCGCTGGTGCTTCCGTGGGTTTCGGTCGGTCGGCCAGTGTCGGTATGCGGGGGCTGTACCGAGGGAGCGGCGTCGTGCAGGCCCCCCCGGCGGGGTTCGCGTACCCGATGGGCACCACTGTCCTGCCCGCGGATGTGATCGGCCGCACGCTCGGCCGCGACGTCTCGAAGCATCTCGCACCCGATGCGCTCGTGATGGGTTCGCTGTCGGCGAGCCTGCGCGGAGCCCGAGCCGGTGACTCCGTGCTACTCGTGTCGGGGTCCGGTGCCGCCGTCTGGTTTCGGGTCGCCGCTGTGCTTCCCGACGAAATGGTGGGAGGCACCGAGTTCCTGATGTCCAACGAGGCCGGCGACCGCCTCGGCATCGCCCGGCTGAGTCGCGTCGTCATGTGGGGGTTCTCGTCGAGGTCGGCGATCAACGCGGCGATGACCACCAATGGCCTCGTGTCGACGTCGATTCGTATCCGCCGCAGCTGGGATCCCGCCGACCCTGACGACACGATTGGCATGGCCAGGACCAAAGCCGCGCTCGGCGAGTTCGCCTACCGAGTCAACTCCAACGGTTCCGTCAGCCAGGACGCGGCATGGGTGAACGCCCATCTGCCGCCGGGTCGCGAGCTGCTGAACCCATCGATCCCGATCCGGGCGCGATGCCACAACACCGTGAAACCGGCGATTCAGGCAGCGCTCGCCGAGGTCGCCGCCGCCGGGCTCGGTGGCACGATCAACGTGGCCGACGCCAACCTTGCCGGGGGATGTCACCTCGCCCGGTTCAACCGGCTCACCCCCGACAGTTCGCTCGGGTTCCTGTCGCGGCACTCGTGGGGGATGGCGATCGACACCAACACGAGAGGCTCCTGTCAAGGGTGTGCACCTCCCGACCTCGACTGTCGCACGGTGCGCATCTTCCGCAAGCACGGGTTCGCGTGGGGTGGGAACTTCCTCACGCCCGACGGCATGCACTTCGAGTGGGTCGGCGAGCGTCGAGACCTTCTCGCCTATCCGTCGCGATTCTGCCGCAACGTCGCCACGGGAGCACTCACACTCGACAACTCCGAGGCCGGGGCGGCCCGGCTGTACGCAGACGACGGCCTGTTCGTCGGCGAGCACTGATGGCAACACGATTCCTGATCATCGGTGGCGGACCCGCCGGCAACATCGCTGCCACCACCGCTGCCCGCCTGGGCGCCGAGGTGGTGATGGTCGAGCGCGACGTCGTCGGAGGGGCCGCTCACCTGTGGGACTGCATCCCGTCGAAGTCGATGATCGCCACCGGACGGGCGATCAGCCGCACACGGGCGATCGGTGGTATGGGGCTGGCCACCGTCGACACCGCCGTCGACGTCGGCACGCTCACCGATCGCATCGAGTGGGTCAAGAACACCATGCGTGACAACATCACGACGCTCCTCGAGAGCCAGGGTGTGCACATCGTGCGCGGATCCGGCCGGTTCACCGGTTCGCACACTGCGGAGGTCACCGGGCCGAACGGAACCGAGACGGTCGAGTTCGATGCAGCCCTGGTCTCCACCGGCTCACGTCCTCGGATCCCCGAGTGGTGCAATCCCGATGGCGACCGGATTCTCACGACCCGCGACTGCTATCCGCCGAAGATCTTCCCGGAGAGCATCACCGTGGTCGGATCGGGTGTCACCGGCGTCGAGTTCGTGCACATGTTCTCCTCCTTCGGCTCGAAGGTGACGCTTGTGGTCAGCCGTCAACAGGTGCTGCCCGGCAAGGATCCCGAAGTCGCGGCGGTGCTCGAGGAAGAGTTCATGCGTCGCGGCGTCAAGCTGCTGATGGGTGCCCGCGCCGAGGCGATCGAGCGCACCGCCGACGATGTCACCGTGCGGTGCGACGACGGCCGGTCGGTCACGTCGACGCACGCCGTGCTCGCGATCGGCTCGATCCCCAACACCGAGGACGTCGGCCTCGCCGCGGCCGGCGTCGCCGTCAACGAATGGGGCTACGTCGACATCAATCAGCACTGCGTCACCAACGTCGAGCACATCTACGCAGCCGGCGACATCAGCGGGAAGCTGCCGTTGTCGTCCGTGGCGTCGATGCAGGGTCGCAAGATCGCCGAACACATCATGGGCGGCCACACTCGCAGCCACCGTCACCTCGACTACGACAAGGCCGCTTCGGCGATCTTCACCGAGCCCGAGATCGCCGACGTCGGCCTCGCCGAAGCCGAGGCCTTCAGCAGCGGCCGCAAGATCCGGGTGACCAAGGTGCCGTTCTCGTCGACCGCCAAGGCGATGATCAACAACGACACCATGGGATTCGTCAAGATCATCTCCGACCCGGCCACCGGCGAGGTGCTCGGTGGTTCGATCGTCGGACGTCAGGCCGCTGAGCTGATCTCGGTGATCGCCGTTGCGGTCACCGCCGGCCTGACGGTCACCGATCTCGCCGAGAGCATCCTGGTACATCCGGCGCTGAGCGAAGCCCTCGCCGAAGCCGCCGAGTAACGCAGCCGACCAACGTCGATCGCCGACCTGTTCGTGCGGGTCAGGTTCCGGCGGATCGGGTCGCGCTACTCGATGATCGCGAGGATGTCGCCGCCGCCGACCGTGTCGCCGGCAGAGACCTTGATCTCCTTGACCGTGCCGGCCTTCTCGGCGTTGATCTGGTTCTCCATCTTCATGGCTTCGAGCACCACGACGCCCGCGCCGACCTCGACGGCCTGGCCGACTTCGACGAGCACCTTGACGATCGTGCCCTGCATCGGGGCCTCGACCGAACCAGACGCGATGGCGCCGCCTCCGCCTCCGCTGCCACCGCCCCGCTTGGTCTTCTTGGGCGCGGCTCCGGCAGCCACCGCGACCGCCGGCGTCTCGGGTACCCACATGTTGACGTCGAAGCGTTTGCCGTTGACCTCGACGGTGGTCGAACGCTTGACCTTGGGCTCGACGTCGTCGCCGTCGGCGTCGGGGGCACTGCTCTCGGACTTGCCGCCGACACCGGTCAGGTCGAGTACTTCTTCGACCCACTTCGTCGAGTGGGTGACCGCTGCGAAGTCGGGGTGCTTCAGGATGGCCAGATCGGCAGGGATCGTCGTCGCCACGCCCTCGACGACCAGTTCGTCGAGCGCCCTGATCGTCCGAGCGATGGCAACGTCGCGATCGCGCCCCCAGACGACGAGCTTTCCGACGAGGTTGTCGTAGTACTGGCTGATCTCGTCGCCCGAGTGGTAGCCGGAGTCGAAGCGGACACCGAACCCGTCCGGCGCGAGCAGCTTCGTGATCGGGCCCGGCGACGGGAGGAACTTGCCCTCGGCGACGTCCTCGGCGTTGATGCGGATCTCGATCGAGTGGCCGCGGCGAGCGGCGTCGACCTCGGCCTGCGTCATCGGGAGTTCCTCGCCTGCGGCGACGCGGATCTGCCATTCGACGAGGTCGATGTCGGTGATCATCTCGCTCACGGGGTGTTCGACCTGGAGGCGGGTGTTCATCTCGAGGAAGAAGAACTCGCCGTCCTGGAAGATGAACTCGACGGTGCCGGCGCCGTAGTAGCCGACCGCCTTCGCTGCCTTGACCGCGGCCTCGCCCATCGCCTGCTCGACGCCGTCGGGCAGGGCCGGAGCCGGTGCCTCCTCGACGAGCTTCTGGTGCCGCCGCTGCGCTGAGCAGTCGCGCGACGAGATCCACACGCAGTTGCCGTGCTTGTCGCCGACCAACTGGATCTCGACGTGGCGGGGCCAGGTGAGGTATCGCTCGACGTACACCTCGTCGCGGCCGAAGAACGCCTTGGCTTCTCGCTGGGCGCTCGCCATGGCGTCATCGACGTCGGCCTCTGCCTGCACGACCTTCATGCCGCGCCCGCCGCCGCCGAAGGCCGCCTTGATGCACACGGGCCAGCCGAACTCGTTCCCGAACGCCTTGATCTCGTCGGGACCCTGGGCGAACTCGGTGGTGCCCGGCACGACCGGTGCGCCACCGCGAATCGCGGCAAGGCGGCTCGACACCTTGTCGGACATCTCGTCCATGGCGCTCGGAGGGGGTCCGATGAACTCGACGCCCAACTCGGCGATCGCTCGGGCGAACTCGGCGTTCTCGGAGAAGAACCCGTAGCCGGGGTGCACCGAGTCGGCGCCGCTGCGTGTGATGACGTCGAGCATGACCTCGCTGTTGATGTAGCTCTCCGCTGCAGTCTGCCCGCCGAGCGCGTACGCCTCGTCGGCGAGGCGCACGTGCAGGGCGTCTCGGTCGAGCTCGGAATAGACCGCCACGGTCGGAATACCCATTTCGCGAGCAGCGCGGATGACTCGGACGGCGATTTCGCCACGATTGGCGATCAGGATCTTCTTGAGCACGGGTGCCAATGTAGGGCCCATGGCCGCTGACGGAGACATCTGGGGCTCGATGATGTGGCCCGCCGGGTGGAATGTGCGCCACGTGGAGGAGACCGCGAGCACCAACGCCGACCTGATCGCATCGGTGATCGCCGGAACCGCTGCGAACCGGACCGTGCTCGTCGCCGACCATCAGACCGACGGGCGAGGGCGCCTCGATCGTCGATGGGACGCTCCCCCCGGTGCGAATCTGCTCGTGTCGATCGTCGTCGCACCGATCCCCGCCGTCGCGTCCGAGGCGACTCACCGAGTCGGTCTGGCAGCCGTCGCTGCAGTACGGCGATTCGTTGCCGTCGACCTGGCACCAGCCGTCGCGCTCAAGTGGCCGAACGACGTGCTGCTCGACGACCGCAAGCTCGCCGGAATCCTGGCCCAACGAGTGCCGGGAAGCGACGTGCTCGTCGTCGGCATCGGCCTCAACGTGGGATGGGCTCCTGAGGGTGCCGCAGCCCTTGGCCCGGTTGCAAACGACGCAGGAACCAGCCCGGCGACGTTGCTGCACGCACTTCTGGAGGAGCTCGACGCGTTGCCCGACGACGTCGGGCAACGATACGCGGACGAGCTCGGGACCATCGGTCGGCTCGTTCGGGTCGAACTGCCGGGTGAGACCGATGCACTGGTCGGACGGGCGGTCGGCGTCGACGCAGCGGGGCGCCTCGTCGTGGTCGACGCTGCGGGCGGGCGCCACGAGCTCGACGTCGGTGACGTCGTCCACGTCCGGCCCGCCGACCCCTGACGTCTGCGCGCAGGTTCGGGTGACCCGTCCCGTCGAGAACGCAGCACAATCGGGAGGTGACGTAGCGGTTGGGGAAGCCAGCACTAGCGTTGCCCGGATGGCATCCCCCGTCCGCCATCGTCGGCGCAGCTCCGCGCCCATTGGGCTGGTGCTCGCGGTCGTCGTCGGTGCGGTCGGAGCCTTCGGGGTGATCCGCGCCGCCAACGCTCGCACCGGCGACATCGAGCGCATCGAGGGTCTCGAACTGGCCCTGACCCCGCAGGACGGCCCGGCTCGGAACTATCTGCTGATCGGCTCGGACACTCGCGAGAATGCCGACCCCGCCGACCCCGACTTCGGTGGCATCGGGGACGTGAACGACGTCTCGGGCCGGCGCTCCGACACGATCATGATCCTCCGCCAGGAAGAAGACGGCAACGGCGCCTCGATCGTCAGCCTCCCGCGGGATCTCTGGGTGAACATTCCGGGGCACGACAGCCCGAACCGCATCAACACGGCCTACAGCGACGGCACCGAGGTCCTGACCGCGACGATCACCCAGGAGCTGGGCATCCCGATCCACCATGTGGTCGACATCGATTTCAACGGCTTCAAGGACCTGGTGGACGCGGTCGGCGGCACCACGGTGTGCTTCCTGTATCCGACGCGCGACCGGAACACCGGGCTCGACCAGCAACCGGGGTGTCACGTACTCGACGGCCTGCAGTCGTTGCAGTACGCGAGAAGTCGGTACTACGAGGAGTTCCGCGACGGCGAATGGCGTACCGATCCGCGATCCGACCTCGGTCGCATCGAGCGCCAGCAGAACTTCCTCCAGCAGACCGCCGATTCGACGATCGACAAGCTTCGATCCGATCCGTTCCTGGCATCCGAGCTGATCGAAGCGGGAACGTCGGCGGTGCGCATGGATCCGGGCCTCGACCCTGTGGGAGCGGCCGGCACCTTGCGCAAGGCGTTCAGCACCGGTCTGAACAAGTACCAGCTCCCGGTCTCCGGCGTGACGAAGAACGGCAACGCCGTCCTGTTGCTCGATTCGGGCGCCGAGCCGATCCTCGACTACTTCCGCGGCGTCGGCCCTCCGCCACCAGCCCAGCCATAGACCGTGCCGACCGGAACCGGCGCCTACACTCCGGTCGGTCATGAAGGCACTCATTCTCGCCGGCGGCGCCGGCACGCGGCTCCGGCCGATCACGCACACCCGGGCGAAACAACTGGTGCCCGTCGCCAACACGCCGATCCTGCATTACGGCATCCAGTCGATGGTCGCTGCCGGCATCACGGAACTCGGTGTGATCGTCGGCGACACCCGTGACGAGGTGATGGCCGATCTCGGTGACGGCTCTCGGTTCGGGGCGTCGATCACGTTCATCCCTCAGGACGAGCCGCTCGGCCTCGCCCACTGCGTGCTGATCGCGCGCGAGTTCCTCGGTGAGGACGACTTCGTGATGTATCTCGGCGACAACCTGCTCGAGCAGGACCTCGAAGCGTTCGTCGAGGCCTTCGCCCAGGCGCGTGCAGGCGAGCAGCCGCCGTCGGCGCAGATCCTGCTCAAGGAGGTCAGCGATCCGCAGCGCTTCGGTATCGCCTCGCTCGACGCCGACGGACACGTCGAACACCTCGTCGAGAAGCCGGCAGATCCGCCGTCCAACCTCGCCCTCGTCGGCGTGTATCTCTTCGACTCCGAGATCCACGAAGCTGTCGCTGCGATCGAGCCGTCGGGCCGGGGCGAACTCGAGATCACCGACGCGATCCAATGGCTGATCGATCACGGTCGCCGTGTCCGCACGGAGATCCTGACCGGGTGGTGGATCGACACCGGCAAGCTGACGCCGCTGTTGGAGGCGAACCGCCTGATCCTCGAGACGATCGCGACACGGATCGACGGCGACGTCGACGCCGAGTCGTTCATCGATGGTCGTGTGGTCGTGGAGGCTGGAGCGGAAATCGTCAACTCGACGATCCGTGGACCCGTGGCGATCGGGTCGGGCACCAAGGTGATCGACAGCTTCATCGGACCGTTCAGCGCGATCGGTGCCGACTGTGAGGTCCGCCACTCCGAGATCGAGCATTCCGTGGTGATGGAACGCAGTCACGTGATCGACATCCCGCGTCTCGAGGACAGCTTGATCGGTAGCGACGCCGTGGTGTCACGCACCAGACGCAAGCCCCGAGCGATCCGGCTGATGATCGGCGACCACTGTCAGGTCGACGTGGAGTGATGATCATCGACTTCACGACGCGGCCGGGCACGATCGACGGCTTGGTCATCGCCACGATGAAGCAGGTGAGCGACGACCGAGGCACCGTTCGGGAACTGTTCCGCCGTTCGGCGTTCGCCGAGCTCGCGCCGACGTTCGAACGGATCGAGCAGATCAACGTCACGCTGACGCACCTCGGCGGTGTCCGCGGCATGCACGCCGAGCAGATGACGAAGCTCGTGACCGTTGCCCATGGGCGAGCCCTCGGCGTGTACGTCGACGTTCGCCCCGGTTCGCCGACGCTCGGGCTGGTCGAGGAGGTCGATCTGCAGTCGGGCGTCCAGGTCCTCGTGCCGAGCGGCGTTGCCAACGGTTTCCAGGCGCTCGCTCCGGAGACGGAGTACGCCTACTGCTTCGACCGCGAATGGCAGCCCGACATGCCGGGCTCGGGGTTCACCCCGCTCGACCCGCTCGTCCTCGATCGGTGGCCGCTGCCGATCGACCCTGATGATCCAGCCCAGATCTCGGCCAAGGACCGTTCGGCGCCCACGTTCAGAGAACTCAGCCACGGAGTGCAGAAATGAAGCTGTTCGTCACCGGCGCTGCCGGGTTCATCGGATCCAACTACGTCCGACATGTGCTCGCCACCACCGACCACTCGATCACGATCTACGACGCGCTGACCTACGCCGGCAACCTGGCGAGCATCCGTGACGTGCTCGACGACCCGCGAGCCGAGTTCGTCCACGCCGACATCTGCGACGCCGACGACGTCGCCCGATCGATGGACGGCCACGACGCGGTCGTCCACTTCGCCGCCGAGAGCCACGTCGACCGTTCGATCGCCGACGGCTCGAAGTTCGTACGGACCAACTGCACGGGCACCAACGTCCTGTGCGACGTCGCCAACACCGTCGGGATCGGCAGGTTCCTCCACATCTCGACCGACGAGGTGTACGGCTCGGTCGAGGAGGGGTCGTCGGTCGAGACCGACCTGCTCGCCCCTCGTTCGCCGTACTCGGCGGCCAAGGCCGGTTCCGACCTGATCGCGCTGTCGTACTTCTCCACCTACGGCCTCCCGGTGGTCGTCACCCGCTGCTCGAACAACTACGGGCCGTACCAGTTCCCCGAGAAGGTGATCCCGCTCTTCACCACGAACCTGCTCGACGGCAAGCAGGTCCCGCTGTACGGCGACGGGCTCAACGTGCGGGACTGGATCCACGTCGAGGACCACAACATCGCCGCCCACCTCGTGCTCGAGCAGGGTGTGCCCGGTGAGATCTACAACATCGGTGCCGGCAACGAGGTCACCAACGTCGAGCTCACCCACCGGCTGCTGGAGCTGACCGGCCGCGACGAGTCCTTCATCCGGCCGGTCGAGGATCGCCTCGGCCACGACCGTCGCTACTCGGTGAACATCGACAAGGTGAGCGCGCTCGGCTGGTCGCTGTCTCGCACGTTCGACGACTCGCTCGCCGCGACGGTCGACTGGTACCGCGAGAACCGCGACTGGTGGGAGCCGCTGAAGGCGAAGGCAGGACTCTGAGGGCGGCGTCGTGAAGCTCGTCGTCACGGGAGCGGGCGGACAGCTCGGTGTCGACGTCGTGCGATTCGCCGAATCCGTCGGCGACGAGGTGGTCGGGGTCGACCACGCGACGCTCGACATCACCGACGCCACGGCGGTGCAGGAACTCCTCGGGAGCGTCCGTCCCGACGCTGTCGTCAACTGTGCGGCCTACACCGCGGTCGACGCATGCGAGACGAACCACACGACGGCCTTCGCCGTGAACGCCGACGCCGTCGGGCTGCTGTCGGCAACGTGTGAGCTGATCGGTGCCCACCTGGTCCACGTGAGCACCGACTACGTGTTCGACGGCACGCTCGATCGTCCGTACCGAGAGGACGACACCCCGAACCCGCAGTCGGTGTACGGCAGCTCGAAGCTCGCCGGCGAACACGCCGCAGGACCCGACGCGTCGATCGCTCGTACCTCGTGGGTGTGTGGCCAACACGGTGAGAACATGGTCAAGCTGGTCCTGCGTCTCGCCGCCGATCCCGACAAGCAGCTGGCGTTCGTCGACGACCAGATCGGCTGTCCGACGTTCACCGCCGATCTGGCACCGGCGCTGCACCGCCTGGCGTCCGATCGTCGTGTGGGGATCCATCACCTCACGAACCAGGGTGCGGTCAGCTGGTACGAGTTCGTGCGCGAGATCCTGGCTGCCGCCGACCACGACCCCAACCGTGTGCGGCCGATCGCGACGGCCGAACTCGACCCGCCGCGGCCGGCACCCCGCCCCGCGAACAGCGTGCTCGACAACGCCGTCTGGCGGGCCGCCGGGCTCCCGATGCTGCGCGACTTCCGCGAGCCGCTCGCCGAGCTCGTGGCCCGCCTTCGGGCCGGATGAACTCGCGGTCCGGGCCGATCGACGGGCTCGTCAGGCGGCGGCGGGTTCGGTGAGTTCGCTGCCGTCGGGACGATGGACGTGCCAGTTGCCGTCCGCGTCGCGGTGCACCGTGTAGCCCCTGTTCTTCACACGGTTGTGGCGTCCGCAGGCCGGGCCGCCGTTGGTGGGCGTCGTGACTCCGCCACGGCTGTGCTCGTGGGTGTGGTCGATCTGGTTGCGTGACGACGCCCGACCGCAGCCGGGCCACAGACATCGTCGCCGTGACAGGATCACGGCGACCCGAGCCGAGCCGGTGAACCGACGTTTGCGACCCAGGTCGATCACCACACCGGCCGAGTCGACGATCACCCGGCGAAACCAGCCGGTCATCGAGGCCAGGACCGCGTCGTAGGGGTCGACCGGGAGGCCGGAGTCCGCCTCGCAGCGCTTGGTGTCGATGTCGTCGGCGGTGGCAGGTGACGAATGTCTGCCGGTCACCAGGTCGTCGAGGCGTGCTTCGAACTCGTCGATCGTCATGACGATGTTGACGACGGGTTCCGGAGCGATCGATCCCGGCGGAGCGGAGACAGCACCGAGGAACAGCGAGTGCAGTGCGTCGAACCGGCGCTGTGCGTCGGTGCGGGCCAGCGCGGCCGTCGAGCCACTCGTGCCGTCGCCCTCCTTGGCCTGTTCCCAGTCGGCGAGGAACTCGGCGTCGCACTGGCGCTGGAAGATCTCGATCAACGCAGCGCCCTGGAAGATGCCGCCCTTGGCGTGCATGTGCACGACACCGTCGCGTTCGAAGATCATGGCGTCACGTCGTTCGTGCGCCTCCGAGTGGCTCCGGGCCGCCCGGCGTCGATCGCCGAACGCGTCCCACCGGCCAACGACGTCCCGGAACTCGACGCAGGCCTTGGTGCGCGCGTGACGGAGCAGCCGTTGTTCGCCGTCGATCGTGAGGTCGCGCGTGCGAGGGTTGGCGTGGAGCCGGGCGATCTCGCGGACCTGGTCGACGCCGAGGTCGCCGGTGGCAAGTGCAGCGGCGGTGTCGGGCAGGTCGCGGAGTGCCCGCATCGTCTGCAGCCGCCGGTGGAGCTCGACCGACCCGATGTTCGCCAGCGCCGATGCCCAGCCCCGGACGCCGGCGTGGCCATCCGCCTCGAAACGCCTTGTCTCGTCGGCGCGGTCCAACACCGCCAGGTACGCCGCCTCGACTTCACGGCGGGCTCGCTCGACCGCGACGAGCGCATGGTCGAGGTCAGCGCCCGACAAAGTGGCCACCTCCGCTGCGCTCGGGAAGTCGATCGTCGGATCCACGCCGTCATCATGCGCACGGGGGTGTGACAGAGATGGCCAAGCGCACACCCCGGGCGGGACCGCCCGCGGAGCGAACTCAGTTCGCGATCGCGAACACCAGCACGTGCGAGCTGTTCGCTGCGCTCCCGCCCACCTCGTCGGCGAGGGCAGCGACGAAACGCGCCTGTTCGACCCGCGGATCGTCGCCGGCGCACTCCGGTGGGATCAGTGCCCAGGCGGGGCCCTCGACTCCGACGAGCCGTGGGTCGGTGAAGCCGGCGCCGGCGACCTCGTCGAGGAAGTCCTCTGGCCGGTGGAAGTACAACGCTCCCGAACCGATCCCGGTGTCGTCGTGGCCGAAGAGCGCGATCCGCTCGAGCACCGCTCGGACGCCGGGGTCGACGATCGAACCCTTTCTCACTGCGTCGACGAGCACTGCGGTCCGATTGATCGCAGCGCCGACGAGCAGGCCGCCGGGCCGCAGCACCCTCCGGGCCTCGCGAAGAGCCCCGCCGCGGTCGTCGGCATCGCGCAGGTGGTAGAGCGGGCCGAGCAGCAGGGCGACGTCGAACGACGAGTCGCCGAGCGGCAGCGATCGAGCGTCCCCGACCTGAGCAGACAGGCCGAGTGCACGGGCTCGCTCGACGTGATCGGGCACCAGATCAACGGTGACGACCTCGTGGCCGTCCGCGGCGAGCCACCGGGCGTGCACCCCGTCGCCGCCTCCGACATCGACGACACGACTCGCCGTCGGGATCACCTGGCGGATCAGCTGCTGCGTGCGTTCGAACTCGACCAGACCCTCACCCATGCCAAGTCGCAACGATTCGTCGTGGCTGCGGTAGTACTCGACGATGCCCGCCGGCTCGATGCTCCGTGCCATGCCTGCCAGTGTCGCAGAGCGTTCACCCCACGCTCGGGCGTTCGGCTCCGAAGGCCCCACGTCCGATGCTGTTCACGACGATGCAAGAGGTCGGAGTGCTTGGTCGGGAGCGTTGGCGGAAGTTCGGCGAGGACTGTGGGATCAGTCAGCGATGTCCAGGAACGACCGGGCAGCCGACACACCCTGCACGACGATGTCGTCGCGCCGGATCGTCGCCCAGTGCTCCTTCGCCATCCGATAGTCGACCTGCTCGTCGGGAACACCTCGCCGCAGGGCGCGGTGCCGCCCGATCTGCCGGTACCCCAGCGACTCGGTGACGCCCCTCGAGGCACCGTTGTCGTGCCAGGCTCCCGTCAACGCGAAGTCCGCCCCCAACCCGTCGAAACCGAGTGTGAGCGCCGCCATGCGGAACTCCTTGCCGAGCCCCCGACCCTGGAACTCGCGTCCGAGCCACGATCCCGTCGTGAACTGTCGCAGGACGCCGAAGTTCTCTGTCGACAGATCGCACATCCCGACCACCGCGCCATCGACCAGCACCGCGAACTGCAGTGTCCAGGCGTCGGGTCGCACCGACGCCCGGGTCCGCCAGTAGAAGCGCATCGCTTCCTGTTCCATCTGCGGCGACGGCAGGTCCGTCCACGGGATCGTGAACGGCATCACCGCCGGGTCGTGCACGCCGAGTCCGGCGACGGCAACGAGTTCCGTCGCCAACTGGTCGTCGAGGTATCGCAGTGTCAGCCGTGGCGTCTCGACCTCGAGGTCGAACAGCGGCCAGTGGTCGTTCCCCATCCACCGAGTGTCGCATCCCCGTACGATCCCGACCGTGGGATTTTCGAAGGCCGAGCTCGAGTCGTACGTCGACGCCACGGTGCCCGACCTCGTCGGACCCGGCGTGAAGCTGTTGTTCGTCGGGATCAACCCGGGGCTCTGGACCGCGGCCACACAGACCCACTTCGCCCATCCGGGCAACCGCTTCTACCCGGCGCTGCTCGGAGCGGGGATCATCGATCACCCCATCGACCGGGGCCGCGGCATGACCGACGACGACCGGCGCCACCTGGTCGAACGTGGCATCGGCATCACCAACGTGGTTCATCGGGCCACGGCCAGGGCATCGGACCTGAGCACGGCCGAACTCCGTTCCGGAGGAGAGGAACTGCGCGCCACCGTTCGCCGGCTCACGCCGGCGGTCGTCGCGATCGCCGGCATCACGGCGTATCGCACGGCGTTCGGGCATCCGAAGGCGTCGATGGGGGAGCAGGCCGAGCGTTTCGAGGGGGCCCGGTTGTTCGTCGTGCCCAACCCGAGCGGGCTCAACGCCCACGAGACCGTGGAGAGTCTCAGCGCCGCCTACCGGGAACCGGCCGTCGCCGCCGGTGTGGTCGCCTCGGCGACACGGTGAGCGCTCGTCGCCAGTGTCTCGTCAGCCCGGGTTCGAGACCGGGTGGTCGTGAGGGTCGCGTTCGGCCTCGGCACGGTTGGCGAGGTACCAGTCGATCGTTGCGCGCAAGCCCTGGACGAAGTCCATCGTCGGTGACCAGCCGAGCAGCTCGCGCGCTCGTGAACCGTCGACGGCCCGTCGCGGTTGCCCGTCGGGCTTCGACGGATCCCACCGCAGCTCGCCGTCGAAGCCGACGAGGCCGGCGATCGTCTCGACGGTCTCCTTGATCGTGACTTCGCGGTCGGCGCCGAGGTTCACCGGCTCGGCGGTGGTCTCGACCTCGCCGGCTCGCACGATCGCTTCAGCGGCGTCGTCGACGTAGAGATACTCGCGGCTCGCCGAGCCGGTTCCCCACACGTCGACGTGCGTCGCACCCGACTCGGTGGCCTCGACACACTTCTTGATCAACGCCGGAATCACGTGTGACACCGAGGGGTGGAACTTGTCGCCGGGGCCGAACAGGTTGGTCGGAATCAGGTACGCGAAGCGTTGCCCGTACTCGTGCTCGTTGACCTGGGCATGGATGAGGTGCGCCTTCTTGGCGATGCCGTACGGTGCGTTGGTCTCCTCCGGATAGCCGTTCCAGAGGTCGCGTTCGGCGAAGGGGACGGGCGTGAACTTCGGATACGAACAGACCGTGCCGACGAGCACGGTCTTGTCGACGGACCGTGCGTGGCGTGCTGCCTCGATCATGTTCGTGCCCATCGACAGGTTCGACAGGTAGAGCCGGGCGGGATGTTCCAGGTTGTAGCCGATGCCGCCGACGTCGGCCGCGAGGTGGACCACGAGCGACGGCTCGTGCGCGGCGAGCATCGCGTCGGCCGCTCCCGGCACGGTGAGATCGAACTCACTCGACCGTGGAGCGCGCACGTCGGCCCCGCGCGGCGAGCCGAGCCGTCACGCGTCGTCCGAGGAAGCCTGCGCCTCCGGTGACGAGGACTCGCTGTCCGCGCAGGGGGCTGTCGGATCCGTCGTTCGGATGGAGGGTCGACATGCGCCAGAGGCTACGGCACGGACGCTCCCGGGCGCCGCGCTGTTGCTCGGAGCCGCCATGATGGGTCGGGTGGACAACGAGGCGCGGCCCATCCGAGTCGCCTACACCGTCGAGCAGTGCTGGCATCCGAGCCCCGGTGGTACCGCCATCGCGGCGTTGCGGATCGCGCGGGAGTTGCGGTCGCTGCCGGGGGACGTCGAACTCCATCTCGTCGCCGGCAAGCACCAGCTCGCTCCGATCGCAGAATTCCGGCCGTCTGGATCGGTGGCGATGCTGCCGCTCGCACGACCGGCGCTCTACGAGACGTGGAACCGTCTCAATTGGCCGAAGGTCGAGTCCGTGACCGGAGAAGTCGACGTCGCTCACGCGACCGGCCTCGTTCCGTGTGGCACCTCCGCGCCGCTGGTCGTGACGGTGCACGATCTTGCGTTCGTGCACGATCCGTCGAAGTTCTCCCGGCAGGGTGTCCGCATGATGAACCGCAGCCTCGACGCCATCATCCGGCGCGCTGATCTGGTCATCTGCTCGAGCGAGGCGACCCGTCGCGACTGCGAAACGGCAGGCATCTCTGCTGACCGCCTCCGTCTCGTCCCACTCGGCGTCGATGTTGCCGAGGTCTCCGCGGAGGCGGTCCAGCGAGTGCGGCGTCGCTACCTGCTTCCGGACGAATTCGTGCTGTTCGTCGGCACGCTCGAGCCCCGGAAGAACCTCTCGCGTCTCGCCGAAGCAGTGCGACGCCCGGGCATGCCCGGGCCGCTCGTCGTTGCGGGAGCCGAGGGCTGGGGCGACGTCGGGATCGCCGAGATCGGGGAAACGCTCTTCCTCGGATTCGTCCCCGATGCTGACCTCGGTCCGCTCTATGCAGCTGCCACCGTGTTCGCGTATCCCAGCGAGCGTGAGGGGTTCGGATTGCCCGTCGCCGAGGCAATGGCGCAGGGTGCTGCCGTCGTCACCAGCAGGGGGACATCGACCGAAGAGGTCGCGGGAGGCGCCGCGGTGCTGGTCGACCCCTTCGACGTCGACGACATCGCCAGAGGCATCGTCGAAGCGGCTGACCGTCGTGCCGATCTTGCCTCGGCCGCTCGACGCCGCGCAGGGGAACTCACCTGGGAGAGATCTGCCGTGCTCACCCTCGCCGTCTACCGTGAGCTCGCCGCATGATCGACGAATCCACCTCCTCCTCCCGCGCTGCCTCCCCCTCCACCGAACCGGGCCGGATGTCACCGATCGCCGTGGCGGTCAACCTGCTGTGGTGCGTCCCCGGCGAGGTCGGTGGCTCCGAGCAGTACCTCGTGCGTCAACTCCTCGGACTGGCGTCCCAACCGACACCCTTCGTGCCCACGCTTCACTGCTTGCCGTCGTTCGTCGACGCTCATCCGGAACTCGCCTCGCTGTTTCCCATGGTCTCCGCGCCGATCAGTGGAACGAGCCGTCACCGACGCGTTCTTGCCGAACACACGTGGCTGCGGCGCCGGACGCGCGAGGCCGACATCGTCCACCACGGCGGTGGTACCACGCCTGCCGTCGGCCGCCGCCCGATCGTGCTCACGATCCACGATCTGCAGTATCTGACCCATCCCGAGTACCTCACCTCGACGAAGCGGCGCTATCTGGAACGCGCGATTCCGAGGTCGGTCGGCCGCGCCGCCGTCGTCGCCGTCCCAACCGAGTATGTCCGCACCACCGTGATCGACGCCTATGACGTCGATCCCGACCGTGTCGTGGTGGTGCCGCACGGCGTCGAGTCGTCGCTCGGCGCGGATGCGCCGTCGGCGTTCGACCTGCGTCGGGACTACGGGCTCGGCGCGGGTCCGATGATCGTGTACCCGGCGATCACGCACCCCCACAAGAACCATCGGTTCCTGTTGGAGGTGATGGCCCGTCACTGGACGGACCCGGACCTGCGACTGGTGCTGCTGGGTGGTCGGGGAGCGGCCGAGGGCGAGGTGGCCGCCGACATCGCGCGACTCGGACTCGACCAGCGCGTCGTCCGACCCGGGCGCGTCCCGGATGCGCATCGTGATGGTCTCGTTGCCGCCGCCGATGCCCTCGTGTTCCCGAGCGAGTACGAGGGTTTCGGGGCGCCCGCGGTGGAGGCGATGGCACTCGGCACGCCGGTGGTGTGCTCCGATCAACCTGCGCTCGCCGAGGTCGTCGGCGACGCCGGACTGGTCCTGCCACTCGAGATGGAGGCATGGGCCGATGCGCTCGACGTGGTAGCGGCGCGGTCGGTTGCGATGCGCTCGGCAGGTCGGGCACGTGCTGGCTCGTTCACGACCGAACGCTCAGGTGCCGCGCTCGCTGATGCGTACGACCTGGCGTTCCGGGCGGGCCGATGACGATCGACGTCCACGACGTGCCCGGCGCATCTCGTCCGACGTTGCGTCCGCTGGTCGTGCTGTGTCCTCACTTCGCCCCCGACACGGCACCGACGGGCGTGGTGATGACCCGCATCGTGGAGGAGTTGGCCGAGCTCGGCCACACCGTGCACGTCGTCACGTCGTTGCCGTGGTATCGCTCGCATCAGATCGAAGCCGGTTGGCGAGGTCGCCTCGTGCGCTCCGAGCGCACGCCGTGGGGATCGATCACGCGGGTCCATCCGTTCCCTGGGCGCGACAAGTCGAACCTGGCCCGGCGTGCGGTCGGCTTCGGTGCCTACTCGCTCCTCGCAGGGCTGTACTGCCTTCGCGTCGGGGGCTGGTTCCGTCGATCGGGAGCGGTGATCGCGATGTCGCCTCCGCTCACGCTCGGGCTCACCGGATGGGTTGCGAGCCGACTGCGTCGCTGCCCGATGGTGTTCAACATCCAAGACGTCTTCCCGGACGCCGCCGTCGAGACCGGTGCGATCTCGAACCGCACGATCATCGGTGTCGCGCGGTGGCTCGAACGGGTGAGCTACGTCGCCGCCGACGCCGTCACCGTGCTGTCCGACGACCTGCGCGACAACGTCGTGGCCAAGTTGGGCGCGGGCGACACGGTTCGCGTGATTCCCAATTTCGTCGACACCGAGGCGATCGTGCCAGCGGACCGGGCGACGCCGTACCGGGCCGAGCTCGGACTCGGAGACGGTCCCGTCGTCCTGTACGCCGGCAACGTCGGGTTCTCCCAGTCGCTCGAACTGGTGCTGGATGCGGCGAGCGAACTGCCCGACGTCGTGTTCCTGATCAACGGCAACGGTGCCGCACGCGCATCTCTGGAAACGGCTGCTGCCGACATCGCCAACGTGCGGTTCGCCGACTACATCGAACCGTCTCGGCTGTCCGAGCTGCTGGCAACCGGAGATGTCCACGTCGTCCCGCTGCGTGGTGGGCTCGGTCGGGTGAGCGTGCCGTCGAAGACCTACTCCATCATGGCCGCCGGTCGACCGGTGATCGCGTCGATCGATCCGGGAACGGCCGTCCCACAGATTCTCGACCGGTCGGGTGGCGGCGTCGCCGTGGCTCCGGACGATGCCGGGGCGTTCACCTCGGCGATCCGTTCCCTGGTCGCCGATCCGGAGCGGGCGCAGCGTCTCGGCGCATGCGGCCGAGCCTGGGTCGAGCAGCATGCGTCGCCTGCCGCCGTCGGCGCCGCGTACGACCAGCTGCTGCGTTCGCTGCAACGAAACCGGAAGCGAACCCACCCCTGAACCCGCATCCGATCCGGGCCCCGCTAGCCTCTCGTGGTCGTGGCACCCTCCTCGTCATCCACCAAGAAAGCCGCCAAGCTGGCCAAGTCCGGCCAGGGCAAGAAGGTCCGTTTCCAGGGCGGAACGCTGTTCCCCATGGTGGTGACCATCGTGATCGTCCTCGGCCTCGCGCTGGTGGTCTATTCCCGTCAGAGCCGTCCGTCCGTCGACGCGTCGGGTGCACCGCAGCAGAGCGATCACTGGCACCACGCGTACGGCTTCTACCTCTGTGACACCTGGTTCAAGCTCGAAGGAGACGCCGAGCAGCCCGGTACCGACAACTACACCCAGTACGCCCGCACCGGCATCCACAGCCACGAGGACGGCCTGATCCACTGGCATCCGTTCTCGTCGGCCGCGGTGGGCAGCAATGCCACACTCGGTGTGTTCCTCGACACCTACGACGTCGACCTCGCCAACGACAAGCTGACCTTCCCCGAAACGCAGCGCGTGGCTCTGGAGACCCAACTGGCCGGCCAGGAGCCCCGCGAGGACGTGCTCGTGTGGGAAGACGGTGACAAGTGCGTCATCGACGGTTCCGAGGAGAATGCCGAGCTGAAGGTGGTCGTGTGGAACAACTTCACCGACACCGACGACGGCACCACCTACATCGCCGACTTCAACAACATCCGCCTCGACCGAGACCAGATGGTCGTCGCGATCGCGTTCGTGCCCGACGACACCGACGTCAGCATGCCGCCGTGGGCCCCCGACCTGCCGAGCCTGGGCGAGATCGACAGCGACGTCGTCGATCCAGCTGACCAGCTCGCACCGGCCGACTCCGTGCCGGGCGATTCGACACCGACCGACACGACCGCGAACACTCCCTCCACCACGGAGGGCTGATGCCGCGCCGTCGTTCTCGTCGGCGGGTTCGGCACCCGCCTGCGCCCGCTCACGCACAGCGTTCCCAAGCCGATGCTGCCGATCGGCCACGAACCGATGATCTCCCGGCTGGTCGACCGGCTCGGTCGAGGCGGCGTCACCGAGGTGGTGCTCGCCCTGGGCTTCCGACCCGAACCGTTCATCGACGCTTTTCCCGATGGACGCTGCGGCGATGTTGCGCTCACCTACGCCGTCGAACCCGAACCGCTCGACACGGCCGGCGCCATCAAGTTCGCCGCCGAGTTCGCCGGCGTCGACGACACGTTCGTCGTGGCCAACGGCGACGTGATGACCGATCTCGACGTGTCGATGCTCGTGGATGCACACCGCGCGTTCGGGGCCGAGGCAACGCTCCACCTCATCGGGGTCGACGATCCCTCCGCGTTCGGCGTGGTCGATCTCGCCCCGGACGGCGCGGTGAGGGCGTTCGTCGAGAAGCCGGCACCTGGAACCGAGCCCAGCAACTTGATCAACGTGGGAACGTACGTGTTCGAGCCGTCCGTACTCGATCGCATTCCCTCGGCGACCAAGGTGTCGGTCGAGCGTGACACCTTCCAGCGCATCGTCGCCGACGGGCGTCTGTACGGCGTCGCCACCGACGACTACTGGATCGATGCTGGTGTGCCGGCCATGTACCGTGCGGCCAATCTCGATCTCCTCGACGGGAAGCGGCGAAGCGAGCGGTGTGATGCCGTGGACCCCTCGGCGGAGGTGGCCGACGATGCGGTGGTCACCCACAGCATCGTCGGAGCGCGTGTCCGCGTGGCGTCCGGTGCCTCCGTGATCGATTCGGTACTCCTCCCGGGAGCCTCGGTCGGGCGTGGGTCCACCGTCGAGCGGGCACTGGTGATGGGTGCGGTCGGTGCCGATGCCGTCGTGCGTGACTCGATGATCGGTGTCGACGGCAGTGTCGGCGACGGCGAGGCCCTGGTCGACGGCGTCTCGCCCGCCGCTCGAGCGTGACCGGGCCCGACGTCGTGGTCGCGGCGCTACGGTCCGTTCCGTGAACGTCGTCGTCATCGGGGGAGCGGGATTCATCGGTTCGCACCTCGTCGATCGGCTCCTGGCAGAGGATCACACCGTCGACGTCATCGACAACCTCACGGGAGGCTCGCTGGCGAATCTGGCCGCAGCCAGAGCGTCTGGCGGAGCCCTGCGCATCCACCACTTGGATGCCGCCTCGTCCGAAGCCGAGTCCTCGATCGGGATCAGGCGCCCGGATGTCGTCTTCCATCTCGCACTGCTCCCTCGGCACGACTCGACCCCTGCCGCGCAGGGCGATGCGTTCCTCTCGGCGCTCGCCACGCTCGAAGCGGCTCGTCGCCACGGCGTCGCCAAGGTCGTCGTCGCCATTCCGGCCTCGGCGATCTATGGTCACCCGACGGCGAAGTCCCTTCCGGTGAAGGAGGGCGAGCCGTCGCAGCTCGAACCTCGCGGTGTCCGAGGTGTCGTCGCTCGAGCGATCGTCGACCTGCTGGTGTCGTATCGCGATCTGCACGCGATCGAGTTCACCGCACTCGCGCTCGGAAGTGTCTACGGGCCGCGTCAGCGCCCGACCGGAGGTGTGGTGGCAGCCTTCGTCGACGCCGCGAGGAGCGGTGATGGGCCCGTTCTGCACGGCGACGGACGGCAGACGCGTGACTTCGTGTTCATCGACGACGTCGTCGATGCACTCGTGCGCTCGGCGAGTCGTGGAAGCGGGCTCGTGATCAACGTCGGCACCGGCGAGCAGATGTCGATCTCCGAGCTGTGGGCAAGAGTCGCCAGGACGTTCGCGGTCGCCGCCGACCTGCAACCCCTCCCTGGGCCCGCTCGACTGCACGATGTGCAGCGTTTCGCGGTGTCGCCTGTGCGGGCTCGAATCCACCTCGGGTGGTCGCCGTGGACGGGGGTCGACGAGGGCCTCGCCCGACTCACCGAGTGATCGTCATGCGGTGCCGGACCTGGACGCCGCTGCTGGGATCGAGGCGAGTGCGTCGAGAGCCAGCTGGCGAGCGACGCCGGGAGCCGACATGACCGTGTCGGTCACCACGCACCGCATCCCGGTCGACTGCACGGCGTCGGCATGGTGGGCGTCGACGGTATCGATCACCAGCGTCGAGGCGATCGGTGCGTACAGCTCGGCGACACCGATCACACTGGGTTCGTGCCCGAGTTCGGAGAGCATCCGGTCCGCTGGACCCTTGAGCGCCGCTCCGCCCACGATCGGCGAGATCGCCACGACGTGCTCGCGCCGAGAGGTGAGCAGGTCGTCGACACCCTCGAGCGAGCGGATCGGACCGATCGACACCAGTGGATTCGACGGGGCGATCACGATGACGGAGGCATCGGCGAGCGACGATCGGGCCTGCGTGGTCAACCCTGCCGTCCCGGCGAAGCGGATCGAGCTCACCGGAACGCTGTGGCGCAGGCGCACGAAGTAGTCCTGGAACGAGATCTCCCGACCGCGCTCGTGGGCGTCGCTTGCGGGATCGATCGTCACGAGCGTCGAGATGCTGTCGTCGGACATCGGGAGGACCCCGATGGGCACGTTCCAGGCCCGGCGGATCTCGTCGCTCACCCCGGTCAGCGTCGCTCCCTCAGCGAGACGCGCGGTGCGGTAGAAGTGCGTGGCGAGGTCGCGATCACCGAGGTTGAACCACCGGGGAGCTGCTGCCGAGCCGTCAGGCCTGACCGACTCGTAGCGCTCGAGCGACTCCATCGCACGCCAGGTCTCGTCGACGAGGCCCCACCCACGCTCCGGATCGATCGCTCCCGCCAGCGTGTAGACGATCGTGTCGAGATCCGGAGAGATCGACAGTCCGTGAAGCGAGCAGTCGTCGCCGGTGTTCACCACCGCGTCGATCGACGCAGGATCCTCGACGGCGTCGATCAGACCTCGGAGGAATCGAGCGGCACCGACTCCTCCGCAGAGAACGCAGATCGACAGTGGTTCAGACATCGGCGGCGAGCCCTTCGTACATCGCGTGGTACTGCGCCGCTGTCGACGCCCACGAGAAACGCGCAACGTTCGCGTTCCCACGACGTACGAGCTTGGCATGCATCTCGTCGTTGGTCACGATCCAGTACAGGTTGGCCGCGAGGGCCTCGACATCGCGAGCGGGGCTCAGGAGCGCAGCTGCGCCGGCGATCTGAGGGATGGAACCGGCGGTGCTCGCCACCACCGGCGTGCCGGCCTGCTGGGCCTCGAGGATCGGGAAACCGAACCCCTCGTCGAGCGAGGGGTAGGCGAGTGCTCGAGCGTGAGTCAACAACCAGTGCTTGGTCGGTGCATCGATGATCCCGGTTCGAACCACTCGTTCGCTGATCTCCGGCGACAACCGAGCGATGGCCCGGTCCACGGCGGCGATGTCGTTGCCGGCCGCGCCGGCGATGACGAGCCGCACGGTCGCATGCTCGCGGGCGAGCCGGCCGAACGCGTCCACCAGCGTCGGCAGATTCTTGCGCCGTTCGATGGTGCCGAGCGCCAGGACGAACTCGCTGAGTTGCTGCAGACCGGCCGGGGCATCCGTGGCGGGCTGGAGGCTCTCGGCAGGTGGCGGGCCGAGCAGGACGGTGCGGACGCGCTCGGTGCCGAGCAGCTCGCGCACGCGGCGACTGGTCGCGTCCGAACTCGTGACGACGTGGGCTCCATCGGCGACGGCACGCCGCAGTACGGCCGCAGCGCGCAGCACATCGGGCTCGGCATCCTCCGGATGTTCGAGGAACCAGCAGTCGTAGACCGACACCACACGGGCGCAGCGCGTGGGTGGCACGACGTAGTTGGTGCCGTGGACCACGTCCGGATGATCGAGCCACCGGTCCATCGGTGCCGATCGATGGGCCCAGAGTCTCAGCGCAACAGTCGCCGGCATCGGGATTCGCCGCTCGTGATCTCGCAGGCGTGCACGAGCGCTGGTCAGGTACCGCACCAGGTCGAGGTCCGCCCGCTCGGCCAATGCGTCGACCGTCCAGGCCACGGCGTTGCCGATGCCCGTCCGCCGGCCGTGGGTCGGCCCGACATCGATCGCCACTCGTAGCATGCGGCCGCTGAGCGTATCTGCGGGTCCACCTGGCGAGCGGTAGGCTCCCGGTTGTATGCCTACAGCGTTTGTCACCGGGATCACTGGCCAGGATGGTCAGCACTTGGCCGAGTTCCTGCACGGGAAGGGGTATCACGTCTTCGGGATGGTGAAGGGCCAGAACAATCCCCGGGTGGAAGCGCTCCAGCAGGAGTTGCCGTTCGTCGAATTGGTGTCGGGTGATCTGGCCGATCTTCCGTCGCTGGTCAGCGCGATGGAGGCGTGTCAGCCCGACGAGGTCTACAACCTGGGTGCGATCTCCTTCGTGGCGTTGAGCTTCTCGCAGGCGGAGTTGACGGCGAACATCACCGGCTTGGGTGTGCTGCGCATGCTGGAAGCGGTGCGGATGGTCGGTGGTACGCAGAACAACCCGATCCGCTTCTATCAGGCGTCATCGAGCGAGATGTTCGGGCAGGTGCGCGAGACACCGCAGACCGAGTTGACGCCGTTCCATCCGCGGTCGCCGTACGGGTGTGCGAAGGTGTTCGGCCATGACATCGTGGTGAACTACCGCGAGTCGTACGGGCTGCACGCATCGTCGGGGATTCTCTTCAACCACGAAGGCCCGCGTCGGGGGTTGGAGTTCGTCACTCGCAAGGTCACCAATGCCGTCGCGCGGATCAAGCTCGGATTGCAGGACGAGGTGGTCCTGGGCAATCTCGATTCGAAGCGTGACTGGGGCTACGCGGGGGACTACGTCAAGGGGATGTGGTTGATGCTGCAGCAGGACCAACCCGGCGACTACGTCTTGGCGACCGGTGAGACCCACTCGATCGAGGATCTGGTCAGTCGGGCGTTCGGCGAGGTGGGGATCGAGAACTGGGCCGACTACGTGCGTCAGGACCCGAAGTTCCTGCGTCCGGCCGAGGTCGACCTGTTGATCGGTGACGCCACCAAGGCCCGCACTCAACTCGGTTGGGAACCCGAAGTCGATTTCCCGGCGCTCGTGAAGATGATGGTCGCCCACGACCTGCAACGCGAAGCCGCCAAAGCCGGCATCGAGATCCACTGACGCCCTCGGCCCGGAACAGCCGGGCCGAGTCGCGAGCCTCAGGTCTCGAAGGGCATGTCGGTGATGGCCTCCATGATCGAACCCTGGTCGGGTGCCGCACCGATTCGCAACCGGTGACGCAGTGCGAGCGCGAAGGCCACGAGGGCAGCGATCGATGACACGACGAGCCCGATCTCGATGCGGCGGAAGGTCTCGTCGCTCGAGAGCCAGGTGCCCAACAGGAAGCCGACGACACCGACCCCCCAGCCGAGTGCGACCAGCGCATGACCGCGCAGTGCGATGACGGCCTGTGCCGTGGCGAGCGCCAGCATGTAGCAGGCGCTGCTCGCGGAGAGCATCGCGAGCGTGCGCCCGCTCAGCTCTGCGTCGTAGACGATCCGCAACGCCAGCGGCCCGAGCACGAATGCTCCGATCGTGCCGAACACGCCGACGCCGAGCACGATCAGCATCAATCGCTTGAGCCCCGATCGGAACTCGGCGAGCTCGCCACGAGCCGCCAGGCGGCTGAGGCGGGGCAGCAGCGCCGCCTGCACCGCCTGGAAGAGAAAGAGCGGAATCCGTGCGAGCAGGACCCCGTAGGAGAACTCGGTGACCAGTCCTGCCTCCGCGTCGGTCGACAGGAAGCTGGCGGTGATCGGCCCGGCATTGAGGAGAGCCGCGGCGCACACCGAGCCCAGCAGCAACCAGCCCAGGTTCGGCGTGACCTCGCTCCACGGCGCCGCCGGACCCGGGTCGGATCGCAGTGCACCGCGGCGCTGGACGTAGGCGACGGCGAACAGTGGCGACACGGCGATGGCCAGGCCGTACGCACCTGCCGCAGTGACTCCGACGACCGCCAGCACCACGCACAGCACGATCCGGACGATCCCGTCCGAGCCGAGCACGATCGCGTAGTCCCGGAAGCGTCCGCTGCCCGAACACACCCCCCTGGCCATGTGGGCAGGGGCGTACGCGGCGAACGCGGCGACGAGCGCAACCACCATGAACCAGTCGCCGTCGAACAGGGACGACGCGATCAGTGGGCTGACCGCCAAGATGGCCAGTGTGACGACGCCCACGAGCAGGACGCCCAACTTGACCACCTTGCGCACGACGGGTTGGCCGCCGTCGCCGATGGCCCGTCGGTGCGAGAGCGCCCGGCCGAGTTCCTGCTCCAGGGGCAGGAAGAACCCGGGTGCGAGGGCGAACACGGCGAACCACATCGACGCAATCGGAGCGAACTCCTCGGCGCCGCCGACGGCCACGGTGCCGACCTTGAAGAACGCGTAGGTCGCGATGCCCGCTACCAGCAGTGAGATGCCGACGGGAATGGTCCCCTCGGGCAGCGGCGCGCGCTCTCTCACGGGGATCTCTGCTGACGACACGAGAACGCAATGCTAGCGACGAACACCGATCGTCTGTCGGCCATCAGCGCGTCGCGATCGGCTCGGGCCGAGGCCAGGGTGGGGGTGAGGCGAGGGTTTGGCGAGGGGCAGGGCGAGGGTGCGGTCAGCGCCGGCGGCTGCGTTCGAACTCGCGACGGCGTACCTGAGCGCGCTGATAGCTGAGCAGCCCCAGACCGACGGTGACGTAGGTCGCATCCTTGGCCAGCTCGGTGGCTCGGGCTGCGACTGCGGTGCCCACGTCGACGGTCTCTCGGATCGCCCGCACCAGGTCGAGATCGGTGAGGTCGAGGTGCGTCGGGTCGAATCGGCCGCCGCGGCGGCTGGTGGCCGTCGAGGCGGGCTCGTGGCGCGTCGTCGACGTCGAATCCGAGCGCGGCGTTGCCATGACGGCACGATACCGGGATGCCTCGCTAGCCTCGCCCCATCGTGGAACCGGAGACCCCATCTGCACCGCCGGTCGTCGCGGTCGTCGTCGTGCACGATCCCGGTGATTGGTTCGACGACACGCTCGACGCGTTCGCTCGTCAGGACTACCCGAACCTGCGCGTGCTCTTTCTCGTCGTGTCCGACGATGCGGCTCGTCCCGAGGGGGCAGACGCCGACGCGGTCGACGAGCGGATCCAGCAGCGTCTTCCCGGGTCGTTCGTCCGGTCGATCGGCGCGAACGTCGGGTTCGGCGCCGCAGCGAACGAGGTGCTGCGTCTCGTCGAGGGTGACAATGGCCTGTTCCTGATCTGCCATGACGACGTGGCCCCCGAGCCCGAGGCACTGCGGCTCATGGTGGAGGAGCTGTACCGTTCGAATGCCGGTGCCGTCGGTCCGAAGTTCGTCGACTGGGACCACCCCAACGTGCTCCAGGCGGTCGGGCTGGGGATGGACCGCTTCGGCGAGATCGATCCCGTCATCGAGCCGGGCGAAGTCGATCAGGAGCAGCACGACGGCGTGCGTGACGTGTTCGTGCTCCCATCCGCGTACCTGCTCGTGCGAGCGGACCTCTTCCGCGAGCTCGGTGGCTTCGATCCGGCGATCAACTTCTACGGAGAGGACACCGAACTGTGCTGGCGGATCCACCACAGCGGCGCTCGCGTCGTGGTGGTCCCTTCGGCTCGCGTGCGTCACGTCGGTGGCCTGCGTCAGCGCCGACCCGACCTGCGGCACGGCTTGCTGCGAGCCCGCCACCGGATGCGTTCGGTCGCCACGCTGACCGGCGCATCACGGTTGCCGGGTCGTTCGATCGAGATGGTCCTGCTGACGGCCGTCGAGCTGGTCGTCGGCCTGTTCACGGCCCGGTTCGGTGAGGCATGGAAGTCGTTTCGGGCCCTGCTCGGTCTCATCCCACGGTCGCCGGCTCTCTTCGCGCGCCGCCGCGAAGTGAAACCCATCCGGCGGGTTCCCGAACGCGAGGTGTACAGCCTGCAGGAGCGCGGCAGTGCCCGCCTGAACTCGTATCTGCGGAGTCGGGAGACGGCGACCTACGTGGGCTCTGGCGTGCAGGTCCGACGCTGGAGGCAGAGCGCCACTGCACCCGTGATCGCGTGGATCGCCGTGATCGCCGGACTCATCGTCGGCGCCCGATCCTTCTTCGACGGCGGCTTGGTGCCGGTTGGTGAGTTCTTGGCGTTCCCCGCGAGCCCACGCGAGCTGCTCGACACGTTCTTGTCGGGCTGGAACCCGAACGGGGCCGGCGCCACCTCGCCGAACCCGACGGGCTGGGCGACGTTGTCGGGGCTGAGCGTCTTCACGCTGTTCCACATGGGCCTGCTGCAGACGTTGTTCGTGCTGGGCCTGTTGCTGATCGGCGCAGCCGGGAGCTGGAGGCTCTCCGCGGTCTTCCCATCGACGCGGGCGCGCATCGCTGCGCTGCTGGTCTACGCATTCAGTCCGCTGGTGAGCGGAGCGATGTCCGCCGGACAGCTCACGGTCTTGGTGGTCTACGCAGCCACTCCGTGGGTGCTGCATTTCATCCGGCGTGCCGCCGGGATCGAGACCGCGGATCCGAACAGCGCAGAGCTCGACATCGCCGACGGGGTCATCGAGCTCGACCTGGGAGACCGTGTCAGGCGGATCCTGACGGCGGGATTGGCGTTGGCGTTGGCGGTGGCGTTCGCGCCGGTGATGCTCCCCGTCGCCGTCCTGGTCACCGTGGTCTTCGCGCTCGGCACCGTGCTGGCACGAGGATCGATGGTCACTGCCGGGTGGTCGCTGGTCGCAGGTTTCGGGGCTGCCGCCGTCGCGGCGCTGTTGAACTTCCCGTGGATCACGTCGTGGACCTGGGAGGGCGTGGTCGGCGCGCCACCCATCGGCGAGGCGGGGTTGGGATTGGTGCCCCTGGCCTCCTTCGAGATCGGCAGTACCGACTTCGCGGCGCTCGCACTCGCGTTGTACCTACCGGTGTTCGCTGCCGTCCTGCTCGCTCGAGCATGGCGACTGACGTGGGCGATCCGTTCGGCCCTGATGGTGCTGGTGTTCGGCGGCATCGCCATGCTCGCCGATCGAGGATCGTTCCCGATCGACATGCCCGAGGCCGGAGTGCTGCTCGTTCCGGTGGCTGTCGGGATCTCGATCTCGGCGGCCGCGGCGCTCGCTGCGTTCGACCTCGACGTTCGCGGCGGCACCTTCGGCTGGCGGCAGCCGCTGGGCATTCTGTCGTCGGTCGCCGTGGTGATCGGGCTCGCACCGGGACTCGCCGCACTCGCGGACGGGTCGTTCCAGGTCCCCACCACGCCCCTGGCGCGCCTCCTCGACGCCTCGCTTCCCGAGGCCGCACCCGACGGCGACTACAACGTGTTGCTGATCGGCGATGCGCGACTGCTGCCGGTTCCGGCCACCGAATATCGCGACGGTGTGTCGTGGGCGATCGTCGACGACGGACCCCTCGACGTCCTCGATCGATGGATGCCTCCCCCCGACTCGGCGTCCGAGCTCGTGACCACCGCACTCGACGAGATGGCCTCCACGTCGACGCTGCGCGCCGGCCGACTGCTGGCGCCACTGGCGATCCGGTTCGTCGTCGTCCCGGAGTTCGACGGAGTGGCGTCGACCGTCAACGATCCGCTGCCGTTGCCGACAGGTCTGATGGAAGCACTCGACGATCAGCTCGACCTCGTGGCGCTCCGGCCGGGTCTCCCGACATTGGAGGCGTTCGAGAACCGCGCATGGGTTCCGAAGCAGGCGCAGCTCGATGTCTCCGTCGCCGCCGCCAGCGATGCGGCCGGCGCCGAGGTGCTCGTTCGTACCGATCTGTCCGACTCGCCGCCGCTGTTCATCGGCGCCGATCAGCTCGACACGACGACCGACGATGTGGCAGCCGGCGTCGTCCACTTCGGCATCCCGTTCGACGACTCGTGGAATCTGTCCGTCGACGGCACCTCGGTCGACGCTCGCCGGGCGTTCGGTGAGACGACCGCATACGACGTCGCCGCTCCTGGCGTCGGCTCCCTCCGATACGACACCTCGGCGTTGCGCTGGCTGGCGGTCGCCGTGCAGACGCTGTTGTGGCTGGCGGCGATCGTGATCGCCGCCAGGGTGCGAGTCTCCGTCGGTCGACGCGAGCCGTTGCTGCTGGCGGACGAGACGTTGATCGACCTCAGCGGCGACTCCCCCCCGTCGCTCGTCGACCCCGGACTCGTCGGAGGAACTGCGACGCTGCACGATCCCATCATCGAGGGTGCTGCTGGTGAGCTCGACGGCGCGGAGCCCGAACCGACCGGGTCCGGGCCCGCCGCGCCCGGCAACGGTGAACCCGGCGGCCACGACATGGGTGGCGCCCCGTCCGAAGGTGGGCAGCCAGACGGCGCCCCGTCCGATGGCTCCCCGTCCGATGGCGAGCGCGGGCCCGGCAACGGGAATGAGGTGACGCCGTGAACAAGCGGGCGATCCCGGCGCTGATCGTCTTGGTGGTGGGCTTTGCCGCGCTCATCGCGGTGGGTCGCGAGCAGCCGGTAACCGCCGACCCGTTCTTCTCGACTCCGGCAGGGGCCTGGATGCCTGCGGTCAGCGACAACGCTGCCCTCACAGGGAGCTGGTTCTGTCCTGGCGTCCCGGCGACCGGCGAGGACGGGGTCGGAGGGGAGGTCGTGGTCGCCAATCGCGACGACGAGCAGCTCGTGGGTCGATTCACCATCCTGACGCCCGACGGTGTGGGTGCGGCTGAGTCGCTCGTGGTCGAGCCGTGGTCGCGAACGACCATCGACGTCGACGCATTCGTGACGGCACCGTTCGCCAGTGTCGTGGTCGAGATCGACGGCGGTCGCGGGTTCGTCGAGCAGCGTGCGCAGCACCCGGCGGGGGATTCGATCACGCCGTGCGCCGACAGCACGTCCGACGAGTGGTACTTCGCCGACGGCTTCACGGTCGATGGCAGCATCGAGACACTGGTACTCACCAATCCATACGACGACGCCGCGGTGGTCGACCTGGTGTTCGCCACGCAGGCAGGCGAGTCGACTCCGGCCGCATTCCAGGGGTTCACGATCCTGCCGCAATCGGTCGAGACCATCCCGATCGCCGACCTGGGCGCACGTGACGAGCCGGTGATCGCGGTCAAGGTCGCCGCCGAACGTGGGCGGTTGGTGGTCGGCCGGGCCCAGCACTATCTCGGTGGCGGTCGTCTCGGCTACGGCGTGACGTTGGCAGCACCGGCACTCCGCGACCAATGGTGGTTCGCCGACGGCGAGGCGGGTGACGGGATCACCGAGACCTTCGCGATCTACAACCCGACGGACGACGACGTCCAAGTCGACGTGGTCTTTCTCGGGGTTCCACTCGACGCCGGGTACGGCGACGCCGCTCCCATCGACGTACCTGCGCATCAGGTGGTGGTCTACGACCCGTCGGAGGCGGTCGACGGCGACGGTGAGGCCGCGGTGCCGCCGGGTCGTCACGCCTCGGTGTTCTCGACGCTCGCCGAGCCGTCGATCGTCGTCGAGCGCATCCTCACTCGGCCTGCGGGTGACTCGGTTGCGACGTCCGTTGTCCTCGGTGCCCCACCGCGGATCGACGGCTATGTCGCTTCGCGCTGGCATCTCGGGGTCGGTCCCTCGGATCCGACGACGGCAGGTCTCGTCATCTACAACGTCGACAACGTCGACGGCACGATCACGGTCGAAGCGGTCGGGCCGGGCGGCCCCTCTGCGGTACCGAGCCTGACGGATCTGCCGATCGGCGCCGGTCAGGTCATCACGGTCGATCTCGTCGATCCGGACGTCCTGAACACCGAGTTGATCGTCCAATCGAGCAACCGGGTGTTCGTCGAGCGGGCGCTGCCCCGCGGCAACGGACTCGCCGGCACGTCCGGATCGTGGGCGCTGCCTGCTGCCGGCGACTGAACACGATCGTGCCCGGGGGCCGGTGACCTGCCCGTAGCATCGATGGCAATGGAACGCGTGATCGTCGCTGTCGTCATCGTCGTCGTCGTCGGCATCGTCGCCGCGGTCGCCCGACGCCGACGGGTGCCCGACGCGCCGACGCAACGTCGGTTCAGCGCCCCCGACCAGCTCGATCGCAACGACTTCCCTCGCTCGGACGCGCCATGGCTGGTGGCGGTGTTCTCGTCGGCCACGTGTGATGTGTGCGCCAGCGTGGTCGCCAAGGCCGAGGTGCTGGAGTGCGCAGACGTCGCGGTCGTCGAAGTGGAGTACTCAGCCGACCGGGCGCTCCATGAGCGCTACTCGATCGATGCCGTGCCGACGTTGGTCGTCGCCGACGCCAAGGGCGTGGCCGTGGCGACCTTCCTGGGACCGATGACAGCGACCGATCTGTGGGCAGCGGTCGCCGAAGCGCGCGAGCCCGGTTCGACACCCGGCGGCGGCAGCTGTCAGCGCGACGCCGCCCCTGCCGACTGAGCACGTCCATCGCCGATCGTTGGCGGCCGGCGGCGGCCACAGGCGCCGGGCGGGGAGGTGATCAGCGAGTGGCGATGTCGTCGGCGGGCTGTCCCGACTCGGCCATGCCCTGCTGGATCAACTTGGCGACCTCTGGGCCGTCGATGGTCTCGCGATCGAGCAATGCTTCGGCGATCAGCTCGAGTCCCCGACGGTGCCGGCTCAGCACGTCGCGTGCGCGGCTCTCCTGGGTGGTGAGGATGCGGGCGATCTCCTCGTCGAGCAGCTTCGCCGTGTCGTCGGAGTACTCGCGCTGCGACGACATCAGGTCTTCGCCGAGGAAGACCGCCTGCTGGCTGCTCCACGCCATCGGGCCGACCCGCTCGGACATGCCCCACTCACGCACCATCCGGCGGGCGATGCCCGTGGCCTGCTCGAGGTCGTTGGCGGCACCGGAGTTGAGGTGACCGAACACGATCATCTCGGCGACGCGACCGCCCATCGCCTTGCAGATCGTGTCCTCGAAGAACTCCTTGGAGTAGGTGTGGCGCTCCTGGGGGAGTGACCACGTGACCCCGAGGGCCATCCCGCGAGGCAGGATCGTGACCTTGTGCAGGGGGTCGCCGTGGGGCAACACCGTCGCGAGAAGTGCGTGACCGCCCTCGTGATACGCGGTCGCTCGCTTCTCTTCCGCCGACAGGATCATCGACTCACGGGTCGCCCCGAGCACCACCCGGTCACGGGCGTTCTCGAAGTCGATGCGCTCGATCTCCTTCGAACCGCGGCGCACCGCCACCAGCGCCGCTTCGTTGACCAGGTTGGCGAGATCGGCGCCGGACATGCCGGGGGTCGCCTGGGCCATCGTCTCCATGTCGACATCGGGGCTCATCCGCTTGTCGCGGCTGTGGACCTCGAGGATCGCTTGTCGCTCGCTGGCCTCGGGCAACGGCACGACGATCTGGCGGTCGAAGCGACCGGGGCGCAGCAGTGCAGGGTCGAGGATGTCCGGCCGGTTGGTGGCGGCCATGATGACGATGCCCTCGGAGGTCTCGAAACCGTCCATCTCCGCGAGCATCTGGTTGAGCGTCTGTTCGCGCTCGTCGTGCCCGCCGCCCAGGCCGGCGCCGCGCTTGCGGCCGATCGAGTCGATCTCGTCGACGAAGATGATCGCCTTGCCCATCCGGCGGGCCTGTTGGAAGAGGTCGCGCACACGGCTGGCGCCGACACCCACGAACATCTCCATGAAGTCCGAACCGGTGACGCTGAGGAATCCGACACCCGCTTCGCCGGCAACCGCGCGGGCGAACAGTGTCTTGCCGGTGCCGGGAGGACCGACCAGCAAGATGCCCTTGGGGACGCGGGCGCCGATCTCGCGGAAACGTTCGGGCATCCGCAGGAAGTCGACCACCTCGGTGATCTCCTGCTTGACGCCGGTGTAGCCGGCGATGTCGTCGAAGGTGGTCGAGGGTCGATCGGCGTCGTAGGCCTTGGCCTTGCTCTTGCCGATGGACATCACGCCACCCATCTGGCCCTGGGCGCGTCGCTGCATCCACACGAAGAACGCGATGATCAACATCACCGGCAGGAAGATCGACAGGACCCCGAGCAGCCAGTTGTTGCTCGCCGGCGTGAACTTGTAGGCGACGTCGTTGTCGATCAACAACTGCTCGTCGGCCTCGGACACCCCACGGGGGCCACCGCCCGAGGTGGTGTATTTGTCACCGTTGGTGAACTCGCCGGTGATCTTCCCGGACTCGTTGATGTCGGCCGTCTCGATGTTGCCCTCGATCACCTGGGTGCGCCATTCGGAGTACTCGAGGGACTCGCCGCTGTCGCTCGGCCACAGGCTGGGAACGAGGAAGGCGGCCGCGAGCACGCCCACGAGCACCCAGATCGTCCAACGCGGCCAGCTGCCGGGTCCGCGCCCGCTCGACGGGGTGCCGTCGGCATTGAACTCGTTGCCCTTTCCCTTGCCACCGTTGGCGGGTGGGCGCTCACCATGGCGACGGTCGGCGGCGTCGTCGGGACGCTTCGACCCGCGACCGCGACCGGGCGGCGGCGGTGGTGGGGGAGGCGGCAGATCGTTCATGGATCCATGCTACGCATGTTCCGGCTCGATGCCAGGTCGTGCTCCGAGCTGTTCGGCGAGCATCCGCCACCCGGAAAGGGCCGGCGATCTAGCGTTGGTACCATGTATCGCACCGAGCGGGTATCGGAAGGGGTGACGGTCGGGGTCCGTCAGTGTTCGCGCACGGGATGTTCGGAACGTGCAGCCGTCACGCTGACGTATCACTACGGCCGTTCGCAGGTGTGGCTCGACGATCTCATCGCGGAGCGCGATCCCCACGCCTACGACCTGTGCGATCGCCACGCGGCACGACTCTCGGTGCCGACGGGCTGGTATCTCGACGATCGCCGCTTCGGTCATCGCACCCTCATCGCCGTCTGAGAGCTGTTCGATTCCCCAGCCGAGACCCGGTTGCGATGAGCGAGACCATCCGTACGCGGTTGTTTCGCTCATCGGTGGGTGGGGGTGTCGGCCGGTGCTCGGATCGTCGTCGGATCGACTGCTGATCGTCACCGGGGCGCGGGTTCGACGGTGGCACCCGCGGGTAGCGTCGATGGTCGTGGCCGGATCAGCGCAGGATCGCGCTCGCACCGACATCGGGTTTTCCGGTGGGTTCCTCCCGTCGGCGTCGCCGCGGCCGATCGATGCGTCCACGGCGGCGGTCACGTTCCTCGCAGCCTGGGTCGTCGCCCAGGTGGTCTCGTCGCTGATCTTGGCCGTTCTGGGCGACGGAGATGCGGTCTCGGAGGTCTCGTTCGGGGTGCTCGCGCTCGCGCTGAGCGGTGCGTGGGCGTCGTATCTCGTGGGCATGTGGATCGCGTCGGAACGAGCCGGTTCCGGCAGCATGATCGCCGACTACGGCATCTCCTTCCGGTGGGTCGACCTGGGCGGACTCGCTGTCGGTGCTGGAGCCCAACTCGTCCTGATCCGGGTGGTCTATCTTCCCCTCGAGGCGCTCTGGCCCGACACGTTCACCGAGGATCGCCTGACCGAGAACGCACAGGATCTCGTCGATCGGGCCGGCGGTGCCTCGACGCTGCTGCTGATGGGTGTGGTCGTCATCGGCGCGCCGGTCATCGAGGAGCTCTTCTACCGAGGTCTTCTGCAGCGCTCGCTCGCCGCCCGGTTCAACGAAGGAGCGGTGCTCGTCGCCGTGGCAGCAGTCTTCGCCGCCGCCCATTTCCGTCCCATCGAGTTGCCCGGCCTGTTCGTCTTCGGTCTGCTCCTCGGGTGGGCGGCGTTGCGGGCTGGACGTCTCGGACCGGCGATCACGATTCACATCGGGTTCAACCTGACCGGGCTTCTGCTGGTGCTGTGACGTCGGTGGCACGTTCGGGTTTGCCATGATGGACCACTTGATGCCGACCTGTGAGCGCCCGCGATGAGCGACGACACGCGCCCCGCCGACCTCGAAGGTCGCCGGGTCGACGACGGCGAAGCTCGTCAGGTCGACGACGGCGAAGCTCGTCAGGTCGACGACGGCGAAGCTCGTCAGGTCCAGGACGGCGAAGCTCGTCAGGTCCAGGACGGCGAAGCTCGTCAGGTCCAGCACGGCGAAGCGTTCGGCGAGTGGCTCGATCGCGACGTCGGCGACAGCGGCGTCGTCGAGCGCGATCCCTCCGCCGAGGAATCGATCGCACTCGAGCCCGGTGCGGCCGTCGCTCCGGCATCACCGTCGCTGACCCGACGGGTGGGCTCGCGGGTGTTCCGTCGCCCGATCGCCTGGTGGCAGCGTCCGTGGAGCACCGAGCGGATCGTGCGGGTGTTGGTCACCTCGACGATCTTGGTCACCACGACCGTGGTGATGATGATGGTCGTCCATCTCAATCCGTTGTCCCCGTCGCGTGATCTGATCTTCGACGACACGACGCCGACCGGTGGCGACATGGGTGCGCACGTCTGGGCGCCGGCGTTCCTCCGTGACCACTTCCTGACGAACTTCCAGCTGTCCGGGTGGACCATGGACTGGTACGGCGGGCTCCCGCTGTACCGCTTCTACATGGTGATTCCGGCGCTCGCCATCGTGGCGCTCGACGTGGTCCTGCCGTACGGAGTGGCGTTCAAGCTGGTCGCTGTGTCGGGATTGCTGCTGTTCCCGCTGGCGTGTTGGGCTTTCGGTCGCCTCGCGAACTTCCGTCACCCGATCCCGGAGCTCTTCTCGCTCGCAGCGCTGTGCTTCCTGCTCGACGAGAGCTTCTCGATCTACGGCGGCAACGTGAAGTCGACGATGGCAGGGGAGTACTCGTTCTCGATCGCACTCACCCTCGCCATGGTGGGTCTCGGCCTGCTCGCGAACGGTCTGCGCACCGGTCGCTTCCGCGTGTGGACGGCGGTGGTGCTGTCGCTCGCTGCGGTGTCGCACGGCATCGTGCTGATCTTCGTCGCGGTGAGCGCGATCATCCTCTGCCTCGTCTGGCTCGACCGGATGCGCCTCGTGTTCGCCGTGACCACCGGCGTGACCACGCTGCTGCTGTCGGCCTGGTGGGTCGGTCCGTTCCTGTTCGGCCACGAGTTCATGACCGACATGAAGTACGGGTTCCGGCCGGAAGGTGCCGACGACTCGTTCTGGGACATGTTCTTTCCGCTTGCCGCGCCGCTCGACTTCCTCATCACCGCCCTGGCGATCATCGGGTTCCTGGCCATGGTGCTGCGTCGCCAGCTGACCGGCACCGCGATCGGGCTGATCTGTCTGGCCTTCGTCGCACTCGTCTACCTGACTCGTGACAGCCTGCCGTTCATCGGGTTGCTGTGGAACCCGCGACTGCTGCCGTTCGTCTATCTCACCCGGTATCTGCTGATGGTGATCGGTGCACTCGAGCTGATCACGTGGCTCGTCAACGCTGCTCGGGACCGGCGAGCAGCGTCGCAGCTCACGGCCGTCGAGGGCGCGGTTGCTGCTGGAGCGATCACGCTGTCGTGCCTGCTGGTGTTCGGCTGGATGTACGAGACGCTCCCCGGCGGCGGGCGCGTCGTCGACGGCGAGACCTCGGTGTACGCATGGGGCCCGTTCCGCAAGGGTCCTGAGTCGGGCCGTGCCGTCGCCGACGGGTGGACCCGCTACAACATGCGCGGCTACGAGGGTCGTCCGAAGTACCCGGAGTACAACGAGCTCGTCACCACGATGGGCGACATCGGCGCCGACCGCGGCTGTGGGCGCGCGCTGTGGGAGAACAGCGGCGACAACGGCGAGTACGGGACCACGATGGCGCTGATGCTGTTGCCGCACTGGACCGACGGGTGTATCGGCTCGATGGAAGGCCTGTTCTTCGAAGCGTCGGGCACGACGCCGTACCACTTCATCACCGCCGCTGCGATGTCGAAGCAGTCGTCGAACCCGGTCCGTCAGTTGCGCTACGTCAACAACGACGCCGCCGCCGGCGTGCAGCACATGCACGATCTCGGCGTTCGCTACCTGATGGTGCGGACCCCCGAAGCCAAAGCGGAGGCCGAGGCGCAGCCGGATCTCGAGTTCGTCACGACGTCGGGTCCGTGGGACGTCTACGAGCTGCGTGGGGCAAGCGTCGTCGAAGCGCTCACGGTGCAGCCGGTGGTGATCGAAGGCCGGAGTGGCGATCAACGCGAGCGAAACCTCGAGGTCGGCACCAGCTGGTTCCAGCGTCAGGACGAGTGGGCGGCCCTCCCGGCCGACGATGGTCCGGAGACGTGGCAGCGGCTGCCGGTCGAGATCGACCTCGACGCTCGCGTGGGTGAACCGGGCGACCGGAGCCGCAACGTCGACTACGTGGTGCCGTCCGAGGCGATCGACGTCGTCGAACTCGATCCGGTCACCGTGAGCAACGTCGACATCCAACAGCAGTCCATCAGCTTCGAGGTCGACGAGGTCGGCGTGCCGGTGCTCGTCAGGGTGAGCTACTTCCCGACGTGGAAGGTCGAGGGAGCGGAGGGGCCGTACCGAGTCGCTCCGAACTTCATGGTCGTCATCCCGACCGACAACGTGGTGAAGCTCACCTACTCCAAGACGCCGCTCGACTGGTTCTTCTACTCGCTGACGTTGTTCGGCGTCGCTCTCTGCGTCTACTGGCGACGCAGGGGCGATGTCGTGTATTCGAGCGATCGTCCCGACTGGGGCCGTGCCTCCTCGCCCGGGGCACACGAGGTGACCGTCGCTGGATCTGCCGGCACCGCTGCGACGACCGCGGCCACCGTCGACGTCACCGCACCGCTCACGCAACCGACGCTGACCGGTGACGCGTCGGACCGATTCCCGTCGGCGATCGAGCGGTCCGCCGACGCGTCAATCGACGCCGCGGCTGTCCCCGACGACGACGACCGATAGCCTCTGGCCGGTCATGTCTGTCCTCGATTCCATCGTCAAGGCGTACGACATCCGCGGCACGGTTCCCGATCAGCTCGACGCTGACGTGGCTCACGCGCTCGGAGTCGGGTTCGCCGCATTCGTCCGTTCCGACCGGGTCGTCATCGGCCGCGACATGCGGCCGTCCGGCCCGGCCTTGGTGGAAGCATTCGTCCGGGGTGTCAACGAACAGGGCGTCGACGTCATCGACATCGGACTGGCGTCGACCGACCTGATGTACTACGCCGCCGGGGTGCTCGACGTGCCCGGTGCCATGTTCACCGCGTCGCACAACCCTGCCGGCTACAACGGCGTCAAGCTGTGCCTTGCGGGTGCGCGCCCGATTGGAGTCGACACCGGACTTGCCGACGTCCAGGCCGTGGCACAACAGGTGCTCGACGGTCACGGCCCTCGGCCTGCGGCCACCTGTGGCACGAGATCCGAGCGGGATCTGCTCAGCGACTTCGCCGATCATGTCGTCAGTTTCATCGACCCTGCCGACATCGGATCGATGAAGGTCGTCGCCGACACCGCCAACGGGATGGGTGGCCTGGTCGTGCCCGCCGTGTTCGAGCGCCTCGACGGCGTCGAACTCGAAGTGATGTTCGCCGAACTCGACGGAACGTTCCCGAACCATCCGGCCGACCCCTTGCAGCCGGCGAATCAACGCGATCTCCGAGCGCGGGTCATCGCCGGCGGGTTCGACCTGGGGTTGGCGTTCGATGGTGATGCCGACCGCGTGTTCGTCGTCGACGAGACCGGTAACGGGCTGAGCGGGTCGACGACAACGGCCATCCTCGCGGCAGCAACGCTGCGTCAGCAGCCGGGTTCGACCATCCTGCACAACCTGATCTGTTCGAAGACCGTTCCCGAGGTGGTCAGCGAACTCGGCGGTACGCCGGTTCGCACCAAAGTCGGTCACTCGTTCATCAAGCAGATCATGGCCGAGACGGGCGCCGTGTTCGGCGGGGAGCACTCGGCGCACTACTACTTCGCCCGCAACTTCAACGCCGACAGCGGGCTCATCGCGTCGCTCATGGTGATGGCCGAAGTCGGTCGTTCCGGGCAACCGTTGTCGGTCGTGCGTCAGCCGTACGAGCGGTACGCGGCGAGCGGGGAGATCAACACACAGGTCGACGATGCGCTTGCGGTGATCGAGCGGATCAGCGAGCAGTACGCAGACTTCGACCAGGACCGCCTCGACGGGCTCACCGTCGACTGCGGGTCGTGGTGGTTCAACCTGCGCCCGTCGAACACCGAACCGTTGCTGCGCCTGAACCTCGAAGCGGCCGACCGCGCCTCGTGCGACGATGCCGTCGGCACCCTCCTGGCCCAGATCACCAGCTGAACCGAACCCTGGAGAATCGACCATGTCACTCTCACCCGCACTGCTCGAGATCCTCGCTTGCCCGCAGGACAAGGGCCCGCTGTACTACATCGAGTCCGAATCGCTGCTCTACAACCCGCGCCTTCGGCGGCGATACGACGTGCGCGACGACATTCCGGTGATGTTGATCCCCGAGTCGACGACGGTCGACGACATGGAACACGAGCGGCTGATGGGGGTCGTCGCGGCCGAATCCATCGCGCCGACGTTCGAGTCCGGCTCAAGTGACAACTGAGATCCGCCGACAATAGAGTGGTGCTGCGCCGCAACAGCACGTGATCGGAAAGGTACGGTTGGGACGATGAGTGCACAGCGCTGGATTCGCCGCATCGTCCTCGCCGCGCTCGTCGGGGTGTCTGCGGTCGCTGTCACCGCGACGTCAGCGCCGGGAGGCCAGGCCGACGCGCAGACTGCCACCGGGCTCGGCGCCGGCGGTGAATTCCACGCCCTCGTCCCGTTCCGGGCGTTCGATTCTCGGCCCAGTTCGCCGATCAACGTCAGCCGCCCCGGTGCCCGCCGCATCGACCCTGCTGCCGAATTCAGCGTGAAGCTGGCGGGCACGGGTTCGTTGCCCGCATCGTCGGCCGATGTGCTCGCGGTCGTCGCAACGGTCACCGTGGTCGATCCGACCGGACCGGGTTGGTTGGCGATCCGGCCGTCGGGCACGGCGGCCCCGAAGCCACAGTCGTCCCTCCTCAACTTCGCCGCCGGCCGCAACGTACCGAATCTCTCGATCGTCGGACTCGGCGCCGACGGCGGCGTCACGGTGACGATGGGACCGAAGTCCGGTGCCACCGCCAACGTGATCATCGACGTGTACGGATTCGTCTCGAAGTCGTCGTACTCCACACGCGGTTCTCGTCTCACGCCGGTCGGGCCTGCCCGATTGGTCGACACACGCGAGACCGGCACCCCGCTCAGGGCGGGCCAGGTGCGTGCCGTCAAGATCCGTGGGGCGAACTCGTACATGCCCACCCTCACTCCGGCGGTGCCGAACCGATCGACGGTGACCGCCGCACTGGTCAACATCGCAGCGGTGAACAACCGGCCGCGCAGCACGTCGACCTATCTCAGCGCGGGACCGGCGCGTCCGGTGCCGCCGGTCAAGACCTCCAACGTCAATGTCGTCGCCGGCCAGATCAAGACGGTCCTGGCCGTGGTGCCCGTGGTCGACGGGAGCATCTACGTCTACAACCACGGCGGCGAGACCGACATGATCGTCGACGTCTTCGGATACTTCGAGACGATCCCGGACGACACGACCACGGGACGCATCGTCCCGCTCGAGGCGCCGTTCAGGGCATTCGACACGCGGGAAGCCGCGTTCGGAAACCTCCCCCTCGGCACCGGAACGGTCGAGGATTGGAGCTTCGACGCATTCACCAAGTCGGTGTCGTTGCCGTCCGACGGCGTCGACCTCAGCGCCCAATCGGCACTGCTCGGCAACGTGACGGGCGTCGATCTCGCACGGGTGTACCCGCGTGTCGCTGCCACGACCTACCTCACCGGCTATCCCGGCGACGTCGGACGACCGCTGGTCGCCAACCTCAACGTCGCCGAGGGCGAAGTCGTGCCCAACATGTCGTTGATCCCGTACTCGACGACGGGAGCACCGAACGTGGTCAAGATGTACAACCACTACGGCAGCATGCACTACCTGCTCGACGTCTACGCCATCGTTCTGAAGTAGCTTCGCTCGGCGAGCCCCGCAGACGTCCAGGTCGTCGGTACACTCGTCCTCACCGAATCGCCGGGCTGATTCGACCGGTGCCTGAAGGCCCCTGCCCGGTTCGCCGCTCAACGAACCACGGAGGCTTTCCCATGTCCGACACCGCCACGCCCACCCACACGTCCACGCTCGCTGCTCGCAAGGACTTCCGCGTCGCCGATCTCTCGATGGCGCCGTTCGGTCGCAAGGAGATGATCCTCGCCGAACACGAGATGCCCGGTCTGATGGCGCTGCGCAAGGAGTACGGCGAGTCCAAGCCGCTCGCCGGAACGCGCATCTCCGGTTCGTTGCACATGACGATCCAGACCGCCGTGCTGATCGAGACGCTGACCGCCCTCGGCGCCGAAGTCCGTTGGGCCAGCTGCAACATCTTCTCCACCCAGGACCACGCCGCCGCTGCGGTCGTCGTCGGTCCCAACGGCACGCCGGACGATCCGCAGGGCGTCCCCGTGTTCGCCTGGAAGGGTGAGACACTCGAGGAGTACTGGTGGTGCACCGACCAGATGATGACGTGGCCCGACGCCGCCGATGGCACCCAGTACGACGGCCCCAACATGATCCTCGACGACGGCGGCGACGCCACGATGCTGCTGCACAAGGGCGTCGAGTACGAGAAGGCGGGAGCGGTTCCGGACCCGACGGAGGCATCGAACCCCGAACTGGCGATCGTGCTCGGGCTGCTCCAGCGGACCTTGAAGTCCGACCCGGGCAAGTGGACGCGCATGGCTGCTCACATCAAGGGCGTCACCGAAGAGACCACCACTGGCGTCAAGCGGCTCTACAAGATGATGGCCGACGGCGAGCTGCTGTTCCCGGCGATCAACGTCAACGACTCGGTGACCAAGTCGAAGTTCGACAACCTGTACGGATGTCGTCACTCGCTGGTCGACTCGATCTCGCGCGCGACCGACGTGATGATCGGCGGCAAGACCGCCGTCGTGCTCGGCTACGGCGACGTCGGCAAGGGCTGCGTGCAGTCGTTGCAGGGCCAGGGTGCACGGGTGATCGTCACCGAGATCGACCCCATCAATGCACTGCAGGCGGCCATGGAGGGCATCCAGGTGCTCCCGATCGAGGACGTCGTCGACACCGCCGACATCTTCGTGTCCGCAACCGGCAACGCCGACATCATCACCATCGATCACATGAAGCAGATGAAGCACAACGCGATCGTCTGCAACATCGGGCACTTCGACAACGAGATCGACATGGCCGGCCTCGCCCGCTCCGGTGCGATCCGTGACGAGCTCAAGCCCGGCACCGACGTCTGGCGCTTCGACGACGGCCACCAGGTGATCATTCTCGCCGAGGGTCGTCTCGTGAACCTCGGTTGCGCCACCGGTCACCCGAGCTTCGTGATGTCGTGCTCGTTCACCAACCAGGTGATCGCGCAGATGGAGCTGTGGAACAACACCGAGAACTACCCGCTCGGCGTGTACGTCCTGCCGAAGCACCTCGACGAGAAGGTGGCGCGCCTGCATCTCGATGCGCTCGGCGTGAAGCTCACCAAGCTCTCGGACGAGCAGGCCGACTACCTCGGCCTCGACCCCTCCGGTCCATTCAAGCCCGAGAACTACCGCTACTGACCAGGCGAGTTCGAACTCGCCCCCCTCCTCCGCGTAGTGTGACGCCCGCCACTCGTGGCACTGGTTCGTGGCACTGGCGAAAAGGGGAAGCATGGAGAACGAGATCCGCGTCGGGCGAGCACCGGCACGACACGTCGACGATGGCGAATCCCTGCTCGTCGTCGACGACCTCAAGACGCACTTCGCGGTTGCAGCCGGATCGGTGCGAGCCGTCGACGGCGTGTCGTTCTCGCTCGCTCGTGGTCGCACGCTCGGCGTGGTGGGCGAGTCGGGCTCGGGCAAGACGGTGCTCTCCCGCTCGATCATGGGTCTCAACACCACGGCCAACGCGATCACGACCGGCTCGGTCCAGTACGCCGGTGAGGAACTGATCGGCAAGTCGGCCAAACAGAAGAAGGCGCTGTGGGGAGCGGAGATGGCGATGGTCTTCCAGGACCCGATGACGTCGCTCAATCCGGTCGTCACCATCGGCCGCCAGCTGACCGAACACGTCCGCTACCACCTCGACATGGGCAGGAAGGAGAGCGAGGAGGTTGCGGTCGCTCTGCTCCAGTCGGTTCACATCCCCGAAGCCGAGAAGCGCCTCGACGTGTACCCGCACCAGATGTCGGGTGGAATGCGCCAGCGCGTGTGCATCGCGATCGCGCTCGCGTGCGGTCCCCGAATGTTGTTCGCCGACGAGCCGACGACGGCGCTCGACGTGACCGTCCAGCACCAGATCCTCAACCTGCTCGCCGAGCAGCAGAGCGATCGCGCCATGGCGATGATCCTCGTCACCCACGACCTCGGTGTGGTCGCCGGGCGGACCGACGAGATCATGGTGATGTACGCCGGCCGGGCAGTCGAGAAGGCGCCCACACGAAGGCTGTTCGCAGAGGTCCGTCACCCCTACACCCAGGGCCTGTTGTGGTCGATCCCCAAGGTCACACAGCCCAAGCACACCCGCTTGAACGCCATCCCGGGCCGTCCGCCGAACCTGATCGACCCGCCGCCCGGCTGCAAGTTCGCACCACGCTGCGCCTACGCGCAGGACCGGTGTCGTACGGAGGAGCCGCTGTTGCGATCGATCGACTCGCCCGACCACGTGTTCGCCTGCCACTTTCCCGTCGGCACACCCGAGGGGGATGCGGCATTCCAGGCCAACATCGACGCCGAATTCCCGCCTGCTCTCGCCGCGGTCGGCAAGCTGCGTGCGAGCGAAGAAGTGGTGGGCTGATGGCCGGCTCCGGAACTGCCCACCTCCGCCCGGCTGACGAGGTGCTGCTCCAGGTGACCGACCTGGTCGTCGAGTTCCCTGCCGGCAGGGGCCGCACCGTCAAGGCGGTCAGCGGCATCAGCTTCGACATCGCGCCGGGTGAGACGCTCGGACTGGTCGGCGAGTCGGGTTGTGGCAAGTCGACCACCGGTCGGGCCGTGCTTCAGTTGCCGAAGCCGACGAGCGGTTCGGTCGTGCTCGACGGCGAGGACCTCGCCGGCCTCGACGCCGAGACGATGCGTCAGCGCCGCACGCAGCTGCAGATGATCTTCCAGGACCCCATCTCGTCGCTGAACCCCCGCCGCGCGATCGGTGAGGTCGTTGCCGAGCCACTGAACGTGTGGGGCCCCAAGAACAAGGCCGAGCAGTGGAAGATCGTCGCCCGCATCCTCGACCAGGTCGGGGTCGATCCCGGCCCGGCGCGCTACAAGCGGCCTCACGAGTTCTCCGGCGGACAGTGTCAGCGCATCTCGATCGCCCGGGCGCTCGTGATGGAGCCGCAGTTGATCATCTGCGACGAGCCGGTGTCAGCGCTCGACGTGTCGATCCAGGCTCAGATCCTCAACCTGCTCGACGATCTCAAGGCCGAGCACGGCCTCACCTTGGTGTTCATCGCTCACGACCTCGCGGTCGTCAAGAACATCAGTGACCGCGTCGCGGTGATGTACCTCGGCAAGATGTGCGAGATCTCCGAGGCCGACGAGCTGTACGCCCATCCGGCGCACCCGTACACCGATCTCCTGCTCGGCTCGAGCCCGGTGCCGGATCCGGACATCGACGTCGACTCGATCCGGGTGATCGAAGGCGAACTCCCGTCGCCGATCTCGCCACCGTCGGGATGCCGGTTCCGCACGCGCTGTCCGTTTGCCGACGAGATCTGTGCGGCCGAGGAGCCCCAGATGCGCCGGGTCGGTGAGGACCACTACGTGGCCTGTCACCACCCGCTGATCGAGCCCTGGAGCGACGATCAAACCGCCCCGACGGCCGTGACCGTCGGGGCCCCGGAACCGGGTGACGCTCCGACTGTGTGACATCCGTCATGTGTGCTAGACAATCGATGTTCTCGCCGGGCAGGAGTCGTCTCGGTGGGAGGGGGCGTTCGCGGGGTGGAGTTCTGCACCGCTGCGTCGGCATCGTGAACGACTCGGAATCTCAACCACAACCACAATCCATCCTGATGGGGGAACCATGCGACAGCGACGACTAGTCACAGCGCTCGCCATTCCGTTGGCTCTGGCGTTCGTGGCGGCATCGTGCGGGAGCGACGACAGCTCCACCGACACCGACACCGGCGGCGAGACCACCGAAGCGACCGAGACCGAGACCACCGACGACTCGTCGGAGCCGGAGGACACCACGGCGCCCGAGGAGGTCGTGACGACCGTCGACGCCCCCGACGAGATCTCGTACGGCGGTGACGTCATCGTCGGCCTCGAGGCAGAAGCTCAGGGTCTGCGCCCATGGGAGGACGTCTTCTCCTCGAACTCGTACAACATCATGTACGCCATCTACGACACGCTGTTCGCGCAGACCGCAGACGGCGAGTACGAGGGTTTCCTCGCTGAATCGATCACGCCGAACGACGACCTGACGGTCTGGACGATGACGCTGCGACCCGACGTGACGTTCCACAACGGCACAGCGCTGACCGCCCAGACGATCGTCGACATGTTCCCGATCCAGCAGGCCGGCGCGAACACATCCGGTATCGTGGCGTCGGCCAAGGTCGTTGGCGTCGCAGCGGTCGACGATCTCACGGTGGAGTACACGCTGAGCGAACCGAACTCGGCGTTCGTCTCATCGCTGGACGGCGGCGACCTCGGCATGGTCTTCGAGCCTGCGGCAGCCGCCGCGGACCCCGTTGGATTCAGCCTCAACCCGATCGGAACAGGCGCATTCACGATCCAGAGCCGTGACGTCGACAACGAAACTGTCGTCGTCAAGAATCCGGACTACTGGCGCACCGACGCGGACGGCAACCAGTTGCCGTACCTCGATTCGGTCTCGTTCCGTCCGATTCCCGACGAACTCAACCGTCTCGACGCACTGATCTCCGGCACCACCAACGCCATGATCACGCTGCGACAGGGCACGATCCGTGACGCCCTCGAGGAATCAGGCCTGAACTTCTACCAGTTCCAGGGCAGCAACATCGGTGGTGGCTACTTCAACACCCTGAAAGCGCCCTACGACGACCAGCGTGTTCGCTTGGGCCTGGTGACGCTCACCGATCAGGACGAGATGATCAAGGCGCTCGGCGGTGAGGGCATCTCGCAGGCCGGTAGCCAGTGGGCGTCGATGGACAGCCCGTGGTTCTCCGAAGAAGCGGCGGCCGCCTACTCGAACTTCGACTTCGAGAAGGGCAAGGGACTGCTCGAGGAGTACATCAACGATCCGGCACGTTCGGACGGAAAGGCAGTGGGCGACAAGATCGACGTGACACTGTCGTGCCCGCCGGACCCGTCGCTGATCGCCTACGCCCAGGTGATCGAGGCGATCTGGAGTGGTTCGGAGCTGGTGAACGTCAATCTGACGTCATTCGACCAGGCCACCCACATCCAGAAGGCGCTGGATGACGAGCACGATGCGCATTGTTGGCGCATGAGCGGTGAAGGCGATCCGAGCGGGTACATCGACCCGGCTGTCGCTGATCCAGCCGTGTCTCCGTTGAACTTCTCGAACTATTTCGATCCCGAGATGGTGGAATGGAGCACCGAGGCGGGACTGACAACGGATTTCGAGACCCGCAAGGAGCTCTACGGCAAGATCAACCAGCGGTGGAACGAGCAGGGCATCTTCTGGTACGCCGGACAGACAGCGACGCTGGTGGCCACCGATGCCAACATCTACGGTCTCGACAGCTGGACGCTGCCGGACGGCGCCCGAGGGCTGGGAACGCCGAACGCCGAGGCTCGTTGGGCCGACGCGTACATCTCGCAGTAGTGACCCTCTACTGACGTCGCCACGGACTCCGGGGAGAGATCGCACTCATCATGATCAAGACGATCGCATTCATACTCTTGCGGTTGATCGCCACGTTGTTGGCGGTCACGTTCTTGACCTTCGCGATGGTTGCGCTCCTCCCCGGAGATCCGGTCGACACGATCCTGGGAACCTCGCAGCGGGATCCAGCCGTCGAGGCGCAGATCCGCGAGGATCTCAACCTCGACGACCCATTCATCGTCCGCTACTTCACGTGGTTGGGAAACGCGGCGACCGGGGACCTCGGTGATTCGTACATCACCGACCAACCGGTGTCCGACACGATCAGCCAACGCGTGCCGGTCACCGCGCAGCTCGCATTCATGGCGGTCCTCATCGCGGTGATCGTCGCCATTCCCGTGGGCGTCCTCGGGGCCTACAAGCAGTCGCGTTGGCAGGACACGACGAGTTCCGCCGCCGTTCAAGTGGCTCTCTCGATCCCGAACTTCATCGTCGGGATCTTCCTGATCTGGCTGTTCGCCGTGCAACTGAACTGGCTTCCGTCCTCGAACTGGAACCGGTTGAGCGATGGCGTCGTGGACAATCTCAAGACGGCGATCATGCCGTCCCTGGCGCTGGCGCTCGGCGCGATGGCGCTGTTCTCACGTCTCATTCGTTCCGACATGGTCGCCACGCTGAAGGAGGACTACATCCTGTCCGCTCGGGCCAAGGGCCTGAGCGATCGATACATCCTCTTCCGACACGCACTTCGGCCGAGTTCGTTGAGCCTGATGACGGTCGTCGGCATCACCTTCGGTGCGCTGCTCGGCGGCACCGTGGTGATCGAGACGCTCTTCGCCATCCCCGGGCTCGGGTTCTCGCTGATCAACGCCATCAATGGGCGCGACATCCTCGTGATCCAGGGGATCACCGTGTTCATCGCCGTGATGTTCGTGATCATCAACACGGTCGTCGACCTCCTCTACGTCGTTCTCGACCCACGCATTCGAAGGAGCTGAACCATGGCGACCACCGAGTCCGGTATCGAGAAGACCCAGGACGCCCGGGCGGCGAACAGCGGACCGCTGGCCGGTGGAGCTTCCGAGAAGGCTGACGAATTCGAGGTGCCGCTCGGCGTCAAGCGGCCGAGACAGTCGGCCTGGAGCGTCTTCAAGGAGATGCCGGTCCTCGTCAAGTTCAGCACGGTCTGGTTGCTGGCCGTGCTCTTCGGCGCGATCTACGCGCAGCTCGACCTGCGCGTGTTCAACGGCTCGCTGCCGCTCGCCGATCCCAACCTGTCGCTGAGCGGGTTCAACCCGTCGACCGGGGAGTTCGGTACCGGGGAAGCGCTCGAGGGCCCGTCGTGGGCACACCCGCTCGGCACCGATGCGCTCGCCCGCGACACCTTCTCCCGGGTCGTGCACGGTTCGTACGTCAGCGTCATCGTCGCCGTCGTCTCGGTCGTGTGTGGTGTGGTCGTCGGTGGCCTGTTGGGGTCACTCGTCGGCTTCGTGCGGGGCAAGACCGAGACCGTGTTGATGGCCAGCATCGATGTGATCCTGGCGTTCCCTGCCCTCGTGCTGCTCCTGGCGCTCATCTCGATCTTCGAGGTGCGCAGTCTGTTCGTGATCAGCTTCATTGTCGGCCTGCTGTCGATCCCCGCGTACACGCGTGTGTCACGTGCGAACAGCCTCGCCATCTCCAACCGCGAGTTCGTCACTGCAGCGCGGGCCATCGGCACGAAGAGATGGAAGATCCTCTGGCGAGAGATCATCCCCAACGTGTTGCCCACGCTGATCGCCTACGCGATGGTCGCAGCCGCCGCGGTCATCGTTGTCGAGGGGACGCTGTCGTTCCTCGGCCTGAGTGTGCAATTGCCCACCTCGACGTGGGGCAACATGATCAACCAGGCACGACGCGACATCAAGCAGGACGTCTGGCAGGTGGCGTACCCCGCGCTGGTCCTCACCATGACCGTGCTGGCGCTGAACCAGGTCGGCGACTTCTTCCAGCGCCGCAGCTCGCACCGCGCATCGTCGCTCTGAGGCTCAGACCGACGCGGTCGTCGGTTCAGTGACACGCAGGCGCGGCAGGAAGACCTGGACGAGCGGACCGATCGCGAGGGCGAACACGGCGGTGCCGACCCCGATCGCGCCGCCGAGGGCGATGCCGATCACGAGCACGGTCAGTTCGATGGACGTGCGGGCGAATCGGATCGACACCCCGCGCCTGGCGAACCCGGTCATCAGCCCGTCACGCGGGCCCGGGCCGAGTCCGGCGCCGATGTAGAGCCCCGAACCGATCGCGATCACCACCACGCCGCCGAGCATCATGGCCGCGCGTGCCACGAGGAGCTCGGGCTCGGGCAGTAGTGGGAGGGCGATGTCGACCACGAGGCCGATCTCGATCGCGTTGAGGACCGTGCCCAGGCCCATCGTTTCGCCGAGCGGGATCCACAGCAGCAACAGCACGACGCCGGTGATGATCGTCACCTGACCAACGGCGAGCCCGGTCAACTCGGCCACACCGGTGTGGAACACGTCCCACGGCGCGGCACCGAGATCGGCGTCGATCAACAGGGCGATGCCGATGCCGAAGACGGCCAGGCCGACCACGCATCGGGTGATGCGTTCGACGGGACGATCCGCCGGAATGAATCGATGCACCGGAGCACGCTAACCACAGGTCCCCGGCGTTTGCGATGAGCGAACGGCGCGTATCCGGTGGTTTCGCTCATCGCAGGGTCGGTGGCGCTGGTTGCGATGAGCGAACGGCGCGTATCCGGTGGTTTCGCTCATCGCTGGGTCGGTGGCGGCCTGTCGGGGCGGCGGTGACGGTGTGAGGCCGGCAACTCTGTGACAGCCCCTCGTCACACTGACTCCATGCTGTTTCAGATTCGTTGTGCCGGATGCGACATCCCGGGTGCGGCCGTGTGCACCACCTGCCGATTCGCACTGCTCGGGCCCCGCCCGCAGCCGGGAGCGGACGGTGTCGTCGCCGCTGTTCCGTTCGCCGGGCGGGCCCGACAGGTCGTGCTCGGGCTCAAGTACCGCAACCGGCGCCAGGTCGCCCGACATCTCGCCGGGCTGGTCGTGAACGCCATCGTCGTCGCCGGCGACCACCGCGATGTCGATGTCGTCACCTGGGCGCCCACCAGCGACGCCAGGCGCCGCACGCGCGGGTTCGACCAGGGTGAGCTCGTCGCCCGCCACGTCGCCCGTCAGCTCGGAGTGCCCTGCCGGCGGCTCCTCACGAGGTCAGGCCCCGGGGTCCCCCAGACCGGCCAGACCCGGGTCGCCCGCCTTCACGGGCCCGAGTTCGCCGCCCGCCCGGGCCTCGACGGTCGACGAGTGATCGTCGTCGACGACGTGGTCACCACCGGAGCCACGTTGCGGGCGGCGGCCGCGGCGCTCCGCCATGCGGGCGCAGCCGATCCACGCCTGTACGCCGTCGCCGCCACGCCGTCGGGTGCGGGTGCCTCGTCCCGGCGTTCTCGCCTTGCACCGAGTCGACCCACGCTCGTTGCCTGACCCGCCTGGTCGGGCCGCACCGGTAGGCTGGGCGGCTGCATGGGAATCATGGATCGCATCCTCCGGGCCGGTGAAGGCAAGAAGATCAAGGCGTTGGAGGGCATGGTGCCCGACATCAACGCCTTCGAACCCGAGATCGAGCGCGCTGTCCGACGACGAACTCAAGGCGAAGACCCCGGAGTTCCGCCAGCGGCTCGACAACGGTGCCGACCTCGACGATCTCCTGCTCGAGGCGTTCGCCGTCTGTCGCGAGGCCGCCAACCGCACGATCGGCCAGCGTCACTACGACGTCCAGATGATGGGCGGCGCAGCCCTGCACTTCGGTTGGGTCGCCGAGATGAAGACCGGCGAGGGCAAGACCCTCGTCTCGACCCTGCCCGCATACCTCAACGGGCTCACCGGCAAAGGCGTGCACCTCGTCACCGTCAACGACTACCTGGCCCGACGCGACGCCGAGTGGATGGGCCAGATCCACCGCTGGCTCGGCCTCGACGTCGGCCTGATCATTCCCGGTTACCGCAACAGTCCGGCTGAGAAGCGCGCCAGCTACGAGTCCGACATCACCTACGCGACCAACAACGAGATGGGGTTCGACTATCTCCGCGACAACATGGCGCAGTCCAAGGCCGACAAGGTGCAACAGCGCGGGCACAACTACTGCATCGTCGACGAGGTCGACTCGATCCTCATCGACGAGGCTCGGACGCCGTTGATCATCTCTGGGCGTGTCGGAGACGCCGCCAAGCTCTATTACCGGTTCGCCTCGATCGTGCGTGGCCTGCAGCGCGACGTCGATTACGAGGTCGAAGAAGACAAGCGCGTGGTCCTCCCGCTCGAGGCCGGCATCGAGAAGGTCGAGAAGGCGCTCGAAGTAGAGAACCTCTACGACAACGTCCAGGCGAACCTCGTGCACCAGTTCACCGTCGCGCTGAAGGCCAAGGAGCTCTACAAGCGCGACAAGGACTACATCGTCCAAGGTGGCGAGGTGAAGATCGTCGACGAGTTCACCGGCCGCATCCTCGAAGGGCGGCGCTGGTCGGAGGGCATCCATCAAGCGGTCGAAGCCAAGGAGGGCGTGAAGATCAAAGAGGAGAACCAGACCCTCGCCACGATCACGCTCCAGAACTACTTTCGCATGTACGACAAGCTCGCTGGGATGACCGGCACCGCCCAGACCGAGGCCGCCGAGCTCGCCAACACCTACGACCTCGGCGTGGTGCCGATCCCGACCAACCGACCGCTGGCTCGCATCGACGCTCCCGACTTGATCTACAAGTCCGAGCAGGCGAAGTTCGACGCGATCATCGACGACATCGAGCCGCGCCACGAGAAGGGGCAACCGATCCTGGTCGGTACTGCCAGCGTGGCTCGCAGCGAGATCCTCGGCCGATTGATGACACAACGGGGGATCCCGCACGAGGTGCTGAACGCGAAGCAGCACACACGCGAGGCAGAGATCGTCACGCAGGCCGGGCGCCTGGGTGCCGTGACCGTCGCCACCAACATGGCGGGACGAGGCGTCGACATCCTGCTCGGCGGCAACCCTGAAGGGCTCGCCCGTCACGACGTACTCAAGGAGGGCTACGCGCCCGACCTGCTCGTCGACGAGTACGAACTCCCGCTGCCCATCGAGCAGATGCCCGACGACTTCCGCGAGGCGCGCACCAAGGCGATCGCCCGCTATCGGGAGCTGCTGGCCCAGTACACCGCTCAGTGCAAGGCCGAAGGCGAAATCGTGCGCGAGCTCGGCGGCCTCTACGTGATCGGCTCCGAGCGTCACGACAGCCGCCGCATCGACAACCAACTCCGCGGTCGCGCCGGCCGTCAGGGCGACCCCGGCGAGAGCCGGTTCTTCCTCAGCCTCGACGACGATCTCATGCGCCTTTTCGCCACCGGCGCGCTCAACTACGTGATGGGCCGGGCACTGCCCGACGACGAGGCGATCGAAGCCAAGATGGTCACGAAGGCGATCGAGCGGGCCCAGACCACGGTCGAGACCAAGAACGCCGAGATCCGCAAGAACGTCCTCAAGTACGACGAGGTGATGAACGAGCAGCGCAAGGTGATCTATGCGCGTCGCGATCAGATCCTCGACGGTGAAGACCTGCGCTCGGCGGCGATGGAGTATCTCGCCGAGGCCGTCGATGCGCTCATCGCCACGCACTGCGCGTCAGCTGCCGATGACGAGTGGGATCTCGAAGGGCTCAACAAGGAGCTGACGCTCTACTTCCCGAACACGATCACCGACGACGACCTGCGCCAGTGCGGTGACACCGACGAGATCTACGACCTCGTGATGGGTCAGGCCACCGAGCACTACGAACTCCGCGAGGAGGAACTCGGCAACGACGTGTTGCGCCAGGTCGAACGTCAGGTGATGCTCCGCATCATCGACCAGCGGTGGCGTGAGCACCTCGAGGAGATGGACTATCTGCAAGGCGGCATCAACCTGCGGGCGATGGGCCAAAAGGACCCCCTCACCGAGTGGCAACGCGAAGGCTTCGAGATGTTCGGCGCCATGATGACCGGAATCGCGCAGGACTTCGTCAAGTACGTGATGAACGTGCAGGTGGTGCAGAACCAGGTGCCCGCCGTGGCCGGTGATGCCCCCGCGGTGCAGAACATGCAGACCAGCTCGTCCGACGATTCCGACATCGGCGGGTTCGATCAGGCAGCACGGGCGGCGGTTGCCGAAGGCACGCTCCCGCCGGATGCGGTTCCTGCTGAGGCGACGCCGACCAAGCAGCAGACCGTGGTGAAGGACGCCTTCGACAAGACGCCGCGCAACGCGCCGTGTCCCTGCGGTTCGGGAAAGAAGTTCAAGCAGTGCCACGGCGCCGCCTGACCCCGACCCATGCGCGACTTCACCTCTGACATCCGCGACGTCCAGCGTCGCCTCGACGAAGCCGAGTCGTACCTGTCGATCTCCGACAACCGTGAGCGGTTCGCCGTGCTCGAAGCCGAGATCTCCGATCCTGCGCTCTGGGACGACCAGGACCGCGCCAAGAAGCTGAACACCGAGTACGCGAACATCCGCGACGATCTCGCCGTGTTCGACTCGCTCACCGAGCAACTGGCCGATGTCGAGGCCCTTCACGAACTGGCCCGCGACGAGGACGATGCGTCGCAGGAACCCGACATCGAGTCGGGGATCCTGGCGATCGGCGCAACACTCGACCAGCTCGAGCTGCGCAGCCTGTTCACCGGCGAACACGACGACAACGACTGCATCGTGCAGATCAACGCGAAGGACGGCGGCGTCGACGCTCAGGACTTCTCCGAGATGCTCCTGCGCATGTACGAGCGGTGGTGCGAACGGCGCGGCTTCACGATCAGTCTCAACTATGTGTCCGAAGGCGCCGAGGCCGGGATCATGTCGGCCGAGGTCACCATCTCGGGTCGCTACGCCTACGGTTTGATGAGCGCCGAGCGTGGCACCCACCGGCTCGTGCGCATCAGCCCGTTCGACAACCAGGGTCGTCGTCAGACCTCGTTCGCCGCGGTGCAGGTCTGGCCCCTGCTCGAAGACGTCGAACTCGACATCGACGAGTCCGACATTCGCATGGAGGTGTTCCGGGCCTCGGGCGCCGGTGGCCAGCACATCAACAAGACGTCGTCGGCCGTCCGTCTGATTCACGAGCCGACCGGGTTGGTGGCCAGCTCTCAGGAGGAGCGCAGCCAGCTGCAGAACCGAGAGCGGGCAATGGGACGGCTCACCGCAATGATCGCGGCCAAGGCCGAAGAAGACCGGGCCGCCGAGCTCGACTCGATCGCCGGCAAGCAGGCCCAGGTCGGCTGGGGCAGCCAGATCCGCAGCTACGTGCTGCAGCCGTACCAGATGGTCAAAGACCTTCGCACCGAGATCGAGACGAGCGACGTGTCGGGTGTCCTCGACGGCGACATCGACGAGTTCGTCGAAGGCTTCCTCCGCATGCGTCGGGCGAATGCCGAGTCCGAGTGAGACCGATCCCTCCTCCAACGTGATCGCTGCACGTCAGGGGCCTGGCCGAGCTCTGACCCCACTGCGCGCAACATCGGCGATACCCTTGGCGAGCCCTTCGGGGAGAGACTCACCATGATTCGACTCGAGAACGTCACCAAGAGCTATTCGACCGAGATCGTCGCGGTTCGCGACGCCAGCTTCGACGTTGCGAAGGGCGAGTTCGTGTTCCTCGTCGGCCCGTCCGGTTCAGGCAAGAGCACCCTGCTGCGCATGCTCAACCGCCAGGACCGGCCCGAACGCGGTGCGGTCTGGGTCGCTGGTCGCAACATCGTCGACATGCCCCCGAGCCGCGTGCCTCACCTGCGGCGCAACATCGGCAACATCTTCCAGGACTACAAGCTGCTCCTCGAGAAGAACGTGTTCGAGAACGTGGCCTTCGCCCAGGAGGTCATCGGCCGGCCATCGCACGTCATCAAGCAGCAGGTGCCGGCGGTGCTCGAACTCGTCGGTCTCGCCGGCAAGGAAGACCGGCTCCCGCATCAACTCTCAGGTGGCGAGCAGCAGCGTGTCTCCGTCGCTCGGGCTTTCGTCAACCGGCCGCTGATCATGCTCGCCGACGAGCCCACCGGCAACCTCGACCCCGCCACCGGCGAAGGCATCATGCGGCTGCTCGACCGGATCAACAAGACCGGCACCACCGTCGTGATGGCCACCCACGACCAGCGCATCGTCAACACGATGCGCAAACGGGTCATCCAACTCGACCGAGGCGTCATCGTGCGCGACCAGGCCCGCGGCGTCTACGAGTGAGCTGACCCCATGCTGTCCCGACTCCGATACACGCTGCGCGAAACCTTCGACAGCTTCCGCCGCAACGCCACCCTCACCGTCGCCTCGATCATCACCGCCGCGATCTCGCTGCTGGGGGTCGGCCTGACTCTGCTCAGCCAACACGCCTTCGACAACCTGCTCGCTCGCTGGGAAGGCGGCGTCGAGATGATCGTCTTCATGAATCCGACCGCGACCGAGGACCAGCTCACGCTCGTCGGCGATGCGCTCACCTCGAGCGACCAGTTCATCGAGTCCTTCGAGTACTGCGACGAGATCTGCTCGCTCGAGGAAGCTGACCGGATCTTCGCCGGTGAACCCGGCGTTCGAGAACTGCTCACCGAGGACACGATCCTCACGCAGTTCAAGGCCGTTCCGACCGAAGGCACCGACGTCGATCTCCTCCGGCAGGTCTCCGACCAGTTCGCCGAACTCCCGGGTGTCTACGATGTCAGCTTCGCCGAGGACCAGATCAGTCTGATCAGCCAACTCCAGAGCTTCTTCGGATTCCGGCTCCTGTTGCTGTCGGTGTTCCTGCTGCTCGCCGCGATCCTGTTGATCTGGAACACGATTCGAACCGCGATCTTCGCGAGACGAAGAGAAATCGAAGTGATGAAACTGGTCGGCGCCACCGACTGGTTCATCCGGATCCCCTTCATGCTCGAAGGGCTGCTCCACGGCATCATCGGAGGCGTCCTCGCCAGCGTGGGGCTCTGGGCATGGAACTCGCAGTGGACCTCCGGTGTGGAGAGCTTCCCCGACAACAGCGGCTTCTCCGCGCTCGTCGTCGTCGACGGCTACGACCAGACGGTGATGCTGATCATGCTCGTCATCGGGGCACTGGCCGGCGCCATCGGTTCCGGGATCGCGGCGTCCAGGTTCCTCGACATCTGAGTCGGACGGGCCGCCTGACTACGGTCCGGTGCATGGAGTATTCGCAGATCAGGTACGAGGTGGCCGACTCGATTGCGACGATCACGTTGTCGCGGCCTGAGCGGATGAATGCGTTCACCGATGTGATGATGCGGGAGTTGATCGACGCGTTCGATCGAGTGGACGCCGACGACGACGTACGGGTGGTGATCGTCACGGGGGCAGGGGAGCGGGCGTTCTGCGCCGGCGCTGACCTCGGCGGGGGAGGCGAGACGTTCGCCAAGGGCGGATCCGACATCCAGACTCCGGTCGGGGTTCCGCGTGACGGTGGCGGCATGGTGTCGCTGCGGATCTTCGACTGCACCAAACCCGTGATCGGAGCGATCAACGGCGCCGCCGTCGGTGTCGGGGTCACGATGACCTTGCCGATGGACTTCCGGCTCGCCTCGGACAACGCCCGTTTCGGGTTCGTGTTCGCACGACGAGGCATCGTTCCCGAGGCCTGCTCGTCGTGGTTCCTGCCGCGACTGGTCGGCATCAGCACCGCCGCCGAATGGTGCTACTCGGGCCGGGTGTTCCCGGCGAGCGAGGCGCTCGAGCGGGGTCTGGTGCGCAGTGTGCACACTCCCGACGGCCTGTTGCCGGCCGCCCGTGAGCTCGCTCGGGAGATCGCCGACAACACCGCGCCGGTCTCGGTGGCATTGACCCGACAGATGCTGTGGCGCATGCTCGGCGCCAGCCACCCGATGGAGGCGCACCGGGTCGATTCGCGTGGCATCCAATCGCGGGGCGCCAGTGCTGACGCACGAGAAGGCGTCGAGAGCTTTCTGGAGAAGCGCCCGCCGGTGTATCCCGTCAAGGTCTCCGACGGGTTGCCCGACCTGTTCGTCGACTACGTCGAACCCGACTTCCATTGAGACGCTGTCCCCACCGAGTGACGTCTGACACGTACTGCCGAGGGAATTCCTCAAGGTCGCAGCGGTTCTTACCGATGTCTTGAACACGCCGGCGAAGATCACTCCGCACGGCACCCCGAATCTCCCAAGGAACTGACATGACGACGATGTTGATGGAAAAGCTGCACACCGGCGACGTGATCGAGATCAAGGCCGACGACGACGTCATCACCGTGCTGGTGCTGCTCGCGACCGACGATGCCCTCGTGCTCGACCCGTGCAACGGTGCGACGCCGTTCGTGCTCAACACCGAAGAGCTCGTGGAGTACCGCAAGTTCGACGCCGAAGCGTTGTTCGCCGACGCCTGAGCGACCCTCGCGCATCGGCCGACGTCGTTCGGCCACCAGATCTCCGGAGGTGGCGCCCCCTCCGCTTCCCGGAGAAGTCCCCCTAACGTGGGCGCCGTGCACGACACGGCGCCCACGTTGTTTTTCCGAGTCGGCGGGATGCCGTTCTTCGAGGCCCTCGTCGACGCGTTCTACGAAGGTGTGGCCACCGACGAGGTGCTGCTGCCGCTCTACCCGGAGCAGCCCGACCTCACGGGAGCCCGTCACCGGCTCGCGATGTTCCTCGCCCAGTACTGGGGTGGCCCGGCCACGTACATGGAAGAGCGCGGGCACCCCCGGCTGAGGATGCGCCACTTCCCCTTCCACATCGGTCCCCTCGAACGCGATCGGTGGTTGGTCCACATGGCGGCTGCAGTCGAGCGCGTCTGCGCCGAGCGTTCGACACCCGACGACATCGCGGACCAACTGATGGCCTACTTCGTGCCGGCGGCCGAGCATCTGCGCAACGACTCTGGATTGCCGATCTCGTCGCCGAGAGGACGATAGGTTCGCTGAGGCATGGCCGTCGTCGACGTACACGATCTCCACAAGCACTACGGCGAGGTTCACGCGGTCGATGGCCTGACCTTCTCGATCGCTGCCGGCGAGGTGTACGCCCTCCTCGGCGAGAACGGTGCCGGCAAGTCGACCGCTGTCGAGATCCTCGAAGGACACCGGACCGCCACATCGGGGACGGTCGACGTGCTGGGCGTCGATCCCGGGAACGCCGGTCGCGACTTCCGTGACCGGATCGGCATCGTGTTGCAGTCGTCCGGCGTCGAGGCCGAGTTCACGGTGCGCGAGGTGATCGAGTTGTACGGCGGGTGCTACCGGAACCCTCGCCCGATCGACGAGGTGGTCGGCTTGGTCGGTCTCGACGAGAAGGTCGACGCACGCATCAGCTCACTCTCCGGCGGTCAGCGTCGACGCGTCGACCTGGCCCTCGGCATCGTGGGGCGCCCGGAACTGCTCTTCCTCGACGAGCCGACGACCGGCTTCGATCCGTCAGCGCGCCGGAAATCGTGGGATCTGATCGAGTCGCTCGGCGATGACGGCACGACCGTGCTGCTGACGACGCACTACCTCGACGAGGCCGAGCACCTCGCGGACCGTGTGGGTGTGCTCTCTCGCGGCCGGATGATCGCCGAGGGGTCTCCGGATCAGCTGATCGGCCAGGTCAGTGGCACCGTGATCAGTTTCATGCTGCCCGACGGCGTGCATGCCGGCGACGCTGCGTCCACGTTCGGTCACCTCCTCGGAGTCGACATCCGGGTGTCCGGAAGACTGGTCGAGGCGAGTGTCGAACAACCGACCGCTGCGGTGCATCGCGTCACCGGCTGGGCGGTCGACGCCGGCGTCGAACTCGAGTCGCTGTCGGTGAGTCGGGTGTCGTTGGAGGACGTCTACCTGTCGTTGACCGACGATGCGCAAGGGGTCGATCCGTGACGGCGTTCCCCTCGACCGTGAGTCTCCTGGCGGCGCAGACCCGCTACCAGATCGTCACGTTCTGGCGGATCCCGGTCGCCGTGTTCTTCACACTCGGGTTGCCGTTGATCATGCTCGTACTCTTCAACGTGCTCTTCGGCGATGGCACCTTCTCCACCTCTGAGGGCGAGATCTCGGCGCAGCAGTTCTACACCGGGGGTCTCGCCGCGTTCACCGCGGTGTCGGCGACGTTCACCAACCTTGCGAACATGGTGCCGTTGCGGCGGGACGAAGGGGTCCTGAAGCGCTGGCGTGGCACGCCGCTGCCGACCTGGGTCTATCTCGCCGGCTTCATCGCGTCGGCGGTGATCATCGCGTTCGTCGGCGTCGTCCTCATGCTGGCGCTCGGGGTGGTGGTCTACGACCTCGAGATCGAGCCGGCCAAGATGCCGGCGGCCGTCATGACCTTCCTCGTCGGCGTCGGCTCGTTCGCAGCGCTCGGCATGGCGCTCGCGGCGGTCGTCAAGTCGGCGAGTTCGGCGTCGGCGGCCGCCAACGCGATCATCCTGCCGATGGCGTTCGTGTCGAACATCTTCATCCAGGTCGACGATGCGCCGGATTGGATCGTGGCCCTCGGAAACTTCTTCCCGCTCAAGCACTTTGCCGAATCGTTCCAGGACTGTTTCACGCCGTTCGTCGAACCACCCGCCTTCGACTGGGCGAGCATGGGCTATGTGGCGCTGTGGGGTGCGCTCGGACTCGTCGTGGCCCTGCGTCGCTTCACGTGGGAGCCGAGCGGCAGCGCTCCTCGGGGTCGGCGGTCTCGCCGGGCCGCGGTCGACGCGACGAACTGATCTGTCAGGAGAAGACGACCGTCTTGCGGCCGTGGACGATGATGCGGTGTTCGAGGTGGGCGCGGACAGCGCGCGCGAGGACGATCGTCTCGAGGTCACGGCCACGCGACGTCAGACGGCCGACGTCGTCGCGGTGCGTGACGTGGGCGGTGTCCTGCTCGATGATCGGCCCCTCGTCGAGGTCTGCGGTCGCGTAGTGCGCGGTGGCTCCGATCAGCTTCACGCCTCGCTCGTAGGCCTGCCGGTAGGGGTTGGCGCCGACGAACGCCGGGAGGAACGAGTGGTGGATGTTGATGATCCGGTTCTGGTGCGCCGCGACGAAGCGATCGCTGAGGATCTGCATGTAGCGCGCCATCACGACCAGCTCGACGTCGTGGGCCTCGAGCGCGGGGAGCACCTGTGATTCCTGTTCGGACTTCGTGTCGGGCGTGACCGGGAGGTGGAGGTACGGCACTCCCATGTGCTCGGCGATGCCGGCGTGATCCGGATGGTTCGACACGATGAGGCGCAGATCCATGGCCAGCTCGCCGCTTCGCCAACGGGTGAGGAGGTCGTACAGGCAGTGCGGCTGGCGCGAGGCCATGATCGCCGTGGGTGTCGGGGTGTCGGTGAAGCGGAGGTCGACGGTCATGCCGAGGCGCTGGGCGACCGGCGCGAAGGCGTCGACGATCTGGTCCCGTTCGAGACCGAACCCATCGAGATCGAACTCGATGCGCTGGAAGAACACCGCATCGCCGTCGCCGGTTCCCGGGATCGACGTGCTGCTCCGCGTGGACGATGTTGCCGTCGTTGTCCGCCAGGAATTGCGCCGTCGCCGCGACGACGCCGGGTTGGTCGGGGCACGAGAGCAGGAGGACGGCGGTCACGGCACCCGTTCTACCGTCGAACTCAGGCCCGAGGGCCGAGAGCGAAGCACGCGACGGCGGTGGCGGCAGCGGCGTTGAGCGAGTCGACGCCGGCCGCCATCGGGATGCGCACCGGGGTGGCGAGCGCGAGGAGCTCGTCGCTGAGGCCCGAGCGCTCGGAGCCGATCATCACGCCGATGCGGTCGCCGGGCGTGATCGACCCGATCGGGACGGCGTCGGGGTCCGGTGTCATCGCGTAGAACTCGATGTCGTCGAGCGCTCGGAGTTCACCGGCGAGGTCCGTCGTACGGGCGTGGGGGAGCGAGAACACCGTGCCCATCGCGACTCGGAGTGAGCGGCGGGCCAACGGGTCGGCGCTCGTGTGGTCGAGGATCAGTCCGTCCCAGCCGAGCGCTGCTGCGTTGCGGATGATCGAACCGATGTTGGCCGGGTTGTCGACCGCTTCGACGACCACCAGTCGCTTCGCTGTTGCGGCCAGCTCCGTCACACTCGGGCGCGCCGGACGGTCGAACAGCGTGATGATCGACAATGGGACACCGAGCTGCGAGACGACCTTGCGCACCTCGACACCGCCGCCGTAGACGGGGCAGTCGAGCGATGCGGCGATGTCGGGGACCCGCTCGGCATCGACCAAGGCGGCGACCGGACGGCACCCGGCGGCGAGCGCCCGCTCGACGACGAGATCCCCCTCGGCGAGGAACATCCCGGCCCCTGCGTCGTCACGCTTGTCGGCGCGGCTCGCCAGGCCCCGCTCGTTGAGCCGGAACTGGCGGTAGCGAGGATCGTCCGGATCCTCGATCAGAATCACGGCCGTCACCGCGACCCCACGTCGGCGTTTGCGTGCAGATCTGGGTGGTTCGTCCCACCCGAATTCGCACGCAAACGGGGTTGGGCTGGTGGGGCCATCAGAAGTGGTACGGGTACGGCGACCAGTCGGGCGGGCGCTTTTCGAGGAAGCTGTCGCGGCCCTCCTGGGCCTCGTCGGTGCCGTATGCCAATCGGGTGGCTTCGCCGGCGAAGACCTGCTGGCCGACCAGGCCGTCGTCGATCAGGTTGAAGGAGAACTTCAGCATGCGCTGCGCGGTCGGGCTCTTCGCGCAGATCTCGCGGCCCCACTGCAGGGCCACGGCCTCCAACTCGGCGTGGGGGATCGAGGCATTGACGGCACCCATGGCGACCATGTCGTCGGCGGTGTACTCGCGCCCGAGGAAGAAGATCTCGCGGGCGAACTTCTGGCCGACCTGGCGGGCGAGGTAAGCAGAGCCGAACCCACCGTCGAAGCTCGCCACGTCGGCGTCGGTCTGTTTGAACCGGGCGTGCTCGGTGCTGGCGAGCGTGAGATCGGAGACGACGTGCAGCGAGTGTCCGCCACCCGCCGCCCAGCCGGGCACGACGCAGATCACGACCTTGGGCATGAAGCGGATCAGTCGTTGTACCTCGAGGATGTGCAGTCGGCCGGCGCGGCCTGGTTCGATCGTCTCGGCGGTCTCGTCGGCGGCGTATTTGTAGCCGTCCTTGCCCCGGATTCGCTGGTCGCCTCCCGAGCAGAACGCCCAGCCGCCGTCCTTCGGCGACGGGCCGTTGCCGGTGAGCAGCACGCATCCGACGTCGGTCGACATGCGAGCGTGATCGAGCGCGGCGTACAGCTCGTCGACGGTGTGCGGCCGGAACGCATTGCGGATCTCCGGGCGGTCGAAGGCGATTCGCACCACACCGGCGCCGACCGCACGGTGGTAGGTGATGTCGGTGAAATCGAATCCGTCGACCTCGGTCCACGCAGACGCGTCGAAGATCTCGGACACTGTCCGGTCGCGGGGGGAGGAGCCGTCGTTCGCCATCGCCCCATGTTGGCCGATCGGGTACCGTTCGCCCATGCCGCACGCCGACATCAACGGACAACGGATCTTCTTCGAGGACACCGGCGGTGACGGTCCCCCGGTGATCCTCGCCCACGGGTTCCTGATGGACAGCGAGATGTTCGTCCATCAGGTGGCCGCCCTCCGCGACGACTACCGGGTGATCACCTGGGACGAGCGGGGGTTCGGGCAAACGGAATACGACGGCGAGCCGTTCACCTACTGGGATTCGGCGACCGACTGTCTGGCGTTGCTGGACCACCTCGGGATCGAGCGAGCGGTCGTCGGCGGGATGAGCCAGGGCGGCTTCCTCTCGCTGCGCGTGGCGCTCACCGCACCGGACCGAGTGCGGGCGCTGATCCTCCTCGACACCCAGGCGGGCGTCGAGGACCCCGAGGTCGTGCCCGGCTACGAAGCCATGCGCGATACGTGGCTCGCTGCGGGACCGGTCGACGAGTTGGTCGAAGCGGCCGCCGGGCTGATCATCTCCGATCCTGAGGTCAATCCAGCGTGGATCGCGAAGTGGAAGCAGCAACCGAACGACTACATCCAGCAGCCCTTCGCCACGCTGATGTCGCGCGACGATGTCACCGACCGCCTCGGTGAGATCACGTGCCCGGCGCTCGTCGTGCACGGTACCGAAGACGTGTCGATCTCGATGGACAAGGCCGAGACGCTCGCCGCGGGCCTCCCCGGCTCCGGACCCGTCGTCAAGGTGGTAGGCGCTCACGCCGCCAATCTCACCAACCCCGAACCGGTCAACGCGGCGATCCGCGAGTTCCTCGCCGGACTGCCCAACTGACCGTGGCGCGCATCGAGGTCTTCGGCGTTGAGGGCCTGCCCGAGATCGAGGCCGGTGACGACCTCGCCAAGCAGACCCTGGACGCGGCGGCGGCGACGGGGACACCACTCGCCGATCGCGACGTCGTCGTGATCACCTCGAAGATCGTGTCGAAGGCCGAAGGCTGTGCGGTCGAACTCGACGACATCGAACCGTCACCGTTCGCGGTGTCGTGGGCCGAACGATGGGAGAAGGATCCGCGCGTCGTCGAGGTCGTGCTCCGCGAGTCGAAACGGGTGATCCGCCAGATCGGGCCGGTGTTGATCACCGAGACCCATCACGGGTTCTGCTGCGCGAATTCGGGCGTCGACCAGTCGTCCAGTGGGGCGCACGGACGTGTGCTCGTGCTGCCGAAGGACTCCGATGCGTCCGCGCGCCGGTTCCGCGGGCGATTCGCCGAACTCGGTGTCGACGTGGCCGTGGTGATCAGCGACACCTTCGGGCGTCCGTGGCGGGAAGGGCAGACCGACATCGCGATCGGCGTCGCCGGAATCCACCCGCTTCGCAGCTACATCGGCGAGGTCGACCCGCACGGTCACGAGTTCCGGGTGCAGGAGATCTGTGCGGTCGACGAATTGACCGCGGCAGCCGAGCTCGTCAAGGGCAACACGAGCCGGGTGCCGGTCGCCGTCATTCGCGGCTACGACTGGACCACCGACGACACGGCCACGATGGCACCGGTGCTCCGCGACGCCGAACGGGACCTCTTCCGCTGACCATCGGCGGCGCTCTCGTGCCCGATGTCGCGACCAGCGCGGCGAGTTGTTGACGAATACGACGTGGAGGTGCAGTTCAGCCGACGAGGTCCTTGGCGATCCCGTAGAAGTAGTTGCCCGACATGCCCAGCGACTCGACGTCGATGCGTTCGTCGTTGCCGTGGAACCTCGTGCCGAACGTCGAGAAGTCCATCTTCGGCGAGAAGAGCCCTGCCCCGTAGGCCGTGATGCCCCGCTCTCGGTAGAACCGGGCATCGGTGCCGCCGACGATGAGGCCCGGGACGAGGTGGGCGCCGGGGTAGGCGATCTGAGTGTGTTTCGTGACGGTCTCCCACAGCAGGTTGGATGGCCCGAACTCGCATGCGGTGGGATCGCTGTGTTGCAGCACGGTGATGTCGACCTGGTCGAACATGTCGCCGAGCGCCTCGCGCAGCATCGACTCGACGTCGGCACGTGTGGTGCCGGGCACCGTGCGAATGTCGACGTCGATGTCGACGACATCGGGGATCGTGTTGGTCTTCTGGCCGCCGTGCACGACGTTGGGGGAGAAGGTCGTGTGGGTCTCCGCATGGCACCGTCTGGCCACGGGGATCGGCAACGTCTCGATCGTCCCCATGATCGACTCGCTCGACAGCAGCCCCTCGCGGACCTCGTCGGGGAGGTTCATCGCTGCGACCTGGTTGCGCCAGATGTCGTCGATGTGAGCGGCCGGCCGGTACTGCGACAGCCGGCGGACGATCTCGGCGGCCTTGATCAAGGCGTTGTCGGCGCCGAACGGCATCGAGCCGTGTCCGGGAGTGCCGTGGACGCGCAGCCGCCGCCAGGCGAGACCCTTCTCGCCGACGTTGACCGTCACGGTCCGATGGCCGTGGTCGTCGGTGCTGGACCAGCCGCCCAGCTCGGTCAACACGTAGTCGGCGGCGATCGCGTCCCAATGGTGCTCGACCATCCACTCAGCGCCCCAGACACCGCCCGCCTCCTCGTCGCCGACACCGAAGTAGATCAGATCCCCTTTGGGTCGGAAACCTTCGGTGGCGAGCCGACGGAACGCGACCGCCATCGACGACGTCAGGTTGAGCATGTCGATCGCCCCGCGACCCCACACCTCGCCGTCGATCAGCTCGCCACCGAACGGATCCTCACGCCAGCCGTCGGGATTGACCGGTACGACGTCGGTGTGGCCCATCAGACACAGCGACGGTGCGTCGGGGTCGGTCCCCTCGATGCGTGCGACCATCGAGTCGCGGCCGGCGCGTGGGGTGAAGCGTTCGACCTCCAGGCCTGCCCCCTCCAGGTAGGTCACGAGCAGGTCGGAGTTGCGGGTCTCGTTGCCGGAGTCCGGCGTGCCGTCGTTGACGCAGGCATTGCGGATCAGGGACTGCAGCAACTCGGTCGTGGGCCCGGTGAACTCGTCGGGTGAAGCCATGGGCGCACGCTAGTGCTGGGTGGCGTCACGCCGCCCGCGTTGCAGGCGCGATCGTGGTCACGGGTGCGGGTCGGGCCGCCCGATGCCGATCACGATCGTGCGCCAGATCGCATCCACGCGGCGGGAATCGAGCTGGGTGGATGCCTTTGCGCTCAGGGCTGCGAGCCATTCGTCGATGCGTTGGCCCTCGACCAGGGTGCTCCCGTGGACGAGAACGTCGGCGACGGGTCGCTTCGGATCGGGCATGCCCCAGTAGACCCGAGCCCACTGGTCGCACGATGCGTTCACCGCTCGGAGGAGTTCGTCGAGTGGACCGCGTGCGATCGCCGCCTCGCTGACGAGGAGTGCGTCGTCGCGGGCACTGCGCAGCTGGTCGGGATCGGGCCGGTCGGCGACAACGGTGGTGATCGCGGTGACGCCGCTGGGACCGACGATCACATGGTCGACCTCTCCGAGTGCGCCGCCGACCTCGTAGACGATCCTCCACGGCGGCGCCGGCGCTCGGTGCAACGCCTCGGCCGTGAGTCGTACCCCGGACACCGGCTTGGTGTCGCCCGGCCGGAGCGCCGCCATCGACCGGCGATACCAGAAAACGACGCCGACGATGACGATCGGCAGAACGATCAACGGGACGATGATGCCGAGGCTCACCGGTCCATTGTGGCCGATCACCTCACGCGGCCGCTGCCAGTGTGGATCGGTGGCCCGGGGGTGTGACGGTCAGTCGAGCCGGCGCAACGGCCCATCGCCCACGACGTGGGCGACCAAGCGGATCACGGCGTCGGTGACGACGGCACCAGCTTCTGACACGATGACCGGGTTGAGGTCGAGTTCCGCGATCTCCGGATGGTCCGAAGCCAGCTGCGCCGCAGCAACGACGGCGTCGACGAGCGACGACGAGTCGAATCCCGCCCCGTCGAGCGCGGCAGTCAGACGTGTTTCGGTCAACATCGCGGCTGCGCTCGCCGGCGAAACCGGAGCGAGTCGGCTCGTGCGGTCATCGATGGCATCGGCTTGCGCCCCGCCCAGCCCGACCGACACGATCGCACCGAGGCGGTCGTCGTGCTCGCAGCGAATGCGTACGTCGACGCCGGGCGACGTCATGGCCTGCACGATCAGTTCGTTGGCGTCGTCGCCGAGCGAGTCGCGCATGATCTCGATGGCCTCGGCGATGTCGTCGTCAGTGGTGAGATCGAGCGCGACGCCAGCTCGTGCCGACCGACCGGGTCGACGATGGACGGCCTTCAGCGCAACCGGAAAGCCGACGTCGTTCGCATCGCGGGTTGCACGTTCGGGATCGGTCTCGGTGGCGATGGCCATCTCGATGCCGTAGGCCGCGAGCAGGCGTCGCTTGGTTGCCAGATCCACTCGGATGTCGCCCGCGATCTCGGCGACCGCGTCGCTGATGATCGTGTGAGCCTCGGCTGGATTCACCGGACGAGCGACCTCTTGGGGAGCATCGGCTTCGTCGCGGCGCCACCTTGCGTACGCGTACGAGCGGCCGAACACTGCGGCCGCCTGTTCCGGAAAGGTGAACGCCGGCACGCGCGAGCCGGGCGACACCGGCCCGTCCGCTCCGCCGAGCATCACCGCAATGATCGGCTTCGTGGCACCTGAAGCGGCCGCATCGATGTCGCGGGCGGCGGCGTCCACATCCTCGACGACCGCAGGGGCATAGATGACCATGATGCCGTCGATGTCGTCGTCGGCCAGGGCCGCGCCGATCGCATCGGGGTAGTCGGATGCGGCGGCACTCCAGTGGAGCATCCCGGGACCGTCGACCGGTACGAGTCCGGCCGATTCGAGTGCCGCGCGAGCCAGCGTGCCCGGGCTGCGCGAGTTGGTGACGACCGCAACCCGGGGGCCCTCGAGGACGGGCTGGGTGGCCATCACCCGGACGGTCTCGAGCAGCGCCGGAACGGTGGGAACTTCGATCAGGCCTGCCTGCTGGTACAACGCGCCTTCCATCTCGCCGGTCGCCGCAGCGCCGGTCCTGACAGCGACGATCGGCTTCGTCCGTGAGACGCGCCGGGCGATGCGGGCGAACTTGCGCGGGTTGCCGAACGACTCGGTGTACATCGCGATCACCGTCGTGTTCTCGTCCTGTTCCCAGAACTGCAGCAGGTCGTTGCCGGAGATGTCGCTCTTGTCGCCGAGGGACACGAACCAGGACACACCGAGGCTGACATCGCTGGCCTTGCGAAGGAAGGATCCGCCGAGCGACCCCGACTGCATCGAGATGGCCACGCCACCTGTCGGGAGGGTGACATCGACGAGTGCCGCCTGGAGTTGGGTCTCCTCACACGGTGACGCGATCCCCATGCTCGACGGACCGATGATCCTCAACCCGTTGCGTCGTGCTCGGGTGACCAGGGCAGGGAGGTCGATGTCGGTCCCGTCCACCGACGTGATGATCACGGCGCCGCGCATCCGCTTCGCGATGCACGCGTCGATCGTCGGGTCGAGGTCGTCGGCGGGAACGGCGATGATGGCCAGAGACACCTCGTCGGGAAGTTCGTCGATCGTGCGACAGCACGGGTGGCCGTGCACCCGATCGTGCCGCGGGTTCACGGCGTAGAGCGGCACGTCGACGCTGCCGGCGACATTGCGCCAGATGGCGTCGCCGACGGTCCCGGGGCGTTCGGACGCCCCGATCACGGCGACGGCGCGCGGGAGCAGGATCCGAGCCACAGCGCGCGAGTCGGCGCGTTGTTCCCGTCGCTCGACACTGTCGAGGAACTCGTCGGTGTCGGCCAGTTCCCAGTCGAGGTCGACGACGCCGGAGTCGAACCGACGCTGGAGCGGCCAGCCTGCCTTGGCGAACACGGCGAGCATGGCTCGGTTGTCGCCGAGCACCTCAGCGGTGAACCGTTCGATTCCGTTGCTGCGAGCGATGGCGGCCAGGTGTTCCAACATGAGTGTCGCGATGCCGGCCCCTTGGTAGGCGTCGTCGACCATGAACGCGGCTTCCGCCTCGTTGCGTCCGGGCCAGCGTTCGTAGCTCGCCCAGGCGATGAACTCGTCGTGTGACTCGACGGCGAGGGCCGCCCGGTCGACCATGTCGACGTCGGTGAAATGCAGGAGCTCCTTCTCGCTGAGATCGGGCTTCGGGGAGAAGAACCGCCGATAGATGCTCTCGGCGGACTGGCGGCGGTGGAACTCGGCGAGGGCCGGCTGGTCGTCGATGGTGAGCGGTCGGATGAACACGGTGTCGCCGTTGCCGAGCACCACCGTGGATGCCCAGGGCGAGTCGGAGGCCGTCGAAGTGTTCACCCCTTCAGCATGTCAGCTCCGGGGTGCGCCGAGTACCGATGTGACGTCTGTTGTCGCGGCCGCTCGAGTGCCTAGGGTGGGTCCCGTGGCAGCGCCCATCACCGTCTTCGCCAGCGCCGAACTCGACCAGCACACGACTCCGGACTGGCACCCCGAACGGCCCGGTCGACTCGGCGCATCGCTGGCCGGGATCGCCGGGGCGGGGCTGCTCGAGGCCGTCGAGTTCCGCGAGCCGCGATTGGCGACGGTGGCGGAACTGGAACGTGTGCATGCACCGAGCTACGTCGCGCAGCTCGAACGGTTCTGCGAACGTGGTGGCGGCGACCTGGATCCCGACACGTTCGCGGCGCCTGGATCGTGGACGACGGCGTTGCGTGCCGCCGGTGCGGTGCTCGACGCGGTCGACGCACTGGAGGCAGGATCGTGCGAGGTGGCCTTCGCCGCGGGGCGTCCACCCGGACACCACGCCGTGCCGGACCGGGCGATGGGCTTCTGTCTCGTCAACAACGTCGCGGTCGCAGCAGCGAAGCTGGCCGCCGATGGGCAGCGGGTGGCAATCGTCGATTGGGATGTCCACCACGGAAACGGAACCCAGGACATCTTCTACGAGAATCCCGACGTGCTCTATGTGTCGACGCACGAGTTCCCGCTGTATCCGGGCAGCGGTCGGGCTGACGAGACCGGTGGCCCGGGTGCTCCGATGTCGAACCTCAACCTGCCGTTCCCGGCCGGCACTCGTGGCGACGTCTACCGTCGGGCCGTCGACGAGGTGATCGCGCCGGTGGTCGAACGGTTCGCTCCCGACTGGCTGTTCATCTCGGCGGGGTTCGACGCGCATCGCAACGATCCACTCGCCGGTCTCGAGCTGACGGCAGCCGACTACGCCGATCTGGCGATCCGTCTGCAGCAACTCGTTCCGGCCCGCCGAACGGTCGTGGTGTTGGAAGGCGGTTACGACTTCGACGCTCTGTCGTTGTCGACCGGCGCGACCTTGTCGGCGCTGATCGGCGAGTCGTACCGGCCCGAGGAGGTCTCGACCGGAGACGTCGGACTCCCGACGGTGACCGCCGCCCGCCAACGCTGGGACCTCATCTGAGCGGTGCGTCTGGGGTCCGACCTCGGACGCACCAGCTCAGGGTGGAGAGCGGTCGGGGATGCCTCGATCGATGCCGAGGTCGGTCGCGACCGCGGGGACCACCCGGTCGCAGACGCTGCCGCCGGTCGACGGCGAGCGCCCGGCGACGGTCGTAGCGACCACGGTGCGACCGCCTTCGAGCACCCAGGCACACGCGAGTGCACCGTCGACCGTCCCTGTGTGTCCCCAGCCGTACTGGTCGATGATCAGACCCGGCCACGTCAACACGGCCAGGTCGTCGGGCGTGACGGCTGCGAGCATGGCCGCGACGTCGTCGGTCGACACGATGAAGGTCCCCGCTCCTCCGAGCCGCGACAGCCTCGCTACGCCAGGTGCGTACTCGACGTCGGTCGGGAGTTGGCCGTCACGGGTGAGGTGCACCCCGCTCGACCCGATCGGGTCGAACAGAATGCGTTGGGCCGCGGTACCGAGCGGAAGCCCGGTCAGGTGTTCGACGAGGAGACCGAGTGCGCAGTAGTTGCCGTTCGAGTACGCCCAACGGCCGCGTGTGGTCGATGGCGGCCGATCCAGCAGCTCCGGAAGGAACGCGGCACAGTCGAGGCCGCCGTCGAACCACGTGCTCCGCACGACCGGCATCCCTGAGGTGTGGGTCAGCAGTTCCCGGGGTGTCACATCGCCCCAGCCGGGATGGCTGGTGGGGGTGATGTCGGCCCACGACGTCGGTGCATCCACATCGATCAGGCCGCCCTGGTGGAGCTGGGCGATCATCAACCCGGTCAGCAGTTTGCTCACGCTGGCGACGACCATCGGGGAGTCGGACGTGGCGGGTAGGCCGTCGATCGTGTTGCCCGATGCCCGTGCCAGCACGTTGCGTCCGTCGCGCATCACGGTCATCGTCACCGCAGCGTTGGACCCGGAGAGGGCATCGAAGGCCCGATTCGCGGCCGGCATGCCCGGATTCGGCAGCGGCGCCACAGTCGTGGTGCTCGATGTCGACGTGGTGGTCGAAGACGTGGTGGTCGAAGGGGAGGGGGTCGACGTGGTGGTCGAAGGGGTCGTGGTCGTGGTCGAGGTGGTCGTGGTGCTGGTTGCCGTCGGTGTCGTGCCGGTCGTGGTCGACGGGGAGGGGACGCTGGCGGCGGATCGGCCGGCGCAGGCCCCGGCGAGCAACAGGCAGCCGACCAGCAACAGGATCGGCTGCGCACGCACGGCTCCACGTTAGGCATCGTGGACGCGCGGCGCGCTGGCACTAGCGTCGCCGGCGATGAACTGGGAGCTGAGCGACGATCACGAACTGCTGCGGGCGACGGTGCGCGAGTTCGCCGAGCAGCACATCGCCCCGCATGCCGCCGAGTGGGACCGGACGTGTCATTTCCCGATCGACGTCGTGCAGGCGATGGGCGACCTCGGCCTGTTCGGCATCGTGTTCCCCGAACAGTGGGGCGGTGGTGGTGGCGACTTCGCGTCGCTGTGCGTCGCCATCGAGGAGCTCGGCCGTGTCGACCAGTCGATGGGGATCACCCTGTCGGCGGGTGTCGGGCTCGGAGCGAACCCGATCTTCCGCTTCGGCACCGACGAGCAACGCGACCGGTGGCTGCCCGACCTCGTCGCGGGGCGAGCGCTCGGCGCGTTCGGCCTCACCGAACCCGACGGTGGGTCCGACGCCGGCGCAACCAGGACGCGCGCCGTGCTCGACGGCGACCAGTGGGTGCTCAACGGCTCGAAGGCCTTCATCACCAACTGCGGCACCGACATCACCTCGATCGTCACCGTGACCGCTCGGACCGACGACGGCATCTCGGCGTTCGTCGTGCCCGCCGGTACACCGGGGATGATCATCGAACCCGCCTACGACAAGCTCGGCTGGCATGCCAGCGACACCCACGGCATCACGTTCGTCGATTGCCGGATCCCTGCGGGGAACCTGCTCGGCCAACCGGGAAAGGGCTTGCGCAACTTCCTGTCGATCCTCGACGACGGTCGAATCGCGATCTCCGCCCTGGCGCTCGGCTCGGCACGCGCCTGTCTCGACGCCTCGGTCGAGTACGCCCGACAGCGTCACGCATTCGGTGGCCCGATTGGGCGGTTCCAGGGGTTGGCGTTCCAGCTGTCCGACCTCGCTGTGCAGGTCGAGAACGCCCACAATCTCACGTACAAGGCGGCGTGGCTGAAGGACGAGGGCCGTCCGATCGGGCAGGCGGCCGCGATGGCGAAGCTCTACTCGACCGAGGCCGCGATGGACGCGGCTCGGCTGGCCACGCAGGTGTTCGGCGGTATGGGATTCATGGAGGAGACGCCGATCGTGCGCTTCTACCGCGACGCCAAGATCCTCGAGGTCGGCGAAGGCACCAGCGAGATCCAGCGTCTCGTGATCGCCCGCAACCTCGGCCTCCCCGTCGAATGACGCGTCACATCAGGCCCGGCATCGTGTGACGTTCCGTGTGACGTTCAGTTCGCTGACCAGAAGCTGACGAGGGCGTCGGCGACGGGGTCGATGTCGTGCACCATCCACCAGTGGCCGCGTCCGTCGAGGCGCAGGACCTCGGTGCCCAGTCGCTCGGCGACCTGGTTCGACAGCTCTGACGGGATGTAGCCGTCGAGTTCGGCATCGATGATCAGCCCGGGAGGCAGGTCCGTGGTGGCCAGCCGATCGCCGAGTTGACCCACCGCTGGCTGCGCTCCGGTCCGGTAGAGCCGCAGGATGCAGCCACCCATCTCGGCGTCGAGCGCCACGGCGAGTTCGCGGGCGATGTCGTCGGGCAGGCCGAGCCCGGCGAACAGTGCCGTGCGATCGTCGAGGCTCGACCCGGTGAAGCCGGCGACGACCTGCTCTCCGATCTCGGGCGTCTGCCACGCTTGGGCCATGTCGTGCCACACGTAGTCGGTGTGCAGGACACCGGCGATGTCACCCGTCCATGTCCGCACGAGATCGGGGCGGCGGGCCAGCGCGCCGTAGACGTGACCGGCGCCCCAGTCGTGGCCGAGCAGGTCGATCTCGGTCCCGTCGGCTCGCATGGCGTCGAGTTCCCCCACCAGCCAGTCGGCGTAGTTGTCCATCGTCGGATCGAAGCCCCCCGGCACAGGGGCGCCGAACCCGGGCGGTGAGAGCGCGACGACGTTCGCCCGTCCCCGCTTGCGCAACCCGGCGGTCAGTGGACCCCAGATTGCGGCGGTCTCCGGGTTGCCATGGACGAGGACGACGGTCCGCTCGGTCATGCTGGAACCGTAGCCAGCGCCAGCGACGAAGCTGACCCTGTGCATCGTCGTTCGGGCTGGCCACCGGAGGTGTTCCCGCGCGTACGGTTGCGGGCCATGGAGATCTCGACGACGTCGCACCTCGCCCGTCGGCTCGGCTCGGCGCTCGAGCCGGTCGTGGGGCAGGTGTACTTCTCGCCTGAGTGTCATGCGAACTACGTGGAGCTCGGCTTCGACCCGAGCCCGGGCGATGCCAACGGGGTGGCGCTCCCCGACGGACCCGCCTATTTCGCCAGCCGCGGGAGCCTGCTCGGCCAGGTGCCCGGCGAAGTGATCGCGGCGGCGTTCGGCGTGTTCAGCCCCGCCGTCGTCGTCCCGTCAGTGCAGCTGGCCTGGACGCGGACCGACGCTGCGACGATCCGCGCCGCCCGCGCCGACGGCGCACTGGGGCAGCTCCGCCGCCTGATCGGCGGGCGGCCCGACCGCGTGGCACGGGCCCGCGAGTTGTTGGAGATCGCGTCTGCACCACTGCCGATCAACGGGCGTCCCCTCGCCGCCGGCATCGCGGCACTCGACGTTCCCGACGACGACCTCGCGGCGGTGTGGCACCTCGGTGACTTCCTGCGTGAGTACCGCGGTGACTGCCACAACGCCGCATGGGTCTCGGCAGGGTTGACGGCGACCGACATCGGCATCCTCACCGAGCTCTCGTGGGGGATGCCGGTGCGCAGCTACAGCCGCACCCGCGGCTGGACCACGGAGGAGTTCGACCGGTCAGAGCACCACCTTCGCGATCTCGGCCATCTCGACGGGACGGGCGCAGAGACGCATCTGTCGCAGCAGGGGCGCCATGCCCGCGAGCAGGTCGAAGCAGCGACCGACGATCAGATGGTCCCCGCCCTCGATGCGCTCGGCGGCGACGTCGACGAGTTGTTCGACATCCTCGTTCCCTGGGGCGAGGCGATCCGGGCCGGCAAGGGGTACCTCGGCGCTGGACCTCACGATCTCGGCTGACCGAGACGGGCCCGATCGGGCTCGGCCGACACACCTCGGTCGAGTCGTCCGTCGAATCGATCCGGCCGGTTTGGGCAGGACCGGACTTCGTGGGATTGAATGGAGTCAGAGGACGGGCTTCCAGCCCACCGCTTCGAAGGAGAAGTGATGACGAACCAGCATCCGGCCACCGTGGCCGACAGTCTCATCGTGCACGGCGACATGAATCAGGCCGACATCGACAAGCTCGTCGATCACTGGTCGAAGCTCGACGCTCGACTGCGTTCGTTCGACGCCGGGACCGTGGCGATGCAGCTGTTCGTGAAGGATCGCGACACCAAGAGCCAGCACGTCACGCTCGACATGAAGATCGACCGCCACGACCCGCTGGTCGCCACCTCGTCGAACACCGATCTCGACCGAGCACTCAACGAGGTGCGCGACGAGATGATCCGTCAGCTCAACGACATGAAGACGAAGTCCGAGCCGCGCAACAACAAACACCTGCGCAACACCGTGCGCGACTGAACGCCACGGCGCCCGCGATCGGTCGCCCTGCCGCCCGGCGCCGACACGGCGTCAGGAAGGCCGGATCAGCTGGGCAGCTCGACGTCGACACGGGGGCAGTGCTCGAGCACGTCGGCCATCGCGTCGGTCACCGCCGAAAGATCGATGTCGGCCATGAAGGTGTTCAGGGTGAGGTGGGCCAGCACCCAGCCAGGGTCCGACGCCCAGGGCGGCACGAACTGGGCCCGCTTGACCATGCCCTGGCTGCGCAGCTCGCCGAGGGCCGGGATGGCGAAGAGATCGAGTTTGCCCGAGAAGAGCAAGCCGAGCGTGTCGGCGCGCCCGGCGCGGAACGCGGCGCGGATGAACGTGGCCACCGAGAGGTACCCGGACAGATAGGCGCAGTCCTTGGTGAACGGAGCGCCGCCGGTGATGGGGGAGCCGCGGAAGATCCGCCGGGTCGACTCGAACGCCTGCTCCGGGTTGGGGCTGCGTTCGAGGAACCACCGGTAGAGCTCGATGAAGTCGGCGCCGTCGATGACCAGCTGGGTGGCGACGATTCGGTCGGCGAGCCGCCGAAGTCGGTCCATTCCCAACGTGCCGGAGACGTACTCGGAGTAGACCGCGAGTCCTTCTTGGGTGCGGGTGGTGCCGGGGTGGCCGATCGCCAGGATCGGAATGTCGGCCTGCGCGCGACCGTTGAGTCCGGTTGCGACGTGGATGAACGCTTCGTGGTTGAGCAGCTGGGCCGAGTCCTTGAGCGTGAACTTGGCGTCGCGTCGGATCTTGATCCGGCTCGTGGATGCGACGGCGTTGGCGGACAGTTCGTCGACCAGCAGTACCTCGGGAGCCGAGTCACCGAAGTGGTCGGTGACCGCTTCTTCGATGAATGCGGCGACCTCTTCGCCCGTTCGACTTCTCACCACCGGCGGTACGAGTGACGCCGCTTGCAGATCCGCGAGTGACTCGTGCACCTTCTGAGCGAGTTCGAGCGGGGTTGCCGGGTCGTAGCGGAGGGGTTGGCCGGGGACGCCGTAGAGCTTGCGGCTGTATGCGTGGAAGGCCGGGGTGCCGAGCGTCGACAGCATCAACGCGGTCGACTCGACCGCCGTGGCCTCGCGATCGAGCCAGTCGTCGACCACGTTTCCTGGCCGGAGGAGCCGGCGTACGGCGGCGACACCGTCGAGGACCGAGGTCGGGTCGACTCCGGCATAGGTGGGGTCGGGGAGCTTGTCGGCCCCGCCGGAGATGAACTCCTCGCGGAGCTCGGCGGGCCATGCGAGCGCCGAGAGCACCCGCATCGGCTTGGCGACATCGTGGAGAATCTGTGCCGCTTGGCGGTACCGATCATGCGCCTGGTCATTGTTCATCGGCGAATCATGACACGGCGACCGCGATCTCCGATCGATCCTGCGAGACGAGGCCTGGGTCCACTCCAGACCGCCCGGCTCGCCCGTCGAGGTCGAGCCCGCGACGATGCGTTCAGTCGGTGCGGGAGCGACGACGCGCGACTCCCCAGGCGATCAGCGCTCCGAGCGCCATGAACACCAGCAGCATCGCCCAGAGCGGCCAGCGGAAGTCGAACCACAGGAACTCGAAGCGGACGCTCTCGGTGTTCTGGACGATGAAGAGCAGTGCCACTGCTGCGATGATCGCTGCCGGTCCGACGCGACGAATCTGGTCGGTCCCGCTCGGCTGGTCGGGGAGCAGTGGCAGGTCGTCGGGCACGACCGAATGCTACGAGAGCTGATCGAGCCGAAGACGGATCGCGACCGGCGGATCTCCTCGCCCGACGCGGGCGCGGAGGGAGTCGGCAACTCGGGCCAGCGATGCCTGCCACCCGTACTTCGATGCGATCGCCTGCTTGGCTTGCTCGATCGATTCGGCGTCGTCGAGCACCTCGCCGGTGCCCGCGTGGACGGGTGCGTCCGGATCGGTGCGGCCTCGCATGTCGCAGACCCGCACCTCGACGCGTGCGTCGTTGCGGAGACGGCGGGCCTTCCATGCCGTGCTGCCCGTGTAGAAGAGGTACGTGCCGCCTTCGCCCGTGACCCAGACCGGCGTCGGCTTCGGACGACCATCGCGTGTGAACGTGGTCAGGCAGATGTAGCGGGCCGAGTCGACGTCGATCATGATCGGACCGTACCGCCCCGGGTGGGTCGAGAACGCTGGGCTACGGTCGCGTCTGGTTCGACGACGTGGCCCTCGTGACATGGCGACGCGTCGAGGGAGGAACCCATGAACTTCGAGATCTCGGAACAGATGACGACCATCCTCGAGATGGTCCGTGACTTCATGGACGGCGAGGTGATCCCGCTCGAGGGTGAGATGCTGCACGGCGATCCGGTCGTACTCGAGGAACGAGTCCGACGCGCTCAGGACAAGGTGCGCCAGATGGGTGTGTGGGCGCCGAACCATCCGGTGGAATTCGGCGGACTCGGCCTGAGCATGGTCGACCACGGCCTGCTCAGCGAGGCGCTGGGGCGCAGCCCGCTCGGCCATGTCGTGTTCGGCACGCAAGCGCCCGACGCGGGCAACATCGAGATTCTGCACATGCACGCGACCGACGAGCAGCGCGAGCGGTACCTGCGGCCACTCGTCACCGGTGAGATCCGCAGTTGCTTCTCGATGACCGAGCCGGAGACCGCCGGCTCGAACCCTCTGCTGTTGGAGACCACCGCCGTCGAGGACGGCGACGAGTGGGTGATCAACGGCCAGAAGTGGTTCACCAGCTCGGCCGACGGCGCCGACTTCGCCATCGTGATGGCGGTCACCGACCCCGACGCCCCTCCCTACGCCCGCACGAGCATGATCCTGGTGCCCACCGACACGCCGGGGTTCAACCTGGTACGGAACGTGAGCGTGATGGGCCACGCCGGCAGCGGCCATGCCAGTCACGGTGAGGTGATCTATCAGGGGTGTCGCGTGCCGATGAGCAACCTGCTCGGCCCGCGCGGTGGCGGGTTCGCCATCGCGCAGGAGCGACTCGGGCCGGGCCGGATCCATCACTGCATGCGCTGGCTCGGCATTGCCAGCCGGTCGTTCGACCTCATGTGCGCCCGTGCCAATCAACGGGTGATCGACCCGAACGGCGACACGCTGGCAGACCGCCAAGTGATCCAGCACTGGGCCGCCGAACTCGACGCCGAGATCCGCGGTGCGCGCCTGCAGACGCTGCACGCGGCATGGATGATCGATCAGCACGGCGCGAAGATCGCCCGCGACGAGATCGCGGCGATCAAGTTCTCCGTTGCGAACACGATGCTCAAGGCAGTCGACACGGCGATCCAGGTGCACGGTGCGCTCGGCGTCACCGACGACACGGTGCTCGCCTACTGGTACCGCCACGAACGTGCTGCTCGTATCTACGACGGCGCCGACGAGGTCCACAAGACGTCGCTCGGCCGCCGCATCCTGCGCCGCTACGGGTCCGCCCCGAGCTGACGGGCGCGAAGTGCCTGGCGCATCGTGCACGTGTCACGCGAGGCGGGGGAGCATCTCCCTGGTGATGGGGTTGCGGGCGGGGCGGCCAGCGCGCCAGCGGTCGATCTCGTCGACGGCGTGATCGATCATCCGGCGGAGCTCGGTTCCGAGTGACCCGGCGAGGTGCGGAGTGATGAACGCGTTCGGCAACGACCACAGCGGATGGTCGTCGGGCAACGGCTCGGGGTCGGTCACGTCGAGCACGGCCGACAGCCGTCCGGTCGAGATCTCGGCGAGCAGTGCGTCGTGGTCGAGCAACGCACCGCGGGCGGTGTCGATCACCGTCGCTCCAGTCCTCAGCGCGGCGAGCTGTGACGCGCCGATCATGTGTCGCGTGCTCGGCAGGTCCGGAGCGTGGATCGACAGGATGTCCACGGCTGCGCACAGCTGGTCGAGTTCCATCTTCGACACTCCGAGTGCTGCCGCCTCGGTATCGCTCACGAACGGGTCGTACAGCGCAACCCGGAGATGCGGAACGCGCCGAGCAGCTCGATCAGGCGGCGACCGATCAAGGACGCACCCACGATGCCGATCGTCTTGTCATAGTTGCCGACCGGGACATCGTGCGGCTGGCGGAACTCGCGTCGGGAGGGATCCCCGCGGCGTGCGCCTGGCGTCGCGCTGCCAGAACACGTCCTTGTTCACGAACAGGATCGTGGCCAACGTGAACTCGGCGACCGGCTCGGCGTTGGCGTCGGCCCCTGACGTCACTCGAATGTGGCGGTCGAACACGTCCGGGCTGATCGTCTGCTTGACCGTGCCGGCCGCGTACGGCGAACAGCCCGAGGTTCGGCGCCCGGTCGATCACGGCCGAATCGAGCGGGGCGCAACCCCAGTGCCCGAGGATCACCTCGGCCCGCGCGCAGCAGGTCGTCGGCGCGAGGGTCGTTCCAGTCGCCCAGCGGTTCCGGATCGAGGATGTCGGCGACCTCGCCGATTCGATCGAGTGCGTCCCGGTCCAGCAGGTCGAGCGATGGATGATGCGCGATCAGCAACGTTGGTCGATGATCGCTCATGCCGGTGCGTCGATGAGCGTGGTCGAGCCGGTTTGCATACGCAGGCAGTGTGCACTCCAATGGCGCGAGTGGACGAGACGGATCGGTCGGCACGAGTGCCCAGCAGCAGAGGTTCGAGGAGATGAGCTCGCCCGATCCGCGCGCCAATCCGCTCGCGCTCGGTCCCCTGCAGACCCGCGACGACGTTGCCCGAGCGGTGATCGACCTCTACGAACCGCTGCTCCCGCACGTCAGCCCCGGCGGCGCGAGGGTTCGGCTCGGCAGCTTCGCATCGGTGTTCGAGCAGTCGACCGCGGAGCTCGAAGGATTTGCACGCCCGCTCTACGGCATCGTGCCGCTCACGGTCGGCGGCTACGACTTCGCTCATTGGGACCGCTTCGGCTCGGGCCTCGACGCCGGTACCGACCCGGACTCCGAGGAGTACTGGGGGCCGGTACCGGGTGACAACGACCAGCGGATGGTGGAGCAGGCGGCGATCGGGCTCGCCCTCGCGTTCTGCCCGGAGCAGACGTGGGAACGGCTGTCGTCGCCAGCCCGCGATCGCCTCGTCACCTGGCTGCACGGGGTCTTCGAGCATGATCCCAATCCGAACAACTGGCAGTTCTTCCGCGTCCTCGTCGCCCTCGGCCTGGAGCGCGTCGGCGCACCGTTCGACGCAGCGAAGCTCACGGCCTCGCTCGACCTGGTCGAGAGCTATCGGGTCGGCCGTCATTGGTACGCCGACGGTTCGGCTCGCGACCGTCGACTACTACGTGCCGTTCGCATTCCACACCTACGGGCTGATGTACGCCGCGGCCAACGATCTCGGTCTCGGCGACGACTCTCGGGCGGCTGCCTTCCGCGAGCGTGCGAGCGCGTTCGCCGGCGACATCCAGCACTGGTTCGCACCGGACGGCGCAGCGGTACCGTTCGGGCGCAGCCTCACGTACCGGTTCGCCATGGCGTCGTTCTGGGGTGCGCTGGCGTGGGCAGATGTCGACAGCGAGCTGTCGTGGGGTGCTGTTCGCGGGATGTCGATGCGTCACCTTCGCTGGTGGGCCGATCATCCGATCAGCGACCGAGATGGGGTGCTGTCGATCGGCTACACGTACGACGAACCGGCGCTCTGTCGGAGACCTACAGCTCCGCCGGCTCGCCGTACTGGTGCATGAAGGCGTTCGGCGCGCTTGCCGCACCGGCCGACCACCCGTTCTGGACCAGCGACGAGACGCCCCTCGATCCGCTGCCCGCCCCGGTGACGATCCGCGACGCCGGCCAGGTGATCGCCCGCGACCGCGAGCACGCCGTGATCCTGAACGGCCGCCCGGCCGTCGATCTCGACTTCCCGGAGCAGGCCGCCGCCAAGTACCGCAAGTTCGCCTACTCGTCGGTGTTCGGCTTCAGCGGTGACGTTGCCGACATGTTCGGTGCCGTCCAGACCGACTCGATGCTGGCGCTCACCGACGTCGACGGCAACCGTCGCGTTCGCCTGAGTGTCGAGGCCGCCGGCGTCGAGGACGCCATGACCTGGAGTACGTGGCGTCCCTGGCCCGATGTGCGTGTCGACTCGGTCTGCTGGGCGATCGACGCGTCCTGCCACGGCCGGATCCACCGGATCCGGACCGGGCGGGATCTTGTGGGCGTCGAGTCGGGATTCGCGATCGGGCTCGACGGGCCCCGAGACCTGCTCGGCGACGGCAACCGCACCGGCGGGGACCGCTCGGTGATCGAGACGGGCTCGGGTGTCTCGGCGATCGTCGACCTCGCCATCGGGGACACACGGCTCGGGTTGGCCGCGAGGCGCCCGATCGCCCGCAACCTGGCGGTCAACGCCAGCCTCGTGCATCCCCGGACCGCCGTCCCTGCCTTGACGGCGCCGCTGCCCACCGGTGACCACACGATCGCCTGTCTCGTCGTGGCCTCGCCGAGGACCGGTGCCATGCCTCCTGCCGGCGACGACCTGGTCGTTCCCGCCGCCGCAGTCGGCCTGCTCGAGCGTCGCACCACACAGGAGGTCCGGCCATGACCGGTCACGGTGCCGGGCAACTGGACGAGGCGGGCGTCGTGGCCCGAATCGAGCCGGGCCGCACGATCACGGGCATCTCCGCTGTCCTGCTGCCGTTCACCGCCGACGGCGAGATCGACTGGTCGGCGGCTGAGGCCCACATCGGCCGCACGGTCGCGGCAGGCCTCACGCCGGCGGTCAACATGGACACCGGGTACGTGCAGTCGTTGACGGCCGCCCAGAACACCGCTGTGCTCGATCGCACGCTCGTCACCGCCGGGAGCAACTTCGTCGCCGGGGCGTACCTTGCCGACCAGCCTGGCGCGGCCTTCGACCTCGATGGATATCTCGCAGCGTGCGAAGCGATCGCTGTGCGAGGTGGCACACCGGTGGTCTTCCCGTCGTACGGGCTCAACTCGCTCGACGACGACGGGTGGGTCGAGGCCCTGGCAGCGATCGGTGCACGCGTCGACCGGTTCATCGGATTCGAGCTCGGCGCGATGTTCGTTCCCTACGGCCGGATCCCGTCGCTTGCCGCGTACGAAGCGATGATGGGAATCGAGTCGTGCATCGGAGCGAAGCATTCGTCGCTGAGCCGTAAACTCGAATGGGAGCGACTCGCCGCCCGTGATCGGGTGCGGCCGGAGTTCCGGGTGTTCACCGGCAACGATCTCGCGATCGACATGGTGATGTACGGATCCGACTACCTGCTGGGGTTGTCGACGTTCGCTCCCGAGGCGTTCGCGCGGCGCGACCGGATGTGGGCCGACGAGGACCCGCGCTTCCATGAGCTGAACGATCTCCTGCAGTACCTCGGGCACTTCACCTTCCGGTCGCCGGTTCCCGGTTACCGCCACGACGCGGCGATGTCCTTCGAATTGCGTGGCTGGGCGTCGTCGAGCAACACGCCGAGCGGTGTACCGCAGCGACCCGAGTCGGATCGGGCGGTGCTCGCCGACATCCTCGGACGTCTCGAGGTCTGGACATCGGAGGAGACCTCGTGAGCGTGCGCTGGACGCAGGTCAAGAAGCTCGACACCGTTCAGGCGTTCCGTGAGCACTGCTCCTCGATCGGGGTCGACATCCCGATCGACGACGATGTCGATCCCACCGGGGCGCTCGCGGCCCCGGTGGCGATCAGCGATGGAGCATCCGGGACGACGACGGCGCCGAACCGATTCGCTGTGCTGCCGATGGAGGGCTGGGACGGCACGGCTGACGGTCGCCCGACCGACCTCGTACGTCGGCGTTGGCAGCGATTCGGCGCCAGCGGATGCGGGCTCGTCTGGGGCGAGGCGACTGCCGTTCGTGCCGACGGGCGAGCGAATCCGAATCAGCTCGTACTCGACGATCGCACCGTCGACGAGATCGCCGAGTTGCGCAGCCTGCTCGACCCGTCGCAGGTGACCGGACTCCAGCTCACGCACTCGGGTCGGTGGTCGCGGCCGGCCGGAGTGCCATTGCCGAGAACGGCGTACGAGCATCCGTGGCTCGATCGGCGTGTCGGTGTGGACGCGCAGGCAGTGCTCAGCGACGACGAACTCGACGAACTCGTCGAGGACTACATCTCGGCTGCAGTGCTGGCGGGGCAGGCGGGGTTCGACTTCGTCGACGTCAAGCACTGTCACGGGTACCTGCTCCACGAACTGCTCACCGGCTACGGCCGTGACGGTCGCTACGGCGGGAATCTCGAGGGCCGTACCGAGTTCCTCCGCGCGGTGGTGGCCGGCATCCGCGACCGGGCGCCCCGGGTGGCGGTCGCTGTCCGGCTGTCCGCATTCGACATGGCGCCGTACGTTCCAGGCGAGGGGGGAGTGGGCGAGCCGGAGACACAGGGGTCGTACGGCTTCGCGTTCGGCGGTGACGGGAGCGGGCTCGGCATCGACCTCGGTGAGACGCATGCGTTGTTCGACCGCTTCGCGGAGATGGGGATCGGGCTCGTCAGCACGACAGCCGGCAGTCCGTACTACAACCCCCACGTCCAACGTCCCGCGTACTTCCCGCCCTCGGACGGCTACCAACCGCCCGAGGATCCGCTGGTCGGCGTGGCGCGGCAGCTGGCCGTCACCGCCGAACTGACGGCCGCCCACCCTGCTCTCACGATCGTCGGCTCCGGCTATTCGTACCTTCAGGACTGGTTGGCCCACGTCGGCCAAGCCGTGGTCGCCGGCGGCGGCGCCACGATGGTCGGTCTCGGTCGGATGATCCTGTCGTATCCCGGATTGGCGGCCGACGTGCTGGCGGGTCGCCCGCTCGAACGGGGTCTGATCTGCCGCACGTTCAGCGACTGCACCACGGCACCGCGCAACGGTCTCGTGTCGGGCTGCTATCCGCTCGACCCGTTCTACAAGGAGCATCCGCAGCGGGTCGAACTGACCCGTGCAAAGCGTGATGCCAAGGCGCGGTTGCGGTGAGCATCGATCGGTCGGGACTGCGCGTCCGGGTGTTCCATCGCGCCGTCGGGTTCGTGCACCTCTCGATTCCCGATGCCGTTGCCGCGATCGAACAGCTCGGCGACGAGCACGGCTTCGGCGTCGACGCCACCGATGATCCCGCCCGGTTCACCGACGATCTCGAGGTCTACGACGCCGTCGTCTTCGTGCACACGAGCGGCAACGTGTTGCCCGAGGCATCGCAGCGTGCCGCGCTCGAGCGGTACGTGGCCAACGGCGGCGGGTTCTTCGGGATCCACACGGCCTCGTCGATGGCTCCCGATGTCGACACCGACTGGCCGTGGTTCCGTGATCTGGTCGGCGCGTCCTTCAAGGGGCACACCGTGGCGCGCATCTTCAGTGACGAGTCGGTTCCCGACCGGCCGGGCGTCGTGTACGGCGGCCCGATCGCCGACGCTCCCGCCGATGCCGACCACTGGAGCGACGTCCTTGCCGTGATGAGCTGCGAAGCCGCGGCGGTGCACATCGAAGATCCGGCCTGTCCGGCGATCCGCGGTCTCGGTGACGGCGAGGTGTTGATCGACGAGTGGTACGGCTTCCACGACAACCCTCGGCCCCGCGTCAACGTCGTGGCCACGGTCGACGAGTCGACCTACGAGCCGTACCTCGGCGAAATGGGTGCCGACCATCCGATCGTGTGGTGGCGCGAGTTCGGCGGCGGCCGCAGCGTCTACAACTCGATGGGCCATGCAGTCGCCGCCTGGCGCGACCCGAAATTCCTCGGCACCGTCCTGGGCGGCATCGACCTCGCCGCGATGTGATCGTCAGGCGGGGTAGGGGTACCAGGTGCCGGTCTCGAAGTCGTGCAGCTTGCACGCCTTCGTCGAGGCGAGGTAGTCGCGGACGCGGATCGGGCGTTCGTCGACCTGGTCGGGGAACGCCTCGGCGATGGCTCGTGCGGCCTCGGGGAGCCGGTAGCACGGGATGCGCATGTCGACGTGGTGGGGCAGATGCACCATGATCCAGTGGACGAAGAAGTCCCAACCCGGCGGTCCCCACAGGATCGTGGTGCCCTCGACCTGACCGCGGAACCGGTTCCACTCCCGGCGTGGCCACCAGCGGATGTTCGGCGAGATGTGGTGCACGTGCACCACCCACCCGATCGTCTGACAGAACAGCAGGAACGGAATCACGACGACCTTGGCCCACTGCCAGACTCCGCCGGCACCATCGAGCGCGACGAGCACCACCAGGGTGCCGATCGCATACAGCGCGACGATGGTCTGATCGCGGCGCATCTTCCTGGCCCATCGTGCCGGCGGCGTGAACCGCACCATCTTGTTCCACCACACCTCGCGCAGGTAGTAGGCGCCGGCGCCGAACGGACCCCACTCCAACTTGTGGCGCAGCTTGGCCAACCGTCCGAGTCCCTCGTACTGCTCGACGGTCAACGGGTGCCACACGAAGTCGAGTCCCTGCTTCAGGGTGTGGCCGTGATGAACCCGGTTGTGTCCGAACACCCACACTTCGACGGCGTGAAGCGACGGCAGCATCGAGAGTCGAGCAACGACGGCATTGAGGCGCTTCGAGTCGAACAACGCCTCGTGAGCGGCGTCGTGTCCGATCACGAACAGTCCGGCGACCGAGATCCCCGCGAGCAGCCACAGCGGGATCAGCAGCAGTGGATTGTTCGTCGACAGCAGTCCCCAGACGGCAAGGCCGAAGATCGCGACGTCACGCAGGAAGAGGATCAGTCCACGTGGGGTCGAGCGCTCGTAACAGTGCTCGGGAATGGTGTCGAGGACCGGCTTGAGGCCGGTCGGTGTGTCGATCATCGCCTCGGCGCTGCGGGTGGACCTCGCGGCGGTGACGTTCGTGTCGGCGGTGTGGCTGTCGGTGACGGACATGACCCTCCTCGTGACGGTGGACGCCAGCCTACCGACCAGTAGGTAGATCGGCAAGTCGCCGCGCCATCCCGTCTCGTCATCGACGCTCCGGCGGCGATGCCAACATGTTGAACTGGACGGAACACATGACCGAGGGGACGAGCCGATGACCGAGACCGCCACGACCGAGACCGCCACGACCCGGGCCGCCACGAGATCTCGCCTGCTCGACGAGCTGAGGTTGACCGTTGTGGTCGACAACGAGACCGACACGCTGTCGAGCGTCGACGTCGGCGTGCCCCAGTTGCCGGAGGTTGCGTCGCACCTGATGCGGCGCCCGGCCGTGCGGAGCCATGGTGGTCACGACTGCATCACCGTGTTCGACCACCTGTGCGTGGCGTGCCATGGCCTCTCGGTACTCGCCACGGGACGGATCGGCGACGAGACCCACACCGTGTTGTTCGATGTCGGGCCCTACGGCGATGTCTGGATCGACAACGCCGAACGACTCGGCGTCGACCTGGCCTCGATCGACGTCGTGTTCCTGTCGCACTGGCACTGGGACCACAGCGGCGGGCTCCCCGTCGTGATCGAGGCAATCGCCGCCAGCCGTCGGGCCAAGGGCGTGGTCGATGCGATCGTCATGGACGTGCACCCGGACCGTCCCGACCAGCGCGGGATCCAATCGCCCGGCGGCACGTTCGTGATGCTGCCCGAGGAACCGAGTCTTGCGGCGCTGTCCGCAGCGGGCGCCACCGTCGAGCAACACGCCGACGATCACACGATGGCCGGTGACTTCTTCCTCGGCAGCGGCGCCATCGAGCGGGTGACCGCGTACGAGGCAGGTCTGGTCGGGCATCACTCGTTCCGATTCGCCGGTGGTCCCGCCGGCGAGGACCTCGTGGTGGCCGATCCGTTGATCATGGACGAACGCTTCGTCGCTGCCGAGGTGCGAGGCCGTGGGGTCACGGTGCTGTCCGCCTGCTCCCACGCCGGGATCGTCAACGCATGCCTCGGCGCGAAGCAGCGGTTTCCGGGCTCGGCGGTCGACGTCGTGCTCGGTGGCTACCACTTGGCGGGCGGCCCGATGGAACCACGGATCGCGCCGACCGTCGCCGACCTCGACACGGTGATCCAGCCGCGCATCGTGGCGCCGGGTCACTGCACCGGCTGGCGTGCGAAGGCCGCGCTCGCCGAGCGGTTCGCGCCCGGCCGCTACGGACCGTCGGTGGTCGGCACGACCTACGTCCTGACCGGCGAGTGAACCGCCGGGGCATGGCACACTGGAGGTGACGGAAGGACCTGCCATGTCGTCAGCGATCTCGATCGAACACCTCGTCAAGACGTTCGGCTCGACACGAGCTCTCGATGGGCTCGACCTCGAGGTTCGCGCCGGTGAGGTGCACGGCTTCCTCGGTCCGAACGGGGCCGGCAAGACCGTCACCATCCGGATCCTCCTCGGCCTGCTGCGTGCCGACAGCGGGACGGTCAGCCTGCTCGGAAGCGATCCGTGGAGCGATGCCGTCGATCTGCATCGTCGCATTGCGTACGTACCCGGTGACGTCAACCTGTGGCCGAATCTGTCCGGGGGTGAGACGATCGACCTGCTGGCTCGCCTGCGGGTGGGCGACGAGTCCAGCGACCGTCAGTCGGTCGACCGAGCCAAGCGCGACGAACTGATCGAGCGGCTGGCACTCGATCCGACGAAGAAGTGCCGCACGTATTCCAAGGGGAATCGGCAGAAGGTCGCCCTCGTCGCCGGGCTGTCGTCCGATGCGGAACTGCTGTTGCTCGACGAGCCGACGTCCGGCCTCGACCCGCTGATGGAGTCGGTGTTCCAGGAGTGCATCCTCGACGCCACCAGCGACGGTCGCACGGTCCTGCTGTCCAGCCACATCCTCGCCGAGGTCGAGAAGCTCTGCGACCGAGTCACGATCATCCGGCAGGGCAGGACCGTCCAGACCGGAACGCTCGCGGAGATGCGGCACCTGACGCGCACGAGCATCACGGTGTCGACCAGGCAGCCGATCGTCGGCCTCGAGACGATCGCCGGCGTCCACGACATCGCATCCGGCGACGGGCACGTCCGATTCGACGTCGATTCTCACGCGCTCGACGAGAGCATCCGGCACCTGTCGAGTTTCGGCATCACCTCGCTCGTGAGCCAGCCACCGACGCTCGAGGAGCTGTTCCTTCGTCACTACGGCGACGAGGTCGGCGCCGTGCGTGGAGGACCTGACCAGGGTGGAACTCCATGACCGGCGTGGCAATCCATGCGGGAGCGCCTGCCGTGGCGAGCGATGCCGGAACCCCGACTCCGCCGGGCACGTCGTTCACCGGGACGAGCCGCCTGCTGCGGCTGGTGCTCCGCACCGATCGATTCCGCATCGTGCTCTGGACGGTCGGTCTGGTCGGGCTGATGATCGCGTCGGCGTCGAGCATCGTGGCGCTCTACACGACACCCCTTCAACTCGAAGGGTATGCACGGACGGTTCGTGGGAACTCGGCACTGATCATCCAAGCTGGACCGGGCTACGGCCTCGACGAACCGACGGTGGGCGCCGTCGTCATGAACGAGACGGCGCTGTGGCTCTTCATTGCCGCCGGCCTGATGAGCGTGTTCATGGTGGTTCGGCACACCCGCACCGACGAGGAGACCGAGCGTGCGGAGTTGGTGCGAGCGGCGCCCGTCGGTCGTCACGCGGCGCTTGCGTCAGCGATGATCGGTGCCCTCGTGGTCAACACGACCATTGCCGCCGGGAACGTCGTCGCCCTCGTCGCATTCGGACTGCCGCTGGCCGGATCGCTGGCGTTCGGTGCATCGATGGTCGGTGCCGGCATGGTGTTCGGAGGTGTCGGCGCCGCGACGGCGCAGGTCGCCAGTGGATCCCGAGCTGCGCTGGCCGGAGGCAGCGCGATGATCGGCGTGGCCTTCGTCCTACGGGCGATCGGCGACGTCGGCAACGGGATCCTGTCGTGGGCATCACCGCTCGGCTGGGCCCAGGCGATTCGGGCCTATGCGGACGAACGGTGGTGGGTGCTGGCCGTGCCGCTGTTCGCCACGGTTGCCCTCGTGGTGCTCGCGAGGGCGTTGCAGGACCACCGTGACTACGGCAGCGGGCTGGTCGCGGAGCGAAGCGGACGACCGCATGCCGGGCCGCGGTTGTCCAGTGCGGGGGGTCTCGCGGTCCGACTCCAGCGCGGAGCGTTGGTCGGATGGGCAGTCGGGCTCGGAATCCTCTCGTTCTTCTACGGGCTCGTCGCTGACCAGGCCGAGCAGATCCTGGAGGACAACCCCGACATGGCGGACTTCTTCGCACAGCTCGGGGTGAGTTCGGTGACCGATGCGTTCCTGTCGACCGCGATGTTGATCATGGCGCTGTTCGCGACGGGCTTCACGGTGTCGTCGGTGCTGCGTCTGCGGTCCGAGGAGCTGTCCGGTCGGGTCGATCCGCTGCTCGCTGCTCCGGTCAGCCGTCGGCAGTGGGCGCTGAGCCATCTCTCGGTGGCGCTGTTCGGGACGGCCGTGCTGGCGCTCGTGTGCGGGGTTGCGATGGGTGCGGGGACCGCACTGGTGCTGAACGACGTGGGACGTGTCGGAGAGCTGACGGCGGCCGCGCTGGTGATGGTGCCGGCGATGTGGGTGCTCGCCGGGGCCACGCTGTTGCTGCACGGGCTGCGCCCGCGATGGTCGGTCGCCGCGTGGGCGCTCGTCGCGTGGGTCTTCGTCGCCGCCCTGTTCGGCAGCATCCTCGATCTGCCGCAGTGGTTGCTCGACCTCTCGCCCTTCCAGCACGTGCCGGCGCTCCCCGCCGCACCGATGACGTGGCTGCCGCTCGTCGCGCTCTTCGTGCTCGCGATGGTGTTGGTCGGTGCCGGGTTGGCTGCCCTCGACCGCCGCGACATCGCCTGACGACACCATCTGGATCGTCGACGGTGGCATGGGCGAAGATGTCGCCATGGCCACCCCCCAAGCGGGCATCTTCGCCCTGGGCACTCGCACCCACCATCACCTCGAGTACGACCTGCGCACCGATGCCGACGTTGCGGCCATCGCGGGCGCCCTCGCCCTCCTCGACGCACCCCACGTCACCGCGGGCGGCAACAACATCGTCGTCGGGTTCGGTGCCGACCTGTGGCGTCGGCTGAGTGCGTCGCCGCCCGACGATCTCGGGTCGTTCGAGCCGATCGAGGGGTTGCACGGACACTCGGCGCCGAGCACGCAACATGACGTCTGGGTGTGGGTGCACGGCACCGGAGCAGACGTCGTGCTCGACACGACGACGGCGATCACCGAAGCGTTGGCGGAGGTGGCAACGTTGGTCGAGGAGACGGTGTGCTTCGTGTATCACGACAGCCGCGACCTGACCGGCTTCGTCGATGGCACCGCGAATCCAGCGGCGAGTGCTGCGCCCGGCGTTGCGCTCATCCCCGATGGCCGCGCGGGAGCGGGTGGCTCGCACGTGATCGCGCAGCGGTGGATCCACGACCTGGACGCGTTCGGCGAACTCGACGTCGAGGCCCAGGAGCGCGTGATCGGCCGAACGAAGTCCGACAGCGTGGCGCTGCCCCGGGACATCCGCCCGGCCGACGCGCACGTCGTGCGAGCCGAACTCCTGGACGAATCGGGCGACGAACGAGAGATCTACCGCCGCAGTGTCCCGTTCGGAGGCGTTGGCGAGCGCGGTCTGTACTTCTTGGGCTTCAGCTGTGAGCGGGAGCGGTTCGACGGAATGCTCGCTCGGATGTTCGGTACCAGCGGCGACGGAGTCCACGACCGGTTGCTCGACTTCAGTCGGCCCGTCACCGGCTCGTACTACTTCGCGCCGAGCGGTCCGGACCTGGCGGCGATCGCCGGGGCCTGACACACTCCGGCCATGTCCGCCATCGCCGTGACCGCCTTCGATCACCTCGTCCTGAAGTGTGCCGATGTCGAGACCACGCTCGCGTGGTACGTCGATCGGCTCGGACTCGCCCCGGTCCGGTTGGCCGAGTGGCGTCGCGGCGAGGTGCCGTTTCCGTCGGTGCGGGTGAGCGCCGACACGATCATCGACCTCATCGAGGGGCCCGCCGACGACGGGCGTCTCGATCACCTCTGCCTCGTCATCGACGCCGTCGATCTCGCAGCAATCTCGGCAGCGGGCGATTTCGACGTCGTCGGGGGTCCGGCGCGCCGGTTCGGAGCGCGGGGCGAGGGGACGTCGCTGTACGTCCGCGACCCCGACGGTCTGGTCGTCGAGCTCCGTCACTACGGCTGAGTGCACGTCGCTGAGGTCCCGTCCTGTTGCCGCCGCGTCCCCCTGGGTCATGCACCCGCCGCCGTGATGTCGCCGACTACGGTCCTCTCGTGCTCGACCCACTGCGACGCCCCGCGATCGGACTGTTCATCCTGGTCTCGCCCCTGATCATCGCATGCGGGAGCGATGGCGGAGCGGAGACGTCGTCGGCCACGGCTCGCACCATCGAGATCACCGCAACCGAGTACGCGTTCAACGGCGATCCGGGAGTCATCTCGGCAGGGGACACGATCGAGTTCGCCGTCGACAACATCGGTGAGGTCGATCATTCGCTCGAAGTGCTGTCGTCCGCCGGTAGCTCGCTCGGCAAGACCGAGCGCATCCCTCCCGGATCCGTCGGGACCGTCACGGTGACGTTCGAGGACGACGGCGCCTACCGCTTGATCTGTGACGTCGACGACCACCTGAGCCGCGGCCAGACAGCCACGATCACCGTCGGTTGACGTCCAGGCGTTCCGTCGATCGCGGCTTGCCGGTCGAGCGCACCGTCAGCTGCGCAGCGTGCTCGCCGCCGACCGAAGCGACCACACCTTCACCGGGTCGGGAAACCCCTTCATCATCCGGCGACCGGCCGGTTCGAAGTCGCATGTCGGAGCTGAGTCGACCACCTCGGCGGTCACGAGCACCTCCTGTGGTACCGCTTCGTCGACGAGACGAGACGCAAGATTGACCACGGAGCCGTAGTAGTCGCCGCCGCGCGCCAAGACGTCGCCGAACGCGACGCCGCCGCGCGGGACCACGTCGTGGCCGTCGTCGTCGAACACCTCGGTCAGCGCTGCAGCGGTGCGGCAGGCGGCAGTCGGGTCGGTCGCGATGAACATCGCTTCGTCACCGATCAGCTTGACGAGGCGGGCACCGCAGGCAACGGTGATGTCGTTCGCACGGGCCTCGAAGTCGCGGATGAACGCCGTGAGCTGCTCGACCGGCATGCGGTGGCTGCGCTCGGTGAACCCGACGAGGTCGACGAACCCGACGGCGAAGCGCAACAGGAGTCGCTGATCATCCGCCGCGGCCTGGCGGGTCCTGGTGATCGCTTGCAGGACATGGCGTCGGAGCAACGGATCCAGTCGGGCGGTGAACCCGTCGAGCAGACCGACGCCTTCGTAGACCTTCTTCGCCAGTCCGAGTTCGCTCTCGCCAGCGGAGATGTGCGGGCTCTCGACGTCGGCCAGGAAGAGCGAGACGGCAGCTTCTGCGATTCGGCCGAGCGATGACCCGAGCACCCGAACCAGCGAGAGCGCCTCGTCGTGGCTGAAGACAGCCGCGAGCGCGCCCAGGTCGGTCAGCACCGCGGCTTCCTCCGCCGTGTAGCCAACTTCGCCGTCGGGTGCGCCGACGATGGGGACCAGGCCGATCGCTCGCGAGTACGCGTCGAAACGGTCGGGATCGAGTCCGCATCGCGCGATCGCGTCGGCCCTGCTCAACCGTTCGCCGGGAACGAGCCGGCGATCGCCGGCAGTCGAACTCAGACTGTGCGCAGCTTCACCCGCCCGCATGTCCTCGACGTCGAGCCCCATCGATTCGAGCCAGCGCAACAGGTCGAGCCGATCGGGTCCACCATCGCTCAGCAGGCCGGCCGCCTCGAACTCCTCGATCGGGATCATGACGCGTCGACGCGTCCGACGAAGTCCGCGATCAGTTCGGCGACCTCGGCGGCGTGCGTGTCCTCGTGCATCGAGTGCCCTCCGCCGTCGACCACCACGAGCCGAGCCTGCGGCATCTTTCGTTCGAGATACCGGCCGGCGTCGGTGTATTCGGGGCGGTCGTCGCCGCCGGCGAGCACCAACGTCGGCGTGGTCATCTCCGCCAGGTGATCCATCACGACGGAGTCCTCTTGCAGGTTCATCGTCGTCACCTGCTCGGGCACGCCGAACCGGTGGGCGTTGCGGCGCGACCGGGCGTTCCACTCCTCGCGTTTCGCGTCGTCTCGGTAGCCGGGCCCGGTGTTCAGGACCACGACACCGCGGACGGCGCCGGGGCGGGTCGATGCGTACGCGAGCGCGAGGTACCCGCCGAGGGAGTGTCCGACCAGGACGGGCGGCATCTCGAGGTCGGTGACGATGTCATCGATGTCGGCGAGCGTGCGGTCGCGGGTGTACTCGGTCGGATCGTCCAGAACGGGGGAGTCGCCGTGACCGAGCAGATCGGGTGCGACCACCGTGAAGGCGTCCTCGAGCAGGTCCATGCACCGCGTCCAGGTCGCCGCTGACGTTCCCATTCCGTGGAGGAACACGATCGGCTCGCCCGATCCGCGACTGACGACGTGGAGCCGGGAGCTCACTCGCCGTACTCGTGCTCGGGTGCCGGGTAGACGCCGGTCTCGACGTCTTCCCGAAAGGCCACCGCGGCGTCGAGCAGGGTCTGGCCGATCGATGCGTACTGCTTGACGAACTTCGGGATGCGACCGCGGGTGAAGCCCGCCCAATCGCTCCACACGAGGAGTTGACCGTCGCAGTCCGGGCCGGCACCGACCGAGATCGTGGGAATCGAGAGTTCCTTCGTCACCTGGGCGGCGACACCGGAGGGCACCATCTCGAGCACGACGGCGAACGCTCCGGCCTCCTCGACGGAGTGGGCGTCGGCGAGCAACTGTTCGGCGCCCTCGCCGCGGCCCTGGATGATGTGCCCTCCCAGCCCGTGCTCGCTCTGCGGCGTGAAGCCGATGTGGGCCATCACCGGGATGCCCGCGCGAACGATCCGCTTGATCTGCTTGGCGCTGCGCACTCCGCCTTCGAGCTTGACCGCGTGGGCGCCGGTCTCCTTCATGAACCGGATCGCGGTTGCCAGCGCCTCGTCGGGTCCGTTCTCGTACGATCCGAACGGCATGTCGGCGATGACGAACGCCCGTTTCGCTCCGCGCACCACCGCTGCGGTGAGTGGGATCAGTTCGTCGACGGTGACCGGGATCGTCGTGTCGTAGCCGAACACCGTGTTGCCGGCCGAGTCACCGACGAGCAGGAAGTCGATCCCGGCATCGTCGAAGATCGCCGCCGACAGGAAGTCGTAGCTGGTCAGGCCCGTGATCTTGATGCCCTGCTCCTTGGCCCGCTGGAAGTGGCGGGTACGGACCCGCTTGAGGGCGGGATCGGCCTGGCCGGACCCGTAGGGCCGCTGTTCGTCGGTCACTCGACCACCGTAGACGCTTCTACCGACCGCCCCAAGCGCCTCCGGCCATTCGCGTGAACTCGTGCGGGAACCGTTGCTGCACGAGTTCACCCGAACGAGTCAGGCGTCGGACCAGGGGATGGCCGGGAGCTCGTCGAGTGCGCCCATCAGATGTTCGACGAACCGGTGCTGGATGTCGGCCAGATACGCCGAGTCGGCCTCGATGCGGTGCTCGTCGAACGTGAGCGAATCGTTGCGGTAGACCGCCAGATCGAACGGCGGGCCGACGGAGAGGTTGGCCCGGGTGGTGCTCAACATCGAGCCGAGCGCGATCTTCGTCGCGACATCCAGATCTGGACGGACGAGAGCTGCGAGCTCCAGCCAGAATTTGCCGAACTTCGTCTCGCCGATCTGCAGGAACGGACGCGTGTTGGACGAGCGGATGTAGTTGCCCTCCGGATAGACGAGGAAGATCTCGGGCGCCTCGCCGTCGATCTGGCCGCCGAGGATGAACGTCGCCGTACCGTCGGCCCCCGAGGCCGAGAGTGCCTCGCGGTGGCTCGCCACGACGTCCCGGCTGAGCCGCCCGAGATACAGCGCTGCTTCGAACAGTCGGTCGACCGTTGCGAGCGTCTCGCGGCCGTCGGTGGCGGTCAGGTCGCGCTCGATCCGGTCGAGAACCTCCTGGGTGGTGGCCAGGTTGCCGGCGGACTGGATCACGAAGGCACGGTCCGCAGCCGGCCGGAGCACGTGCATCTTGCGGTACACGCTGATGTTGTCGACGCCGGCACTCGTGCGGGTGTCGGAGAGGAACACGATCCCCTCGTCGAGCTTGACCGCCAGGCAGTACGTCACGTGAGGCGCCCTGCAGCGCGAGCGGCTTCTTCCGCAGCCGTGAGCTGGCCCTCGACGATCTTCAAGCCGTTGCGCCAGAAGTCGGGATCGGTCAGATCGCAGTCGACGATACGAGCCAGGTTCTCGGGAGTGTCCGAGCCGCCGGCGCGCAGCAGGTCGAGGTACGCCGGAACGAAGGCATCACCCTCCTGCTGATATCGCGCGTACACCGACAGTGCGAGGAGCTGGCCGTACGCGTACGCGTACACGTAGCCCGGCGAGCCCATGAAGTGGGGGACGTAGCTCCACCAGTTGCGGTAACCGTCGGTGATCTCGACGGAATCGCCGAGCATCGCATGTTGGCTCTCGGCCCACAGGTCGCCGAACCGTTCGACGCTCAGTTCGCCCTCGGAGCGGCGTGCCGTGTGGACCGCGTGTTCGAACCGGTTCATCGCGATCTGGCGGAAGACGGTGGCGATCGAGTCCTCGAGCGACGACGCCAACAGAGCAAACCGTTCATTGGGGTCGTCGATCATCGACAGCAGCCGGTTGCTGGTGACGGTCTCGCCGAACACCGACGCGGTTTCGGCGAGGGTGAGCGGCGTGCTCTGGTGGAAGATGCCCTGCTCGCGGGCCAGATAGAAGTGGACCCCGTGGCCGAGCTCGTGGGCGAGGGTGGCGACGTCTCGGGTCTTCGAGGTCCAGTTGAGCAACACGTACGGGTGGTGACCTGGCGAGACTCCGGCGGCGAACGCACCGCCGCGCTTGCCGGGCCGGACCGGGGCGTCGATCCACGACTCGTCGATGAACCGATCGACGATCCCGGCCAGTTCGGGGGAGAACGAGGCGTAGGCGTCGCGAACGATCTGGGTTCCCTCGGTCCACCCGATGTCGCGGTCGGCAGTGGCCACCGATGCCATGCGGTCGTAGTCGGCGAGCTTGTCGAGCCCGAGAACCTGCGCCTTGAGGGTGTACCAGCGCTGGGCGACCGGGTAGCTGTCGACGACGGCGTCGACGAGAGCCTGGACGGACTCGTCGGAGGCCTCGTTGGCGAGGTTGCGTGACGAGATCCACGACGGGTAGCCGCGGAGCCGGTCGTCGATCGACTTGTCGAGCAGGAGCGTGTTGAACAGGAACGCACGCGTGCGCAGGCCGGGCTCGAGGCCCAAAGTGATCCCGTCGGCGACCTGCCTACGAACTTCCCGATCGGGGTGCTGCAGGATCGACGCCGCTTGCATCAGCGGCCGACCGGGTCCGCCGAACTCATCGGGAAGGTCGACCGTGATCGCCGAGGTGAGTTCGTCGAACAGGCGGGTCCAGGCCGCGAAGCCGGTCTGGCTCTTCTCGGCGAGGATCGTTTCCTCGGCTTCCGAGAGCAGGTACGGGCGGCTCAGCCGGAGGTTGTCGAGGTGATGGCGGCAGAAGTCGAGGCGCGTATCCGCGAGAACCACGGCTGCGTGGTCGTCGTCGGCCGCCGCCCACTCGAGATCGAAGAAGATGAGCTTGGTGCCGATTGCGGTCGACCGTTCCTGTGCCGCAGCCATCGCGGCGCCTCGCTCGGGGTCGTCGGTGGCGGTCGAGAACGCCAGCATGGCGTGGTATCCGGCTCGCGACATCAGGTCCTGGAGTTCCCCGATCGAGTGCATTGCGTCGGCGAGCTGGCCGGCGTCCAGCTCGCCGACGCGACCGCGCAGCGACGTGAGTTCGTCGGCGAGCGCGTCGGCCCGATCGAAGAGGTCGGCTGGCGTCTCGCCGTCCGGCAGGATCGTGTCGATGTCCCATGCGACGTCGGCGGCGGTGAGATCGTGTTCGTCGTTGGGGGTGTCGTTCTGGCGTTCGTCGACGGTCATCACGAGAGTCTGCCGCGAGCTTCTGCGCAGCGCACCCCGAGGGCTGTACATCTCGGGTCAGGCCCCGGGTGCAGTGTCGTCGTGGGGGAGCACGACGCGATCCGCGACTTCGTCCATGTCGGGCCACAGGATGTGGATCAGGGCGATCGCAAGGGCGACCGCGGTGAGCTGAGCGGCGATGAATCCGGGCGTCGAGGACGGCTGGATGCCGGCGAAGGTGTCGGAGAACATTCGAGCGACGGTGACCGCTGGGTTGGCGAAGCTCGTCGACGACGTGAAGTAGTACGCGCCGGCGATGTAGCCGCCGACGGCGAACGCCACCACCGAGGAACGGCCGGCTCGCACGACACCGAAGATCACGAGCAGCAGCCCGAGCGTCGCTACGCCTTCGGAGAAGACGAGGTTCAGGGACGACCGATCCTTCGTCGACCACTCGACGGCATCGAGATCGAACATGAGGTTCGCTGCGATGACGCCGACGATGCTGCCGGCAAACTGCGCAGCGATGTACCAGACGGCGGTGGGGGTGTCGATGCCTCCGAACCAGCGGTCGGTGACCGTGACCGCCGGATTGAAATGGGCGCCGGACACCGCTCCGAACGCGAGGATCAAGGCAACGAGCACGCCGGCGGTGGCGAATGCGTTCTGGAGCAACTGGAGTCCGACGTCCTCGGTGAGGTTCTCGGCCATGATGCCCGACCCGACGACCGCTGCGAGCAGGAACGCCGTGCCCAGGAACTCGCCGGTGAGCCGGCGAACGTCCGGCGCCCAGACGTGTGCGGTCGTCATCAGACGTTCAGACTGTCGATCAGCTGCTCGACGCGGTCGCGGATCTCGTCGCGGACGGTCCGAACGAATTCGACGGACTGTCCGGCCGGGTCCGTGAGTTCCCAGTCCTCGTAGCGCTTGCCGGGATACACCGGACACACGTCGCCACAACCCATCGTGATCACGACATCGGCGGTGCGGGCGTGCTCGTCGGTCCAGCGCTGGGGCTGCTGGCCACCGATGTCGACACCCACCTCGGCCATCGCCGTCACCGCGGCCGGATTGACCTGGTCAGCCGGTTCGGAGCCTCCGGAGTACACCTCGACGCGGCCGCCGGCGAGATGTCGCAGCCATCCGGCGGCCATCTGGGAGCGCCCAGCGTTGTGCACGCACAAGAAGAGCACGGCGGGTCGATGATCGGTCATCGGGAGACTCCTCGGTGGACTCGGGGACGGTCGGTCGAAGGCGTGCCGGGCGGTGGTGCGAGCACCGCACTGAGTTCGTCGAGGCGCTCGTAGCGGAGCCGGAACCAGGCCCATTTGCCGCGCTGTTCACGTTCGAGCAGGCCCGCAGCGACGAGCAGGCCGAGGTGGTGGCTGACCGTGGGCTGGCTGCGGTCGAGTGAGTCGGGAAGGTCGCAGGCGCACACCTCGCCGGTGGGTGACGTGGCGATGATCGACACGAGGCGGAGACGGACCGGGTCGGACAGCGCCTTGAGTGCGGCGGCGAGCTCGGTTGCCTGCACCTCGGTGAGGGCGTCACCGCCCACCGATCCGCAGCAGGTCGCCAGATCGGAATTCGTATCGACGTTCATCGATTCGAGACGATAACGTATCGATCAGCGTCGATACAACTTCACCCACCATCCGGTCCAAGGAGAACATGGCATGCGCCTCCAACTCGCGCTCAACGTCGACGATCTCGACGAAGCGATCGACTTCTACAGCAAGATGTTCGCCACGCCGCCCACCAAGGTGCGAGCGGGATACGCGAACTTCGCCGTTGCGGATCCACCGCTCAAGCTCGTGTTGTTCGAGGGCACCGGACCGGCGGGCTCGATCAACCACCTCGGGGTCGAGGTCGAGACCGCTGCCCAGGTGACGCAAGCCGAGTCCCGGCTGACCGGTGATGGCATCGAGACCACCGGTGTCGATGAGACCGTCTGCTGCTATGCGGAGAAGACCGAGACCTGGGTGCACGCTCCCGACGGCAACCGATGGGAGTGGTACGTGAAGAACGCCGACGCCGAACAACTGGACCACGAGGTGGTGACACCTGGCGCCACCAGCTCCTGCTGCCCCTGACGCCTCCGCCCCTCCCGTTTGCGCACAGAGTCGGGTGACCCGTTCCACCCGAATCCGCACGCAGACGTGGTGATTCCGCCGGTGGTCAGTGCAGCGTGATGCCGGGCGTGCCCGTGCCGGCGGTGCCGATGTGGGCGGCGTCGTGGCCGGTGGCAAGAAGTTCAGCGAGCACGTCGGCGGTCGCCGCCGGGTCGACGCCGAACACCAGCCCACCGGAGGTCTGCGCGTCGGCCAGGAGGAGCTGGTGCACCTCGTCGTGGCCGCCGGCGTCGACGAACCCCTGCGCCCAGGTGAGGTTGCGAGTGCTGCCGCCCGGCATGACGCCGTCGGTGGCCAACTCGACGGCACCAGTGAGGAACGGGATGGCCGCGAACTCGATCCTCACCGAGACGCGGGACTCGAGTGCCATTCGGCCGAGATGGCCGAGAAGTCCGAACCCGGTCACGTCCGTGCACCCGGTGGCGCCGGCCGCGAGCGCCAAGCGTGATGCGACGTCGTTCAGGCGAACCATCGACGCGACTGCGGCGTCGGACTGTTCGATCGTCGCCCGCCCCCGCTTGATCGCAGTTGTCAGCACGCCGACACCGAGCGCCTTGGTGAGGACGATGTCCTGGCCCGGACGGAGGCCGGCGTTGGTGAGGAGCCGATCGGGATGGGCTTCGCCGGTGACCGCCATGCCGTACTTGGGCTCGGGATCGTCGATCGTGTGGCCGCCGGCGATCACGAAACCTGCCTCGGTGGCGATGTCCTGGCCGCCTGCGAGGACATCGCCCAGCAGCGACGTCGGCAGCGCGTCGGTGTTCCACCCGACGAGGTTCAGTGCGAAGAGCGGCCGTCCGCCCATCGCGTAGACATCCGACACGCTGTTGGCGGCGGCGACGCGACCCCAGGTGCGCGCATCGTCGACGACCGGCGTGATGAAGTCGGCCGTCGACACGAGGGCACGCTCGTCGTCGAGCTTCCAGACTGCGGCATCGTCGCCGGTCCCGGGTCCGACCAGCAACCGGTCGGGATGAGCTGCGTTCAGATGACGCACCACGTGCGCCAGCTCGCCGGGTGCGAGCTTGCAGCCTCAACCAGCGCCGTGACTGAACTGGGTGAGGCGTATCCGGTCGCGGTCGTTGCCGGGTTCGTCGAGTGCGGTCATGGTCACCCCCTCTCGTCGGGAGTGGGCCGGCCGCCGACGTCGAGGTCGACCATCAGCTCGTTGGCGATGGCTTCCAGCGTCGCGCGGAGGTCGGCGGGGTCTGATTCAGCGGGGACTCGCAACGTGGCCGTCGCCTCGAAGAGCAGCTCGCCGGACATCGGGGCCGACGACGCCGACGTCTGGAGTTCCTCGATGCTCACGTTGCGCTCAGCGAGCGCACCGGCGATTTCGCGGATGATGCCGGGTCGGTCCTGTCCGATCAGGTGCAGCGAGAGGAGCTCGTCGCCGGCTTCGCCTGGACCGGCGGCGGCGATCGCAACGGTCACGTCGAGCAGACCCCGTGCCGTCAGGGTCCCGAGGTCGGCGGTGAGGGCATCGATGTGCTCGTCGGGGACGGAGACGACGACGATTCCGGCGAACTTGCCGGCGAGTCGGGCCATGTGGCTGCGGTCCCAGTTGCCGCCGTGCAGCGCGATCGGTCCGGCCAGCGCGTCGACCAGCCCGGCCCGGTCGTCGCCGATCACGGTGAGCACGAGCGTTGCCATCAACGGAGTCTGACACGCGCCACTCGTGCCGGTCAGAACCTGCGGGTCAGAACCTGCCGGTCAGCGATGCAAGGAACGTGATGTCCGACGAGCCGTAGGTGTCCTGGTGCACCTCGACGGTGATGATGTTCGGGCCTGGTCGAACGAGCGTTGGGTCGAGTGTGATCGCCCGATCGAGACGTTCGGCCGAACCCCAGATCGCATCATCGGCCCGTGTGAGGTAGTCGACGTTTTCGGCGGGCATGTTGAACCGGTGAGCCTCGACGCCGTTGATGCGCACGATGGCGCCGTCGTCGATTCGAAGCGTCAGTGTCAACTCGTTGGGGATCCCTGCGGCGTCGAACCGGTGACGGAAGTAGGTGGTCGGGAACTTCCTGCTGCTCGACGGGCCGTAGCCGACCACGGTGCGTTCGTCGCCGTCGCCGTAGCCGAACTCGCCCACTCCGCGCGCCCACGTGGAATCATCGAAGTCGAGCGCGTTCCAGGCCGTGGCTTGGTCGCTGCCGTCGTCGAGGTAGGCCCAGACCGCGTCAGGAGGGATCGACGCAGCGAGCCCGAACGGCGTCGGTGGCGGCGCGGTCGTCGGTGGTGGCGGGATGGTGGTGGGTGCTGTCGTCGTGGCGCGTGGTGACGTCGTGGTCGTGGTCGGTCGTGTCGTCGTGGTCGTCGTTGTCGTTGTCGTGGTCGGTGGTGTCGTCGTGGTGGTCGGCGCCGGGGATGTCGAGATGCCGATGAGACTGGCGAGGAACGTCAGGTCGGACGATCCGCGTGTGTTCTGGTGGACTTCGACGGCGAGCACATTCGTGCCGACGCGGATCAGCGCGGGGTCGACGCTGAAGGCCCGGTCGAGGCGCTCCGCGGAGCCCCAGACGGCGGCGGGTGCGCGGGTGAGGAAGTCGACGGGGCCACTCGGCAGGTTGAAGCGTGCGATCTCGACGCCGTTGAGATAGGCGACGGCGCCGTCGTCGACGCGGAGGCGAAGTGTGAGGTCATCGGGCATGCCAGACGCTGTGAACCGGTGGCGGAAGTAGGTGGTGGTGTACTTGCGGTTCACCATCGGGCCGTAGCCGACGATGGTGCGTTCGTCGCCGTCGCCGTAGCCGAACTCGCCGATGCCGCGCGCCCACGTGGCGTCGTCGTGGTCCACCGCCGTCCATGTGGACCCCTGGTCGCTGCCGTCGTCGAGATACGACCACGTGGCGTCCGCTGCCACCTCGACGTTGCCCGACGGTGGCGAGACATCGGGGATCGTGGTGACCGGCGCAGTGGTGACCGGCGCAGTGGTACTGGTCGTGGTCGTCGTCGGTGGGGTCGGTGCGGCTGGGCCGTAGGCGACCACGGTGGCGAAGAACGTCAGGTCGTCCGACGCGGCCGCTGTCTGGTGGACCTCGACGGCGATCACATTGCGGCCACGACCGATCAGGGCCGGATCGATGGGGAAGTAGCGAGCGTCCACCTCGCCGTAGCCGTCCCGTGCGAACGCCAGCGTGGCCGCTGTGATTGTGCCGGACGGCATGTTGTCGCGCGCCGCCTCGACACCGTTGACGTACACGACGGCGCCATCGTCGACGCGCATGTAGATCGCCGCCGAGGTCGGTGTGGCCGTCGCGTCGAACTCTCGGCGGAACCACGAGGTGATGTTCTTGTTCGATGCCGATCCTCCGAAGGAGATCTTCGTCCGCTCGTCACCGTCGCCGTAGCCGAACTCGCCGATGCCCTGCCTCCACGTCGAGTCGTCGAAGCCGGCCCGACGCCACGCGGTGCCCGGGTCGATCCCGGTGTCGAGGTAGCTCCATGGCTCGTAGCCCCAGATGCTGGCCGCGAAGTTGGTCGGAGCAGATCGAGGAAAGATCGCGAAGCCCTCGACGCGCATTCCCGAGACCGTGGAGAAGTTGCCGGCGATCACGAGGGCGGACTCGTCACCGTCCACCGCCCACGCTCCCATGAACCGATCGAAGCTCGGTCGGAATCGGGTGTCTTCGATGCCCGTCCACCGGTCGTACAGCGCCACACGAGCGGCCCCGTCACCCTTCGATCCGTCGTGGAAGCCCGAGAACACCTGATCGCCGACGAGACCGGTGCCCTGGACGTCTCCCTCGACGGTCTGACTCCAGAGGCGACTCCCTGACGTGGTGTCGTAGACAGCCGACCGATTGCCGCTCGTGCCGTGTGCGGCGATCAACGCTGTGCCGTCGGCTGACACGTCGAGATCGATGGCGTCGCCCACCACGCCCGTGATCTCGGGGTTGCTCGTCGTTCCCGTGGCGCCATCGAGGGTGCTGATGTTCGCGATCGGCACGGCCATTGACGGAGGCGAAGGACCCGCCGACGAACGTTCTCGATCCATCGGGTGTCGTGGCGATTGCGTTGACCAGGCCGTCGATCGCCGGACGGAAGTTCGGATCCACCGCTCCGGTCGACGGCGACACCGCAGCGGCGCGAGTGCGGTTCTGCCCGTCGATGGTGGTGAAGGCGCCGCCGACGTAGAGCTTGCCGTTGGCCAGCGACAGGTCGTACACGTTGCCGTTGGTATCGGCGCGAAATTTCGGGCGTACGGCCCCGGTGGTGGCGTCGAGCGCCGCCAGTCGGCTCCGGCTGGCTCCACCGATCGAGGTGAACACGCCGCCGACGTACAAGGTGCCCGCGTCGATCTGGATGCTGTAGACGGCGTTGTCGGCGTCGGATCGGAACGACGGGATCACCGCGCCGGTCGTCGCGTCGAACGCAGCGAGGTTTCGTCGGGTGACGCGTTGCGTCCCGTCGGGACTGACGACCTCGGTGAACGAACCGCCCACGTAGACCGTGTTGCCGACCTTGAGGATCGACCGCCCGACGCCGTTGAGTCGCCACGAGTGCATCGGGATCGACGAGTAGGAGTCGCCGTCAGCTGCGCCGACGTTCGTGGAGTCGACGGCTGCGGCGACCGGGACGAACATGCCGAGACAGAGAAGTACCGTCGTTGCCCCCAACCATCTGGTGTCCCGCCCTGCGTCACGCCGTGCCACGGCACGTGAACGCAGAGATCGCTTCGGGTTCCGCATCCCCGACCTCCGCCATCGCCTTGATTGGGTCTTGACACTACGGCATCGCCCGCTCGGACGCCAGCAAGCTGACCGCGTTGGGTGGCTGATGAGCGCGACGGGTGTCGGATTGCGGCGACACCGGGCAGGATGAGGCGATGGAACACGACTGCGGTGGCCGGGTACTCGTGCTCGGGGCAACGGGATACGTCGGCGGCCGGCTCGTTCCTCAACTCATCGAGTCGGGATTCGCTGTCAGGTGTCTGACGCGGACGCCGGAGAGTCTCCGCGGAACGGCCTGGGCCGACGACGTCGAGGTCGTCGAGGGAGACCTCGCCGACCTGTCGTCGATCGATGCTGCATTCGATGGCGTCGACCAGATCGTGTACCTCGTGCACTCCCTCGGCGTCGGCGACGACTTCATGCAGCAGGAGCGCCTGACGGCACGTCATGCGCGAGTGGCCGCGGAGCGAGCCGGAGTCCGGCACCTCGTCTATGTCGGAGGGCTCGGCGACGACACCGACGATCTGTCGCCGCATCTCCGGTCCCGCCACGACGTCGGCATCGAGTTGGCAGCCGGTCCGACTCCGGTGACCGAATTCCGCGCCGCGATCGTTCTCGGGGCCGGCTCGGCATCGTTCGAGATGTTGCGCAGCCTGGTCGAGGTGCTCCCGGCGATGTTGGCGCCTCGCTGGGTGACCACGACGCGTGTCCAGCCGATCGCGATCGCCGACCTGCTCACCTACCTCGTGGCGGCGGTGCGGCGCGGACCGGCGGAGCACCACGACATCGTCGAGATCGGCGCACGCGAAGAGTTCACCTACCGAGAACTCATGCACACGTACGCCGACGTGGCCGGGTTGCGTCGGCGCATCATCGTTCCGCTGCCGTTCCTCACGCCCCGATTGTCAGCGCATTGGGTCAACCTGGTGACGCCGCTCCCCAAGGCGCTCGCCGACAGCCTGATCGGGAGTCTCAAGAACGACGTCGTCGTCACCGACGACAGCGCACGGGCGTTGTCCGACCACGAACCCTTGGGGGTCGCGGAGGCGATCGAGACGGCGCTCTCCGCGGTGGACGACCTCGACATCCCGACGCGTTGGTCCGGCTACTCGTCGCGCCAACGCGCTGCTCGGCCTGCCCCGTGGGACCCGGCGTGGGCAGGCGGCACCGTGTACGAGGACTGCCGCACGGTCACCGTTGCCGCACCGCAGGCGAGCGTTCGCCGTCTCGTGCGCGGCGTCGGCGGTGAACGCGGATGGTACGGATTCGGCCCGCTCTGGGCGATTCGCGGTGCGGTCGACAAGGCAGTCGGGGGCGTCGGACTTCGTCGCGGACGACGCCACCCCGACGAGATCAATGTCGGTGAAGCGCTCGACTTCTGGCGCGTCGAGGCCATGGGGGACGACCTCTTCCGGTTGCACGCAGAGATGAGAGTGCCCGGCGATGCCTGGCTGGAGTGGCGAACCGTGGCGACTCCCGACGGTTCGGGCACCGTGGTCACGCAGCGAGCGCAGTTCGTGCCGAGGGGCGTCCTGGGAAGGGCCTACTGGTGGGTGCTCGTCCCGTTCCACGCCATGATCTTCCCGGCGATGCTCCGCCGCATGATGCGATCGGTCGGCGACCTCGTCTGAATTCGGTCACTCGAACAGCGCAACCTCCGCGGACGATGCGCCGCGGTCGTGCCGAACCGCTCGGAGAATGGCGCTCGTCACGACCCGATCACTAGCGTGCCACGTCGGCGCCACCCCCACCGTTCCGGACGCCTCAGGAGAGCCATGATCACCAGCGCATCCCGCCTCGTCGAACCCACCTTCTGGACGCAGACGCTCGAAGACCGGATGGCGGAATTCGCCGAGATCCGAGAGCTCGGAGCCGTACTGCCGATCGAGGTGCCCAATGCGCTCGCTGGCGACACCGTCGAGACGATCCACGTGCTGCCGCGGTTCGACGAGGTGGTGCACGTGAGCAAGCACCCCGACCAGTTCTGTTCGGGCAAGGGGGCCACCTCGTTGTTCGACCTCCCGATGGAGATGCTCGAGTTCTTCGGGGGCTTCATCAACATGGACAATCCCCGCCACGCCCATCAGCGGCGCATCGTCGCCTACAGCTTCACGCCCATCGAGCTGCAGGGCGTGCTCGAGTCGGTCGAGTCGATCTGCACCGAGGTGATCGACGGCTTCTGCGAGGAGGGCGAGGCGGACCTCGTCGAGGTGCTCTCGCAGCCGTTCCCACTCCTGATCATCTGCGACATGATGGGCATCCCGCGCAGCGAGTTCAAGACGGTGCTCGATGCCACGAACGTGATCCTCAGCGGCGGTGATCCCGAATTCGTCGGCGAGGACGGCGGTATCGAGGCGTTCCTCAACGCAGGGATGTCGCTCGCTGCGTTGATGGCCGAGCTGATCGAAGAGCGCCGGACGAATCCGACCGACGATCTCACGTCGAAGCTGATCCACAACCAACTGCCCGAGGACCTGCTCACGCCAGCGGAGATCACGTCGTTGTTCGTGTTGCTGGCGGTTGCCGGCAACGACACGACGCGCACCGCGATCAGCCACGGCGTCAACCTGCTGTCCAAGAACCCCGATCAGCGCGCGATCTGGCAGGCCGACGTCGAAGGCGTCACGCAGACAGCGGTCGAGGAGATCGTCCGCGTCGCCTCGCCCGTCACGTACATGCGCCGCACCGCCACTGGGGATGTGACCCTGGCGGGAGAGCAGTTCCACGAAGGCGACAAGTTCGTCATGTTCTACGGGGCTGCCAACCGTGACCCGCGGGTGTTCGACGAGCCCGAGCGTTTCGACGTGCTGCGCTCACCGAACCCGCACGTCGGATTCGGAGGGCCGGGCCCGCACTTCTGTCTCGGCGCGAACCTGGCGCGCCGCGAGGTGGCGGTGGCCTTCCGTGAGATCTTCCGCAGGTTGCCCGACCTCGAGGTGACCGGTCCCGCCGTGCCGCTCGACACCGCAGGGCTTCCACTCGTGGGCGGAATCAAGCGGCTCCCGGTCCGCTTCACGCCGACGGCCCGCTCTGGCGCCTGACGGAGGCCGACTCAACCGGAGAGCTGCTCCAACATCGCCTTCATCTGGGCGTGGACGGCGGTGATGGCCTGCAGCGGCCTCATCATCACCTTGAACTCGGTGATGATTCCATCGTCGTCGCAGGTGATGATGTCGACCCCGTTCGCGTACTTGCCGTCCACGGTGGTCTCGAACTCCAACATCGCGTGATGACCCTGCAGGATCTCCTTCACGTACTGGAACCCGCCCGACGTCGAAGATGAGTTCACCGCGTCGCTGACCGTTCCGTCGTCACCGCCGAGGGTGCCGCCGGCCGCGGTGAGGTACAGCTTGGTCACCTCTCGGCCCTGCTGTGGAGTGAAGACGATCGGAGAGAGAAACGTGCAGTCCTCGTGCAGGATCGCGTCGAGGCCGCCGGGGAGTTCGCCTCGAAGGTGGCGGTGCCAGTTTTCGATACAGATCTCGATCGGTGCCGTTGCGCTCATGGAACGAACGTAGCGTGGCGACGTGGACCCGACCGTGAGCGCCCTGATCGAGGCCTATGGGCTCGAACCTCTTCCGGTCGAAGGCACCCTTTTCGCCAGTACCTATCGCTCGAGTGGGTCACTCGCCGATGGCGCTCCCGTCGGAACGGCGATGATCGGGCTCTACGCGCACGACCCTCTCAGCCGGTCGCGGTTCCATCGGCTGCCGAGCGACGAGGTCTGGCACTTCTACGGCGGCGATCCCATCCGCCTACTGCTCCTGCGCCCTCGGGGTGCGGTGGAGGAAGTGTGGCTCGGTTCGGACGTCGGCGCCGGCCAGCGGGTGCAGGCCGTCGTCCCGGCGGGCGTGTGGCAGGGAGGTGAACTGGCGCCGGGCGGCACGTACGCGCTGTTCGGCTGCACCATGGCGCCAGGGTTCACCGGCGCGGGATTCGAAGGCGGCCGGCGCTCTGAGTTGTTGGCCAGCCACCCTGACGCCCGCAGCGACATCGAGCGGCTGGCGCTACCGGACGACGAGCCGACGTCGATGCCGGCGGGGTTCGCGACCTGAGGCCGACCGGCCACGTGGCCGGAATCGACCCTCCCTCTGGGACCGAGCGTCAGTCCGCCGAGGCCTCTGTCGACTGCTGTTCTGCGATCTGGCGGCGGACGTCGTCCATGTCGATGTCCTTGATCTGGCCGATCAGGTCTTCGAGAGCATGGGCGGGGAGCGCCCCGGGCTGGGAGAACAACACCACGTTGTCGCGGATCGCCATCAGGGTCGGGATCGAGCGCACGTTGAAGTGGCCAGCCAGCTGCTGTTGGGCATCGGCGTCGACCTTGCCGAACACGATGTCGGTGTGCTGCTCGGCGGCCGCTTCGAACACGGGTCCGAACTGACGGCAGGGGCCGCACCACTCGGCCCAGAAGTCGACGAACACGGTGTCGTTGTCGTTGATCGTCTGCTCGAAGTTCTCGAGGGTGAGTTCGATGGTGGCCATGATGCCGGGACTCCAATACTGGTGGGGGTATCTGTGCTGCTGGTGCAACCGGTCGTCCCGCCGACGTATTCCGCGGCGCTGCGGGGCTGGCAACATGGGGCATGGATCCATTGACGTACCGCATGGTCGCTGTCAACGACGTCGAACTCCAGGTGTCGGTCATGGGTGAAGGCGGCGGGCGTGGACTCGCGTTGCTGTTGCACGGGTTCCCCGAGCTGGCGTTCTCGTGGCGTCATCAGATCGCTGCGCTGGCCGATGTCGGCTACGAGGTGTGGGCGCCGAATCTGCGCGGCTACGGCGAGTCGTCGAAGCCGCCGAAGGTCTCCGACTACTCGATGGATCGACTCCTCGCAGACATCGGTGCGCTGATCGATGCGTCGGGCCGCACCGATGTGACGCTGGTCGGCCACGACTGGGGCGCAGCCCAGGCGTGGATGTTCGCCATCCGGCGCGTACGGCCGCTGGAGCGCCTGGTGATCATGAATGTGCCGCACCCAACGTGCATGCAGCGCGAGTTGCGCAGCGTCCGGCAACTGCTCAAGTCCTGGTACATCTTCTTCTTCCAGATTCCCTGGTTGCCGGAGAAACTGATGTGCGCACGGCGGGCCAAAGCGATCGGTGATGCGTTCACGAAGTCAGCGGTGGACCCGTCCAGATTTCCCGACGCCGTGGTCGACGTGTACCGGGAGGCGGCGTTGCGGCCGAATGCGATGCGGTCGATGATCAACTACTACCGGGCAGCGTTCCGTGGGGCACGGGCATCGGCGTCCGAGGAACTGGCCACGATCGAGACCCCGACGTTGATGATCTGGGGGCTCGATGACGTTGCGTTGTCGAAGGAGACGACCGATGGGACCGAGGAGTTCGTCAGCGACTTGACGATCCGGTTCCTCCCCGGCGTCTCGCACTGGGTGCAGCAGGAAGCGCCGGAGGTGGTGAACGCGATGATGCTCGCCTGGCTCGACGGTGCCCCGGTGCCCGAAGCATCGGATCTCGGTATCGAACGGCTTCCGGAACCCGCTCTGACGGATTGAGGCCGGTGGCACGGCACTCGAGCCGAGCCGGGCCGGTTGTCGTGTCGACGCTCACGGATCGTGCTGGTCGCCCCCCGGCTTCGTCGTGTCCTGTTCGATGCGCTCGAGACGTTCGTGTGCCTCCGCCAACTTCGCTTCGATACGCGCCAGCGCTTCGTCGAGCACGCGGCGGTCGGTCTCCTGGTCGTCACGACTGACGGAGCGGATGAACATCGACGTCACCGCTGCGGTGATCACGCTGATGAGACCGATCGACACCAACATCACGACCGACGCGACGACCCGACCGACGACCGACGTCGGTGTGTTGTCCCCGTAGCCGACGGTGGTGACGGTCTGGAGCGTGAACCACAGCGCTTCGCCGAAGCTCTTGTACTGCTCGGGCGCGAACAGTCGCATCAGCACCGCACCGACCACCACGAGGATCGCGGTCGTCGAAATGATTGCGGCCGCTGCGTAGCGGACCGATGACGGGTTCTTCTGGAAGCGGACGAAGGCCCGTGTCAATCCGGTCGGGCTCTGCGGGCTGGTCATCGCGCCATGATCGCCGTCCCGCTGGCTTGGCGCAACGACCCCCGTTCAGGTCGCTGGCCCGGCTCGCATACGATCGAGCGGTGGCGCACCCTCCGATGTTCGACGACGACGATGCGATCCTCGAGCGAGTTCGGCACCTGGCCGCTGAACTCCCCAACACGGGCGAGAAGGTGTCGCACGGCCGCCCGGCGTTCTTCACGAAGAAGGTCTTCGCCTACTACGGCGGCTCGCTCAGGGTCGATGGGGAGTGGATCGAGCATGCCCACTCGATCGTGGTGCAGCCCGACGAGAGTGATCGTCGTGCACTCCTGGAGGACGACCGGACCTATGTGCCGGCGTATCTCGGGCCGTCCGGCTGGATCGGTCTCGACCTCGATGAGGGCACGGACTGGGCCGAGGTCGCCGAACTGCTCGACGCGTCGTACCGGCTGACGGCCTCGGTGCGCGACGTGGCAGCTCTCGACGCCCAGAGCTGATCACGACCGAACGCGTGGCGATGCAGCAGCGAGTCCGAGCCGGGGCTGCGCGATTCGGGGTCGATCAGCCCCGACGGGGCGCTGACCGGGCACTCGTTGCTGTGTGGTCGCCGGTGTCTCGAGGTGCCTGACGGTGTGGGTCAGGCGGCGGCTCGTCGGCGCGATCGGTTGGGTGGTCCGGTGGTGTGGATGGTGCCGTCGGGGAGTCGGAGGGTGAGTTCTCGGTGGGGTCCGAGTTCGATGGTCCAGTTGTCGTGGTGGATCTTGGTGTGGTGGACGCTGCAGACGGGCAGGAGGTTGTCGAGATCGGTGGTTCCGTTGTTGCGCCACCAGATGATGTGGTGGAGTTTGCAGCGGTCGTAGGCGACGGTGCAGCCCGGGATGGCGCAGCAGTTGTAGAGGCCGCGGAGTGCTCGGCGTTGGGCTCGGTTGGCGAGTCGGGTGGTGCGTCCGAGGTCGAGTTCGCCGGGTGCGTGGAGCACGACGCCGTTGCGGACGACGATGGTGTGGTTGTCGGCGTTGCCGGCGAGTGCGGCCAACACTCGGGCGGGGATCTCGACGGGGATCGAGAACTCGGCGACTGGGCCGGCCTGTCCGGTGGCGTCGGCGTCGACGACCACGACGAACTCGGGTTTGGCAGTCGGTGAGGACGTCGCAGCACGGTCGAGCAGCAGGGTGGCGATCGCCTGGGCGTGTAGGTAGCGCTGTTTCTCGATGGGGTCTGCTGGACATTCGCGCGTTGCGACGCTGGCGTTCCAGACGGTCCATGCCGTCGTCTTCTTGCAGCCGTTTGGCTTCGAGGTCCAAGCGGCGGGCGAACTCGTCGACGGTGCCGGCCTTCGCGACCGCGGCGAGCGCGTCGGCGCGTCCGATGAACTCGGCACGCTGGGCCTCGTCGAGTCGATGCGACGCTCGGGTGACCGCGTCGACATGGTCGCCGGTGATCGCCCCGTCATCCAATGCCTCCGCCAAGTCAGGTGTCGCAGCGAGCGTCGCGGAGCGTTCCGTCGTCTTCGACGCCCGACCGAGTGAGGACTTGGCGGCATCGGCGATGGTCTTCTCCGGAAACGAATCCACCTGCCGCAACTGAGCGACCAGGCCCGCATGCTGAGCATCCAGCCACGCCTGTGCTTCACGCACCGCCACCAGCCCCGACGAGATCGTCACCACCGACGCCGACGGATTCGCACGCACCGCCGCGATGGCCTCGACCCGCTCGACGACTGCTGCGATCTCCATGCCGACAACCGTAGAGAAGGGGTGTCACACCGTTGCCGAGATCGGAACGTGAGAGCGGACCAACCGACCCGCCGCGTTCGATCGCCGGTGCATCAGGTTGGTGACGTGACGTTGTAGCGGATGTTCTCGAGCTCGAACTCGAGGTAGGCGAAGTCCGATTCGGGCGGACGGGGATGCCAGCGTCCCTCGCCGTGCGTGCAGACCAGCCGACCGTCCATCGGTCGGTAGTCGCTCAGCGGCGTCGACCAGCGTTGCCGTTCGAATGTCGATCCATCGCTCGTCGAGCGGTAACGGTCGTCGGAGACGAAGTCGACCAGCAGTCCGTCGTCGCCGAACACGAGCGTCGCTGCGACCGTCTCGCCGAGTCTCGTGAACGTTCCTCGCACCGTTCGGTCGTCGAGGGTGTCCCAATCGATCGAAGCCTCGATCAGGGCTGCGGGAGCGAGCACACACATGTCGTTGAAGATCGTCACCGTCTCCGACCGCGTCATCTCGGGGCCGCTGGCGTTCACGATCGGGACGACCGACAGCACCTTGACCCGCATGGTTGCGTCAGTTCCCGTGAACTCGTGGTACACGTCGGTCGGGAGACCACGCATCGATGCAACGATGTGGAACAAGCGTGACGGCGCCGACCCGTAGCGGTTGGCCTGTTCACCGGCGAAGGGCATCCACGGCTGATCGGATCCGCCGCGGATGCGCCCGCTGACGGTCGTGTGGAAGTTGCTGATCCGAGGGCTCCCGACGGCGCCCGTCGCTCGGAGGAACGTGGCGACGGGGTCGGGGAGATGGGCCAGATCGTCGTCGGTGACCACCTCGACCGGGTCCCGAGCAGCGAGTTCCTGCCGAGCGCGCCGGCGGAACTGTGCTCGGAAGCTCGACGGTCCTCGCTCGAACCATCGGTGAGCGAGCGCAGCGCCGGCCACCGCCGAACCGAGCGCGATCAGCGTGGACTTGTTCGTCACCAGACCCATTCGGGCACCTCCAGATGCTCGTCCACGCCACCTCATGATGATCGACGTCGATCGGAGCATCCAGGGCCCAACGACCGGACCTCCACCCCGTGTCGGTCGACCCCACCCGCTACGTTCGCGATGAATCACACGACGACGCAGGGGAGTGGTCATGAAAGCAGCGGTGCTCAACTCGATCCCGGGTCAGCTCGACATCGAGGAGATCGACATCGGTGAGCCGGGTCCGAGGGAGGTACTGATCCGCACGGCGGCTGCCGGGCTCTGCCACAGCGACCTCCATTTCATGGAGGGCAAGTACCCGTTCCCGTGTCCGGCGGTTCTCGGTCACGAGTCAGCGGGAGTCGTCGAAGCGGTCGGCTCGATGGTGCACTATGTCCAACCGGGTGATCACGTCATCACGTGCCTGTCGGCGTTCTGCGGCCATTGTTCGCAGTGCACCGACGGCCATCTGTCGTTGTGCGAGAACAAGGGGACCGAACTGGTGCGCCAGCCGGGTGAGGCACCTCGTCTCAGTCGGGCAGGCGGCGAGACCGTCAATCAGTACCTGCACCTGTCGTCGTTCGCCGAACAGATGCTGGTCCACGAACAGGCGCTGGTGAAGATCGACCGCGACATGCCGCTCGACCGAGCTGCGCTGATCGGCTGTGGCGTCACGACCGGTCTCGGTGCGGTGTTCCGCACCGCGCGTGTCGCTCCCGGAGAGACCGTCGCCGTGATCGGCTGCGGCGGGATCGGACTGTCGGCCGTCCAGGGGGCACGCATCGCGGGGGCGAACAAGATCATCGCCATCGACATGGCCGAGTCGAAGCTCGAACTCGCCCAGCAGATGGGTGCCACCCACGTCGTCAACGCGTCCAGCGATGATGCGGTTGCTGCGGTCAAGGAAATCACCGGTGGGGGAGTGCACCATTCGTTCGAGGCGGTCGGCCTGAAGCAGACCGCCGAGCAGGCGTACGAGATGCTCCGCAACGGGGGACAGGCGACCGTGATCGGCATGATCCCGGTCGGCACGAAGATCGAGATCCACGGCCCCGAGCTGCTCTACGAGAAGACCCTGACGGGCTCGAACATGGGCTCGAACCAGTTCCGCACCGACATGCCTCGCTTCGTCGACATGTACCTCGACGGCCGACTTCATCTCGACGAGATGGTGTCCAAGACGATCTCCCTCGACGAGATCAACGACGGCTTTGCCGACATGAAGACCGGCAACGTCGCCCGCAGCGTCATCGCGTTCGACTGAGTCCGGCGACGGCGTGACGCTGTGGTGCGGCGTCACGTTCGGGACACCGTCGGTGTCGAGCCACAGGACCTCCGAGCCGGTTCCTTCGGTAGGTTGCCGACCATGATGCCGACCGCGCTCGTGACCGCTGCCCGGGACTGTCGATCGAATGCTCACGTCCCCTACTCCAAGTTCCGAGCAGGAGCCGCCGTGCAGACCGCCTCCGGCAACATCGTCCCCGGCGTGATCGTCGAGAACGTCTCCCTCGGCTTGGCGATGTGCGCCGAACGTGTCGCTCTCTTCTCGACTGTCGCGCTCGGTGCCCGACCGCTTGCGCTGGCCCTCGTCGCGCCTCGGACCGGCGACGACCTCACGTGGCCGTGCGGTGCTTGCCTCCAGGTCGCACTCGAACTCGGTGGCCCTGCGATGCCGATCTACGTGAGCTCGGCCAGAGCGGACGCTCCGATCAGCGAATCGACCGTCGCCGAACTCCTCCCGAACGGACCGTACGTCCGTCGCTGACAACGAGACCGCCGCCGCGGTGCGCTCACCGTCGGTGTCGGCCAACACCCGTGGCCCACGACCCGACGAGGTGACAGTCTTGGGACATGGTCCCGACGAGCCCGTCAACGACGTTGTTCGATCGCTGGTCCGGCATCTACGACCGGCCCGGCCCCCAGTTGCTCACGTACCGTCCGATCCACGATGCGGTGCTGGCGCGAATCGAAGGTCTCGAGCCGTCGACGGTGGTCGACCTGGGGTGTGGCACCGGTCAGCTGACACAGCGGCTGATACGAAGATTCTCCGACGCCATCATCGTCGCCGTCGACGTCTCCGATGGAATGCTCACCGAGGCGGCTGGTCGGCTTCGGGGAGTCGGCGGTGAGGCCCAACCCCTCGTGCGGGCTGATGCCCTGCAACTGCCATTCGCAGCGTCGTCGGTGGACCTCGTGGTGTGCACCGAATCGTTCCACTGGTACCCAGACCAGGCGAGGGCACTGGCCGAACTCGCCCGGGTGCTGAAACCCGGTGGCCGACTGCTCATCGCCTCGATCGCCACCATGACGGGCGCCGGTGATCGACTGCTCAGGTGGGCGACCGGTGCCGGTGGAAGCACCATTCGGGCACTTCCACCCCATGGGATGCGCGAGCTGCTTGCTCGATCAGGATTCGACGTGATCTCCCAGCGCCGCGTCCCGCGGCTCGGGCTGGTGGGCTGGCCGGTCCTCACCGACGCGCGCCGACACGGACGAGCCACGCTGTCACGGGCGGTCGCCGGGGTGTGACCGACGACGTGCCACGGCCGGAATACCGCGGGTCGAATGATTGCTCCATTCACCGTGGCCCGCTACGTCGTTCATGTCCGCACCCCGATGTCACCCGCCGAGGCGTTCGCCTACATGGCCGACCTCACGAACTTCGCCGAGTGGGATCCCGGGGTCGACCGGGTCGAGCAGGTCGAGGGCGGCGGTGCCGGCCCGGGCGCCGCGTTCGATGTCGCCGTGAAGTTGCCCGGCTGGACGATGACCCTGCGGTACGACACGATTGCATTCGACAACGCGTCGACCACGATGACGGCCTTCGCCCAGAACGCGTTGATGACCTCGAAGGACACGATCACCGTCGAGGCCGACGGCAACGGCTCGATCGTCACGTACGACGCGGAGCTGAAGCTGAAAGGCCTCCTCGGCCTGTCCGACCCGCTGCTCGGGCTGACGTTCAATCAGGTCGGCGACCGCGCCGCCGCCGGGCTCGTCGAGGCACTCGCCGGCGAACGCGTGAACGAATGAACCTGAGCGGGATCGCCGACGCGCTCATCGAGGCGCCGATCTTCACGAGCTTCACCCGCGTGGGCTACGAGGCACGCCGCCGGCTGGCCGGCTGGACGTCCCTCGACGACGACCTCACCGGCCGGGTCATCGTCATCACCGGCGCCACATCAGGGGTCGGCTACGCGGCCGCCGAACAGCTCGCCCGCTGCGGCGCAACGCTCGTCGTCGTGGGCCGCACCGTCGAGCGCAACGAGAGGGCAGTCACCGAGTTGATGGCTACCACCGGCAACCCGTTGATCACTCAGGTCTCCGCCGACATGGGTGACCTCGACCAGGTCCGCCATCTTGCCGAACGGGTACTCGCCGACCACGACCGGCTCGACGTCCTGATCCACAACGCGGGTGCGCTCAACCCCGAGCGCTGCGTTGCTCCCGACGGCACCGAGGCCACCGTCGCAAGCCAGGTCGTCGGCCCGTTCCTCCTCACGAGCCTCCTGCACGATCGGCTTGCTGCGTCCGCACCGGCACGCGTGCTCACGATGTCATCGGGCGGGATGTACGCCACCGGGCTGACGGTGTCCGGGCTCGAAATGGCCCCCGAGCACTACAACGGCATCGCGCAGTACGCGCGGGCCAAGCGTGCCCAGGTCACCCTCAATGAGATGTGGGCCGAACGCTACGGGGATCGAGGCATCAGCTTCCACGCGCTGCACCCCGGCTGGGCCGACACACCCGGCGTCGACGCCGGGCTCCCGACCTTTGCGAAGGTGATGGGCCCGTTCCTGCGGACCCCCGAACAGGGCGCAGACACCCTCATCTGGCTCGCCGTCGACGACACGGCGCTCGCATCGAACGGCCGCTTCTGGCTCGACCGTGCTCCGCGCCCTCTCCACAGGCTGCCGACGACGAAGAAGACCGACACCGCGGAACGGCGTCAGCGGCTCTGGAACCTGGTCAGTGACACCGCCAACGCCACGACGGCGAACACGTAGGTAGCCCAGCTCGGCCCGAGGGTCGGGAATGTGTCATGGGTGTGCTCTCGGCCCCCGCCGTGACGCTCGCCCTGGTCGGGAGATGAATCCTGACCAGGGCGTTCGCGTGGAGCGGACGACGGGAATCGAACCCGCATCATCAGCTTGGAAGTAGGTCCGAGCTGATTCGGCGGACGGCGCCGTGACCTGCCGAAACGTGCGCTGAGCTGGCGGTATGTCGGATGTGTCACCGTCCAGATTATCCCGTCTCGTCCGCTGTGTCCGGCTGGTGTCGGCTGTTCTAGGCACGCTGTAGGCACGAGCTGTCAGTAGCCGGCAGAACGTCTCACTTCGTCCGCTCGTCACCCGGTGGTTGGAGTGTGACCGCGCCGATGTTCGGGCGCAGCGAGCCCAGCGGAAGTTGACCGTACGTGGTGTTCCGCGTGAGCCATGCCACTTGACCGTCGGGCCAGTGCGTCTTGCATTGCGACGGGAATCGGACGACGACCCAAAACTGGACTTGGAGCTTCGGTAGTGCAAGGACGAGGCCAGCGGAGAAGCGGTTGATGCCAGCTGTGGCTGGTTGGCCTTGCATGGTTGGTGTGAAGACCGCCGTGGTGAAGATCGTGCTCGAGTCAACCGCGGCGGCGCCGAGGGAAACGGCCTTCGACATGTCCCCGAGATCGTTGTCCTTGATGCGAGTCCCGTCCTTCGGATTGAGGATCACTGGCGACTGGATCTCACCATCGCTGATGAGCCCTGGCGCACCCCAGATCTCGCCGAGGGCCTTCACCCAGAGCACCTTGAGCATGTATCGCCGGATCACGGCGAGACCCATGTTGCCGAGGCGATCGGACGGCTTTGCGACCCATCGCCGAACGGTCCCGGCGAAGGAGTGGTCCAGCTTCTGCATCCATCCGTTGTTGCAGTCTGCGCATACGCACGTGACGAACTCGTCGGCGATCGAGTGGGATCGCTCGGCCACGTATTCCGGAGTGAGCTGATCGAGGGGAATCTCGATCTCGATGTGGATGTCGTCGAGTGTGAAGCCGGCTAGGTCGAGGACGCGCTTGGACATCGGGTGTTCGCGTGTCATTTCGCCGTACGACCAGCAGAAGATGCAGCGGTGGCCGTTCGTATCGTCGCTCACACCTGCTCCGAATCGCTCGCTTCTCAGGCGACCTGGATGGCGTTCTTGAGGCGCTTGGGGACCTCGTCGGGGAAGGACACGACCAAGTGCCGGTCGAGGGCGGTGGCGACCCGTGCGAGGGTGTCGAGTCGCGGACGGCCTCCTCCGCCTTCCTCGAGCCGTGAGATGACGGACTGCGTGGTACCCATCCGCTCGGCGAGCTCGCGCTGGCTGAGCCCGGCGCTGGTGCGAAGTTCGTAGATCAACTCACCGAGCGCGAAGTCCTGCTCGATGGCCGCCCGTTCCTCGTCGGTGGGGCCGGGCCGCTGCTTCTTGATGTCGTCCCATCGGGAGTAGTTGGCCATGTCGGTGCTCCTACGGGTTGAGCCGAGCGCATTCGTCGGCGATCTTGCGAGCCCGGGCGATTTCGGCTCGTTCGTTGTTGCGTTGCTTGCGGAAGGTTGTGAGCAGGATGATCCGGTTGTCGGTCGTGAATCGATAGGTGATCCGTCGTGCTGTCGGCCCGAGCGAGAAGCGAAGCTCGAACAGGCCATCGCCGAGCGCTCGGGAGAAGGGCATTCGTGCCGTGGAACCGAGGCCGGCGAGTCGATCGATCGCGACGACGGTGCGGTTCCAGTCAGCGTCGTCGAGGCTCGACATCCAGTCGACGATCTCGTCGTGGAGTTCGACGTCGGCCACGAGACTCAGTATCGCAAGAATGCGATCATCGCGCAACTGCGATGTTCGGCTCCTCGGCGACGTCCGGCACCTTCCGATGCAGCCGTGAATGGCCGACGTTGCCGGCCCAGCTTCCCCGCGTGTCTGGCTGTGCCGACCCTGGACCTCGCGCACGTCCATCGTCGCTGGCACCGTTTCCGAACAGCCGCCTTCCTCTGCCTCTCCTACACATATGCACCACAGGTGCTGCACGCGTTCGGAAACTCGGTTCGCCCGCCAGATTCCGTCCCACACTTCGGAGCGGTGAGCCAGCGCACCCAGCTGCGAGCGGGTGCAACGCCCTCGAATGCCGTGATTATTGGGTGGCGTCCGCGAGCCAAGAGGTCCCAC
>CAVOQV010000004.1:0-17951 GCA_963698435.1 Ilumatobacteraceae bacterium | reverse complement strand
GACCGATTCGATGAGGGCGCCATCGCAACAGTCGCAATACCGTCCATCGACGGGACGACGCCGGACCGGCGGGCTCTCAGGGCGAAGGCCCATGACGTGAGCTGCGTGCCGTGGTTGGAGTCGATCACGAGGCAGCAGTAGAGCCCTCCTTCGCGGGTGCGGTGCTCGATGATGTCGGGTACCCACAAGCGGTTCGGTTCGACTCGAGTGAAGCCCCAATCAACGAGGTCGGTGGCGGCGACAACCCGTGGAACCTTCTTACGACGTTCCGGGCTTGGGCGCAAGTAGTGGCCGCGCCCCGCGGAGTGGTGGGGTTTCGAGGTTGATCCTCGGTGTCAGTCGCCGCTGTTGAGCTCGGCGACGAGGTCAGTATCGTGCTCTGGGTAGAGCCGCGCCATAGAGCCTTCGGAGAGGTAACGGCGGTCGCCGGCTTGCCATTCGTCGTGCATGTCCGCGAGCCCGGCGCCGACGAGTCTGATCACAGCGGCTTCGTTCGGGAAGATCCCCACGACACGTGAGCGTCGTTTGAAGCTCTCATGTCAAGCGGGACGGGTTGTCGGGCGTCTCGGGCCATGGTTCGGTAGATCGCGTTGGACAGGTTTCGCTTGAGAACGCGGATCGCTTCTCGGCGGGTGTGGCCGTTCGCGTGGGCGTTGTCGTAGTGAATCGCCCGGGGTTTTCCGGGGGCACATCAGAGCCTCCAGCGATCCCAGGGCGATTCATGTGGTCGGCGCCGCGTGTGGACTTCGATGATCTGATCCAGCAGTCAGGCGTAACGGGTCGCTCGTTCGGAGGGCGCCCGCAGGCGCCACATGTGGAAGCCGGCCTGGGAGACCCGGGTGATCCGGCGCAATCGTTTGATGGCGTGCCCTTCGGGCACCACCCCCTCGGCAACTCGTTGGCCGGGCGAGTCGCCTCGAGTTCCTTCTCGAGCTGAGCGATTCTCCGGCGCGGCAGCGAGCACTTCGCCGTTCTCGATGGCGGGGATGCCGGCTCGGTGGCCGGTGTCGACGAGGTGGCGGTTCCACCAGTTGTGGATCGTCGGCTCGGTCGGTTCGACCGTCGCTGTGACCTCAGCGACACTGCGGCCGCCCTCGATCAGACCGATGATGCGGCGACGTGACTCGGGTGCCTACGCGTGTGGCATCTCGGTGTCTCCGTCATCTCAGGCGCATGGCTGATTCCAGCAAACCGACGTCACCAAACCGGCTCTACGCGTTGATCGCTGGGGTGCGGTGAGCGGGGTCCCGGGGTCATAGGGTCCACCATGCGTGTCGGAGGCCCCGGCATTCTGCGGATAACGACATCTGCAGATTGGATGGCCTCCGACGTGGCCAACGGTCGTGGTGAGCCGAGCGCGACCGCGCTCGTGGGGATGGAGGGCTTGATCGTGAAGTCCCAGACAGTGCGCGACGGCGAGCACTGGCTGCTCGTGCAGACGATGGAGCCGTCTCGGTGGTGTCCATCGTGCGGGGTGGCTGGTGTCGGCAACGGCCGCCGGCGGGTGGTGGTGCGCGATCTGCCGATCGCCCGAGTTCCGACGGTGCTGGTGTGGGACTAGCGCACCTTCCGCTGCGGTGAGCAGCTGTGCGAACGGAGCTCGTGGTCCGAGACGCCATCGCTGATAGCGGTGCGAGCGTCGCTGACCGAGCGCGCTCGAGCCGAGATCTGCCGGCGGGTCGGTCACGATCTCGACACGGTGGCCGAGGTGGCCCGCGAGTTCGGTGTCGGCTGGCAGTGCGCCCACCAAGCGGTCATCGATCACGGCGACGAGCTGATCACCCCCGACCAGCGCATCGACCGCACCGTCGCAGTCGGCGTTGACGAGCACACGTTCCAGCACGCCAACGCCCGACGCCGCACCCAGATGGCAACCACGTTCGTCGACATCGACCGCGCCCGACCGTTGGACGTCGTGCCAGGTCGTTCCGGCGACGTCGTGCGCGACTGGGTCACCAACCAACCCGACGGCTGGGCCGACCAGATTTCGGTCGCCACCGTCGACGCGTTCCGCGGGTACGCCACTGCGATCGGCGACGTGCTCCCGGACGCGACGTTGGTGATCGACCACTTCCACGCCATCCGGCTCGCCGCCGCGTGCAACAAGACACCCTCGGCCATCGCGGCCACAAGCACGACCCGCTCTACGGCATCCGCCGACTCCTGCTGCGCACCTGGGACCACCTCACCGGGCACGGCTGGGAACGCCTCCGCGCCGGACTCGCCGCCCGTGATCCCGACGGTGAAGTCGCCTCCGTGTGGCTCGCCCGCGAACTCCTCGTCGAGGTCTACGCCGTCACCGACCTCGCCCACGCCCGACGCCGCTTGGTCGTGTTCTTCCAACACGCCGCCGACGCCGACATCGGCGAACTCAACCGGCCTGCTCGCACCATCGACGCCTGGTCCGACGAGATCCTCGCGTTCCACACCACCGGCGGCGCCAGCAACGGACCAACCGAAGCCATCAACCTCATCATCGAGAAGATCCGCCGCATCGGACACGGCTACCGCAACTTCAACAAATATCGACGCCGCCTACTCCTCGGCTGCGGCATCACATGGACTACCGTCCCAACACGCAGAATCCGAGGCCGCCAACCAGCCTTCGCTGCGTAGAGCCACCAAACCGCGGGTACATCACTTCGCGCCGCGATGGGTGGCCCCGCGAATACCGGTCAACCTCTCTGAACCCGACGATCACGCACAGATGTCGGGAACAACATCGGCTTCGATTCCAGGACGCCTCATCTTGTTCTGCGGCGCTGCGCTCGCCGTCCGTCTATCGGATGATGATGTTGTCCCAGTGCCAGGTATGGCCGACGGGTTGTCCGTCCTTGTCGGGTGTGTAGTTGTGGTCCTTGAAGACCACGTTGAACCCACCCGTCGGGAACTTGCCGGCGAAGGTGTAGTCCTTGCCGAGTGCGGACAGGGTCAGCGTGTTGTTGCCGTTGTCACGGATCGTGAAGGTTCGACGGATGGCCTTGGATGCACAGCCTTCGGGGTCCAGCGCGAACTCCCCGCAGATCCCTCGCCACTTTCCGGGACCGATGTCGTCGCCGTTCGCGATCACATGGAAGGCTCCGCCGAAAGGTCCGTTTCCGACAACGATCGAATCGGCGGGATAGTTCGGGAGCCCACTCGGAAGGTAGGACTCGGCTGAGCATTGTGGGCACGCTGGAACTCCGCTGTTGAAGTTCGCTGGGACGATCGTCATCTCCCACCACTGGCGCTTCTTGAGGTCGGTGACGTTGACGTCCCACGAGACGACGCGTTCGTTGGTGAACGTCTTCTTCGGGGCGAACCAGCTGGTCGAGTATCCTGCCGTGTCCCCGATCGAGGTCATCAGGTGATCCCGGCAAAGGTAGAACGACTCCGACGGGTTGGATCGATGGATCGTTCGTTGAGTGTCCGGCGAACCGCACGACAGATCATGATCACCCGACCATGTCCGCTGCGCAATCAGGAACTCGTCACGGTGATAGACGCCCGTGTTGAACTGCTCCAATCCTGTGTTCCCCGTGAAGGTCGCCACAAACGACGCCCCACTCGGCGAAGGCACCGGAGCAGACGACGAAGGCACCGGAGCAGACGACGAAGGCACCGGAGCAGACGACGAAGGCACCGGAGCAGACGACGAAGGCACCGGAGCAGACGACGAAGGCACCGGAGCAGACGACGAAGGCACCGGAGCAGACGACGAAGGCACCGGAGCAGACGACGAAGGCACCGGAGCAGACGACGAAGGCACCGGAGCAGACGACGAAGGCACCGGAGCAGACGACGAAGGCACCGGAGCAGACGACGAAGGCACCGGAGCAGACGACGAAGGCACCGGAGCAGACGACGAAGGCACCGGAGCAGACGACGAAGGCACCGGAGCAGACGACGAAGGCACCGGAGCAGACGACGAAGGCACCGGAGCAGACGACGAAGGCACCGGAGCAGACGTTGCCGTTGCATCCGATTCACACGCACTCTTCGGATGCATCCCGTGCGGCACAATCAATCTGTTCCTGCGGCCGTCAGATGCTCGATAGCTGAACCAACAGCCCGGAGCTGGTGTGCAGTCTTCCGTACTCAGCCCAGCCGGAGCGATCGTGCTGACTTTGGTTCTCCCCCGGAGGTTGTACACATCCCAGCACTCGGTGCTCTTCGATTCACCAGACGCTGCGGTCGCATGCACGGCAAAGGCCGACGAAGCGACCAACCCTGACAAGAGCATCATCGTGATCGGACTTTTCATGGTGCCACCCTTCGAAGCTGACGAGACCAACCAGTCCGCCTTCAGTGATCCGGTCATCTTCAATCGGCGGAGCTCGCGCGCCCTTGAGCCCTGAACACCACTCTTGACGAAAACTTGAAGTCTGAATCGCCGACTCGTATGTGAGGAGCTGGTCGCCGCGGGTTCAGGTTCGTAGCGTCCGATAGGTCGTTGGTCGGGTTGGCTCGTGAAGCGCCTGCCACCTTCGGGTTGGCTCTCCCAGGGTTTGCCTCCCGGCCGACGACTGGTGGCGGTCTGGCTCAACAAAAGTGAGGTCCCGCTGGTCGGGTCTGAAAGTCGGCATGCCGGCCGCTGCTTCCCATCCAAAATACGAGCAGGAACGAGCAGCAATGATCATCGGGATCGACCCCCACAAGATGTCGCACACCGCCAACGCCGTGGACCCTGCAACGAACTCGACTGCAGCATCGCTGCGGATCGATGTGTCGTTGGCGGGCTATCGCGAGTTGATGCGATGGTCCAAGCAGTTCCCCGAGCGTCGTTGGGCGGTCGAGAACGCACGCAGGCTCGGCCGGCATCTCGCGCAGTGGCTCGTCACTCGCGGGGAAGTCGTGCTTGACGTTCCGACAACCGCGACCGCGCGTGTTCGCGAGCTATCACGAGGCAGCCGCCGCAAGACCGACGTCATCGACGCCGCTGCGGCAGCGAGCGTCGCGGCCTTGCATGGTGACGCAACAGTCGTGACGGGCGAGGATCACACCACGGTGTTCGCCTTGCTCGAGGTGCGTCGTGCGAACCTTGCTGCGCAACGGGTTCGGATCGCCAACCAGCTGCACGCGGTGCTGCGTGACCTGACCCCGGGCGGCGCAGCTCTGGCCATCACCGCCAAGGCGGCGGCGACATTGCTGCGATCGATCCGACCCGAATCGCCAGCTGAACGCACCCGTAAAGAACTTGCCCAGGACCTCGTGCGCGAACTTCGCGCCGCCGATGCGAGCCTGGCCGACATCGAGGCTCGAATGACCGTGGCACTCGACGAGCACGGCACGCGACTGCGAGAAATCGATGGCATTGGGGCGGTTACCGCTGTTCGGCTCATCGGCCGAACTGGCATCGCGTCACGGTTCGCGTCCGAGCACGCGTTCGCCACCTACGCCGGCGCGGCACCTATCGAGATCGCCAGCGGCGACCACACGCGACACCGGCTCTCCCGCAGCGGCGACCTGAACCTGTTGAGCTCAGTGGGCGGCCCACTCGAGTTCTGCCGAACTCCCAGCCGATCGAATCGTTGTTCACGAGATTCGAACTGCGGGGCCCGCAGTCCCCGCTGCGGCTGAGGTCAAGAATGCCTCAAGGCATGCCGTTCGCAGGCCGATGATCGAGCATGGTCGTCGAGCCGCCTGACCAGAATCCGCGTCGGTCAGCACCGCCACCTCCCCCACCTCCCCCACCTCCGCCTCGACGCGCAACCTCGCTGCTGCCTCCGCCACGACCTCCAGGTCGACCGGCCGGCGCCTCACCGGCTCCACCACCGCCACCGCCACCACGCCCGCGGCTTCCGGCTCGACCACTGCCAGCATCGGTCGGAGCCCGAGCAGAGGTCGTCGATGCCGCAGCCGATTCATCGTGCACGACACAACGTCGTTCGCTTCGGCCGGTGGCCGCATTCGCCCTTGTCGCGACGCTCGTCGCGGTCGTGTTCGGCAATTCGTGGGTGGAACGCAACGACAGGCCGCCTTCGAAACCGCCCATCGCCCAGGAGCAGGAACTTGGCGCATTCATCCCACCGGTCGAAGACCCACGGATTCACCCCGGATTCGACGAGGCCTACGACACCGTGTGCGAGCAGACGATCGTCGGACTCGAAGCCTTGTACGCAGCGGCCGCCGCTGGCGCGCCCGACCTCACCGACACTGTCGACGGTCAGTACCAGGCGCTGACCCAGCGCATCGAGACCGTGTACAGCCGCGATGACCTGTGGGACGCCACCGACCCGCTGGTGCTCGAGTACGCCGAGTCGATCGCCGACGACCTTGCGTCCATCCTCGACGGCACCGACATCGGATTCGAGTACCTCGACGGCGACGTGACCCTCTTCCGGTCGCTCTGCGACGACTGGTTCGCCCCGATCTGACCAATCCTGCCCTCGCCCTAGAGCCCGCACCCGAACCGGCCCTCGATCTCGCCGACCCGACGACATCGACCGCATCGAGGATCAGCCGTTGATGAAGGTGCTGGTCAGCCAGGTCTTGTTGTCGTAGTGCCAGCGCACACTGTCCCCGGCCTGATTCAGATACGCATCATTGTTGAAGTACCAACGGCCACTGAACCAGACCCCGACACAACCCCACACATCACCCGGACCATACGTTCCGTTGCGTTCGCTGGTCTGGTTCAACCACGTGTACACACCCTCGTAGCACGCCCGCCACGTGCGCATAGGTGTAATCCAAGTTGTACGCCGACGAGTTGCGAGCGTTCACCGAGTACTGGAACGCCGACTGATGCGCCGTGTCACGCACCTGACCCAGACCCCACGACTCACCCGTTGTCACCGTTGGCCGACTGATACCAGTACGACTCCTTGATCACCTGCGCACGAGCAATGTCCTCATCGATCCCCCACTTGCACGCCGCCCACTGAATGATCTCATCGGTCGTCCCCGAGAAATCACCATCGACCCGACTGAACTGCGACCAATCACTCACGAGTGTTCGCATTCGCACGACTGCCCTCGTTGCTGTTCGCCGCACTGTTCTCCGGACGAACCTCACCCGCAGGACGCACCCGCGTCGCACACTCCGCACCCGACGGCAACGCCGCACCCACCGGCAACGTCACAAACCTCCCCGACGACGACGGCGGAACCGGAGCAGGCGGCGGCGTACGGCGCCGGAGCGGGAGCCGGAGGCTTCGGCGGCGCCGGGACCGGGCTGCGGTTCACGGAACCGGGCACCCATCCGACGGCGTCGGCGATCAGAGCGACGCTCGAGCCGTTGTTGGTGAATGCCGACAGACACACCTCGCCGTTCTTCGTCGACAAGCCGACCAGCGCCGAGTTCGCCCGAGCGGAACCGGGCCAGAAGTTGAGCACCGACGTGTTCGGCTTGGGAGCATCACAGGGCCATGCGGTCACGTAGCCGCTCGAACTGGCATTCGCCACGGTGACGGTCATCATGGTGGCGACCGAGTCGTTCGGAATCCCGCCGCGGCCCGCAACACGAACTCGCACCTCGGCGCCGCTCCGTGCCGGGCCCGTCGACCAGATGCCGCTGCGGGTGTCCAACACCCGCGCCGGATTCTTGACTCGCAGCCCACCGTTCGATGCTGCCGAGCCGAAGGTGTCGACGATCACGTCGGCGGCGCTGCTCGAGTACACACAGACGTCGCGATTCGCGAGCGCCGCCACGGCGAACGCCGCCACCGTTTCGCCCGCGGCGAAGTTCATCGTCGACGTCGCCGGGGCGGAAGCGCCGCGAGGCTGGGCACGGCACCACGCTGAGGAAGCCGGCGCTTCGACTTCCGGTCAACGTCACGTTCAACAGCGCCGACGAAGCGTTCGTCGGGACGCCCGGTGTCCCGGCCACGCGAACGCGACGGAACTCTCCTTGCCGCAACGAATTCCTCGTCTGTCGGGTGTCGAGGATTCGGTTGGGCGACGTGGTGACGACGTCACCCGAACCGCTGAACCAACCCATCAGGTCGACGATCAGGTGCACCCGTGCGGACGACTCCACGCACAGTTGCCCCTTGGTTCCCGATGCAGAACTCGGCTCGATGATCGCCATGTTCGGCACTGCTCGGCCGGGAACGAAGTTCAGGTTCGACGTGTCGGGCTTCGCCTCGTCGCATGCCCAGATCGTGACGAAACCCGGAGCTCGCGCATCGGTCGCCGTGACGTTGAGTGCCAGCGAGGTCGCCCCCGAGGCGGCGGCCGGCGCCTTCACCCGCACGACGTCGCCGGGCCCGACGATCCCGGCCGCGCGGCCGATTCCGCTGCGGGTGTCCAGCATGCGGCTGGGCACAGCGGTCGTCACCGCGGCCTCCACCGGCGTTGCGACCGTCAGCACTCCGACGATCAGGCTCGAGAGCAGCGCTACAGCAGCGGTTATCGCGCGAATTCGTGGCATGTCTGTTGACCTCCGCCCCGAGAGGGGCACTTGGTTTCGTCGGCGGTGACGCCCGATCCCGGCGAAGTTAACAGCCGCAAAGATCAAGATGTAGTCAAACCGCAATATTTCCGACACCACTTCGTCACATCGACCAAGGTCACGCGATCGGTCGATGCCGAGAGCCGAGGCGAGCGCGATTCCGGTCGGTCGATCCGGCCCCGCAACCGTGGTCCTGCACTGGCACACTGTTCGGATGTCGCAGCCGGAGTCAGACGGCCAGCTCGCCACACGACTGGCGACGGAGACCGGCCGGCTGCTGCTGGATGCTCGCGAGCAGCTCTTCGCATCGGGTGCCTCGACGTGGGACGTCAAGGATGCCGGCGACCTGCTCGCCCAGGAATTCCTCGCCAAGGAGTTCGCCACGCATCGCCCCGACGACGCCGTGCTGTCCGAGGAGGGGCGCGAGGATCCCCGCCGTTTCGGCGCCGATCGGGTGTGGATCGTCGACCCGCTCGACGGAACCCGCGAGTACAGCGAGCCGGGCCGGATCGACTGGGCGGTCCACATCGCCCTCTGGTCGGGCGACGGGTTCGGCGCCGCTGCGGTGAGCCTGCCCGCCCTCGACCGCACGTTCTCCACCGACGACCCGGCGCCGATGCCGCCGTTCACCCGTGAGCGGCCCCGCCTCGTCACCTCCCGCAGCCGCGCTCCGTACGCCGCCGTCCTGGTCGCCGAGGGTCTCGACTGCGACGCGGTGCGACTCGGGTCGGCCGGGGCCAAGGCGATGTCGGTCGTGATGGGCGAGACCGACATCTACGTCCACGACGGCGGCATGTACCAGTGGGATTCCGCGGCTCCCGCCGGTGTTGCGCTGGCATCGGGCTTCCACGTCAGCAGGCTCGACGGATCCCCGATCGTCTACAACGACCGCGATCCGTGGCTCCCCGACTTCATCGTCTGTCGTCCTGAGCTCGCCGAACCCGTGCTGAAAGCGCTGTGGGGCTGAACGACACCTCGCCCACGAGCGGCGAGCTCACCGCGATCCGCTGGGAGATCACCGACCGGGTCGCCACGGTGTGGCTGCACCGACCGCATCGCCACAACGCGTGGACCGGCACGATGCACACCGAGTTCCGCCAGGTGATGGCCGATCTCGAACACCGCGACGACGTCCGAGCCGTGGTGGTCACCGGCACTCCCCCGGCGTTCTGCGTCGGCGGCGACTCGAAGGCGCTGACCGACCACGGCGAGCGCGGCGGCTACGACAGCGGACTCCCGGCCGAGCCGGCACGACCCGGTGGTGGCGCCGGACTCGACGCCGACATCGTGTGGCAGCTCGGCTACCGGCTCCCGATCATCGCCGCGGTCAACGGAGCGTGCGCCGGGATCGGGCTGTCGCTGGTGCTGTTCTGCGACCTCCGCTTCGTTGCGGCCGACGCCAAGCTGACCACGGCAGCACCGAAGCTCGGCCTGCCCGCCGAGTACGGGGCCAGCTGGATGCTGCCACGGCTGATCGGCGTCACCCGAGCGAACGATCTGTTGCTGTCCGGCCGGGTCGTCACCGGCGCCGAGACCGCCGACTGGGGCCTGTGGAACGGCGTCGAAGCCGACGGAGCGGCGGCGCTCGCGGCCGCCCAGGCGTACGGTCGCCTGCTCGCTGCGACCACCGGCCCGAACGCCGTGACGACGACCAAGCGCCAGATCGCCGCCGACCTCCTGCGCAACGACCCCGCCGCCTCGGTCGCCGACTCGCTCCGCCTGCTCGACGAGGCGATGCGCACCGCCGAGTACCGCGAAGGCGTCGCCGCCCTCACCGAGAAACGCCCCCCGAACTTCTGAGCGATGAGCGAAACGCCCGGATGCTGACAGCTCGCTCATCGCCTGAGGCCTCCTCTCCGAGGCGATGAGCGAAGCGCCCGGATGCCGGCCGTTCGCTCATCGCTGGGAAGGGTGGGCGTGGGTCAGGGGATGAAGCTGGCGGCGTCGAGGTCGAGGGCGGCGGCGAAGGAACGACACGCCATGTCGGTGACGAGCTCGAGGCCGCGCTCGTTCGACGGGTCCATGCCGCCACCGGCGACGACGCCGTACACCGTCATGTTGCCCGGTCGCCGATCGGTAGTCGGTCCACGCATGCTCCGCCGAGTATCCGTCGGGTGGCGCACCGAGCGCCGAGCACACGCTGTCGTACCAGATGTCGACCAGCTCGCGTTCGTGGGCTCGACGGTCGTCCACGCGTCATCGACTGTGTCGTGAGGTAGCAGATGTCGCCGATGCCACCGCTGCGATACGCGATCTGCCAGTCGAGGATGCCCACGTGCTCACGTCCCGTCGCCGAGTCGTCGAACATGAGGTTGTCGGCTCGGAAGTCGCCGTGACAGAGCGTGGTCGGGGCCCGATCGTAGAGGGCGGTCTGAACCGCCTCCCACGAAGGGCCGATTCGTTCGCCGAGGGCGATCGATCCCTCGGGAAGACGGTCGGCGAAGACCTCGACGAAGTGGTCCCACACCCGCCGATACTCCGCGCCGCGCCGACATCATGACCGGATCGATCGTCCGCGGCATCCACGTCAGCGTCTCGAGCTTCGGTGACTGCCACCACTCGGCGTGGACGAGCGCCAGCGCCCTGACCGCCTCGGCCGCCCGTTCGAAGTCGATGCCCGCCACCTGGCTGACCATCGTGCGCCCGCCGAAGTCCTCGATCAGCAGCGCGAACTCGTTCGCCTCGACGTCGATGTGGTTGTAGTAGCAGTGCGGCGTCCGTACCGGCAGCGACTCGCTGACCTCGGCATAGAACCGACCCTCGCGTTCGTAGAAATTGAAGTGGTCGCCGACGCCACGGTTCTCCGGGAGGTTCGACGGCACCTTGAGGATCACGCTCGACGGCGCATTGTGCGCCGGCCCCTTGTAGCGCAGCGTCAGCCGGGCCAGGTTGCACATCAGCCCGACGCCCTCGCCGATCCGGTCGTGCTCCACCTCTGCGACCGAGGTGTCGGCGTCGATCACCCCAGTCGACCGCAGCGCCTGCGTCACGAAGTCGGCCGACGCATCCTCGGTCACCACTGGCACGTTTCCCATGTCGATCCCCCGATCGTGAGTACCCGGTTGCCGATGCCCCCGCACCGCCGAGTGGCCGACAACGTAGTGACAGCCTGAAGGTCAGGTCAACGGCGCTCAGGGTGACAGACGTCGCAGCTCGTCCAGCACCTCGTCGGTGTGCTCACCGAGCGCCGGAACCGGACCGGGCGCACGGTGTGGCCGTCGAAGTCGACCGGGGTCGCCACCGCCCGGAACGGCTCGTCGCCGTCGCGGGGTGTCATCTCGACGAACCCGCTCTGCGCCTGCGGGTCGGCGATCACGTCGACGATCGACTGCACCGGCGCCCACCACACGTCGTGCTCGTCGAAACGCTCGGCCCACTCCGACAGCGGCCGCGTCGCGAAGGCGACGTCGAACTCGGCGATCAGGTCGGCAGCGTGCTGCATCCGGCTGGTCGCATCCGCGTACCGCGGATCGTCGGCGAGATCGGGTCGTTCGAGCGCGGCGAGCACCTTCGGCCAGTGCCGATCGGCTTCGAGGCAGATCAACCAGAAGATCCGGTCGTCGCTCGCCCGATAGCTGTTGATCAGCGGCGCACGGCTCCGATCGCGCGATCGAGTCGACTCCCGCCGGTCGAAGCGCAGCTGGATGCCGTAGTCCCAGGCGATCGAGTACATCCCGGTCCGCAGCAGGCTGGTCGACACCAGACCGCCACGGCCCGTGCGCTCCCGCTCGAACAGCTTCGCCATGATGCCTGCGGCGAGCGTCATCCCGGTCTGGTGGTCACCCATCCCGGAGCGCAGCCCCGGCGGCATCTCGCCCGGAGGCACCATCGTGTGGGCGAGTCCGGAACGGGCCCAGAAGGCACCGATGTCGTAGCCGGCCCGGTCGCGGTCGGCGCCCGTCGAAGCCGTACCCGGTGATCGCGCCGTAGACGAGCCGCGGGTGACGCGCACAGATCCGATCCGGCCCGAGTTCGAGACGCTCGAGCGCTCCCGGGCGCATGTTGGTGACCAACACGTCGGCGGTCGAGAGCATCTGATCGAGTACCGCGTGGTCGTCGAAGTCGCGCAGGTCGAGCACGACCGACCGCTTGCCCCGGTTGTCGACCTCGAACGGCGGCACCGGCATCGACCCGTCGAGGCCGACCGACCCGAACACCGCCCGCTGCGGGTCGCCCGAGGCGGGCTCGACCTTGATCACGTCGGCACCCCAGTCGGCCATGATCCCCGCGGCGGCCGGCCCGGCGACCCACACGCCGAGTTCGACCACGCGCACCCCTGCCAGCGGTCCGGCACCCCCCGATGCGCTCATCAGCCCAGCGCAGCGATCACGTCGGGTGGCGCCTGCACCAGCTCGATGAGCACGCCCTCGCCGCTTCGCGGGGTGTCGTCGTTGCCCTTCGGATGGATGAAGCACACGTCGTGGCCGGCCGCCCCCTTGCGGATCCCTCCGGGGGTGAAGCGAACGCCCTGCGCCGTCAGGAAGTCGACGCACGCAGCGAGGTCGTCGATCCAGACGCCGACGTGGTTGAGCGTCGGCACGTGCACCTTCGGCGAGCGCTCGGGATCGAGCGGCTGCATCAGATCGATCTCCACGGCGTGCGGACCGTCGCCGAGACGCAGGATGTCCTCGTCGACGTTCTCCGACTCGCTGACGTAGTCGCCGACCTTCTCGACGCCGAGCAGCCCGGTCCAGAGCCCGGTGAGCGCTCCCTTGTCGAGCCCCCCGATCGCGATCTGTTGGAGCCCGAGGACGCGGAATGGTCGATTGGTCATGACGCGATGTTGCCTCGCGGCGACGAACCGTCGAGAATCCGGCATCATGTCGGGGTGACATCGTTGCCCACCGAGACCGCCCACCCGTCGGATCTCGCGTGGGGTTCGTTCACCGAGCACGGCCCGTGGGTGCTCGACCGCGACCACATCACGTGGGCGGCGCTCCCACCCACGTTGCGTCGCCAGGCCCAGGCCGAGGTGCCCGAGCTCACCGGCCCGCGCAAGCTGCCACCGGGATCCCGGGTCGGCACCGTCGTCGGCCACCTCGGCGCGGCGATCGTGCCGTGGATGTGGAAGAAGCGACGGGGCTCGTTCGACAGCCCCGAGGCCAGCCGCGCCGACATCTCCCACCGCCTGCGCGTCGCCGCCGAAGCGCTCGGTTCCACCTACATCAAGCTCGGTCAGATCATCTCCGCCGGCGACGGCCTGTTCCCGGCCGAACTCGTGTCGGAGTTCAAGAAGTGCCGCGACCAGGTGAAGGCCGAACCGTTCGACGCCGTTCGGCTCACCGTGGAGCAGGACCTCGGCGCCCGCCTCGAGGACGTGTTCAGCCACTTCGAGGAGACCCCGCTCGCCGCCGCCTCGATCGCACAGGTCCACGCCGCGACGCTGCTCTCCGGCGAGCAGGTCGTCGTCAAGGTGCAGCGCACCACCGTGGCCTCGCTGGTCCGCAAGGACCTCAAGGTGATGGCCTGGCTCGCCCCACACCTCGTCGGCCGCATCCCGGTCGCCGCACTCGCCAACCCGCCGGCGCTGGTCGAACTCTTCGCCGAGACCATCGTCGAGGAACTCGACTTCCGGATGGAAGCGGCGAACATGCTCGACATCGCCACGATGCTCCACGACCTCGGCCAGGACCAGTACCTGGTGCCGCGGCCACACCCCACGCTCGTGACACGTCGGGTACTGGTGATGGAGCGGGTGTACGGGTTCAACTTCGACGACGTCGTCGGGATGCAGGACGCCGGCATCGACACCGAGCAGGTCGTGCGCACGGCGATGATCGCCTTCATGGAGGGCGCGATCGTCGAGGGCATCTTCCACGGCGACCTCCACGGCGGCAACCTGTTCGTGCTCGCCGACGGCCGCACCGCGCTGCTCGACCACGGCATCGTCGGCCGCCTCACCGGTGCACGGCGCAACGCCTTCCTGCGGCTGATGCTCGGCGCGACCACCAACGACACCCGCGGCCAGATGTCGGCGCTGCGCGACCTCGGTGCGCTCCCGATGGACACCGACATCGAAGCGGTGATCCGCGACCTGCGCCTCGACGACGAGGTGATCGACCCCACCACGCTCACCGGCGAGGAGATGGTCAAGGAGGTCCAGCGGGTGGTGAAGGCGCTGCTCGGCTACGGCGCCAAGCTCCCGAAGGAGCTGATGCTCTACGTGAAGAACATGGTGTTCCTCGACGGTGCGATCGCACGCCTGGCACCCGAACTCGACATCCTCGGCGAGGTGGCCAACATCTCGATGCTGTTCGCCCAGAAGCACGGCGAGCGACTGGGTCGTGAACTCGGCGTCGACCCGAACTCGGTCGAGTTCGACATGGACGGCGTGCGCGCCAGCATGGGGCTCGACTCGAGCGTCAACCGCCTCACGTACCGCGAGCTGCAGGAGCGCCGCGAGCTGATCCAGCGACGCATGCGCGACCACGTCGAAGCCGAACGCCCCCGCCTCGCGCGGTAGCGTCGCCGTCCGTGCGTCTCGTCATCGCCCGCTGCTCGGTCGACTACTCCGGTCGGCTCGATGCCCACCTTCCCGAAGCCAACCGGCTGATCATGGTGAAGGCCGACGGATGCGTGGCGATCCACGCCGACGGTGGCGCCTACAAGCCCCTGAACTGGATGAACGCGCCGAACACGCTCGTCGACAACGGCGACCACTGGGTGGTCACCAACCCGAAGCAGGAGACGCTCACGATCACGCTCCACGAGGTGCTGAGCGACGTGTCGTCGGAACTCGGTGACGATCCCGGCCTCCAGAAGGACGGCGTCGAGGCCCACCTGCAGGAGCTGCTGGCGGCGAGCCCCCACGCGATCGAGGAGGGGCTGACGCTGGTACGGCGGGAGTACCCGACGGCGATCGGCCCGATCGACCTCGTCTGCCGCGACGGGAGCGACACCGTCGTCGCCGTCGAGGTCAAGCGCCGCGGCGAGATCGACGGCGTCGAGCAGCTCACCCGGTACATCGAGCGGCTCAAGCTCGACTCGTCGCTCGGCGAGATCCGGGGCGTGTTCGTCGCCCAGGTCGTCAAGCCCCAGGCGAAGGTGCTCGCCGAGTCACGTGGTTTCCGCTGGGTCGAGGTCGACTACGACGAACTCCGCGGCATGAAACCCGACGACCTCCGCCTGTTCTGAGTGTTACGCCAGGGTTCTGACCCCTGGCGTAACACTCGGCGGTGGGCGTCACAGCAGCGCCACCGATCGTTCATTGGCGCCGAAGACGTCAGTCGGGCTGGTCCTTCGAGCGGTCGCGGATGAACTTCAGGATCTTGATGTGCTTCTCGGTGTCGTCGAGCATCAGCTCGATGAGGAGCCCCCAGACGGTGACCTTGTCGAACTCCTTCAGCTGCTTGGCGAGCTCCTTCAGCTCGCGCCGGTCGGCGCGCTCCACCTCGAGGAGCCGGTCGGTGACCCGCTGGATCCGAACACGGTCGGTGTGGAATCCACGGAGCGATGGAATCGGCGCGTTCTCGTCCGAGTCGGCACCCATCTGCCGCATCGTCTCGGCCAACTCCTCGAAGACGCGGTGGTGACGCACCTCGTCCTCGAGGATGATGCCGGCGAGGTAGCTGAAGGCCGGCGAGATCGTCTCGTCGTCCACCAAGCTCGCGTACTCGTCGAGGATCTCACCTTCGACCTGCCCGTGATTCGAGATGTGCTCGTAGACGTCCTGTTCCCAGTCGCGTGTACCGATCATGTGACGCGATCTGCTCACGATGAGTCTCCCTCCCTGTCGTGACGACGGTGTTGATACTCGTCGGAGACAGGGCTGTCTGACAAGGCCGGACACCTCGGATCGTGTGCCCAGGACGCCGACCTCCCTCTCCGGAGTGTTACGCCGGGGGTCTGGGTCGGTTCAGGTGGTCGACGGCTGCAGTTGAGTCGTCGGTTCCACCGGTCAGGTAGCGATACGGGCAAGGATGCCCGCTGTCTCACACAACCCGACCGGTGGCAGTAAGTTCCAGCACGCCACACGACCATTGACGTTGCATGTAACGCTCGCTAGATATCTCGTGCAGGGATCGAAGCGACGTGATCCCGATCAGGTGATTGGGGCGTCGTCGGGTCGGCATCGTTGCACGCATCAATGCCGAGGTGCGCCGCAATGGTGGCCGCTGACCGGCTATGGGGCCGTGGATGCGCAGCGTCGAGCCGAATCGGCGTTGTCGCGCCCGAAGTCCCCAAGCTGGTCGTGGACCGGGCGTTGGCTGGTCATGTGGCGCGGCGTTTTGAAGGCCAAGGATTCACCGATGACGATCTCGCTCGAGCTTGCTCGAGGTGTGCACGGCCGAGTCGCCAAGATCAGTCACGAATCGCATCCATCGGGCGGTGTATTCGCACAGGGCGCGGTCCGGACGCCGGCTTGCACGTGGGGTTGCATCTGAAGCGTCGCCGCCGCAAACACCGAGGCCGAAGCCCAGTCGTGGGCAAGATATTCGCTGGGATCGTTCAACCTTGATCCGGTCTACGTCCCGAAATCGCCGACCGACGTGTCGAGGTCGGACATCTCGAAGGCGACCTGATCGTGGGCGCCTGCAACCGCTCCGCGATCGCCACGATGTTCGACCGGATGTGCGCGACGTGCCTGGCTCACCAAACTGCCGCACGCCACAGAACCGCCGACGCACGTCCTCGAAAGCACTCATCAAGACGTTCCGACGGATCCCGGCGCATCTGCGTTTGCACGTTCACTCGGGACTAACGATCCGAGATGGCCCGCCACCTCGAACTCGGCCGAACGCTGCGCGATTCCACATCTACTTCGCTCAACCCAAAGCACCCTGGCAGCGACCCACCAACGAAAACGGCAACGCCATCGTGCGCCGCTACGTCGGCAAAGGCACCGACCTGTCGACGTTCACCGACCAAGACCTACGAGCCATCGAAACCCGCATCAACACCATCCCGCGACGATCACTCGACTGGGCCACCGCCGACGACATCTACACTGCCACTGTCGCGATGACCGGCTGAACCGACCCGACCCCTGGCGTCACACTCAGCACTGCGAGCCGGGAAGGGCGGGGCGGGCGAGGACCTGATAGGTCACGCTGGCGTCATCGAAGAACGTGAGCTGGTTGGCGGCTCGAGGAGGTCACCGACCTCCCCGGCCGGGACGACCGTGCACTCGGCCGCGTCGGCGAGGCGGATCGAGACGTCGGCGGGCCACTCCTCGACCGTCGGCTCGATGCCGTCGGTGCCGTACGCCGACAGGTCACCGACGACGATCGCCTGGATCTCGTAGTCCGTCGGCTCGAACAGCGTCGCCTCGCCCATCGATTCCTCGCCGATGCTGCGCAACAGGCTGATGAACTCCGACAGCGTCTGACGTTCCGGCATCGGATCGGTCGTGTCCGGGCCGTCGATCGACAACGCGTAAGCCTCGTGCACCCAGGTCTCGCCGTCGGCGCTGATCGTGACCGTGGCCGTGGTGGCGTCGGCGATGTTCGTGTCGGTCGTGTAGTCGACGTCGGCGAGCAGCCCCGCCTCGTCGGCAGCGGCAAGGATCCGCTGGATGTCGGCTTCGGCGATCGGCTGCACCTGGACGGCCGGCAGCAGCGGACCGGGGTAGATCTCG
>CAVOQV010000003.1:0-30655 GCA_963698435.1 Ilumatobacteraceae bacterium | reverse complement strand
TGCGCGGAGGCAGCTGCGTGCCGGCCGGCACGATGCCGAGCTCGATCTGGCGGGCGAGGCGGCGCTCCGCTCGACGTCCCAGCCCCCTGCGAACGCCTCGGCGTAACGGTCGATCAGTGCTCGCGGGGCCTGGTGCGGCGCGTGGCACGCCCCGGGCGAGAGTTGGAGATACCAGGGAGCCGCCGGGTGCGCGGCGTGGTGGTCGGTGACGTTGCGGATCGCCTCGTCGACGAGGTCTTCGGTGAGGTGGTATCCGGTCGAGTGGTCGCCGGCCGCAGTGACGTGGGTGTTGTCGTGGACCAGCTCGGGCGAGTACTGGTCGGTCTCGGCATCGAGGAAGCCGTAGAAGCGGTCGAAGCCGCGGCCGATCGGCCACCCGTCGAACGGCCCGGTCGGCCCCGTCTCCGTGGTCCTCGTGGCGTGCCACTTGCCGATCATGTAGTTGCGGTAGCCGTGGGGAGCGAGCATCTCGGCGAGCGTCGGCGCATCGGCGGCGATCTTGCCGCGGTAGCCGGGGAAACCAGCCGTCGAAGTTCGCCAGACAGCCCATCCCGACGTCGTGGTGGTTGCGACCCGTCAGCAGCGACGTACGCGTCGTGGAGCACATCGCAGTGGTGTGGAATCCGGTTGCCCGGATGCCGTCGCCGGCGAGCCGATCGATCGTCGGGGTGTCGATCGAGGAGCCGTAGCAACCGAAATCGGCGAACCCGACGTCGTCGAGGAGCACGATCAGCACGTTGCGCAGGCGGCCGGCGTCATCGGTGGACTCCGGCCACCAGGGTGTCGACTCGGCGATCGTCGTCCCGATGGTGCCCGCGAAGGTTGGCCCCGTGCGGCGCTCGCTCATCCCCCGAACGTAGCGACTGCCTACTGTGGTCGAAGACCGGCCCCACGAATCGAGGATTGACCATGACCAACGTTTCTGCGCAGCTCGACGTCGACCGGCTCTCCGGTTCGCTGGGTGCCGAAATCCGTGGGATCCGCCTGGCCGACGCGACGGCGACCGATGCCGAGGAGATCCACCGGTTGCTCATGGAGCACCAGGTGCTGTTCTTCCCCGACCAGCACCCGACACCCGACGAACATCTGGCGTTCGGACGGCTGTTCGGTGAACTCGATCGCACCCCAACCTCGACCTCGAACGCGAGCGCCCCGAGTTCTTCGAATTGCGAGCAGCCGACGGAGCCGGGGGCGTGGCAGACGAGTGGCACAGCGACATCACGTTCGAGGCCGAGCCGTCGAAGTTCGCGATCCTGCACATGAAGGTCTGTCCTGATGTCGGTGGCGACACGCTGTGGGCGAACGCGTCCAAGGCCTACGACGAACTGTCGGCGCCGATGCAGGCGTTCTGCGACGGCCTCACCGCACTCCACGACGCGAGCCCACACCTCGTGCCGGACAAGATGCACATCCACCCCGTCGTGCGGGTGCACCCCGAGACCGGCGAGCGGTCGCTGTTCGTCAACGAACACTTCACCAGGCGCATCGTCGAACTCAGCGACGCCGAGTCGCACATGCTGCTGACGTACCTGTCGCAGTGGATTCATCAGCCTCGGTTCACGGTTCGCTACCGGTGGCACGCCGGCACGGTGGCGATGTGGGACAACCGTTGCACGCAGCACCACGTGCTCAACGACTTCGTCGGTGAGCGGGTCATCCAACGGGTCACGGTGATGGGCGACGATCCGCAGGCGGCGATGCCGTCGCCGTGGGAGCCGTACGGCTCCAGGACGGCGTCGTTCTGGCGTGACACGAAGATGCGCGAACAGCTCAAGCGTCAGGCCTGACGGCCCGAGGGCTCCCCGACGGCCCTCATCCGCGAGACTCGGCCCATGGCTGAGCTGTACGACGTGATGTCCACGCTGCGCGGGGTGCGCAAACTGCGACCCGACCCGATCCCTCCCGAGGTGCTCGATCGGGTGCTGCAGGCTGCCTGCTGGGCGCCGACCGGTGGCAACACCCAGCCGTGGCGCGTCGATCGTCGCGACCGGCGACGAGACGAAGCAGGCACTCCAGGAGATCTACGAACCCGAGTGGGAGCGCTACTCGACGGGCTTCATGAAGATGATGGCGGGGCTCCCACCGGAAGAGCTCGCCAAATGGGAGCGGATCGTCGCAGCCGGCGACCACCTGGCGCAGAACCTGGCCGAGGCCCCGGCGATCCTCATGTTCTGTGCGAACCCCGCGATGATGGCGATCACGGACGCGAAGCTGGACCGTGTGAGCATGGTCGGTGGCGGCTCGGTCTATCCGGCGGTGCAGAACGCAATGCTCGCCTGTGTGCAGGAGGGGCTCGGCTGCACGCTGACCACGCTGCACTGCCTGCGCGAGGACGAGGTCAAGGAGGTGCTCGGCATCCCTGCCGAGTGGGCGACGGTGGGCATGGTCCCGATCGGCTACCCGGTCGGCAAGGGCCACGGGCCGATCACCCGCCAGCCTCCGTCGGCGATGGCGTACCGGGATCGCTTCGGCGACGCCTGGGACTGACGGTCGCTGCGTCGCGGCGGGACGACGTGACCATCAGGCCGCCGATCAGACCGAACGCCGCGACGACCGCCTGCCGAACGCGAACACCGTCGCGAAGTCGTCGGGCGAGCGGCCGTCGCCGAGCACCACGAACATCGTCTGGATGCCGGCCAGCATGCCGATGTTCATCATCGTGGTCCCCATCGCGTTGGCGATGCCGAGGTCGCCCTCATCGACCGCGCCCCGGCCATCAACGTCGCGTACGAGGGAGAGGCCAAGCCCATCGCCAGCCCGGACAAGACGAGTCCGACCAGGATCATCGGCACGCTGATCCAGTGGGCGCCGAAGACCCAGGCGATCATCGACAGGACCATGAGCACGGACCCGGTGATGACCATCGAGCGTTCGCCGAGGGTGGTCGCGAGTCGGCCGCCGATGGGCGACGAGACGCTGTAGACGAGCGGGCGGGCGAGCAAGACGAGCGCGATGATTCCGACCGAGTAGCCGAACAGTTCGTCGAGGAGGAGCGGTGCGATGAGGAATGCACCCATGTACGCAAACTGGCTGAGTGGCTGCGCGATCAGCGGGCCGGTGAAGTTCGGTCGGCGGAAGTAGTCGAGCCGCAGCATCGGATTGGGAGCGCGGCGCTCGGTGGTGATGAACGAGGCCAATCCGGCCCCGCTCGTCGCAATCAGGCCGAGTGCGAGCGGGTCGGCAAACCCCGCCGACGAGCCGCGGTCGAGGAACAGCAGGAAGCCGAGCGTCGCCACCGTGAGGAACGCCGCACCCCACCAGTCGATCGGGACGCGTTCGCCGGGTTGTGATGGGCGGATCACCTTCCAGGCTGCGGCGAATCCGACGAGTGAGATCGGAGCGAGGATCGCAAACACGACGCGCCATCCGAACAGGTCGATCAAGGGGCCGCCGATCACCAGGCCGAGTACCGGGGCGCCGGTCATCGCCATCTGGAACCAGCCCATCGCCTCCGAGCGTCGAGCCGGTGGATACGCCGCCATGATCAACGCCATCGCATTCGGCATCGTGGCGGCGATGCCGAGCCCCACGACCATCCGTGTGCTGACGAACGCAACATCGGTGGGTGCGAGTCCGCACAACACCGTGCCGAGACAGAGCACGAGTGAGCCGGCGAGGAAGACCTTGCGGTGACCGTGGATGTCGCCCAGCCGACCGAGAATCGGCGTCCCGACCGCCATCACGAGAAACAGCCCGTCTGCCGCCGAACTGAGAAATGACTCGGTCGAGTCGAGATCGTCGGCCATCGTCGGGAGCGAGGCCGACACGATCGTCATCGACGACGAGAAGACGATCAGCCCGGCGATGACCGTGATCAGGAGGCGGCGCGGGTAGCCGTCGTCCTCGCCGCCGACCGGATCGGCGACCTCGGTGGGTGACGCAACCGACATCGACGTCGACGCTACGCAACCGGGGCGCATGCGTCGGCCTCGGATGACCGTGACGTGTGTCGACGCCCGGGAACGGCAGAGGCCCCCGCCGCAGCGGGGGCCTCCAGGGTCCGGTGGACTCACGGCTGATGGATCGACTCCGCCGGCCCGGCGATTGCGTCCCGCGTGGAGGACGAGCACCGCTCAGTCCGACGCTCTGCGTCCTTCTGGATCTCGGCGGTGTCGGCTTCGAGCTGCTTCTCCTCGACCTTGTCGGCCTTGGCCATGGCCTCCTCGACCTTTGCGCCCATGTCGGAGACGCCGACGACCACGAGTCCGGCCTGCCCGGCGTCGAGATGCTCACCGAGTTCCTTGAGATCCTTGCGGCTCATACCGGCAGCCGCATGGCCGGCGAGTGCACCGAGCGCCGCGCCGCTGCCGGTCGTGGCAGCCAGCAGCCCGCCACCGATCGCCGCGGCCGGGAGAGAGCGCGATGACGAGACCGGTTGCGAGCCCGACGGTTCCGCCACCCCAGGCGCCCGCCCGCGCGGTGTCTCGTGCTTCTTGACGATCTTCACCTTGCCGTTGTCCTTGCGCTCGACGACGGCTGCGTCGTAGGCGTCGATGAGTTGCGCCTTCGCTGTGCAGATCGTGGACTGCCTGGTAGTCGGCCTTGGCGTCTTCGACGTCCGCGTAGACGCCCACGTATGCCATGAATGTGTCCATTGCCATCTTCGTGCTCCTTCGTTCGAGTTGGTCAGCAGAACCCTAATGTCTGTCGCATCGCGCTCGTGCCCCGAGGTTGCCCTCCCGGCGACCGGCGACACACGTCGAGTCGAGTTCGGGCTGCGCAACCATCTCGACCGAGACCCATCCCTCCTCCGACCAGTCGACGTCGTCGAGGCGCAGGATCAATGCACACTCGTCGAGCACAGAGGAACAAGGGAAGCCGCCCGGTCTCGTTGACATGCTCGACCCACCAGCTGGTCATCTCGGTTGCGCTCCGGCGAATGTGCTTCGGCGACGGCGCGGTGTTCTGCTCAGCCGCTGGTGACGGCGAGGCCGATCTCGCCGAGCAGCGCGAACCGGTCGAGGTTGTGGCCGTTGACCGAGAGGTCGACCGTCAGGCCGTCGAGGCCGGCGTCCATCACTGCCTGCAGGTGTTCGCCGACGGTGTCCGGGTCGCCGAAGACGAGCATCGACTTGGCCATCTCGACGATCTCCTCGTTCCAGCCCTTCACGGCGGCGAGTTCGGCCATGTCGGCCTCGGCCTCTTCCATCGTGGGCGTGATCGACCACCATCTGCAGGCAGGTCACGTCGATCTCGGATCGGTCGCGGCCCAGCCGCTCGCAGTGCTCGTCGAGCGCCGCCAGTTTGCGCGGGATGTTGCGGCCGCCGTGCCGACGAGGTTCGACTCGTCCGCGTACTGAGCGACCATCCGCAGGGTCTTCTTCTCCCCGGCGCCGCCCACCATGATCGGGATCTTCGACAGTGGCGCAGGCGAGTTGACGGCGTCGCTCACCTGGTAGCGCTCGCGGTCGAGGCTGACCGGCTCGCCGCGGAGCATCGGTCCGATGATCTGCAGTGCCTCCTCGAGCTTCTCGAATCGGTCGGTGAAGGTGCCGAACTCATGGCCGAGCGACGCGTTCCTCGCCCGCGTCGCCCCCGGACGAAGCCGAGCGGCGGTGGATCAGCGAGACGGATGGGCCGACGTCCTGGTGCTCGCCCCCAAAGGCTTCAAGTCCGACACACCCAACCTCACCGACTACCGCCGGCGGCTCACGGCACTCGCACACAGCGTCGCGGCCGACATCGATGCGATCGCCGGTTGATCGTGGCGAATCAGTTGCGAGGTACTCATTCGTGTTGCTGTAGCTGCCGTCACGACCGGCGCGTCGAGGTACTCGCGCACGTTTCAGGAAGTGGGAAAGCCGACGCGGACATGGATGTCATGGATGGGTTCGATCTCGTGGTTCCGCGACGCCCTCAACAGCCGCCCACCTGACGAGCCGTGGTCCTCGAGGTCAACTCCCACGTGATGTCCCCATCGCTCTTCATGGTACGACCAATGCGCTCGCTACCCGGCGGCAGCCGCCGATCGGCCCTTGAACCGTACATCAAGACCCTTGGTTGAGATCTCGGTCGGCCTTTTCACGCAGCCTGCTGATCTGCCAGAAACACCGATCTAGCTGGTTCTTCTCCAGCCGCAACCGAGAGTCGAACTCGGGACCTACGCATTACGAGTTCGATCAGGACACTCCGCCACTTCCCATTTCTTGCCGTTTAGCAGGGGTTTTGTGGAGATCGCCTTCCGGCTTTCTCCGTCAATTCCGCCTGTTCCCACACGATTCCTTGGTTGAAGTCTTGGTTGAGGATCAGGTCTGTCGAAGCGACACGGGCGGTCCGCCGCGTGTTATTGGGCTCTCCTGCTTGATCTGTGGGTCAGTTTCGGCCTGGGAGGACGGGTGGGTGGCTGCCGAGGGCGAGCATGGCGAGAGCGATGAGCGCGTGGGGGTTCTTGAACCCGAAGGCGATCCGGGTGAGCAACCGGATCTTGGTGTTCATCGACTCGATGAGTCCGTTGGAGAGACCCGAGTCGAGTGGTGTGATCGATCGCGGTGCGGTGCTTGACGAGTTTGCGGGCGAGTTCGACGAAGGACTGGATGCGTGATCGGCGCGCCCATGACAGCCACCGGTCGAGGGCGTGTTCGCCTTGGTCGCCTTTGATGGCGAACACGAATCTGAGTCCTTCTTTGAGGAGGTAGGCGCGGTGCAATCGGGGGTCGGTCTTGGCGATCCATTCGAGCTGGGTTCGTTGGTTGTTGGTGAGATCGCCGGGGTTCTTCCAGAGGGCGTAGCGGGCACGAGAGATCCTCAACGAGGTGCCCGTGGCTTTGCCGCGTCGCACGCCGGTGGTCGGGTTGTGTCGTCCTGGCGCTTGGTGCCATGCCCGGCGGCGTTCGACATCGAGTGCTTCGATGCCCCACGCGACGATGTGGAACGGATCCGCGGACCGCACCGCGTTCGGGCCGCGGCGGGCGACGACTCGGGCGATCCAGGCAGCCATGCTGCTGACACATGGGTCAGCAGCGCAGCGTGTCGGTCGCCGAATTCATCGAAGAACACCTCCAACGCGGTGTGGTCGCGGCCGGGGCCGGCCGACACGAGATGCCCGGTGTCGTGTCGACGACCACGATCAGGTAGTGATGGTTGCGTTTGTAGGAGATTTCATCGATCCCGATCCGGCGCAAACCGTCGAGACGATCGATGCGTTGCTCGATGTCGTTGTTGACCCGGGTGACGATCGCGCCGACGGTGCGCCACGCGACACGCAACAACTCACACGTCGCCGTCTTGGAGGTGCGCACCGTCAGCCACGCTGCCATCGCATCAAAATCGTGGGTGTGGCCAACACCATGTCGCGCCCACGGCACCGCGACCACCGTCGGGCCATGCATGCGGCACTGGACCCGCGGCGTGTCGGCCTCAATGAAGACCTTCGTGGTCCCGGCGTCCAGCGGCCGCCACCGGCGCCGACCGTCGCCTTGGTCATAGCCCGCCGACCTTCGCCCACACCGTCCGCACCGACTACGGGCCTTCGCGTTCGGTCGCACCGACACCACGATTGATTCCTCGACGTCGTCAACCGCGACGCCTTCTACGACCGTGCGTTTCAACCCGCACGCCTTCTGCCATACCTTGGTGTTCAGCACCCCGTCTGCCGTCCTTTCGGTTTCGAGTCTTCGACAACGCGAAACCTAGGAATCAGACGGGGTGCACCCGCGGATAGACCACCAACTCACCCACGGACACAGCAGGAGGGCCAAATAGTGCCGCGCCGGCCGAGTTCGCGGCAGCGTGGACAACGTGGTGAAGCGGACGATGTCATCATCGGAACGGCGAGGTTTCAACGCAGCGCACGTCCTGACCAGGGTGATCGGGGTCAGGTCTTGGAACCGCTGGCCGCAGCTCATCAGGCGCGGTGAAGCAGATGTGACGCATCTGGTTCAAGATCGCCGTCCACTCGCCGGCAGCTGAGCGGCGGGCAACGGTCAGCACCCGGATCGCTTCGATCGGCCCGGTCCTGGTCTTTGGGCACGCCGGTCGCTGTCCCGGACAGTGCGGCTCGCGGCAGCAGCGATTGCGTCGACAGCGTCGGTCTTGCCGGCCCGATGCCGGGCCTGGCGGTTCGGTCGGTCGACCTCGACGACTCTGATGCCTTTGCCGCCGAGATGACGGGCGATGCCAGCGCCATAGGAGCCGGTGCCCTCGACGCCGACCAGACCGATGTCGCCGAACGCGGCGAGCCACGCGACGAGTCGTCGGTAGCCGCCGGTGGTGGTGTCGAACGTTTCGACTCCGAGGAGCCCTCCATTCGGATCGACAGCGGCGGCGACGTGGAAGTCGCGGTGGGTGTCGATGCCGCCCGTGACGGACAACAGATGGTTCTCTACGATGGTCATGGCCATCCCTTTCTCTCTTCAACGTGGGTAGGGGTGGCACGCATCTGCCGGGACGGCGACATCGCTGCGAGAACTGCTCCAACAGTTCTCGAGTCCAGTCGTCGCCCGACCGGTGGGTGCCGTTCCCGAACACGGCCGACCAGTCATTACGAAGACAGCCAAAGGCGTCAGCCGGTTAGCGAGTCAGACCAGGTCGGGAACAGCTACCGAACCTACGCACCACACCCGACGGTGATCGAGTGGGACACAAGCTCAGCGCACCCAAGAACGATCCTCCCAGCCGGCTATGCGCTATCGGAACGTGCGCGCGCTCGCACGTTCTGGGCGGTTGCAACGGGTTCGGATGAGGGAGTGAGATCGGTTCGCCGAGAGCTGCATTGTCTCAAACCCGCAACTCCGTGTTCCTGACCCGGGTGTCAGCACCGGCTCCGCGGGCCGAATCCGGTTCGCTATCGCGTGGGGGCGTGTATCGGCGACACGAATCCGTCGGGCTTGACCGCGAGCACCGAGCACCTCACGTCGCCGAGGATCCGCTCGGCGGTGTTTCCGATGACGACTCCGTCGATGCCCGATCGGGCGATGGTGCCCATCACCAACAGGTCGATGTCGTACTTGCGGACCATCTGGGGAATCACATCCTCGGCGGGTCCTCGTTCGAGATGGGCCTGCCACGGCGCATCTGCGAATCGTCCGTCGGCCAACACCGCGGCCAGCGCGTCTGTGTGGGCTGTTTGCACTTCGTCATGGAGTTGGTCGAATTCGACGGCTGGCGTGAAGTTGAACACTGCGCCGTCGGATGAATCCCCGTAGACCTCCCAGGCGTGTCCGACGTGGAGTTGGCCACCGAATTCGGCCACCATCGACGATGCCAGCTCGAGGATGAGGCGGTTCAGGTCTGCCTCGTCGGGGTGCGGGTTGACCGCTGCGAGGACCCGTTGGACCGTGTGGTGGGTCGGCTTGATCACCCACACCGGGCACGGGCACTTGCGCAGCAGGCGTTTGACCGACGGCGCCTGGGATGCGTTGGAGTCGTTGACGACGACGAGGTCGTGGCCGCCGGCGAGGACGTGTTCGATGATCGCCACCCCGGGTTTACCGACTTCGACGATCACCTCGACCTGATCACGGTTGACGTTTGCGGTCGCAGAGGTCAGCTTCTCGAGCAGTTCGTGCTCTGCTGCGACGACGGTCTGTTCGATCAGGTGCTGTCGATCGAAGAGGCGCTGCAACCGGGTCGGTTCCGTAACGACGCCGAACAACGTGAGTTTCGCCGAGTTGCGTACCGCGAGGTCGACCACCCGAGCAAGCGCGGCGGGATCGTGGGACCGATTCGACGGGCTGTACAAGATGTTTGTGAAGCGCTTCACTGCGGACTCCCTTCAGAGACCATCCGTCGGCATTCCAGTCGTGGTCGTCCGGGACGTTGGTGGGTACGTGCCGTCGTCGTGTGATGGTCGAGGCGTGGATCGGTGGTGGTGGTCGGGGCCATCGCAATCACTCAGTCGGGGCGAACACGTGCACGGGATGTCGGCACAGCCACCGCGCTGCCATGTCCTGGTCGATCGGCGCGTGCGCTGCGTCGGTGTTCGCTGCGGCTGCGTCCATCAGAGCTTGCCTTCGATGGGGGACCTGAATCCGGGTGGTTTGACGGCGATCACCGAGCAACCGACGTCGTCGAGGATCTGCTCAGCGGTGTTGCCCATGACAAGACCGCTGATCCCGGTTCGGGCAACGGTGCCCAGGATCAGCAGGTTGATGCGCTGATGGCGCACCAGCTCGGGCACGACGAGACCGGGTGAGCCCTTGATGAGGTGGACCTTCCAAGGGGCGTTGAACCCGGCCGAGAGGGTCAGCAATTCGTTGAGAGCCCGGAGATGGCCGTCGCGTTCAGCACGAAGGAGCTCTTGGACTTGCGCGGCCGGTACTCCTGCGAATGCCGAACTCCGGAGCTTGGACTCCCCGTAGAGCTGCCAGGCGTGCACGACATGGAGCTCCCCGCCACCCAACTCGACCATTCCAGCTCCCAATTCCAGGAGTGTGTTGTTGAGTTCGACCTCGTCGGGCTCAGGGTCCACTGCGACCAGAACTCGTTGGATCCGCGCTCGGGTGGGCCGGATCACCCAGACCGGGCACGGGCACTTGCGCAAGAGCCGCTTGATGGTCGCGTGGTCCTCACGATCCTCGTCGCTGGTGACCACGACCAGATCATGGCCGCAGGCGAGCACCTGCCCGATCACGGTCAGGGCTGCGTTGCCGGTCTGCACGTCGATGTCGATGTCAACGCCGTCGGCTCCCTCGCACCAACGCTCGAGGCGTTCGGTCATCTCCTGTCGTGCGGCGCTCTCGATGGCTGCGTCGAGTTCGGCGCTGCTGAGCATGCGATGTCGTCGCGACGACTCGGGCACGGTGCCGAGCAAGGTGAGTCTGGCGTCGTTGCGTCGGGCAAGATCCGTGACGCGTCGAATCGCTGCAGGGTTGTCGCTGCGACCGACAGGACTGAACAGAATGTTCGTGAACCGTTGCATGCAACCCTCCGGTGGTCCAGGTCGACACCGTGGTCTCGGTCTCGGTCTCGGTCTCGGCCCTCGTTCGTGTCGGGTGGCGATGTCGACCTGGCATCCACGGTATTCAGCCGCAGTTCGTGGTGATAGGGACGAAGTCCCCCTTCGTCCGCGACGCGTTGACAGGCCGGGGGCGATCCCAGGTCGTTGCTGACCGGCGGATTGCGGCAGGCCATTATGGAGACATGGCCGAGATCATCGAGACGAGTCTTCCGGGTGTTGGGTTGCGCCACGAGATGCTGTGTGACAGCGGCGAGCGGGTGGGGGTGATCACGCGTCATTCGGGGCGACGTGATCTGTTGGTGTTCGATCGAGCCGACCCGGACTCGGTCAGTGCGTCGGTGGATATGAGCCCCGACGAGGCGAGCGACCTGGCGGATCTGTTGGGTGGCGCGACGTTGGTGGAGCGCTTCGAGGATCTGCGCCAACACATCGCTGGGTTGTCGATCGACTGGCTGCCGGTGTCGGAACACAGTCGTTTCGCAGGGCAGGTGTTGGGTGCGACCGAGATGCGGACGCGCACCGGCGTGTCGGCGATTGCGGTGTTGCGGCAGGGGACGCCGATTCCCGCTCCGGGACCGGAGGAGATTCTGTTAGGGGGCGACACGGTGGTCGTGGTCGGGTTGGCGGAAGGGATCGACGCCGCCGCCCGGTTGCTGGCTGCGTCGGAGGACTGATGCTTGCGGCGTCGCCGGGGACGGCGACACTGCTGGTCGAGCTCGGAGCGATCCTGGTCGGTCTCGCGTTGTTGGGCCGACTGGCGATCCGGTTCGGGTTGCCGGCGATCCCGCTGTATCTGGTGGCGGGCCTGATGGTTGGCGAGGGCGGCGCTGTCGAGTTGGTGACGGCACGCGAGTTCATCGAGCCCGCCGCCGAGATCGGGGTGATCCTGCTGCTGTTGCTGCTCGGGTTGGAGTATTCGGGTTCGGAGCTGATGGGCGCGCTGCGAACCAACAGCCGCGCTGGTGGGCTCGACCTGATCTTGAACTTCACGCCGGGCGTGGTGGTCGGCATGTTGTTCGGTTGGGGTGTCAATGGCGCCTTGCTCCTCGGTGGGATCACCTACATCTCGTCGTCGGGGATCATCGCCAAGGTGCTCGACGATCTGGGGACGACCGGCAACCGCGAGACATCGGTGGTCTTGTCGATCCTGGTGACCGAGGACCTGGTGATGGCGTTCTACCTGCCGTTGATGGCGGGCTTGTTGATCGGTGGCGATCCGTGGGAGATCAGCCTGGAGATCACCCTTGCGGTCGTTGCGGTCGTCACGGCGTTGTTTGTCGCGGTCCGGTTCGGACCGCGAGTGAGCGCAGTCTTGTTCACCCATTCCCAGGAGATCCTGTTGTTGACCTTGGTCGGCGTGGCGCTGTTCGTCGCGGGTGTCGCGGAACACCTGCAGGCGTCGGCGGCGGTCGGGGCGTTCCTCGTCGGAATCGCCCTCAGCGGACCGGTTGAGCAATCCGCTCGCGAACTGCTCGCGCCGTTGCGGGACCTGTTCGCAGCGATGTTCTTCGCGTTCTTCGGGTTGCAGATCAACCCCGCCGACCTGCCTGGTGTGGCCGCTGTCGCGGCGGGCCTGGCCGTATTCACCGCAGCGACAAAGATCGCGACGGGCTGGTGGAGCGCGGCTCGTGCCGGGATCGGCCGGGCCGGCAGGCTGCGTGCGGGAACGATGTTGACGATACGCGGGGAGTTCTCGATCGTCATTGCCGGCATCGCCGTCGCCGAAGGCGTCAATGCCGAAATCGGTCCGCTGGCAGCGGCCTACGTCCTGCTGTTGGCGGTCGGCGGTCCGCTCCTCGCCCGCGCCGCGGATCCGATCTCGCGGCGTCGTGAGACACGGCGATCACGGCGTGGATCACCGACAATCCCATCGTCAGCCCGTTGAGCGGGGCACGATGGCGATGGGCCGCTGGGAGTATCGAGCCACGTAGCCGGCGACGCTGCCCAGCAGCAGGCCGCCTACGGTACCGAGTCCTCTGGTTCCGACGACCAGTAGCGAGGCGCCGGTCGCGTCGGCGACCTCTTCGAGCGCTGCACGTGCGTCGCTCGCCTCGACGCGCATCTCATGTGGGACCGCCCGCGCCTTGATCGGAGCGCACCACTGTTCGAGACTCCGCTTCGCCTCGTCCATCATTGCGTTGTTCGCTCCGAGGCCTGAGGCGTGAACGGCGACAATGTGCACACCGGTTGCCTCGGCGAGATCGATCGTCCAGTCCAGCGCACGAGTTGCACCCTCTGATCCGTCGAGTCCGATGACGATCGGACCGTTCGCCGGGTCGCTGTCGCCGCGCATCACGACGATCGGGCACGGGCTGTACTCGACGCACTGCTGGGATACGGACCCGAGTAGCAACCCGGCGAAACCGCCCAATCCTCGAGCACCGACCACGAGCATGTCCGCATCAGTCCTCGCTACAGCACCGAGGAGCACCATTGAGGCCGGCCCGCGCCCGGCCTCGATCTCGACCCGGTCAGCTGAGGCTCCGAGTTCCTCGCGCACGATTTCGCGAAGGTCGTCGCAGGCCTGTTGATCCATCTGGTCCGGCTCGGTCAGCTTCGCGGGCCCAGCTGGGGTTGCGGCCTGCGCGGGGTACTGCCAGGCGGCGATCGCTCGGAGCCCGACGCCCCGTGCAGCGGCGGTATCCGCCGCCCAGCGCAGCGCTGTGCGCGAGCTGTCCGACCCGTCGACGCCGACGATGATTTCACCCATTGTGGTCTCCTTCGTTGATCTCGTGAGATGTCAATCCGGTTTCACTCCTGGCCGTCTGTCGGCCGCGTGATGAGCACCGGACACGGGGCGTGGCGGACGACTTCGGTGGCAACGCTGCCCATTGCTATGCGGGTCAACCCGCTCCGGCCGTGTGTCGCGAGGGCGATCAGCGCAGCCGGGAGGCGCTCAGCGAACCACGGGATCGTGCGACCCGGTCCGCCGTGGAGGACTCTGGTTCTCGCGGGAGAATTCGGTGCGTGCAGACGGGTCGCCAGCACGTCGAGGCGCTCGCTCGCAGCTTCGACCTCTCGGTTCCGAGGGGGTTCACCTGACGGCTCCACATTTTCGTCTGGCCCGACCACCTCGGTCAGCCACGGCTGCAGCCGAAGTCGATCGCACCACCTGGCGACCGTCGGGATGATGCTGTCGGACAAGGCAGAACCATCGGAGCACACCAGTAGCCGGCCTCGTTCGGCCGGCAAGAGCGTGGTCCTGCAGCCTGGGCCGACGAGCACGAGTGGCTGTGTCGATCGGCAGACGACCTTTGTGGAGACGCTGCCCAGCACTGCGGCCCGGATGCCGCCCTTGCCCCTGGTGGACATGCACAGAATCCCGTCGGGCTCCGCCGCGGCGATTGCGAGGAGCACCTCTGCTGCACCGCTCGCGTCGACGATCCGGGTTTCGATGTCGACGACGTCGCGGTACAGCGACGCTCGGTCGTCGAGCTGGTGCGGTGCTGCGTCTCCATCGTCAGGGGCACAACTCACCAGCAGCACCCGCGCATGCTCGACGCGAGCAGCGATCGAACACGCCGGCCGAATCGCCCGCTCGGCGAACACCGACCCATCAAGCGGTACCACGACCGTCGTCATGATCCTACGAACGTCCCGTCAGATCCGATGATCCTGCCGCTCGTGCGCACGCTGACGGCCCGGAGGAGGCGCTGCCGCAGGCGGCCAGCACTCAGGGGCTCTGACCCACACCGCGCCGCTGGACCATGACGCGACGAGGGCGGGACACATGATACAGAATACATATCATGAAGAGTATTGGTCTCCGCAGCCCAGGGCTAGAGGAGAACGTCCCGACAGCTTCCACGTTCGCTCGCGAGTCACTCGCGCCGTTGCTGGCGCCGTTGCTGGGTCTTTTGCGGCGAGGCTCTCAGCACACGCTCCGCCCTACCCGACATCGCACCGTCGTGCTGCACGTTGATCGCTGCTCACGACGCCAGTGCGACCGCGGCGATGGATCCGGCGTAGGCGACGAGTATCACGATGCCGTCGGGCTCGAGGCGGCGGGCACGGTTGGCTTGGCCACTGATGATGCTGGCGAGAGCGAGTGCCATGAGCAAGATGGCGGCCGTGGCGGCCACTGTCTGGGTGTCGTCGACCGCGGCGAGGATCGGTCCGGGTCGATACGCGATGTCGATGAGGAGAATCATCGCCATGTTCGCGGCGTTGCTGCCGAGCAGGTTGCCGACCGCGAGGTCGTGGGCGCCCATCTTGACAGCGGCGAGCGCCGTCGCGAGCTCTGGCAGCGAAGTTGCCCCGGCAAGCAGGGTGACACCGAGGAACCCCTGGCTGATCCCGGATCGGTGGGCGATCTCCTCGGTGCTGAGTGCCAGCAGTGGCGCCGCGACCACGAGTACCACGGTGGCAGCGATGAAGCGCTTGATCTGTGGACCGGTGCCGGCCCATCGCTCCCCGAATTGTTGGGGTTGGCGAAAGGGGGTGGGCGTTGTCGTGGCGAAGCCGATCGGTGGGACACGGCGGAACCATGCCAGCGCGGCGACGTAGCCGACAGTGAGCAGGACCGGGGTGAGGCCGACACCCATGACGTCGATGCCTGACGGGGTGGAAATGCCAAGCTCCGCGAGCGCGGTCAGGCCGATCGCGATCGCAGCGACGCGGGTGTGGCCGAGCTCGACAGCGGGCAGCAGTCGACCGCGGAAGCGCAGGTCGACGATCGCCAGGATCGCCATGTTGGCCATGCTTGAGCCGAACAGGTCACCGATCGCGAGATCGGGGGCGTTCGACGCGGCAGCGGTGATGTCTGTGAACAGTTCGGGCAGCGAAGTCGCCACCGCGACGAGGAGCGCCCCGATGAAGATCCGGCCGAGACCCGTGTGCTCAGCGATCTCGTCTCCGACGCGCGCCAGGCGGGTGCCCGCGATCACGACCATCAGGACCGATGACCCGAGCACGACGAGGAGCAGGGCGATGGGAAGTCCACTCATCCCGGCGACGTCGGTTTGATCGGCGACACGAAACCGGGGGGCTTGACGGCGATCACCGAGCAGTGAACGCGATCGAGAACGTGCTCGGCGGTGTTTCCCATCACGAGCCCGCTGACGCCCGTGCGGGCCACCGTGCCCATCACGAGCAGGTTGATCCGCAGCGTGGCAGCGAGTCGCGGAATGACCTGCTCTGGCTGGCCCTTCACGAGATGAACCTTCCACGGAGCGCTGACCACTGATGGTTGTGACAGGAGCTGTTCCACAGCCCGTTGCCGCGTGTCGTGCAACCGACGGCGCAGCTCGTCGATCTCGGCTGGGGTGGCGTGCACCAACGCCGGCCACGGCAACGGGTACTCACCGAACAGCTCCCAGGCGTGCGAGACGTGCAGTTCGCCACCGTTCAGCTCGACCATCGACGCAGCGAGTTCGAGGATTAGTCGGTTGAGGTCGGCTTCATCGGGATCGGGATTCACCGCCGCCAACACCCGTAGCGTGCGTGCCCGCGTCGGTCGGATCAGCCACACCGGACATGGGCAGTTGCGCATGAGTCGTCGGATCGTCGCCTGATCCTCCCGATCGTCGTCAGCGGTGACAACAACGAGATCGTGACCGTCGTTCACGACGCGTTCGATGATCGACTGCGCGGGCTTCCCCGTCCCGACGATCGTCTCGACCGCCGAGCACCCGATCCGGTGGCCCCACCTCGACAACTCTCGTTCCAGCTCCGAGCGCCGGCGATCCCGGAGTTCTTGTTCGATCTCGGCACGCGACAGCAACTGCCGCAGACCACTCGGGGTGGGGATGACGCCGAACAGCGTCAGCCGCGCCGAGGTGCCGACGACGAGTTCGGCGATGTTGCGCACGGCCAGGTTGTTGTCGTGTGTGCCGAGCGGGCTGAACAAGATGTTGGTGTAGCGACGCACTGGGAGTACCTCCTCGACGGCGCGCCGACCCTGCGCGAGCTCGGTGGAACGGCGGGCCGCGCCCGTCACATCCAGTGTTGCTGACCACAAGCCGTCGCCGGAAGTGGCCATGGTCCCGTCCTCTCGCGGGCGCGCCGGATTTGACGTTGTGCCCTAGCCGATGTTGCTCGTGCCAGGGATCGTGAATGCATGGGTGTGCATCGATGAACGACCACGGCGCGCCCACGCGAGACCTCCGTGGTTTGAGCAGTGCGGAGGCGACCGCGCTGCTCGAGCGGTACGGTCCGAACGCGCTCCCCGAGACGCCGCCGGTGCGGTGGTGGGTGCGCATCGGCGGACAGCTGCGCAGCTCGATCATCTACATCTTGTTGTTCGCGTTGGCGTTCGACCTGGTCGTGTGGATCTCCGAGGGGGCCAACGAGTGGCCGTTCGAGTCGATCGCAATCGGAACGATCCTGGTGTTCAACACCGCAATGGGGGTGTGGCAGGAGTACCGCGCCGAAGACGCCCTTGCACGGTTGCGTGAACTCGCCGCGCCGAAGGTGTGGGCGAGGCGCGACGGTCACCTCGAACACATCGACGCCACGGTGCTGGTTCCCGGCGACCTGGTCCGAGTCGAGGCCGGTGATCGGATTCCCGCCGACGGCGTCTTGAACGGTGAGCAGGCCCTGCAGATCGACGAGTCGATCCTGACCGGCGAATCGGTCCCGGTCGAGCGAGCCGCCGGCGAAGAGGTCTTCTCGGGCACGCTCGCCGTGCGCGGACTGGCCTGGATCGAGGTCACCCGCACCGGACTCGAATCGGCAATGGGTCGCATCGCAACGATGCTCGGCGCGGTCGAGGCCGAGCGCACCCCACTCGAGCGCCGCCTCGAGCACTTCGGGCATCAGATCGCACGGTGGATCGCCGCGCTCGCCGTGGTGCTCACGGTCGCCGGCGTCGGCGTCGAAGGCATCGACCGCCTCGACGAAGCCCTCCTGTTCGCCGTTGCGGTCGCGGTCGCCGCCGTCCCCGAAGGCCTCCCGGCTGTGCTCACACTGACGCTTGCGCTCGGGACCGAGCGGATGAGTGACCGCGAAGCCGTTGTGCGCAAGCTGTCCGCCGTCGAAGCGCTCGGATCGATCACGGTCATCGCCACCGACAAGACCGGCACCCTGACCGAGAACACCATGACCGTCGCCGACCTCGACGCCACCGACCGGGAGCGGGCGCTGCGAGCCATGGTCCTCGCCGCCGATGCCGAGCCCGATGGGGGTGTTGGGGACCCGCTGGAGATCGGCCTGTACACCTACGCAGCAGCCCACGGCGTCGACCCGGTCACCACCCGCATGGAGTACACGCGCCAGTCGGTTCGACCGTTCGACTCCGCGTGGCGGTTCATGCGCGTCAGCGTGATCGAGGACGGACAGAGCGTCGCGTACCTCAAAGGGGCCGCCGAAGTCCTCCTCGAACGCAGCACCCTCGACGCCGCCGAACGACAGCAATGGCAGGAACGGATCGAGAGCGCAGCAGCTGACGGCTACCGCGTGCTGGGCCTGGCCTGGTCACCCCACGACTCCGAGGACCAGCTCACATGGCTCGGATCGGTGTCGCTGTGGGACCCACCCCGCCCAGAGGTCCACGCAGCGATCGGCTCGGCGCAGGCGGCCGGCATCAGAGTGCTGATGATCACCGGTGACCATCCCGCAACCGCACAGGCGATCGCCGCCGACCTCGGGATCCCCGCCGACCGCACCCTCACCGGCCCAGAACTCGACGAGCTCGACCCCGACGAGTTGAGTGCGGCCGTCGCCGACGTCCATGTCTTCGCGAGAGTCAGCCCGGAACACAAGCTCGCCCTGGTCGAGGCGCTCAAGGCTCGCGGTGAGATCGTCGCGATGACCGGCGACGGCGTCAACGACGCCCCCGCACTCAAACGCGCCGACGTCGGCGTCGCGATGGGCCAACGCGGCAGCGACGTGTCGCGCGAAGTCGCCGACCTCGTCCTGCTCGACGACAACTTCGCGACCATCACCGCCGCAGTCGAAGAAGGCCGCGGCATCTACGACAACATCCAGAAGTTCCTCCGCTTCTTGTTCTCCACGAACGTCGCGCTCGTCATCCTCGTCGCGGTCGGCGTCGTCGGTGCCGCGATCGGCGATCTGCGAGACTCAGCCGGCGACCTCCTCGTCCCACTCACCGCTGCCCAACTGCTGTGGATCAACGTCATCGCCGACGGACCGCCCGCGCTCGCACTCGGTGTCGACCGCAACCCAGGCGTGATGAAACGTCGGCCGAGGTCGACGAGTGCACCGCTGCTCACCCGCGCCGGCCTGCGGTTCATCTTCGTCTCCGGCATCCTCAAGGCCGCGCTCGGACTCGCCCTGTTCTTCGGACTCCCCGAACTCGACTACACCGGCACCGAGGCCGTCACCGCCGTCTTCCTCTACGAATCGCTCGCCCAACTGGCGTTCGTCTACCCCGCCCGCCGCATCACCTCCAAGCCAGTCACCAACCGCATCCTCAACTGGATCGTCGCCGCCACGATCGCACTCCAAATCGGCACGATCACGATCCCCGGGCTACGAACCGTGCTCGGGCTCGAAACACTCGACCCCACCGCCCTCGCCCTCATCGCCATCGCACTCACCGTCTCCGTGATCGGCGCCAACCTGACTGCGCGTTACGCCATTGAAACGGAGTGACCGGATCGTTCCGAACCCGACAGCACCAAGGGGTCGTTCGGATCGAACCCACGTTGCCGACGGTTCCCTCATATACGCAACGGCGCGTTCACTGTCGTCGAACGCGCGAACTTGGAACGTGTCCGTCGCGATGCTGTCACTCAAGAATGACACGGTCTGGAGGACCTGAGGAGGTGTCATAGATGCAACCCTTCCCCAACCCCGAAACGGCCGCCACCCCCACCACCATCGACCCAACGGTGATGGTCTCGATGTTCGACGACCATCTCGTCATCTGCGCCCCCACCGATCTCGATCTCGAGATGACCGAGGTCCTCGTCATCGCAGCCGCATCCGCTCTCGCCGCCGGCTCCACGGTGATGATTGACCTCGACCCCGACACGGCAAGTGACGAACTCATTGCACGCCGACCGGTCAGCGCCGTCACCGCGACCTGCATCACCGGCCACGGCGGACCCGTCGCTGTGCTCGGTGCCGGCTCTGTCCGACTCACCACCCGCGACGCCTACTGGACCATCGACTTGACCCAAGGTCGGCTGTGCCGTTCCAACGATGCGATCGATCCGCATTTCGTCGGCCCCGACAACTGGACCCCCATCCACGCCCTCTGGCTCACACCGACGAGCGTGACCGCGCTCACCACCGACGGGACGTACCTGTCGACGGTCGCTGAGTGGACCATCCAGCATCCACCCAGGCGTCCAGCATCGCACCCAGGGGTCCTTCGCCGGCCTACGCCACCGCACCAACGCCCGCAGTCTGAAGATTCCGCGAAGCACCTCCAGGACACCTGAACTCGACTGAACGGCGGGGCTCATGACCGACGTGGCGAACGGCGAACGCGCCCAAGGTTGAAGCCACAGCCGCCCGGGGAGGGCGAAGTCGGTCGTGATCACCGACGCCGGACCACTCCCAGTCGTCTCCCGTACACATCTTTGAGCCTTCGGCGGGAAGCGGTCTGACGTCGATCACCGCTGACTCGACAGGATCAAGGTTCGAGACCTTGGGCTCTGGCGGGGACGTGACCGGGAGGTGGAGGGTGGGACGTGAAGGCCGGACGTGGAGGTGGACAGCATGGGCCGACGTACGCGTCGAGCGGACAGGGTTGCCGAGGTCGACTCGGGGCGACCGGCACGGGCCCGGGCAGCGCTTGCTGATGAGCGAAGCGGTCGGGTGGTCTTCGCGTCCCATTGCCTCCTGAACCAGAACACGCGGTACCCGGGAGGCGCGTGCTGCTCTGGGGCCGTGATGGATTTCGTCGAGCCGTTCCTTCACGACGGTGTCGGGATCTGCCAAATGCCATGCCCGGAGCAGGCCGTCTGGGGTGGAGTCGGGAAACGACATGTTGTGCGCTTCTGGGGCCGGCCACGTGCTCGTTGGTTGGCGAAGCGCGGGCTCGGGGCGTTCTTGGGTTACACCCGAGTGCGCTATCGGAGACTGGCACGTCACGTCGCCGAGGAGATCGCCGACTATCAGGCCAACGGGATCGAGATCGTAGGGATTGTCGGGGTTGGCGCTTCGCCGAGTTGTGGAGTGGTCACGACCGTCGACGTGGCAGCTGCGCTCGGCCCCCTGGTCGCGTGCCCTCTCGACCAGCTGAATCGAGGGTTCGTCAATGATGCGATCGCTGCCGCAGCCCGGTCTGGTCGAGGGATCTTCTTCGACGAGCTGGTCCGCGCTGCTGAGGCGTCAAGGGATCGACGTGCCATTTCTCGAACACGACCTCTCCAGCGAGTGGCCCGCCAACCTCGATTCACCCGGGGCGCAGCCGGTATCGCTCACACGGGACCGACTGCCGGAGTAGGGATCGGGAACGGGCAATACGCCGGTTGGGTCGGACTGTTGCGGCATGCCTGAGCGCAAAGCGGGGCTGTGGCTCTCTTTGAGGGCGTTGCTCCGCGTTCGGCCGCGATCTGTCTGCCGGTCGTCCAACCTTGACGGGCGCGTGTTTCTCGACCCCGCCGGACAACCGTTCTGCCCCGTCAAAGAATCGTACGACCCACCACCACGAAGCAGAGCCAGGGGTCGAGCACCGCCCATATCCGCACAGCGCTGCAACCTTTCGCACCGCTCGAGATCGGCACTTACGCGAGCGGCGACCCGCTCAGGATTGCACGACATCACGATGGACGCTCGATGGCCTAGGCCGATCATCGCTGCCGGATGAAGGGGAGCCGAGGCCGGATCGGTCTGCGTTATGACGAGTGCCGTTGTCGGCATTTCTGGCAACGAGGCCCGCGCCTTGTGCTTCCCGCGGGCGGGACAAGGAAATCGCGACTGGGAGGTCAGCCGGGCCGGCGGAACCGGTGCACCGTGTTGACGCCGTCGTCGGACACGAAGATCGAGTTGTCCGGCCCGACCGCGACACCTGACATCGAGCCGAACGGGAAGAACCCTCTGGAACCCGAGCGGAGAAGTCGAGCCCGTCGATGGCGACAGACTGCTGCCCGGTGTGCGAGATCGATCGCCGTGACCTGTTGGCGCCCGGTCTCCACAGCGAGCAGCCGATCGCCGTCGACGGCCAACCCCTCCAGTCCCTGCAAGCCGAACGCGATCGGTGCTCGGTCCGTGCTCGGTCGATCGCCCACACGATGCCGGTCGCCCAGTCACCGACGTACAACGTGTCGCCGTCGGAGGCGAGCCCGAGCGGGACGAACAGCGGCACGGACGAGCCGTCTGATGAAGACCTCGGACGGGATCCTCGGCGTTGACCACGCTCGCTGGGTCCGGTGCGACGCCGAGTTGCGCGGCCACCAACGTGTCGCCGTGCCGGATCGCATTCGTCGGAGTCGCGAGCGTCTCGCGTGTCGAACTCGATCGCACCCGTCGCCGGGTCCAAGCACCTGAACAGCTCCGGAGAATCCGCTCGAGATGATCAAGTCGTCGCCGTCTGGCGCCACCGTCGACGCACCGGCGAAGCCGTCGCCCGGCAGATCGAAGCGGTCGTAGAACGACGTCGCGAACTTCCGCGGGTTCTTGTCGATGCCACGGAGCGCGAAGAACTCTGCGACCCACACCGTGCCGTCAGGCTGAGACAGCCACACCACCGGGCGAACCGAGACCGGGCTGGCCGAGCGCCTTCACCCGTCCCGAGTCGTACCGGACGATCTGGTTGTCCGAGCCCGCTGCGGCGTACAGACGATCGTCGGCGCCGAAGGCGATGTTGTCGATCGTGCCCTCGATGTCGATCAACATCTCACGATCGCCAGTGGTCAGATCGAGCTTGAAGACCTGCCCCTCGGCGAGGTCGCCGACATGCAGCTCACCCAGCGAGTTGAACTTCGCTGCGGTCGGAGCCCGGAAACCGCTGGCGATCGTCGTGCTCCCCGCCGGCACGGGCGCATCCACGTCGATCTTGACGATCTCGCCGGTGAACTGCGCCGGCGCGTAGAGGTGCCCATCCGGTCCAAAATCGAAACTGTTGATGTTCAAGCTGCCATCCAACAGCACCGGGTCGCCCTCGAAATCAGCGTCGAGCTCGTACAGACCCGACCCGAAGAACAGCCGTCCCACGAACAGCCGACCGTCGTCGGACATCGTGATCGGATTGACCCCCTGACCGACGAATTCCTTCATGAACGTGCCGTCCGGCTTCAACATGCCGACGAAGCCGGTCAGGATCTCGGTCCAATAGATCGTGCCGTCGTCGGCGATGAACAGATCATCGGGGCCACGAACGCCGCTCTCGGGGCCGAGGCGGTCGAGGACCTTGCCGTTCTGCGTGTCGTGCACCGTGATCTCATCACCACCCACGCTGGCGACGTACACGTTGCCATCAACCGGCGACACGTAGATTCCGTTGAGACTGTTGGTGTCTGCAGCCCGTCCTACCGCAGTCCCCTGCCTCACGTCGAGCGGCTCCGGCCGACCCTTCGCATCGGCAATCGTCGGTATCGCAATCAGCATCATCGCTGCTGCAATCGTCGCTCGTCCTCGCATTGGGATCCCCTCTCGTCGCCCCGGACCTGGAACCGTACATCGTCTCCCGGAGGCCCTTGAACAAGCACGAGCAGCACTGCGGCGAACGGACGCGACCAATCCCCAAACCACAACTGGTCAGAGCTCATATCACCAGCTCGCTCGAGCCGCCTGGGCCGATCGTGATCGGCACATTCGATCGGCCACCCCCGCTCCAGATCGATCGGTCACCACGCTCGCTCGTCGAGGGGGTCTCCGCTGCCGGCCATGAGCGGTCGCAAGCTGATTGTCCCCGTGCGCCGCAAGGGCGCAGGCTTGCCGATCGCTGTTACGACGGCTCAGTTGGCCATCGCCCTCAGCGTTGTGGGTCAGTCATGGTCACCGACGCCGGACCACTCCCAGTCATCGCCTGGACAGACTTCTGCATCGCCGTCGGTAAGTGGCCTGACATCAATCACGGCGGACTCGACTGGCTCCTTCGCAACGACGAGATCGCCACCGCTGACGCACCCTCCATCGGTGATGACCACTCGCTCACCAGGTCCAGCTTCGGTCCAGAGACCGTCGGGAATCTTGAAACCTTCAGGTGCGAAACCGTTGAATCCGACCCAGACGGTCTCGTCGGTCTTGTTCGTGAAGTCCAGGGTTGCGTCGCTGTCAACCGTGCACCCGGCCCCTCCGGCAAGGATCCAGCTGACCAAGAACGCCGACCCGGCTCTTCCCGATCGCGTTGCCACGATCATCTGTTGCCTGACAACGCACGGCGACGAAGTCGATTCGTCGGCCTCGGTGGGTATCTCAGTGTCGCACCGTCGACCACACCGAAGCACGTCACGAGCTCAGTCTCACACAGCGCCAGGGGTGGTCGGTGGCCGATCAGAAGAACGCTTCGGACAGACCGGGCCACCCGCTCGGTATCGAAGCACCTCGGCGCTCGCTCCGGCGCTCGAGATCGCGTGTGTCGGAGAATCAACGAAATGATCGTCGAGCCGCTGCTCGAACAGCTGACACCGACCACGACAACGCCATAGCAATAGAACCGAGCGCAGAATGTCAAACGCTCGACGCGTCGACTCTGCGACACTGGCACAGGGCACGAACCGGGGGGATCTGTGATGGTGGACTATCAGGTGGGGTTCTGGAACCTGGAGAACCTGTTCGCGCCAGAAGGGTTCGTTGGGCGCGAGCCGTGGATTGCGGACCGGATGGCGCGTGACCTTGACGGCTGGACCCAGCAGCTGTTCGACACAAAGATCTCCCAGCTCGCGATCATCATCACCAGCCTCAACGCCAACACCGGACCGGACCTGCTCGGGGTCTGCGAGGTCGAGAACCGTTTCGTGCTCGATCAACTCACCGCCGCCGTCAACGCCGCGCTCCCGGCACGGGACTACGCCGTGGTGCACGCCGACAACACCGCCGACCGGCGAGGGATCGACACCGCGTTCATCTACGACACCAACCGTCTTACCGTCGACCCGAACGTCATCTTCTCCCACTTCGTGATGCGCCGCACCGGCACCCGCGACATCACCCAGGCCACCTTCACCACCAACGCCGGCAACGACCTGATCGTGTTCAGCAACCACTGGCCATCGCGCAGCGGCGGTGCCCACGAATCGGCCGGCTTCCGAGCCACCGCGGGCGAAACGCTCGGCTACTGGCACGAACGCGTCCGCCAAGCGCGGCGACGACATTCCGATCATCGCGCTCGGCGATTTCAACGACGACCCGTGGGACCCCTCGGTCCGCTTCAACGCGAACACCTCGAGAGAACGGGGCGACACCGAACGCGCCCAATCGGCCCGCTTCCACAATCTCGCCTGGGACTACCTCCACATCGACGCCGTCGACCACCAAGGCAACCCACGTCAGATCGACGGCACCCTCTACTACCGCAACGACGGCAACGTCTTCGACCAGATCCTCGCCAACCGCTCACTGCTCACTGGACAACGCGGACTGACCGTGCTCGACGACACGGCCACCATCGCCGCAGCGCCTGCGATGGTCGACCACCGCGTGGGCCGAGGACCACGCCGCTTCGGGCTCCCGAAGCGTGACGCGGCAGCGAATGTCGACCCGACCGGATTCAGCGACCACTTTCCGGTCGTCGTGACCGTACGAGAGTGAACATGGACGTTCGGCCGAAAACTTGCGACGCCCGGCCTGCTGGGGGGAAGCGGCCGGGCGTCGAGAACGTGTCTCAGCGACACGATGTCTTGGGGGGAGACATCTGTTCTTCGGTGCGGTCAACCACCTTGGATGAGAATCTGTTCCCAGGCCACGCAGGTCCGGGGTACCCGGCTCTGAGCTGATCCTCGCCAGGGTGCTCTCGATATCGACCGGCGCCGATTGGAAACCGCCCGATTCGTCGGTGGTCTCAAAGGATCAACGCAACACCTCAGACCGTAGCCCGTCCTCACGCCCGGAGATATGGAGCGGGTCAAGGCCCGGCCGGCCGATCTCCCCACCGATCGCGTAGTGCTCCTGTGTGCCGGATCTTTCGCTGGCTGTGGAGCGCCGCGTTGGCGTCGATATCGGGTGCTTCGGATCTGAGCGTGAGTTTGGGTGACAGGTTCAGCAGCAGACGATGGACTTGCCGCATCCGGTCCAACGCCTGGAAGTTGGTTCGCAGGCTGCACGATGAAGTGCCCGGAGCCGTCCGCCGCGAGTTATCGGCACGACTGCGCAGCGCGAGACGTGTCGAGAGTGTCCCGCGCTTCCGGGTCCCCGAGGAGACGAACCCAATGCGAAATGGGAGTACCGGGGTGGGCCGCCCAACGTTCGTTGGGCGGCCCACCGGACTGCTTTCCACCTCCTGTCAGCGGCGTGAGATCATGGGGCAACCTCGGCACAAACGGTGTAGACGGTTGTGTCGAGGTTTACAACAGATGTGTTGCTGAACTGCAGAATCCAGTTTCGCTCGCTGGCGGGGTTCGGATATGCGTTTGAATCAAGAGCACCGGCAGGATCCAACGATCCCGAGGGGACTCCGGCGTTAATGCCCGCTGCGATCGCAAACTGCCCGGCCGGGCAAGTTGGTGTGATGAAGGGTCCATAGGTGCCGCTGACAATCAAGAACGGTGCATTCAGGTATGAGATGCCTGCAATCCCTGCCGGTCCAGGATCACCTTGATCACCCTTCGGTCCGGGATCACCCTGATCACCCTTCGGTCCGGGATCACCCTGATCACCCTTCGGTCCGGGATCACCCTGATCACCCTGCGGACCGGGGGGACCGGCGGCCGCGGGGACCATGTAGCCCGCCACGTCGATAAGCACTTCGCCGACGGTGCCGTTGACGAAGATGTCGATCTGCCCCGATGCCGGGAGCTGGACCGTGACCGAGTTGGCAATGTTGGGTCCGCCTGCGGCCCAGTTGATGTTCGATGTCGCCGGGTTCCCGGTTGCGTCACCGGGCCGGATCGACAAGAAGCCACGAGTGGATGGCCGGACCACGGTTGCGTTCAGCACCACCGCCGTCGCCCCGGCAGGCACCACTTCAGCGTTCACCGGTGCGGCATTGCCAGGCGGTTGGGTCGGCACTGTGCCGGTCACCTGGAGCTTCTGCGACACACCCGAAAAGAACGGACCGGACAGGCCAACTCCGGTGCGCGTGTCGAGGATGCGGGCTGGCTCCACCGTGACAACTGACGATGGTGCAGACGGCGCTGCGTTCACGGCGACCATTCCTCCGGCTCCAAGGGTCACCGCGACGGCGGCTCCTATCGCTGCCCAACGCGAACGCCACGCACCCGTTCTCGATGTCCTCTTCATAGCATTCCCCAATCTGTGCACTGCCCGGCGGTTGCCAAGCGGAGTACGGACATGATTGCAGGTTTCACAGACCGGCCATGACAGAGCGGCACGCTCCAAACCCAGCCGCTCAGGCACAACCGAGTGGGTTCCCTGTCTGTCAGGCTGATGTGAGACACCGGTGATGCCGGTGCTCACTCCGATTCGGGGCGAGAATAGGGAACCCTGACTGATGACCATGACCTCAACCACGGTGCTCGATCGCGCCCACCATGGGAGCGTGAACAATCACGACGATGCTGGCGATCCGCCGGCGAAAGCAACCCGTCGGCGGTTCTCCGCCGAGTTCAAGGATCGGATCGTTGAGGAGTACGACGCAGCTGATCGTGAAGAGCGCGGTGCGCTTGTTCGTCGTGAAGGTTTGTACACCTCGCACATCTCCGAGTGGCGCAACCAGCGCCGCCAAGCCAGCGAGCCGACCCGGTCGAGTGGTCGGCGACGCAGCGCAGAGCAGGTCGAACTCGACCGGTTGCGCAAGAAGACCGCGAGGCTCGAGTCTGAACTCGAGCGGACGAAGTTGGCATTGGAGATCACGGGAAAAGCGCATGCGCTCTTGGAGCTGCTCTCCGAGAGCGCGGACATCGATCCGAAGTACAAGCAGTGATCGACACCCACCTCGACAACCTCACCATGCTCACCTCGACCAAGCAGGCGTGCATCCTGCTTGGCCAGCCGCGAGCAACGCACTATCGGCGCTGCCGGCCGCCGGTGCAGGGTCCACTCGCGCCTCGGCTGGCACCGCTGAACAAGCTGGCCGAGCCCGAACGCCAACACGTCTTGTCGGTGCTGCGCTCGGCGGAGTTCTGTGATCTCGCACCTGCCCAGGTCTGGGCTCGGCTCCTCGACGACGGGATCGATTTGTGTTCGATCTCGACCATGTACCGCTTGCTGCGCATCGCTGGTGAGAGCCGGGAACGACGCCGGCAGCGCACTCATCCGGCCAAGAAGAAACCCGAGCTGATCGCCACCGAACCGAACACTGTGTGGTCCTGGGACATCACCAAGCTCAAGGGCCCGAACCGGGGCGACTACTACGAGCTGTTCGTGATCATCGACATCTACTCCCGCTACGTCGTCAACTGGTGCGTCGCACCGGCCGAGACCGGCGAACTCGCCAGAGATTTCATCGACAACGCCTACCGAGAGCAAGGCGTCCACAAGGGCGAAATCACCTTGCACGCCGACCGCGGCAGCGCAATGACCTCCAAGCCGGTCGCCCAGTTGTTGGTCGATCTCGGTGTCGCCCGATCCCACTCGCGCCCGCACGTCTCCAACGACAACCCGTACTCCGAAGCCCAGTTCAAAACGCTGAAATACTGCCCGGCTTTCCCCGACCGGTTCGGCTCCATCGCCGACGCGAGAGCGTTCTGCGTCGAGTTCTTCGACCACTACAACCACACCCACCGCCACTCCGGAATCGGGCTCCACACCCCGGCCTCAGTCCACTACGGCACCGCCGGGGAGATCCGTGCTCAACGCGTCTGCCACCCTCGATGCCGCCTACGCCGTCAACCCTGCGCGATTCCGGCACCGCCGACCCGACCCCCGAAGCTCCCCACCGTCGCCTGGATCAACCAGCCCCAACGCGAAGCCCTCATCCACTCAAACTAGAAATGTCTCAAACGGCTTGACAGGTTCCGTCCGTGCCAGCGAGGTGGAACACGCGAGCGTACGCAGCGATCGAATCAGGAACGATCGAGCCAACGTCGTGTGCGAACGGATGCAGCACATCGATCCACCACGCAGCCTGGCCGACATCAGAACTCCACTCGATCCCCATCTCGTCAAAGTACCGATCGACGGCCCCACTGGACCGCACACAATCACCCCGATCAGAACTCCGCGCTCGCAGGGCCCTGCAGACCGCTCAGGTACGGCACTTATGCGGGCAATCGTCGGCGCCATAACGTGCGCCGGCCAGTGGACTGAGCAAGGCTCGATCGTCGTTCGCGGAACCGCGTTCGGATGGGAAGGCCGACCGACGATGATCACGTCGAGGCGCTGCGTCGGTTCCTCGTCGGGCTCGGGCGTGGTGATGATGCGAACCAGCTGGTCGCCGACATCGCTGATCTGCACGAACACAACACGTTCCCGGGCGAGGTGTTCTTGGAACTCGCCGCCGACGCGTCGGTGTCGCTGGCGTCGAGCGCGAACCGGTGTCGTGTACCGGGAGCTGTTGTCGACGCATCTGCCCGAGGTCGTGTTTCGTGGCAAGGAGCATCGGCGGATCCAGTACGGCTTCCTACCGCGTACGCCGTGCATGGCGGTCGAACCGGACCTGCTCGACGAAGTCACGTATTGGATCGAGCAGTATTGGACCTACGCGCTGTACGCCGCTGTGGCCATCGTCCGGGCATCCGCCGCCAGCGCTGACATCCCGCTCGACTTGATGATCACTGACCTGGCCACGAAGAACGCAATCGACATCGCCTGACCCTTGCGTCGGCACACCCGACACGACGGCAGATTCCGCGACCCGGGAGGTCATCGCCCCAAACCTTGAGTGGGGCGGCGGGACAGGTGTTGCAGTCGTCGTCTCGCGGCGGCGACGGCACAATCCGACGGCTGCGCGACAGCTTGAGTACCGAGTTGCTCGAAACGCTCGTCGGCGACTTCTCTGAGCTGTCGGCGACGCCCGAGTGCGCTCATCTGATAGGGACGTCGTCGCAGTGCTCCCTGCTACAGCTCCCGCTGGCGTCCATTGCTCGGCGATGTCGTTCGGGCCGTGTTGCTCGAGGTCGAACGCCGGCGGCGCTGCGTGGACGTGGTTTGCGTTCCGGCCGCTTGCCCGTCACTGCGACGTACAACTGCTTGGAGTTGGTCCGCCCGTCGATGATCACATGGGCGTCATCGACGGTTGCACCCTGGGCTCGATTGATCGTGGACGCGTAGTCCACGCTCAGGTGACCTGCCGCGATGTACTCGGCCGGGAGCGCTTGGCGATCGCCCGTCTCTCGATGCTGGACGTACAGCTCGTCTCGGGTCCCGGCGAGGACAGTCCAGCGGTCGCCGTTGCGCACCCACTCCTCCCGGCTGGGTCCGTGGATGAGTCGACGGTCGTTGGCTCGGGTCACGACGGGCTGACCGATATGGAACCGGTTCCCTCCGATGTCGATCGCCTCGGACCGATCAAGCTGTCCGGCATCGAGGAGCCGTTCGGTCATCGTCGCATTGATCTGCTCGACGAGCCGGTTGGTCGGAGCCATCACGAGTACATCGCAGCCCTCGACGTTGCCAACGACCGCTGCGTCGACGACTGCCTCGATCGCCGCCTTCTCGTTGGCGTACCCGTGGATCCGGTCGCGGGTTTCGTACGCCTCGACTACTGAGAGGTCACCTTCGCGGAGGAGGAGCTGAAGGCGTCCGCTTCCCACTCGTGTTCGAAGCGGTGGAGGGTGTCGAGCTCAACAGTGAGTACGTCGGTGTGTTCGACGAGTTCGGCGAACATGCCACCGGCGTCGACCGAAT
>CAVOQV010000002.1:0-17335 GCA_963698435.1 Ilumatobacteraceae bacterium | reverse complement strand
CCCGTCGGTGGCGATCTCCGCGAGGGCAAGCCCACACCGCTGCTCGCACGAGCCGTTCGCTCGGCGACGCCGGCCCAGCGGGAGGTCCTCGACCTCGTTGGACGGCCGGGCCTCGACGACGAGTCGGTCGCCCGCATCCAGCAGGCGATCGTCGACACCGGCGCCCTCGACGAGCTCGAGCGACACATCAGTGCGCTCACCACCGAAGCGGTGACCGCTCTCGAGATCTGCCTGCCGCTGGTGGAGATGGGCCAAGATCGAACTGGCTGCCCTCGCCGACTACGTGAGCTGGAGGAGTGTCTGATGAAGGTCGTCGTGATCGGAGCCGGACTCGGTGGTCTGTCGGCTGCTGCGCACCTGATCGGCGCCGGCCACCAGGTGACCGTCGTCGAACGCGAGGCGATCCCGGGCGGCCGCGGAGGGATGATCGTGTCCGACGGATTCCGCCTCGACAACGGGCCGACGGTGCTGACGATGCCGGACCTGCTCGAAACCGCGTTCAAACGCGGCGCCGAGATGAAGGACTACGTCACGATCAACCCGGTCGACCCGATGTACCGAGCCGTGTACGCCGACGGCTCGACGCTGTTCGTCCGCCACGGCCGCGAGGCGATGACCCAGGAGATCCAGGAGTTCGCCAACGCCAAGGAGGCCGAGTCGTTCGGCCAGTTCTGCGACTGGCTCGAGAAGCTCTACCGAGCGGAGATGGACTCGTTCATCGATGCCAACTTCAACTCGCCACTCGACCTGGTGAAGCCGTGGAAGTCGGGGCTGGACCTGGTCAGGCTCGGCGGCTTCGGCAAGCTCGACAAGAAGGTCGCCTCGTTCTTCGAGGACAAGCGCCTCCAGCAGATCTTCAGCTTCCAGTCGATGTACGCCGGGCTCGCCCCCTACGAGGCGCTCGCGCTCTATGCCGTGATCACCTACATGGACTCGGTCGAGGGCGTCTACGTGCCCGAGGGCGGCATGCACATGATGGCGGCGGGGCTCGCCGAGGCGCTCAGCGATGCCGGTGTCGAGTTCAGGTACTCCTCGCCGGTGAGCCGGATCCTGCGTCGGCCGAACGGGCCCGTGGTGGGCGTCGAGATCGACGGCTCCGAACGCATCGACGCCGACGCCGTCGTCTGCAACCCCGACCTTCCTGTGGCCTACCGCGAGTTGCTCCCGGGCGTGACCGCCCCGCGCACGGCCGCAACGGCAAGTACTCGCCGTCGTGCCTGCTGTGGGTGGCGGGCGTCGAGGGCCTTCCGCCCGACGAGGCCGCGCATCACAACATCCACTTCGGTGACGACTGGGACGGTTCGTTCAAGGCCCTGATCGACGACGGCGTCCGCATGCCCGACCCCTCGATCCTCGTCACGCTCCACAGCCTCGACGACCGGTCGCTCGCCCCCGACGGCCACTCCAGCATCTACGTCCTCGAGCCGACGCCCAACCTGAGCGGCACGATCGACTGGTCGAAGGAACGAGACCGGATCGTCGACAGCCTGCGCGAACGGGTCGGTTCGCTCGGGTACCCGACCGAGGTCGTGGTCGAGGAGATCTACGACCCCACCGACTGGGAACGCATGGGCATGGAACAGGGCACGCCGTTCGCCCTGGCCCACACGTTCTTCCAGACCGGGCCGTTCCGGCCGAACAACGTCAACAAGAAGGTGCCCGGCCTGGTGTTCACCGGCTCATCGACACTCCCCGGGGTCGGCGTGCCGATGGTGCTGGTGTCCGGCAAGCTCGCCGCCGAGCGGGTCGGACAGTACGCGCGGCAGCGGTATCGATGAGCCGCCTGACCGTCTTCCGGCGCACACCACCGACGCCCACGACACACCTGCTGCCGACCGGGCCGGTCACGCTCGACGAGAGCTACGAGCTGTGCCGCGAGTTCAACAAGCGCCACGGCACCACGTACTACTGGTCGACCAAGGTGCTTCCGAAGATCAAACAGCACCACGTCCACGCGCTGTACGCCTTCGCCCGGTACGCCGACGACATCGTCGACGAGATCCCGTCGCAGGGCGGGCGCGACATCCCGACCGAGGTGCGTGCGGCGGCGCTCGCCGACTTCGGCGACCGATTCTTCGCCGATCTCGACGCCGGGAGGTCCGACGACCCGGTGCTGAAGGCGGTCGTGCACACCGTGCGCGCCTTCGACATCGACATCGAGGCGTTCCATCGATTCCTGCGGTCGATGACGATGGACCTCACGGTCGAGTCGTACGCCACGTGGGACGACCTGCTCGTGTACATGGACGGCTCGGCGGCCGTGATCGGTGAGATGATGCTGCCGATCCTGGAGCCGACCGACTACGACGCCGCACTGCCGCACGCCCGCGACCTCGGCAACGTGTTCCAGCTCACGAACTTCCTGCGCGACATCGACGAGGACCTCGACCGCGGACGCCAGTACATCCCGTTGGACGACACCGACCGCTTCGGTGTCGATCTCACGCTGCGGCAGGTCACGCCCGAGTTCATCGAGTTGATGCGGTTCGAGATCGCCCGCTGTCGTGAGCTCTACCGTTCGGCGGAGATCGGCATCGCGATGCTGCCCGACCGATCGGCGAAGTGTGTCGGTGCCGCCCACGCCCTCTACGGCCGGATCCTCGACAAGATCGAAGCCCAGCAGTACGACGTGTTCACCTCCCGCGCCAGCGTCTCGACCACCGAGAAGGCCGTCATGGTCACCCGACTCCTCCGCCCGTGATCGACCACCACCCGCCCGACCCCGTTCTCGTGAACAAGGCGCGCACCCTGGCCGCATCTTGTTCACGAGTTGCGGGGGTGGCGGGGGCGGTCACGGTCGCAGGGATGATCGCGACGCCGTTGTTGCCGCAGGGCGGCCGAGCGCGGCGGGTGCTGTCGACCGTGGTCGTGGTCGGATCGTTCGCGACCACCACCGCGAACGCCGTGCGCCGCTGGGGCGCACCGCGCGCTGCTGCCGCGGGCACCGTGACCGCGGTCGCGACGACCGCCGTCGAGCGGGTCGGCACCGAGACCGGGCTGCCGTTCGGGCGCTACGCGTACACCACCGCGCTCCAACCGCAGGTGGCGCACGTACCGGCGATCGTGCCGCTGGCGTGGTTCGCCATGGGGCTGCCCGCGCGTGGAGGCCGCTCACGCAGCGCTCGGCGAACACTCCACGCCCGCACGACGGATCGCACTCGGATCGGTAGCGCTCACCGCGTGGGATCTGTTCCTCGACCCGCAGATGGTCGGTGAGGGCTACTGGGTGTGGGCCCGCCGGGGGATCTACCGGGGCATCCCGCTGGGCAACTTCGTCGGGTGGTTCGTCACCGGCCTCGGCGTGATGGCTGCGCTCGAAGCGCTGCTCCCCCCGGATGAGTACGTCGACGGGTCCGCCGATGCCGACGGCGCGCTCGTCGGGGAGTACACGTTCATGGGCGTGATGGAGACCATCGGCTTCGCCCGCTTCTTCCGCGACCCGGCGGTGGCGATCGTCGGCGGGCTCGGCATGCTCCCGATCGCGGCCGCGGCAGTGGCGGGAAGGCTCCGTGGCTGACGTACACCACGTCGCGGTGATCGGCGGCGGCATCGGCGGCCTGGCCACGGCGATCAGGTTGCGATCGCTCGGCCACGACGTCACCGTGTTCGAGCGCAACGACGTCGTCGGCGGCAAGCTCGCCACGCTCGTCGACAAGGGCTACACGTTCGATGTCGGGCCGTCGCTCGTCACGTGGCCGGAGGTGTACGACGACGTCTTCCGGACCGCGGGTACCACGCTGGCCGAGCAGGTCGAACTGGTGCGGCTCGACCCGCAGTTCGTCTATCGGTGGCTCGACGGCTCGACCCTCACCGTGCCCGACGGTGACGATGACACCGCCGCGGCGTTCGAGGCGTTCACCCCCGGCGCCGGCGACCAATGGCGCAGTTTCGATGCGCGGGGCCGACGCATCTGGGACGTGGCCGTCCGCACGTTCTTCGCCGGTCCGATGTCGAACCCGTGGTCGCTCGCGAAGCGGCTGCGGTCGCCGTTCGACCTGACAGCCATCGATCCGCTGCGCACGCTCCATCGGTCGGCGGAGGCGTCCTTCGACGACCCCCGCCTCGTCCAGTGGGCGGACCGCTACGCGACCTACTCAGGTTCCTCGCCATTCGGCGCGCCGGCGACACTCGCCTGCATTCCGCACATCGAGGCCCGGTACGGATGCTGGTACCCGATGGGTGGACTCGACGCGCTGCGAGCGGCGTTCGAGCGGGTCGCCGTCGACGCCGGTGTCGAGATCCGCACCGGCACCGAGGTCACGTCGATCGATGCGGCCGAGCGGGTCACCGGTGTCGCGCTCGCCGATGGGACCACGGAGCGGGCCGACATCGTGGTGGCCAACACCGACGCCGAGCACCTGTACGCCGACCTGCTCCCCGACGACGACGCACTGAAACGGGTGCGTCGAGCGGCCCGATCGACGAGTGGGTTCGTCCTGTGCCTCGGAGTGCGCGGCCTCACACCACGCCTGAGCCACCACAACGTGTGGTTCTCCGAGAGCTACACAACGGAGTACGAGGCACTCGATGCCGGGCGGCTCGCCGACGACCCGACGATCTACGCCTGCGTCTCGTCGGTGACCGACCCGTCCCAGGCCCCCGACGGCTGCGAGAACTGGTTCCTGCTCGTCAACACGCCGCAGGGCGTCGAGGTCGACGCCGAGGCGTACAGCGACGTGGTGCTCGATCGACTGTCCGCCCACGGCGTCGACCTGCGCCCGAGGATCGAGTACCGGCGCACGATGACCCCGAGCGACATCGCCAGGCGCTACCGAACGCCGGGCGGCGCGATCTACGGCACCTCGTCGAACGGCCGGCGCGCCGCATTCGTGCGTCCGGCCAACCGGGGCGCGCGACCCGGGTTGTACCTCGTCGGCGGCTCGAGCCACCCCGGCGGCGGGCTGCCGTTGGTCACGACGAGCGCGAAGATCGTCGCCGAGATGATCACGGAGGATCTCGCCAGGTGACCTCGCTCCGCCGTCTCGTCCGGATCGTCTCGATCGTCGCCCGCATCGCTGCCGGCGTGATCGCCCTGAGCCGCCTCGCCAAGGCAGCGAACACGGCGCCGCCGGTGCGACCGACGATCACGCCGCTCCAGTCGATCAGCGTCGTGATCCCCGCTCGTGACGAAGCAACCCGCATCGGGCCGCTCCTCGACGCGGTCGTCGGCGCCCCCGGCGTCGACGAGGTGCTCGTGGTCGACGACCAGTCGACCGACGACACCGCCGCGATCGCTCGCCGGGCCGGCGCACGGGTGATCGAGGGCACCCCACTCCCCGACGGCTGGGCGGGCAAGGCCTGGGCGCTGCAACAGGGAATCCGGGCTGCCACCGCCGAACGGGTGGTGACCTTCGACGCCGACACACGGCCGGATCCGATGCTGCCGACCGCGCTGGTGGCCCGGGCGACCGGCGATCGCATCGACTTCCTCACGGTGGCGGGCCGCTTCGACTGCCCGACCACCGGGAGCCGCTGGCTGCACCCGGCCATGCTGACCACCCTGGTCTACCGGTTCGGGCCGCCGGGGACGGAGGGCGTCCGCCCCGAGCGACTGCTGGGCAACGGCCAGTGCGCGACGTTCGACCGGCGATGGTTCCTCGATGTGGGCGGGCTGGAACTGGTGAAGCACGACGTCGTCGAGGACGTCGCCCTCTCGCGTCGTCTGGCGACCATGGGGTGGCGTGTCGGCTTCCTCGACGCGAGCGACCTGCTGACGGTGCGCATGTTCGAGTCGTTCACCGACGCCTGGCACGGGTGGGGCCGCTCACTGGCCCTGCCCGAGGTGGAGTCACGATCGCGGCAGCTGGTCGACCTGGCGGTCATCGTGCTCGCCCAGGCCATCCCGCTCCCCCGCCTGCTCCTGCGACGAGGCGACGTCGTCGACGTCGCCCTGACGGCGCTGCGAATCGGAACGTTGGCGGGCACGCGGCGCGCCTACACCCGCAACGACGCTGCGTTCTGGTCGAGCCCGTTGGCGGATCCGCTCGCGGCGATCGCGATCGCCCGCGGGATCGCCCGCCGCCGACGTCAGACGTGGCGAGGCCGCGACTACTCCTGAGCGAGTGACCGGCGGCGATCGGTCCAGGCGGCCATTGCGAACCGGAAGCCGATGAACGTCATGAGCACGCCGGTCGCGGCCGTGCGGTACGGGCCCTCGATCACGAGCTGCACGACCGGGAAGGCGAAGAACCCGACCTGCGCCGCCCGAGCGAACGACCGGGTGACGGCGAACACGACGAGCAGCAGGGCGATGGCGATGGCGAAGGGAAGCGGCGCGAAGAACGCAGCGCCGCCGACGAAGGTGAGAATGCTGCGGCCACCACGGAAGCGAGCGAAGACCGGGAATGCATGACCGACCATCGCGGCGCCGGTGCCGACGTAGGCGAGCCCCCACACTCCCGGTCCGGCCAACGCAACACCGATCAGTGCGGCGATCGCCCCCTTCGCGACGTCGCCGACGAACACCGGGATCGCCGCCCGCCTGCCCAGCGTCTCCCGTGCGTTCCAGAACCCCGGGTTCCGGTCGCCCACCGTGCGCAGGTCGACCCGTGCGCGGCGAGCCGCGACCAGGTTCGCGATCGGGATCGAGCCCACGAGATAGCCGACGACGATGGTGATCACCACGTCGACGGCGGTCTGCGAGCTCATTGATGACAGCATGACCGATGCATGGCTCGGATCGCATCCTTCCATCTCGTTCGTGAACCCACGTGGAAGACGCCGCTCGCCCTCGCCCGCCTCGGGGCCGACCGTCCCCGGCTCGCCCGCGTGGACGGGCTGGCGTTCTGGCGGCTCCTCGGAACGGGCTCGGGCGACAGCACCGGTGGCGGGGCCGACCTCGCACGAACGGCGCTGTTCGCGGTCTGGGAGGACGAGTCGGCGCTCGACGCGTTCCTCTCATCGAGCCGGTTCGCGGCTCGCTGGGACGACGCCGCCGAGAGTTGGCACGTCCGGCTGCGCGGCATCGGCGGGCACGGTCGCTGGCGGGGGGTGGATCCGCTCGACGGCCTCGAACCCGGATCGAAGGATGGACCGGTGGCGATCATCACACGGGCGGACGTGCGTCGAGCAGCCTGGAAGGCGTTCGGTGCCGCGAGCGACGTCGTCGATGCCGAACTCCACGTGGCCCCCGGGCTGATCGACGTCGTCGGCATCGGTGAAGCGCCGGTGGGTCGGCTTGCGACGTTCAGCCTGTGGGAGTCGTTGGCCGCCGCCCGCTCGTTCGCCTACGAGATGCCCGACCACGTCGAGGTGGTGCGCCGGACCCGCGAGGAGGACTGGTACGGCGAGGAGCTGTTCGCCCGATTCGAGCCGTACGGGTCGTCGGGCACGTGGAACGGCCGCGACCCGCTGGCGGGCCGGTAGCCTCACCGGCTGCGCATTGCGCGCCCAGATAGCTCAGTCGGTAGAGCAACGCATTCGTAATGCGTAGGTCGCGAGTTCGATTCTCGCTCTGGGCTCCAAGAAACACCAGGTAGATCGGCATGAGGCCCCGAGAGGTCCGGCCGGTTTCCGGGTTTGTCCCATATCTGTCCCATATTTCACTACAGTGACTTCATGGCACGAGGGAGCCTGCGCCTCAAGCGGCAGCCCGATTACTGGGAGCTCCGCGCCTACGCAGGGCCGGATCCGATCACTGCTCGACCCCGATATGTGAGCCGCACGTTCCGCGGCGGCAAGCGCGAGGCCAACAAGGCACTCGCCCAACTCGTGGCCGAGGTCGACTCCATCGGGACCCACGCCGACCAGTCCGTCGCCGGCCTCCTGCTCGCCCACATCGACCATCTCGAACAGCGGGGTCGTGAGGCCCGGACGATCGAGAGCTACCGCGGCATCGCACGCAAGGTCGCCGCCGACCGTCTCGGCGGCAAGATGATCCAGGATCTCGGACCGAAGGACTTCGACGACTTCTACGTCCGGCTCCGATCGAACGGCCTGTCAGCCGGGTCGATCAAGCGCTACCACTCAGTCCTCGGCGGGGCATTCCAACAAGCGATGAAGTGGGGATGGACGAATCGGAACGTCGTGCGACTCGCCACACCACCTGCGGTCCCCCGACAGTCTCGGACCACCCCAACTCCGACCGTCGTGACTGCGCTCCTCCGCGAAGCGGCCGAGAGCCGCAACCCCGAGAACCACGTTGCGTTCAGACTCCTCGCCGCCACCGGCGCACGACGGGGCGAGATCTGCGGACTGCGATGGTCGTCGGTCGACCTCGACCGCCGCGTGCTGTGGATCCGCCACTCCGTCGCACGCTTGAAGACCGGCAAGCTCATCGAGAAGGACCCCAAGAGTCACCAGACCCGCGAGGTCGCAATCGACAAGGGCACCGCCCAGATCCTCCGCAACCACCGCGAACGACAGGAAGAGCTCGCCGCCATGATCCGGACGAAGCTCGACCCCGACGGGTACGTGATCGCCGATCTTGCGACCGACCCGACCGGACTCACCCCGATCTCACCAGACCGGCTCACTCAAGCCTTCAAGCGCCTGACAGCGCGAGTGCCCGGCGCGGGCGAGGTCCGACTCCACGACCTGCGCCACTGGTATGCGAGCACCCAGCTCGACGCCGGCGAATCACTCCCCGCTGTCGCAGCACGCATCGGCGACCACGTGGAAACCCTCGCTCGGGTCTACGCCCACCGCGGGCACCGCGGTGACCACGACGCCGCCGACAGCCTCGGCGCCCTCATCGACGATCCAGACTGACGGACACGGGTTCTCCGGCAGTGATTATGCGGTGGCCCGATCATGCCAAGAGGTCAAACACTTCGCCGGCACTGCGGCGCGAGCGAGAGCGTCGCGTGACGGGATTATCGCTCGGGTCTCGGCTCGTCGCGACCGACCGATACGTGCCGAACTAGGGCGGGCCGGTGGTGAGGGCGCCGTGAGCGATATGCGTTGCCCCGCGCCGGGCACTCCGGGGAGGCAGGTCCCGACCCTGCGTCGCAGCTGTGGCGGTGCTTCGGCACTCCGGACCGGGGCGGTGTCCGGCGACCTGCGCCGCGGCAGCGAGAGGCTCGGGTCCACCCGGACGCCAGGATGGTCCGCGCGCAGGTCGCGGCCTGGATCGGTGACCGGATGACGGCTGTCGTGAACCCGGTCGGCACCCGATCGTGGACTCGCGGTGGTCTCGTATGATCGGCCCACTCCTTCATGATGTGGTGAGGGCCGTGGAGGCATCCGCTCGCCCAATACATGAAGAACGGCTTGTCGGCCTCGAACGCCTGATGCTGTCTCAACCAGCCGATCGCGTCATCCGCGAGGTCCTCGCTGAGGTGGTACCCCTCTTCGGGCGTCTTTGGAGGAAGCACGCTGGTGGTGTTGCGCACGAGGTTCGGTTCGTACTGCGAGGCCTCACCGGCGAGGAACCCGTAGAAATACTCGAAGCCCTTGCCCGTCGGCCAGTTGTGGAACGGCCCGGCCATCGTCGTCTCCTCCGCAGGCGTGTTGTGCCATTTACCGACGCGGCGGTCGAGTACCCATAGTCAGTCAAGACCTCGGCAACGAGTGCCGTGCTTGGCGGGATGTGGCCCGAATAGCCGTCCCAGTCGTTCGCGAGTTCGGTGATCTGCCCGTTACCGATCCGATGATGGTTGCGACCCGTCAACAACGATGCCCGCGTCGGTGAACACATCGCGGTCGTGTGGAACCGGTTGTACGTGACGCCCTGATCGCGGACACGCGACAAGGTGTCGGTGGTGACCTCCCCACCGAACGTGCTCGGCAGACCCGGACCTGCGTCATCGATGAGGACCACCAAGATGTTCGGTGCACCATCGGGGAGTCGCTGCGGCTCGACCCGCCGTTGATACCACCGACTCCTGCATCGTGCGACCGGCCACCGATGCCGACGGTGTCGGCGGGAACGGAAGGACCTCTTGCAATGGCAGCGAAGGAAATGCTGTCGGCATCACACCATTGTCCCCAACAACGCGACGCGTTCCCTCATCCGAACGGGACGACTCGGAGCATTCGTGGCTCATGCACCAAGCACATCAGGACAAACGCGGCCGCTAGCCCGTAACGCCACGCATAATCACTGTGACGTCGTCCTCGATGGTGACCGACTTAGTCAGCCGCCGTGCCACCCTAAGGCGGGGCAGTCCGGAGACTGAGACGCTGGCTCTCAGCCGAAGAGTTCGTGCACCTGGCTGGGCGCTGCAGCAGGGTCGGGCCGGACGTTCGCTGAGTTGACAGCACCGGCGAAGTCGTTGATGTGGAGCGAATCGCGTTCGATGATTGATGCGTTGAAGACGCCATCGTCGAGTTGGATGCCCGTGCCGTCGGCGACACGGACGAGCCCGTTGAAGATCGCGATGATCGCCGCAGCCTCGATCGCTCCCTGGTCACCGATCGAGGCGGCCAACGCTCGGCGTGTCTCTTCGATGTCACCGCGACCGAGTTCGACTGCGTTGGTGAACGCGAGGAGTTCTGGTCCCGCGGGAATGCCGACGTCGCCAACGTGGTCGGCATCGAGGGCGCCGTCGAGGTCGACAGCCAAACCGTTCGCTTCGCTGCTCACACGGAGCAGCGTGGTGTGGGACGCCGTTCAATAGAAGCACTCGCTGAGCGCCGTCGAACGGGCCGCCACGAGTTCGGCCTGAGGGCGAGACAGCGGGAACTCCCAGCGCAGGTTCGTGAACTCGGCGCCGTGGGCGTAGTGCGTGTCGACCAGTTGGAGCCACGACCGATTGGAGACGGGCACGAGGCTGAGTGCTCGGCCCACGTTCGACCTGGTCGGGCCTGTTCTCTGGCTGACCCAGGCGCCGATGTCACCAACGTCGTCCGGTCGGACCCGGGCTGGTTCACCATCGACAGGGTCGGGGAGTGGAACCTCGGGCCAGCCCATCGCTCGATGAAACCGATCGATCACGGTGACCGTCGCGGTCACGCCGACCAGCTCGGTGTAGGTCGCCTCACCGAGATCGGCGATGTGGCCGTCCGCCCACGTTCGAGTCAACCGTCCCGGGTCGGATGCGACGCGATGGACAACCTCCATCGCCGATGCGGACAGCTCGGCACTCGCGGTATGGGCGCCTTCGACGGCGTTCGGCGACAGCGCTCGTTTGCGTTCCTGGTCGAGCTCGTTGACCGCGGCGTCGCGTGCCTCGCGCCAGACCGCCACTCGCTGAGCGCCGGTCAGCCAGTCGCCAGCAGCGGCGGTCGAAGCGAGCGCGGATTGCTGTGCGTCCTCGATGCTGCCCACGAACGAACAGTATCTGAACCGTGAACGACATCGAGGAGGGCTTCGAACTGCTCGTGCAGTGGCCGAGGAGCTTCAGAACCGGCGACCTCGCCGGTCTCGCACCCAACACCGCACAGAACGTTCACCGGTTGGATCGCTACCCCTGCGCGATACCGGCACATAAGCGGAGCGCTACGGCCAGGGGAGGCAGCTCGATATCGCGATCACCGACGGTGGCCGGCGATCCTCGGCGACGTACCGCTCGTCCTGCCGGATCCTGAGCGGGTCGGGACCTCCTCGGGATCGATCAATCCGACGGGCAGCTCGATCGGGAATTGGAATCGTTGCTCGCTTGGTTCGCCGCCAGTCGAGACGATCGACCCAAGGACTTGGGTGCGGCAATGGGTCACTCGGCGCCACGGTCGTTTCGTGGACGGCCTCACCCGAGCCGATCGTCGTCGATGCTACGGGAGGCTCTGATGTGACGGGCTGCGACGAAGGCGCCGACCCCCTTCACCCGGGGTGGCTTCTGCCTTTCACCCCGATTCCGCTGTCGTAGCGCGGCACGCCGAGACACAATCAATCACCATGGCATTCTGGGACTTCTTCTTCATCCTGCTCATCTTCATCCCGCTGACGATCGCGTGGGTCTACACGGTGGTCGACATCTTCATGCGCCCCGACGTCGGTGCACTCGGCAAGTTCTTGTGGCTGCTCCTCGTGCTGTTCCTGCCACTGCTCGGCATGCTCATCTACTTCATCGTCAGGCCGGACGATTTCGAGCAGGCCGTCGACGCCCTCTGACCGCAACATGATGATCGTGGCGCCCAACAGCGACGAGGCTGAGCCCTGAAGCTCATTTCGACCACGACGCCCCACCGACGAAGGACGGATCCCTTGACGGACAACACCTCACCTCCAGGCTGGTACCAGGACCCCACCGGACAAGGTGACGGCCGGTATTGGAACGGCTCGACGTGGACCGAGGCGGTGGATCGCGGTGGCGTGACCGTCAATGTGCCGATCGATCCGAATCAGGCTCTGGCACCGCCAGTGCCGGGCACACAGGTGTCGATCCCCGCATCCCCTGCCGCCGCACAACCGGTGGGCGGGGGGAGCACGTCGAGTGGCTCAGCGATCGGAGCGATCATCGGGCTGTTGGTCGTCGTCGTGATCGCCGTCGTCATCTTCATGGTCGTCACGAACGACTCGTCAGACTCGCCGACGCCGCCCGGCACAGACGCGCCCCCCGCAACCGAGGCACCCGCCACCGACCCACCGGCCGACGACGGCTGAAGCTCGCGTCCCTGACCAGCTGACTCAATCAGGCCCATCAGCGAAGCGTTCAGGTGCGCCAGGCTTCGCGACCCATTCCGATCTGTAGGCGTCGTTGTGTGCTGGATGACGGCGACCATGAGCACCGGGCGGGACAACTGCGTTGCAGACAGACAGCGGCGGCCCGTCAGGCAGGGTCGTCGGCTTCCGGGTTCGGTAGCAGCATCGTGCCGCGCAAGTCGACGGTCACCGATTGCCACCATTGCTCCGGGTCGGCCGAGGTGATCGGGCCGAGCGCGTCGATGCTTCCTGCGCACGTCACGAGCAACGTTGGCTCTCCGACCTCGTCGATCGCTCGTGCGAACGAAGTGCGCACCGACTCCGGGCTCGTGACATCGGTTGGGATTGGCACGATCGTTCCACGTTCTGTTCGAAGCGAGTCGAGGTCCTCGCTCTGGCGGGCGAACCCGACCACTCGGGCGCCGTCGCCCGCGAGTGCAACCGAGATGATTCTGCCGATCCCGCGGCTCGCTCCACTGATGTAGGCAACAGTTTCCGATGAGTCCGACATCGGACCATTGTGCTCGACCAGATCTGTTCCAGCCGCTCGAGATCCGGGCAACCCGGCCCGTGCGAGCAACGCATATCAACCCGCCGGTCGACCGACCACCACTGCGCAAGATCGGCACGGTTGTGCTCGCTGGCGTGCGCTGTATCGCTCGACGGTCAGATGACCTCGATCGCGACACGGTCGGCGTGTGCTGCGAGGGCCTCGAGATCGGCTCGGTCACCGGTGATGACGGTGCCGCCGGGTTCAGCGAGCGCGACGAGGAGCGCGTCGACTGCCGAGCCGGCTCTTGCGAGGCGCCGGAGCTGCGCTGCGCGCCGTGCCGTGGCTTCGCTGACCTCGGGATCAATGATGCAGGTCTTGAGGAACCGATTCGTGTTGGCGTCGCGCCCGGCGTGCCCTTGCAACGATTCGACGAGCACCATCGTCGGGACCACGGGTGGCCACAGCTCGTGGTCGACGAGTGATCGGATGAGAACCGCAGCAGTCCTGGTCCGCGCCGAGAGCCTCGAGATGCCGCCGCTGTCGAGGACAAGCACTCGCTAGCTCACGCGATCGAGCGAGCGGTCGCGGATGCGTCGTGCGATGACGTCGGCGTGGCTGCGCTGGCGCTGGGTCGGCTCGCCTACCTCGTCGCTGAGCTCGGCGAGGTAGCGCTCGGTCTCATCGAGTGCGTCCTGGCGCTCGAGTTCGGCGCGGAGCGCTATCTGCAGCAGCTCGGATGCCGGAAGGCCGCGCTGCTTGAGCTCCTCGTGGAGATCATCAGGGAGGTACACCTGGACACGGGGCATACGCCTAACTGTACACACAGTCCGACTGGGAGCGCCAGCGCATAACGCCACCCACGCCGGTCGGATCACCCCGTCCTGGTACGGCACCACTGCGAGCGGCGAAGCGTCCCATAATGCGCGTGGAGAACTGGGCTCGAAGCTGCCCCTGATCGCCTACTCAAGGACGCGCCCGAGGGGTGCGACCTACCGCCGGGTCTGAGACGGGATTATCTCGTGTCACGCTTGGGCCGTTCCCGAGTGGTCTCCGGTAGGCGGATGTCGGGTTACAGCGCTCGCGTTATGTGCGACGCTGCGCATTGCAGGCCCGTGCACTTGCCGGTTCATGCGCTGGTGTTCCGTCGGCGCGTAGGCAATACGGGTCGCTGTCCGCAGCGCTTGGTCGCGTAGCTTTCGCGGATGCCCCCGCTACGCGAGCAGTCGCTGGTTGGCCTCGAGTACCTCGAAGCTGTGACGGGACTCTTGCAGCGGATTCGCAGCGCGCATCCGACCGCAGGATTGTGGGAGGCCGCCGATCGTCAGTGGTCGTGGCGCACTCCGCGATCGACTGACGACCTCCCGCAGTTGTTCTGGTTCGACGGCGACGGTGAGCCCGCGGCGGCGGTCATCACGACCGACTCCGAACATGGCGTTGGCTTCGACCCGATGTTCATGCCGGATGCGACGAGCGATCAGGTCGCTCATGTCGTCAGTCGCGGGCTCGCTCACGCAGCCGACAACGGAATCGAGCAGGTCGACCTCGAGGTCGATCGTGCTGACGATGTTCTCCGTGACGTGTTGTTCGATCAGGGGTTCTCGGTCAAGGAGGATGGCGCTGTCGAGGCTTGGTTGTCCGCTGGTGCGCGGCCTGAGATCAGCCCCATCGGCGGGGACTACCGATTGTCGACCCGAGCCGACTCGACGCGTCGTCGGCACCACATGACAAGTTCCGAACGCAACCACCCGGATCTGGAGGAGCGCCTCCGACAGACGTCGCTCTATCGAGCCGACCTCGACCTCGTCGTGCACGATCAGCACGACAACGTGGCGGCGTACGGGCTGTTCTGGAACGACCCGGTGACCGCGACCGGTCTCGTCGAACCGATGCGCACGGAGGACGACCATCAGCGACGAGGACTGGCTCGTCACGTGCTGACCGCCGGTCTTGCCCTGCTCGCCGGCGCCGGGGCACAACGGATCAAGATCGTCTACGACCCCGACAACCCGGCATCAGGTCATCTGTACCGCAGCGTCGGGTTCGAACCCCACCGGTACACCGACCTACTCGCCGGCCCGACGACCCCATAGCGAACACGAGCGCAGCGCACGAAGTGCGGTGCTCGAGCAGTGCCAGAATGACCCTGAAGTCGGGAGTCCCACACGGCTCTCTGTCGCTCCCGATGTCGATCGGTCGCGATGCTATGTGTGAGCCACGACAGAACGAAGCCGCCGGCGAGGGGCCTCGTGAGCGGGGATTACCGTTCATCCATGAAGTACGGGCTGTTCGCGATCAACTACGGCACGTGTGCAAACCCTGAATCCGCCGTGCGCGTCGCGCGACACGCCGAGGCTGCGGGGTTCGAGTCGGTGTGGACCGGCGAGCACGTCGTGCTTCCGGATCCGCAGCCGGAGTCGTTCTCGATGCCGCCGACGTTGCCGTTCTTGGACACGATCGTGGCGCTCACGTTGGTGGCGAGCGAGACCCACACCATCAATGTCGCGTCGGGAATCATCGAGCTTCCACTTCATCACCCGGTGATGCTGGCCAAGCAGCTCGCCAGCATCGATCAGACCTCACAGGGTCGCCTCATCGTCGGCGTCGGTGCCGGCCACGTCGAGGCCGAGTTCGAAGCAATGGGCGTCGACCTCGACGAGCGTGGCGTTCGCATGGACGAGTACATCGATGCGATGCGGGCGTTATGGACGATGCCGCATCCTCGGTACTCCGGCCGACTGGTTCAGATCCACGACGTCAACGCGTTCCCCCGACCCGTTCGCGCTGAAGGGCCTCCGATTGTGACCGGAGGCGTGAGCGCACCCGCTCGCCGACGCGCAATCACGAAAGCGAATGGCTGGTACTGCTTCCAAACCACGCCGCAATGGGCGCACGACGCGATGAAGGTGATCACGTCCGAGCAGGAACAGCTGGAGCGGCCGGGCGAGCTGGGTGCACTCGAGATCACCATGACGCCGGTCGGTCCGTTCGACCGGAGTGTTCGCGAGCAGTACGAAACTCTAGGCATCGATCGGCTCGTGTTCCTTCCCGGGCTCGACGCAGCCGCTGGCCGCCGTCACGACCCAGTTCCAATCGACGACCTCCTTCGCACGATCGACCGAGTCGCCGCAACCATGAGGTAGGCGCAACGCGCGCGCCCCAACGAGGCGACCTCCCCGAAGAAGTCGTCACCAGACCCAGGCGGGTGGCGGGATTACGAGGCGCGCGACTTGGGCCGCAGTGCGAGCGCGACGCCAGCTTCGTGTTCGCGTGATTATGCGTGTCGATCTGTGTGGGATCGCTCGACTGGTTGCGTGCCGTCGATCACGACGTCGGCACGCTCGTGGGTGGGATCTCGTTCGTAGTGAGCGTCCTCGCCGGCCATCCACGATTCCCAGTCGTCGAGTGCTGCGATGCCGTCGCGTTCGACACCGCGGCGGAGGCGCTCCTCGCGCGTGGGGTCTCGATCCAGATCAGATAGCTGAGATGTGCCGCCCACTCGGAGCGACCCGCCGACACGCCCTCGATGATGACGATTGGTGCCGGTTCGATCGTGTGCCATTCAGCCAGCGTCTCTGAAGGCCAGTCGTAGCGCTGATAGTGCGCGGCGTCACCTCGGGCGAACGGCCCGATGACTTGTTCGAGGAGCCGGGGCCACCAGTCGATCGGGTTGTCAGCGGCGGCGAAGTCATCGGTGTGAATCACCGGTGCTCCGCCGGTCGCCTCGGACAGCTGGCGCGAAAGGTGGACTTGCCCGCACCCCCAGGCCCATCGACGGCAACGAGTCGAAGCGGCCCTGGCCCCGCCATGATCGAAGCAACGAGCTCATCGAGGTTCACAGACCGAGCATTGTCGCTCCGGAGCGTCATGCAAGCGACCCGACCGGGAAGTGCGGTGCGCCGGCCGGACTGTGGTGCGAGTTGTTGTGACGCGACCGCGATGCGGAGCGGGTGTTGTCGAGCGGCCTCGGCGAACACGTATCTGGAATCCTCCCGAGCCCAGCCCCCGAGCCACACTGAGACCGTGGATGACGCAGAGCTTGGTGCCACTCCGTGCTCTCCGATACTGCGAGGTCGGCGACCGTCTTCAGCGCGTCGCCCGCGGCCACCGTTGCGCATTGCCCGGGATGGACCGTTGCCGACATCGTCGGCCATCACGGCGGCGTACTTCGTTGGGCCGAAGCGATCGTTCGTACCGGCGAGCCGGTCGTCGAACAATCCGCGGCGCCGAGCGCGACACGATGAACGTCACACGTGGCACCTCGACGCAGCCAACGAGTTCGTGGCCACGGTGTCGGGATCCGATCGCAATCGTGCCTGCTG
>CAVOQV010000001.1:0-75596 GCA_963698435.1 Ilumatobacteraceae bacterium | reverse complement strand
AGTCCGCCAACGCCTTCGCGAGCTCGGTCTTGCCGACCCCGGTGGGGCCGAGGAAGAGGAAGGAGCCGGTCGGCCGGTCGGGGTCGCTGATCCCGGCCCGGGCCCGCCGGACGGCGTCCGAGACGGCCCGGACGGCGTCCGCCTGCCCGATCAGCCGCCGACCGATCACCTCCTCCATCCGCAGCAGCTTCGCCGACTCGCCCTCGAGAAGGCGCCCGGCGGGGATCCCGGTCCACGCCGCGACGACGTCCGCGACGTCGTCCGGGCCGACCTCGTCCTTGACCATCGGCGCCGGTCCGCCGGTGGCACCCGCGCCCGCCGCACCCGGGGCCGTCGCGCCGCCCTCGGCGGCCTGGGCGTGGGTGAGCTCCTTCTCGATGCCGGGGATCTCGCCGTACAGGATCCGCGACGCGGCGGCGAGGTCGCCCTCGCGCTGGAGCCGCTCGGCCTGCGAGCGCAGCGCGTCGAGCCGTTCCTTGAGCTCGCCGACCCGGTTGAGCCCGGCCTTCTCGGCCTCCCAGCGCGCGGTGAGGACGGCGAGCTCCTCCGCGCGGTCGGCGAGGTCGGCGCGCAGCTTGTCCAGCCGCGCGCGGGACGCGGTGTCGTCCTCGCGGGCCAGCGCCATCTCCTCCATCTGGAGCCGGTCGACCTGGCGCCGCAGCGCGTCGATCTCCTCCGGCGAGGAGTCGATCTCCATCCGCAGCCGGGACGCGGCCTCGTCGACGAGGTCGATCGCCTTGTCGGGCAGCTGGCGGCCGGTGATGTAGCGGTGCGAGAGCATCGCGGCGGCGACGAGCGCGGCGTCGGCGATCGCGACCTTGTGGTGCGCCTCGTAGCGCTCCTTGAGCCCGCGCAGGATGCCGACGGTGTCCTCGACGCTCGGCTCGCCGACGAAGACCTGCTGGAAGCGGCGCTCGAGGGCGGCGTCCTTCTCGATGTGCTCGCGGTACTCGTCCAGCGTCGTGGCGCCGACCATGCGCAGCTCGCCGCGGGCGAGCATCGGCTTGAGCATGTTGCCGGCGTCCATCGCGCCCTCACCGGTGGCGCCGGCGCCGACGACGGTGTGCAGCTCGTCGATGAACGTGACGACCTGCCCGTCGGCGGTCCTGATCTCGCGCCAGCACGGCCTTGAGCCGCTCCTCGAACTCGCCGCGGTACTTGGCGCCGGCCACCATCGCGCCCAGGTCGAGCGCGACCAGCCGCTTGCCGCGCAACGACTCCGGCACGTCGCCGGCGACGATCCGCTGGGCCAGCCCCTCGACGACGGCGGTCTTGCCGACGCCCGGCTCGCCGATGAGGACCGGGTTGTTCTTGGTGCGCCGGGACAGCACCTGCACGACCCGGCGGATCTCGGCGTCCCGGCCGATGACCGGGTCGAGCCGGCCCTCGCGGGCCAGGGCGGTGAGGTCGACGCCGTACTTCTCCAGCGCCTTGAACGTGCCCTCCGGGTCGGGGCTCGTCACGCGGCCGCTGCCGCGGACCTCGGGCAGCCTCGCGAGCAGCGCCTCGCGGGTGGCGCCGGCGGCGGTGAGGGTCGAGCCGACCTGGCCCCGGTCGGCGGCGAGGCCGACGAGCAGGTGCTCGGTGGAGACGTACTCGTCGCCGAGCTCGCGGGCCACGTCGCCCGCGGCCGTCATCGCCGCGTACGTCCCGCGGGCGAGGTTCGGCGAGCTGACGCTCGCGCCGGACGCCGCCGGCAGCGCGGCGAGCGCACGGTCGGCCGCGCGGCGCAGGGCGGTGAGGTCGGCGCCGGCGGCCGTGAGCAGCAGCGGCGCGACGCCGTCGGGCTGCTCGAGCAGGGCGGCGAGCAGGTGCGCGGGCTCGACCTGGGGGTGGCCGTCGGTCGACGCGCGGCGCACCGCGGCGGTCAGCGCCTCCTGGCTGCGGGTCGTGAGCTTGAGGTCCATCGGTCGGGTGTCCTCCGGGTGCTACGGGGATGTCGCGGGCGACGCCACCGGTGCGACGACGGCGGGTCCCACGGGCTGCCGTCCGGTTCAACGATTTCAGACTTGAGCGTGTTCCGCTCAACTCTAACCGTCGGACTTAGCGGCACGAGCTGCAAGCCTATGCGGACCGAACGTCACATCAACGCGTCGATCTGTCCGGACCGCCGGATGTGTACTGTTTCGACCATCGCCAAGCACGGGCAGGCTCCTGCCCATCCGTGCACGGAGTCGCTACTGTCGGCCCTGTGAGCGACAAGCCGTCCGCGTCCGGCTCGACCCGTCGCGACGCCGCCTCGCCCGGCAGGGCGACCCCACCTCGCCCGCGGACTCCCGAGGAGCAGGGCCCCCGGGAGCAGACGCTCGACGGGATGGTCTTCGGCATCGCGACCTCGCCGGGCGCCGCACCCGGTCAGGACCTGCAGGTCGTCCGGCGCGACCGGCCGGTCCGGATCGACCGGTTCTGCGTCGCCGCCCTCGTGTGCGGCGTCATCGGGCTCGCGCCGGTCGCGATCGTCCTCGGCGTGGTCGGGCTGGTCCGTACCAAGCGTCACGGCGGGGCCGGCCGGCGGCTGGCGATCACCGGCGTCGCGCTCGGCGCCCTGTGGTTGGTGGCCTTCCTCGCCGTCCTCGTCTTCGCGGTCCTGCTCGGTCAGCGGGTCGTGACGTCGGTCCAGGACCTCGACGTCCCGGCCGCGGCCGGGCCGACGCTCGACGCGGCCGGCACGACGAAGGCCGCTTCCGAGGTGGCCGGTGGCGACTGCCTGCTCGCCTGGGACACCCGGGCGGCCGCCGCCGACGAGAGTCAGGACGTCGTCGTCGTCGACTGCACGACCCCGCACCAGGCGCAGGCCTTCGGCCGCGTCGACCTGTCCGAGGCGTTCCCGGCGGACCCGGCCTACCCGGGCGCCGCAGCGGTCGTCGGGCCGGGCACGACCGCGTGCCGCAGCCAGGTCGACCAGAGCATCGACCCGGCGTTCGGCGCTGCCCTGACGGTGGGCGTCATCGTGCCCACGAAGGCCGACTGGGACGCCGGATCGCGCGACGTGACGTGCATGGCGACCTCGGACCCGGCCGTCCTCACCTCGTCGGTCCTGCTCTGAGCGTGCCGTCCGGGCCGGGCCGCGCGGACGCCGCGCGTCTCGACGGGCGGCGAGCGCCCGGCCGGGGTAGTCGTCTGACATGAGCAGCTCCGGCGACCCGCGTGCCGAGCCGCTCGTCATCGACGCGGCGCAGCGGGAACCGACCGGCTGGTTCGACCTCGCCCGGGTGCTCGCGATCCTCGCCGTCGTCGTCGTCCACGAGACGAGCGCGACCGTCGGCGGGCGGGGCGCGGGCGACCCGGCGACGGCGGCCTGGTGGACGGCGAACGTGCTCGACTCGGCGTCCCGCTGGTGCGTGCCGGTCTTCCTCATGGTCAGCGGCGCGCTGCTGCTGGACCCCCGGCGAACCGACCGGCCGCGGGACTTCTACCGCCGCCGCCTCGGCCGGGTCGGGATCCCGCTCGTCGTGTGGACGGTCGTCTACCTCGCCTTCCGCTCGCTCTACCTCGGCGACGACCTCGACGCGGGCCAGGCCGCCCGCGACGTCGCCGCCGGCACCCCGTTCCTCCAGCTCTACTTCCTCTACGTGCTCGTCGTGCTCTACCTGCTGACGCCGTTCCTACGGCTCGTCGTGCGGCATGCGACCCACCGGATGCAGGGCGCGTTCGCCGCCGTCCTGCTCGGGCTCGGCGCTCTCGACCAGGTGCTCTCGTCGTTCCTCGACGTCGGCGGGGCGTCGGCGGCAACCCGGTTCCTGCCGTACGCGGGCTACTTCACGCTCGGCTGGATGCTCCGCGACATCACCCTGACCCGGCGGCAGGTCCGGTTCGCCGCGGCGGCCTTCGTCGGCAGCGTCGCGGCGACCGCCGGCCTCGTCGCCGCGACGGCGATCGGCATCGGCTGGGGCAGCCCGGGCCGCTACGTCTACGGGTACCTGTCGCCGACCGTCGTCGTCATGTCCGTCGCGGCGCTGGTCCTGCTCCGGGCCTGGGGACTGCGGAACCCACCGGGCAGCCGGTACGCCCCGGGTCGGCGCACCGCCGCGCTGTCGGCGCTGACCTTCGGCGTCTACCTCGTGCACCCGCTCTTCTTCTACCCGCTGAACCGGCTGTGGCCCGCGCCCGAGGCGTGGCTGGGGTACGTCGGCGTCACGCTGGCCCACCTCGTGCTGACCGTGGCCGGCTCGCTCGTGCTGACCTGGGTCATCCTGCGCATCCCGGTGCTCCGCCGGGCGGTCTGAACCGCTGCCCTGCTCCACGGCCTGGCGCCCGGCAGGCGACAATGCGGCGGTGGGCCCGAGCAGCGAGCGCAGCGACGTCTACACCTTCGGCACGACGCCGGACGCCGCGCGCCGGCTCGACCTGCTCGCCGAGCTGTTCGCGCCCCGCACGACGGACCTGCTCGCGCGCTGGGCGCCGCGGGCCCCGGCGCACGCGGTCGACCTCGGCTGCGGACCGGGGCACACGACGCGGCTGCTCCACGCAGCGAGCGGGGCGGTGCGCACGACCGGCGTCGAGAGGTCGCCCGGGTTCCTCGCGGCGGCCCGGGCCCGTCCGGTCCCGGGCGTGGCATACATCGAGGCGGACGTCACGCGGTCGCCGCTGCCGGTCGAGCCCGCGGACGTCGTGCACGCCCGGTTCCTGCTGACCCATCTCGCCGCACCGCGGGACGCGCTCGCGCTGTGGGCCGACGTGCTGCGGCCGGGCGGCCGGCTCGTGCTCCACGAGGTCGCCGCGCTGGACAGCGCCGACCCGGCGCTGCACCGCTACTACGACCTCGTCGCGGCGCTCCAGCGCCACCATGGCCAGGCCCTCGACGTCGGCGGCCGGCTCGCCGGCCTCGGTGCAGCCGCCGGGCTGACGGTCGTGCACGCCGACGTCGTCGCCTGGCGGCCGGACCCGGCTGCGATGGCCGGGCTCCACGTGCTCAACCTGCGGACGTGGCGGGACGACCCGTTCATCGCCGACGGTGTCGCGGCGTCCGAGCTCGACGCGCTCGACGCCGACCTCGTCGCGATCGCCCGCGGCCGGGCCTGGCGCGCCGGTCGAGCAGTCGCTCGCCGAGGTGGTCCTGGCCGCCGGCTGACGGCCGGGCTGTACCGAACTACGCCACAACGACGGCTGGGGGCGGCGTGTCGCGCCTGACAACGTTGTTGGGACGACGAGAAGGGGGCGGGGGGGTCAGTGGCGGGGTGGGCGCCAGACGACGAGGGCGCCGGACGTGGACGGGAAGCGGTCGGGACGGCGGCCCGGCGGGACCGCGACGATGTCGCCGGCGGGGCCGGCGGCGAACACCCGGCGCGACGTCGAGAGCCGCGACGCGCAGGTCCTCGAGCTCGACGCGCAGCTCGGGCGACCTGCTCGCGCAGACGGCCGGTCTGGAGCTCCAGCTCGAGGATCCGCTTGATGCCGGCGAGGTTGACGCCCTCGTCCTGGGACAGCCGCTGCACCTCGCGCAGCATCGCGACGTCGCGCGGCGAGTAGCGCCGGCCGCGGCCGGCGGTGCGGCTCGGGGTGACGAGGCCGAGCCGGTCGTACTGGCGCAGCGTCTGCGGGTGCATGCCCGGCCAGCTCGGCGGCGACCGAGATGACGAAGACCGGGGTCGTCGTCGTCGAGGTCGACTCGGCTCACTCCTGCACCGCGTCGATCCGGCGCGCGACGCTCGTCTCACGTCGGCCGGCCACGCTCGGCTCAGGGTGGCGCGCCCGGGCGTCGCAGGTCCGCGCGCACGTCGGCGTCGCCCGGTGGCCGCGGCGAACGCCTCGAGCGCGTCCGTGCGCCGCGTCGAGCCGCTGCGGGACGACGACCTGGACGGTGACGAGCAGGTCGCCCGTGCGCTTGCCGGCCGGACGCCGCGGCCCTTGACCCGCAGCGTCCGGCCCGACGGGGTGCCCGGCGCGGCACCTTGACCCGCACGGTGCCGCCGTCGAGGGTCGGCACGTCGACCTGGGCGCCGAGCGCCGCCTCGGCGAACGTGACCGGCACGCGTGACCCGCAGGTTCGTCGCCGTCGAGCGCTGAAGACCGGGTGCGGCGTCGACGTGGACGGTGATGACGAGGTCGCCGTCCGGTGCCGCCGGCGTCGCCGGGCCGGCCCTTGCCGCGCAGCCGGATCTTCTGGCCGTCGCGCACCCCGGCGGGGATCCGCGCCGTTGACCGTGCGATCCCGGTCGGCGTCGACGCGCAGGGTGACCGTCGACCCCTCGACCGCCTGCCGGAACGGCAGCGTGCGTCGTCGCCTGAGGTCGCGCCCCGGCGCGCGGCGCGCGCGGCGGAGCCGAACCCGCCGCCGGCGCCGGCCGCCGGCCCGCCGAAGAGCCCGCCGAGGATGTCGTCGAAGCTCGCGCCGCGCCGCCGGTCGGCGTCGGTGAACGCGGACGCTGCCACCGCCCGACCGGCACCCGCCGCCGAACAGGCCGCCGAAGACGTCCTCGAACCCGGCGTCGCCGCCGCCGGACCGCCCGGCGGTGAACCGCGCGCCGCCGCCGGCCATCGCGCGCACGGCGTCGTACTGCTGGCGCTGCTCGGGGTCGGACAGCACCGCGTAGGCCTCGCCGACGTCCTTGAACCTGCGCCTCCGCCGCCGCGTCCCCGGGGTTGTGCGTCCGGGTGCTGCGTGCGCGCGAGCTTGCGGTACGCCTTCTTGATCGCGGCGGCGTCGGCGTCCTTGGGCACGCCGAGGACCGCGTAGAAGTCCTTCTCGAACCAGTCCTGACCGGTCATCGGCGCCCCTCCTCTCGGTCGTGCTCAGCCTGCGGCCGCGTCGCGCTCAGCCTCGCCCGGGTCGGCCACGGCCACCCGGGCCGCGCGCACGACCCGCTCGCCGGCCGGTACCCCGGCTGGAGCACCTGCGACCACGGTCGTGCTCGGTCGTCCTCGGCGAGCTCGGCGCGTGCATGAGCGCCTCGTGCACGCGTCGGGTCGAACGCCTCGCCGGCCGCGCCGTACCGCACCAGCCCGAACCGGCCGAGGGTCGCCTCGAGCTTCTCGGCGATCGCGGCGAACGGGCCGCCGTCGAGGTCGCCGTGCTGGCGGGCCAGCTGCGACGTCGTCGAGCACCGGCGAGCAGCGCCTCGAGCGACGCCGGCGACCGCCGCGTCGCGGGCGACGACCCGGTCGCGGTCGACCCGCTTGCGGTAGTTGACGTACTCGGCCTGCAGCCGCTGCAGGTCGGCGAGCCGCTCCGCCGCGACGCGCCTGACGCCGCGCCGGCTCGAGCCGCGTCGGCGCGCCGGCGTCCGCGGCGCCGGGGTCTGCGCCGACCGCGGCGCGCCTCGCTCGCCGGCGGGTCCGTCGGCGCCGTCGCCGGCGCATCAGGACCTGCCGGCTCGTCGGCGACGACCGCTCGGGCCGGGTCCGGGCGTCGGCGCGTCACGGTCGGGCCTCATCCGGGTCGTCGGTGCGTCGGGTCCGTCACTCAGCTTCGTCCTCGTCGACGATCTCGGCGTCGACGACGTCCTCGTCGGACGCCGGTGCTCGGCGCGGCGCCTCGCTCGCCGGCGGCCTGCGCCGTCTCGGCCGCCGCGGCCTGTCGCGCGCGCGTAGATGGCCTCGCCGAGCTTCTGGCGACCGTGGGCAGCGTCGTCGTGCTTGGCCTTGACCGTCCTCGACGTCGTCGCCCGTCGAGCGCCGTCTTGAGCTCGTCGATCGCGCTGGCTGACCTCGGTCTTGACGTCGTCGGGGAGCTTGTCGGCGTTGTCGGCGAGGAGCTTCTCGGTCGAGTAGACCAGCTGCTCGGCCGTGTTGCGGGTCTCGGCCTCCTCGCGGCGCTTGCTTGTCCTCGGCCGGCGTGCTCCTCGGCCTCGCGCGACCATCCGGTCGATGTCCTCCTTGGGCAGCGCGCGAGCCGCCGGTGATCGTCATCGACTGCTCCTTGCCGGTGCCGCGGTCCTTGGCGGACACGTGCACGATGCCGTTCGCGTCGATGTCGAACGTGACCTCGACCTGCGGCACCCCACGCGGCGCCGGCGCGATGCCGGTGAGCTCGAACGTGCCGAGCGGCTTGTTGTCCCGCGCGAACTCGCGCTCGCCCTGGAACACCTGGATGAGCACGCGACGGCTGGTTGTCGTCGGCCGTCGGTGAAGATCTCGGACCGCCTTGGTCGGGATGGCCGTGTTGCGCTCGATCAGCTTGGTCATGATCCCGCCCTTGGTCTCGATGCCGAGGCTCAGCGGGGTGACGTCGATGAGCAGGACGTCCTTGCGCTCGCCCTTGAGGACGCCGGCCTGCAGCGCGGCACCGACGGCGACGACCTCGTCCGGGTTGACGCCCTTGTTGGGCTCCTTGCCGCCGGTCAGCTCGCGGACGACCTCGGCGACCGCGGGCATCCGGGTGGAGCCGCCGACGAGCACGATGTGGTCGATCTCGCGACAGCTTGATGCCGGCGTCGCGGATGACGGCGTGGAACGGCGCCTTGGTGCGGTCGAGCAGGTCCGCGGTCATCTGCTCGAACTGCGCGCGCGTGAGCTTCTCGTCGAGGTGGACCGGGCCGTTCTCGGTCATCGACAGGTACTGCAGCGAGATGTTGGTGCTCGTCGAGGACGAGAGCTCCTTCTTGGCCTGCTCGGCCGCCTCGCGCAGACGCTGCATGGCGATCTTGTCCTTGGACAGGTCGAGCCGCCCGTGGATCTTCACCGTCGGGACGAGGTGGTCGACGACCCGCTGGTCCCAGTCGTCGAGATCCCGTCGCGCGCCAACCGGTTGCCGTCGCTGAGATCGGCGCGTGCACCGAGCGCAGCGGCGCCGCCGCCGACGATCGCCAGCACGGCGAGCACCCCGACCGCCGACGCCGCGATCACTGCGCCTCGACGCACACCGCCACGCCGACGGCGCAGTCCCGACACCCCGACGATCGTCGCCGCGCAGATGGTGAGCAGGGCCGACAGGCCGAGGAACCCCCCGATCTCGGAACGGACCGCCACGTTGAGGCTCACTGCGACCACCGTGGCGCGGGGAATCGGGAGATCGCGTCGCTGCGTCCCGATCCACAACGCGCCGGCCGCCGCGAGCGCTCCTGCCACGGCCAGCGCCGGGGAGCTGCTGATCGCCGTTGCGACGACCGAGAGCATGACCAGCGCCCACCACCGAGCCGACGACCCGGCCCACGTCACCACCGCGACGGCCACCGCCACGAGCACCGCGTCCGGCACCGCCGATCCCGTGGGTTCTGCAGGGCCGAGCGCTGCAACGACGCCAGCCAGCACCGCGATGGGCACCACCACCCGATCGTCGACGCGATGGGTCTTCGTCGGCGACATCGTGGGGCAGAGTAGCGGCCGGCCTGGCGGACAGCCGGTCAGACCGTCTTGAGGTCGGCGCGCGGGTCTGCGATGCCCGACGAGTCGCTCAGTGTGCGCCGCGTCGCGTGAGGACTACGAGGAAGGTCTTGGCCACGATCTTCACGTCGTGGGTGAGCGACCAGTTGTCGACGTAGTGCTCACCGTCCTTGCACACCCGGACCTGCCGGAGGAGCACCGGCCCGCGACCGATTCGTTGGACCGCGTCGAGGGTGTTCTCGATATTGTCCGAGCACACCGATGCCGCCGCGTTCGCACGCTCACGAGCGATTCACCACGACTGCGGGTCGTGCTGGTCTACGAGACCGCTCCAGAAACCTAGTTCCTGACGCTCGACGGGTAATACTGAAATGCGAGTGGCAGTTGCAGCGCTCCTCCTTGTGGTCTGGATCGCACTCGGATTCGTCGTCATCGCCCTGGCGAACGTCGCCAAGTGGACCGTTCGGGCACCGAAACGTGTCGACCGCGCCGATGTCCGGAACGCCACCACCTGGCCGGCCCCGCAACCGATGCCGACGCTCGAGGCGGCACCAGCTGCAGTCGGGCTTCGAACTCGAACCGGGTCGGGCGCGCCGGTCTCGCGCCAACCCATCCCGCGCTCACGACGTCAATCTGGTTGACTGCCCGAAGGTGCTGGGCGGCCCGAGGCGCGCCACGTTCCGGTGAGACCCGGTGACGCACCACCAGTTCGACCTCGGTCCCGAATCTGCTTCGGGTCGGTCGGATCGGAAGGCGGTGGACCGACAATACTCATGTCGCCTCGGACAACGTTCCACCACTGCGGCAGCTCGTCGATCGAGCACGCGGCGCAGGATCCGTCCCACCATGGTGACCCGCTGACCCACAGCACCCGCGTCGCACGTCGACGCGTCCGTAGGGGAAGCCACCAGGTCACCCGAGGTGGTGGTGCGGAGCCTCAGCATCTCGAAGCTTTCGCCTTCTTTGCCGACACGGACCTCACGCGTGAGCACGGGTCCACGCGGCGAACTGATCTTGATCGCCAGCCCTGCGAGCACAACGACCGGCAGGGTCACGAACAACGTGGCAATGGCGACGACGACGTCTACGGATCGCTGCAGGATCTTGCGCGTGCGGGTCCGTTGCAGCGCGCCGGGCGACGTCATCGCCGCTGGCCTTCCGTCTCCTCGCCTCGTGCCACTGATGTCCGCCTTCAGATTCCGACCAGGTTCGCCGGTCACGACAGACTACGCGAATCTCACTCATCGTGAGCGTTCTGACCCGTCAAGATCTCGTCAGCATCCGCGTCAAGGCGACAGACAGCCGCAGACTTCAACCCCGGCCTGCATGGAGTCGGACTTCCGAGGGGCCCCAACTCATGCCGATTGACCACTCAGAGTGGTCACCTCTGGTCGCCAAGCGAGGTGATGGTGCACGCCTTGACGATCACTCGACATGGACGCGTGCCGAACCCGGGGTTCAACCCTGGCCACGGCTGACCGCCGTGCGAGTTCTGCGTCCGGCTGCTCAGTTCGTCTGGCGGTAGCCGGCAAGATCAGGATTCCTCGAGCGGAAGCTGACGGTCTCTCACCCGAGGCCATGTCGCGGATCAACAGCTGCGGTCTCGGGCCACCGATCGCGCTCACCAGTGTGGCCTTCCACCCGCCGCCGTTGCATGGGCGTTCTCCGACCCCCTCGGATCAACTATCCAACGTGGTCGGTGCCCGTCGACCGTCCGCGCGAGCCCTGGCGCTTGCGCAATCCGATCAACGCGAGCAGACCAGCGATGCGCCTCGACGAACATGGACGGATCCAACGAGGCCATCGGACCCTCGACCAGATCGAGCACGGACTGGCGTCGGACACGGAATGGATACGAGACTGACGATCGGTGCTCAGCATCGCGTCTCGTACGCTCAGCGGTCTACCGCCGTTGGCTCGGGCGAGCACCGTCTCAGTGTGCTCCGTTGCCGGTGAGGACGACGAAGATGGTTTTGAGCACGATCTTGATGTCGTGGGTCAATGACCAGTTGTCGACGTAATACAAATCGAGGCGCCGGTACAGCTCGAAGTCGGCCTCGGACCGTCCCGACACCTGCCACATCCCGGTGATCCCCGGCAACACCCGCAACCGGTCGTGGAGATCCGCAGTCCACTGCTCGGTCTCGGCCGGCAACGCCGGACGAGGCCCCACGATGCTCATGTCACCACGCATCACGTTCCACAACTGCGGCAACTCGTCGATCGACGACTTCCGCAAGAACCGCCCCACCCGGGTGACACGCGGATCGGACCGCATCTTGAACAACGCCCCCGAACACTCGTTGTCATCCTCGAGTTCCGCGCGCAGTGCCTCGGCGTCGCGCACCATCGTGCGCAACTTGAACATCTCGAACAACTCACCGTCTTTGCCCACACGAACCTGCTTGAACAACACCGGCCCACGCGAATCGAGCTTGATCGCCACCGCAGCAATCGCCACGATCGGCAACGTCAACAACAACACCAGCCCCGCCAGCACGGTGTCGAAGGCCCGCTTCAAGAACAAATGCAGACGGGAACGATTCGTCGGCTCCACATAGATCATCAACCGACCATCGAACGCCTGCGACCGAGTCCGCGAAATATCGATGTCATGCAACGACGACGACAACGCAACATGACACCCCGCATCCGTCAACGTCCGCGTCAATCGATTCACCACCCCAGGCTCCAACGACGCCACCGACAAGATCGCACCGGTCGCACCCGTGCGCTCAACCACCTCGAGGGTGTCATCCAACGACCCCAACACCCCCACACCACCACGCTCACCCGCCGGATCACCCGTGAACCCCACCGCTTCGTAACCCAGATCCGGGCGCCGCTGCGTCGCATGCAGCAACGAAACGGCATCGCTGCCCGTCCCGACGATGATCACCCGCCGACTGATGCGGCCACTGCGGCGCAACTTGGTGAACACCCGCCGAGCAATCAGACGCGACACCACCAACGACACCGTCACACACACGAACAACAACCCAACCCACAACCGCGACAGCTCGTCATACTGCGCCACGAACGACACCGCCACCAAGAACCCCACACTCATCACCCCCGCCACCAACAAATGCCGCAACTCCTCACCAAACCGGCTGATCGCCCGGGCGAGGAACAGGTGATTGGCCCCCATCATCAACACCCACACCGGCACCACCACCACCGTCAACAACAACTCCTCATTACGGATCTCCGCCGGCACCGGCCCGAAGATCTGCTGACCCACCAACGCCAACAACGCCCCCACCACAATCGCCACCACATCGGAGGCGATCAACCGCCGCCGCAACCGCCGCGGACTCACCCGAACCCGCTCACCACCCGCCCCAACCACCACACCATCAGACTCGGCCACCACACCCGAACCGACCGAACCATCCACCACAACCCACCCCAACTCCGACACCTCACCCACACCACGCCCACGCGCACCGACATCCCCCGACAATCCACCATCGGCCCGCATCGTCGCCGACACACCCTCTCGATGATCCTGTCCGCCCATCAACCCGCCTCCACACATCGTCCGCCACCACCTACACTACGCCTACACCACTCTCGGTGACCAACCAAAACCGTCAAACTTGAATCACGATTCCATCAACAACACCCCCAAACACCACAAACACCAACACATTCCAGCCAGACGACACACGCCTACCGGGGATGGCCGTCCGTCAACTTCGCATCAAGCCAGTTGCTGAGTGACCACGCAAAGTGGCCACCCGGCTCCCCTTGGCGAACATTCCGGGACTGGCATGCATGTCCCTGTGCGCCATCGACCGAAGCTCAGATCCCAACTGGACCTGCAGCACCGGATCTGGCCGACGCGCCAGAAGCTCGCGGACTAGCGTCAGCGCCATGAGCATCGATGGCGCCGCAGATCGACGTCCACAGATCCATCCGACAGCAAGTATCGAGCCCGGCACCGAGATCGGTGCTGACACCCGCATCTGGTCCAATGTCCAGGTTCGAATGGGCGCACGAATCGGACGGAACTGCAACATCGGACGGAACTGCTTCATCGATCTTGACGTCATCGTCGGCGACAACGTGAAGGTGCAGAACAATGCCTCGCTGTACGAGGGAGTCGAAGTAGCGGACGGCGCATTCATCGGTCCCCATGTGATCTTCACCAACGACCGCCTCCCCCGCGCGGTGAACCCGGACGGCAGTCTGAAGTCCACCGATGACTGGTCGCTCGAGCACACCTACGTCGGCCCGGGAGCCTCGCTCGGAGCAGGCGTCGTCGTCGTGACCGGAATCAACATTGGTGCATGGGCGATGGTGGGTTCCGGAGCGGTCGTCACCAAGGATGTGCCCGATCATGCACTGGTCATCGGCAATCCCGCTCGCCCCACAGGATGGGTGAGCGCGTCAGGAGTCCGATGCGACACACAGGACGAGGCGCAGGCTCTCACCGAACTCGAAAACGCCGGACCCGCCCCGACCGGGTCGTGAGGCGGACACAGCAGGCACCGACCGGCCGCGCACCTACAATCGGTATCAGGCGGGCCGGTCCGGTCGCCATCCGTCCAAGATCGAGGCAGTCATGCAGTACACGAGAAGCGATCGAGTCATCGCGGAACGCTCCGGCGAACGAACGGTCGTCCTCGATGCCGACGGTACGACACTCACCACGCTGAACCCCATCGGATCGATGCTGTGGGACCTGCTGCCATGCGACGTCGACGGCGCCGTGAGCTACCTCGTCGCACAATTTCCCGACGTCGCCGAGAACGTGCTCGTCGCTGACGTCACCGCCTTCTTCGACGAGCTCGTCACCAACTCCCTGATCATCGAGATCGATGCTGAGAGTTGAGCATGTCGCAAAGGTCTACGACCCTCCGAGGGGACTGCTACGCCTCGCGATACGAACGGCACAGTCGAAGCCGGTCGTCGCCCTACACGACATCGCATTCGAAGCATCACCCGGAGAGATCGTCGGTCTGGTCGGGCCGAACGGAGCGGGCAAGTCCACGCTCATCCGGATCTGTACGTCGTTGTTGACTCCGACCGAGGGCCGCGTCGTCGTCGATGGAGAGGATCTGTCCGCTCGATCATCACGGGCCCGCGCCGTGACGGGGCTCCACCTGACCGACGAACGCGCGCTCTACTGGCGCTTGACCGGACGGGAGAATCTCCAGTTCTTCGGCGTCATGGCCGGACTGACGGCGCAGGAGACGCGTGTACGCTGCCGACGAGTTGCTGAACCGCTTCGGTCTCGCCGAACGCGATGGTCGCGTGTTCGGCTATTCCTCGGGCATGCGGGTGCGATTGGGCCTGGCGCGAGCCCTCATCGTGGAACCGAAGCTGTTGATCCTCGATGAACCCAGTCGCAGTCTCGACCCCGTCGCCAGTTCCGAACTCCAGTATCACCTCCGCGAGCTGGCGGAGGAGGGGACGACCGTGTTGCTCTCGAGCCATCGCCTCGACGAAGTCGAGGCCATCTGCGACCGGGTGCTGGTCCTGATCGCTGGGCGCCAACGAGCGTGGAGTGCGACAACAGAACTGGCGGACGGCACCAGCTCTGCTGCCAGCTCGCTCCGCAAGATGCTCGGCACCGAGCCCACCGCATGATCGCCGACGCACGCGGCGCCGTTCGTCGGATGCGAGCCATCGCCCGGCGTGACGCGTTGCTGCAGGTCAGCTACCAGTTCAACCTGCTGTTCTTCGTGTCGACCGCTTTCTTCTCGGCCTTCATCGCGTTCTTCGTCTCCGACCTGGTCGACTCCGACCTGCTGGCGCAGTACGGCGGGTCATACTTCGACTTCGTCATCGTCGGTCTCGCCCTCACCTCGTATGCCGGTCTCGGGGTCGCGGCATTCACCGACCAGATCAGGCAGGAGCAGAGCGCGGGGACGCTGGAGGTGCTGCTCGGCGGTCCGACCGGGATCGGCACACTCCTCGCCGGCGGATTCATCGTGCCCCTGGCGCTCACGACCGTGGAGGTGGCCGCGTTGATCGCAGTGGGCGTGGGGGTCCTCGGTGCGGGGCTGTCGTTCCAAGGTGTCGTCTTGGCGGCCCCCATCGTGATCCTGACCGTCGTGAACTTCTGTGCCATGGGCATCGCGTCCGCCGCTGTGGTCCTGCTCGTCAAACGAGGCGACCCGATCAGCGGCCCGCTCTACCAGGCAACGCTGCTGCTGTCCGGCGCGATCTTTCCGATCGAGCTCTTTCCAGCGTGGTTGGAGACGGTCGCCCGTCTCACACCGGCGTACTACGGCGTGAGGGGCATGCGCGAGGCCTTGCTCACCGATGTCGGCTTCGCCGGGATCGTCGACGAGTTGGCCGTACTGACAGGATTCGCAGTCGTCGTGCTCCCGGTGGCCGTCATGATGTTCAGCCGTTCGATCGTGGCGGCCAAGCGATACGGCGTTCTCGGATCCTACTGAGATCTGCTGCCACGGGCCACGGTCCACATCTCGTCGATCAGCTCGGCGGCACGCTGCACGCGCGCCGTTCGATCTGCGGCGTGCAACAGCTCGAACGCGGGAAGTCCCGCCACGGCCACGAGTGTCCTCAGCTGACGAGCGACGGCGTCCGGCCGCTCAGCCTCGAGGCATGCTGCGAGCACCGCTCCCAGCGCGTCGGCGTGACCGAGTGGTTCCATCGTGCCGCCGCCATCGTGGTGATCCACGACGACGAGGGAGTGGAGCGATTTCCAGCCGGCGGTCAGGGCATCGCCATCGAGCATGACTCTCGCCCGCTCGTCCTCGCACGAGTGCTCGAGCGGCCCCTCGATGCCCTCGGCGATCGCCATCTCGATCGAGGGGCGTTTCGGGATGCCGAACCCGTGGAGCCGACCTTCACGAAGACCGACGATCACGAGATCATCCGAGCAGAGGTCCCAGCCTGACCGCAACGCCGCGAATGCGGCCGTCGACTTGCCCCTTCCGGTAGCACCGAGGATCAACGCTCCCTCGCCACCCCGTGCGATCATGGCGCCGTGCAGCAACACGTGATCGCGTCGCTCGAACCACCAGGACAGGCCGCTGAAGAGCAGATGTCGGATCGCCCGCCACGAGTCGCCCACCTCGGGTGGCACTGTGATGTCCAACTCGTCGTCGGTCACGAATGCGACGGCACCGAGATCGTGATGCACGGCGAGCGTTGTGCCGATCTCCCACCGTCGGGTGGGACCCTGCTCCATCCCCGCCCCCAAATCCCCGCTCCCGACGGGCGCCGAACCCGTACGGATCGTGATTCGCAGGTCGTCCACCTCACGCGAGGATGGTGCAACGCCGAAGAACCGGTCGAGACATGCATGACCGGCGGCGGTGTCGGCAGCGAGGGACATGGTGTGCCCTGCGAGAACGATCTTGCGGTCGGAGGGCACGGAGCAAGCCTAGAGATCGCGGTGCACTCGCGATGAGCACGTCCAGCGCGATCACGGCGTCGGTGCTCCGACGCCGTGCGTCATCCGGTGACCTCTGGCTGCCCACATCGGGCGACTCGATGGGCCGACGCTTTCTGCCTGGCTCCCGCGTGCTCGTCTGCGCCTCGGCGGGCCGCCCTCGTGTCGGCGAGATCTGGGCATTTGTCGACGGAGAATGCCGCGTCGTGGTGCACCGATGCGTGTGGAACCGCTCGATGAGGGCGCTTCGATTCCGGGGGACGCGGTGTGCTCATTGGATCCACCGGTCTCCGGCGACCACCTCGTCGGCCGAGTGAGCCAGGTCGATGACGGCGTCCGCCAGTGGCCACCGCGACGCTGGCACATCCTCTCTCCCACGGCGCGCGCATGCGCTCGGGCCCTCCGATCGCGCCTGGATCGGGCTCACTGAGGCGAGCGCCTTGGAGATCTCGTGAAGATCCGAAGGAAGTTGGTGCACGGCGCTCGCCTCAGGGCTATGGTGGATTCTGTCCGAGGACCCAACCCCAAACACACGGAGACATCCAAAATGCGTTACGAAGCGCCGAAGATCGAGAGCACCAGAACGGTTGCAGCAGTACTGACCCACGGTGGCAAGTCGTGGTGGAAGCCGAAGAACGGAAGCTCCGGCGGGGGCGGCGGGGGCAGCAACTTCTCCTGACCGATCAGCGTCGACCCGGGACGGGCGAACGCTGGAAAACGCTTCCCGAGCATCGAAGAGGACCGTGGCGGTTTGGGCACCACGGTCCTCTTTCATTTTTCCTCGTTCTGCTTTCTACGCTCCCGGCTCGGTCCGGTGCTCTCGCCACCACTGTTGTGATCGACGTTCCGACACGAGTGAATCCGCACCCCCGGGAGTCCGGTACGCGCTTGCAGGGTCGCCCTCGGTGCGCCGTCCCGGAGACGCCAGTACGGCATCCAGTAGTCGCCGGAGCCGCGCCTCACCCCGAAACCGACGTGGCGGGGACAACTCGATGTAGTTCCATCCCTCGTCGGTTGTGCTGTCGTCGGGCAACGTCATCGGGTTGCTCTCGCTGACGAACACCAACCCCCCGACACCCCTGCTCGCAGCATGCGCCGCGCCCGCTGCCACGAGCTGCCAGGACAGACCCTCTTGACGGTGCTCGGGCACGACCACGACTTGTGCCCAATAGTCGTACTCCGGCGTCGAGCTGTCGAGCACACCGAAACCCGCCGGGGTCGGAGGTGTCCCTGCTTCGACCACGAGCACGAGCTGTTCGATCGAACGTCGGAGCCGGCGCCTCAGGAGCCATCTGTTGGGGTAGGCCTGCGGCGAATAGTGCCAAACCGCGTCGACGAGGTCATCGAGGTCGCGTTGGGTCGCGCGACGAACGTTGTCGGGCGGGTCCGCCCAGACGAAGCCGGGCGGCTGCGACGCCGGAGTCGTTGCGGAGCCCCCACGCCACCGCAGCAGGTACGCCCGCAACGGGTTCGTGTCGCGATCGAGCCCGGCGAGGTCGGTCACCGATGATCGGTTGAGGAGTTTGCCGACCGTGGGCGCCGCGTTCGGGTCGAGGAGCAGCGGGTACCCCGTGATCCTCCCGATCGTCCACCGATACCGAACCAGAGCAGCAGCAAGTGTGCCATCGCCGTATTCGAAGAGGTCGGCCCGCGCTCTCCAACCACTCAAGCCATCGAGAAACGCAGCGCCGAGCATGGGCGTCGTTCTGGGTTGCAGCGCCCCGATTCTCCGATGCAGTTCATCGGCGTCTCGGCACCGGACCCGCCGGACTCGACGACCTTGCGCAGCCACGTAGTCGAAGTATCGACGGCGGTGCGCATCGATGTCGCCATCAGCGGGGAGGCGCTGCCAGTCGAGATCGCCTCCGACTTGACCCAGCGATGGGTGTCCGACCCGTTCGAGCACTGCGCGTCGAGTCGCCCGACCGAACGCAGCGGCCGTCGCCGGAGCGCTCGATCGACCTGCGGCGACGAGTCGGCTCGACGCAACGCTCGCGTGGCCGCCGCTCCAGAGTCCGGCTCGATCGACGGCGGCGTTCGCAAGGAGCCAGGAACGTGACGGCGAGAGCCCAGCGAGGAACCCCTCGGGAAGCTCGGTGCCGAGCACCGACACCGCACGCTGGAGTACGGCCGAGCACAGTCGGCCCAGGCCGAGCCGGTCGGAGCGAACTGCGAACTCGCCGAGATCGACGCGCCCACTCCCGACGACCACATCGACGTCGACGAGATTTCGCAACCGATGGGCGTCGCCGAGGCCGGTGTTGACGCACAGATGCAGCAGCGTGTCGACCGGATCGAGCGTGCGTACCTCGAGTTCGCCGACCGGGACCGTGACCGACTGCTCGAACAGCTCGTGGATCGGGAGGCGGATGTCGCTTCGGTGCTCGGCCAACGCAACGAGATCCCAGTGCAGATCGATCGTGGTGGACCCGAGACGGAGGGGAACTTCGGCGACCCCGTGCGCTCGGAACCCGTGCCAATTCGAGGCACGCGGCACGGCACCCTCGGCGCACAGGGCCTCGAAGACGCGGCCGAAGTCGGCGGGCGCGACGAGCACGTCGAGGTCGTTGAAATCACGAAGCCGGTCACGCGGATACCAGTGAGACGACAGCACCGGGCCCTTCACCACCAGGAACGGTGCGTCGAGCACCCGTTGCAGGAGCAGGAGCGCCCGCTGAGCATCGAGTCGCCTCACCTGGGCAGCGAGTCGGCGAGCGAGCAACTCGTCGCCCAACCTCTTCGCAACCCCATCCAATCCGTCGAGCCGGTCGTACAACGTCGAGGCGACTCGGTGGTAGTCAGCTTGCGACACCAGCGCTTCGACCCCGACGTCGCGAACCAGCTCCTCCAACTCGAGGGCCGTCGTCGACGGACGGCACGCGGCAATGACCAGACGACGGGCACTGCGCTCGCCCGCCTCGCGCGGAGTTCTCATGAGTGCGACCATAATCGGCTCGCACGCGATCGCCCCTGCGACCGCAGTTCGTCGCCGGCTGTGACGAGCCGGCAGCGACGACCGGAGTGACGCCGGACCTGTGTTCGCTAGCGTTGCCGTGGTGAAGGCCTCGTCCGAACTCCTGCCGATACTCGACGCGGACATCGACGACGTCGCGGCATACCTCCACGGGGCGATGGATGCACGTGTGTCAGCCGCTCAGTGGCGTGACGCGATGACCGCAACGTGGCAACAGGACGCCCCGAATCACGGATTCCATCTCCGCGACGGCGACGCGGTCGTCGGAGCGTATGTCGCACTGTATTCGCGCCGCACCTTCGACGGGGTGCCCGTCCGAGTGTGCAATCTCGCCGCGTGGTGCGTGGACGACGACTTCCGATTCAAGGGCATCAGGCTGCTCCAGGCACTCCTCGGCCAACCCGACTTCGTGTTCACCGACCTCTCGCCCAGCGGCAACGTGATCGCACTCAACCAGCGCCTCGGCTTCCATGAGCTCGATGTCGAGACCAGCCTCACGCCGAACGTCCCGTGGCCGACGGTTCGACGCGATCGGCGTGTGACGGAGGATCTCGGCGAGATCGAGGCTGCGCTCACCGGCGATGCGCTGACGATCTTCCTCGACCACCGCGACGCTCCCGCCGTACGACACGTCGCCCTCATCGACGGCTCCACGATGTGTCACGTCATCTACCGACGGGTACGGCGGAAGGGGATCCAAGCGTTCGCGGCAGTGCTCTACGTGAGCGACCAGGTGGTGTTCGAATCCATGTTCCGTCGGTTCTCACAGCTTCTCCTCCTTCGGCATGGGATCCCGTTCACGCTGCTCGAACGACGCATCGGGGGCTTCCGCCCTGGATTCGCATCCACCCTGAAGAGCCCACGACCAAAGATGTTCAGAGGAACGCTTCAGCCGGAGCAACTTTCGGACGATCTCTACAGTGAGATGGTTGCCGTCCCCTGGTGACCTCGATCGAAGGACATCAACACAGGACCGCGCATGAGAACACAGATCCATCACCTGATCGAACAGCGAGCCGCGTCGGAGCCGACGTCCACCGCCCTCGCCCACAAGGACCGAGTGGCGACCTACGCAGACCTGTGGCGCGATGCGTCATCGTGCGCGGCGGGCCTCGTCGAACTCGGGCTGGAGCGTGGTGACCGCGTTCGCGATCTACCTCGACAAGCGCATGGAAACCGTCGAGGCGATCTTCGGCACATCCTGCGCTGGGGGCGTCTTCGTACCGATCAATCCCGTGTTGCGTCCCCAGCAGGTCGGCTACATCCTCCGAGACTGTGATGTGAAGGTGTTGGTCACCTCGCACGATCGGGCACAGCTGCTCGCTTCGGAGATCGACGGGACGCCCTCGCTCGAGCATGTGGTGGTCGTCGATTCGCCGGCCTCGTCGGGGGCGCTCGACTGGAGTCGACTGATGGACTCCACAGCGACGCCGATCGGCACGGCCGCACGGGGCATCGACACGGACATCGCGGCGATCTTGTACACCTCCGGCAGCACCGGACAACCCAAGGGCGTCGTGCTCAGCCACCGGAACCTCATCGTCGGCGCCGAGAGCGTGAGTTCGTATCTCGGCAACAACGCCGACGATGTGATCCTGTCGGCACTGCCCATCAGCTTCGATGCCGGCCTGAGCCAACTCACGACCGCCTTCTCGGTCGGCGCGCAGGTCGTCCTGGTCAACTTCCTCCTGCCTGCCGACATCATCAAGGCATGCGCTCGGCATCGAGTCACCGGGCTCACGGCGGTCCCGCCGCTGTGGATACAGATCGCAGACCGGCCGTGGCCCGCCGAAACACGCGAGAACCTGCGGTATTTCGCCAACACCGGCGGTCGCATGCCCAAGACCACGCTCGACACGCTGCGGCTCACCTTTCCGAACGCCAAGCCGTTCCTGATGTACGGGCTGACCGAGGCATTCCGGTCCACGTATCTCGATCCCGAGGAGGTCGACCGTCGCCCGGACTCGATCGGCAAGGCCATCCCGAACGCCGAGATCCTGGTCGTGCGTCCGGACGGCACGCCCTGCGATGCCGGCGAGGAGGGAGAGCTGGTGCACCGCGGCGCCCTCGTCGCCCTCGGCTACTGGAACGACCCCGAACGGACCGCGGCCCGCTTCCGCCCGGTTCCCGGTCACGGATCCGAGTCTTGGCGAACGCCCGAGCTTGCCGTGTGGTCCGGCGACACGGTGATGGCCGACGACGAAGGGTTCCTCTACTTCGTCGGGCGGCGCGACGACATGATCAAGTCGTCCGGCTACCGAATCAGCCCGACCGAGATCGAGGAGGCGGTCTACGACACCGGTCTGGTCCGCGATGTCGTGGCGCTCGGCGTGGAGGACGACGAACTCGGCCAGAGGATCGTCGTCATGGCGACGCCGCGTTCGGGCACGTCACTCGACATCGACGGAATCCAGAATCGACTGCGGACGCAGATCCCCATGTACATGTTGCCGTCGGAGATCATCGAGCGCGACGAACTCCCCAGGTCGCCGAACGGCAAGTTCGATCGCAACATCCTGCGTTCGGAGCTGAGCCAGTGACCACCGACGAGGTCAACCCACACTCGCTCGTTTCCGAGGGCATCTCAGAATTCGCCGGCGTCGGTATCCACCGTCTCGCCGAGCAGGTGGGCCGGACCCCGTTCTTCGCGTACGACCGTGCCGCTGATCGCGTGCGCGGGTCGCGACGATCAAGTCCGCTCTCCCCGCACGTCTCCAGCTGAGCTACGCCGTGAAGGCCAACCCGATGCCCGCGCTGGTGAGCCACATCGCGGGACTGGTCGACGGTTTCGACGTCGCATCGGTCGGCGAGATGCGTGTCGCGCTCGATTCCGGCATGCCCGCCACGCGAGTCAGCTTCGCTGGTCCCGGCAAGACCGATGCGGAACTGCGGAGCGCGATCGCGTCCGGTGTCACGATCGAGATCGAATCGTCCAACGAGGCCCGCCGCGTCGTGTCGATTGGCCACAGGCTCGGGGTGACACCGAGAGTGGCGGTCCGCGTGAACCCCGACTTCGAAGTCCGCGGATCGGGTATGCGGATGGGCGGAGGGCCACAGCAGTTCGGAGTGGACGCCGAACAGGTGCCCGATCTGCTCTCGATGCTCGACGGAGAAACTCGTCGATGTGCTCGGGTTCCACGTGTTCGCAGGATCACAGAACCTCAATGCCGACATCCTCTGCGACGCGCAGCGCAAGACCGTCGACCTCGTCGTCGAACTGAGTGCTTCGGCTCGCCAGCCGATTCGGTACGTGAACCTCGGAGGCGGCTTCGGGATCCCCTACTTCCCGAAGGACGTCCCGCTCGATCTCGGGCCGATCGGCGCCAACCTCGAGCAACTCACCGCTCGCCTCGACTCCGAATTCCCCGACGCTCGCCTTACGATCGAGCTCGGTCGGTACATCGTCGGTGAGGCAGGCATCTACGTCACGCGGGTCGTCGACCGCAAGGAATCGCGCGGGCGAACCTTCCTCGTCGTCGACGGTGGCCTTCACCATCAACTCGCAGCGTCGGGCAACTTCGGGCAGGTGATCCGCAAGAACTACCCCGTCACCGTCGCACACCCGAGCACCTCGTCGGCGGTCGAGGAGACCGCCGAACCGGTGTCCGTCGTCGGCTGTCTCTGCACGCCACTCGACCTGCTCGGCGACGACATGACGATTCCGCATGGCGAGGTCGGCGATCTCGTGGTGATCTTCCAGGCCGGCGCCTACGGGTTGACCGCCAGCCCCGACCGCGTTCCTCGGACACGAGGCGCCAGCCGAGATGCTGCTGTAGATTGACCGACTTCTCGGCACGGCGGGTGTCGAACAGAAACGGCGGGAGCCAACTCGTGAATCCACAATCAATCACCGACTCCACTGCAACGGTCGTCGTCTCGGTCCTCGGACTCGAGGGCGAGCGAGCGAATCTCGATGCCGGTTCGCCACTGCTCGGCGAGATTCCCGAACTCGACTCGATGGCGATCGTGCAACTCGTTCTCGCACTCGAGGATCGTTTCGGCATCGAGATCGACGGCGACGAGATCACGGGCGACGTGTTCGAGACCGTCGGGACGTTGGCATCGTTCGTCGCTCCACAGATCCCCTGATTCCATCCGCTCTGAGCGGTCACTTCAGCACTCTGTGTCGTGGCAAATCCTCAATCGGCAGGACAGCAGAACGATTGCCTCAAGTTCCCTTCAGACATCAGATCACCAGGGGACGGCGTACGAAACCCACTGCTACCGTACGGCCGTCGCACCACCAACACGAGCGCGTCGTCAACCGACGCCTCGCCGAGCGGGAGAGAGATGGACGTGGACAGAGTCGGAATCGGAGTCATCGGAGCGGGATACTGGGGGCCGAACCTCGTTCGGAACTGCGCAGCGAACCCGAACACGGACCTGCGTTGGGTCTGTGATCTCAACGAAGCGGCGGCACAACGGTTGGCGGGCACCTACGCCGGAGCTGCTCACACGACCGATGTCCGGCAGGTCCTCGACGACCCGAGCGTCCACGCCGTGGCCATCGCCACACCGGCGGCCACGCACTTCGAGCTCGCCATGGCCGCATTCAGCGCGGGCAAGCACGTCCTGATCGAGAAGCCGATCGCGGCGTCGGTCGGAGAAGCCGAGCAGATGGTCGGCAGCGGCACAATGCGAGCGGGACTGACCCTGATGTGCGACCACACCTACTGCTACTCGCCGGCGGTTCGATACATCCGCTCCGCGATCGACGCGCGGCGATCTCGGTGACATCCTGTTCGTCGACTCCGTGCGCATCAACCTCGGCCTCGTGCAGTCCGACGTCAACGTCCTGTGGGATCTCGCCCCGCACGACCTGTCGATCCTCGACTACGTGCTGCCCGGCGAGCCGACAGGTCGACAACCGTCGCGGCCACGGGGTCGGATCCGATCGGCGCAGGCCAGGCGTGTGTCGGGCACCTCTCCCTCGGGCTGGCCGGCGGCAGCTCCGCACACGTCCACGTCAACTGGCTCAGCCCGACCAAGGTCCGCACGATGATCATCGGCGGCACCGACCAGACCCTCGTGTGGGACGACCTCAATCCGCAGCAGCGAGTCAGCATCTACGACCGCAAGATCGACCTCGGACAAGGACCTCGACGAAGTCGTTCACCGCAGTCGCGTGTCGTACCGCATCGGCGACGTCCGGTCCCCGGCCCTGCCCGACACGGAAGCACTGTCGGCCGTGATGGACGAACTCGTCACCGCTGTTCGTGGCGAGCGCGACCCGGTCACCGACGGCGTGTCCGGACTGCGCGTGTCTGCAGATCCTCGAGGCCTCCGACAAGAGCCTCGGATCCGGCAGCGCCGTCGTCGACGTCACCCTGGCCGAACGGGAGGCGTCATGATCGACCTGGCCGGATCGCGGGTCGTCATCACCGGCGGCGGCGGCTTCATCGGATCCACGATCGCCGATCAGTTGATCGACCACGGCGTCGATCGCATCGTCGTCATCGACAACTTCGTTCGTGGCCGCCGCTCGAACCTCGACCGGGCGCGCGAATCCGGTCGCCTGCGAGCTCCACGAGGGCGACATCGCCGACCGCGACCTGCTCGCCGAGATCATGCGCGGGCACCGACGTCGTCTTCCACCAGGCGGCGATCCGCATCACGCAGTGCGCCGTCGAACCCCGACTCGCGCTCGAGGTGCATGGTCGACGGCACCTTCAACGTCATCGAGGCGGCGGCGAACGCCAACGTTCGCAAGGTGGTCGCCGCGTCGTCGGCGTCCGTCTACGGGATGGCCGAGGAGTTCCCCACGGCCGAACATCACCACGGCTACGACAACCGAACGCTCTACGGCGCGTCGAAGATGTTCAACGAAGGCCTGCTGCGCAGCTTCCACGACATGTACGGCCTCGACTACGTCGCGCTGCGCTACTTCAACGCCTACGGCCCGCGCATGGACATCCACGGCGTGTACACCGAGGTGCTCGTTCGCTGGATGGAGCGAATCGCGGCGGGCCAGCCGCCGCTCATCCTCGGCGACGGGCTCCAGACGATGGACTTCGTGTACGTCGACGACATCGCTCGCGCCAACATCCTCGCCGCCACCGCTCCGGTGACCGACGAGGTCTTCAACGTGGCGTGCGGGGTGGAGACGAGCCTGCTCGAACTCGCCGCAGACGCTCCTGGCCGTGATGGGGTCGGATCTGGACCCCGAGTTCGGTCCGGAACGATCGGTCAACTCGGTTCGTCGACGGCTCGCCGACACCGAACGGGCCCGTGCGGCCGCTCGGCTTCGAGGCGAACGTCGACCTCGCATCGGGTCTCGAACAGCTCGTCGCGTGGTGGGTGAAAGAGTCCGAGAACGGTCGACTCCCCGTATGACGACTACCGACCTCGCCGTCGATCCCGATCATCCGGCCCTGGCTCGGCGACGAGGAGGTCGAAGCAGCGGCCGCCGCCATCCGATCCGGATGGATCGCTCAGGGCCCGAACGTCGCCGCGCTCGAAGCAGGAGTTCGCCGACGCTCGTCGGTGCCGGCGAACGCTGTCGCCGCTCTCGAACTGCACGACGGCGCTGCACCTCGCGCTGATCGGAGCCGGCGTCGGTCCGGGCGACGACGTCGTCGTGCCGTCGTTCTCGTTCATCGCCACCACCAACGCGGTGCTCTACGTCGGGGCCACGCCGGTCTTCTGCGACATCGACGTCGCCACCGGACAACGCTGACGGTCGAGACCGTTCGAGCGGTGCTCACCCCATCGACCAAGGCGATCATCATCGTCGACCAGGGCGGCATGCCTGCCGACATCGATGCACTCCGAGCGCTGTGCGACGAACGCGGCATCGCACTCGTCGAGGACGCTGCGTGCGCGATCGGCTCCACCTACAAGGGTGCCGCTCGTCGGCAGCCGTGGCGCCGTTCGTCGCCTTCTCGTTCCACCCTCGCAAGCTCGTCACCTCGGGCGAGGGCGGCATGCTGACCGTCGACGACGACGAGGTCGCCACCCGGCTCCGCCAGCTACGCGAACACGGCATGAGCGTGAGTGCCGCCGACCGTCACGCCAGCGGATCGATCGTCTTCGAGCAGTACAACGAGACCGGATTCAACTACCGGATGACCGACGTCCAAGCGGCCATCGTGCGCGTGCAACTCGGCAAGCTCGACCAGATCATCGAGCGCCGCCGCGAGCTCGCCGACCGCTACCACGCAGCGATCGACCGGATCGACGGCCTCCGCGCGGTGCGCGATCCATCGACACGGCACGACGAACTACCAGTCCTACTGGGTCCTGCGTCGAGCCCGACTACGGCCTCGATCGCAACGCGCTGATGACGAGCTTCATGGAGGCCGGCATCTCGACCCGACGGGGCATCATGGCGGCGCACCTCGAGCCGGCGTGCCAACGGTTCGCCACCGGCCCGCTGCCGTGCACCGAGCACCTCACCGACAACTCGCTGATCCTGCCGCTGTTCCACGACATGACGGTCGCCGAACAGGACCGGGTGATCGACGTGCTCGAACACCACGCGCGATGAACGCGTCCGAGCCCTCGTGATCGCAGGCGCCGGCGGCTTCGGACGCGAAACCGCCCAGACGATCCGAGCGATCAACCAGATCCGACCGACGTGGGATCTCCTCGGGCATGTCGACGACAACCCGGACCTCGACGGCGCGGACGTCGGCGGCCTCCCCGTGGTCGGCCCACTCGACTGGCTGCTCTCACACGACGTCGCCACCGTGGTCACGCATCGGAAGCCCGAAGAACTTCTCGCTCAGGGCCGAGATCGTGAGCCGGCTCGGCTCTGCCGGACTCACCGATTCGCCACCATCGTTCATCCGGCGGCATCGCTCGCCTCGTCGACCACGGTCGGCGACGGGACCGTCATCTCGGCGGCGTGCGTCACCACCGCCGACGTCACGATCGGCTCCCACGTGGCGATGATGCCGGCATGCGTCCTGACCCACGACGACGTGATCGAATCGTTCGTCACGATGGGCGCCGGCGTCCGGCTCGCCGGAACGGTGACCATCGAATCCGGCGCCTACGTCGGATCCGGTGCGCTCGTACGCGAGCGATGTCGCGATCGGCCATGGCGCCGCTGATCGGCATGGGAGCCGTGGTGACCCGTGACGTCCCACCCGGCGAGGTCTGGGCCGGTGTCCCGGCCCGCTGCATCCGTTCCGACGGCCACCCCACCAGCAACAGACCAACGAACACGCCAGCGGAGGCCCACTGTGACCACTCTTCCCCCGATCCCCCTCGTCGACCTACGCGGCGCAACAGCGAGAGGTCGCCGACCTCGTCGAGCCAGGATTCGCCGACGTGCTCGAGAACTGCAGCTTCATCGGAGGTCCCGCCGTCGGCGAGTTCGAACAGCGCGTTCGCCGAGTACTGCGGCACCTCGCACTGCGTCGGTGTCGCCAACGGAACCGACGCCATCGAGATCGCCCTCCGCGCGCTCGAGATCGGCCGCGGCGACGACGTGATCATCCCGGCCAACACGTTCATCGCAACCGCGGAAGCAGTCGATCGTGCCGGCGCGAACGTCGTGCTCGTCGACTGCACCGAGGACACGTTGCTGATCGACCCCGTGGCGGTCGCCGACCGGATCACCAGCGCAACACGCGCCGTGATCGGCGTCGATCTCTACGGCCAGATCGCACCGTTCGAGGCCCTGTCCGGCGCCATCGGATCGAAGGAGGTGACACTCGTCGAGGATGCCGCCCAGTCACAGGGCGCCACACGGAACGGGTTCGGCATCGGCGCCGGCGTGTCGGCCGCGGCCACGAGCTTCTATCCGGGCAAGAACCTCGGCGCGTACGGAGACGGCGGCGCCGTCGTGACCAACGACGCCGCACTCGAGTTGCGCGCCCGCGCCATCGGCGGGCACGGTGGACCCGCCGCTACGAGCACGACGTCATCGGGTTCAACTCGCGTCTCGACACGCTCCAGGCGGTCGTGCTCTCGGCGAAACTCCAACGTCTGGATGCATGGAACGCGCAGCGTCGAGTCGCCGCCGATCGCTACCACGAGATGTTGCGCGACGACGACCGGATCGTTCGACTGGCCACCGACGAATCGAACGTCCACGTGTGGCACCTCTACGTCGTGCGCGTGCCGGAACGCGACCGTGTCCTCGCCGAACTGCAGTCGGAGGGGATCGGTGCCGGCATCCACTATCCGCACCCGGTGCACCTGACCGGGGCATTCGCCTCACTCGGCCACGGCCGGGGCGACTTCCCCGTCGCCGAAGCCGCAGCGGACTCGCTCCTCTCGCTGCCGATCTACCCGCACATCACCGAGGAGCAGCAGGCTCGCGTCGTCGCCGCGCTGCGTTCGGCACTCGGCTGACGAGTCGTCACTGTCGCGACGTCTCGTCGCGCTCCCACGTCTGGAAGTCGCCCGAGCGCACCGCCCGGCGAGCCGCGAGTCGGCCGGCGACGACCACCGCGACGAAGACGGGAACGCGGGGAGCGAGGCGCGGGTCCCGGCGAACCACGCCGACCAGATCGCCGACCGTCGTGCGTCCGTCGGACCGACGCAACCCGGCCGCGTCGGCCTGAGCATTGCCGGTCGTCGCCCGAACCCGACGCCGATGCAGGTCACCCAACGTCTTCGGCGGATGGATGGTCACCTCGGCATCGACGACGACCAGGCGCTCGTGCTCGTCGAAGCTCTCGGAGATCACGAGGTCGTCGCCCATCACCTCGGGAAGGACGCCGAATCGCTCATGCCCGGCCTCGGAGAACCCGATGACGCCGCGCCCGAACAGGCCGCTGCTCACGCTCGGCAGCGACTCCCACACGTCGTAGTACGAACGCACCGCCCAGGAACACCCGCCCGCGGGATGACCCGACGCGGGCCGACCGCCGACACGTCGAGAGACTTCAGCGCCTCGACCAGGCGATAGACCGAGGACGTCGAGATCTCGACGTCGGCATCGACGAAGAGCCGCGGGAACGCGGTGACGGCGTCGTTGCCGACGCGCAGCGCCCGGTACTTGCCGGGCTCGGTCAGCTCGATGACGTCGATGCGGTCGGAGACGGCCCTGGCCGTCGCGGCGGTACCGTCGGTGCAGCCGTTGCAGACCACCACGATGTCGAAATGCCCGCTCGGGACGCCGGTGGTCAGCGAGCGGAGCAACCGCCCGATGACCCGCTCCTCGTTATGCGCCGGGATGACGATGCTCGCAACCGGAGCGATGGCGTCTGGAGTCGTCACCTCGATCGGCTCACTCAGCCGGACACCGGCGCCCGGCGCTCGCGAACGAAACGGCGGATCTCGGCGTCGTCGTCGAGCGGCACGAACGTACGGGCTCCCGACGTCACGAACGTCGGCGGCGCGGAGTCGACCAGCGAGATGCTCTCGTCGACATCGACGCCGAACAGCGTCGCGTAGGCGTTCACGTAGTTACGTGCCTGCTCGCGCCAATCGAGGTGGGTAGCGACGCGCTCGCGCAGCGGCGGTTCCGAGTTCGACTCGCAGATCGACGTCGTCGAGCAGTCGCTCGATGGCATCAGCGAACGCGGCAAGGTCACCCGACGGGACGAACAGCGCCGTGTCACCCGCCGACACCCTGGTCTCGACCAGATCGAAAGACACGGACGGAAGGCAGTGGGCCATGTACTCCATCGTCTTGTTCATGGTGGAGACATCATTGAGCGGAGACTTCATGTCGGGACACAGTCCGACGTCCGCCGCGCTCAGATGGTCGGCAATCTCCTCAGGACCCACGCGTCCCGTGAACACCACGTGGTCCTCGAGTCCGAGACGCGTGGTCTGCTCGCGCAGATCGTCGAGGCAGTCGCCGAATCCGAGGAGCACCGCACGCAGACCGTCACGACCCCGACGATGAACGAGCTCGTCCATGACCTCGATGATCCCGTCGACGCCGTCTTGAGGACCCATGATCCCGAGGTAGACCACGAGGTGACTGCAGCCTTGACGAATCCTCGCCGGAGGATAGACGGGCCGCATCCGTTCGGTGTCGGGCCCGCTGCGAACCACCGTCACCATCGCCTCCTCACGATCACCACGCGTCAGGGCAACCGTGCGGTAGGACTCGTTGGTCGAGATCACATGGTCAGCGGTTCGGTACGTCATCCGCTCGAGCCACCGGAGCAATGCGAACTGAGCACGTTGGGACAAGCCGGTCGGCTCGCCGAATCGTGACAGGAACAGCTCGGGGTTCAGATCGTGCTGGTCGAAGACGAACCGCACGCCACTGAACTTCCACAAACGGCCGAGCAGCCAGTATGTGTCCGGCGGATTGCACGCCTGGATGACGTCGAAACCGACATCGCGCCTCACGATCAGAGACAACCATGCTGTGCGGAGCCAGGAGTAGACGAACTCGAACGCATATCCGATCAGACCGACAGCGACCGGCGCAGGACGGTACTTGTAGATGCGAATGCCCTCGATGGTCTGTCGCGACGGGTCGCCCGGGCCCTTCGGGCAGATGACGCTCACCGTCGCCCCGGCTCGGGTCAGAGCCTGGCACTCGAGCCACACCCGTCGATCGAGAGGAACCGGCAGATTCTGAACGACGATGAGAACCCGTCGCCCCGCCAGAAACATCTCTCGATCGTAGCGGATACCGGACCGCACACCTCGACCGTTGTGGTCCGAACCGGGCTTGGGCGGCACATCCGGCGCGCCAGGTCCAGGGTGTATTGTGTTGCATTTGCATGTCGAAATCATTACGGTCCGATGGCGAACGGGCCGGGCATCCATTTCGCGGGCGCGAAAGGACACGCAATGCATCACTTCACGCCACTCGACCGACTCGGAGCCTCGCCAGCCATCGGCAGAGTAGGGCACTCCAGGTCCATCGCCAGGCTGCATCTTGAGCATTCCTTGACTCAACCAGTTCAGGACCTGGCCCGATGAACGAACTCATGAGTCAGATCCACCAGCTCCGCACGCCCCGAGAGCGAGCCTCGCGACCAACCTGGCGGAGGGCCTGGGTCACCGGCGCGATCGCCGGGACACTCCTCCTCGGCGCAACCGTCGTCGCTGCTGCATCGAGCCAGGATTCCGGCGGTGCGGAACCCTACGGAATCTGGGGCGACGACGTCGTCCCGGAGACGCCAGCAGACCCCGACACCCAGGCAGTCACGCTGGGCGTCAAGTTCTCTTCATCCTCAGACGGTTGGATCAGCGGAGTCCAGTTCTATCGATCCGCAGAGAACCAGGGCCCCCATGTGGGATACCTCTACAACCGCCGCGGTGTTGTCCTCGCCTCGGTCGACTTCCCGTCGGGAAGCAACGTCGGCTGGCAAACCGCAGTCTTCTCCCAGCCCGTTCGCATCAAGGCGGACAAGACGTACGTGGCGGCGTATCGGGCCCCAGCAGGCCGCTACGCCGACGACCAGCGCGCACTGAGCCGCGAGAAGCCCCAGCGCAGCGGTGCGCTGACCGCCGTGCAAGGCGTCTACACCTATGGCAACGGCATGCCCAAGGCCGTCTGGCGCGACTCCAACTACTACGTCGACGTCTTGTTCTCGCAGAACAAGCCGGCAATGGTCGACGACACCTTGCAGCAGAACGACCCGCTCGTGGCCGTCCCATCGCCCGAGGGGGACACATCGAGCCAGGATTCCGGCGGTGCGGAACCCTACGGAATCTGGGGCGACGGCGTCGTCCCGGAGACGCCAGCAGACCCCGACACCCAGGCAGTCACGCTGGGCGTCAAGTTCTCTTCATCCTCAGACGGTTGGATCAGCGGAGTCCAGTTCTATCGATCCGCAGAGAACCAGGGCCCCCATGTGGGATACCTCTACAACCGCCGCGGTGTTGTCCTCGCCTCGGTCGACTTCCCGTCGGGAAGCAACGTCGGCTGGCAAACCGCGGTCTTCTCCCAGCCCGTTCGCATCAAGGCGGACAAGACGTACGTGGCGGCGTATCGGGCCCCAGCAGGCCGCTACGCCGACGACCAGCGCGCACTGAGCCGCGAGAAGCCCCAGCGCAGCGGTGCGCTGACCGCCGTGCAAGGCGTCTACACCTATGGCAACGGCATGCCCAAGGACGTCTGGCGCGACTCCAACTACTACGTCGACGTCTTGTTCGCGCAGAACAAGCCGGCAATGGTCGACGACACCTTGCAGCAGAACGACCCGCTCGTGGCCGCCCCCAGGATGGCCACCACCGCAGCACCCACCACCGCAGCACCCACCACCGCAGCACCCACCACCGCAGCACCCACCACCACAGCACCCACCACCACAGCACCCACCACCGCAGCACCCACCACCACAGCACCCACCACCACAGCACCCACCACCACAGCACCCACCACCACAGCACCCACCACCACAGCACCCACCACCACCACCACCGCACCCACCACCACAGCACCCACCACCACAGCACCCACCACCACAGCACCCACCACCACAGCAGCACCAAATCCTGCTTCGAGCAGCCTCGCGTATCCGACTGAGACGACGACTGGCGTGCCCTCGGGCTGGAACCCGAAGAAGTCGGTGACCGGCAACTACACAATCAGTACAGCTGGCGCCGTCGTGGAAGACCTCCGAATCACCAACGGGTCGCTCATCGTGAACGCTCCGAACGTCACGGTGCGGCGGGTAGAGGTCATCGGTGGCGGAATCGACAACTGGCCCGGCTCGACCTGCAACAACGGCCTCCTGGTTGAGAACTCGACCGTGCGCCGCGGATCTGGCGCCACGACCGACGCTGGCGACGCTGCAGTCGGAACCGGAGGATACACAGCACGCAACGTGCTCATCGACGGACTTCCCGAGGGGTTCCGGGTCGGAGGCAAGTCCGGCGGCTGTGGGCAGGTCGTGATCGAGAACTCGTATGCCCGAGTGGTGTCGCCCGACAGGTGCAGCGATTGGCACGGCGACGGAATCCAAGGATACGACGGAGCCAAACTCACCGTTCGCAACACGGTGCTCGTGCTCATCGAGAAGAGCGGATGTGGCGGCACGGCACCGTTCTTCTATCCGGACCAGGGCAACACCTCCGTCGACATCGACGGACTCATCGTCGCAGGTGGTGGGGCATCCTTCCGCCTCGCGACTCCGGGTTCAGTTCGCGGTTTGAAGGTCGTTGATGGATCCTGGTACTACGGGCCAACCGCCGACCTGAAGTGCTCGCTGCTCTCGAGTTGGGAGGCCCAGGTCGTCCGGCTCGACACGAAGGGTCAACCCGTTCGAGTCCGCAACCTTGGTTGTTGATGCCCACCCGCGCCCATACCTCGGTAATACAGCTGTAACATATGGGCTCTGGTCTTCGCTAGACGACGGAGGAAGGGTCCACAATGAAGCGACTCAAGGCGATCTCGGGCCGACGCGCCGTACCAATCATCTTTGCCGTGATCGCGGTTGGCGCCGCCGGATGGGCGGGGGCTCAGGCACGCACGGCCGACGGAATCGATCAACCTGCCCAGGGAAACCAGCCAGCCACGAGACTGGCGGTGCCGACTCGTAGCTCTCCGTCTGGCAGCGTTCCGGCTGCTCCGTCTGGCGGCTTCCCGACGGCTGCCTCGGCGGGTGTGCCCGCAGGATGGACACCAACGAGGTCGATCACAGGCAACTACACCGTCGACAGAGCGGGCGCGGTCGTCGAAGACCTCCGCATCACCAACGGGTCGCTGATCGTGAACGCGCCGAATGTCACGCTTCGACGTGTCGAGGTACGTGGTGGGAGCATCGACAACGGTGTCGGGTCGTCCTGTGGCAACGGACTGCTGATCGAGAACTCCACCGTCATGCGCGCTCCCGGGCAGGTCACGCGAGAAGACGACCTGGCAATTGGTACAGGCGGCTACACCGCACGCAATGTGAAGATCGATGGACTCCCTGAAGGCTTTCGTGTCGGCGGGAAGAGCATGGGCTGCGGCCAAGTTGTCATCGAGAACTCTTGGGCCAGGGTCGTTTCGCCAGATGTCTGCGGCGACTGGCACGGCGACGGGCTCCAGGGCTACGACGGAGCTCGCGTCACGATCCGCAACAGCTATCTCGAGTTGGTCGAGCGCGATGATTGCGGGGGTACGGCGCCGTTCTTCTACCCGGCGGATCAAGGCAACACCTCGGTCGACATCGACGGATTGATCGTCAAGGGTGGCGGCGCGTCGTTCCGCGTCGGCACGCCGGGAACAGTTCGGAACCTGAAGATCGTGAATGACTCCTGGTACTACAACCCCACCGAGGTCCGCTGCTCGGCCCTGTCCTCGTGGAGCGCCCAGATCGTCACGCTCGACGGCGCGGGGCAACCCGTCACGGTACGAAATCTCGCCTGCTGACCGACGTCGATCGCGCGCTCAGCGGCGCTTGACCAAGTCGATCACGGCGGGCGGAACCCAACGCTTCAGGCGGTCCTTCGTGGGCGTTCGGAGCGCTTCACCCGGACGACTCCGGAAGATCGTGGTGTGGTCTGCTCGCTGCTCCTCTGCGGGGCGTCCGTTCGAGTAGTAGTACAGCGCCATCGAACGCCGCGCTCGATTCGGTGGACACGTGAGCGGTTCCGGATGACCGTGCAGCGCGTGGTCGGTCGTCGCGAAGATAACCATGCGGTTGAAGACGGGCGCGATGCTCTGAACACTCGACGTCATACCGGAGTCCCACAACTCGAGGTGGCCCCCGTAGGAGTCGTCCCAGTCCTTGTTGAGGTAGAGCAGCGCGTTCAGACGACGATCCAAGTTGAGCCGCTTGTTCTTGTTGAAATCGGCGTGCACCTTCAGAAAACCACCCTGACGGATCTGATGGAGGCCACCGCCTTCGTAGTGAGGATCCGGCACGAGGTGGTCGATACCGGTGAGTGCCTCCAGGAACTCGATGAAGACCTGGCCGTTGAATTCGGCCAGGAGACGCCGCGTGGACGCTCCCATCTGCTCGGTGTCGGCCAGCGCGAGCTTGACCTCGGTGTCCTTGTCGAAGGTCTGCCAATCGACTTCCTCGGGTTCGGGAAACTCGTCGATCACCGCGTCGAGCATGCTCGGGGCAATCGCATCATCGATCACGATGTGCGGAAACGGTTCGCCGGCCATGAACTCCTCGTGCAGGCTGCGGCCGAGCAGGGCCCAGTGCTCCCTTCGGAAGAACTGGTCGCTGTTCGTTGCTGGAGCGGTCATCCGTGAACCTCCGATGATCCATTGTTCGAATTGAAGTTACTCCACCGAGCCGGCACTCCGATTGCCGTCGCTTCAGGCGGGACGTCTCTGACGACCACGGCGTTTGCACCGATCACCGAGCCATCACCCACGGCTATCGGACCGAGGATCCGTGCGCAAGCTCCGACGAAGACGCGGTCGCCGATCGACGGCCACTGCTCGCGATCCAGTCGGCCAATCGTGACGCTTACCATCACCGAGACGTCCTCGCCCATGGAGTCGACCACCAGCGTGCAGCCCGAGGGGTGGGCAACGTACAAGCCCCCTCCCACGTCCGCACCCGGCACGAGTTCGAGTCCGTAGAGACGCAGGATTCGCCGCTGCAGAATCCCGGGCACCAGCGCGGCTCGGCAGTCGCTGGCCCACGACGCCACGCGGAACCACGCCATTGCTCGCAGCGATGGATGATGGAACAACAAGCCCGAGCATGCTCCGGACATCGAGCTCGGCCGCCTGCTCCGGACGAATCCAGCGCGCTGCATCTTTCAAGAAGCGCCTACACTGCGGGCGGAAGAGGGCCGTTGCCGACTTCGCCGGACGTCGAGCGCGACCGGTCACGATCGACCGAGCTCACGAAGCAACGTACGCTCGACTGCCTCGCCCGCCTGAGCCCATGACGAGCCCTGCACACTCGCCGATGCGCTGGCGGCGAGGCTGTCGAAGTCCGGGTCCTCGACGAGGTCTCCCAACGCATCTGCCAAGTGATGAGGCGACGCGGGCGCGTACCGAACGTACGAGTTGTCGAGCACGACCCGGTTGTGGTCAGCGTCATTGACCACGGGGATGCACCCAGCCGCCAACATCTCATGAGGCACGAGCGAGACATTCGACATCGACAGACTCAATCCGGCGAAGCAACGGTTGTAGATCGTGTTGAGCTCCTCCGGCGACACCAAACCATGGTCGACAAACGCGAATCCGAACGCTCCGATGTTCGGTACCGAATCGCCATACATGTGGATTGTGATGTCCGGGTGCTCCTGCGCAAACAGTTCGAGTGTCAACAATCCGAGCTCGAATGCCCGTCGCGCTGTCTTGGGTCGAGCGTAGAAGACAATTCCATCACGCGGCTGCCGTCGCTGCAACCGGTAGATCTCGGTGTCACAGCCGAAATCGAAGTGGTCTGCGCCCATTCCGTACCGTGAGGCCAACAGCGACGAGAGCCATCGTCCTGCGGTTATGGCATGAAACCCCATCTTGTAAGTGTTCTCGGCCAGCGTGGCTGACGAGCCGGCCGGATAGAACCAGGGCTCGAAATCCTGCACGAGATAGAAGCGCTTACCAGCACATCGGGCATTGAAGACGGGGTAAGCCGACTCCCAGCACGTCGCGAAGACAGCATCGGCGTCCTGCATGCCGTCGAAGACGCTCGCAACCTCAACATTCGCATATTCGCGGCGGAGCAGATCGCTGTAGTACGCCAGGTCGCCCCCGTATACGTCATAGAAGTACACGCGGGAGGTGTGTCCCTGGTCCTGGAGATGGCGGATCAGACGGAACGTCGTGGTATGCCCTCCCGAGTGCGGTCCGGGCGGGGCCATGACCCAGTTGATGACCAACCGTCCGTTGCCACCGACCTCCTGAATCGGCGGCGTCCATGGCGAGCGGAGATCGGCCTGCAACACGTCCGTGGGCCGAACACTCGGGAGCAAGAGCTGCGCATCGAGACGTCGAGCAAGAGCTGAAACGATCCGTCTGCCCAGCCCGCGAAGACCCTCGGCTCGGATCAGGTTGCGAAGCTGGCGAGACCTTCGCGTCAACTGGGTCCGGGTTCTCCGAATGAATTCCCGGCTCAACACGACCTTCACAGCTCCGACACCTGTCCACGCCCTTCTTCGGATCTTCCCGCACATTCACAACCCCCATCATGAGCTGGTGCGCCGACAAGGGAGGTGAAGCGATATGATAGATGTTAGCGGGCCTTGGCGGTCCCTCGCTCCCTCATGTACTTCACCGACGCTCTCCGAACGCTGCTCAGGCAACTCCCGGTCGTCATCCTCGGCCTACTCATGGTCGCCGCCGCGTGTGTCACAGCATTCATGGTCGTACCCACGAGCTATCAGGCAACCGCCCAGGTGTTGCTACTCCCGCCGAGCGATCCGATTCCCGAAGGCGACCCGGTGAATCCCTATCTCAATTTGCCAGGCGACCTGACGCTCACAGCTTCGTTGGTTGCCAGTGCTGTGGCCACGCCAGATGCACAGCGGGACCTCGAGGACTCTGGTTTCGAATCGCCGTACGCGACAGCGGTGGTCCCCCAAACGGGTCCGTTGATCATCCTGACCGTCGAGGACACCGATCCAGCCGCTGCCCTGAGCACCCGAGACGAGGTACTCCGGCGAATCGCCGGTGAGCTCGACACGATCCAGCGGACCGAGGACGTACTCGAAGACCAGATGATCCTCTCTCGCGAGTTCGGGGTCTCGGAGGATGCCGAAGTGCTCGCAGGCAACCGCCTGCGGGCGATCGGCGTCATCCTCGCGCTCGGGATCGTGTTGACGCTCATCGCGGCCTTCTCATTGGACCGATGGCGAACGGCGCAGCGCGCACGCAAGGCGCTCGCACCCGAACCAGAGAACGCCGAACCGGAGGCGCAACCGGGGTCGGTCGGATCGTTGCCGTGGGTGGCAGATTCGAGTCCCCCAGGAGACGACGACGCTCCACCGAGCGACGGACCGTCGTCGGATGCGACCCCAACCATGACCGTCCAATAAGACGCACAACCCGTGTCTGGCATGTCGGTAATGGGAGAAGGCGAAGTTGTCGTTCGACCTCCGAGCGGCCCGTTGTCCAGACTGGCCGAGCGCTGGCTACCCGCCGGCCGCATTCCAGCGGTATGGATCGTCATCGTCTACTGCGTCCTGCTCATCGGGATACCGGCACGGTTGATCGTCGCTCCGATCGGCGCTGCCGGCACGCCGGCCAACCTCTGGGGACTGTTCGCCCTGATCTGGTGGGCTTCTGTGACCGCCGGTGGCCAGAATCCCGCTCCACGGCATGCGCCCTTGCGAATCGTCCTGGGCACACTCGCTCTCGTGGTCATGGCGAGCTACATCGGCGCGATGGTGCACGGATGGTACGTGCCCGCTGATGTGCGAGAGGCCACGAGCGACATCTTCGATCTCGCACCCGCCACGCTGCGGCAGGTCACTGCGACGTCGCTCGATGCTGCGGACCGCGGGCTGATCTCGTTCGGATCGTGGCTCGGTATCGCGCTCGTCACGATGGATGGCCTTCGATCGTCGGCGCGACCTCGATCGGGTCGCGAAGTGGCTCTCGTACATGGGCGCCTCCATGGGAGGGCTCGGCCTGCTGCAGTACTTCTTCGGGTGGAACATCGCGTCGCTCTTCCAGTTGCCCGGCTTGGTTGCCAACGACGAATTCGGCGCGGTCGACGCTCGGTCCGTCGTCCGTCGGGTATACGCCACTGCGATCCACCCGATCGAGTTCGGCGTCGTGTTGGCGGCCATCTTCCCGTTGGCGCTACATCGGTTGGTACACCAACCACGTCGGAGATCGACGATCATCCCGACCCTCGTCATCGGTCTGGCGATTCCCGTCGCTGTGTCCCGATCGGGGATCCTGGTTCTCGCCGTTGCGCTCGCCGTCCTCTTCCTCGGGTGGCCTGCGAAGTGGCGCATTCGAGCGATCGTGATCGCCCCGGCTGCAATCGTGGCGATTCGCCTGCTCATGCCGGGAGTGGTCGGGACGACGATCGCCTTCTTCACCCATCTCAACGAGGATCCGAGCGTCTCGGGTCGAACCGACGACTACGGCATCGCGTTTCGTGTCTACGCCGATCATCCATGGGTAGGCCGCGGCTTGTTCACCTTCATTCCCCGCTACTACCGCATCCTGGACAACCAGTACCTCAGACTTCTCCTCGAGCTCGGCGCCCTCGGGCTGATGGCCGTCTTGCTGTTGTTCATCGTCGCATGGGGATGTGCCCGCGGAGCACGGCTCCGCGCCCCGGACCCTGAGCATCGCCACTACGCACTTGCGTTGTCAGCGTCGCTCGCCGGTCTCAGCGTGAGCTATGCCACCGTCGACGCCTGGAGCACGCCAATGATCGCCGGAATCACCTTCCTCATGGTCGGCCTCGCCGGAGCGGCGCGCCGGATCGCGATGGCGACACCCCCGGTTCACGCCGACCGGCGGAACTCTCTCAATCGCTGGAGCCCGCCCTCGCCCGGCAGGACCACGAGCGCGTAAGTCGCAAGCGACGCGACCCCTCCGATGGACAACACCCAGAAGTCGGCCGAGAACACCGCTGTCGCAAGGATGCCGACACCGACCATCGCAGCGCCGCCAAGCGCCGGCCGGACCGCGCCTGTCACATATGAGAAGAAGCTCAGGCCGGTAGCAGACAGGGCCCAGACATAGGCAGGCGCGACGACGACGAACAGGGTGACGAAGTGGCCCCACCCGACGCCGGCAATCCCATCCAGGTTCGCGCCGACGATCAACGCCGGAATCAGGGCGACCAACCAGAGCGCGTGAATCGCGAGAATTGCCACGGTACGACCGATCGCTGCCAGGTAGTCGTAGGCGAGTTCGAGAGCAATACGCATCACCCCGACGACGCTCAGCATGGTCAAGGCGACAGCGGCGGGCGTCCACACGTTGCCGTAGACGAAGCGAATCAGTGGTGTGGCGAACACCGCGAGCAACACACACGCCGGAACCGACAGCATCATCAAGATCCTGAATGACGATGCGAACCCTTGACGCAACTTGGTTTGATCACCCTGCAGCTTGGCGAATCCGGCCAGCGACACGCTTCTGATCGACGATGAGAACGCAGTCACGGGCCAGCTGGAGAGATTGAACGCAAGCAGGTAGAGACCGAGCAGTTCCGGGCCGAGAATCGCCCCGACGACGATGTAGTCGACGTTGAGCACTGCGAACACGAGCAGGCTCGCTCCGGACAGCGGAATGCTGAAGCGCAGGATCTCGCGGGCGCGGGCCCGATCGAAACCCGGCCAGAAGCGCTCGGTCGAGAGCGCGATCATCACCACCGCTGCGGTGCCGTTTCCGACGATGCGCGACCACCCCAGCGCCCAGGGCCCGAAGCCCGCCAGGGCGAGAACGACCACGACGATCGTGCTCGTCACGAAGCTCAGCGTGTCGGCCAGCATCTTGTAGTCCTGCCGGAACTCACGCTGCAACATCGCTCCCGGCACGGCGGAGACCCCACTCGTGAGCAACGCCACCGCAAGCAGGCGAACGACACCGGTCGCCTCCGGCGCTCCCATTGCGTCAGCAAAGTACGGAGCACCCACCACCATCAGCGCCGCGAGCAACGTACTCGTGGCCAGCGCAATCGTCGTCACCGTCGGAGCAATCTCGGCCGGGTCACCCTCGTATCGGACCAGAGCGACACTGGCCCCGAGTTCCGAGACGCTCAGTGTGATGTTGATCACGACGAGCGCCACCGCATACACGCCGAACTCGCGTGGAGCGAGCAGGTGAGCGAGCACGATGCTCAATCCGAGCTGAGCGAACCTCGTGAACATGGTGTTCGCAAAGCTCCACCGAAGCGCGCCGGACACCTTGCCCCGCAGCTCGCCATCGGTTGCCGAGCCCACGGACACCGACCCGTCCGCAACGTCCGGGCCGGAACTGCCTCGAGGACGCTGATCGCGTTCGCTCCCGCCCGGCGAGCCGGGATCCGAGGCGGTGTTCTGGTCGGAGATCGTCATACGCCCAGGCGCTGCCACCGTGCAAGTCGGTAATTGGACACCAGTCGGTGACGAACTCCGGACAGAACGAACAGCTGGGTTCGCCGACACCAGGGCGCCCCGAGTCGCCGCCGGCGTCGAAGACCGCGATACTCAGGTGTCGAGGTCGCGTCAGGTGAAGTCGAGAGTGCGAAGTCGACGAGTTCGTCGACGGGGACGCTCGCCAGTGCGTCGCGGTCATAGGCACGACACGCTCGCCACAGCGCCTCCCGGGCCAGTGCGCGATGGGCCAGGCTTGCGAACTGGTCCGCTTGCTGAAGCTCGGATCCAACTCCTGCGAAGAAGAAGTCGAACCCGTCGCGGCGTTGGCGTAGATCCTCGAGATGAGCCTTGTAGGACGTTCGCTGCATGCTCGCCGAGTGAACTCGGTAGTAGGCCTGTGGCGCACCGCGCACGTATGCCACATCGCTGACGGCAGCGACTCGCAGCCACATCTCGAGGTCGCCGGCGTGCGGAAGTGCGGCCTCGTACCCACCGACTCGGTGTTGAACCGACGTACGGACGACGACCTCAGGCGAGGAGATCACGTTGTACCCGGACCGACAACGACCCTCGATCCACTCAACACCCTTCCACTGGGTGACGCCTCTCCACTGGGTAACGCCTCGGAAACCCGACCGTGTTGTCGGCAGATCATCGTGATGTTCGAAATACGGCGCCGCTCCGTAGACCATTCCGACGGCAGGGTCGTCATCCATGACCTGTGCTGCCCTTCGGAGCGCGCCCGGCGCGAGAAGATCGTCGGCCGACAACAGCACGACGTAGTCGCGGTCTGCCCAGTCGATCAAGCCCTCGTTGTAGGTTGCGATGTGCCCTCGGTTCACTGGATGCGCTACCAGTTCCACACGCTCATCCGACTGGGCGATGCGCTCAGCGACCACCGCTGAATCATCGGTCGAGCAATCGTCAATCACGAGGACTCGAACATCGACGCCATCCTGCGAGAGCACGCTCTCGACGCAGCGACCCAGGAAGTGCCCGTAGTTGAAGCACGGAATGACCACATCGACGGCACTCATCGACCCAGACCTCTCGGATCAACCTGAGTTCGGTTCGAACTCGACGTCAACCCAGTAGTTGCCGGCGCCATACGTGCTGGTCGGGAATCCGCCGCCCCCACCGTAGCGGTACAACCCGTTGGGCGTCTCGCCACTGTTGCCGAGACCGATGATGGGGCCATTGATCACGTCACCTGATCCGAAGAACCCACCCGCCGCGGCATACCCTCCCGACGGCGCGAAATACGACACGACATGATCCGTGTTCGCCGGGATCTGGACCGGTGTCGCAAACGCAGCGTACTGCCAGCCTGTTGCGGTCTCGCCGACGAATTCGACGGAAGCCAGCAAGGTGCCGTCCGGCGTCCAGAGACGCCCGAGGTGAAGACCGGTGTTTGCAGCACCCTTGTAGAAACGAACTCCGTGGACCTTGCCATCGACCGTCGTCCGGAACCTCATACCGAGTTCGACTGCGCTCTGGTCGTCCGCCGACGGAATGGACGGCATAGCAAGACCGAAGAGGTTCACGGTGCCCGCACCAGCAGTCGTGAAGGCCCAACTGGTTGTTCCTGACATCGCATTGCCGGCCAGATCCCGGGCACCGCTCACCGAAGCGGTGAAGACCGAAGCCGGGGCCAGATCACTCGACGGATCGATGGAGACCGTCTTCGTCGATGCGTCGTATCCCGATGTGCCTGAGACCAGGCCTCCCTGGGCATCGCGGAGTTCGATTGCGAAGCTTGCGGGGTCGATCGCCTCACTGAACGATGCACCGATGCTTGTGGTGACGGCCACTCCAACTGCGTTTGCCGCTGGGAATCGAGAGACGACGGCAGGCCCCGTCGTATCGGTGAAGACAACATCCACCCAGTAGTTCGATCCCTGGTAGGAGTTCTGCGGGAAGGAACCCGCGCCGTACGCGTACACACCGTTGCCATTGCTCGACGAGTTCGCCAAGGTGTGCAGGGGGAGCCGGTCGACGGCATCGGCGAGGCCGCCCAAGGTAACTGCGTAGCGGCCGGCAGGAGCAAGGTACGACGCCACGTAGGTCACGCCGGCTGATATCGCGACGGGGGTTGGGAAGAACGCTTGCTGCCACCCGGACGATGACTCGTTGGAGAACACGGCGGTCCCCAGCAGCTCGCCGCTCTCACTCCAGAGATGGCCGAGATGCGGACCGATGTTCCCAGCACCCTTGAAGAACCGGATCGCCAGAATCGTGCCGTCGGCGTCGGCCCTGAACTTCATTCCCAGTTCGATGGACGAGGCATCATCGGCTGCTGCGATCGCAGGTTCGGCCGATGTGTCCCACAGCGTCGCTGGCAGTTCACCGACGTTCGTCGCCGTCGTGAACGACCAGGAATGCGGTGTCTCCATGGCAACGCCGGTCGAACTCGCAGCCGAAACACTCGCTGTATACGTGACTCCGGATTCGAGCGGTCCGCCTGGCGTGAACACGAGCGTGCGGGTCTCCGGTAGGTACGAAGTCGACCCAGCGACCGGCTGTCCTGCGGAATCGCTGACGACGAATGAAGCCGTCGCAACATCGATTGCGTCCTCGAAGCCCGCGGAGATCGAGGCGTTCCTCGTGACGGCGAGCAGGTCGGGCGCCGGGGTCGAAGTCACAACCGACGGCGGAAGCGTGCTCGGTGGCACGGTCAGGACGACGTCCACCCAGTAGTTCGAGTTGCCGTAGGAACTGGTCGGGAAGCCGCCACCGGCCCCGTATCGGAAAACCCCGTTGCCGCCAACGGTCGTGCCGTCGATCGCCTGCAGAGGTCCACGGCTGATCGACGATCCGTTCAGATGTCCGCCCGAGACAGCGTACCGGCCTTCGGGTGCAAGGTACGAGGCTACGAGGACGTCGCCGGCCTTGACCGCCACCGGCTCGACGAACGAGGCCTCCTGCCATCCCTGATTGCTCTCGTTGTCGAATGTCACAGCTGCGAGAAGGTCGCCGGCAGCGGTCCACAGGCGACCGACGTGCGTGCCACCGTTGCCCTCACCCTTGTAGAAGCGCAGCCCAGTCACGAATCCGTCGCTCGAACTCCTGAACTTCAGGCCGAGTTCCACCGCGTTCGGATCTGCAGCAGCCAACGTGGCCGGAACGTCATCACCAGTCCAGATGCTGGTCGGAACCGTGCCCGGAGCACCAACCGTGGTGAACGTCCAGGACTTGGGCGTGACGAGCGAAGACCCAACTGTGTCCACCGCCGCCGAGACCGTGGCGGTGTAGGTGGTGAGCGGCTCGAGCGGCTCGTCCGGAACGAACGTGGCCGTCAAGACACTGTCATCGTACGAGACCACACCAGCGACCGTTCCTGAGGGACCAGCGAGGTCCATGACGATCGAGCTTGCGATCACGGATTCGCTGAAGGTGGCGGCGACGCTGGTCGTGACCCCCACTTGTGACACATTGACACCGGGAGAGGCGTCCACGACCGTCGGCGGTCGCTGATCGTCGGTATCGAGAATCGGGTCGACCCAGTAGTTCGACGCGCCGAACGTTCTCGTCGGAAACGTTCCGGGTGACGTGCTGAACACGCCATTCGGTCCGCCGTCACCGTTGGCCGGGGCGCCGATTGGCGGGAGGTCATAGGCAGACTCGAAGTAGTTCGTGTCGTACGAATAGTGCCCCTGTGGTGCCGTGTACGAAGCGACGTAGGGAACTCCGGCTTTGACCGCAATCGGCGATGTGAACATCGCCTGCTGCCAACCAGTGGCCGATTCGTCCGAGAACACAACCGTGCCGAGCAAGGCGCCCCCACTGCTCCAGATGCGCCCTGTGTGTGTTCCGACGTTGGCAGCTGCCTTGTAGAAGCGGATCCCGGTCACGAATGCATCGATCGTCGAAACGAACCGCACCCCGAGTTCGAGCGCAGACGGGTCGGCGCTGTCGATCACGCTCGGGAACACCGCTGCATTCCAGAGCGACCCCGGGAGATCTCTCGGGTACCGCGAGAAGTTCGTCCCGGCATCGACAGGTTCGATGTTGCAGCTGTCATCGATGGCACGAACCTGCACGTTGACCGTACCAACCTGGAGAGGGGTGAACGTGTACATCCACGTCTCGCGACCAACCGCTGGATGCCAGGTCACACCGCCATCGACCGAGACCTCAACAGCGGCCACTCGGCCGCCTCCGGAATCCGTGGCTGAACCAGTCAGCGTCACCGAACTCCCGACCGGAAGCTCGGCGCCCGCAGCCGGTGCGACGATCGTCGAGACCGGGGGCAAGGTGTCGGTCGACGCCGAGGCAGCAACCAAACCGGGCTGACGACTCGCGGGTTGTACGCCCATGTCGGCAAGCACGTTGAGCGTCGCCTGCTGGATCCTCGGATCGACAGGCACCTCGAAGACCGGCCGATTCGTATGGTACTCGTCAAGGCCCCATGCCCACTGCACGGTCCCTGTACTCCAGACAAGTGCGCCGCTGCTCGCCCGGTACATCGTCAGATAGTGAGTCAGCGGACCAGGCGTATACGTCTTGCCGTAGTCTCGGAGCACCTGGTCGATGACAACTGTGGTCTCCGACATGCGAATCAGACCCGCCGGACGGTCTGGAATGTCGCCGTCGATGTTGAACTCGTAACCGAGCGTTGCGTTGGTCAGCGTGGCCTTCGTTCCAGGTGCCAGCGACGCGATGCTCGTGTTCCGCCAGATTCGAAAGCGCGAGTAGTCGTACGGAACCTCGATGGGGAAATCCACGTCGTCGACCGAGATGATCGCCTTGAAAAGCGTCCCGGTGAGTGCGTTCTCCGGCCGACCTCCGTTCGACGGTGGGCTGAAGCGAGGATCGCGCCACGTTCCGGTCCATTCCGGGCTCGGGTCGATCTTGGCATTGTCGAGAGTCTCCTTATAACACACAAGGGTCCTGTGGGGAGTCCCCGAGCCGTCGATACTCGACTCCCAACGAACCTTCCAGAAGATTTCGTTGCCGGTCATGAAGATGAGATTGACGCCTGCGTCGCGAGCGGCTTCGACATTGGCCCGCATGCCGCCGGACCAGTACTCGTCATGCCCGGACGAGATGAACACCTTGTGCTGAAGGAGCTCTGCCGGGGCTCGTTCGGTGTCGACGTTTGCGCAATAAGCGACGTCGTAACCGTTGCGCTCGAGCCAACGCACGAGCGGAAGCTCCGCGTAGTCGAAGTCATTTTCGAGTTCCGATGACGCCATCGGCCGGTTGTAACTGACCTTGACGGCCCTGCCGAACTGAGCCTGACCGTCGCCAGCGTAGAAGCTGTTTCCGCCCCATCGGTTGTACGCCTCGTACGTGGTGTCCGAAGTTTGCAGGAGAATATCGCTCTGCCGACCGTCATTTCGCACCACGAACATCGCTCGGTTCGCCGGTTGGCCGGCCACGTCCAGCCGCACGAAGTTGGCGAAATACACCCCTGAGACCGCAGTGGACGGGATGTCCCAGGTCGCAGAAACCGCCCAATTGCCGCAGTCCACGAGGCCGAGCGCTTCGTCGCGGATTGGCTCCGGCTGCACTTGAGGAGAAGACAAGACGCGAGGAATCGAGGCAACTTTGCGACCACCAGCGCCGCCGTACCATCCGACCCGATAGATGTCGATGCGATAGTTCGTGGAAGCCGTGTTGATCTTGAACGCGACAGGACTGCCTGCGTTCACACTGAAGTCAGTGGCGAAACCTTCAATACTGTCATCCTGGTAGTCAATGTCCCAGTCTGTCGTGCCAGTCTGGGCATTCTCCGTCAGTACGGCATTCGACGCGGCGAGGCCGAGGTCGGAGAGCAAGGAGAGGTCGGTGGCGGCAATGCCGGTACCGATCGCGGCTCCCTTCATGAACGATCGCCGACTGACCGGGCGACGCGGTCCCATCCCCTTCGGGTCGTCGTCGTGTCCGCTACGTTCTCCAGCCATGGGGGATCCTCCTGCATGGGACGGGAGCCACACGTACCGTCCGCAAACCACGAACCTAGCGATCGCCAGGAGCAGGGACAAGCGGATGTTCGTCAAGAAGCGCAGGGTTCCGCACTCTCCGTGCGAGACCGGTCACCGTTCGCACACAGAACGCCCAAAATCCAGCCCACCGAGGACCCGACACCGAACCATGACGCCACCCTCGTGGACCTGATTCCGATGCTCACAGCAACCCTCGGGGATCTCAGCGAGCGTCGCTGCGGGATGGTGCCATGAACCAGCGCGTTGCCGTCGTGGTTGTCACGTACAACAGCGCAACGTTGCTCCCGGATCTGGTCTCGTCGCTGGATGCGGGCCTCGCTGACCTGGAATGGTCATTGACCGTCGTGGACAATGCATCGACGGATGGCAGTTGCGCCGCAGCCCGCAGAGTGGCACCTCAGGCGACCGTCATCGAAACAGGCCGTAACGGCGGGTACGCAGCCGGAATCAACATCGGTGTCGCATCGTTGGACGACTACGACGCGGTTCTCGTCCTCAATCCGGACGTCCGCCTCACGGACGGGTGCGTGCGTCGGCTGCTCGATGCGCTGCGCAAGCCGGGTACGGGAATCGCGGTTCCACGACTGCTCGACGCAGAAGGCGAGCTGATCGAGTCACAGCGGCGTGAACCGACCGTCCTGCGCGCGCTTGCAGATGCGGTGGTCGGTGCTCGCCGTGCCGGACGATTCGCTCTCTTCGGCGAAGTCGTCACCAATCCGCGCTGCTACGAGCACGAGACCATGACCGATTGGGCCGAGGGTTCCACCCTCTTGATCAGCGCCGAGTGCATCTCCGCATGCGGTCCGTGGGACGAACGCTTCTTCCTGTACTCCGAGGAAACGGAGTTCGCGCTCCGAGCGCGAGATGCCGGGTTCGCCACCCGCTACACACCGGACGCGGTCGCCATTCACCTCGAAGGCGATTCAGCCGGCTCTCCCTCCCTGTGGCCGCTCCTCGTCACCAATCGGGTGCGACTGTTCCGACTCCGCCATGGCCGGGTTCATACGTTCGCCTTCTGGACAGCAGTGGTTCTCCGTGAGGGAAGTCGCGCTCTGCTCGGAAAGCCGACGAGTCGTGCCGCGTTCGGGGCACTCGTGTCCCCACGCCGGATGTTCGGCACTCCCGGTCCCGACTGGCTGAGACACTGACGTCCGACGTCCACTGCACCCTCGTCATCGGTGCCTCTTCACCCAGCCGGAGACCAGCGGACGCACCCGGTGCCGCATCGACTGACGATCGAGAACGTCTCGACGCAGGGACGACGCCGTGTCGTCGCACCGAACGCTGTAGCGGGGTTGGATCCAGTCGGTCGGCTTGGCCGCCAGGCGATCACTGGTGTACACGTGCGCGTATCCGAGCCGCCGCAGCTCGCGGAGCACTGACCTGTCGTACCTCCCGAGGGGGCATGCAGCCTCGTTGATCGACTCGCCCAGCAGCTCAGCGATTCGATCACGAGCCTCGACCAGTTCACGTTGCCTGCTCGACGGATCGAGACCTGTCCACGGCCGATGATCCATCCCGTGTGACCCGACACCCATCCCGGCAGCTCTCAGCTCTCGGAGTTGGCCGGTCGAGAGGCTCCCGGGCAGATCGATCCGACCAGCGAGTACGAAGAACGTCGCTGCCATGTCCCGCTCGATCAGCGGCGAGAGCCCCAACTCGACGTCGGAGGCGTTTCCATCGTCGAAACTGATGGCCACCGAGGGCCACGAGGCGATCTCGTCCAAGATCTCCTCGTATCGGGCCGCGGTGATCCAGTACGGACTCTCACCGGGTTCGAGTGAGCGGGCCGGTTCACCGATTCCGTGAAAGCACACGTTGATGGACAACCGATCGCTCACCACCGAGCCAAGGTTACGCTCACCGCCCACGCACCTGGCAACCAACCAAGTCGTTCGGTGTGAGGCACCGACGTTGGTTCAGTGTGCGCCGCGCCCGCTCAGCACGACGAAGAACGTCTTGACGAGGATCTTCACGTCATGCATCAGCGACCAGTTGTCGACGTAGTACAGATCGAGTCGCCGATAGGTTTCGAAGTCGGCTTCCGACCGGCCCGACACCTGCCACATCCCCGTGATCCCGGGGAGCACCCGAAGCCGCTCGTACAGATCGGGCGTCCACTGTTCGGTCTCCGCCGGAAGCGCAGGACGCGGCCCGACGATGCTCATGTCACCACGCAGCACGTTCCACAACTGAGGCAGTTCGTCGATCGACGCCTTGCGCAGGAATCGGCCGACACGGGTGATCCGCGGGTCGGACCGCACCTTGAACAGCGGCCCGGAGCACTCGTTGCGCTCATCGAGCTCGGATCTCATCGTCTCCGCATCGACCACCATCGTTCGCAGCTTGAACATCTCGAACGGCACTCCATCCTGGCCGACCCGAACCTGCCGGAACAGCACGGGACCACGCGAGTCGAGTCTGATCCCGACCGCTGCGATCCCCACGATCGGAAGCATCAACAGCATCGCGAACCCGGCGACGACGACATCGAAGCACCGCTTGAGGAACAGCCGAGTTCGTGACCGATTGGTGGGCTCGACATAGATCATCAGGCGGCCGTCGATCGCCTGAGATCGCGCCCGTGCGATGTCGATGTCGTGCAGGGACGACGACAACGTGACGTGACATCCGTCGTCGGTCAGCGTTCTCGTGAGCCGATTGACCATCTCCGGCTCGAGCGAGGCAACGGACAAGATGACACCGGTGGCCCCGGTCTTCCGAACGATCTCCAAGGTCTCGTCCAAGGGACCGAGCACCCGGATCCCCGCGCGTGCTCCCGACTGGTCCCCGGTGAATCCGAGCACCTCGTATCCCAGGTCCGGCCGCCTCTGGGTTGCATGCATCAACGAGATGGCCTCTGAACCCGTCCCGACGATGATCACCGGTCTGCGGATGCGGCCGGAGCGACGGAGATTGGCGAAGACTCGGCGGGCAATCAACCGCGAGGTCGTCAATGATGCTGTCACACCCACGAAGAGGAGCCCGACCCACAACCGCGACAACGTGTCGTACTCGGCCACGAACGAGACGGCAACGAGGAAGCCAACGGCCATCAGTCCAGCGCTGAAGAGCCGCTTCAGTTCCTCACCGAACCGGTTGATGGCCCGCGCCAAGAACAACTGGTTGGCCCCCATCATCAGAATCCAGATCGGCGCGATGACGAGCGCCAACAACGCTTCATCGACGAGGATGTCCTTCGGGACCGGCCTGATGATCTGCTGGATCACGGTGGCAAGCACGATGCCCACCGAGATCGCCAGCAGGTCTGAGCCGATCAGCAGCCGACGAAGACGCCGCGGGCTCGACCGTTTCACGGCTGCGTCCTCGGTGACCGGTGCCACCGGTGGATCCGAATTCTCGTGGGTTCTCCGAACCCCACCACGCGCTCCAAGTGCTCGTGTGTGAAGTGCTCGTGTCCTCTCGCTACGAATTCTTCCTGCGACGTCCATGCCCGCCCGCTGCCCTCCAGTTGTTACCGACGACGGCCGATGCTCGCACCATAGACGGTCCCCACTGTTGGTGGTAGAGGTGATTCGTGGACTCCGGTTGCAGGAAGTGTTCAAGAGGCTCGCAGGGCGCTCCCGTGGCGCCGTCACTGGGGAATGGCCGTTCTGAGACTTCCGTCACCGTCGCCCGGAATACCACGCAAAGTGATGCGACGAGCGCTGTACGCTGGATGACGGTGGCGTGGCGGTGGCCGATGCAGGGTGGTGGTGGTGTTCAGTGTGCTCCGTTGCCGGTGAGGACGACGAAGATGGTTTTGAGCACGATCTTGATGTCGTGGGTCAATGACCAGTTGTCGACGTAATACAAATCGAGGCGCCGGTACAGCTCGAAGTCGGCCTCGGACCGTCCCGACACCTGCCACATCCCGGTGATCCCCGGCAACACCCGCAACCGGTCGTGGAGATCCGCAGTCCACTGCTCGGTCTCGGCCGGCAACGCCGGACGAGGCCCCACGATGCTCATGTCACCACGCATCACGTTCCACAACTGCGGCAACTCGTCGATCGACGACTTCCGCAAGAACCGCCCCACCCGGGTGACACGCGGATCGGACCGCATCTTGAACAACGCCCCCGAACACTCGTTGTCATCCTCGAGTTCCGCGCGCAGTGCCTCGGCGTCGCGCACCATCGTGCGCAACTTGAACATCTCGAACAACTCACCGTCTTTGCCCACACGAACCTGCTTGAACAACACCGGCCCACGCGAATCGAGCTTGATCGCCACCGCAGCAATCGCCACGATCGGCAACGTCAACAACAACACCAGCCCCGCCAGCACGGTGTCGAAGGCCCGCTTCAAGAACAAATGCAGACGGGAACGATTCGTCGGCTCCACATAGATCATCAACCGACCATCGAACGCCTGCGACCGAGTCCGCGAAATATCGATGTCATGCAACGACGACGACAACGCAACATGACACCCCGCATCCGTCAACGTCCGCGTCAATCGATTCACCACCCCAGGCTCCAACGACGCCACCGACAAGATCGCACCGGTCGCACCCGTGCGCTCAACCACCTCGAGGGTGTCATCCAACGACCCCAACACCCCCACACCACCACGCTCACCCGCCGGATCACCCGTGAACCCCACCGCTTCGTAACCCAGATCCGGGCGCCGCTGCGTCGCATGCAGCAACGAAACGGCATCGCTGCCCGTCCCGACGATGATCACCCGCCGACTGATGCGGCCACTGCGGCGCAACTTGGTGAACACCCGCCGAGCAATCAGACGCGACACCACCAACGACACCGTCACACACACGAACAACAACCCAACCCACAACCGCGACAGCTCGTCATACTGCGCCACGAACGACACCGCCACCAAGAACCCCACACTCATCACCCCCGCCACCAACAAATGCCGCAACTCCTCACCAAACCGGCTGATCGCCCGGGCGAGGAACAGGTGATTGGCCCCCATCATCAACACCCACACCGGCACCACCACCACCGTCAACAACAACTCCTCATTACGGATCTCCGCCGGCACCGGCCCGAAGATCTGCTGACCCACCAACGCCAACAACGCCCCCACCACAATCGCCACCACATCGGAGGCGATCAACCGCCGCCGCAACCGCCGCGGACTCACCCGAACCGTCGCCCCGGCGAGCCCGGCGACCTTCGTGTCGGCCTCGGCCACCGCAGGCGAGTCGAGCGATGCGTCGACATCGGACCCCTCGCGGCCCGGCTCCGCATCCGGCCCGAGCGCTCGTGCACTCATGTGTCTGGCCGATCCGCCGCCAGCCGATCGTGTCGATGCCGGAGCACCCGCTCGATGTTCATGTCCACCCATCAATCCGCCTTCGGTCTTCATCGTCCGCCATCGATCAGGATACGCCAACGCCACTGTCGGTGGCGAAAGAAATCATCAGAGTTGGATCACGATTTCGTGAACGCCGGACACCCAGGAGCGCTTTCCCAGTGTTTTCAAGGGATCCGAGCGCGATCGAGCGCTGTTGGCCACCGGCACCGGCGGGCGCTGTCCGTCAACTTCTCGTCAATGCCGTCCGCGAAATACCACGCATCGTGGTCGAGGTGCTGCCGTGGGCGGACAGGACGCCGGCGTCTTGACGGTCGATGCACCGGGAAACCGTCTCCACCGTCCGAGGTCGAGACGTCGACCGTTCGGCGCGTTCCACGACCGATTCGCCACGCCCTCGGATCGACGATGCCGACAGAACCGCACCAAATGCCGGATTCTCGACGCCCGACGGGCAATACTGACATGCCAGTGGCAATTGCAGCGCTCGTCCTCGTGGTCTGGATCATACTCGGACTCGTCGTCATCGGGCTCGTGAACCTCGCCAAGTGGACGGTTCGTTCGTCGACGCGTACCGACCACGTCGATGTCGGAAATGCCACGACCTGGCCGGCCCCGCAACCGACGTCGACCCTCGAGCCGGCATCAGCCACAGGCGGGAGTCGATCTCACGCCGCGGTCGGGCGCGTCGGTCTCGAACCAACCACCCCGCGCTGACGACGTCAGTCCGGCTGGGTGCGCGACGGAACTCGGCGACCCGAGGCTCGCCACAATCCGGTGAGACCCGGCGACGCACCATTGGTGCGATCTCGATCCAGTGTCTGCTTCGGCACGGTCGGAGCGGTGGGTGGCGGACCGACGATGCTCATGTCGCCTCGAACGACGTTCCACCACTGCGGCAGCTCGTCGATCGAGCACGTGCGCAGGATCCGCCCCACCCCGGTGACCCGCTGACCCCCTGCCGCCGTCTCCCCGGTCGGCGCCGAACTCGACACGTCCGTCGCGGACGCCGCCGGGTCGACCGAAGTGGCCGGGTCGACCGAGGTGGTGGTGCGGAGCCTGAGCATCTCGAAGCGTTCGCCCTCTCTGCCGACACGGACCTCACGCACGAGCACCGGCCCGCGCGGCAAACTGAGCTTGATCGCCAGTCCGGCGAGCACGACGACCGGCAGCGTCAACAGCAGCGTGATGGTGGCGAGGACGACGTCGATGGATCGCTGCAGGATCCTGCGCGTGCGGGTCCGCTGCGGCGCGCCAGCCGACATCATCGCCGCTGGCCTCCCGTATCGTCGCCTCGCTCCACTGATGTCCGCCTTCAGGTCCCGCCCGGCTTCGCCGGTCACGACAGACTACGCGAATCTCACTCATCGTGGTCATTGCGCCCGTCATGATTTCGTCAGGATCAGCGCGAAAGCGATCGAAGTCGGCGAATCTCCAGCAACGGTGGGAAGAATCTGGACTTCCAACGCACCCCCCAATCCCTGACAGTCGACTACTTAGAGTGGTCGCGTCCGGTCGCCGAGCGAGACTGCGATGCGCGCCTTGAGGATCGCTCGACAGAGACCCATGCCGAGCGCAGGGTTCACGTTTGGCTGCGGCTGACCACCGTGCGAGTTCTGTCTCGGCTGCTCAGTTCGTCGGGCGGTTGCCGGCGAGATCGGGATTCCTCGAGCGGAAGCTGCCGCCGATGCCGGTAGGAGCCACGGGCGCCCCCAGGTCCGAATCGACCCGGTAGATGCCGATGGCGCCCGAGCCTGGGTAGCAGTGCATCACGACCGCCGACTGATCCGGGGTCCACACCGGCGAGTAGCAGCCCGCCGGATCGGCCCCGGCAAAGGCAGTGGTCAGCTGCTGGCGGTTCGAACCGTCGACATCGACGACCGAGATCACGTTCTTGCCGCCCGCACGGTCGGTGTAGGCAATACGGTCGCCCTGGGGTGACAGCGACCAGTACGTGCCTCCATAGGCGCCCGTGACGATCGGTTCGGCAAGGCTGCCATCGACCCGGGCCCGGTAGATGGTGCTCGACACCGAGTAGTAGAACCACTCGCCGGCAGGGTCCCACACCACGCCACCACCCGGCTGATACGTGGTGTACGGCACCGGGGTTCCGCTGCCGTCGGCGTCGACGACGTGGTATCGACACTGCGCCGGGCTCGGACGCTGACACGAGTCACGGAAGATGATCTTCGAACCGTCGGAGCTGTACGCCGGCGCCCTCTCACCGTAGGTCGTGTCCGGGATCAACAGCTGCGGGTTCGGGGCACCAACCGCGCTCGCCACCGTTGCCTTCCACTTGCCGCCGTTGAGCACCGAGAACACGATCTTGGAGCTGTCAGGCGACCACGACACCCGTGGGACCATCGACACGCCGACCGCGGCCACGAGCCGTTCGTTCGTCCCATCGATGTCGACCATCCAGATCTCGCTCTCGTAGGAGGGAGCAGGAGACTGGCGCCAGTAGGCGACGGTCTGGCCGTCAGGTGACACGACAGCGTCGCTCTTGCCACCTGGTTGCGTCGTCAGAGCGATCGAACCGCTGAAGGGCTCCATGCGCCGGACGGTTCCCGTCGAATCGTCGGTGTACACGATGTACCGCTTGAAGAAGCGCGTGTCGAGACGTGCTTCGTCGTTCGCCGGGTCCGCGTCCGTCGCTGCGGACGTGACGGACGCTATGGTCGAATTCGTGCCGGGCGCGTTCGGCACGACGACGATCGTGACATCGACAGAACCACCGCTCACCAGATCGCCGAGCGAGCAGCTGGCGACCCCGAATGCCACGGCGCATCCAGCGCCCTGCGTGGCCGTGGCCGACACGAACGTGGCTCCCGACGGCAGGACGACGTTGACGTCGGCGTCGGGCGCCGTGTCCGGCCCGGCGTTGACGACCGTGAAGACGTACGTCAGCAGTAGGCCGATCTCGGCGGAGTCGGCGGCCTGGGTGCCGCTGACCGAGAGATCGACAACCGGCTCGCTCGCCGGCGCCACACGGACGGCGATCGGGTCCGCTGTGGACGTCCGCGCTCCCGATTGCAGCGCCGCGAACCGGAACCTGTAGGTCCGACTGTTGGCCCTCGTGTTGGGAGGCAGCGTCGCTGTGGTGGACGCCGAGCCACCCGTGCAGGGCACGGTGAGCGGGAACCCGGCGAGCGTGGGTGACACCGTGAAGCGGCAGGTCTCAGCAGAGCTCGCCGTGCCCGACAGGACGACCGAACCGCCGGCCGAGCTCAGCAGCGTCGGCGACGCCTCGAAGGTCTGGACGGCCGGTTGTGGCAGGGTCACGGTGAAACTCCGGTTGACCGGTCGGGCCGATCGGTACACCGAGTCGCCGGCCTGCTCCGCCCGCACCGTGCATCTCCCGGCGTCGAGCAGGGTGATGGCGTCGCCGTCGGCAGTGCACACGTCTGGCGTCGAGGTCGTGAACGTCACCGGCAGACCACTCGACGCCGTCGCACTCACCGTCACCGGGCTGTCGGCCAGCGTCTGCCTGCCGATGGTCGGGAACGTGATCGTGTTGTCCAGCTTCCTGACGGTGAAACTCCGGTTGACCGGTCGGGCCGATCGGTACACCGAGTCGCCGGCCTGCTCCGCCCGCACCGTGCATCTCCCGGCGTCGAGCAGGGTGATGGCGTCGCCGTCGGCAGTGCACACGTCTGGCGTCGAGGTCGTGAACGTCACCGGCAGACCACTCGACGCCGTCGCACTCACGACAACGGGCGACTCGGTGATCAGCGCGTTCGTCAGTGACGGGAACGTGATCGTCTGCACCGCCGTGCGCACGGTGAAGCTCCGCAGTCTCGACACGGCCGGAGCCCAGGTGTCGTCGCCGGCCTGATCAGCCTGCACCGTGCACCTTCCGGGACCGATCAACGTGATCGACGAGCCGTTCACTCCGCCGGCGGAACACACGTCCGGCGTGGTGGTCGTGAAGGTGACCGGCAGGCCCGATGTGGCGCCCGCAGTCACGATCACCGGCGACTCGAGCATGGTCCTGCGGCCGATGGTCGGGAACGAGATGGTCTGGCGCACCCGAACGTCGAGGGTGGCCGTCGCGGTCAGCGTGCCGACCTCGGCGGTCACGACCTTCGACCCCGTCGTGCCCGAGCGACACGCATTGAGGTCACAGCGCCCATTCGGGCTGATCGTGAACAACGCGTCCGCCGTGAGATCGCCGAGCGAGTTCCCGACGGCGTCGAACCCCTCGACCGTGAACGCCTGCCAGATGCTCGCGCCGACCACTGCGCTGGTCGGCGCCAGCGCCAGGCTTGCCAGGGTGCCGACCGCATCCACCTCGACATCGACGTCGACCAGGCCGACACCGCCGTCGTCGTCGCTCACCGTCACCGTCGCCGTGTACGAGCCGGGCGCGGTGTACGTGTGCGTCGCATCGAACGGCGACAGCACCGCACCCAGGTCATCGACCGGCGACCCGTCACCCCAGTCGACAGCCGCCACATGCGTGTCGAGCGTGCCCGCATCCACGAACGAGGTCGCCAACGCGAACGGCTCGTCGACCGTCGCCGCCAACGGACCGGCCGGATCAACCACCGGCGGAGCGTTGGTGACCGTCACCTCATGGGTGGTCGTCGCCGTGGCCCCATCGTCATCGGCCACCGTCAGGGTCACCGTCACCGTGGCGTCGTCGACGCCCGTCAACATCGGTGACACCACACCCGCATCATCGAGCAACGCACCCGCCGACACCGACCACGCGTACGCCACGATCGAACCGTCGACATCCGACGAGCCGGAGCCGTTCAATGCCAACGTCGAACCCTCCACCACGGTCGACCCTCCGATGATTTCCGCGACCGGGTCGTCGTTGATGTCGTTCAACGTGACGAAGACGGTTGCGCTGTCCGTGCCACCTCGACCGTCGGAGATCGTGTAGCCGACCGAGTCGGTGCCGTTGTCGTTCGGGTACGGCGTGTAGAGGATCGTGCCGTCGGGATTGACCTGCACGTCACCCCAGGTGGTCGAGACGCCAACGATGAAGAACGTGTCGCCGTCCGGGTCGCTGTCGTTGGCGAGAACTGCCACGTTCACCGGCGTGTCCTCGTCGGTGATGACATAATCGTCCACGGCAACTGGTGGGCTGTTTCCGACCGACACCTGCATGTCGTCGCACGTGGTTGCGAGGTCGTCGTCGGTCACGCACACCTCGACCGTGTAGTCCCCCGACGCTGCAAAGGCATGGGAACCGTCAACTGTCCCTGATCCGTCGACTTCGTTCACGACGCCGGGTTCGACTGTCCCGTCGCCCCAATCGATCGAGGCAGTGTGCGTATCGGCCGTGCCGGAGTCCGCGAACGTCGCCGCGAGCACCACAGCGACACCACCGTCAACCACCTGGTCGCCGCCCGCATCCACCACGGGAGCCTCGTTCGTCACCGTCACCGTCACCGTCACGACATCGCTGCAGGCACCGAGGTCGTCGCAAACACGCAACGTGACATCGAAATCACCGTCGTCAGCAGCCGAGAAGTCCGGCGTCGCCGTGTCAGCACCCATCAGCGTCACCAACGGATCAGCCGCTTCCCAGACCCACGTCGTCACCGTGCCATCGGCATCGACGGAACCGGAAGCATCGAGCGTGACCGTGTCACCCTCCGCCACCGAATACGGGCCACCAGCATCAGCGGTCGGCGGCACGTTCTCCGACACGTTCACGTCCACCTCGACGTCGACCGTGCCGACACCGCCGTCGTCGTCGATCACCGTCACCGTCGCCGTGTACGAGCCAGGCGCGGTGTACGTGTGCGTCGCATCGAACGGCGACACCACCGCACCCACATCGTCGACCGGCGACCCGTCACCCCAGTCGACCGTCGCGACGTGCGTGTCGAGCGTGCCGGCATCCGTGAACGACGTCGGCAACGTGAACAACTCGTCGACCGTCGCCGCCAACGGACCGGCCGGATCAACCACCGGTGGCACGTTGTTGACCGTCACCGTGGTGTCGGTCGAGCCGACCGCGGCGTTGTCGTCGGTCACCTGCAACGACGCCGTCACCACACCGTCGTCGATCCCGGTGAACGTCGGGGTCGCCAGGGTCGCGTCATCGAGATCGCTCCCCGGTGACCACAGGTACGACACGACGGTCCCGTCGCTGTCGAACGACCCGGAGCCGTCCAACAGGACCGTCGAACCCTCGTCGACGTCGTACGGACCGCCTGGATCCGCAACCGGCGGCCAGTTCGGCGTCTGCTCGCCGAACGTCGTGACGGTGACGAACTCACTCGATGCTCCGGCGGCGACGGTGAAGTCCCATTGCTGGCTCAAGGTCACGTCGTACGGAGCGTCGACGATCCGATCGACGTCGCTGTCGTTGAGCACCACGGCGTCGTCGGTGGTCGGGATCCCCCGGTTGCCTGTGATCGTCGGTCGGTAGTCGTACTGCTGGATCGTCCATCGATCCGGCACCGAGACGCCGGCGAGGGACCCGCTGATACCGACGAACGTGCTCGGGTCGTTCGGATCATCCGAGGAATCGAACTCGTACAACACCGATCCGTCGGGTGCGGCGGCGCCGCCGTCGATCAGCGTGCCGTCGAAAAGGAGGTCTCCGTCGAGATGCCTCACCAGGCTCGTCGTGATGTCCGTCGCCGAGACGTTGCTCAGTGTGTAGGTCTGTGTCGAGCGCGGCGCCTCGGGCCGTGGCCGCCACCGTCTGCGTCAGCTCGATCACGAGGTCGCCGACATCGGTTCGTGTCACCAGCTCCGACGGCGACTGCGAGATCACGTCGAAGTCACCGAATGCGCAGTCGCTCAGCAGATCCCCGAGATTCTCGAGGTAGATGTTCGAGCTGTACACCGTGCCCGCCTCGTCGAGTGGGCCCAGCGGATTCCACCGCGCATCGCTGAAGGTCACCACACTTCCGAATGCGCCGAGAGCGTCGACCCCGACGGTCAGTGCGCCGTCATCGAGTGCCGGGTCGCCCGTGGTCAATTCGTGGACGAGCGGCACGCAGCTGCCGGCAGAGCTCACCGTGAAGCTGTCGAACCCGACGTCGCCGTCGTCGTCGGTCACCGACACCGTCACCGTGTAGACGTCTGCAGTCCCATACGTGTGCGACCCGGACACCGTGCCGCCCACTTGATCGACGACGCCGGGTTCGACCGTCCCGTCGCCCCAATCGATCGAGGCAGTGTGCGTATCGGCCGTGCCGGAGTCCGCGAACGTCGCCGCGAGCACCACAGCGACACCACCGTCAACCACCTGGTCGCCGCCCGCATCCACCACGGGAGCCTCGTTCGTCACCGTCACCGTCACCGTCACGACATCGCTGCAGGCACCGAGGTCGTCGCAAACACGCAACGTGACATCGAAATCACCGTCGTCAGCAGCCGAGAAGTCCGGCGTCGCCGTGTCAGCACCCATCAGCGTCACCAACGGATCAGCCGCTTCCCAGACCCACGTCGTCACCGTGCCATCGGCATCGACGGAACCGGAAGCATCGAGCGTGACCGTGTCACCCTCCGCCACCGAATACGGGCCACCAGCATCAGCGGTCGGCGGCACGTTCTCCGACACGTTCACGTCGAACCCATCGCAACCGGGTGCGTCGTCGTCGACGACGCACACCGTCACGGTGTAGAGGCCGGCAGTCGAATAGAGATGGCCGACAGGCATCGTGATCAAACCGGTCGCATCGTCGACCACGAGAGGCTCGGCAGGCGAGCCGTCGCCCCAGTCGACGGACGCGGTCCACGGTGCATCGGCACCCGGGTCGACGAAGCTCATCCGATTCTGGATCATGGTGCCACCGACGACGAGGCTGCGGTCGACACCGGCATCGACCGCCGGCAGGACGTTGTCGACCACGAGGGCGGGCGTGTCACACAGGTCGACGGGACCGTCGACGGTGACGCCACGCACGCAGATCTCCAGCGGGAATAGGCCGTCCTGCGGATAGAGATGGGTCTTGGTGACCGGGAAGAAGGAGAAGTCGATCGTCTCGATGTCCGACCCGTCACCCCAGTCGATGGTGGTCGTGAGATCGCCACCGGGATTGAAGAAGTCGATCGACGCCGTGGCGTTCGAACCCTCGTCGATCGACGAGGCGCCGCCGGGCGCTCCGACCGAGGCCGCGAATGCCGACACGGGAGCCGAGTCCCATCCCCAGGCGCCGTCTGCGTCGTACACGATCAGGTAGACGCTGAAGGAGCCGTTGGCCGACGTGACGAAGTCCGGCGACACGGTGTCCTCGCCGGTCAGGCTCGCCGGCGGGCTCGGCGCGACGAACCACGAGTAGGAGAGGAACGTACCGTCCGGGTCGAACGAGCCGGAGCCGTCGAGCGCCGTCGGGAGGCACGGCTCCTCTGCGCATGCGTCGGCCGTGTACGGCCCACCGGCATCGGCGACCGGCGGGATGTTGTCGTCCGGCGGCACGGTGCTGTTGATGTACACCGTCGTCGTGTCGGTCGCTCCACGTGCGGCGAGAGCCGGGTCCTCGAAGCCGGACAGCACCGAGTCGACGATCGTGTAGGTGAAGCGGTCGGGGCCGTCGTAGCCGGCCTGCGGCGTGTAGGTGCACGACGTCGAACACGTCACCGTGCCGAAGAGCGCATCGGTGTGCGACTCGACGCGGATGCCGTCGGTGGTGTCGGCGTCGGAGTCGTTGGCCAACACGTCGATTGTGACCGGGCTCCCGGTGGCCGAGGCGCTGTCGGGGTATGCGTACGGCACGTCGTTCACCTCGTCGACCTGCAGGGTGACTGCGCCGATCGACACGTCGGCCACCGGCTCGGTCTCCGAGGCGTTCGCGGTGTCGGTGATCGAGTACTCGAAGCTGTCGGAACCGTAGTAGTTGAACGCCGGGATGTAGGTGTAGGCAGTGCGGTCGGCGGTCGGCACGATCGTTCCGTGCTGCGGCGGCGTGATGACATCGAAGATCGTCACCGCAGCGCCCTCGGGGTCGACGTCGTTGGCGATGACATCGAGCAGCGTCGACGAATCCTCGTCGACCGTGTAGTCGTCATCGACGGCGATCGGTGGCTGCCCGGCGCCGGGGTTGCACTGGTTCGACTGGAAGGCCTCGAGACGATCGATGAGGGCAGCGGAAGACTCGGCCGCATCGGCGCCGTCGAAGATCGACAGGAACAGCGAGTTCGGGCCGGTGCTGATCGGCTTCTGAACCCGCAGCACCGCCGTGCTCCCGTTGTACGACATCCCCGTGTCGGTCACCACACGACCCGGGTCGAAGAACGATCCCTTCACGCTGATGTACTCGTCGTCGCCGTCGAAGGCGAAGTTGTCGGGAGCGACGATCGTCGAGCCGACGACGGACCACGTGCTCTCCTCCCCCAGCTCCGCCAGGAAACCGTCGTTGTACGGCTTGGTGACGTAGTCCGGGTACTCCTCGGATGCGAAGACGACATCGAACGCCAGGCAGTTGGTGTCGATCGGGATGACGAGGTCGAGCCGCAGCACCGACGCATCGAACGCTCCCCGGAACTGCTGACCGAGGTTCTCGTCGGCGACGTCTCCGGGCGACCCGAACGACTCCGACGCCAAGCCGGTCGTGAGCTGGGCCAGCGTCCCGTCGGGCACGAGCAGCGGCGTCAGGTCCGCGCCCGCTGTCTCGTTCGCCGCCGGGTTGGCGCACTCGACCCACTCGTAGCCGGTGACCGTCACGTTCGACTCGGAGAACGCCCCGGTGAGATCGGCACAGCCGAGCACGTCGATCGTGACGGTCGCGGTGTCCTGCTTCTCTCCGTCGCTGATCGTGTAATCGAACGTCGTCGTTCCCACGAAACCGCCCGGCGCGTTGAACGTGCAGTCGTCGGTGCCGCACGTCACGGTGCCCGTGTCGGGATCAGTGTTCGAGACGATCGAGAACGGGGTGGATTCGGGATCGTTGTCGTTGCCCAACACGTCGAGCACGCGATCACCTGTGCCCTCGGCGACGTCGACGAAGTCGTCGATGGCGATCGGAGCCTGGTTGAACGCCGTGACGTCGACGGTGGCCGTCGCGCATCCCGAGGCGTTCCCGTCGGACACGCAGACCTCGACCGCGTACAGACCGACTCCGGGATACGTGTGGCTCGACATGATCGGGCTGGTTGCCGGATCGACCAGCTCGTCGTCGATGCCGTCGTTCTCCCAATCGATCGTCGCCGTGAACGAGTCGGCACCCGGATCCAGGAAGGTGGCGGTCAAGTCGAAGGCGCTGCCGTCGACCACCGAGCCGCCACTGACGGAATCGACGGTCGGCGCGACGTTGACGACCGTGATCTGCGTCGTGTCACAGGTCGTCTCGTCGTCGTCGCTGATGCAGAGCTGCACGTCGTAGGTGCCGTCCTGCGGGTACACGTGCGTCGTCGACACGAGATCCGCCGCGTCATCGACGGCGACCGGCACGGCAGTCGACGGATATGTCCAATCGACCGTGGCCGTGTGCGTGTCGAACGTGCCCGGATCGGAGAACACGGCGTTCAAGGCCACCGTCGAGCCCTCCGCGACACCATCGGTGACCACGTAGGATGAGATCGTCGGCGGCACGTTGGTCACGGTGAGCGTCGTGGACGCACTCCCCGATGCCCCCAGCAGATCCGAAGCCGACAGGGTCAGCGAAAACACGCCGTCCTGGAACCCGGTCACCGTCGAATCGGCTGTCGTCGCGTCACCGAAGCCGACCTGTGCGGCGCCGTCGGACGACCACAGGATCGTCGACGGATCGAGGTTGCCGTCGGTGTCGATGGCCGAGCCCGCCAGGAGGCCCACGTCACCCTCGGTCAACTCGTACGGTCCTCCGGCGAGGACGGTGGGCGGAACATTCACCAGCTCCACCACGACGAGCACCGAATCACAGGTGCTTTCGGGAACGTTGTCCGCAACGCAGACCTCGACCGTGTACTCGCCCTCGGTGGCGTAGGTGTGGCTGAGGTCGAACGTCGGCGTGCTCACTGCGCCGACGTCTTCAGCCCCGGCGCCCTCGCCCCAGTCGACCGTGGCGGTGTGGGTGTCGATGACCCCGGGATCGGTGAAGCCGACCGTCAGAGAAGCGAGTTCGCCCGGCTGGATTGCGAGATCCGCGCCCGCATCGACGGACGGGCTCACGTTGGTGACGGTGAAGTCCGACGTCGTCACATCGGTGGCGCCGTCGTCGTCCGTCACCATCAGCGTCACGGTCACCACCGCATCGTCCACACCGTTCAGGGTCGGTGTCGCGCTCGTCGGGTTGGTGATGGCGCCACCGGCCGTCACCTGCCACAGGTAGCCGACGATCGTGCCGTCGACATCGGTCGACGCCGTGGCGTCGAGGCCGACCGAGGTGCCTTCGGGCAACGCGGTGGCGGACGCGTCGATCACGGCCACCGGGTCGTCGTTCACCTCGACGACGTCGATGGTGACCGTGCCGGCAACGGTCTCCCCGCCCGACGACACCGTGTAGCCGAAGCCGTCCGGGCCCGCGTAGTTGTCTGCGGGCGTGTAGGTGCAGGCCGCATCGACACAGTCGACGCTGCCGTGCAGCGGCAGGTCGGTGAGCGCGAACATCACCGGCGTGCCGTCGGCGTCAGCGCCGACGAGCGTCAGGTCGAGGGCGGTGTCCTCGTCGGTCGACAGCCCCATGTCCGCGGCAGTGGGCGGATCGGGAATCGGCGTGATCGTGACCGCGACGGTGCCCGACGCGATCGCGCCGTTTCCGTCGGACACGGTGACGACGAACGAGTCCTCGCCGACGAGGTCGACGTTCGCGTCGGGATCCGGGACGTAGCTGATCGGGATCTGGCAGACCCCATCGGTGCAGGCGACCGGACCGTCGACGGTGACGGTTCCATGCGCTGCAGCGCCCACCTCGGCGGTGAGCGTGTCACCGTCGTCGTCGACCGCATCGACCGTGATCGACGCCGTGGTGTCCTCGTCGACCGTAACGGCGGCGTCGGCCACCACCGGAGGCCGGTTGGCGCCCTCCGCGCACCCCTCCGGGCCGGGCACGACCGCCCGCAGGTTGTCGATGAGCGCAGCGGTGTCGAGGCCTCCGTCGCCGGCGTCGAGGATCGTGAGGTAGAGCGTGTGCTCTCCCACCGAGATCGGCTTCTGCACGACGAGCCGTTGCGTGGCACCATCGTACTCCATCCCGTTGTCGGGCTCGACAACGACGCGATCGGCGGCGAAGAACGTGCTGTTGATGCTCAGCACGTTGCCGTCGGGGTCGAACGCGAAGTTGTCCGGTGCGGTGATCACGGATCCGGACACTGCCCAAGGGGTCGCGGGGTCGAGTTCGGCGAGGAAAGCGTCGTTGAAGCTCGAGCCCACCAACTCCGGGTACTCGTCGCTACCGAACACGACATCGAAGCGGAGACACGTCGGGCCATCGGGGATCTCGAGGTCGACGGCGAGCACCGAGACATCGTTCCCACCACGGAAGCTCGTGGCGTTGTTTCGCCCGCTGCCGCCCTCGTAGCTCGGACCCGGAGCGATGTCGCGGTCGCCGCTCGTCAGCAGCACTGCGGAGCCCGATGCCGGATCGAGGAGCGGCGTCAGCTGCTGGACCACGCCGTTGGCGGTCGGGCTCGAGCATTCGACCCAGCTCTCACCCGTGATGATGCCGCCCCCGTCGAGCGCCGACGCCACCGTGGGGCAGCCGGTCGGCGTCACACCGCTGCCACCCTCCTGGACCGTGACCTCGACCCGCCCGATCGACGTCGCGCCGTAGCTGTCGACGAGGGTGTATGTGAACGCGTCGAGCCCCTCGAACCCGGGGTTCGGGGTGTAGGTGCAGTCGACCGTGCCGAACCCGTCGTCGTCGCAGACGGCAATGCCACCGGCGCCGTCGGTCGACGCGTCGAGCGAGAGCGGGTCACCGTCGAGGTCGCGATCGTTGGCCGAGACCGTGACCGTCGCCGCCGTGTCGGGGTCGGTCATGAGCACGTCGGTCTTCGTGGTCGGCGCGTGGTTGCCGATCTGGATGACTTCGGACCTCGCCACCGGTGGATTGATCCCGTCGTCCAGCGTCACCTCGATGTTGTCGTAGCCGAAGTACGCGGGATCGGGAGTGAAGTCGACCGTTGCGGTGCACACATCACTTCCGTCGGGTTGAGTCACACAGTCGAGTGCCGACAACGGACCGAACGAACCGTCAGCGGGAGGCGTACCCAGCCCGACGGTCAGCGGGTCGCCGTCGGGCTCGGCGACCGTGATGGTCAACGTCGTGGTTCCGACGAGGCGGTTCGGCGCCACGTCGACGAGGTACGGAGACTCGTTGCCGGTCAACGTCACCGTGGCCGGACCACTCGTGTTGATCGCGTCGCTGACCGTGAACGTGAACTCGTCGCCACCGGTGTAGCCCGTGTCGGGCGTGTACGTGGCCGCCTGAGTGCAGGTGTTGACGCCGTCGCAGGTCGGCGGTCCGTCGAGCGACACCGATCCGTTCGTGGGGTCGGTGTCGATGGCGAAGGTGAGCGTCGCTCCCTCGTAGTCGTACCCCTCGAGCGTCAGTGCCGTCGTCGGGGAGGTGATCTTGGCCGTCTGCCAGTATCCGTAGGGAGGCTGATCCCCGTTCAGCGTCACGGTCGCCGGCGAACTGTCGAGGGTTCCGTCGTTGGCGATGTAGGTGAACGAATCGTCGACCAGGGGTCCGTCGGGCGTGTAGGTCACCGTCGCGGTGCACTGTCCGCCTCCGCACACCGGCGTCGAGATCGCCCCCAACGTGCCGTTGACCGGATCGGTGTCGATAGCGAACGTGACGTCGGCGCCCTCGGGGTCCGTGCCCGTGAGCGTGATCTCGTTCGGACCGTCGACGATGTCGAGGTATACGAACGACGCATCGGGCGGCTGATCAGCCCCCGACTGCCGGACGACGTTGATGGTCGCTCCAGTCGAGGACGCACCGTCGCTCACGGTGTACGGAATGGTCCACCCATCCAGGGCTCCCGGCGTGAACGGCACCTCAGCGGTGCACACGCTCGACCCGTCGAGCTGCGCCTCGCAGGTCACGGGACCGACCGTGCCGACCGTTCCGTCGCTGCTGTAGGGGTCGCCGACGGTGAACGTCAAGTCGTCGCCATCAGGATCGGTACCGGTCAGGGTGATCTGCGAAGTGGTCGAAGGCACGGCGACCTTGATCTGGGCAGCAGTCGGTGCCGTGTTGGTGCCGTTCACGTACGCAGAGACCGACGACGTGCCGTCGCCGGCGGTGAAGTTGAACGACCACCCGCCGCTCTCGGCCTGCACCGTGACGACGGCGGAGCAGTAGTTCGATCCGTCGGCTTGTGCCTCACAGGTCACCGGACCCGGAGCACCGACCGTGGCGCCGTACGCCGGGTCGACGACGCCAAAAGTGATCGGGTCACCGTTGGGGTCGACGGCGCGGAGCGTGACGTCCGCTCCCGAGGTGCCCGCGACGACGTCGGGCACGACGGGGTACGGCGTCGGGTTTGCGACATTCACCGAGGACACCGTCGACGTACCCAGTCCATCGCTGACCTGGAACTGGAACGAACCGGACGACGCCGTGGGCGTCACATCGACCGTCGCCGTACACACCGACGACCCATCACCCTGCGCCACACACGACGGAGCCGAGAACGGCCCCACGGTCAGACCCGACGGCGTCGAGTACAACGAGAACGACAGACCATCGCCGTCGGCATCGGACCCCCGCAACGTCACCGTGCCACCAACCGCCGGCACCACCACCCGATCAGCAACCGCCACCGGCACCTCATTGGTGACATTCAGCGTCACAATGCCGGAATCGCTCAGACTGTCGTTCACCCGATACCTGAACGAACCGGACGACGCCGTGGGTGTCACATCGACCGTCGCCGTACACACCGACGACCCATCAACCTGAGGCGAACACACCGGATCCCCGACGGTCCCCACGGTCACACCCGACGGCGTCGAGTACAACGAAAACGCCAGAACATCACCCTCGGCATCCACACCCCGCAACGTCACGGCACCACCAGGGGCCGGCACCACCACCCGATCACCAACCGCCACCGGTACCTCGTTGCTGACATCCACCCGTGTGATCGCAGAATCGCTCAGACCGTCGTTCACCCGATAATTGAACGAACCGGATGACGCCGTGGGCGTCACATCGACCGTCGCCGTACACACCGACGACCCATCACCCTGCGCCACACACGACGGAGCCGAGAACGGCCCCACGGTCACACCCGACGGCGTCGAGTACAACGAGAACGACAGACCATCGCCGTCGGCATCGGACCCCCGCAACGTCACCGTGCCACCAACCGCCGGCACCACCACCCGATCAGCAACCGCCACCGGCACCTCATTGGTGACATTCAGCGTCACAATGCCGGAATCGCTCAGACTGTCGTTCACCCGATACCTGAACGAACCGGACGACGCCGTGGGTGTCACATCGACCGTCGCCGTACACACCGACGACCCATCAACCTGAGGCGAACACACCGGATCCCCGACGGTCCCCACGGTCACACCCGACGGCGTCGAGTACAACGAGAACGACAGACCATCGCCGTCGGCATCGGACCCCCGCAACGTCACCGTGCCACCCGAGACCGGCACCGCCACCCGATCAGCAACCGCCTCCGGCACCGAGTTCGGGTTGGAGGTCGCCGCAACGATCGCCACGCTCGCAGAGGAGGACGTCACCCCGTCGCTGACGCTGAAGCTGACCGAACCAGACGTAGCCGACGGCGTGAACTCGACCGTAGCGTTGCAGACGTTCGATCCGTCGGCTTGTGCTCCACACGAGATCGCCGAGACGTCCCCGACCGCGCCTCCGGAGACCGTGGTGACCAAGATCGCCAGCGGATCGCCGTTCGGATCGATCCCACGCAACGTCACCGTGACCGGCCCCGTGACGCCCGTCAGCCGAGCGGCCACGGGCGTCGGTGACGGATTGCGGACGTCGACATACGCGGTGTTCGAGTTCGACACCCCGTCGCTCACCCGATACCCGAACGTCGCATTCGTCGCATTCGTCAGCGCCGACACGTCCACCGTCGCCGTACACACCGACGACCCGTCACCCTGCGCCACACACGACGGCGCCGAGATCACCCCGACCGTCATGTACGACGCCGTCCCCACCGGCTCGAACGACAACTGATCACCATTCGGATCGACCGCCCGCAACGTCACCGTCGTCACCCCACCCGGCGACGCCACCACCTGCGCCCCAATCGCCGTCGGTGACGGATTGCGGACGTCGACCTACGCGGTGTTCGAGTTCGACACCCCGTCGCTCACCCGATACCCGAACGTCGCATTCGTCGCATTCGTCAGCGCCGACACGTCCACCGTCGCCGTACACACCGACGACCCGTCACCCTGCGCCACACACGACGGCGCCGAGATCACCCCGACCGTCATGTACGACGCCGTCCCCACCGGCTCGAACGACAACTGATCACCATTCGGATCGACCGCCCGCAACGTCACCGTCGTCACCCCACCCGGCGACGCCACCACCTGCGCCCCAATCGCCGTCGGTGACGGATTGCGGACGTCGACGTACGCGGTGTTCGAGTTCGACACCCCGTCGCTCACCCGATACCCGAACGTCGCATTCGTCGCATTCGTCAGCGCCGACACGTCCACCGTCGCCGTACACACCGACGACCCGTCACCCTGCGCCACACACGACGGCGCCGAGATCACCCCGACCGTCATGTACGACGCCGTCCCCACCGGCTCGAACGACAACTGATCACCATTCGGATCGACCGCCCGCAACGTCACCGTCGTCACCCCACCCGGCGACGCCACCACCTGCGCCCCAATCGCCGCCGGCGACGGATTGCGGACATACACGTAGGCGGTGCCCGACGACGAGTACGCGTCCGACACCGAATACCCGAAGTAGGCGTTGGACGCGATCGTCTCGGTGAATTCGACGGTCGCGGTACACACGCTTGCGCCATCGGCCTGGGTGACGCAGGTGGGTGAAGAAATTGCATCGAGGGTGCCGCCGTACTCGGTACCCGGCACGAAGGTCAGCTCGTCGCCGTCCGGGTCGACGCCGCGCAGGGTGACCGTCGTCGCGGCACCCGGCGATGCGACGAGTTCAGTGCCCATCGCCGAGGGAGCACCGTTGTCGACGTAGATGTACCCCGTGTCGGTCGACGCACCATCGTCGACGGTGAAGGGGAAATACCCGGACGCGGCCGTCAACGTCGCGTTCACGGTGGCCGTGCACACCGTGCCGCCGCCGGCTTGCGGCTCGCACACCGGAGCGGACGGAGAATCGACCGTCATGTCGTATGGCAGCGTCGATCGTGAACGTGAGGACGTCGCCGTCGGTGTCGATACCGCGCAGGGTGACCTGACCGCCCGCGGCAGGAAGGACCACCGTGTTTCCCACGGCGGCTGGTGCAGCGTTGCCTGCCTCACCGGCCGCTTCGACGACGGCGCCGCCCAGCGGCACGACCGGCGCGACGAGCGCGACCATCACCGCGGTGGCCACCACTGCTCGCAACGTGCGTCGCCGCCCGAACGCACCATCATTCCGATTCGACTCGCTCCGCACGCCCATCCCGATCCCCTTGCTGCAAGTACGACGAACGCCGTTTCTACGGGCTCGGCGTTACGGCCGCGCTACACGCGCGCTCCACCTGAACAGGTCATCAGCGAACCTCGAGTACAGGTTGAGACTTCGCCCATCGCACCTGGTCACGGACCGGATTCAGCCCACCGCGCTGAGCGTCAGTGTGCGCCGCCGCGAGACGAAACCACGGGTCGGAGATGCACGCTGCACCGGGGACGAACGCCACCCGAGCGATCCCCGATCGCGGTCAGTTCACCGCAGATGGGAGCGGGCCTGCCGGACGGCCTCATCCATCCACCACGACATGCCCCGGTCGCGCTCGAGCGCCGCCGCCGATTCGAAGGCCTCGACCCTCGTGCCCGGATTCCCGGAGCACGAGTCCATGAACGCCATCGCCAGATCCGCCGTCCCGAAGTACGCAACGCCGTGGACCGCAAGGCCAGTGCCGCGTCGCTTGCGGAGGTGGTGTGTCAGGTGCCGGCTCGCCGCAGCGACCACGTCGGGTTCGCCCAGCTCACCGGCCAGGCGTGCCGTCAACGCCGCGACCGCGGGCCAGGTCTGCGCGCTCGATTCGAGCAGCGTGTCGAACGAGTCGAGCCGAGCGAACATCTCGCATGCGTCGACCCGATCACCCGCCTGCAGTGCAGCATGCCCAGCGAGCACCGTCGTGAGTGGCGACACGTCGGCACGCCGGCCGAGCGCTGCCAAGACCTCCGAGAGTTGACCGAGCTCGCCGCGTTGCCACAACAACAACGACTGCTGGAGACGGGCGACCGGCTCGGCCATCTCGACGCTCATCCGATGACCCATCGATTCCGCCTCGGCGATGACTTCGGCGGCCGACTCGAGATCGCCGCTCGCCAGTTGCATCGCAGCCTTCGATGCCAGCACGGTCCAACGGAGATCGGGCCGCGGCATGATCGCCGCGACGTCAGCGAGTGAATGCCTCGCCGCGGCGACATCGTCGAGCGAGCCCGTGGCGAACGCTTCTCCGAGAGCGAGCAGTGCCACACCGGCCTCGGCGACCACGTCGCCGGTGAGTGCAGCATGCCCGCGCAGCAGTTCGAATGCCGAGGACGGAAATGGATGACCGATCAGATGGGTGGCCTGCACGCGCACCGACAGCACCAGCGCCCGTAGCGACGACGACGGCGCTCCGGCCAGCTCGCGTTGCGCTTGATCGAGCAGGTCCGTCGCATCGGCGAGTTGCCCGAGATTCAGATGGTGATGCGCTGCCCAACACTGCAGTTGGATTCTTCGCCGATGTTCGTCGGCTGGGAGCAGTCGCAGCATCTCCCCGGCCTGCTCGATCTGGCGAGCAGCCGACGTCCCTCCGAGCGCCGAAGGACCCGAAGCCAGCAGGGCGTCGCTGCGAAGAAGCGGATCGTCGATGACGCTCGTCCGATCGAGCACGATGGCATGAAGCGCTCGACCCCGATCGACCTGACCGGTCGCGAGCAGCACGGTGGCAACCTGCAGCAACGCTGCCACCGCGACCCCGTCGGAACGCTCCGTACCGACGACCTCGAGGTAGCGGTCGGCGAGAGCCAGCGCGCTCCCGTAGTCCACCACCGCGAGCAGATGGCGCAACGCGTCTCCTGTCGTCTGATCGACGACTCGACGCTCTGACTCATCGGATGGATACGGAAGCGCGAGCACCTGCTCGGCGATGAGCGAGGTAGGTGCACCCTCGATGCGGAGGGCATCGACGAGGCGGAGTCGAAGAGCCGATGCTTCGAACTCGGTGAGGCTGGTCTGGAGCGCTCCCGAGATCAATGCGTGCCTGAATCGCAGACCGTGGGAGTCGGGGGGATCGAGAATGCCTCGCTGTGCGAGCTCCAGAGCCGCGGACCGCACCTCGTCCGAACTCGAGGAACACACACGAGCAAGCACTTCGACGGGCATGTCGCTTCCGGCAACGAGCAGCGTGTTGCAGACCTCGCGTGCCGTCTCGGACACCTGGCCGAGCCGACCGACGATCAGCGTTGCGAGTCGATCGGAGACGCAGCCGAGCTGGTCGAACCGGTCGTCGCGGAGCAACTCGACGCAGAACAGTGGATTTCCCCCGACAGGTCGCTCACCCTGTCGACCAGTTCGTCGAAGTGCTCGGAGTCACTCCTGCCGAAGGCCACCGCGAGCGACTTGATCTCATGCTCCTCGAACGGTTCGAGCGAGATGGAGAGGGCCGGCGCGAGATGGGCAACCTGCTCCAGCAGTTGAGCGAGCGGCCGATGCGAAGTGTCGGAGCGATAGCCGAGCAACCACGACACGCGTTGCGGGCTCCGATCAGTGACGAACTCGACCAACGACGCGGTCTCATCATCGGCCCGGTGCAAGTCGTCGGCCACGACGACGAGGTCACGGTGCTGCGAGATCTCCTCGATCTGGCGAGCGATCGCAATGCGCAGCTCGAAACCTCGAGACAAGGGATCCGCAATCGAATTCTTCTCGGTTCGGAGATCGATGCCGAGGCCCCGGGCGAGGTCGAACACGAACTGCCCCCCGCTCATCGGTCCGTCGCTGCACGCCGCGTACACCACGTGGGCATCACTCGACACCGTGCGGTTCACCGCCGCGGCCATGAGATGCGTCTTGCCACTTCCCGGCGGCCCGGCAACGCACGCAGTCCGGACCGATTCGCCAGCCGATCCACCGATGATCGAACGCAGATCGGCCAGGTGATCCTCACGCCCCACGAAGGGCATCGCACCGAGCTTCAGGAAACGATCCGTCATCGGGGTCAGGCGGGACGCCGACGCTGCGGGGGCCCCCACGGCCAGCTCGTCATCGTGATTGAGGATCAGTTGCTGGACATGCTCCAACCGGGGACTCGGCCGGAGGCCCAACTCCTCGCGAAGGAGCCGCTCGTGCTGGCGATACGCCGCGAGCGCCTCGACCTGTCGACCCGACTGGTACAACGCGATCGCGACCGATGCCACGAGGCTCTCGGACATCGGATCCTCGCGGACGGCAGCTTCGAGTTCAGGAACCACTGCCGGCCCACGGCCGAGAGCGACCTCCACTTCGAAGTATCCCTCGACCGCCCGGGAGCGAAGCGCGATCAGGCGGCCGATCTCGGTGGACAGGAACGAGCTGCCCGCAACGTCACCGAACGGGTCACCTCGCCACAAATCGAGGGCTTCACGGAGGGCGATCGCGGCAGCGTCCGGATCCGCGGAACGCTCCGACTGTCCTCGAGCCATCCCAAGTTCGAAGCGATCGATGTCGAGTTCGAACATGTCCGGTGTGATCGCATACCCGGCGCCCCGGTGCACGATCACTCGTGCGTCGTCATCGTCACCCAACGCTTGTCGGAGCCTGACGACCGCCACTCGCAACGCGGAATCCGAGAGTTCGCGATCTGGCCAGACGTCATGGCGCAGCTGCGACGATGGAACCACGCCACCCCGTTCGAGCACGAGGCGGAGCAGAAGCGCGCGTTGACGGACGCCACCCAGCGACAACGGATTCCCGCCCCGGAATGCCCGAACGGGACCGAGCACGTCGAGTTCGATTCGTGCGCCCGACACGTGGCGATCATAGGCAAGCCACTGCGTGTCGATCGACGGCCGCAAACTTCGACGCGGCACCGAGCCGTCCCCGGCGTTGCGCACCGCCCACGTACTCACGGGCCAACCGTTCGGTAGTGAGACCGACGAGGAGGCCGAGACCGCAACGAGCGAATGGGAAGCGCTCTCGACTCTTCGTCCACCCGCTGCGCCCGGCAACCTCCAGGCTGACATCTTCTGAAGACTCCGACGTTGGGTGGAAGTAGACGAGACGTTCTTGCGACCTCACATGGCACGTTCCCGACTCCCGGCGGCATCCTCGCAGTCGACACCTGGTGGACGCAGCGGTTCACTCGGAACCACCCATCCCACACTTCGTCTTCACGATCGGGCAAGCTGGTGAACCGATGGCGCCGTTGATGCTCGTTCTCACCGTCTGGATCGCACTCGGCGTCGGCGTGGTCCTCCTGCTCAACCTGACGAAGTGGGCATTTCGGACCTTCCCGCCGAAGCCGTCGGGCGATCGAATTGGTCGAGCACTGCCTGGCGGGCCCCCGAAGAGGCCAAGAGCGCACACTGACGTCGACGGGTGAGCGTGTCGCGAGCCGGGAAGCCATCTCGTTCAGTGGTGCGGATCCCTGCCATGAGCCGATCAAGCCGGGCGGCACGCTCAGCCGGGCATCGAGTTCGTCGGTCCACCGCTCGGCGTACGAGGGTGGCACCGGAGGCGGCCCGATGATGCTCATCTCACCGTGGACGACGTTCCACAACTTCGGCAGTTCGTCGACCGACGTGGCCTGCAGAATCCGGCCGACCACCGAGCTGGCCGGCTGCAACGTCGGGCTCCGACACCCCCGTTGCGCTCGTCATCGATCGGTGAGGTCCGAAGCGTGAGCATCTCGAAGCGTTCGCCGTCCTTGCCGAGGCGCTGACGCCGCAGGAAGACGGGTCCGCCCCCGTTGAGCCGGACGGCGATCGCGGCGATGATCACGACGGGGAGTGTGAGGAGCAGCGCCGGAACGGCGAGGAGCAGGTCGACGGCGCGTTTGAGCGGTCGATGATCGCGATTCACGCGTTGCCGTGCTGTCCACGTGCCGTTGACTCATCCCGTCCGCCTTCGAGTTCAGTCCTTGCCTGGTCGGCAACACCCTAGAGCCAACACCACTGTTCGTGGTCGGAAATGTCCGTCAGGGTTTCGTTCAGATGTTCGTCGACTCCGCCAGTCGGTCACATCGCCCAATGGTACAGGAATCAGTCCGGACTTCAAGTCTCGTCGCACATCGATCCGTCGACCACCCAGAGTGGTCATTACCCGTCGCAGCGTCGGCACTGGCCCGTCCGCTTGACGACATCCGTCAACAGGCCCGACGAGTCGCTTTCCACGAACGAATGCTCGACGCCCTCACCGTCCTGTCGAGAGTGAGCCACCTCGTTCCCACGCGGCGATCACCGCGTCGGCGGCCTCCTCCGCGGTCATCTCCGAGGTGTCCACCCGCACCTCGGGGTGCTCCGGTGGCTCGTACGGCGAGTCGATCCCGGTGAAGTTCTCCAGCTCACCCCGGCGGGCCTTCGAATAGAGACCCTTCGGATCACGCTCCTCGGCCACCGCGAGCGGCGTGTCGACGAACACCTCGATGAACTCGCCGTCCTCCACCGCCTCGCGGGCCAGGCGCCGCTCGGCACGGAACGGCGAGATGAACGACACCAACACCACGAGACCGGCGTCGACCATCAGCGCCGCAACCTCTGCGATGCGACGGATGTTCTCCACCCGGTCCGCATCGGTGAAGCCGAGGTCACGGTTCAGACCGTGACGCACGTTGTCGCCATCGAGCAGATACGTCCGCACACCCTGCGCGTGGAGCTTCGACTCCACGATGTTCGCGACCGTCGACTTGCCCGAACCCGAGAGGCCCGTGAACCACAACACCGCCG